>JAVJOW010000001.1:0-29812 GCA_040216555.1 Arenibacter sp.
CCTAAAAAAATTGAACTTCCGTCCTACTTCAAAAACTCAATGTTGCGTTTTAAACCGGAGAATTTGGTGCGCTTTACGGCAGACTTCTGGAACACCTTCTTAAAGACATCCTCCGTAATTTCCTCCCATTCCTTTTTGGTCATTGAAAGTAATTGGGGATTGGGATCGAACAAGGGTTCGCGATGGGATTTGGAGAAGCGGTTCCAGGGGCACACATCTTGACAAACATCGCAACCAAACATCCAATCATCCATTTTACCCTTAAAGTCTGTAGGCATTTCATTTTTTAATTCGATGGTAAGGTAAGAAATACACTTGCTGCCGTCTACCACATAGGGTTCCACGATGGCTTCGGTAGGGCAGGCGTCGATACAGGCAGTGCAGGTACCGCAATGATCCGTTACCCTATGGTCGTACTCCAGTTCCAAGTCCACGATAAGTTCAGCTATAAAATAAAAAGATCCCACCTGTTGCGTCAATAGATTACTGTGCTTCCCTATCCAACCCAATCCGCTTTTTGCGGCCCATGCCTTATCCAGGACGGGGGCGGAATCCACAAAGGCCCTGCCGCTTACCTCTCCAATCTCTTCCGAAATAAAATTCTGAAGTTCCTTTAGTTTGGATTTAATGACATGGTGGTAATCCTGACCATAGGCATATTTGGATATCTTGAAGGTGTTTTCTTTTTGACTTTCCTCAGGAAAGTAATTAAGCAGAAGGGAAATGACCGATTTTGAACCTTCTACCAATTTAGTGGGATCCAAGCGCTTGTCGAAATGATTTTCCATATAGCCCATTTCCCCATGCATGTTCTTTTTGAGCCAATTTTCCAATCTTGGGGCCTCCTCTTCCAAAAATTCGGCCTTGGAAATACCGCACGATAGAAAGCCGAGGCGTTTGGCTTCGGTTTTTATAAGTTGGGTATGTCTACTTAGATTATTCAAAATCTTATCTTTTGGTAAAAAGTAAAGGTACACTCTTTGGCTTAAGTGAAATCAAAGGATTGATCTCTATGTTTTGCAAAGTGCTGGATATACTATATTTCTTCACAATTTCCGCTATGGCAATAATCATTTCATACATGGCAAAATTATTGCCCACGCACATTCTGGGGCCTGCCCCAAAAGGATAATAATAGTCCCCGGAATCCTTTTTGTCCGCTTCCTTAAACCTACTGGGATCAAATTCCAGTGGCATATTCCAAAAATGGCTATAGCGGTGCAATTCGTAAATGGACATAAGCACCATGGTGCCCTTTGGGAGCGAAATATCTTCAAAGGTATCATCTTCGGTGGCCACCCTATCTATAACATAAGCTGGAGGATACAACCTTAGTGCTTCCTCTATGCATTGTTTAACAAATTGAAGTTGCATTATTCCCTGCATCAAATCGACACTGTTATCTTCCAAATTTACCCTGGATACTTCCTCATAAACCTGATCTTGAATTCCTGGATTTTTGGCCAAAAGAAACAGGGTAAAACTAAGTGCATTGGCTGTGGTTTCATGACCTGCTGTAAAAAGAATCAACACTTCATCCAACAATTGGCCGTCCGGCATTGGGGAGCCATCCTCATATCGTGCACGAAGAAGCATATCCAACAAATCATCTTTTTCCACTCCAGATCTCCTCCGCTCTTCAACAATATCCAAAAGTAGCCCCTTGCCTTCCCCTGCCATTTTCAAGTGCTTATCAATTTTACCACTGAGCCTATACCACCATTTTAGATATGGTTGCCTCATTTCTTTGATCAACATGCGCTGATTAGCCTCGGTAATATGTTGGAGTCGCGACATCCTTTCGCGAATATCCGAACTACTAAAAAGGGATTTGGCAACAACCTGAAATGCTAGATCGCCCAATAGTGGAAAAACATCCTGCTCCTTGCCAGGTTCTATTCGTTCCAGTTCCAGCAATATGGCCTCCCTCATGACTCCCATTAAATTTTGGAGTTTTTTCTTATGAAAAGCGGGCTGCACCATTCTTCTATGTGTGCGCCAATGCTCACCACTGGAAGTTAAAATACCATGACCTATATACTTGGCCAAATCCACTGTTTGCAGAGGGGATTTTTCGTAATTCCTATGCTGTTTCTGAAGTATGTGCTTTATTAGGCCGGGGCTTCTGGTAAAAAGAACTATTTCCTTGGAACTTAATTGTACTTTAAAACAATCACCATATGCCTCAAAATTTTCATGATGAAAGGGCAAGGGATTTTTTAGGATTCTCCTAGCATTTTTTAAGACCTGAAATCTTGATACTAACTTCAAATTGATTATTTAAAAGAGGAGTTTCTTATAGCATAAACCCTAGGTGAATTACAACATCAAAACAGACCTCCCTGAATATTGCCCTTAATTCTCCCCAAGTGCCTATAGGCCAATTCCGTAACCTCCCTACCTCTCGGGGTCCTCATAATAAACCCTTGCTGGATCAAGAAAGGTTCATAAACTTCCTCTATGGTTTCTGCGCTTTCAGAGACAGCGGTAGCCAAAGTTGTAATCCCTACTGGGCCTCCTTTAAACTTGTCTATAATGGTTGTCAATATCTTATTGTCCATCTCATCCAATCCGTGGGCATCCACATTTAAAGCCTTCAGTCCATACTGTGAGATTTCTATGTCGATTTTTCCATTCCCTTTTATTTGGGCGAAGTCCCTGACCCGTCTTAATAAGGCATTACATATTCTAGGAGTTCCCCTACTTCTACCAGCTATTTCAATAGCCGCCTGTTGTGTAATCGGGGTCTTTAATATTTCGGCACTACGTTCCACTATGGTGGACAGAAGTTCCGTGGAATAGTATTGTAATCTGCTCTGAATCCCAAAACGGGCCCTCATGGGAGCCGTTAAAAGACCAGAGCGGGTTGTGGCCCCAATCAAGGTAAAAGGATTTAAATTGATCTGCACCGAACGGGCATTGGGACCCGATTCTATCATTATATCTATCTTATAATCTTCCATGGCCGAATATAAATATTCTTCTACTATAGGACTCAATCGGTGGATCTCATCAATAAACAACACATCCCTTTCGTCCAGGTTGGTCAGCAGGCCCGCCAAATCCCCTGGTTTATCCAATACAGGGCCCGAAGTCATTTTAATACCTACCCCCAATTCATTGGCCAAAATATGGGCCAATGTAGTCTTACCAAGACCTGGAGGACCATGGAACAAGGTGTGGTCCAGGGCTTCACCCCTTAAATTGGCTGCCTGAACAAATATTTTTAGGTTTTCCAATACTTGTTCCTGCCCGGTAAAATCATCAAAGGAAATAGGGCGCAATGCCCTTTCAATATCGAATTCCTCGTTAGAGAAATTACTGGCTGTGGGATCTAGGTTCTCATTCATACTCCAACAAAGATAATGGAAATTAGGATAGTTTTTTAAGGAAACCGTACATAAGGGCCACACTCTTATAACCACCTAAGAACAGTCCCAAAATTTTCTTAATCCTGTCTACAAGATAGAAATTGAAATAAAATTAATGTAAATTCATATTATGATAAAGACGACATATCCTCCCAGTATTCTACAGTACATACCTTTCTTTTTTGTTATTTGGTCCGATGATCTTTTGACCCTTTCAGAGATTGCCGTAGTAAAAAAGATAATCCACGAAGACCAAAACCTTTCCAATAAAGACAGGGAAACCCTGAACAATTGGCTCAACACAGTGCAGCCACCTTTGGATACAGAAATAAAATCATGGCAACGGGCCATTGCCAATTCCGGCATCAAATTGGTTGAAAGCGACAACCATCCTTTAACTTCTTTTAGCAAGAAATTGATATCACAAAACGGTTCAGAGCATATTTTCAATGAGAATTTATCGGCCATTGAAGTAAACCTAGGGATACAACCCAACCATTACCACCATTTGTTCGAAGTGGAAGTTGTTTTGGAAAAAACGTCGCATTTCTACGACCCTAAGGAAATTGACCAAATATTCAAAGGTACTTGCCACCGTGAAATAGATGAATTTAGGGATGCCCTAAACGCCTCCATTTTTTCTTGGGAAATAATTCAGAACAAGGAGGAATTTAGAAAAAAAGTACTGTCCCAGTTGCAATATTTGGCCAAGACAGGATATGGCGCCATGGCCTACCCCGAAGCTTACGGGGGAACAGGCAATATGTCTTTGTATGCCACCATTTTTGAAAATCTGATGTATGTGGACGGCAGCCTCACTGTGAAATTTGGGGTGCAATTTGGGCTTTTTGGCGGCAGCATACAGAAGCTGGGAACCAAAAAACACCATGACCGCTATTTAACCGCTATTGGGGAAGCCAAATTACTTGGATGTTTCGCCATGACCGAAACGGGTCACGGATCCAATGTAAGGGGTATAAGAACAACAGCTACCTACAACAAGGAACAGGACAACATTACCATTCATACCCCGGGAAAGAACGACAATAAGGAATATATTGGCAATGCACTGCACGGTACAATGGCCTCGGTATTTGCCCAACTGATCGTTGATGGCAAAAATCATGGCGTACATGCCATTTTAGTGCCATTAAGGGACAGTGAAAATCGACTTATGCAGGGCGTGCGCATTGAAGATAATGGTTACAAATTAGGGCTAAACGGGGTTGACAATGGTAAAATTTGGTTCGACCAAGTTAAGGTACCACGGGAGAATCTTTTAAATAAATACGGGGACATTAAATCTGATGGTACGTATTATTCCGATATAAAAAACCCAAATAAGCGCTTTTTTACCATGCTCGGCACTTTGGTCGGCGGACGAATATGTGTGGCCAAAGGAGCTTTGAGCGGGGCAAAAATGTCCCTGGCCATTGCAGTGAAATATGCCCTGCAAAGAAGACAATTCAATGACAACCTAAAAATCCAAGAGGATTTGATCATGGATTACCCCTCGCACCAACTACGGCTTACCCCCGCCATTGCTAAATGTTACGTATACCAGGTAACCTTGGATTCTTTGATGAAAATCTATAGTGACGACAGTATAGCGGATAAACGAAAAATAGAGACCCAGGTAGCCGGATTAAAGGCAATAATAACCTGGTTCGCCAACGAAACCATACAGGAATGTCGTGAAGCCTGTGGAGGAAAGGGCTACCTATTGGAAAACAGAATTGCCGACCTAAAGGGCGATGTGGATATATTTACCACCTTTGAAGGGGATAATACAGTACTCTTACAATTGGCCGCCAAAGGAATTATGTCCGACTTTAATACAGAATTCAACAGTGCCGGATTTTCGGCAGTATTTAAACTGTTAAGCACCCAAATCAGCGACAAATTGGTCACAATAAATCCCATTTATGCCAACAAGGTAGATAAAGAGCATTTATACAATCCTAAGTTCCACCAACATGCCTTTGACTACAGGACTAGAAGGTTAACCTATTCTGCGGCAATGCGCATCAGGGACTATATGAAGAAAGGGGTCCCTTCATATCAGGCCTTCTTAAAAGTACAAACCCATTTAATAGCCCTTGGCAAAGCCTACAGTTGTGAATTGGCCTATAATACCTATTTAAAGTTTACAGATACCATTGAAGACAAGAAAAACCAAGAACTCTTTCAAAAACTTGGATGCCTCTTTGCTTTGTCCGAAATTCGGAAAGATGCCTCATGGTACTTGGAACAGGGCTATTTGGGGGGTAACAAGTCCAAAGCCATACGACAACGAGTAGAGCGTTTAAGCACAGAGTTTAGACCGCACATAGAGGTTTTGGTAGATGGTTTTGGAATTCCGGATCACTGTTTAACAGCGCCCATTAGTCGTTAATTTTTACGCCGATATAACTCTGAAGTATCAAGGAATTCCAGCAGATTAATTTTGCTATCACCAAATACAAAGGTCTTGGACGACCCTTTTGAGTTAAGGTCTACTGTTGACGTCGACAAGACTTCAGCAGAAGAGCTGCCTTCCAAATTTGCTTTAACAGAATTGGCCTCCAGTCTTTTTGCCTTTAGGTCGGAATTGTCCAATAACAGGAACTGAAAAACATCGGTAAAACCTTCCAAATCAGCCTTGGAATTACGTTGCATGTCCAAAACAGTATTTTCCATAACCCCAAATAATCTTAAATCCGCCTTTTCTGCCAAACGAATATTTAAGGTATCACTGTCTACTTTAAAATTTCCCCTACTATTATCGTTCATTGTTATTTGCATTGCATTGGCATCCACATCTATTTCCACCCTTCCGGACCCCCGGGTATTCACCTCCAGGAACTCGGTAGAAAAACGGTTCTTGACCACGATATTCCCCTCATTGGCATTGATAAGGAACAATTCATTAAAATTAACGGTAATGTTGAGTTTTTTCTTGGAGGTCACCCTATAATAAGAACTAATGATAAGGGTTTCATTTTCTACCTTAAATTTTAAAATATCAATTAAATTATCATCTGCTTCTATTATATACTCCCCAGATGTAGCGGCCTGAAGGCTGATATCAAGATCATCGTCCAACTGAATAGCATTAAAAGGTGGCAGGGTCTCCCTTACTTCTATCACATTTCTATTGCCTTTAATTTTAGGTTTACGCTGGGAATAGACCATACAGCCAACCAATAACACGAAAAATAAAAGTATGTGTTTCACTTCTAATGATTTATAATACATAATAGATCTTTATCTAAAAAAAACGGTGATGGCCTTGGTTATTGGATCACCACAAATTTGCAATTAATTCATATAGCCTCCAACACCCAAGGGTTCCACGGATTTCCCATATGTAAATGGAAGGTACAAAAAAAGTCCATCTTAGGGATGGACTTTTAAAATTTGTTGATTTCCATGCGTTAATGTTGCATCTCCTCCTCGCCCTCGTAAAGCGGCATGGTTTGAGGCACAAAATCCTGTCCTGGAATTATGTATTCCCCGTTGTCATCTGTTTTGCTATAATCATATGGCCATCTATGTACTTCTGGAATTGCTCCAGGCCAGTTCCCGTGCATATGCTCTACTGGTGTGGTCCATTCCAAACTAGTTGCTTTCCATGGATTCTGAACGGTTTTACTTCCGTAAAAAATACTTCTAATAAAATTGAAGGCAAATATTAATTGAGCTCCAGCTGCAATAAGGGCAAACACCGTCATTAACACTTGGATATCGGTTAAGTCATCGAACATTGGAAAAGCCGTATTCTCATAATACCTACGTGGTACCCCGGCCATTCCAACAAAATGCATTGGGAAGAAAACACCATAAGAACAGACAGCCGTTATCCAAAAATGTATGTAACCCATGTTCTTGTTCATCATCTTACCAAACATCTTAGGGAACCAGTGATAAACACCTGCAAACAATCCGTAAAGTGCCGATATACCCATTACCAAGTGGAAGTGTGCTATAACAAAATAAGTGTCGTGTACATTAATATCCAAGGTACTGTCCCCAAGAATAATTCCAGTTAATCCACCAGAAATAAAGGTTGAAACCATTCCTATAGAAAACAGCATTGCAGGGTTTAATTGAAGGTTACCTTTCCACAAGGTTGTAATCCAGTTAAATGCCTTCACCGCAGATGGTATAGCAATCAATAAAGTCGTGAAGGTAAAAACAGAACCTAAGAAAGGATTCATACCGGAAATAAACATATGGTGACCCCAAACAATTGTGGACAAGAATGCTATTGCCAAGATGGAAGCAATCATTGCCCTATATCCAAATATAGGTTTACGTGAGTTTACCGCCATAACCTCCGATACCATACCCATTGCAGGCAGGATTACGATATACACCTCAGGGTGACCTAAAAACCAGAATAAATGCTCGTACAATACTGGAGAACCACCTTGATAGTGTAAAACCTCACCTTGGATAAAAATATCCGATAAGAAGAAAGAAGTACCAAAGCTTCTGTCCATAATCAAAAGCAAAGCCGCTGATAATAATACTGGGAAAGAAATAACCCCTATGATTGCTGTAACAAAGAACGCCCAAATGGTCAGAGGCAGTCTAGTCATAGACATTCCCTTGGTCCTAAGATTAATTACTGTAACAATATAGTTCAACGACCCCAACAAGGAAGAAGCAATAAATATTGCCATAGCTACCAACCAGAGTGTCATACCCATACCTGAACCAGGTTGTGCCATTGGTAACGCACTAAGTGGAGGGTATACCGTCCATCCAGCAGCCGCAGGTCCTGCCTCTAAAAACAAGGAAGAAAGCATAATTACAGAGGACAAAAAGAATAGCCAATATGAAACCATATTCAGAAATCCAGATGCCATATCCCTGGCACCGATTTGAAGTGGAATCAATAAGTTACTGAAGGTACCACTTAATCCTGCCGTTAGTACAAAGAATACCATGATAGTACCGTGAATGGTTACCAATGCCAAATAAACATCTGCATCCATCACCCCTCCAGGTGCCCATTTACCCAAAATAAATTCAAAAATTGCAAAAGATTCTCCTGGCCATGCCAGTTGCATTCTAAACAATAGAGACATCAAAATTCCAATGAATCCCATAATAAGTCCAGTAATTAAATACTGCTTGGAAATCATTTTATGATCTTGACTAAAAATATACTTCGTCACAAAAGTTTCTTTGTGATGATGTCCGTGGTCATCTGAATGGTCTTCTACGTGTGCGTGAGCTGTTACAGACATAGTTCTATTTTTAAATTTTTATAAAGTTATTTTAAATACTAAATTATTGTGCCGAAGCCATTGACTTACCAAAAGTCTGCTGACTTGCTATCCAAGCATTATATTCCTCTTCAGTTTCAACAATAATTTTCATTTGCATATTATAGTGGGACTTCCCACATATCTTATTACACAACAGGATATAATCAAATTCCCAAGGATCGGAATTGTCCAACCCTTTGGCGGCCTTTTCAGCCCTTATCCCATTAATACGTTTTACCTTATCCACTACATCTGGATTTTGTCTCATTTCCGCTGTGGTAATCGTTGGGGTAAACGAAAATTGGGTAATCATACCAGGCACACAGTTCATCTGAGCTCTAAAATGGGGCATATAAGCAGAGTGCAACACATCCTGGGAACGCATTTTAAAATTAACCTTGCGTCCTACAGGCAAATGTAATTCCTTAACAATAATGTCATCGGCCGCATTTGGATCAGAGTTGTCCAATCCTAAAATATTTGCATTATCAATATCGATCATTCTAACGTTGGCATCACCCAAAACATTATCATTACCGGCATATCTCGCAGTCCAATTAAATTGTTGGGCATATAGTTCAATGGTAAGGGGATCATCCTCATCATTGATATCCATAATATTGGTCCATGCATATAATCCCCACAAAATTAATCCTGCCAAAACAATAACAGGAATAATGGTCCATATGAATTCCAAACGATCGTTATCCGCAAAGAACAAAGCCTTTCTCTCCCTATCTCCCCTGTATTTAAAAGCGAAGTAGTGCAACAAAAACTGGGTCAAAGTTTGTACTATAAAGATAATAACAAAAGACAACACCATCAAAGAATCATACCCCCCGCCATGCTCGGAGGCAGCTTCGGGCAAAAGCACCTTGGTATATTTCCAGAAGCTAAAAATGGTAAGTCCATAAAGGAAAATCAAAAAAGCGAACATCAAATACCCATTGTATTTATTATCCGTTTCACTGGCTACTTGAGAATTGCTAGCGCTGATTTGTGACAATTCGAATATCTTGGTCATTTGCCAGATTGCAATTGCCACTAATACTAAAACAACTATGGTCAATAATGGAGTCATCGTATGATTTGAAATTATACTTATATACTAAATACTAATAATGAAAATGCTTACTCTCTTCAATAAACGGATTGCGCTTTGGCTGTAATGGAGCCTTGGTCAACGCCCTGAATACAAAAAAGATAAACAATCCTGCAAAGAACAAAATAGATCCAATTTCAGGGATACCAATAAACCATTGGTCCCCAACGGTAGATGGCATAATTGCGTTAAAAATATCCAAATAATGTCCGGCCAATATCACTATCCCGGTCATGATAACAAACCAATTGACCCTTTTAAAATCGCTATTCATAAGCAACAATACCGGAAACAGAAAGTTCATAGCCACCATTCCAAAAAATGGCAGATTAAAATCTGCTATCCTGGTAACATAATAGGTTACCTCTTCAGGAATATTGGAATACCATATCAACATAAACTGTGAGAACCATAAATAGGTCCAGAAAATACTAATACCGAACATAAATTTGGCCAAATCATGTATATGGCTATCGTTAACATCTGGCAAGTAGCCCCTAGACTTGAGATAAATTGTTACCATGGCAATAACAGTAATACCCGATACAAACATACTTGCAAAGATATACCATCCGAACAAGGTACTGAACCAATGTGGGTCAACACTCATGATCCAATCCCAAGACATCATGGATTCAGATATTAAATAGAATACCAAAAATGCCGCAGAAATCCTAAAATTCAGTTTAAAATTAGAGTCATCATTGGATTCATCCTGAGCCAAGGACAACTTACGCGAATACTCCCTATATAAGATCCAGCCTCCCAAGAAGACCGCAGCCCTGATCAGGAAAAAAGTACCATTAAGAAAACCTGCCTTCCCTTGTAAAAGGGCATCATGCGCAACCACTTCAGGGTCCATCCACACGAACAAGTGATTCATATGGGCTACAGATAAGGCCAATATTACAAAAACAATGATACCACCTGGTACCAAATAAGCCGTAATTCCCTCCATTACCCTGAATAGCAATGGCGACCAACCAGCTTGTGCTGCACGCTGAATAGCGTAAAACGCCAATACTCCCAAGGCTATCATGAAAAAGAAGAAAGCTGCTACATATAAAGCTGCCCATGGCTTGTTTTGCAACTGGTGCAATAGATGTTCATCATGTGATGCATCATGTGCGTCCCCATGTCCCATTTCGTCACCATGACCCTCTGCAACAGCATGGGCATCCCCATGACCGTCACCGTGTCCGGCAACAATTGCCTTTGCCTCCTCTACGGTGCTTGGCGCAGCCATAAAACCGATACCAATTCCCAAAACGCCTACAGCCATTAAAATGAAGGAAGCAATTTTTAATCTATTTGAAAAAGTGTACATATTGCTAATATCTAGGTCTTATTTTGTTAAATCTTGTTTCAATTTCATTACGTATTCAGAAACCTTCCAACGCTCTTCAGTATCCAATTGCCCTGCATAGGAACCCATAGAATTCAATCCGTAATAGATGGTATGATATGAAGTCCCGACAGTTATGTTTCTAGCTACATCTGCATAACTGGGCACACCCAATATCTTTTCCCTTTTCACCAAGTTACCTTGTCCGTCTCCCTTATCACCGTGACAAATAGCACAATAAATGGTATATAATTCCTTACCCACAGCTAGATTGGCCTCTTGATTAAGAGAATCCAACGGACTTGGATTAAGTCTTGCCAATTCCTTTCCTTCCATGGTATTTTCAATTCCGTAAGGTATCCAACCCCTTGCTACGGTATTTTCGGCCGGAAGTCCAGCTTCCATCCCATCTGGAAGAAAATCAACTTTCTGATAGGTCTCATAACCTACGGACTCATACATATTGGGCATGTATTGATAGTTTCTGCTATTTGTGTTTGCACAAGAAGCAACTAATAATACCAAACCAAACAAGACTCCTATTTTGCTAAAACTGCTCATAATATCTATGACTACTTTTCTGTAATATTAATTTCGACTGCCCCCGTATCCATCAACAAATCCTTCAATTCCTGTTCGTTATCATGAATTTCGATTTCCATTAAAAAATGATCATCTGTTGTTCTTACATCTGGATTTTCAGCTTCTTTAAACGGCCACAACCTACTTCTAAGATAAAAAGTAATTACCATTAAATGCGCCGCGAAAAATACTGTTAGCTCAAACATGATAGGCACAAAAGCCGGCATGTTCTCCAAATAGCTAAAACTAGGCTTACCACCAATATCCTGAGGCCAATCCTGTATCATAATATAATTCATCATTACAATTGCCACTGTAAGACCAACACAACCATACATAAAGGACGTTATTGCAATCCTAGTTGGGGCAAGCCCCATTGCCTTGTCCAAACCATGCACCGGAAAAGGACAATAAACTTCTTCAATATGATGCTTTGCCGCTTTTACCTTTTTAACAGCATGCATTAGCACATCGTCATCATTATAAAAAGCATGTATAACTTTCGACGCCATAATTATTTCTTATTATTTAAAATCTTTGCTTGTCCTGCCCAATCGTCTCTTTGTGCCCTACCTGGGAACGATTCCGTTATGGAATCTAAAAGATCATACTCTTTATTGGTCATACGACCAACCTGTGCGAATGTATAAATTCCTATTTGATTCAAAGTGGCTTCCATTTGAGGCCCAATTCCTTTAATTTTCTTCAGGTCATCCGCCGTCTCCTTGGTAGCATCAAATGTACCTATAGTGCCCAATAGTTCAGAAACTCCTAATTTATCACCTTTCTTTGGAACAACTTCCCCCATCAACACATCATCAGTGATAGCTTCCTTTTCCTTTACAACTATTTTACTTCTGGATATTTCATACAAAGGCTTACCTGCATCCCTCAATTTCTTGTACTTCTCCCCTGAAGATTTTAAAATAGACTTCACCTCTGCCTGAGCAATAACCGGGAATGTTCTGGCGTACAACAAAAACAGTACGAAGAAGAATCCTATGGTTCCGATGAAAATTCCTATATCCACAAATGTTGGGGAGAACATGGTCCATGAAGATGGAAGGTAATCCCTGTGCAATGAAGTTACGATAATAACAAATCGCTCGAACCACATCCCAATGTTTACCACAATAGAGATAAAGAAAGAGAACATAATGCTTGTCCTGAGCTTTTTGAACCACATAAATTGTGGAGAGAACACATTACATGTCATCATTGCCCAATATGCCCACCAGTAAGGACCTGTAGCCCTGTTCAAGAATGCATACTGCTCGTACTCCACACCGGAATACCAAGCCATGAACAACTCCGTAATATAGGCACAGCCCACAATAGAACCCGTTAACATAATTACTATGTTCATCAACTCTATATGCTGCACTGTAATATAAGCCTCCAAATGACACACTTTCCTCATTATGATCAACAAGGTGTTCACCATGGCGAAACCAGAGAAAATAGCCCCAGCAACGAAGTATGGTGGAAAGATGGTAGTATGCCATCCCGGTATTACCGATGTGGCAAAGTCAAAGGATACAATGGTATGTACAGAAAGCACCAAGGGTGTGGCCAAACCAGCCAAGACCAAGGAAACTTCCTCAAAACGCTGCCAATCCTTGGCTCGTCCTGTCCATCCAAAACTTATTAAACTGTATATCTTCTTTTGGAAAGGCCTAACCGCCCTATCCCGTATCATTGCAAAATCCGGCAACAAACCTGTCCACCAGAATACCAGAGATACAGAAAGGTAGGTTGAGATAGCAAATACGTCCCAAAGCAAAGGCGAATTGAAGTTCACCCAAAGCGATCCAAACTGGTTCGGGATAGGCAATACCCAATAAGCCAACCATGGACGACCCATGTGGATAATGGGGAACAATCCTGCCTGAATAACCGAGAAAATGGTCATTGCCTCCGCAGAACGGTTAATAGCCATTCTCCATTTCTGTCTAAACAGTAATAGTACCGCAGAGATCAAGGTTCCAGCATGACCAATACCTACCCACCAAACGAAGTTGGTAATATCCCAGGCCCAGCCCACTGTTTTATTTAATCCCCATGTACCGATACCTGTAGATACCGTGTAAATTATACAGCCAACACCCCATAGGAATGCCGCTAATGCAATGGAAAATACAATCCACCAATGCTTATTGGCTTTCCCTTCAACCGGAGCTGCAATGTCCACGGTTACATCGTGGTATCCTTTATCTCCAAGAACTAAGGGTTTTCGTATAGGTGCTTCGTAATGCGACGCCATAATTTAATATATAGTTACGTTCCTTTAATTTGATTAAGCTTCATTCGTATTCCTCACTTTCACGTGATAAAAAACATTTGGTTTGGTCCCCACATGCTCCAACAAGTGATACATACGGTTACTTTCCTTTAATTTTACAATTTCACTCTCGGCATCATTTACATCCCCGAACTTCATAGCACCATTGCTACATGCTGAAGAACAGGCGGTCTGAAACTCTCCATCCTTAACAACACGGCCATCCCTTTTGGCATCTAAAATTGTCTTCTGGGTCTTTTGGATACACATAGAGCATTTTTCCATAACCCCTCTAGACCTAACGGTAACATCTGGATTGATGACCATCTTACCTAGATCATTGTTCATGTGGTAATCAAACTCATCGTTTTCATTATACAAGAACCAGTTGAATCGTCTCACTTTATAAGGACAGTTGTTAGCACAGTACCTAGTTCCAACGCATCTGTTATAAGCCATATGATTTTGGCCCTGACGTCCGTGTGAAGTAGCCGCAACTGGACATACTGTCTCACATGGTGCATGATTACAGTGCTGACACATTACAGGCTGGAACGCCACTTGAGGATTGGTAGATGGATCTTCCATTTCACCAAATCCACCCAAAGATCCCTTATCCCCGAACAGGCCATCGAATTCTTCTTTCTTGGTATCATCTTGTGCAAAAGTATCTTCCGAGCTGTAATACCTATCGATACGCAACCAGTGCATATCCCTTGATTTTCTTACTTCAGCCTTCCCTACAACCGGCACGTTGTTTTCAGCATGACATGCTATAACACAAGCGCCACAACCAGTACAGGCATTCAAATCTATGGACAAATTAAAATGGTGTCCTATTGATCGATCAAAACTGTCCCATAAATCTACCGTAGTAGCAGGAACTTCCTGATGATCCAATGACACTACAGGAACAACATTCCATTCCTTAGCATCTTTTGTATTAAATATCTCTAAGGTAGTTTCCTTAATAATATCTCCCCTACCCATTAAAGTCTTGTGCAATTGCACACAAGCAAACTCATGCATTCCTGCAGACTTTTCAATACTTACCGACTGAACGTTGGAGAAATCCTTATACAATGCATAGGCATTCACACCAGTCTGCATTTCACTTTTCATTCCTACAGTTTTCCCGTATCCAAAAGAAAGTCCCAAAGAACCAGGAGCTTGACCCGGCTGTATTATTACAGGAACGCCATCAACAGCAACACCATCCACCGTAAGTTTTACGTAACTACCGTTTAAACCACCATCTGCCGCATTTTCATTGACCAATGCCAATTTCTCTGCATCGGCTTTGGAAACGGTTACGTAATTATCCCAGGAAACTCTGGTAATCGGATCAGGAAATTCTTGCAACCAAGGGTTACTTGCTTGCTGTCCGTCACCCATACCCACTTTGGAATACAAAGTAAGTTCCATACCTTCTGCCGTTGCACCGGATAAGCTTCTAATTGCAGAAGCCAATGGAACTTCGGCGGTCATTTCCGCTTCCTCCGCTACATCAGCAACAGCAGCAGCAGCAGTAACTGCTTCTTCCGCTACCGGAACCGCAACAAAAACACCATCGTGCAATGCCTGACTCCAGTCACTACCCGCCAATATTCCAACGTTCCAAGTTTCTTTTATATAATCGTAATATGTTTTATCACTATCCAACCATTTCAACATAGCCGTCTGGATCTGCCTGGTATCGAACAATTCCTTTATAGTTGGTTGCATAAGGCTAAAATGCCCTTTCTTTAATTGGGCATCTCCCCAAGATTCCAAATAATGGTTTGAAGCACCTACATACTGCACCAATTCTGTAGTCTCATTTATATTGGTAGAGAAGGCCACTGCTAAATCAACATTCTTGATCCCCTCAACAAAATCAGCAGCATTTGGCAACGAATAGGCCGGGTTAACCCCGTCCATAATCAAAGCGCCCACCTTACCTGATTTCATATCGGCCAACAAGGCATTAATCGCCTTAACATTACCCTGTCTTACATACTTGGGAGCTGCAGCATCAAACGCCTTGCTTCCCAACATTTCATTAATGGCCAAAACAACCGCTTGGGCATTAACATCCTCTATTCCCGTAACAACAACGGCATTAGCTTTATTCTTTAGGACTTGGGCCGCTACTGCATCCAATGCCGCTTTTGCGCTTTCAGGAAGGTTACCGCTACCGCCAGTGCCATTAAGTTTTCCGTAGAAATAGGCCAAGGCCACTTTCTGCTCGGAAGGGGTCAAAGGAACCCTTTTATCAGCATTGGCACCGGTCAAGGACATATTTGCCTCGAACTGTACGTGCTTGGACATTTTTCCATTTACCGGAATCCTACCCTTGGAGTATCCGCTGTCATATCCCCCACCTTGCCAGTCTCCTAAGAAATCGGCACCGAAGGAAACTATGATCCCGGCATTCTCAAAATTGTAATCAGCCAACGCCCTTTCACCATATTTGGCTTCAAAAGCAGAAAGCGCTGCGTCCTCTGATATAGCATCATAAGTAACATGATCCACATTTCCGTATACCTCCTTGAATTCCGCAATCAATCTAGAAGTAGAGGGACTTGCGTATGTTTGCGATAATATCGCGATTTTCTTAGTTGAATTTTTTAAGGACCCCAATTTAGATTTTACCGCCGCATCCAAATCGCTCCAAGCAATAGGCTCCCCATTAAAGGTTGGCCCTTGCAAACGGGTACTATCATACAATGACAGTACAGAAGCCTGAACACGTGCATTGGCACTACCGCCAATTTTCGCATCGGTATTATTCTCAATCTTAATAGGTCTACCCTCGCGGGTTTTTACCAAAATACTGGCAAAATCAAAACCATTCGCAATGGTAGTGGCATAAAAATTGGCCACCCCGGGAATAATATTGTCCGGTTTTACCACATAGGGAATAGATTTGATCACCGGACCTTCACATGCTGCCAATGAAGCCGCAGCCGTACTGAATCCGACGTACTTAAGAAAATCCCTTCTGTTGGTCGAAGATGCCGCCAATGTTTCTTTATCACCCAAGAAATCATCTACAGGAATCTCTTGAACAAATTCATTTTGTCTTAGCGTCTCAACAATGGAATCGTTGGGGTTTAATTCCGCCTCGCTTTTCCAGTATTTTTTGTTTGATGACATATTATATATCTGAAATTATCTTCTAGTTAGTTTGATTAATAGTGACACTTACCGCATTCCAATCCACCCATCTGAGCGGCAGTAAGTTTGTCTACCCCATATTTTTGGGAAAGTTCAGCATGAATCTTTTCATAATACTCATTACCCTCCACCTTAACATTTGTTTCACGGTGACAATTTATACACCATCCCATGGTCAAAGGAGCAAATTGACTCATTATTTCCATTTCCTGAACAGGACCGTGACAAGTCTGGCACTCGATTCCCGCAACCGTAACGTGCTGGGAGTGATTGAAGTAAGCAAAGTCAGGTAAATTATGGATTCTCACCCATTCTACCGGCTTTGATTCCCCAGTATATTTTTGATTTTCCTCATCCCATCCTACTGCCTTGTACAATTTCTTAATTTCACCGGTATAGAATTCATTGGTATACCCGTTCGCCAAATCTTCCTGACTTGGACCTTCTGGATTTCCTTTGTATTCATATATGGACTTATGACAATTCATACACACATTTAGGGACGGTATTCCAGAAGTTTTGGAAACCCTAGCGGATGAGTGACAATATTTACACTCAATGGCATTGTCTCCAGCGTGAATTTTATGGGAATAGTGAATAGGCTGTATAGGGGCATATCCCTGATCAACGCCAACCTGCATCATCCAACCATACGCAAAATAGGCAGCGCTCAACAAAAGAAAAATAGAAAACACAAGAACCAAAAATTGATTTTGGGCGAAAGCTTTCCAAATTGGCAACCTTTTCTCCGCCAACTCCTTTTCCAAAACCACTCCGTTAGCCTCCGCAATACGTCTTAAGGTTTTGTTTACCAAAACCAACATCATCACCAACAGGGCAAAAACCAAGGCCAGTGCACCTAATATAATCTCATTGGAGATACCAGAAGAACTTCCACCCCCCTGAGCGGCATCGGTAGCAGCAACAGGAGCAGCAGCTACTACAGGAGGAGCAGCGGTGTAAGCCAGGATATCATCAATATCCTGATTGGACAATAAGGGGAAAGGTGTCATTGCCGCTTGATTGAACTCATTGTAAATCTTCAAGGCGTCGGCATCCCCGGCTTTGATCATTGCCGGACTGTTCTTTATCCACTGATAAAGCCACTCCTTATCATACTTTTCGGTGACCCCTGCCAAGGCCGGACCGGTCATCTTTTTATTCAAAGCGTGACACGCGGCACAATTCTGGTTAAACAACTGTTTACCCTTAGCAGCATCACCCTCACCCGAAGGGGCCGCTGCAGATTCTTGAGCAAGAAGGGAATTTGAAAGCAGTAATACTACTACCAGACTGACACCTAAAACTTTAGAAATTAGATTGCGGTATGGAACCTTTTTCATATTAAAAATATTTCTATCGAAAGTTTGGCATGATATTTATACATTCACAATAATAAATAGATTGACCATGCTCAAATTGATGGCAAAAATACGCATTAGACTTTATTTGAGAAATGTTAAGGTATTGATAATTTATAATTTATACCAATTCTAAATAAAAATAAAATCTTTTGATTGATTCTGAATAATTTACATTTGTAATGTCTAAATTTCATAACATAAATACCCTATGAAAACCATTTCTTTTACCCTTGTTTTAGCCTGTTCCATTTTTTATTGCCAAGGACAACAGGGCAACATCAACATTCAGCAGGACGAAAAAATCACAAACCTACTGGGAATTTACAAATCTGTAAATGAAAACAGCAGCCATTACAGAATTCAGGTTGGATTTGGCTCCTTCCAGGAAGCAGAAACCCTGAAGGCAAATGTAGATAAGGATTTCCCCGATTGGCCAACAAAAATCGATTTTGAATCTCCCAGCTACAGAGTTAGGATAGGAAGATTCAAGACCCAATTGGAAGGGGAGCGCAAACTCATAGAAGTAAGGCAAAAATACCCGAGCGCCATGCTCCTAAAACCAGAAAAAACGACCAATTAGGTCGTTTTTTCTTTTATATGCTACTTCTTATATAAGGAATACCGGCTATTTCAATTTCTTCTTAACAGCCACTTCTTGGAATGCTTCCACGATATCCAATTCCTGTATATCATTATAATTTTTTACCTGCAATCCACAGTCATAACCTTTGGATACCTCCTTGACATCGTCCTTAAACCTCTTCAATGAAGATAACTCTCCAGTGTAGATAACTACACCATCCCTAATCAATCTAATACTTGAATTTCTAAAGATTTTTCCACTGGTCACCATACAACCAGCAATGGTACCCACTTTGGATATTTTAAAGGTTTCACGAATTTCTGCGGTTCCCGTAATCTCTTCTTTCATTTCAGGCGACAACATGCCCTCCATAGCATCCTTAAGATCGTTGATGGCGTCATAAATAATAGAGTACATTCTAATATCTATTTCTTCTTTTTCTGCCACCTGTCTTGCATTGCCCATAGGTCTCACATTAAATCCAATGATTACCGCATCCGAAGCAGATGCCAACAATACGTCCGATTCTGTGATTGGACCCACCGCTTTATGGATAATATTAACCTGTATTTCGTCTGTAGACAATTTCTGGAACGAATCTGTCAAGGCCTCCACAGAACCATCCACATCCCCTTTAAGGATTATGTTCAATTCTTTAAAGTCGCCCAACGCAATACGTCGTCCAATCTCATCCAAAGTAATATGTCTTTGTGTCCTAACCGATTGCTCACGCAATAATTGGGATCTCTTGGTAGCAATTTGTCTAGCTTCACGCTCATCTTCCAGAACGTTAAACTTATCCCCTGCTTGAGGGGCTCCGTCCAATCCCAATATGGATATTGGTCGTGACGGCCCTACTTCCTTAATAATATTACCACGTTCATCCTGCATTGCCTTTACCTTACCACTACAAGTTCCCGCCAATACGTAATCTCCTATTTTTAAGGTACCTGCCTGAACAAGAATTGTAGAGACATACCCCCTACCCTTATCCAAAAAGGCTTCCACAACAGTTCCTGACGCCAATTTATTTGGATTGGCCTTTAATTCCAGAAGTTCTGCTTCCAAAAGTACCTTTTCCAACAATTCCTTAACTCCAAGACCTGTTTTGGCCGAAATATCATGGGACTGTATCTTACCACCCCAATCTTCCACCAAAAGGTTCATTTGTGCCAGACCATCCTTAATCTTTTCAGGATTGGCAGTAGGCTTATCAATTTTGTTGATCGCAAAAATTATAGGAACACCCGCTGCTTGCGCATGGCTTATGGCCTCCTTGGTCTGAGGCATAATATCATCATCTGCCGCAACCACAATAATAGCTATATCCGTAACTTGGGCCCCACGCGCACGCATTGCTGTAAACGCCTCGTGACCAGGAGTATCCAAGAAGGATATCATTTGACCATTTTCCAAGGTTACCCCGTAAGCACCAATGTGCTGGGTAATTCCTCCACTCTCCCCGGCAATAACATTTTCCTTTCTAATATAGTCCAGCAAGGAAGTTTTACCGTGATCCACATGCCCCATTACCGTAACAATTGGAGCTCTTGGTTTCAAATCTTCTGGGGAATCCTCTTCCTCCACAATACTTTCTTCCAAGTCGGCGGTTACAAATTCTACCTCATAACCGAATTCATCGGCCACAATGGACAAAGTCTCCGCATCCAATCGTTGGTTCATGGTTACCATGATTCCAAGGGACATACACGCAGATATAATCTTAGTAGTGGGCACATCCATCATGGTAGCCACTTCACTGGCCGTAACGAATTCCGTAACCTTTAATATTTTACTTTCAAGTTCCTGTTGTTCAAGGTCCTTTTCAGTTTGTTGACGGTGCTGATCCCGCTTATCCCGTCTATACTTGGCACCTTTTCCTTTTTTGGATTTTCCTTGAAGTTTCTCCAAGGTTTCCCTTACTTGCTTTTGTACATCTTCCTCGGTAGGCTCTACCTTGGCATTGGACACAAAACGCTGGCCAGGGGCCCTCCTTACAACAGGACCTCTTCCTTTTGCAGCTGGCGGCCTGCTCGTAGATTCCGTACCAGGTTTGGAAACTATACGCTTCCTTCTTTTTTTCCTATCGGCAGTATCACCAGCCTTAGGTGCTTCTTTTTTCTTCTTGGGCTTTTCAAATTTTGTGAGGTCTATTTTATCCCCCATAATTTTTGGCCCACTTAGTTTTTGATACTTGGTAGCAATAACCTCATTTTCTGCCGATCCCTCCTGTTCAGCAGGAGTCTCCTCCTTCATTTCTTCCTTCTCCGCCTTAACCTCTTTAACCTCTTCAGGTTTAACGGTTTCCGATTTAGGAGTCTCTTCAACTTTCTTGGCCTCAGGAACGTCCACTTTCTCTGGAACTTCAACCTTTGGCTCTTCCTTAGCTACTACTTCAGGAATCTTTTCCTCTACTTTTTCCGGAGCCTTTTCCTGAGTTTTTTCAGGAACCACCTCTTCCGATTTAACCGGTTCGGCAGGAGCTGGTTTTTTACCAGCGTCCAAATCTATCTTTCCAACAGTTTTTGGACCGGCAAGTTCCACTCGACCCTTGATAACATTATCTTTCTCGGCCCTCTTTTCCCTTGCAAGCTTTTTCTCTTCCTGCTCTTGCTCCAGTTGTAATCGTATGGCTTCCTTTTCCTTCCTCTTTTCTTCACCCACCTCTTTGGACGCAACTTTCTTGCTCATGTCCGTTTGGAACTCGTCCAACAGAACTTGATATACCTCATTGGATATTTTAGTGGTAGGCCGTGCATCTATATCGTGCCCTTTGGACCCGAGATAGTCTACCGCACGGTCCAATGAAATATTAAGTTCTCTTAGGACTTTATTAAGCCTTATCGTTGCATTATCTGCCATAAAAAAAAATTCCTATTCTTGTAATTTACTGCTAATATATAGTTTAATCTTCTAATTCTTCCTTAAGAATTCGCACAACTTCCAAAATTGTTTCCTCTTCTAAATCGGTTCTTTTTACCAAATCATCCACATCTTGTTCCAAAACGCTTCTGGCGGTATCCATACCTATTTTCTTAAATTCCTCAATGACCCATGCTTCAATTTCATCGGAGAACTCAGTAAGCTCAACATCCTCTTCCACACCTTCACGGAACACATCAATCTCATAACCAGTTAATTGTCCTGCCAATCGTATATTATGACCTCCCCTACCAATAGCCTTGGAAACTTCCTCCGGCCTTAGATAGACCTGGGCGGTCATTTTTTCATCATTCAATTTCACAGAAGAGACCCTGGCAGGGCTCAAAGCCCTGGTAACCAATAATTGTGGATTACTGGTCCAGTTTATTACGTCTATATTTTCATTGCCCAATTCACGGACAATTCCATGGATCCTGGATCCTTTCATTCCCACACAGGCACCTACAGGATCAATACGATCATCGTAGGAATCCACAGCCACCTTAGCCTTTTCACCTGGAATTCTCACTGCCTTCTTAATGGTTATCAAGCCATCAAAAACTTCAGGGATTTCCTGAAAGAACAATTGCTCCAAAAACAAGGGGGAACTTCTGCTCATAATTATGGTAGGCTTGTTGCCCTTAAGCTCAACGCTCTCTATTATGCCACGTACATTATCTCCCTTCCTAAAGAAATCCGAAGGAATCTGCTTATCCTTTGGTAAAATAATCTCATTTCCCTCATCATCCAAAAGAATAATGGCCTTATGTCTAATATGATGCACCTCAGCGGTGTAAATCTCACCTTCAAGATCCTTAAATTGCTTGTAGATCGTGGTATTATCATGCTCGTGGATCTTAGAAATAAGATTTTGTCTTAAGGCCAAAATAGCCCTTCTACCAAGATCTATCAATTTTACTTCCTCGGACACATCTTCACCCACCTCAAAATCCGGTTCAATTTTTCTGGCTGCAGAAAGAGATATCTCTTCGTTAGGATCTTCAACTTCCCCGTCTTCTACCACAACCCTGTTTCTCCAAATCTCCAAATCCCCTTTATCCGGATTTATAATGATATCGAAATTGTCATCGGAACCAAACTTCTTCTTTAACGCATTCCTAAAAACATCCTCCAAAATCGCCATTAGCGTTACCCTATCTATGAATTTATCATCTTTAAATTCCGAAAAAGATTCGATTAGCGCAATATTTTCCATTTTTGAACTACAATTAAAATTTTAATACAACTTTAGCTTCCTTTATGTCAGAAATTGCAATTTCCTGCTTTTTCTGAACCGTAATTTTCCCTTTTCCTATGGGTTTGGGTTCCCTATCTTTCCACTCCAGGGTGATACTATCCCCTGATGCTTCTGTCAACTTGCCTTCGAATTCCCTATCCTGGGTCTTAACTTCAAGTTTTCTACCAATATTTTTTGTGTACTGCCTGGGCAACTTAATCGGAGAAGCTGCTCCCGCGGAAGCCACTTCCAAGGAGAAATCCTCTTCCTCCCGGTCCAAATTGTGTTCTATGGCCCTGCTTACATTCATGCAATCCTGCAAGGTAACTCCATGGTCACCGTCCAAGGTTATCCTTATTTTATTATCTGCGGATATTGAAAAATCCAATAAAAAAAGTGATTGATTCTCCTTTAACGCTTCCTCTAAAAGGGCAGTAACTTTATCCTTCAACATATACTTCGGTTTTATTAAACACATGCTCCCAAATCTGAAATCGACCTGCCTCAGAATATAACAAAAAGCTGTTTTCTTACCGTGCCGTTTAATTAAAGTATAGTAATAAAAGAGGGGACAAAATGTCCCCTCATGAATACTTTATATTCTTTCAGCACCGCAAATATACATAATTTTTAGATTCCACAATAATCTAAGTTATTTATTCTAATAAGGATACCGAAAATTACGGACATTCTATAAAGACCAATCCTTCTATATCACAAAAAAATAACAAAAACTAATCCCTACATTTTAAACCATGCGTTAACCCTTGTACGTGGCAATTTTAATAACTATGCTTATTCCTCAGATGGACATTTTGCAAAAACCTTAAAATGTATAGTTAAAAATAATCCCAATTAACTATTCCTCCCAAATCAGACCAAGCCAACCTCACTGGTATCTCACTGTTTCCATCCAATTTTTAAAGATTGGCTAAATTATCATCATACATTGATTAAAATCAAGTGGTTTTTAATAAAGGTTCATTATATTTTTAGAGCTCATAACAAGCCAATTGACCGATGATTAAATTAACAGAACTGTGTGCCTTTTTAATGGCCTGCCTTATTAGTTTTAACATTCTTGCGCAAACACCTTTTGAGAATCCAATAAAAAAACAAGAACGGCTTGGATCCCCATTAGTAGAAACCTCTCCCTTTGTTTTCGACAATAAATTATACCTGTTGGAAAACAACCAGAAGTTCTGGGACGTGCAGGGAGCCAAGCCCGGAGATTTTTTCCACGAAGACGAAGTTCGCATCAGGGACATCGAATCAGGAAAGCTAATTTCGGTCCCCTTAAAAAATCATGGCTTTGGAACAGTTTTGACATGGAAGGACACCGTCTATGTTTTTGCCGGTAATTACGGAAATGGAAAGCCCTGGCGGCAGATGACGGAAATAACCATGACCAGTTCAAAAGATTTAAAAAGTTGGACAAAGCCCCGAACTGTCTTTAGTGCTTCAGGGAAAGAGTTCTTTTTCAACACCGCGGTATGCAGGGGGAAGGATAAGTTTATCCTCCTTTACGAGACCAATGACCCCATGTGGAAACCTTTTACGCTCCGATATTTGGAATCGACAGACCTGATCAACTGGAAGGAAATTCCAGATGCCATTTATGGAACCAACAAATATGTAGGCGGTCCTGCCTTATACTATGAAGGGGGCTGGTATTACACCCTTTACCTGGAGGCACTTAACAAATCATGGGAAACGCATATAACGCGCTCAAAAGATTTGATTCAATGGGAAGATGCACCGAAAGATAGGCCTTTCGTTACTTTTGACCCAACCCATTTTAACATGCCTTTGACTGACCCTAAAATCAGTGAAAATAATGCTTCTGATGTGGAACTGTGTTATTTCAACGGGGAAACTATTCTTTATTTCACTGGAGGAAATCAACAAATTGCTGGCGATTTGCAAAGGGCTACTTATGAAGGAACACCCCGGCAGTTGTTTGAACATTTTTTCGAGGATATTAAAAGCAACAAAGAGTCACCGCCAGAGCACAAAGGTAATTGGACACCTGTTCTTACTTCACCTCAGGAACAAACAATGAATGTAAAAAGCCCCATATTTGAAGTAACCAATAAACCTTCCCCCCAACAACTTGTATTTCAGGAAAGACAATTAGGAGCATTTATTCATTATGGCCCTGCAGCCTATATTGAATCCGATATGATGTCCGTACCCGCCGCCGATGTTTTCAATCCTTCGCAATTGGATGCCGAGCAATGGGTGAGAACTGCCAAATCTTTTGGCGCCAAGCATATAGTTCTAACAGCAAAACATCATAACGGCTACTGCCTATGGCCAACCGAAACTACCGATTACTCCATAAAAAAATCGCCATGGAAAGAGGGTAAAGGTGATGTGGTTGGTGAATTTGTAAAAGCCTGCCGCAAATTTGATATTGAAATTGGATTATATGTATCAGGAGGGGATAAACATTTTGGATGCAGTAGTACCCCTGACCCCCAGGGTAAAAGAAAAATTATAGGGGATATCCACAGCTACTTTCCTGTATTTATGGTACAACTAAGAGAACTATTGACCAACTATGGCGAGATATCATACCTTTGGTTTGATGGCGCATACGACCCATTTGGCTGGGATGTAATGGACCCTAAAACCATGCAACCACTTGGAACTGCCTATGGCGATGCCATCCATTCCATGGTAAAACATCTACAACCTGAAGCAGTGGTTATGGGAGGCACCAAACCAGACGTAAGATGGTCCGGGAGCGAACAGGGTTGGGCAGCTTATCCTTTAGAAAACATGGTAAGACCGGGCGAAGGTCTCAAAATGTGGGTAGGTCCGCAAAATGCAGGTTGGATTCCCGCAGAGGCCAACCTGCATACCAGAAGTACCTGGTTCTGGACACCAAATTCGGACAATACATTGAGGGATATTCCATTCTTAAAGAAAGTATATTTTGAATCGATAGGGCGTGGCGCCAACCTCCTTGTCAACATGACACCGGACACCACTGGCCTTATTCCAGAAGCTGAAGTGGAACGCTTGTCCGATTTTGGCAAAAACTTGGACAATATATTTGCCACCCCATTGGGTAGCACCTCAACAAAAGACAACAAATCCACAGATGAACTTGTTTTAAACTTTGCTAAAAAGCAAAAAGTAAATTTACTGGTCCTGGAGGAAGATATTGAAAATGGCCAGCATATCAAATCATATATAGTTGATGCCTACATTAATAATCAATGGAAAACTATCGCTGAGGGACAAAGCATAGGAAGGAAACGCATTCAAACCTTCCCCGCTACCAAAACCTCCAAAATTCGACTTAGCTTGAAAGGAGAAAAAGAAAGTATCCTTATTAAAAATTTCATCGTCTATTCTTACAACGAATAAAAAGAATTTTAGATACCATGATCAAACGGCCCCATAACCTGTTTTTTACTCTATAATTACCTATTTCAGGGGGCATTAAAACCCAGAAACATGACACCTATATTAGTCTTAAATTCTTTAAGGCTGCCCGAATAAATACATTTAGCCTCCTAGAGAATACTTCGGTACATCAGATTTAAATTTATTCTATTCCGACATGGCTTTCACATTAAAGTAAGTGCCCACTAGTTCACTTTTCCAATGATGGTTTGGGTTGGTGCGCGAATAAACCACCAACAAAATATCTGGTGCTATCTCTGCAACCGAAACATAATTACCGCAATCTGGAGGATAAAGATCGTTGTAGAATGGTATAATTGGACCCCAGGTATCGCTCTCTCCTTCGTTAAACATTATCCAATTGCCAGGTCTTCCATAAGTTAATGCCGTAATTCCATTTTTCATCAGAGTGGCATCTGGCCAAACACCATGAGAAGTTATGGGATCTGGAATACTCCAATTTTTACCACCATCAACGGAAACGGATTTATAAATAGGTGTTTGTTGTCCAAAACTGAAGGGCATTTTATTATCCCAATCGTTGTTATTAAAGCTGCCTAAAGAAGCTTGGTAACTAGCACCCGACCTCATGAAGCAGTTGATTATACCATCGGGAAGAACCAGCAGGGATGCTTCATTAAAACCTTCTCCCCTATTATCTTCGGACATATCAAAGGCCACCGTTGATAGATAATGCCAAGTCTTACCTTTATCCGAGGATTTTAGAACAATGTCACGAAATTTATTCTCAATGGTGTTCTTTACTCCACTTCTGAGATACATACTCATAAGAAGGCTGCCATCATCAAGCCCAACAATATTTCGGCATAAAACTCCCGACCAATCCTTAAATCTTTCAGGTAGATAAACTTTCGCAGGGTCACTGACTCTAGTCAATCCATTATCCTTTGAACGAAAAAAGTTAGCTTCCAAAACCCCTTCCTCCCCGGTCTTTTGCAAAGAGATTTCCGGTCTTCCTGCACTAGTCGAACCTCCTGCCTGATTATCTGATTGAAACATGACCACTTCCCCGTCTGGCCCAGGAAACTGGTAAGTAGAATTTTCAAGAATATGGGGAACCTGACGCCATGTCTTTCCGCCATTACTGGAACGCCTGTCAAAAACCTGAATATCCCCATTGTTGAACTTGAAAACACTGCCAGCAGGGCAGAAAAATTCTTGTTCGGGAACAATCACATGGGTTTCTCCTCTGATCACCTTAATCCCTGGCACATAACTTACCCTAGACTTGACCTTCTCATATTCAGGATTAAAATCATAAGCCGATTTACCTACTAAGCCAGGCTGTTCCTTTTGGTGTTTCTGAGCTAGTGCCCTTGTTGAGGCAAAGCATATTATAGTTAAGCATAGAAAAACACCAAGCCTTGAAAAATTACATAAATTCATAATAGTACTCTCTTTATTAATTTGGTCGCTTTTTGATACAATAACATGTTGGCGCCCCTAGGTAAAACAACATTTATAATTTAAAAGATTAAGCAAATTTCATGAAAGTATCTGTTTTTTTATCATTGAATAAAGGTTGGAATATAACATGAAACACTCCATATTCCAACTTTGTCCGATTTTTTTTGGAAATTAAGTATATGCTTTTTATAAGCTTCCAACAATCCAACTTTAATTGATGTCGCACACAAAAACACAAAAAGAAATATTACACATTTTATATTACTGATAACCAGTTTTTTATGATCTAATATTTACATTAAACGGATCAAGTCCAAAATCTGGGTTTTTACCATTTTAAGAATATAATTTAATCAAGCGATATAAGAAGTATTCCGTATTCCTAACTCCCCTAAATTGTGATCTAAAAGCCTTTACTTTGGCATTAAAGGATTCTGCTGAAGCATTTGTACTTCTGTTTAAAAAATAGTTGAGTACAGAGCGGTAATTTAAAGCAATACTATTGGCTACCGTTTGGAAGCTCTTAAATCCTGACTCCTCTACATCTTTGTACCAGTGGGCTAGTTTGGTGTAAGCTACTTTAATATCTATGGCTTGGTTAAAAATATTCCTCAAGCCTTGAACAAGTCCATAAGCTTTCTTTAATTCTGGGTATTCATTAAACAATATCAGTCCCCTCTCTTTCTGATTTGGAGTCCATTTATCTGGGGATTTATACAGTAGATATCTACTCCTGGCCAGGAGTTGTTTTGAGCTGTCACCATTAGAAAAAGTTACAGGTTTAAATTCTTTGTCGTCTACTCTAGATAGCTTTATCTGTTCATTTTCTTGATCCAAAGCTTCCCATCGGTATTTGATACGAAGATCTTGGAGCGCCTCTATTGCCAGCTTCTGTACATGGAACCTGTCTGTTACTTGGATGGCTTTCGGGAAACATTTAGTGGAGATCGTTTTCATAGAGTTTGCCATGTCCAAGGTGATCTCTTTCACTTTAGCACGATTCTTTGCTGGGATCTTCAAGAGTTGTTCGATAATAGGCTCCACTTTAGTTCCGTGGAATATCCCAACTAAAGCCCCTTTCTTTCCTTTGGCCTTCTTATTGGTAATGATGGTATAGAGCTCTCCCTTGGACAGCGCTGTCTCATCAATGGATAAATAAGAACCTAAGTTTTCAGGGAAGACAAGCCACTGTTTGGCATGACCCTTATGCTCCCATTGCTTAAAATCACTTAAGTGATCCTTATAATGTCTTTGAAGCCTTTTCCCGGACATACCATACTGGTGCCCAAGTTGTTGGCTGCTCAGAGCAGTATTATCTGTCGATTTCTTTTAAAAAAGCAGCAAACTCTTTTGATATTCGAGTTCCCTGTGCAATAAATTCATCCCATTCACGACTTACTTTAATCCACTTTTTATCAAGTAGAACGTCCCAACGCCTTCGTTTAAGATTTAATGATAGCAGATTGTCTCGAACGGGATAATCCTCGATTATTCGAGGCTCCATGAAGCCACTGGCTTTATACTTGCAATCCTTGTACTTAGATGGTATTTGTTTTTTCTCCTCCAAATATATCGTTAGACGGTTCTCATATAAAACATGCTTTATAGGCTTCTTATCGAATCCAACAATATCAAAATACTCTAATATTCCTTCTGGTAATATTAAACTTAACAAGGATAACTCAGTGCCTTTATTCATCAATGTAATTTAAAGCACAAAGAAAATTATTTTTCTCTTTAGACCCAACTTTTGAGATTGATCC
>JAVJOW010000002.1:0-93557 GCA_040216555.1 Arenibacter sp.
CCAACAATATCAAAATACTCTAATATTCCTTCTGGTAATATTAAACTTAACAAGGATAACTCAGTGCCTTTATTCATCAATGTAATTTAAAGCACAAAGAAAATTATTTTTCTCTTTAGACCCAACTTTTGAGATTGATCCCATTAAACTAAAGAGATCTAAATCATGGGCGAACAAACCTGGAAAAAACGGATCAATCCCAAAAGTTGTGTGTGTGAATTGAAAATAGAATAAGATCTTTGCGGAAAAACTATAAGGAAAAAGAATCGCTTTAAAAAAATCGCTTTGGTAGGTGGATTATGAAATGTTACTTTTTTACTGAAAAAGAAGTTAGGATTATACCTAATCTCAGGCATATGGATATTATCATCAAAAATAAAAATCCCAATACGTTTGCATTGGGATTTTACTTCTAAACTTTAAGTTGGCCTACTAGGACTCGAACCTAGAACGACTGGACCAAAACCAGCTGTGTTACCAATTACACCATAGGCCACTACCTCGTTTGAGCGTGCAAATTTAAAACAAAGTTTTATATGCACAAATATTTTTGAGTCATATTCCAAAAAAATAGGAAAATATTCTACATCAACCAGCACTGTAAGGGTTCCAGCAACACCATTAACTATTTACCCTTAAGGAATATTCCTTTGCATTACTCACATTGGCCTACTTAATGAAGTCGCCTTGAACCATATATCATGTTAAAGGTTTATGAAATATATATCCCATTATATTTTTAAATTAGTAAATTCGCCCTTCGGACAAACGACAAACCGCATGTTTTCAAAAAATTTCAAAAAATGGGATACCATCACAGGATGGTTTGTTTTTTTTATAGCCCTTATTACCTACGGAATAACCGTTGAACCCACTAGTAGTTTTTGGGATGCAGGTGAATATATCTCAACAGCGGCCAAACTACAGGTAGGGCATCCACCAGGAGCACCTTTACTACAAATGATCGGGGCATTTATGGCGCTGTTCGCCTTGGAACCTACCCAGGTTGCAAAAATGGTAAACCTCGTTTCCGGGGTTTCCAGTGCCTTCACCATCCTCTTTATGTTTTGGACCATTACCAACCTAACAAGAAAACTAATTTCTAAAGAGGAAGTCATAACCAATAGTAAAGCTTTGGCCATTTTAGGGAGTGGTATCGTAGGTTCCTTGGCCTTTACCTTTTCTGATAGTTTTTGGTTCAACGCAACAGAAACCGAAGTCTACGCAATGGCCAGTTTAATTATGTCCCTTCTGCTGTGGCTAGGATTAAAATGGGTTGATGATCTGGAGAATCCAAGAGGCAATAAATGGATAATACTTATTTCTTTTGTGGTTGGACTTACCTTTGGAATACAGTTTATGGGGTTCCTGGCGATACCCACAATTGGTTTGTTGTACTACTTTAAAACCTACCAAACCACTACCATTAAGAATTTTCTAATGGCCAATATTATTGTGGTTGCCATATTGATGCTGGTCTATAAATTTTCATTGACCTATGTGCTAAAAGTTTTTGGTTGGAGCGAGGTGTTTTTTATCAACACCATTGGCCTGCCATTTAACTCGGGAACCATTATCATGGGCCTCATTTTTATAGGTGTTTTTTATTGGGGTTTACGCTATACCCGCAATAACAACTACACTATAGCAAACACCATTGTGCTCTGTCTAATGTTTTTATTTTTAGGGTTCTCTTCCTGGCTAATGCTTCCCATTAGGGCAAATGCCGATGTGGTAATCAACGAAAACGATCCTTCGGATGCCAGATCTTTGTTGGCCTATTACAACCGTGAACAATACCCTGGAGTGGACAGCCCGGTTTATGGAGCCTATTACTCCGACACTTTTGCGCCTGCAGGCGATGAAAAGGACGAGAAACCCAAATACGAAAAAGACTTAAAGGCAGGAAAATATATTATTGTAAACAACTATAAGGATGCGTTACAGGGACCAAACTCTGATCATGTAGGACTCTTGCCAAGGATGTGGAGCGAACAAAATGCCGAGAATTACATGAAATATTTTGACCCGCTGACCTTTAGGATAAAATCGGATTACCTTGGTAACAACGAACTTAAAGAAGCTGTAACCCAATTTAAAGACGGTTACGCCAAGGGAGAAATAGACACTTCCCAATATATGAGATTCCTTAGGGAGTTTAGTGAATATATTGATGTACAGCCCCCAACAGTAATGCAAAATATAAAATACATGTTCCAATTTCAGTTTGGCTATATGTACTGGCGTTATTTTATGTGGAATTTTGTTGGCAAGCAAGATGATATACAAGGAAGATATGACAACCATGGAAATTGGTTAAGCGGTATAAACTTTGTTGACAATGCCAGGTTGGGCAGCCAGGAGAACCTTCCTAGCGATATTAAGAACAACAAAGGCAGGAACACCTATTTCTTCCTCCCCTTACTACTAGGTATTATTGGTCTAATCTTCCAAATAAGCAAAAACCCCAAACAATTTTGGGCATTGTTCGTGTTCTTTATGTTTACGGGTATTGCCATCCAGTTTTACACCAATCCGGCCATTTTTCAGCCTAGGGAAAGGGATTATTCCCTAGTGGGCTCCTTTTATGTTTTTGCCCTCTGGATCGGCTTGGGGGTGTACGGTCTTTTTGACGAATTCCAAAAGCTATTGCATCCCAAAATATTGGCTCCGGGAATTACTATTCTCTGCCTTTTGGCCGTACCGGGAGTAATGGCATTCCAAAATTGGGACGACCACGACAGGTCCAATAGGTTTACCGCCAGATCTACTGCAAAAGCCTATCTGGAATCTACCAAAGAAGACGCGGGCGCCATTTTGTTCACTATTGGGGACAACGATACTTTCCCTCTATGGTACGCTCAAGAAATTGAAGGTTACAGAACGGACGTTCGTGTAGTAAACACCAGCCTTTTTGCTACAGATTGGTATATAGACCAAATGAAAAAGAAGGCATACGAAAGTGAACCTATCCCCTCTCAACTTACCCATAACGAATATAAATGGGGATCTAGGGACGCCATTTACTTTAATGAACTTACCGAGAGCAGATGGGACATAAAAGACTTTATGAACTGGGTAGGCAGTGATAAGGAACAAACCAAATTTAGAAGTATATTACAGAAGAAAGGTGCGGATCTGAGTCAATATTCCGAAAGCAATTTGGATGTCGTCTACTATCCGACCAATAAAATAAGGGTTCCGGTAAACAAGAAAAATGTTCTGGAGAGTGGTTTGGTCAAAGAAAAAGATTCGACGTTAATTGTTGATTATATTGATATTGACCTACCAAAAAGTGCCCTGCCCAAAAACCGAATCCTGATGTTGGACATCATTGCCAACAATGACTGGAAACGCCCAATTTATTTCTCCGGGGGAAGTTTTGATGCCGCAGAGTACATTTGGATGAAAGATTATCTTCAATTGGATGGCCTTGTTTACAAACTGGTTCCTATTAAAACAACCAATAAGAGTGCTTACGAGATGGGTAGAATAGACTCCGATCTTATGTACGACATTGTAAAAAAATGGGATTGGGGCAATGCGGGAAGCCCGGATATCTATCACGACCCCCAAACCAGAACGCAGGCTCTTTCCTTTAGAGGTAACTTGGCGCGGCTTACCGAAACTTTGATAGACGAAAACAAGATTGAAAAAGCGAAAGACGTCATCAATATTGCGATGGAAAACATGCCTGTAGAATATTTCGGGTACTACGCCTTTGTGGAACCATTTATAGATGGATATTTTAAAGTAGGGGAAACCCAAAAGGCTAGGGACCTATTTCAAAAATTAAAAAACATTTATCAGGAACGATTGGATTATTACGCCAATTTACCTTTTGAGGAACAGCGAATGTTCTTGGACGAAATTATTCCCGACCTGGAGGCCTACAGTAGAAACATAGACATTTTAATCACTAACCAGGATAAGGAAACCGCCGAAAAGGAAACGCTTATCTTCAACGAATACATAGAGAAGTTTGAACGATTTTACCGCAACGACCCAATGGAGGGCATACAAGCTCCAACTTCGGATCCCGACCTAATAGATTCATCTACTATAGATGCTATACCGGAAGAACAATTGGACAGCATAGCAATTCCGGAATAAAGGACACAAAAAAACCGAGACTTAAGTCTCGGTTTTTTTGTATAAGGTTTAATTAGTTAGAGATACTCATTGAGTATACCAATAAGGGTATTAGCATCCTGTTCCCCACTTTGCCTCCAAACCATTTCACCTTTCTTGTAAATCATCAAAGTTGGCAGGCCCTTCACCCGCAATGCCTGGGAAAGCTCTTTATTCTTGTCCACATCAATCTTGATAACCTTGCCCTTATCGCCCAAGGCCGCGGCAACATCCCGTAGTACAGGGTGCATGGCTGTTGACTGTTCGTTCCACTCAGCGTAAAAATCCAATAGCACGGGAACATTAATATCAATTAATTCACCAAATTTAGACATATACTATACATTGGGTTATAAATCAAAAATAAGAAAAAATGTTAAAATACAACTAGTGCTATCGTTTTTGTCGACAAGGTAGTAGTTAAAATCACGTTAACGACCTCTTTTTTAAGGTAATTACAGTTATTTCAGGCCAAATACCCACCCTTCCAGGGTATCCCAAAAATCCAAATCCCCGGTTTACATTTATCATCTGTCCCATTTCTTCGTATACCCCGGCCCAATACTTATACCTCCATTTAGCAGGGCTCCATTTTATCCATCCTGGAATTTCTATCCCAAATTGCATCCCATGGGTATGTCCACTTAAGGTGAGATGATAGTGATAATCATCTTTTAAAACTTGATCCTCCCAATGGGATGGGTCATGGCTCATAAGAATTTTAAAATCATCCTCGCCAATTTTGGAGACAGCCTTTTTAAGGTCGCCGGCTTTTTTAAATCCTCCCCTGCCCCAATTTTCAACACCGATCAAAGCAATCTTATCCTCTCCTTTTTGCAAATACCTACTATCGTTGAGCAAGAGATCAAAGCCCATTTCCTTTTGAATATTTTTAAGATCGGTCAAGTTATTGCTTTTGGCCTCTTCGCTTTCCCAGCTTACATAATCCCCATAATCATGGTTACCCAAGACTGAAAACTTACCGTCTTTTGCACTTAAAGTAGAGAAAAGGTCTTTCCATGGCAACATTTCCTCTGCCATGTTGTTCACCATATCACCGGTAAAAAGCAACACATCACTTTTTTGCTTATTGATCAAGTTTATGGCATATTCAATTTTCTCCCTATTATCAAAACTACCACTATGTACATCAGATATTTGGGTTATTTGATATCCATCGAAACTTTTGGGCAAATCATCAAATTCCAAATTATACTTAAGAACCTTAAAATTATACTTCCCCTTAACCATCCCATACAACAATGCCGAAAATGGCAATGCAGCAATACCCATGGCAAGGGTACTTAAAAAACGTCTACGCTGCGGTAGGCTAAATTCTTTGGTCCCCCCAAATATTTTGTGATAGCTTGCAGTAAGAAATCTAAAAATATCTTCGGAGAATAAAAATACAATGGTAATCGACATAAAAGTGAGGATTGCCAACAAGAGACCAAAAGCATAACTTTTTGGAACACTCAACACCCTACCAGGGGCATCGCCCATAGTAAACTGATAGATGAAATTCCCTAAAACAAAGAGCGATAATGCCATATAGGCATAATAGACCCAAGGATATCGGGTTGAAGCTTTTATGGCTTGTAAAGTATAAATTCCGAGCGTTATATAAATGATAATAAAAACAATCCAACGTAGCATTCTCTATTTTTTTTAGCAAAGATATTGGTTTAAAACCCAATAGGTGGTTTTTTACTTTTCTTTAACTAGGCGGACCACTTCTTTTAGGGTAGCCAAATGACTAATGGCCACTTCATCATCCCTGAGAAAGCCGGGACTGCTCATTGGAACCACAGGGGTATGATCAAGACTCTTATGAAATTTTATACCGGTCAAATGTACTGCTCCAAAACCTTTCTTCTTAAATTCCAGCACATTGGCATCCTGGATTCCACCTCCTGGCATAATAACAGTTCTCTTGGATCTTTTCTGCAGCTTTGACAATAGGTCCATTCCAGCGACCGAAGAATTTTGTTGTCCAGAGCTTAATATGGTATCCACTTCCAATTCCTCCAATTGCTGAAACGTTGCCATAGGATCACTTACCCAATCGAAAGCCCTGTGAAAGGTAAATTGCATAGGCTTGGATAATTTTATCAATGCTTTGGTTCTTTCAACATCCAAAGTAAAGTCCTTGTTCAACACTCCTGAAACAATACCATTAAAACCCAGTTCTTTGCACAGTGCAATATCTTTCTTTATTATCTCAAACTCGAGATTGGAATAGGTAAAGTCGCCACTTCTAGGCCTAATCAATACATTTACGGGAATAGAAATATGTTCCTTTATCAATTTCAAGAGCCCAAAAGAAGGCGTTGTCCCCCCTCCTGCTAGCTCGGTACATAATTCAATTCGGTCAGCACCAGCTTTTTGGGCATTTAGGGCAGATTCTAAAGAATTGGCACATACTTCTACAATCATATTTCTTATATTTAGAACCTTAAAATTAAGTAACACTATCTTATGAAAAGAAGAAATTTCCTTAAAAATTCTACCTTGAGTACTGCTGGAATAATATCAGCACCACTTTTCGCATCATATCAAGAAGCAAAAAATGAGTTGCTTCCTACCTCAGAAGGCATGGAAACGGTAAAACCTATTGTCATCTGCACTTGGAATTTTAAGAACGCCACGGCAAAGGCCTGGGAGGTTTTGGAAAAAGGAGGCTCTTCGTTGGATGCCGTGGAACAGGGAGTTATGGTTGAGGAGGCAGATCTAAGCAATGAAACTGTTGGCAACGGCGGAAGACCGGACAGGGATGGCCATGTTACCTTGGACGCCTGTATCATGGACAAGGATGGGAACTGCGGTGCGGTACTATGTATGGAAAATATTGCCCATCCTATTTCGGTTGCAAGAAAGGTTATGGAGGACACTCCGCATGTAATGTTGGCCGGAAAGGGAGCAGAACAATTTGCCTATGAAAAAGGGTTCCCTAAAACCAATTTACTTACTGAAAAGGCAAAAAAAGACTGGTTGGAGTGGAAAAAGAAATCCAAGTACGAAACCATTATCAATATAGAAAACCACGATACCATAGGTATGCTGGCCATTGACAAAAATGGTGACATTGCAGGGGCCTGCACCACAAGTGGAATGGGCTACAAAATGGCAGGACGTGTTGGCGACTCCCCAATTATAGGGGCCGGACTGTTTGTAGACAATGAAGTTGGCGGGGCAACAGCAACAGGAGTCGGGGAAGAAGTTGTGCGAACCGTTGGAAGCTTCCTTATCGTAGAACTTATGCGCCAGGGGAAATCGCCACAAGAGGCATGTGAGGAAGGCGTAAGACGAATCATGGAAAAGAACAAAGATAGAAGGGATTTCCAAATTGGGTTTATCGCCATCAACAAGAAAGGGGAAACTGGAGGTTATTGCATACATCCCGGGTTTAGCTATAGCAAATTTACAGAGGCCGGACAAAGCAACAATCCGACGGAGACTTTTTTGAAATCCTAATAATCAATTTCACAATATCCAAATCTTAACAAGAATCAAACATAATGGCTGAACAAAAAAGACTTTTCTTACTTGATGCATATGCACTCATTTTTCGGGGTTATTATGCACTTATAAAAAACCCAAGAATAAACTCCAAAGGAATGGATACCTCCGCCATCATGGGATTTATGAATTCTTTATTGGACGTAATAAGAAGGGAAAAGCCGGATCATTTGGCAGTTTGTTTTGACAAGGGAGGAAGCGCCGACCGTACCGAAATGTTTGCCGAATACAAAGCCAATAGGGACACCACTCCAGACGCCATTAAAATAGCCGTGCCTTATATTCAGAATATATTGAAGGCTATGCATATTCCCGTAGTGGAACTGGAAGGAATGGAGGCCGATGATATTATTGGCACCTTGGCCAAGCAGGCAGAAAAAGAAGACTATAAGGTATATATGGTTACCCCGGATAAAGATTTTGGACAATTGGTATCCGAGAACATATTTATGTACCGCCCGGCAAGATTGGGCAATGGCATAGAAATTTGGGGCATCCCCGAAGTCCAAAAACGCTTTGGGGTTGAACGTCCGGAACAGGTAATAGATTATTTGGGGATGATGGGCGATGCAAGCGACAACATACCCGGATTACCAGGAGTGGGCGACAAGACAGCCAAAAAGTTTATTGAGGAATTCGGTTCAATGGAAAATTTGCTTGCCAATACCGATAAGCTCAAAGGCAAAATGAAGGAAAAGATTCAGGAAAATGCGGAGTTGGGCATTCTTTCCAAGAAACTGGCCACCATATTTGTGGATTGCGATGTAACCTTTGACGCCAAAGATTACGAGCTTTCCATGCCCGATGGCGAAAAAGTACAGGAGATTTTCGAGGAGTTGGAATTCCGGAGGCTTAAGGACCAATTTTTAAAGCTCTTTTCGTCAGAATCGGATAGCGATAGCACAGCGGAGAGTAAGCAAGAGTCCAGCACTTCAAAAAAGCAACAAACAGAGGCTGGTGGAGGCCAATTTTCCTTATTCGGTGGTGACGGTCAGGTCACTGGAGGAACTATAAAAGAAGTATCCAGCAGGAAGAGCATAAAGGAAGTTTCCCATGTATACCAGAGCATACAGCCCGGTATGGCCATGAAACTTTTTATCCAGAATTTAATGAAACAAACCTCAGTTTGTTTTGACACCGAAACCACCGGACTTAATCCACTTACGGCCGAGTTGGTGGGAATAGCTTTTAGCTGGGAAGCCGGTAAAGGATTTTATGTTCCATTTCCTGAAGACAGGGAGCAGGCACAGGAGATCGTTGAACAGTTGCGTCCTTTTTTTGAGGCGGAAGACATTGAAAAAATTGGGCAGAACCTAAAGTATGACATCAAGGTGCTGCACAAATATAACATCTCCATAAAAGGCAAATGCTTTGATACCATGCTTGCGCATTACCTTATTAATCCGGACATGCGTCATAACATGGATGTACTGGCGGAAACTTATTTAAACTACACCCCCGTTTCAATAACGGAGCTAATTGGAAAAAAAGGGAAAAACCAATTATCTATGAGGGATGTACCTTTGGAACAACAAACCGAATATGCCGTAGAGGATGCCGATATCACTTTTCAATTGGCACAACACTTTAGACCAGAATTGAAAGAGGCTAAGACCGAAGAATTATTCAATAATATAGAAATTCCCTTATTACACGTCTTGGCCGACATGGAACAGGAAGGGATCAACCTGGACAAGGCCTTTTTAAATTCGCTTGCCAAGGATCTGGATAATGACATTAAAAACCTGGAATTAAAGATCTACAAAGAAGCAGGAGAGGAATTCAATATTGCTTCGCCAAAACAATTGGGTGAAATATTATTCGATAAGCTAAAACTAGTGGACAAACCCAAAAAGACAAAAACAGGTCAATATTCCACTGCCGAAGATGTACTATCCTATCTGGCCAAGGACCATGAAATAATTCAAAGCGTATTGGATTATCGGGGACTCAGCAAACTAAAAAGTACCTATGTGGATGCCCTACCGGAACAAATTGAGGAAAGTACTGGCAGAGTACATACGGACTATATGCAAACCGTTGCCGCTACCGGGCGTTTAAGCAGCAACAATCCCAACCTACAAAACATCCCCATTAGAACGGAACGGGGAAGGCAGGTAAGAAAGGCATTTATTCCAAGAAACGAAAACTACACCTTATTGGCAGCGGATTATTCTCAGATAGAATTGCGGATTATTGCCGCGCTCAGCGATGAGTCTACCATGATAGAAGCCTTTAAAAACGGAGAGGATATTCACGCCTCCACCGCCTCCAAGGTATTTAATGTCCCGTTAGAGGATGTTACCAGGGAACAGAGAAGCAATGCCAAGACTGTGAATTTTGGAATAATATATGGAGTATCGGCTTTTGGATTGAGCAACCAAACCGACCTATCCAGGACAGAAGCCAAGGAGCTAATAGAGACCTATTATAAAACCTACCCCAAATTGCGCAATTATATAAGTGAGCAAATAGAATTCGCAAGGGAAAATGGGTACGTTCAAACCGTGTTGGGCAGACGAAGGTATCTTAAAGACATAAACGGTAGCAACGCCATTGTACGTGGAGCCGCGGAACGCAACGCAGTAAACGCGCCGATTCAGGGAAGTGCCGCTGATATTATAAAAATTGCAATGATCAATATTCATAAAAAACTCGAAGAAGGAAAATACCAAAGTAAGATGCTCCTACAAGTGCATGATGAATTGGTGTTCGACGTATATAAGCCCGAATTGGAGGAATTAAAGACCATGATCAAGACAGAAATGGAAAACGCCTATAAATTATCCGTGCCCTTGGATGTGGAATTGGGCGTTGGAAATAATTGGCTGGAGGCCCATTAGGCCCAGGCTTATAAAAAACAGGAATGCCGTTGTTTTAAACCAACGGCATTCCTGTTTTAAGTTATAGCTATTGATCAGGATATTATTTTCTCTTAAAGAGAAGCTGTCCACCTGCATTTAAATTTGGAATATCAAGGTCAGCTGCATCCAAGGTCATAACATCGCCATCAATGGTCACATCTACAGAGATCTCCTGCTGATATTCATCCGTATAGGTTAGTTTGCCATCGGCATAAACATATACAGTGGTTTCCGTATCCTTTTCGGTAGGACAAGGAATATCAAAACCATTCCCTTCAGAATTTAGACCAATTTCCAGATACTGGATCGAATTTTCAATGATAACCGTTAAATCCTGTTTAAAATCGAAACTCAGCACATAACACTCTTTCGCAGTCAAAAAGTCCAATAAATCCCTGGCATTTTTTTCATCATCACTGGCGGTATCATTGTTAACCTTAAGTTCATAGGCCTGCCACACGCCCACTATCGAATCCTCCTTGGATTTATCATCATCACTGTCCGAGGAACATGAAAAGAAAAGACCGGTAACAAGAAAAAGTAATAAAAACTTAATTTTCATCTTTTTTTAAAATTTACATTGTATTAAAAGCTAACGCATTATAGCACAAATTAGTATCCATAAATCCAAACAATTAAACGCTCCTCCCAAAGCCAACTTGAGCAGCACGGAAAAACTAAATAAATTACATCCCTAATGCATTTTGATTTAAAAGCATTGCCAAGGTTTTAGCAATCCTCCCTATTAATACGGTAGCCAATATTACCTCTTCGGATCTGTGGAGAACAAAAAGACTTATAGCCTGCAAAAACCAATTGTTGGGATTACAAAGGGTTGGCAAAGTTTGCTTAATTTCACAATATTGGAAAAATCTATAAAATAATAAGAAACAACCATTTGGAATTCAACTTAATAATTGTACATTTGCAGCCCGTTAAACGGGATTGAAGTGTTTAATCAATAAATATATTAGTGTGGATACATTAAGCTACAAGACGATTTCGGCCAATAAGGCGACCGTTGACAAACAATGGTTACTAGTTGATGCTGAAGGAGAAACATTGGGCCGTCTTGCTTCTAAAGTAGCGCAGTTACTTAGAGGGAAGTACAAGCCTAGTTTTACACCACATGTTGATTGTGGGGATAATGTTGTTATTATCAATGCAGAAAAAATCAACCTAACCGGAAAGAAGTGGGATTCAAAAACTTACGTTCGTCACACCGGTTATCCAGGAGGCCAGAGGTTTACAACGGCTAAAGAAATGTTGGCTAAAGATCCAGCGCGTATAATAGAGAAATCGATTAAAGGTATGTTGCCCAAAAACAAATTGGGTGCAGAACTTTTCCGTAATCTGAAGGTATATGCCGGAGCAGCCCACAACCAAGAAGCACAAAAACCAACAGCAATTAACTTAAACGATTTTAAGTAATGGAAATGATTCATAAAATTGGTAGAAGAAAAACTGCGGTTGCCAGAGTTTATGTTACAGAAGGAAATGGTAACATTACTATTAACAAGAGAGACTTAAGCAACTATTTTCCTACAGCAACATTACAGTACAAAGTAAAGCAGCCATTTACCTTAACCAACAACGAAGAAAACTTCGACGTAAAAGTTAATGTATATGGTGGCGGTATTACAGGACAGGCGGAAGCAGTTCGTCTGGCATTGTCCAGAGCATTATGCGAAATGGATGCCGAGAACAGATTGGTTCTTAAGCCAGAAGGTCTTTTAACTAGAGATCCAAGAATGGTTGAACGTAAGAAATTCGGTCAGAAGAAAGCTCGTAAGAAATTCCAGTTCTCTAAACGTTAATACCGTATTAACAAATCAAATACTGAAATACGGCAATGCTCTTGATGATCATCATGAAGAAATTGGCAGATTTGGTATAATTTTAATTGTTCATTGAAAACCCTTGTCATAGGGTAAGTAATAATCCAAAGTTAATCATAGGGTTTCTCCTTAAGGAAAAATTCAATGTATTCAAATTCTGGATAAATTAGTTTAGCATCTAAATATTAAAGGCTGCCTACAGGTACCACTTTAGTATTGCTAATTCAAAGGAACGTAAACTAAAAAATAAAAATGGCAAACAAAGTTGAAGTAAAAGACCTTTTAGAGGCAGGTGTACATTTTGGTCACCTTACCAGAAAATGGAATCCGAACATGGCTCCCTATATCTACATGGAGCGTAACGGAATTCACGTTATCAATCTTTATAAAACAGTTGCAAAATTGGAAGAGACCAACGAGGCTCTTAAAAAAATTGCAGCTTCAGGTAGAAAAATACTTTTCGTAGCTACCAAAAAACAAGCAAAGGATATTGTTGCTGAAAAAGCAGGCAATGTAAACATGCCGTACATCACTGAAAGATGGCCAGGTGGTATGTTGACCAATTTCGTTACTATTCGTAAAGCCGTTAAGAAAATGGCTTCTATTGATAGAATGAAAAAAGACGGTACCTTTAACACCCTTTCCAAGAAAGAGCGTTTACAAGTTGACCGTTTGCGTGCCAAGTTGGAAAAGAACTTAGGTTCTATTTCTGAAATGACACGTCTACCAGCTGCTTTGTTCATTGTTGACACCATGCGTGAGCACATCGCTGTAAAAGAAGCACAAAAATTGAACATTCCAATTTTTGCAATGGTAGATACCAATTCCGATCCACGACCAATCGATTTTATCGTTCCGTCCAATGATGATGCCTCCAAATCCATAGAGGTCATTATGGCATCTGTAACTGCAGCTATTGCAGAAGGATTAACAGAACGTAAATCTGAAAAGCAAAGTGAAAAAGAAGGTGGAGACGAAGCCAAACCAAAGGAGAAAAAAGCAAAGGTAGCCTCAGAAGAAAAAGAATCAGAACCAAAAGCAGAGAAAGCTCCCAAAAAAGCTAGTACTTCTGGAGACGATCTAACTAAAGTAGAAGGCATTGGCCCAAAGATTGCTGAAATTTTTCAAGAAGCAGGTATAAACACTTTTGCTGATCTAGCCGACAAATCAGAAGAAGATCTTAAGGACATTCTTACTGAATCAGGCCCAAGATACGCTTCCAAAAATCCAGCTTCATGGCCTAAGCAGGCTCAAATGGCTGCAGATGGCAAATGGGATGAATTGCAGGAATGGCAAGATAGCGTAAAGGGAGGGATAGAATAATTCTCTTTTTACTTAAAACAGAATATAAATTTAACATTAACCCAGATTAGGATTACATTTCTATCCTAATCTAGGTGAAAATTAAAACAAAATAAAATGGCTAAAATTACCGCCGCTGAGGTAAACAAATTAAGACAAACAACGGGTGCAGGCATGATGGATTGCAAAAATGCATTGGTTGAAGCAGAAGGAGATTTTGAATTGGCAATTGAAATCTTACGTAAAAAAGGACAAAAAGTTGCCGCTAAAAGAGCTGACCGCGATTCTTCCGAGGGTGCTGCTATTGCCAAAGTAAATGCAGACAACACTACTGGAGTTATCATTTCTTTGAACTGCGAAACCGATTTCGTTGCGAAGAACGACACTTTTGTTGCTTTGGCCAACGACTTGGCAGACCTAGCCCTAAACTTCGACACTAAAGAAGATTTCTTGAATGCCGATTACAAAGGAAACTCTGTACAGGATAAACTTACTGAACAAACAGGTGTTATTGGCGAGAAAATTGAAATAGGTGGATTCAGCAAACTTTCAGCTCCATTTGTTGGTTCTTACATTCACGCTGGAAACAAAATAGCTACTTTAGTAGGACTTTCTGCTGCTGTTGAGGGTGCAGACGTTGCCGCTAAAGATGTTGCCATGCAGGCAGCCGCTATGAATCCAGTAGCTTTGAACGAAGAAGGAGTTGATCAGTCTATTATTGATAAAGAAATTGAAATTGCCAAAGATCAATTACGTCAAGAAGGAAAGCCAGAAGCCATGTTGGACAATATCGCCAAAGGTAAATTGAACCGTTTTTTCAAAGACAATACCTTGGTGAACCAAGATTTTATCAAGGACAGCAAACAAAGTGTAGCCCAATACGTAAAATCTGTTGATTCCAAATTGGAAGTGACAGGATTTAAAAGGGTTGCTTTAGGATAATCCTGAAGTACCAAGCATAAAAAAACGCCTTTACAATGTAAAGGCGTTTTTTTATGTACTAAAATCAGATTATAGAATTTGCAAGTCCTAAAAAAGCACAAGGAAATCGTAATCCAACTCCCTTTTAAACATTAGCATTGAATTGCGATAATACATTCCAATTTAAACACTTAATCTCATTTCACAAGGCTTTATCAGACAGGTACGCACTACCCTTTCAACCAGGCTTCCCGCAATTTGATCTGTTGTTCGCTAGCCCCTTCCATTGGAACCAACTTAACGACATCCAAAGTAGGCACTCCAACCTTCCCGCTCAAGGTAATCTCCTCCTCCCCTCTTTGCACCACCATTACAATTTCCTTGTCGGAATCCCAATTTATGCTTTGCCCTATAAGCAATCGAATATTGACCAGATTGGTCATTTTACCATCAACACTCTTAATTATATCTCCGCCCTGAGCTCCCAAATTTTTAAAAAAACTGTTCAATTGAATACCTTCCCTAACAAAAATGGCATTGTCATTTGCCGGATCTACATCTATGTAAGGTACCTCACCATCAAAAAAATATCCTGTAGACTCTTCCTGCTCCGTTGTTTGTAGCCCCACCTTTTTCCAATACGCATCGTAATCTATAGGTGTATTTCCAATGACATTGGTATTAAAGAATTCTCCTATTTCCGGATACGTCATAGCAACGATTTCTTCAATCAATTTATCATCCTCAAAGGGTTTGGAATCTCCATATTTTTTGGAAAGTTCCTTCATCAACCATAAAACACCTTTTTCCCCTCTACTTAATTCCCTAAGGTTGATATCCAAAGCCATATTTATCAATGCCCCTTTTTCATAAACGTTGGCATAATTCTTCTTGTAAGGCTCCTCCAGAATATTTTTGCTCATTACCGTAAAGGACATATTATCATCATAGGTTTTGGATCTCTCGACCTTCTCCATTAGTCTTTTATAAAAATCATCCTCGGTAATCAACCCTTGTTGAATTTGAAAAAGATTGGCAAAATATTCGGTAGTCCCTTCATACATCCATAAGTGCATGGACATTTTAGGGTGATTAAAGTCAAAATATTGTATTTCATAGGAGTGAATCGTCAAGGGAGTAACAATATGAAAAAATTCATGGGCCACCGTGTCAAAAATTGCCTCTTCCAATCGCTCCTTAGATATTTGTTCCGGCATGACCACTACCGTGGAAGTATGGTGCTCCAATGCCCCAAAACCCTTAGCGTCATTATCATCCATATTGGAAAGATAAAGGATAATGGTGTAGTGCTTGGTACTGTTAATATCTCCCAAAAATGCTTTTTGACCCCGCATCATTTTTTCCATCCCCGCCTTTAAACTAGTAGCTGTAAAAAGACCATTGGGAGAATAAACACTTAAGGTTACCTCAATATCGTTTACTTGAAATGTTTCCGTACTTGGGCTGGAGTACATTATAGGATTATCTATAACCTCAAAATAACGATTGACCACAAAAATATCTGTTTCCGGCCTATTTACATCCTGCAATCCCTTAACCAAGGACGTTACAGGCTCCAATCCATCTGGGGCAGAAATTTCCAATGAATAGGGTATTTCCTCAAGGCCTTTAAAATAACCTACAAAGCCATGAAGGTTCAACATAAAGTTCTTCCCCTTAAGAATATTGGTCCCGGACGGTGAAAAGACAGGCTCTTTTACCTCTACTTCGGTATCATAGGTATCGTTTACCCAATAATCAATTTTATCCAAATTCTTGGCATTGATAATTCTCCAAGTATTATCATCCAATTTATCCACTTTTAACTCGCCTCCTTTGTAATCCAAGGCCTTGAATTGCTCTATATATTTTCCATAATTATCATCGCTATAGGTGCCCGGCACTGTCTTAGGAATAAAAAAGGAAACTGTGTCGGTTACGAATGCAGCTGGATCCAAAACCACATTTACTTTATCGTCCACAACATTTATCAAATCGATTTTCGCAATTACGGATGCCTTATCGGCAGACACCAGAGCCTTGGTGGTGCCACATCCTTGGAGCACCAAAATTGCAAACCCTAAAATCCATGATTTTTTGAACAACCCTATTTTATTTGTCATTTTCTACTGATTTTTTTTTTAACGTTAATTTCAAAAATGCCATAGCCCCTCTAGGCACTAAAATGCCAGGAAATGGCATTTTATCATTATAAATTGGTGGAACTACATAAACTGACGCAAGATTATAAAAATAAATCTACCTTCCCATATGCATTAGGAAATAATTAAGGATAGATGAATCGTACAAGCCAAGCCGCTTCATAAATATTTTTGATTATTTTTGCATGAAATTAATCAACATCAGGATGCAATACAAAAGAATACTTTTAAAACTCAGTGGAGAAGCCCTTATGGGCACAAAGCAATACGGTATAGACGCTCAGCGTTTGTCCGAATATGCAGAGGAGATCAAGGAAGTTGTTGACAAAGGTATAGAAGTTGCTATTGTAATAGGTGGTGGCAATATTTTCAGGGGATTGGCAGGGGCCAGTAACGGAATGGACAGGGTACAAGCGGACCATATGGGGATGTTGGCCACGGTGATAAATGGATTGGCCCTACAAAGTGCCTTGGAATTGCAAGGAGTACAGACCAGGTTACAATCTGCCATAAAAATAAATGAGGTAGCCGAACCTTTTATCAGAAGACGCGCCATGCGACATTTGGAAAAAGGCAGAGTAGTTATATTTGGCGGGGGTACAGGAAATCCATATTTCACCACAGATTCCGCAGCTGTATTAAGAGCTATAGAAATTGAAGCCGATGTAATTTTAAAAGGAACCCGAGTAGATGGTATTTATACCTCCGACCCGGAAAAAGACAAAACAGCCACCAAATTTGACACAATAACCTTTAAAGATGTACTGACAAAGGGATTAAAAGTTATGGATACCACAGCCTTTACCCTAAGCCAGGAAAACGAATTGCCGATTGTTGTTTTTGACATGAACAAAAAAGGAAACCTTATGAAATTGGTTTCCGGAGAGAATATAGGAACCGTCGTAAATCTATAGTTTCGGCACTATTTGTGTTAAACCATTAAAAAAAATAGCATATGAATGAAGAAATTAAATTTATACTGGATACTACCAAAGAAGGGATGGACAGTGCTATAGCACACCTTGAAAAGATGTTCTTAAAAATCAGAGCCGGAAAGGCAAGTCCGGTAATGTTATCCAGTGTAATGGTGGAATATTACGGCTCCCCAACTCCATTGTCCCAAGTTGCAAATGTGAATACCCCTGACGCAAGGACCCTGTCCGTTCAGCCGTGGGAAAAGAACATGCTACATGAAATTGAAAAAGCCATAATGAACGCCAATCTTGGATTTAATCCTATGAACAACGGTGATTTCGTAATCATCAACGTACCTCCCTTAACGGAAGAAAGAAGAAGAGATTTGGCAAAACAGGCAAAGGCTGAAGCGGAAGACGCAAAGATCGGTGTACGTAATGCCCGGCAGGAAGCCAATAAAGAAGTTAGAAACCTGGAAGTGTCCGAAGATTTACAGAAGAGCGCAGAGGCCGATGTACAGGCACTCACGGATAAGTATATAAAAAAGATAGATGCCTTCCTTGAAGCCAAGGAAGCGGAAATCATGAAGGTATAATCCTTAAAGTACAAAAACAAAAAGAGCGATCACTTGGGTCGCTCTTTTTGTTTTACCCGACACTTACTATTTAGTACCAGCTTCCTAGGAACAATAACAATCATTCTCTACCTTTGCGCTCGAATAATTTTAGAATCCGAAAGACCTGTTTAAATCATAACGGTTTATTGGTTTTTTTAGGTTTAAATGCCAAATAAGCATTCTGAAATAAGACGTTTCACTAAATGGTTGCAAAGTTAACGCGAGGATTTTGGGCAAAAATAGCACGGATAATACTTAGGAACAGAATTATAATTCTAGTCCTACTGACCATTATGACTGTTTTTATGTCCATGCAATGGGACAAAATGAGGTTTTCCAATTCACAGGCCAACCTCCTGCCAGATCATCACCCTGTAAACCTGGAATATCTTTCCTTTCTAAAACAATTTGGGGAAGAAGGTAATGTAGTTGTTTTGGCCGTTAAGGACAGTTCCCTGTTTACCCCTAAAAAATTTAATCGCTGGAACAAGCTCAGTAAGCAATTGGGTGCATTTCCTGAGGTGGACTTTGTACTGTCAACGGACAATTTACAAGAGCTGGTTAAAGACACTGTAAAACAAGAATTTGTTATGCAGCCTTTTATAAAACAAACCCCAAAAACTAAAAAGGAGATTGACAGTCTAACCAATCATCTTTTTAACAATCTTCCTTTTTACGATAACCTTATCTACAATAAAAAAACACATACCATACGCAGTGTTATCTATTTGGACAAAGATATTGTAAACACCTCCGTCCGTAAGGACTTTATATTGGAAGACCTGTCTACTTTGGTCAAAAATTTTGAAAAAGAAACCGGCCTCGATGTCCATATTTCGGGCATGCCCTACATAAGAACAATGAACTCCCAAAATATCATTGATGAAATTGGGAAATTTATTCTTGCCGCACTAGGAGTCACCTCCTTGATCTTTTTTTTCTTTTTCAGAAGTTTTAGGGCTACGATTATTTCCATGTTCGTCGTAATTATCGGGGTTATGTGGGCTTTTGGAATCCTAGGACTGTTACAATATGAAATTACTGTACTTACCGCCCTAATTCCACCATTAATTATTGTTATAGGTATTCCCAACTGTATCTTTCTCATCAACAAATACCAACAGGAAGTTAAAAAGCACGGAAACCAGGCCTTGTCATTACAACGTGTAATCTCGAAAATTGGTAATGCCACCCTAATGACCAACGTTACTACCGCATCGGGTTTTGCCACATTTATTATTACCGACAGTAAACTACTCAAAGAATTCGGAATTGTTGCCTCCATAAATATTATCGGAATTTTTGTGCTTTCCCTCCTGATAATTCCGATTATCTATAGCTTTATGTCCCTTCCAAAACACAAGCATTTAAAACACTTGAATACCAGGTGGATAGAAACTTTTGTTAGCTGGATGGAAAGAATTGTAAGAGAGAGAAGGATTACCGTTTATATAGTATCCATTGCCCTTTTGGTCACCAGTATAATTGGAATTTATCAAATAGACATTTCCGGAAGCCCTATCGAGGACATGCCCAAAAAAGCCGAGTTCTTTCAGGACATACGCTTTTTTGAACAAGAGTTTGATGGAATAATGCCCGTAGAAATTGTGGTGGATACGGAGAGACCCAAAGGGGTCTTAAAACTTTCCACCCTTAGAAAAATGGACGAGTTGGGAGCGGTGATAAATGAAATTCCCGAACTTTCCAGACCTGTTTCGGTAGTAGACTTGGTTAAATATTCCAAACAGGCCTTTTACAGTGGCATCCCAAAATATTATCAATTGCCCACCTCCCAAGAAAATACTTTTATTATGGATGTCGCCCGCAAATCGGCAGACAACGGTAACCTATTGAACAGTTTTGTAGATAGCACCGGGCAGGTAGCCCGTATTACAACATACATGAAAGATGTTAAAACATCCAGAATGGAAACCATAGAAGCCAAATTAAAAGAGAACATTGACAAAATCTTTCCTGCAGACAGGTATAAGGTTACCATGACCGGGAGTGCACTTCTATTTTTAAAGGGGACCAAATATTTGGTAAAAAACCTGATCATGTCCCTTGCCTTGGCCATTGGCCTTATTGCCCTCTTTATGGCCTACCTTTTCCGATCGTTTAGAATGATCGTAATTTCCTTGATACCCAACTTACTGCCACTGGTGATAACAGCAGGGGTTATGGGATTCGTAGGGGTACCGATTAAGCCTTCCACTATTTTGGTGTTTAGTATTGCTTTTGGAATATCGGTGGACGACACCATACACTTTTTGGCCAAATACCGACAGGAACTTACCAGCAACCATTGGAGAATTAAAAAATCGGTCTATGCTGCCTTAAGAGAAACAGGCGTCAGCATGTTTTACACTTCCATTGTACTGTTCTTTGGCTTTTCGGTCTTCACTATTTCAAGTTTTGGAGGAACAGTAGCTTTAGGAGCATTGGTTTCCGCAACCTTATTGTTCGCCATGTTGGCCAACCTTATTTTATTACCCTCTTTACTCCTTTCTTTAGAAAGAAGCATTGCCAACAAACAGGTACTAAAAGAGCCACAAATAGACATTCTTCCCAAGGAAGAACTCAATATCCCGGACAAGGAGGAATAGTCCATTTAGTAAAATATTTTTTAGCCGGCACATATAGATATACACCCAATATATATTTTTGCAAAAAGGCTATCTTTGCCACTTAATTTAGAAGGAATTCAAATGAACACATTTAGCGTAAAAGAGCTACTATCCCCAGAACATTTACACCAAGAAGTTATTGTTAACGGTTGGGTAAAAACCTACAGGAGCAATAGATTTATTGCTTTAAATGATGGGTCTACCATAAACAACATTCAATGCGTAGTAGATTTTGAGGAATTTGATGAAAATTTACTAAAACAAATTAATACCGGAGCTGCAGTTAAAATAAGCGGCACCTTGGTTGAAAGCCAAGGAAAGGGGCAGTCCGTGGAGATACAGGTCAAGGAAATAAAGGTTCATGGTGGAGCAGACCCCGAGCTCTACCCTATTCAACCTAAAAAACACTCCCTGGAATTTTTGCGGGAAAAGGCACATCTCCGCGTAAGAACAAACACTTTTGCAGCGATCATGAGGGTTCGTTCGGCCCTTTCGTTTGCCGTACATCAATATTTTCAAAAAAATGGATTCTTTTACGTTCATACTCCTATAATTACGGGATCGGATGCGGAAGGTGCTGGAGAAATGTTCCGAGTGTCTACCTTGGACAATAAAAAGCCGCCTTTAACGGACGATGGTGAGATTGACTATAAGGAAGATTTTTTTGGAAAAGAGACTAATTTAACGGTATCGGGACAGCTTGAAGCCGAAACTTATGCCATGGGACTTGGGAAGGTCTATACTTTTGGCCCCACTTTTAGGGCCGAAAACTCCAACACTTCAAGACATTTGGCCGAATTTTGGATGATAGAGCCCGAGGTGGCCTTTAACGACCTGGATTCCAATATGGATCTGGCCGAAGACTTCATAAAGGAAGTCATTAATTATGCTTTGGAAAATTGTCTGGAAGACCTGCAATTCCTGGAACAGCGATTATTGGACGAGGAAAAGAGCAAGCCTCAGGCCGAGCGCAGTGAGATGCCATTGATAGAAAAACTTAAGTTTGTTTCGGACAATACTTTTAAGAGAGTAACTTACACCGAAGCTATAGACATTCTTAGAAACAGTAAACCCAACAAAAAGAAGCAATTTAAATACCTTATTGATGAATGGGGAGCAGACCTACAAAGTGAGCACGAACGCTTCTTAGTTGAAAAGCATTTTAAATGCCCTGTAATACTATTCGATTATCCAGCCAAAATAAAGGCATTTTATATGCGTTTAAATGAGGATGGCAAGACGGTCAGGGCCATGGACATCCTATTCCCAGGTATTGGTGAAATAGTAGGTGGGTCTCAGCGCGAGGAACGCTTGGACATCCTATTGGAAAAGATCAAGGCTTTAGGGATCGATGAAAAGGAACTTTGGTGGTATTTGGATCTTAGAAAATTTGGAACTGCCGTTCATAGTGGCTTTGGACTAGGTTTTGAAAGATTGGTATTGTTTGCAACAGGAATGGGCAATATCAGGGACGTAATACCTTTTCCTAGAACGCCGCAGAATGCTGAATTCTAATCTTTATTCTTTAACTTTATAAGATAGATTACCGTTATAAATGCTGAAACAACACCTACAGTTTAAATTATCGCAGAAATTATCTCCACAACAAATACAGTTGATGAAGTTGATTCAATTGCCAACGCAGGCCTTTGAACAAAGATTAAAACAAGAACTGGAGGAAAACCCTGCCCTGGAAACTGGAAAGGAAGAAGGTGAAAGCCAAGATGATGATTTTGAGGATTTGTACGACAACGAAACCGATAGTGAAAGCATAAGTGCGGAAGATATCAATATTGATGATTATTTAAGTGATGACGAGATTCCCGATTATCGCACACAAGCCAATAATTACAGTTCCGATGATGAGGAAAAAAATGTTCCATATGCGGCCGGGATTTCTTTTAATCAATATCTTATAAATCAGCTAAACACTATTTATTTAACTGATGAGGAATGGTCCATTGCCGAATTTTTAGTGGGGAGCGTAGATGAGAGCGGGTATATAAGAAGACCGCTTGCAGATATAATGGACGACCTGGCCTTTACCCAAAACATCTATACAGAGGAAAAGACTATTGAAAAAGTATTGCACATAGTTCAGGATCTTGACCCTGCCGGTGTAGCCGCCAGAACACTGGAAGAATGCCTTCTTCTTCAATTAAAAAGGAAGGAACTGACCCCCAGTGTAGAATTGGCCATTCAGTTGTTGGAAAAATCCTTTGAACAGTTTACCAAAAAGCACTATCAAAAACTTATTCAAAAACACAATATTACGGAAGAGCAGCTTAAGGATGCCATTGCCGAAATTGAACGCTTAAATCCTAAACCGGGAGGTTCCTATTCCGGGAATAATAGAATTGTGGAACACGTGGTCCCCGATTTTTCCATTCGTATTGTAGACGGGGAATTGGAGCTTACCTTAAACGGAAGAAATGCACCTGAGCTACATGTTTCACGAGAGTATAACAACATGTTGGAAGGGTACAAAAACTCCAAGGAAAAGTCGAAGTCCCAAAAGGACACCGTGATGTTCATTAAACAGAAGTTGGATGCAGCCAAATGGTTTATTGACGCCATAAGACAGCGTCAACAAACCCTTTATATTACCATGAACGAGATCATGGAATATCAAAAAGAGTACTTCCTAACCGGTGATGAACGCAAACTGCGCCCGATGATCCTGAAGGACATAGCCGATGGTATTGGTATGGACGTTTCTACAGTCTCCAGGGTAGCCAACAGTAAATACGTTGATACGCCTTATGGGACAAAACTGATCAAGGACTACTTTTCCGAATCCATGAAAAACGATCAGGGAGAAGATGTATCGACCAAGGAAATAAAAAAGATTTTGGAAACTGTTATTGGAGAGGAAACCAAGAAAAAACCGTTAACGGACGATAAATTGGCCGCTATTCTCAAAGAAAAAGGTTACCCCATTGCCCGACGTACCGTTGCAAAATATAGGGAACAACTGGATATTCCGGTGGCCAGGTTGAGAAAACAGATTTAATGCGACTATTCCTAAAGATCACGTCTTACCTTTTACACCCACTTTTTATACCATTTGCAGGCACCATAGCCTATTTCCTGATTACCCCCAAATACAGTCCATTGGAAGTACAGAGCGGAAACATTTTGCCCATATTTATACTCACCATAATCATACCGATTATATTCTACCTTATCTTGCGCAATCTGGGTTTTGTAAGCTCCGTATTCATGCCCAATCTTCAAGAAAGGAAATACCCTATTTATATTAGCCTAGGACTGCTTATAATGGTCTTATTTAAGGTAATCCCCAATAACTTTACCATAGAGTTGCATTACTATTTTTTAGGGCTTATAGCGGGCCTATTTAGCGCCCTTGTGTTATTATTTCTTAACTTCAAGTGCAGTTTGCACCTATTGGGAATGGGAAGCCTGTTAATGTACTTAATAAACCTGAGTATACACTTTGAAATTAATGTTACCATTGCCATCAGCATAGTAACATTGCTCAGTGGCCTAGCAGCCACCTCCAGACTATATTTGAACGCACACACCAAAGCAGAGGTCATCATTGGCTTTGCCATTGGCCTGTTCACCCAATTATTTACGATTAAATTTTGGCTATAAAATATAGAAAATAAGTCCCACCTTCAGCGGCTTAATTTCAATGACTTCACCGGATTGTTCCATCACCCCATCATTAAACAGCGAACTGAGTGCATAATAAATATGAACATTGAAGGTATTGTATCCTACATTTAAGGTTAGACCATATTGAAAGTCCCTTATATCCCTGTTTACAAAGACTATTCTCTCAGAGCTTGAAACATATTTGGACCTACCGTCAAAAACATAACCAAGTTTAACACCGGTATATATCCTCCAAAACTTATATTCCTCAGGGGTTGAATTGCGCCATCTAAACTGAAAGGGAACCTCCAAGACATGAGTGGAAATTTTATTTCTCTTGAAATCTGCATCGCTGTCCAAAACTGTATATTCTACATCAGATCCCTGCTTGGAAGCCAACAAATTGGTGTAATAGGAATTTATACCATAACCCAAACCAATACCGATACCCATGGTTCGTTCGTAACTTAACGGAATATCCTTTATAAAACCGCCCTGTAAACCGTATGACAGGTTTCTTTGGGAAACATCGGTAGGAAGATTAGTGGCAAAATTATAGGTAAGTCCGAAATAAAATTGATCTTCCAAATATTTCCTATCCACGTCCCTCTTGGATTCCAAAACTTGCCCAATAACAAAAGCACTGGAAAACAAAAGTATTGTACATATGACGCAACATCTCATAGCCCTTTAAAGGTAATTAATTAAACATAAAAAACGCTTCAAATATATACATTTGAAGCGTTTTAAATTCTCTTATCCTTTTACTAACTATTGCAAATTCCTGAATGCATCACCTTCATAGGTGGTATAATTTACTTTCAAGGCGTTTACTTTTCTAAGTTCTTGTTTTATATCGGAAATAATACCCATATTGGCTTCCTTGTCCACCTTAAGTGCGGTTGTCAATACATTTTGTAATTCCTGTGGCTTTTTGGCCCTTTCCATCAAAATATAATCTCCAACTTCGGATGCGTCGGCAAATTTATCATTCAACTGAATTTTGGATTCCGTACCATAGGTCTTCTCATATTCACGGGTAGGTTTCCCAACATAAATATAAATTACCCTATCTTTCTTCTCCAATTTTTTGATTTCCGTAGCATTTGGCAGGACGTTTTCAACCTTCAAGGTACTATCTTTCATCACTGTAACCGTCATAAAGAAGAACAAAAGCATAAAAACGATATCCGGCAAGGATGCTGTATTCACCGCAGGTAAGGCCGCATCTTTTTTCTTATTAAATTTTGACATAGTATCTTGTTTTTAACTTCTCAATTTAGTTTGACGATGTTTCTGCCTCTGAAAGCTTCTGTGGAAACAAATCCTGTATTCTCTTAACCTTCTCCTTCAATTCCTCACGAATATTGTCCGGAGTTTCAGGATTAAGATATTCAGCTTCCATATCAGTAAAGTCCTTCTTGAACAAACGCTGTGCTTCCCTATTCCTAAGTTCGTTATAGGCTCCAACCAATTCGTTCTGAACGGTTATATAAGTTCCATACTTTGTCTCCCTATCGTTCTTAAGCGATATAATGGCCTTGGCAGGACTATCGGATGAAGCTACATCCCTTTTACCTTTGCAGTAACTGCAATAGTCTGCAGATCCTGAAGGTGCTCCTCCATTGTCCAAAAAGGCAATGGCCTTGGCCCTTAAGTCCTTAATATTTGTCAACTCATCATCAGCCAATAACTGTCCATCACGGTTAATATTGACCTGAAAAATATTCTTTTGCTTAATGATTACATCTGTATCTGGCGGCTCAATTGGTGGCAACATACGATCTAACCCTGCATCCGTTTCAATAGTGGTAGTCACTAGGAAAAAGATAAGTAATAAGAACGCTATGTCTGCCATAGAACCCGCATTAACCTCTGGTGGTGCTCCTCTTTTTGGCATAATATTTTATTTTATTATTTACTAATCATTTTCTTAACTCCAGACCACAACATGGCACCTACAGCAACAATGGTAAGGATAAAAAATACATTCAATCCCATTCCTATGGTTTTCACTGTACTTTCTGTTGTAGGCACTCCCTTTTTGGCCATTTCCTCCAAATTAACGTCGGTCCCATTAGCTAAGGCATATGATATAATAACGACCACTAAAAGACCACCTACACCAATTAAGGTTTTCTTTAAAGCTCCTTTGGATGTCAATAAATTCATCAATCCAAAAAGAACCGAGGCCGCTATCGCAATCCCCAACAATAAATAGGTAATAATGAACATGAAGTTCATGGACCCATTATTTATGGCTTCCGTTGCGGGAACGTCTGCACTAGGAAGCTGAAACCAAAGTATGGCACCAATCGCTCCAAGTACAACTAATATTATTTTAACAATTTTATGCATGATACTTTAAGTATTTAGTGTCCGACTTATTTTTTGTGATCTGCCAACATATCAATCAAACTGATTGATGAGTCTTCCATATCATTTACAATACTGTCAATTTTAGCAATGATATAATTGTAGAAGATTTGAAGGATAATCGCAGTAATAAGACCGAATACTGTGGTCAATAACGCCACCTGAATATCACCTGCAATAAGGGAGGCACTCAAGTTACCAACCGCTGCAATTTTCTGGAAGGCCTGAATCATACCGATTACCGTACCCATGAACCCAAGCATTGGAGCTACTGCGATAAACAATGACAACCAAGAAACGTTTTTCTCCAATTGACCCATTTGCACACCTCCGTAGGCAACAACTGCCTTCTCAGCAGACTCTATACTGTCTCCAGCTCTTTCCAATCCTTGATAGTAGATAGAAGCAACTGGACCTTTTGTATTTCTACAAACCTCCTTGGCAGCTTCTATACCACCGGAAGCCAAAGCATCTTCTACTTGTTGCTTCAGTTTGGTAGTGTTGGTCGTTGCTAGGTTTAAATAAATAATCCTTTCAATCGCTACTGCCAGACCAAGAATTAAACACAAAAGAACAATACCCATAAATCCGGCACCACCCTGTATAAATTGCTCTTTAAGCACTTGGGTAAAACCTTTTTCCGCTGCTGGAGCTGCATCTTGCAAAATAGCTGCTGCTGCAACAACTTTTGCACTTACTGTATTTGTACCTGCCACAAATAACCCAGCCGTTGCCAGGATAGAGAATAATCTTTTCATTTCTTTGAAACTTAAATTTAGTTAGTTAATAGGGTTAAAGATAAAAAAAATTCGCAATATAAAAATTAAAACTTAACAGCAGAGAGGAAGGGATTCGAACCCTCGATACCCTTGTGGGGTATACACACTTTCCAGGCGTGCGCCTTCGACCACTCGGCCACCTCTCTAGTTATAGTTATTGGGCAGCCAAATAACAAAAAAAATATTAGTTAAAGAAATTTAGACTGTTATTTTTATTGCATTTCGCCCCTGAGAGATGTTTCATATATGGTTTTGAACAACTTAGGGGAAATATTATTTCCAAGTAAATACATCAACTTGGCAATTGCCGCTTCGGTTGTAATATCCTTACCATTAATAACTTGTAAGCTTTCAAGGTGCTTACTAGTTTCATAGCGTCCCATAAGAACACTTCCCCCGGAACATTGTGTTACATTGATAATAAAAATTTCTCTCTCCATAGCTTTTTTCAGCTCCAATGTAAACCATTCATCGGTAGGAGCATTGCCAGAGCCATATGTTTCCAGGACCACTGCCTTTAAGTTAGGTGAATTTAAGATGCTATGCAAGATTGTTTGGTTAAATCCGGGAAATAATTTCAAAATGACCACATTTTGATCCATAACCTTATGAACTTTGAGCTTTTTAGTTGAATTTGCCCTAAACAAATACTCCCTGTTTACCTTTAAATGCACCCCAGACTCTATTAAAGCCGGATAATTTAAGGAAGCAAAAGCTTCAAAATGTTCCGCATTGATCTTTGTAGTTCTGTTTGCCCGGTACAATTTATATTCAAAATATAACCCTACCTCTTGGACCACAGGCTTATTGTCTTCTCTCAAGGCAGCTATCTGGATGGAGGTGATCAAATTCTCCTTGGCATCCGTCCTTAAATCACCAATAGGCAACTGGGAACCCGTAAATATGACCGGTTTCCCCAAATTCTCCAACATATAGCTCAAAGCTGATGAAGTATAGCTCATAGTGTCACTCCCATGAAGCACCACAAACCCATCATGGGAATCATAATATTCTTCTATAATGGTGGCAATTTTTACCCAATGTTCAACATTCATATTGGAGGAATCTATTGGAATATCGAAGGAAACACTGTCTATAATGCAATCCAATTGACCTAGCTCGGGGATATTCTTGATCAATTTATTAAAATTAAAGGCCTTCAGCGCCCCGGTATCGTAATCCTTGACCATACCTATGGTCCCTCCCGTATAAATGAGAAGAATTTTGGTTTTTTTCACTGTAGAATTTCTATTTTTCAATCTTAATAATTGTTTAGGGTTAAAAATCAAGGAGGCGCTTCCAGTACCAATTGAAAACTTTCCCAATAAGGCAACTTGTGCGTAGACCTATTTATATTCCAAAAACTTCTCGGGAATTGGCAGTAGTAATTGCAGCAACTTCTTCCTTGTCCATAACATATATACGGGCCATTTTTTCCAAAACGTTGACCAAATAACCACTTTCATTCCTTTTTCCACGGTAAGGAACAGGTGCCAAATAAGGAGAATCCGTTTCCAAAACCACATGTTTCAGGTCTATTTCCCCAAGAAAAGTATCAATTTTACCATTTTTAAAAGTAACTACTCCGCCAATACCCAATTTCATATTATAGGAAATTGCCTTCTGCGCCTGCTCAAAAGTACCCGTAAAACAATGAAAAATTCCAAAAAGTCCATCGCCTTTTTCTTCTTCCAGGATTTGGAATATTTCATCAAAACCCTCCCTGCAATGGATAACTATAGGATATGCGTACTTTTTTGCCCACTGTATTTGCTGTTTAAAGGCAATCTGCTGCTGCTTTAGAAAAGTTTTATCCCAATAAAGGTCGATGCCGGTCTCCCCCACTGCGTAAAATTTCCTGGACGCCAACATTTCCTCAACGTGGGCAAGTTCCTTTCTGTAATCTTCCTTTACATGTGTTGGATGTAGCCCGGTCATAAGAAAGATGTTCTCCGGATAGGCTTTTTCCAAATCGAGCATGGCATTCGTATAAGTTGAATCTATTGCAGGAATAAAAAAACGCTTTACCCCCAATTCCATGGCCCTCTCTATGACCAGACTGCGATCATCATCAAAAGCTTCACTATATAAATGGGTATGTGTATCTGTTAATATCATAGAACAAAAATAGGATTATCTTTGACAAAAAAAGTACATATGCCCGGCCTTAAAGTTTTTCTACATAAAAAAAAATATATTGCTATTCCTTTAGTGCTTACGGCTACAAACCACTTTGAAGTTACGGCCACTATCAATGGAGTTAAAGGCAGGTTTATATTGGATACAGGAGCATCCAACACCTGTATTGGCTTGGACAAAATAGAATTCTTCAAATTAAATTCCAAAGATTCCAAAATAAAGGCGGCAGGGGCAGGAGCCACAGAAATGTTCACCAAACTATCTACCAAAAACGTTATAGAAATAGGAAAATGGATTAAGCAGAAACAGAAAATTGTCCTGTTCGACCTTGTCCATGTCAACCAGGCCCTGACCTCACACAAGGCTATGCCGGTCGATGGGATTATTGGGGCGGATATCCTAAAAAAGGGAAGGGCCATTATTGATTACCAAAAGACCCGTCTTTACTTAAAACAATAAACCCAAAAAAAATAAGACCTGCCAGATTAAGAAATCCCGACAGGTCTATGTTCTTCCAAGCGGGGATTCCCCCCACCAAAAAAATATTATATTAAAGCTCCAGCGCCTTTTTAACGTTGTTGTCCATCAACAACTCTTCAGGGCTCTCCAAAGCTTCCTTAACCGCTACTAAGAAACCTACAGACTCCCTACCGTCAATAATTCGGTGATCGTAGGAAAGGGCAACATACATTATAGGTGCTATTGCTATGGCTCCATCACGTGCAATGGGCCTTTCTACTATATTGTGCATCCCTAAGATTGCACTTTGCGGAGGATTGATAATTGGAGTGGACAACATGGATCCAAACACCCCACCATTGGTAATGGTAAAGGTACCTCCTGTCATCTCATCGACTGTAATCTCTCCTTCACGAGCTCTTATTGCCAATCTTTTTACTTCGGATTCCACACCTCTAAAAGTTAAATTTTCTGCGTTGCGGATAACAGGCACCATAAGACCTTTTGGGCCGGAAACCGCTATACTGATATCACAGAAATCATAAGAAATCATTTCCTTGCCGTCTATCATGGAGTTAACGGAAGGATACATTTGCAACGCCCTTATTACGGCCTTTGTAAAAAAGGACATAAATCCTAAACCAACATTATGTTTGTTCTTAAAGTCTTCCTTGTATTGGTTTCTCAATGCAAAGATGGCCGACATATCCACTTCGTTAAAAGTGGTCAACATTGCCGTCTCGTTCTTGGCAGCTACCAATCGCTCGGCGACCTTACGGCGCAGCATGGACAATTTGGTTCTACTATCACCTCTGGACCCTCCTGTAGGAGTACCCATTGATGGAACTGCATTAACGGCATCTTCCTTGGTAATGCGCCCATCCTTTCCAGTGCCTTTTATAGTCGAGGCATCCAAATCCTTCTCGGCAAGTATTTTCTTTGCCGCCGGTGAAGCTGATCCAGTCGCATAGGAAGTTTTTTCTTGTTTTACCTCGGTTTTCTGTTCTGCTACTTCCTTAACTTCAGGCTTTTTCTCCGCTGGTTTTTCTTCACTCTTGGCGGCCCCTGCAGGTTTGGAAGCGCTAGTGTCTATTAAACATACCACCGCACCTACTGCAACAGCATCACCCACCTCGGCCTTTAAGGTTATAATCCCACTTTCCTCTGCTGGCAATTCCAATGTAGCCTTGTCCGAATCTACTTCCGCTATTGCTTGATCTTTCTCCACGTAATCACCATCGCTCACCAGCCATTCTGCTATCTCTACTTCTGTAATGGATTCCCCTGGAGAAGGGACTTTCATTTCTAAAATCATGTTTTATAATTTTAATTTGTGTTTTGTCTAAACTTGTTTTTAATTTTAACCTTTGTTAAATTTCACTTTTTGGACATTTAGGAGTTTTCACCGCTCAATACCCAAAATAAATAATACTATTTATCAGTAGATTCCGGGTTTCTCCCCATATTGTTTTTGTTTATATCAAAAACATAATCTATTACCTGCTGATGACGGCGTTTGGAGCGTACTGCACTACCGGCGGCCGGGGAAGCATAAAATCTTCTTGAGGCCACCCTCAATTTATGCGCCTCACTAAAGTGCATGGTTAAATGCCCCCAAGCACCCATATTTCTCGGTTCTTCCTGTGCCCAAACCTTGTCTTCGGCATTTTTGTATTTATCCATAATGGCCTTCATTTGTTCTGTAGGTACCGGAAATAATTGTTCCACTCTCACCAAGGCTACGTCCTCCCTATTATTTTCTTCCCTATAGGCCAATAGGTCGTAATAGAATTTACCGGTACAGAATACCATACTCTTAATTTTGGACACCTCAGCGCTTGCATCATCAATTACCATTTGGAATTCTCCGTTTGCAAATTCTTCAACCGTCGATACGGCCCGGGGATGCCTTAACAAACTTTTTGGTGTGAACACTATTAAGGGCTTCCTGAAATTCACCTTCATTTGCCTTCTCAACAAATGGAACATATTTGCCGGGGTAGTTACATCGGCTATATACATATTATCCCGTGCACATAACTGTAAATAGCGCTCCATACGGGCGGATGAATGTTCCGCACCTTGACCTTCGTACCCGTGCGGCAACAACATTACCAAACCATTTTGCAATTTCCATTTATCCTCTGCTGCGGATATGTACTGATCTATCATAATTTGGGCACCATTACTAAAATCCCCAAATTGAGCTTCCCAAATCGTCAAGGTATTAGGGCTCGCCATAGCGTATCCATAGTCAAAACCAACTACACCATATTCCGATAAAAGAGAATTATATATTTGAAAGTCTCCCTGTTTATCCGAGATGTGGTTTAAAAGCATTACTTCCTCCTCACTTTCTTCCACTTTCATGACTGCATGACGGTGTGAAAAAGTACCCCTTTCCACATCTTGCCCGGACATACGCACTCCGTAACCTTCCTCCAAAAGAGTGCCGTAGGCCAAAAGTTCTCCCATAGCCCAATCCAAGGCGTCATTTTCAAAAAACATGGCCTTACGGTCGTTCACCAATTTCTCAACTTTGCGCAAGAACTTTTTATTCTTGGGCAACTCGGTCAACACCTTGGCTATGGCCGTAAGTTTCTTTTTATCGTATTTTGTATCTACTGCATCCATCATCTCCCACTCGCGTACATGGGTATACCCGCTCCATTCATCGGCCATGAATGGGGTAATTACAGTCTTATCCTCTTTTCTGGAATCTTCCAATTCCTCCTCCAAAGAAGCTTTATATTGTTCTTCCAGTTCTTGAACAAAACCATCGCCAATAATACCTTCCTTAATCAATGCTGCTGCATAAATATCACGTGCGTTTTTGTGCTTGGCAATTGCCTTGTAGAGCTTGGGCTGGGTAAAACGCGGCTCATCGCCTTCATTATGTCCATATTTCCTATATCCTAAAAGATCTAAGAATACATCCCTTTGAAAACGCATACGAAATTCCAGGGCAAAAAGGGAGGCATGAACAACTGCCTCTGGATCGTCAGAATTAACATGTAGCACCGGACTCAAGGTGACCTTGGCCACGTCTGTACAGTAAGTAGAACTACGAGCGTCCAGGTAATTGGTCGTAAACCCAATTTGATTATTTACAACAATATGAATGGTACCATTGGTTTTATAACCATCCAAATTTGCCATTTGCACCACCTCATAAACCAATCCCTGACCTGCAATAGCAGCGTCACCATGCACAACAATAGGCAATACTTTGGAAAAATCGTCTTTATAACGAGCATCCTGTTTTGCTCTGGCAATACCTTCAACAACGGCACCAACAGTCTCCAAATGGGAAGGGTTTGGTGCGATGTTCATTATAATTTTTTTTCCATTTTTAGCTTTCCGCTCAGAAGTCCACCCCAAATGGTATTTCACATCCCCATCAAAAATTTCCTGCTCATAATCCTTGCCATCGAACTCGCTAAAGATATCCTTGGCCTTCTTTCCAAATACATTGGTAAGAACGTTCAAGCGGCCCCTATGGGCCATACCCATAACAAATTGCTCCACCCCCATCTCGGCAGCTTTTTCCACTACCGCATCCAATGCAGGTATCAAGGATTCATTTCCTTCCAAAGAAAACCTTTTTTGGCCCACATATTTGGTGTGCAGGAAGCCTTCAAAGGAAACTGCTTCATTTAATTTCTTAAGAATATGTTTTTTCCTATCGGTATCATATTTGGGATGATTGTCGTTGACATTCAACCAATTTTGAATCCATTCCACCCTCTCCGGGTTTCTGATATACATATATTCCACGCCAATGGCATCACAATAGATACTTGTGAGGTGCACAATGATTTCACGCAAGGTGCTTGGACCAATTCCCAAAATTTCCCCTGCGGTAAATGTGGTATCCAAATCGCTTGGAGCAAGTCCAAAATTCCCAATCTCCAAAGTGGGGAAATACTGTCTTCTTTCCCTAACCGGGTTTGTTTTGGTAAATAAGTGCCCTCTAGTCCTGTAACCATCAATAAGCCGAACTACCTGGAACTCCTTCTGAAGCTTCTCTGGAACCTCAACCTCATGGCCTCCAGCTACGGACAATGGTGCCGTCTGTAATTCATCGACCATCCCGTCAATGGAATTTTCCATACCAAAATCAAATCCCTGAAAAAAGGCCCTCCAACTCGGCTCTACACTATCCGGATTTATTAAATACTTATCGTATAATTCTGCGAAATAGGAAGTATGCGCAGCGTTTAAAAAGGAATATTTATCCATGAAAAAAGTCTCTCTGTCTTTTGAACAAAATTTATTCAAAAATACAACATTTAGCATATCTAAGCTTATCTTAGCTCTGAATAATGGAAAATTATTACAATAATTATGATAAATCGCCATTCCTTAAAAAAAAGCTTGGTTTTATGTGTTTTTTTCACGGGATTTTGGGGCTTAGGTTATTCGCAGCCAACCCCAAGGAATTCCGATTTTTGGAGCCAAGTATATTTTGGAGGCAATTTAGGCCTTGGTTTTGGCAACAATTCCTTCAATGCATCTATCTCTCCCAGTGCTATTTACCAAGCTACCGAGCAATTCGGTGTAGGTCTGGGAATTAATTTTAATTATGCCAAATTTCGGGATGCAAAATTAGTGGCTTATGGAGGCAGCGTACTATCCTTATTCAATCCAATTCGTGCGTTACAATTTTCTGCCGAGCTGGAACAGCTCAGGGTATATCGCGAACTTGAACTTGACGGAGGGAACCTGGAAGAAAATTATTGGTCACCGGCCTTGTTTCTGGGAATAGGTTACGGCAACAGGAATGTGACCGTGGGCATACGCTACAATGTTATGCACGACCAACAAAAAAGTATTTATGCCGATGCCTTTATGCCCTTTGTCCGTGTTTATTTTTAGGCTAAGACCCGTACTCGTTTCTGAACCACACCTTTTGCCATTCCCTTTTTAGTATCTCGAAGGTCACCTGTTCAGAAATTTCAACAACATCTGTAGCCTCTATAGCTTTGACCGCTTTCTCTGGGACATCAATTATGTAAAGAAGGTTTAAATAATCGGTAAATTTTTCCATGATCAAATAATACACTTTCTCATGAACCAAGGTTTTGAGATCCTTGGGGGAAACCTTGTCCGGTAATTCTATAAATACATTGGCGAACACAAAATCTTTCTGCAATTGCGATACTAGATCCTGATAAAGACTTTGATCTGAAGCATGTTTTAGAAGTGCCGAAATGTTGGGGAAATTTACAACCATATGCTATTTACGAAATTTTAGTTGAAATGGTTTTTAAGGAAGTGCAATAAAGCCAACTTTTTCTATAATTCCCCAGTATTGCCACTATTTTCGATAAAATAATTGAGGATAATCCGATTTCCCATCGGGTTACCCATTTTTAAACAAGGAGTTTCACGGTTACCTTAAGATCAAGGATTGGCTATCACAATATTTGTTTCCCCTTCAATTAGGGTAACATGGCAGCAATCTGCACCTACAGTGTAATCCAAATCAACCAATAGCTTATCACCGACATATCCCTGAAAATTTATTTCCAGTTTCTTGTTTCTGTATTTTGAAACATACTTATCACTGAACAAAGGGTAGATTCCATTTTCTGTCATCCATTCATACTCACTACTTGAGGCATCAAGGGCAATATCGTCTCCATTGGAAAGATCAACCACCTTAAAGTTGTCCAAGGCCACGGCAACACCATCCTTGTCCTTAACACTAACTGTAATAGTCCTAAATTCTTCGGTACAGAATACATCCGAACAATTAGATGCATCATCCGTATCGTTATCACTGCAATTTAGTGCTAGCAAAACCGTTATTAGAGCAACAAATAATTTCATAAATCCTTTTTTATTATAGGATACAAAGGATCAGGATGGGTTGCTTTCTTCCAAGCTAATTTATCCAAACTATTAAGTAATCTCTACAAATAGAGGGGAACGATTATTTAGATAACCCTCCTCCCTTGTTAAAATAGAAAAATAGGTTCTAGAGATTTATTTCCTAATTTTTTCCTCCCAAAGCCAGGCCGACTTCATAGCTTCGTCCAGAGTAGATTCCGCCTTCCAACCCAAAACTTTGTTTGCCTTTGTGGTATCCGCATAGGCCGATGTAATATCGCCAGGCCTTCTGTCCACAATTTTATAGTTCAATTTTTTTCCGGAAACCTTTTCGAAGCTTTTTATGACCTCCAAAACAGTGCTACCTGTACCCGTACCTACATTGAAGACTTCATAATTATCCTGGTTCTTGCCATTCATCAATCTTTCCAATGCCACTACGTGGGCCTTGGCCAAGTCTACCACATGAATATAATCCCTAATACAGGTACCATCCTCGGTAGGATAATCGCCGCCGAACACAGAAAGCTGCTCCCTGATACCCATGCCCGTTTGGGTAATAAACGGTACCAAATTTTGAGGAACACCAATTGGCAACTCCCCTATTTCTCCACTCGGATGTGCCCCCATTGGATTGAAGTACCTAAGTGCAATGGCGTTTATCCCTGGCGTCACCTTACAGGTATCACGAATTATTTCCTCACCCATTTGCTTGGTATTACCATAAGGTGATTCGGCCGTTTTTACGGGCGCACTCTCGGTAATGGGCATTTTATCTGCCTGTCCGTAAACGGTACATGACGAACTAAAGATGAAACTGGACTTGTGCTTTTTGGATAGTTCTTTAAGCAAGTATACCAAAGTACCTATATTGTTCTCGTAATACAACAAGGGTTTTTCCACGCTTTCACCAACGGCCTTGGATGCGGCGAAATGAATTACGCCAGCAACATCCTGATGTCTTTTAAAAAAATCCTCCACTTTTGACCTTTCTTTCAGATCTATTTTTTCGAAAATTGGTCGCTTCCCCGTAATGGCCACAATACCGTCCAAGACCTTTTCGGTAGAATTGGACAGATCATCAATAATAATTACTTCATAGCCTTTATTCTGCAATTCTACCGTGGTATGCGAGCCTATAAATCCCAAGCCGCCCGTTACGAGTATTTTCATCTATTGATTTTTATTTTAAATTTTGGTTTTCATTTTTGATAAACTGAACTTGGCCAATCTTAAGCGTTTAACTATTACCTCCAATAAACTGGTTAATGGTTTGGGTGATAAAATTAATTTGCACGTCGTCCAGCTCAGTGTGCATTGGCAAAGAAATTACTTCCTTGACCAATTGATTGGTTACAGGAAAATCCTTCTCATCATAACGTTCATCCAAATAGGCCTTTTGCCTATGTAATGGAATGGGATAATACACCCCACATGGAATTTGTTTTTCCGCCAAATGCTTTACCAGCGCATCGCGTTGTCCGTTCAAAATCCTTAAGGTATATTGATGGAACACATGACAATCGCAGGTTTCGCAAATCTCGGCACAGGAATTGGCCATTTGGGGAACAATAATATTTTTGTTTCCCCCAAAAGCCTTGGAATATTTTCTTGCCGCTGCCCTCCTGCTGGCATTATAACCATCCAATCGGGACAATTTGGAACGCAAAACCGCTGCCTGAATAGAGTCCAACCTGGAGTTGACGCCCACTACATCATGATGGTAGCGTTCGTACATTCCATGGTTCACAATTCCCCTCAGGGTATGCGCCAGGTCATCATCATTGGTAAAAATAGCGCCGCCATCCCCATAACAACCCAAGTTCTTGGAAGGGAAAAATGAGGTTGCAGCTACATGCCCCATAGTACCTGCTTTCTGTTTTTTACCATTTTTAAACGTATAATCAGCCCCAATGGCCTGGGCATTATCCTCTATGACAAAAAGCTTATATCTTTCAGCAATGTCCAGCACCGCATCCATATTGGCACATTGGCCAAAAAGATGTACAGGCACTATTGCCTTGGTTTTAGGAGTAATTGCTTTTTCAAGGGCCACGGGATCTATATTAAAACTATCGGGCTCTACATCTACCAGGACAGGGGTAAGTTGCAACAGTGCAATCACCTCTACAGTAGCAGCAAAGGTAAAATCGGCCGTTATTACCTCGTCACCTGGTTTTAGACCCAAGCCCATCATCACTATTTGAAGGGCATCGGTCCCATTGGCACAGGGAATAACGTGCTTCACCTCCAAATAGTCCTCCAATTCCTTTTGAAATGCATGTACTTCGGGGCCATTAATAAATGCGGACGTTTCCAAAACATTGGAAATGGAGGCATTTACTTCCTCTTTTATGACTTCATATTGACCCTTTAGGTCTACCATTTGAATTTTCCTCATCGAATAAAACTTAGATTCCAAACTTGGTTTGGCGCGAACAATATTACAAAAATAAGGATTGGCAGCCAATGGAATTTATATAAAGAAACGTATTTTAGCCCCAAACGAAGATTCTGTGTTTGCCATATATAATTTTGCCGTACAATTATCTGCTCTTTTCCTGAAATTGATTGCTTTGTTCCACCCAAAAATTAAACTTTTCGTAGATGGTCGCAAGGAAGTAATGTCCTATTTACAGAAAAATATTTCAGTGGGAGATTCAATAATTTGGATACACACGGCCTCTTTGGGCGAATTTGAACAAGGCCTTCCCGTGATAGAACAGTTAAAAAAGAATTACCCTACGTATAGAATATTGGTGACCTTTTTTTCCCCTTCGGGCTATGAGGTCAAAAAAAATACCGCTGCGGCCGATATGGTTACCTACCTACCAATGGATACCAAAAAAAACGCTGGAAAATTCCTGGATCTTGTCGATCCCAAGTTGGTCATTTTTGTCAAGTACGAAATTTGGCCTAATTATTTGAGGGCCTTATCCCAAAGGAACATCCCCACCCTTTTGATCTCCGCACTCTTCAAAGAGAATCAAATTTACTTTAAAAGATACGGTGGTTTCATGAGAAAAGCCCTCCACAACTACACCCATATTTTTGTTCAGGATGCCAAATCCATTGACTTATTAAGTAAAATCAACATCAAGAATACCACTATTAGCGGGGACACCAGATTTGATAGGGTTGTTGAAATTCATGAAAGGGATAACAACCTGGCTTTTATGGAAGATTTTAAAAATGGCGCACTTACATTGGTGGCGGGCAGCACTTGGCCCGATGATGAGGAGGTCTTGGTTCCTTATATAAATACTGGTGAATCCTCCTTAAAATTTGTTCTTGCCCCGCACAACATTAAACCGGAACACATCAACAAACTTAAGTCTTCCATCAATAAGAAAACAATACTTTATTCCGAATTGGAGAATAAGAAGTTATCCTCCTACGAAGTTCTTATCATAGACACCATTGGCCTTTTGACCAAAGTTTATAGTTACGCGGAAATTTCCTATGTAGGCGGGGGTTTTGCCACCGGATTGCACAACACTTTGGAACCTGCAGTATACGGTATTCCCGTAATTATTGGCCCAAACTTTAAAGGATTTAAGGAAGCTGAAGATTTGGTCGATAAGGGCGGAGTATTGGTTGTTAGATCGCCAAAAGAATTCTTTACCCTGGTCAACCACTTACTAAAAGATGAGGCCTACCTTGAAAAGACCGGGGATATCAACGGCACTTATGTCTCTGAAAATAAAGGGGCAGGCATCCAAATCATGACATATATACGTACATTAATTTGAACACCTATGTTACGACTATGCAAAATTCCCGAATTCTATACCTGGTTTCCCTGACCACTTTTGTCCTCTTCTGTCTCTCCTGCAGGGAACCTCTTGGCGAACAACAAGGCACTACACCGCCAGAAAATGCCGTTCCCTCGCCTAAAAAGGAGGATATTAAGAAGACAGAACCAGAAAAAGTTGTGCCCCAAAGGGACAAAAACATCCCTACCAAATCCAAAAATGGGCAAAAGCCCAAAGCAAGGGACACCCTTGCCCCCAAAATCGCCCTATCTTAAATACTCCATATATTTGGTTTGCTTTTTTTGTTAGCTTTACAAAAATCAACAAACCAAATTATGAATTCTAAAATACTTCGCATTTCGCTTATTGCCGCATTGGCCGGTTTTTTATTTGGCTTCGACACCGTAGTTATTTCAGGTGCCGAAAAAAAATTACAACTTTTATGGAATTCCTCCGAAGCTTTTCACGGAACAGTTGTGATTGGTATGGCTTTGTTCGGAACTGTAATTGGAGCTATATTGGGAGGCATCCCCACAAACAAAATTGGCAGAAAGAACACCCTTATTTGGATTGGGATACTATATTCTGTCTCGGCAATAGGATCTGCCTTTGCCAATGACCCCGTTACCTTCGGAATATTTAGATTTATTGGCGGTTTGGGAGTTGGTGCCTCCACAGTAGCTGCCCCTTCCTATATCTCCGAAATTGCCCCGGCAAAAGACCGCGGAAGATTGGTTGGCCTTTACCAGTTTATGCTTGTATTTGGTATCATGGTGGCATTCATATCCAATTACGCCCTAAGCAACATGGGTGAAAACGATTGGCGATGGATGGTTGGCGTTGAAGCTTTCCCCGCAATAATATATACCTTATTTGTTCTTACCGTACCAAAAAGTCCAAGATGGCTATTGACCAAAAACAGGACCGAGGAAGCCAAAAAAATACTCAATTCCATTAATCCCGACCTGTCCACGGAGGAACTGGAGGCCGAGATGGCGTATGGAGAAGAAGTTGGGGCCGCGTCGGAGAATATTTTTATGAAAAAATATCGCTTTCCATTGACCCTGGCCTTTTTAATTGCCTTTTTCAATCAATTTTCAGGGATAAACGCCTTTTTATATTATGCCCCCCGAATATTTGAAGCAGCCGGCCTAGGTGAAAGCACGGCGCTGCTCAGCAGTATAGGAATCGGTATCACCAACCTTATCTTTACCTTTTTGGGCATATTTCTGATAGACCGACTTGGGCGTAAACAATTAATGTATTTTGGCTCCATTGGCTATATCATTTCCTTGTCGCTCGTAGCCGCGGCATTTATTTTAAACTGGGAAGGCATGGCGGTACCAATTTTTCTTTTCTTGTTTATTGCATCCCACGCTATTGGTCAAGGGGCCGTGATCTGGGTATTTATCTCCGAAATATTTCCAAATCATTTGAGAGGTTCGGGTCAGGCTTTCGGCAGTTCAGTACATTGGGTATTGGCCTGGCTTATCCCCTCCTCTATCCCTGCCCTTTTTGCTTGGGTAGGTCCGGGGCCCGTATTTGGATTTTTCGCCTTTATGATGGTGTTGCAATTGCTATTCGTAATTTTCATGATGCCTGAGACCAAAGGTATTACCCTAGAAGATCTTAGTAAAAAACTGAGTAAGTAAGAAAATACCACTCCTTGATTTTCAGCATTTTATCGAAAATATTAACAGTACAACGGATTAGTATACTAATTGATGGTTATTTAACGGATTTGGCTTCAAAACACATGATAATTTGAGGATAATTCATTAAATTGTTTTAAAATCTAAATATCATGGAAGATGTTACTTTTGGCACAAGGGTGCTCAATGGATTCCTTAGCCTTATGGTTGTAGTATTGGTAGCCATTTTGTTGGCTGTGGTAGTCTGTTTGATTTTAGCAGCTTTTGGTTTCTTTAAATAGCACACAAAATTTGCTTCCACTTCCTAGCCCATTAAAATTTTACCCCCTAATTGGGCATGCCCAGCTCTTTTATTTCCTTATGGTTTGATATTATAATATTCATCAAAAATTGAATCAATTTTTAACTAGCTTACCATTGGTTCCCCGAACAAGTCCAAGATAGGTTTCCCCTGTCCATCGGGGGTGGTATAAAAGGGCCTCCCTTCTATAGTATAATTGGTTTCTGGATCCATGCCCAAGGCGTGATATATGGATTGATGCACCTGATCTATCACTACAGGATTTTCAATGGAAGAACAAGGACGTTCATCCGCTGTTTTGCCATAGACCAAACCTTTTTTAATTCCACCGCCCCACATAAGAATAGAGCTGCCATCCGTAAAATGCCTATGCATACCATAGAACTTTTCATCCTCGATAATATCAGGTTGATCCACTTGGTCCTGAACAGGTACTCCGGGACGTCCTTCCATAATGGCGTCCCTACTAAATTCACTGGCTAGAATAATCAGCGTTCTATCCAAATGCCCGGTCTCGTCCAGATCTTTAATAAGTTGGGCAATAGGCCTATCTATAAGCTCTTTCATTTTTGCTGCGCGGGTATGACCATTTTCATGGGTGTCCCATCCAAGGAAAGGTTCGTATTCCGTGGAAACACTTATAAACCTGCCCCCGTTCATAGCCAACCTTTTTGCCAACAGGCACCCCAGACCAAACCTGCCTGTATTGTAGGTATCATATACCTCTTTAGGTTCTTGGCTCAAATCGAACACCTTGGCTTCAGGGGAATTTAACAACCTATAGGATTGCTCCATAGAACGCATCAAAGATTCCCTTTGATAATCGCTTCCCCCCTCCATAATCTTGCTCTTATTGGCCAGCTCCTTATAAAGCTTGTAACGGGCTTCAAATCGCTTCAGTGACATCCCTTGTGGCGGCCTTACACTATCCAAACCTGTAGAAGGATCCGGTATTAGAAACGGACCATATTCACTCCCTAAAAATCCAGCAGAATGAAACGCCTTTAGCTCCTCGGCTTCTCCGACCGTAAAACGTTGGCCCATGGCAATAAATGGGGGAATAACAGGATTTACAGGGCCCAACTCTTTGGCAATCCAAGCACCAATGTGCGGAGCTTGGACCGATTGTGGGGGTTCATAGCAGGTATGCCAATGGTACTGATGGCGTGTATGAAGAATATGACCAAGATCGGCCGATTTATAGGAACGGATTATGGCTCCTTTATCCATTACATTTCCAATGGATTCCAATCCCTCCGAAAAATGTAGGCCATCCACAATAGTGGGCACCTTGGGAAAGGTACTTAAAACCCTTTTGCTCTCCACCCCTTTGGAATAAGGTACATATGCCTTGGGGTCAAATGTTTCCGTATGGGCCATTCCCCCTGCCATCCAAAGCAATATAACAGTATCTGCCTTGGAGGTTATTGCAGGAACTGAATTACAGGAACTTAAAAAACTGGCAATGGGAATACTGGTTGTGGCAGCCGACAGACTGGCTGCGGCCATCTTTTTCACAAAATCCCTACGTGCATTGATATGTAAATCCTTATCCATTATTACTTAGTATATAAATTGAAATTCCGGCGAAATGAGCATCGACCAAAAAAGGTCTTGCAATGCCTCTTCTTTCGCGTCGGTTTGCAAGGCACTTAACATTATTCCCCTTTCCTTTTCGGTTGGATTCCTCCCCAAGGTCTTTTGATATAAATTAAGTACTATTTCTTCGTCCTGATCACCATACTTCTTAAGCCATTCGGCTGCCCCTTCCTTGAGCACGCCATTAAAATACTCCCCATTGGTCAGTTCCAGCGCCTGCAACAATGTAGCTTGTTCGTCTCTTGTAGTGGCTACATTTTCCCTAGTTGGTCTGCCCATAACCTTCATAAAAGGATGTTGTTTTACAAGGCTGGCCCTGGCAAATTCCCTTTCCGAACTTTCAAAGGTAAAATTCACCAATTTGTCCCAGTTACTGGAACCGTAATTGCGTGCCCCTTGCCAACTACTATCATCAAATTCAGCGTTTACCCATCCCTTTTCAGGAAGTTTATCCGTACTTTTCCATCTATCATTGGAAGTGACCAACAATTCCGTCCCATCCTCATATTGGATTTTCATGGCAAAAAGGATTCCTGCCGGATTGGCGATGGTACCCTCGTTATTACCCTCTATAGCCAATATATTTTCACCTTGAACAAGCTTGTCCGCAACCTCTAAACGATCTACTTTTCTCCAATCCGAACCTTCCGAGATTTTTTGGCCATTGAGGTAAAGGACATAGGAATGATCCACTGAAATCAATGTTTTTGCCGCCTGTATTTTTTTATCATTTAAATTGAAGCTATTCCTGAAATATCGCTTCCCTGGTTCGGGTAACACATCACGATCAAATTTAATTTCCCTGTGCCAGATTCTATTGGAAGGCAGCCCTTTATTATTGGGGTCATATGCTGCGGCGTAATACATGGGGGCCACTACCTGGCTAACAGCATCGGAAAATTGTTCTGCACTTAAGCGTCTTAGTATGGGGCCCTTAAACACATACCCCTTTTGCAAATCTTCCTGATTTTCCAATCTGGTAGATTCAAGCTGATAGGACTTTGAGGTCATAATCGTTTTCATTAAATGCTTTATGTCATAACCAGACTCCACAAAATCGGCAGCTAACCAATCCAACAGATCGGCATTCCATGGTTCGTTGTCCATTTCGTCTACAGGTTCCACGATTCCCCTTCCCATAAAACGTTTCCAAAACCTGTTGGTAATGGTTCGGTACAGTCTTCCATTCTCCGGTTTTACCATAACCTCTGAAAGTAAGAGCAATCTTTCCTTTACACTCTCCGCTTCTACCGAGCCAAGTTCTGGATATAAAAAATTTACTTGGGCCATTTTCCCAATGGGCATATCACACCGGTTAAGTTCCATTATGGAATCGGCAAAAATCGAGGCAAACCCATAGGATTGTTCCAAAGTAAGGTTGCTTACAAAACTGTTGTGGCAGGAGGCACATTTTACGTTCACCCCCATCAAGGACTGACCTATATTTTGGGCAGCCTGCATTTCCGTACGTTGACTGGCATTGACCAAGCCCCGCCATTTAATCCCTTTAATAAATCCTTCCGATGCTTCGGTCGGATTTATCAATTCTTTGACCATGATATTATAAGGCTTATTTTCCATAAGCGACTTGTACAACCAATCTGTAATCTGCTTACGGCCTCCTGTGATAAATCCAGGACCACTGTAATCGTTCCTAAGTATATCGTTCCAAAAACTCAACCAATTTTGCGTATAATTGTGCTTATCGCCCAGCAACTCATCTATGAGCTTAGTTCTCTTCTCTTTATCTCCATTGCCAACAAATTGATCTATTTTAAGCGGTTCTGGAAGCAGACCTAGAACATCCAGATAGGCACGTCTTATAAAGGTCCTATCATCTACCACCTCTGCCCATTTCAACTTTTTTTCCTTAAAATAGGAATCCATTATTTTATCTATGGGATGGCTCTCCTTGCTGTCTTTGGGCAATTCGGGTTGTGAGAGGGCCAAATCGGCCTCAGGAAAAATCTTTAAGGCCCCATCCGACCATTTTGCGCCATTTTTGATCCACAATTCAATCAACCTTATTTCACTTTCCTTCAATACCTTCCCCTTCTTTGGCATTACATCATCATGATCTGGCGGTAAACTTATCCTTAAGAACATTTCACTCTCTTCTGGACTGCCCTCTACAATAATGGGACCTGACTTACCGCCTTGGTATACACCGCGTTTATTGTCCAGTACCAAATCGCCTTTTTGCTTATTTTCACTATGGCATTGATAACAGTTATGTGCCAAAATTGCCCTGACTCCCAAATTTAAGTCTTCCTGCTGTGCTTCAGACAAAGAATCCAGTCCCTTTAGTTCTGCCAAAAGCAACTTTGTACTTTCGTTATCATAAGAATCCTGATTATGTGGCAGGACACTGGTTAAATAATCTTCCCCATGGGTTAGATTTGCCCCCAAATGACCTGCAACCACCAAAACCAATACAGTTGCAAATAGTCCAAATCGGTAATATATATACTTGGTAAGTTTTCCTTTCAAGGTAGTGCGCAACAAATAAGCGGTAACAATGGCCAAAACAGCTGTTACAATTCCCGCATTCTGGTGAAACAGGACCAAATCGCCTTCATAGTCGTCGTGGGTACGTAGCAACCAACCCAAGACTGCAGCCAGCACGGCGAAAGCGGCTCCCAAAAAAACCATCCAATTAATTCCCTCCCTGAGGCCTTTTCTTTTTCCGCCCAGGGTTAAAAATTCCAAAAATAAAGCAACCACCAACAAGCCTATGGGAAAATGCACCACCAAAGGGTGAAAGCGTCCCAACAATTGAAATATCCAGTCCCAAGAATTAATGTCCATACCAGCAATTTAATATTTTTTTATATGCTAATGTTACTTTAGATGTAAGGTTTAATACACTCAACATAATTTTATGCCTATTACATTTATTTTCCTCTAAGTTAACTATTCGATTTAAAAATACAATACCAAGTAATACTGATATTCACAAAAAAAAGCAACCCTCTTGGGTTGCCCTAAATAATTATTGCCTGTACCATTAACATGTCTAAGTGATAAAAACAACTAAGACCGATTAAGGCCAAGAATGTTATTTTTTTGTTTTTTTAATACTATCAACTTCTTTTCTGAACCTCAATATCATTAAACTATCCAACTGGCCACCAATACTGTCCCTCATAGAAGCCCAATTTTGGTCGTTCATATCCCCTGCATACCGCATTATCTTGTTAAATCTGGCCACATTGAAGCGATTGGCCTTCCAGGCTGCCTTGGTACTTTCTTGATGTTTTAAATCCTGCAAGTAAATACCGACCCCAAAACTAACTATGACAAGCCCCAATACCAATAACCAACGGGCGGATGTTTTAGACATTATTCCGAATTTAGATTAAAACAATAAAATGTTCCTTTGGGACACCACATTATATTTACATAAAAATTGGTATCCATGGACCGCTAATTTTAAAAATCTTTTCTATGACCTTAGCACCAAGCGCTACTATACGAACTTGGCAACTACCAATAACAATACAATAATCGCATAAGCACCACTACATGTCAATACCAGATCTATAAAATTGAATTTCTTTTTCATTCCTTATTTTTATTGTTTTCATAGTCATCACCATTCCACAGGAGGGGCAATTATATTTGATTGGGTTATTCCTAGGTTTAAATTTCAATTGTGCATTTAAGCTACAATTCCATTTCTAAAGTTAGCATGGAAGGCCGAGGTTTCAAAATATCAACGTTCAACGCTAATAAACCATGGATAAAATGTAGATTTCCCTAAAAAATGTTCAAAAACAAGGTAGTCGACTTTTGTAAGCTAAAGAAAAACTATTGGTGAAAGCCTCAAATTTGGTCCTCAAATTCTGGAAACCTTTATTTATTTAAAGATCAAAAAACACAGTTACGAAACTAAAGTCACTACAAGTTTATAACCACATTGCCTCTTTTTCGGCCAGTGTCCACATAGCTATGGGCCTTCTCTACTTCATGAAGGGTATAGCGTTTATCTATGACCAATTTTAATTTCCCCTCATTCAAAAGATTTGTGAGCTCATGCAACATGTTCCTAAGCTTTGGAACAGCTACAAGTCCGGTCGCCGCAAACTTCGCTTTTTTGCTGCCAAATTTAGAGGTCCACAGCATTTGAAATAGCAGAGGCATACTTAATACTGGTGAAAGGTAGGTGCCATTTTTCGCAAGTATCTCTTTGCATGCAGGGAATGAGCTCTTGCCCACTGTATCAAAAATAACATCATAACTGTTGCCTGTTTTAGTAAAATCTACCTTTGTATAATCTATGGCATGATCCGCTCCGAGCGATCTTACCATAGCAAAATTGGAAGAACTGCAAACCGCGGTTACATCCGCGCCAAGATAATTGGCCAATTGCACCGCTGCAGAACCTAAACTACCCGAAGCCCCATTTATAAGGACTTTTTGTCCACTTTTTAGATTGGCCATTTCCTTTAGATAATTCCAAGAGGTCAAAGGCCCGTCACACACACCTGCAAGTTCTTCATGAGCTACATTTTTAGGCCTAACCGCCACTAAACCATCTTCTGAAACACATAAATATTCCGCATTAGAGCCTGCACCAAATATCGACTCCCCAAAGACTTCATCCCCTACTTGGAAACGTTGCACACTGTCGCCAACAGCCTCAATTGTTCCAGAAAAACCCGTACCGGCTATAGGATACTTGGGCTTTGTTAAACCAATAAAAAGTCTACCGTACCAAGGATTCCCGGTTCGCATCATGGTATCTGCCCTAGTTACACTGGCCGCTTTTACCTTTATCAAAATCTCTTTCTTTTTGGGTAGGGGTTTTGGAACATCCTGAAGTTGTAAAACCTTGGGTGAACCATACTTTGTAATTATGATCGCTTTCATTTTTTTATTTTTTATTTTGACAAATGTATCCCAAACCTCTAGGCCAGTCGTTCGGATTTTAGAATCGGAACAAAATGGGTTAGTATGTTTTTATAGTAGGCATTGTAATTCCTTTCACCTATGTGATAACAGACGATGTCCTTACTTTTTAAATTCCATATGTAAAATGGGGTAGGGTTTTCCTGAAGCATCCAATTCCGAACGACCTATTATTTCGAAGCCACAATGCTTATAAAATTCAACAGCCTGTTCGTTCTGCTCATTTACATCGACAGCATTTACTTTAAATTCATTTATGGAAAATGTCAATAAACTCTTGCCAATTCCCATTCCCTGGTATGCGGGGTGTATAAATAGCATTTCCAGATGCCTACCTGCCACGCCCATAAAACCGATTATTTCCTTAACCTTGTTCCTTATACACCTTAATTCGACAACATTTAAATACTCGTTCAATATTAGCGGTTTGAAATATTGAATGTCCTCTTCCCGTAAAAATTGGTGTGTGGCCCTGACAGAGGCCTCCCAAACCTCGACCACTTCAGGGAATTGGTCCTTGGAGATCTTATCTATTTTATATGTCATATATCTGAATCTTGGAAAGACCCTAAAAATAATATTTCTTGGCTATGTGTTGGATAAAGTTTAAAGCGAAGATTGAATTGTTGCTTGTTTATTATGGACTTAGGGAACCTTTTTTAAGCTCATGGCCTATTGGCTATTCGCAGGTAATATTTAATTCTTGATATTCGGATATTGACACATTGGGTATGTTCTGACCACCTTGGATTTTGATACAGTTTAAATTGGGATTTCTATCCACTTTTAAATCAATTAGTGCCTGATTGTTGCCCACATCCAGATCTGTAAGTGCATTGCTTGAAATATAAAGGTGCGTTAAACCGGCATTTTGTTCAAGATCTATGTTCTGAATTTTATTGTCAGAAATCAATAAGGTTTCCAAAAGTGTATTTGTACTAAAGTCTACAGAAGTCAGCTCATTTGTCGTCAGTAATATATTTCTCAGATTTATAGACCCTTGGACATCAAAGGAATGTAATAAGTTATTGCTTATTTTCAATATTTCAAGAGTTTCATTTTCAATGCTAAATTCTTCCAATTCGTTAAAGGATAGATTTAATTCTTTTAAGTGAGCCGCTTTGGAAAGTCCGTTAATGGAATTAAGTTGGTTAGACTGTACATCCAATAAAACTAAATTGGGGTTGTTACTGATATCAATGTTGGAGATATAGTTGCCAGCAAGAACTAAAGTGTCCAACAAAGTATTGTGAGTTAAGTCGATACTCGTTATTTCTTGTTGCATTGCAGATAGCTTATTTAGCCCCACAAAGCCCTCAATTCCGGTCAAATCACTTATAACAACCTCACTTGAAAAATTTAAATCAAGAACACTTACTTGCGAAGCGTCTTTCCTCAACATCCTTTGATTTAGGATTCCGTCCGAATCTATACCCTCTTTTATTAATATAGCTTCAAAACTAGCATCCGGTATGTCCAGGTATTGATTATCATTGGAGTCCGTATCGTTACTGGAACATGATGTTAATAATATTGTAATCAGAATTGCTAAGAGAATTGCCTTCCCAATGATAAATGTACTATTCATTATTAAATCTAAAATGGTTTATTTCAGACAAAGATGTATAAAATGTCAGGACCGGTCGTTCCATTTTGTAAATCGGAACCTTTTAAGACACAATTCTTTTCCAATAGGCGCTGGGAGTTGTACCCATTACTTTTTTAAAATAGGTATTAAAGACGGTCTTGGAGTTAAAGCCGCTATCATATGCCAACGCAAGAATGGTAAGATGTCTTTGGGATTTGTCGGCAACTTTGGCCTTAAAAGCTTCCAAACGGTAGGTATTAACAAAGTCGGCAAAATTTTTCCCATAACCCTCATTGAGAAGCTGTGATAGATGATTGGAAGGAATCTCCATCATTTCTGCCAAAAGAGGTAGTGTAAGGTTGGGATCCATGTAAGGCTCCTTTTCCAACATCAACCCATCCAACTTTTTCTTGTATTCCTTGAGCTGTTTTTTATTGAATAACGATTTTTGATACTTCCGTTTGTTGGTCGAAAACTTACTGTCTTCTCCCAAAACTTCCCTCCTAAGCTCCTGAAAACGGGGCATTCCGAAAAAGGGCTTGAGTATTGGTTCCACAAAAATGTAAATCATCATTGGCAATCTTTGGGCAACACCTTGTTCTATCAACCTAATAGTTTCCGGTATCTTACCCATCAGTGCATTGCACAGAATAAGCAAGTTTATAGCTCTCCCCATAAAATCGGTTTCCAGGGCTACCTCCAACTTGGCTATTCCCTTTTCGGCCAGATCCTTATTACCTAATACCGCATGGGCCATTGTTGTCCCCCCCAGTCTCATGATATCTTCGGTTTCATTCTGTGGCAATTTCTCAAAAAAGGCCAATCCTTCCTTGCCTTTACCCAACAACAACAGTGACTGTCCCCAATACAATGTGGATGTTTTAAAATCTGCTTTGAGTTCTACTCCCTTTTCAAAACACTTTATGGCGTCATCATATTTTTCTTCGCAGTAATCTATAAATCCTTTCAAGTGATAATTTATGGAAGAGAAAGGATCGAGCTGAAGGGCGGTTTCAATATAGGTTCGGGCCGCACCAAAACTCCCTTCGGCTACCAAAGTGGATGCCATACTCGGGTAATAATCCACAAGTGGTCCCGCTTCATACACTTTGTTTAAATGCTTATAGGTTTCTGGGAGGTCCCAGTTTTGAATAAAGCTGGCATAGGAAAGGTGCAATTGACATTCGGGCAAATTTTCATCCAATTCAATGGCCTTGTCAAGAAAAGGCTGTCCCTTTGCAAATGCTTCCTGTAAAGGGACCAATCCAATGGTACCCAATAGCGTATAGGCCAGATGCATCCCCAAATGGGCCAATGCAAAATGAGGGTAATCCTCTATAATTCTTTCTAAAATTGACATCCCTGTTTCAATATCGGATTTGCCCATCTTTAAAATATGATACCTACTTTTTAAATAGCCTTGGTATATATCAATTGGCACTTCGGGATCTTGCACCAATTGGCCTTCAATTTCAAAATGTCCAATATGTTCCCGCAACCTTTCGGCAATTAGTAGGCTAATTTCATCCTGAACGGCAAAGACATCTTCCAAGGACCTATCAAAAGTCTCTGACCAAAAATGAAAATCATCCTTAACATCTATGAGCTGTGCCGTTATTCGTATTTTATTATTGGACAAACGCACGCTACCTTCCAAAATGGTAGATACATTAAGTTCCTTGCCTATCTGCGCTATAGGTAGATTAATATTTTTAAAGTGAAAGGAAGAAGTTCTTGAAGTTACTTTTAATCCCTTGATTTTAGCAAGGGCGTTTATGATTTCCTCCGTCATCCCATCACTAAAATACTCGTTGTCCGTATTGGAACTCATATTTACAAAGGGGAGAACAGCAATAGATTTGGGCTCAGTTTTAGGGACCTCAACAAGGTCGGAACGACTAGGCACCTGTATACCTTCCATATTTATAGCAAATATTTCCACCGGTTTGGCAATATTCTTTAAACTAAAACGACCTAAGGACAGGGTGGGAATAAGTGGATGATTTTTAAGCTCATCGTTTAGTTTGCCCGATAAGAGTATTGAACCCGCGACCCCCAAACTCTCTATACGGGAGGCTAAATTTACCCCGTCTCCATAAACTTCAGTTCCATCAAAAACAATATCGCCTAGATGTAGCCCTATGCGCAGGGGCACGGCGCTGCCATGTTGCAAGGCCATTTGTATAGCTATAGCGCATTGCACTGCTTCCAATCCACTGCTAAAAACGCTCAGGGTTCCATCGCCATAATATTGCAGGATTTCCCCATTATGAAGCTTATGGTTTTTTTCAAACTCCTGCCTATGTCGTGCCCGCATTTCCGCTGCGGCATTTTCATCCTTCTGCATCAGAGCGGTGTAGCCAACAATATCGGTAAACATTATGACTGCAATACGGCGGTTTTTATTGCTTGGCATTAATTTTTGGTCTTAAATTTAATTGCATATAAAAGCAACATATTCCAAAAGTACAATAATTTGTAATAAACCAATTTCAGAGACAGTTGTAAAAAAGACCTTAACTTTACGAAGGTTTTCCAAGAGTTTATTTTTCTATATGTTGCTAAAATTATCTCCTAAATTTAGAAGAAACCTTTCACGAATAATCCCTTTCGGAATTATTTGGTTGGTATCTGGATGGGTATTTTGGATTGTGGAGCAGGCCGCAGCGGGCAACTCCGAACAGGACCAATCCCCCAGGATTGCCATGAATTTTGAGGTATTCCTCTTTTCCAGTGCTGCCCTCATGATTGTTGGACTGCTCATTGGGACCATAGAACTCCTATATCTCAACCAAATTTTTTCAAAAAAAAGTTTTACCAAGAAGATTGTATACAAAACCATATTGTACATTTTGTTGCTGTTGATCATTACTTCCATCACCTATCCTATAGCCAAGAGTTTGGAATTGGACATTTCAATCTTTGACCCACGTGTCTGGGATATGTTCGGGGATTACCTTACCAGCTTTACACACCTAAGTACCGACATACAGTTAGCGACATCCCTATTAGTCTCCTTGTTCTACTCCGAAATCAGTGAAAATATTGGGCACGGGGTCCTAATGAATTTCTTTACTGGAAAATATCATACCCCTACCGAGGAATTGAGGATTTTCATGTTTTCCGATATGAAATCCTCAACGGCCATAGCAGAACAATTAGGCCACATAAAGTATTTTAAACTTCTAAAGGATTATTACGCTGACTTTTCGGAAGCTATTATCCAACATTCAGGGGAAATATACCAATATGTAGGGGATGAAATTATTATCTCATGGAAATACAAGGATGGTATTGAGAACAACAATTGTATTAAATGCTTTTTTGCCATGAAAAAGGACCTTCAAAAAAGGACGGAATGGTATTCCACCAACTACGGCATTGCACCTACCTTTAAAGCCGGATTTCACTTCGGAAAGGTAACCACGGGGGAAATAGGCGTGCTTAAAAAAGAAATTATATTTACCGGAGACGTTCTCAATACTACCGCCAGAATTCAGGGTCTTTGCAACCAATATAACCTAGACATTTTAATTTCAAGGGATTTATGCCAAAACCTATCGTTAGATCCTGAATTCAGAATGCAATCCTTGGGAAAAAAAGAACTTAAAGGGAAAGAGCAAAACATGGAATTGTTTACTGTTATAGATTAAAATCCGCAGAACAACATTAAAGATTAATTTGCATTCCAGATAGACTTAACATTGTGCTCCATATTTTAATATTGGATAGCCACCAGAAGAGTCTGATTTCCAAAGGGGCCTTGGTCCTTGTAGTTAGTTCTTGAACATGACCTCCCCTAGCGAATAAATCGAGAAATTTTTAGATTAAAATTTGTATTTTAGATTTCATTTTTTCGATTTAACGAACAACCCCGGCCAGCGAGTGCACACCTCATTTAATCCAAAGTCCATTGCAGTACTACCTTTTTTAAACATTGGAAGGGAAGAAAACGAATACTTTTCGGACGGAATTACAGAAGAGATCATTAATGCACTTACCAAAATCCGCGACCTCAAGGTAACGGCAAGAACATCTTCCTTTTACTATAAGAAAAAACATCTGGATGCCCGCCTCATAGGAAATGAACTTGGAGTAGAAACATTGCTGGAAGGAAGTGCAAGGATCCTAAATGATCGGGTAAGGATTACGGCACAATTAATACGTACCGATACCGGTTTTCATATATGGTCGGAGAATTTTGACCGCCAACTTTCCGATATATTTGAACTACAAGATGAGATTAGCCTGGTCATTGCCGACAAGATTAGGGAGAATTTTGGGCACTTTGATGTGCAGGAACATTTAATCGAAGCCCCTACCAAAAATATTGAAGCATACAAGCATCTTTTAAAAGGCCGCGAATTGCGCATGCGCTGGAATGCCCATGATGTCAAAAATGCTATTGGCCATTTTGAACAGGGCATTAAACTGGACCCCTCCTATGCCGATGCCCATTTTGAAAAAGGTTGGTGCCTAGGAATGCTGGCAAGTTGGGGCTTTCTGAAAAAAGATGAAGGACTCCTGGAAGCCAATCGGCACATTGATACCGGGCTGCAACTGAATCCCAACTCCGCCATTGGGCATTATGTTAAGGGCACCATTAGTTTTTGGGGCTATTGGAGCTATAAGGATGCCTTTAAGCATTTACAATTGTCCCTTGAAATAAACCCCAATTCCTCGGAAGTACGTGATGCCATGGCAGACGGTTTTTCTGCTTTGGGAATGATAGACAAAGCCTTGGCCAATAACGAAATGGCATTGCGCATAAACCCCCTATCCGCCAACCTCTATTTCACAAAGGGAAATATGATCTATTTTAAAAAGAACTATAAAGAAGCAATTGTTCTTTTTGAGAAGGCCTTATCATTAAATCCATTTTTGCCGTTGGCATTGGAAATGAAGGCTGCAACCCTTGTATTGGACCGTCAACCCGATGAGTTGGCATCCTTTGTAGAAAATACCCCTCAGTTGGAACGACCCAAAACGTGCATGGCCATTTACGACCTTATGCACAACACAAACATTTTTGGCATTCCAAAACAAGAAGTCGAAAAAGAGTTTATGGAAGCCTCAGCAGTGAGTCTTCGTGCTTGGGACCTATACTTTGAGGTTTACAGCGGCAATCATGAAATGGCCTTGAATATACTTGATAATCGGATAAAGGAAAGGTCTGGACAATTGTTCAATTTTAGAAACGATCCCTTTTTGGATCCTTTGCGGACCTATCGCAAATATAAGGAAGTGGAACATTCGGTTTTTCAAGCCGTAGATTTGCCAGAATTTATACCCGAACCCAAAAGCCCCGGAAACCCACCTCCTTTTGACGATAGCCAAATCGATAATTTCTCCAAGGCTTTGGAATCAGTAATGCAAGAAGAAAAATTATTTATAGATTCGGAACTTAGCTTAAAACAATTGGCGGCACATATAAGCTTGCACCCCAACAAGCTTTCATGGTTGTTAAATAATCATTTTGGAAAAAACTTCAACGACTTTATCAACGCATATCGCCTTGAATACTTTAAACAAATAGCCATAAAGAAAGAAAATAAAAATATTACACTTCTAGGACTGGCCTATGATAGTGGTTTTAATTCCAAGACTGTCTTCAACACCTTCTTTAAAAAAGAAACCGGGATGACCCCAAGGCAATGGGTTAAGGCCAATATGCTATAGCACACCAGCATTTTTTTGGAAATCTTGATCTGCTTGTGACCGTTGTTCCAAAAACTATGCTCTCCCTTTTTACCGCCCATCAATAAGTTCTATTTCTTATACTAAGTGTTCGGAATCATAAGTACGGGCGTTTGGAGCCTTCTTCATTTTCATCTTTGCCCCACAATTAATCCTAAAAACAATCACAAAGATGAAAAAGCAATTTTTATTACTTATTACTATCGCCGCCTTTACAGGAAAGACCATGGCCCAAGAGACTTTTATGGATGTAGTGATCAACTACACCCCCACGAGTATTAATTATGGGGACAACAACAAAGAACTTAAGGATTTTAAAAAGGGATATTGGGGCCTTCAGGCAGGAGCCTCCTTCCAAGCGGGAATCACCGAGTACTTCTCCTTGGTACCAGAACTGTATTTTGTAATGAAAGGAGGGCGTTTGGAAAACAACAACCCCCTTACCGGACAGGAGACCAAGATCAGGTTCAATACCCTGGACCTACCCGTAATGGCACGCCTGCATTTGTGCAACCTATATGTAAATGCCGGACCGGTAATTAGCTATAACATCAACGGCCGACTAAAAACCCAGAGCAATGGCAACTTGCCCGGAGGAAAGTCCAAAATGGAATTCGGTTCGGAACTGGGCACCTATAGTCGCTGGGATGCCGGCTTGCAATTTGGTATGGGCTATGAATTCAAATTAAAAAAAACGAGGTTACTACTGGATCTTCGCTACCATTATGGCATGGTCGACATCGGCAATGGAGCCGACATGTATAACCGCTATTTTAATATGAACATCCTGCTTTCCAAAAAATGGAAAACAAATCCGTTGGGAAAGAAAAAGAGCCGGGATCTTGCCTTTTGGGAGGCATATGATGAGCAATTGGCCAATCCGTTTAAATAAAATTAGGGATGTTTATTCGTCATCAATCCTACACAAAATCTTTTAATACTTCCCACTATGTTAAACAATAAAAGGATGGCCCTAATTGCGGGGACACTTTACCTTACGGTTATCATCTGCGGCATTTTCGCCGAAAAATATGTCCGGTTCACATTGGTAAATTTAACCAATGGCACCGAAACCGTAAGGAAAATTAAGGATAACGAAATGCTCTTTCGAATGGGCTTTGTTGCCGATCTAATAATGCAATTAGCGTATTTTCTGCTGCCCATGGCATTGTACCATTTGTTCAAAAAAATAAGCCGTGCCATGGCCGGGCTAATGGTCCTAAGCGTAACCGTGGCCGTAGCCATTATGTGTATCAATATGCTCAACCATTATGCCCCCTTGCTGTTATTGTATCCAAATGGGCAAAGTGCAGCATATGGTATGGCACAGATTAATAGTATGGTCCTATTCTATTTGGAGATGCATAATAAAGGATATCACATTGCCCAGCTGTTTTTTGGACTTTGGCTATTACCTCTGGGCTATTTGGTTTTTAAATCCGGGCAATTTCCTAAAATTATTGGCATCTTCCTAATGGTAGGCTGTTTTGGCTATCTATCGGATTTCCTGATCTATTTTCTCCTTCCAGAAAACAGCATGGCATTATCCGAATATATTACCGCACCTGCAGATCTGGGCGAATTCTCCCTTTGTCTTTTCCTGTTGATCAAAGGATTAAAAGGAACCATATCCAACAGTAAAATAAGTCCCGAATAATAATCCAGAACGAACGGCATTGCTCTGAGCCACATCTTTGCCAAAACATATAAATAAACAATTAAAAAAACACATCATGACAACTCTATCCAGAATCCTAGTACTATCCATCCTAAGTATAGTCTTTACGTTAACATCCTGCTCCAACAATGATGATGGGGCAACAGTTCCCGAGCCGTCCTCCATAAAAAACGCTGCCGATTTAAATGCTTATCTGGATGAGCTGGCAAAATCTACCGATGTGCCCGGATTCGCCATCAGTGTTGTAAAAGGCAATAGTATTGTTTACCAAGAGTCCTTTGGCTATGCAAATATCCAGAACCAGGTAGCCTACACAAATACAACCATTAATTCTATAGCCTCAATAAGCAAGACCTTTGTAGGGGCCGCGGTAGCCAAGGCCATTGAACAGGGACATTTTACCTTGGAAACGGACATTAACGACTTGCTCCCGATCAGTGTAATAAATCCAAAGCAGCCAGAGGGGGCAATAAAGATAAAGCACTTGGTCACCCACACCTCAGGACTACTGGATAGACCAGAAGTTTATTTGGCCTACAATTACCACATTTTACCAGGAGAAAATATTAATACTGCCGGAGCCGGTATTCTAATGAACGAGATTGGGATAGAACAACGGGAAGCGTATTCCTTGGAAGATTTTTTGGCTGCCTATTTCCTGGAGGACGGGGATCTATACAGCTTGGATAATTTTGCCGACACTGCTCCAGGTAGCACTTGGGCCTATTCCAATTTGGCTACAGGCCTGACCGGATACATTATTGAAAAGGTAACCGGGCAATCGTTCGATGAATATGTAAAAGAAAATATCCTGATGCCCTTACAAATGAATGCCTCTACCTATTCCATTGAGGAAGTAAATACAGCGGAAATGGCTACCAGGTATATTAATAAGGATACTCCATTGCCCCTATATGCAAACGATTCCTATCCCGAAGGAAGCATCTACACTTCCAATGAGGACATGGGCAATTTTCTATTGGATATGGTCAACGGAATAAAAGGGGAATCCACGCAGTTATTTTCGAAAGAGGCTTATGATATGCTCTTCAATCCACAATTAGCAGATGGTTTGGTTCCCCAGGATTTTGCAGAAAACCACGGACTGTTCTGGTATTTTAAGGATGGAAAAGCAATGCACGGAGGCAATAGTTTTGGAATTTCGACACATTTGGAAATTGAGCAAAATGGGAACGCCGGATTTATCTTCATGTCCAATATGGACGCCTCATTCAGCGGAAATACCCAGAACTATCTGGCTATCAAAGAAAAGGTCGGCAAGGCTATAAAGGAGTATTTGGCTGATAATTAGTATAAATATAAGAGTATAATTATGAAGAAGTGGTTAAAAATAATAGGCTGGGGCTTGGTATCAACTTTACTACTAACGGCAATAGCAATTGTAATCGTCATTTACCTTGATAATAAGAGAACCTCTTATCTCGGAATTCAGGATACCAGTAATTCCTTTCTCATTAAGAATGTGAATATAGTTCCAATGACGGCCTACACTATTTTATACCGTCAGGATGTACTGGTGGAGAATGGGTTTATCTCCGTAATCGCTCCTGAACTTTCTTTAGGCACTTCCAAAAATATGGACGGGACAGGCAAATTTTTGTCCCCTGGATTGGCGGATATGCATGTACATGTCTGGGATGACTATGAACTAGGGCTATATCTGGCCAAAGGGGTAACTAGCCTCAGAAATATGTGGGGCATGCCATTTCATCTAAGAATGAAAGAAAGAATCAAGAGGAACGAAATTTATGCTCCCCTTTTTTTTACGGCCAGCCCAAAACTTACGGGACCGGATGATGAAGGGATCGATAAAAAACAGGTAAAGGATCCCATGGATGGGAAGCGTTTGGTAGCCAAATATAAGGAACAAGGCTACGATTGCATCAAAACCTATGCAGGCTTGCCAGAAGATTTTTTTAATGCTATTAAATCAGAAGCTGTGGCCCAAAACATTTCCCTTGCTGCACATCCTAGTTTTGGAGTTCCGTATGATTATCACTTTTCAACACCTATAAAGGCCATAGAACACACGGAGGACATTGTTCAACAAGCCTTGAAGTTCCAAGATGACAGTCTTAAGTTAAAAATTACCATTGAAAAGTATGCACAGACTAAAATTGGCCACACCCCTACCTTGACGGTTTTCCATAAAATTTCCGAGATTATTGAAAAAGAAACCAGTTTGTTGTCCGAAGATAAAATAGGCTACATAAACCCCGCATTTCTTGCCATGGGTTCCCAAGAAGATTACAACCGATAGACAAGCACTAAAGAATATGACTCTTTAGTAGGGGAGCGCATCTTAAAGCAACATCAACAACATTTGAAAATCGTAAAAAAAATGAACGATGCAGGGGTTTTATTGCTGGCCGGTACCGATTCTGGTATATCATATGCCGTTCCTGGCTTTGGTATTCACGAAGAACTAAAGTTTTATACAGAAGCCGGTCTAAGCAATTTTGAAGCTCTTAAAACCGCAACTCTGAACCCTTCCCTGGTATACCAAAGTATTTCCCGAACAGGAACAGTGGAGGCCAATAAATTAGCCAATTTAGTTATGACCAAAGAAAATCCTCTGGTAAATATTGGAACCCTTGAAAACCCCGAAATGGTCACTATAAAAGGACAATTATTGGATAAGGATCAACTAAAGAAATTCTCCCAAAAAGCTTACCATCGTAGCAATTATTGGGCAACCATCATTAGATTGGCGGAAGGGGTTCTTTTCAAGTAGCATTTTGTGAATAATTCCAAAATATCAATCCGAACCACCTATTAGAGTTACCCATTTAATTTCATTCCATGAAAAATAAGGAAGCTAAAGGTCCTAGACTATCAACCTTCTAAATCCATAAAAAATGCAACATAACAAAACAGAAAAAACGGTTCTATTGGCGGGAGCCACGGGATACTTGGGCAATTATATTGCCAAAGAATTGATTACCAGAAATATTGATACTAAAATCATAGCCAGGAACCCCAGCAGAATAATTGACATAGCTTCTTCCTTGACCGGAATCATCCAAGCCGAGGTTACGAGTGCCGAAACCCTAAAAGGACATTTGCGCGGAGTGGATACCGTGATTTCCACAATAGGAATTACCCGTCAAAAAGACGGACTCACCTTCATGGACGTAGATTACGGGGCCAATATGAACCTGTTGGAAGAAGCCAAAAGGGCAGGCGTGAGAAAGTTTATTTATGTTTCCGTGATTAATGGACAACTACATAGAAACCTAAAATTGGTGGAAGCCAAGGAGGCCTTTGTAGATCAACTTAAGTCTTCGGGGCTGGATTACACCATAATACGTCCCAATGGTTTCTTTTCGGATATGCGCGACTTTCTGAAGATGGCGGAAAAAGGAAGTGTATATATTTTCGGGAAAGGAAAAAAGAAATTCAACCCCATACACGGTGCCGATCTGGCACAGGTTTGTGTTGATGCCATTAATTCCAATAAGAAAGAGTTTGTTGTGGGCGGACCCGATATACTTACCCATTATGAAGTTGCAGAAATGGCACTTTTAACCTCCGGAAAGCCGATCAATATTATCCACGTGCCCCATTGGGTCCGGAAATCCATACTTTGGATTATGAGGACGTTTACCTCCTCCAAAACCTATGGGCCAATCGAATTTTTCCTGACCCTTATGGCGGAAGATGCCATTGCACCCAGATATGGCAGCCACAGATTGTCCCTCTTCTTTCAGAAGGAAATGGATACCATAAAAAAAAGCACCAATGGGTAATTATCCATTTTTTGTATGGTACTTCGTCGTAGTCACGGCCTTTGGTTCTTTGGCTAGGATAACTCCCATTTCTATTTATTTCCTTGTGCTAAGAGCAGCAATCCCCGGGCCAAGACTTCCTAAAATTGTTATTTATGAATCATAGAAAATAGCTACAATTAACTAAACTTGGCGTTATTTATTTTTTTAAATTGAATGAAAATATCCCCCTACCTACACGGTGCAATAAGCTTTGGATTAGGTATATTTTCTATTATTCACCAAAAATATAGTCATATGAACTCACCTGATAAAAACAATCCCTTTCCTTTAGAGAATTACGTTCGACTCTGCTTTTTAAAGAATATTATAAAGAACCCCAATATCCTTGTTGGCGATTACACCTATTATGATGATTTTGAGGATGTGGCCAATTTTGAAAAAAATGTGAAATATCATTTCGACTTTGTAGGAGACAAGCTCATTATTGGAAAATTCTGTATGATTGCCTCCAATGTGACCTTTATTATGAATGGGGCCAATCATTTAAGCAGCTCCATTTCCTCCTATCCCTTCGCCATTTTTGGCAAGGATTGGAGCCGCGCCATGGACGGAAAAAGCTATCCTAACAAAGGCAATACGGCAATAGGCAATGATGTTTGGATCGGCTATAATACAACGATAATGCCGGGATTAACCATTGGCGATGGCGCTATAATTGCCAGTAATTCAACGGTAACCAAAGACGTTGAACCTTATAGTGTGGTAGGCGGAAATCCAGCCCAGTTGATCCGAAAGCGCTTTTCCGAAGCGGATATTTCCAAATTATTGGAACTGCAATGGTGGGATTGGCCCATTGAAAAAATAACGGCCAATGTCCAAAACCTCACAGGTACCAAAATTGGCGATCTATTGTGAAGACAGTGCAAGAGGCCCCTTTCCAGATAAAACGAACCCACTTACTTTCCATTTTTCAAAACCCAATGTGATGCATTTGGGAATATACAGTATTGGAATCATCCCGTATCCGGTATCCAATAACCTTATTTTTGGGCCTCGACCAAAATATCCCTACATTTTTTCAGGATTAACAGCCAAACTATTGAACAACTTGGCTTTTGCCGAATAATACTTATTTCTAACCTCATTCTGTTTGAGCTCTGCATCTATGAGTTTGCTTTCTCTGGTATTAACCAAGAACAAGGAACTTTCCCCAAAACTAAATTTTCGTTCCTCAGCAGTGAGGAGTATATTATAATTGCCAACAATGTCATTTATAAGCATATTTTGCTTTTCAAAAGATTCCAGTTCCTTAAAAATGGCGACAATCTTGTTCTTGATCTGTATTTGGGCATTGTCCAATTCAAACTTGGCATCCTCCAACTTGATCTTCGCCAATTTTAAATCACCACGTTCCTTCCTTAAGAACAACGGCAAATTTAAAGACAAACCGCCTTTATAGTCCTGAGGTTCAAAAGCATTTATAGCAACAGGTTCTGTTGTTAAAAAGTTGTATTCCAGATCTATCTTGGGCAATAACTTGTTTGCTTTAAGTCGCTTTTCAACAGTGAGCCCGTCAATTTTGTAGCCCAGAGATTTTAACTTGGGATGATTTTCCAAATTAAAACTGTCCAAAGGTTTCCCAAGTATTTCCAAGGTGGCATCTATATCTTCCTCTAAATTGACATCCGGTATTACATTTGGATTTAATTCCACCGGAAGGTTGTCTCCCAACCATAGAAAATTGGACAATTCCAAGGAGCTTTTTACGAAACGTATTTTGGCCTGTTCCAGATTCAAGGCACGGTCCTGAACCGCAATTTTTGCCTCTACGGTATCTATGGCGGCTATCTCACCTGCCAATGCGGTGGTTAGGACACCCTCAAAGCGCATTTGTGCGCTTGAAAAGAAGTTGTTCAAAATTTGACTGTCCTGATAAGCCTGCAACCATTGGAAGTAAGCAAGTGATGCCTCGAACAGTATTTGATTGACCTGCAGATCCCTATCGGCCTTAGTCTGTTCCCTTAACAATTTGGCCTGTTTTAAAGTGGCCATGCGTTCATTGATCCAAAAACCTTGGCCAACGGACATGGACACGCCGGCACTATATAAACCATCCTCCGGGACATTTTGCGATGGATTTAAATAATCCCCATCATTCTGTTCAAAATTACCCTTCAATTCCAGGCCATACCAGGTAGGTATCTTAAAGGCCGCATTAAGTCGATCATAATACTCCGTTCCCTTGAATTCCTTTCGATCGTAATCCACTTCAATTTTAGGGTCGAAGCCCCCTCTTGAACGCATTAGGTTAGCCTGCCCCATATCAATCTTGAGCTCGGCCTGTTTGGCAATAGGATGGTATTTTTTAACATAGCCCAGATATTCCTTAAAATTTAGGATAAGCTTATCCTGTTCTTGGGCACTTACCCCCAAGAAAAGTATAAAGAATAGACAGCACAAATACTTTTGCATCATTTTTCGGCTTTTGCGGTAGATTTTGTGGGTTGGTAATAATTGGGCGGAAAGCCATTGACTTGTCGCCAAAGTTCAAACCAAATGGGCACATCTTCCAATAGGGCAAAAGTATTTGCGCCCGAACCAACCCTTATTTGGTTTGGCCAAGGTTCTTCCTCCGGATCCGGAGCCAACAACACCCGATATTTTCCATTTTCACTTATAAAGGTTTCAACAGCTATTACCTTTCCCCCATAGGTACCATAAGATATATTGGGCCAACCACTGAAAACTATGGCAGGCCAACCATCGAATTGAATTCTTACCTTCTCCCCAATATGTATTAAAGGCAAATCCAATGGTTCCAAAAATGTTTCCACGGCCATATCATAATCAGCAGGCATGATTCCTACAAGACGATCTCCCTCCTTAAAAGTTTCCCCTATCCCCCCTTGCAAGGCCTTATTGATAAATCCGCTTTGAGGCGCACGTATGTAGTACATTTCGTTGCGCATCTCGTAATTGGTGTATTCATTTTCAAGTTTGGTCACTTGCGCTTCGGAATCGTATTGACTTGATTGGGCGGTAAACATATCGCTCTGCGCCTTAGAAATCTTATCTGTATACTCCGCCTGGATACGATTAATCTCCATTTCGGCATTTAATACATCATTTTTAGCAACCAATAATTTGTTTTGCTGCGATATCAATTTAGCCTGGGTTTCTTGCAATTTTAAGCGTTTTTCCTCCACATCCGTAACTGCCTTTAAACCTTCCTTCTGTAATTGCTCTGTACGGCTATATTGCCTTTCGGCTATACTGATATTGGTTTTCGCAGCTTCTAGGTCTATACTATCGCTTTGTACTTTTAAATGGGATTGCATCAATTTATTCTTGGCCTGTTCCAATTTCAGTTTTCTTTCATTGCCCAAGGCGGAAATTTGATTGTTCAATGCATTGACCTTGCCTTCATAAGACCCTACGGCCATAGATTTAGCATTTATTTGCTGCCTTGTTCGCTCTACCAATTGAGGGTCGAAATATTCGTTCTTGACTTCCGAAATGAACATAATTGTATCCCCTTTTTCAACAAAATCGCCCTCCTGTACATACCACTTTTCAATTCTTCCGGGAATTGGGGATTGTATGGTCTGTGGTCTTTGGTCCGGTTTCAAAGTGGTGAGAAAACCCATCCCACGAATATTTTGAGTCCACGGCAAAAAGAGAACGATAATCCCAAAAATAGCAGAGCCCAATAGAAACCGGTTAAAATGTTTATAATGCCTTTCGTGAAAGACCCTTTCGGTTGACTTATAACCCGTTAGGTGTACTGTTTTGTTCAGCGGATTGTTAGAAATATTCAGCATAGTTTCTTAAATTTTGGAAACGATCTTGCCGTCCTCCAAGGTTATTATGTTTTGGAAACGGTTCAACCATTTAGGATCCTGACTTACTACTATAAGCGACCAGGGATTTTTATCGTCCGTTAAGAATTTTATAATCTTAACAGCCTCAACTTCATCGAATTGAATTAATGGATCTTTTAACAATAGTAGTTTTGGTTTCCTTACTATACTGCGCGCCAGAACTATTTTTTTGGATACTGTAAATGGCATTTGTTGTCCCTCAGGATATACCATAGAGTTGACACCCTTTGGCTGCTCTTTTACATACTGTAGCAATCCCGTATTTTCCATGGCCCATTGCACTTCTTTATCGGTAATACTCTTATCCCCAAAAGTGATATTATCCAAAATGGTACCCTCAAAGGGTTTTTCCTCAGTTAGGGATTGCCCCAAAAAGGAACGGTAATGATTAGGGTTTATACCCTTAAGGGATACATTGTTGACGTAAATATTCCCATCATCGGGCTGTATCAGGCCTGCAATAAGGCGCAACAAGGTCGACTTACCAGAACCGTTGGCTCCTAAAACCAATAAACGGGTTTTGGGAGCTATTTTTAAGGATATGTCGTCCAAAATATTCCTACCTATTTTTGAGGCGCCAAAGGACACCCTATCCAGCTCTACATAAAATTCGCCCTCTTCGTTTAAAGGTTTTTCTCCTTGCTGCTCTTCCAAATCCTTATCCACTACCTGTCCCAATTTTTCAAGTGAGGTAAAAAGGTCGTAGAAGGTTTCCAAACTGCGGGTCAATTTCTCTACCGAACTGATAACCAAAAGGATGATGATCTCCGCAGCTACGAATTGCCCAATGTTCATTTCCTGATTTAGCACCAAAAGTCCGCCAATCAGCAACAAACCTGCTGTTACCAAAACCTTAAATCCGATCATTTGTATAAACTGTATGACCAGAATTCGAAAATGGCTCTCGCGTGCCTCCAAGTAATCCAACACCAGAGCATCGTTCTTGTCTAAGGCCAGGCTCGTCTTACCAGAAAGCTTAAAACTAACCAAAGAACGGGCAACTTCCTGTATCCAATGTGCTACCTTGTACTTTCGCTTCGATTCCTCAAGGCTGGTATCCATCCCTTTTTGGGCGGTAAATTTGAAGACGACATATATAAGTAACAATAACAAAATTCCATAGACGATAAAAAACGGATGATAAAAAGACAAGAGGATCAACCCAAAAACAATCTGCAGTACAGCTGCGGGAAAATCCAATAAAATCTTTGCCAATCCCTTTTGAACATTAAGCGTGTCAAAAAATCTATTGGCCAGTTCCGGCGGATAGTAATTTTGTAGTTCGCTCATCTTTATTTTGGGAAAACGGTACGTAAATTCGAATGAAGCCCTTGTAAATATCTTCTGTTGAACATTCTCAATGATACGAATCTGCATCAATTGCAATAGGCCACCAAAGGCCACTCCCCCAGTTACCAGCACCACCAAAACTATCCATGAGGTACTTATCTCAGCACTTTGAATCAGATTAATAATAGCCTGTATCCCCAAAGGCAAAGAAAGATTAACTAGTCCTGCAAAAATGGCATAATAAAAGGTCTGCAAAACATCCCTTTTATCGAGTTTTAGCAGACCCAATAGCCGCTGCCAAGCGGTCAATACATTTTTAGCCATTTTGTTTTGCGTTTAAAGTGTGAAATGCTAAATCAGTGAAATATTTGGTAGTATCCCCTTTCTCATGACAATCGGTGAGTGATGGAAAATGATCCTTTAAAAAATACTGGTGCAGTGAACCTTCCAAAATAGTACTTGCCAAACTAGAGGGGTACTTGTATTCAGAATCTACTGCATTAATCATTTCATTAAAGCGCTCTATCATTCTTTTATAGATTACAAAATAGCCCTCCTTGTTCTCTGTATCAATTTCTTTGGTCAAATATGATTTTGAATATTCATTGATTACTATATTGTTCAACAAGACTTCATTAATGTGGGAGAAAGCGGAATCCTGTACCGTGGGACGGGTAATAATTTCTATTGCCTTTTTTAATTTTTCAGAAGTATCGGCAATACTATTGGTCGCAAATACCAACTGATATTCCAACCAACCCCAATACCAAGAGGTAAGGTACAAGAGCAACTTGTGCTTGTTCTCAAAGTAGCGGTATATTGAGCTTTCATTGGAACCAATTTGGAGACCCAACTTTTTAAAGGTAAACCCCTCAAATCCAATATCGTTTATCATTAAGATACTTTGTTCAATAATCCGTTTCCCCAAATCCGAAGACTGTGGATCCTTAACAAAGATCTTATCATTTATTTTAATTGTGACTGACCCAAATAGACGTTCCATACTCAAAATTTTACACTCGCAAATATAATAGTAATACTATCAATGAATAATAGTTTAACACTTGTTTAACAACAGTAATACTTTTTATTGGCCCGAAGAATACTTTGGACGGATCAGTAATATTAACAAAACCAACCCTTTAAGTCATTATGCCCGCTATATATTCTGCATAAGTATTGGTGCCAAAATATGAATGCAAAAATTTATACTTCAAAAGGCAATACGGGTAAGAGACAATGTGTTTGGAACGACTAAAATGCCCCCATAATGCAAAAAATACAATTGGCGATGGTGCCCAATTGCAAGCAATTAAAATTTACCAAAGAAGCTAACGCCTAGCGTATTGGCAGGCATTACAGCCCTGTTGATACGCAAGCGCTTTTCCGAAGCGGATATTGCCGGATTATTGGAACTGCCAGGTGGGATTGGCCCAAAGAAAAAATTACACCTAATCTCCAAAATTGCTAATTCTGTAAGGCTAAATAGTTTTTAGCAGTTGGCATTATGTTGGGGAACTAATAATAGATACTACTTCATTATCCTCGTCAACTGAAAATATCTTTTATAGGTATCTGGGATATCCGCAATATCCAATAGACAACCTTCCTCCATATAAGGATAAATTTCATCATAGGTCTTTACAATGTACATGCCCACCCGCTTGCTGATATGTTCGCGTCTTAAATCTTGAGGGCCATCGAGCCCAGCCGCGGCAATCAATTCTAAAAAGCTATGAATCGTGGCTTCGTGGTAATTCTTCGCCCTTGGTGCTTTGTCGTCCACAACCAGCCCTTTAATAAGGGATTTGTTCTGTGTGGCAACCCCTGTAGGGCAGGTATTCATATTGCATTGCAGGGCTTGGATGCATCCTATGGACAACATCATGGCTCGTGCACTGTTGCAACCATCGGCTCCCAATGCAATGGCCCTCGCCATGTGAAATCCGGTTATGATCTTTCCTGCAACGATTACTTTTATATCTTTCTTTAATCCGAATCCTACCAAGGTATCATGTACAAAAATCAACCCTTCTCGCAAGGGCATACCCATGGTATTCGAAAATTCGACCGGGGCTGCACCAGTTCCGCCTTCTCCACCATCTACGGTAATAAAATCTGGCGTTATTCCCGTATAGATCATGGCTTCACAGAAATCCATAAATTCCTGTTTCCTACCGATGCACAATTTAAACCCGATGGGTTTTCCATCGGACAGGTCGCGCAATTTCTTAATAAAATACATGAACTGAATAGGGTCGGCAAAAGCGGAATGCGATGGAGGGGAATGAACTGCAATACCCGGTTTTATATGCCTTATTTTTGCAATTTCCTCTGTATTCTTTATGGCCGGCAAAATTCCACCATGACCGGGCTTCGCCCCTTGAGATAGTTTTATTTCGATCATTTTAACCGAAGGTCGTAAGGCATTTTCACGAAACGTTTTCTCATTAAAAGTGCCATCATCGTTTCTACAGCCAAAATACCCTGTACCAATCTGCCAGATCAGGTCGCCCCCATATTTCAGATGATGATCGCTGATACCACCTTCACCTGTATTATGGGCAAAATTTCCCATTTTAGCACCCTTGTTCAAGGCCATAATGGCATTGTCGCTCAAAGAACCGAAACTCATAGCCGAAATATTCAAAAGGCTAGAAGAATAGGGTTGTTTACAATCCTTGCCGCCGATCAGCAACCTAGGAAACTCTCCTATGTCCTTTGGATTATTCTTTGCATACATAGAATGTTCCATCCATTCATAACCAGAGTGGTACAGATCCATTTGCGTACCAAAAGGCTCGGTATCCGTCTCTCCCTTTGCCCTTCTATATACTACCGACCTCAATATACGGTTCAATGGCCTTCCTTCTGTATCAGTCTCCACAAAATACTGCATAATCTCCGGCCTTACGGATTCCAATACATATCGGAACCTGCCGATTACCGGAAAGTTGCGCCTTATGGTATGACGTTTTTGAAAGATGTCAAAAACGCCCATCATAATTATTGGTCCAACTACTATGAAACACCATAAAATTGGAGGCCATATAATAGCAATGCTGATAATGGCAATAAAAACCATGGTTGAGATAAGAATAAAAAGTTCACGGACTTTCATATTAAGGCATATTAGGTTAACAACAAAAATAAGAAACAGAATTGTATTGTTGCATTCTAATATACAGGGTTAATTAATAAGAAAATTAAAATCAGCATAGTGTTTTTGGGCGATGCAAAAAAAATGAACAGGACCCGAACTTTAAGAAAGTTCTAACTAAAAATTGTTATTGCAAGCACAATTTTTATGATTGACCCATCGAAAAGTTCAGGATAAACTCCGAGACTTCCCGCCTATGGCGGGACAGGCTTCACGTCTCTCCGCCGATAAATAAATTTTAGGTATAAAAAAACCTCCATAAAACGGAGGTTTTTTCTTGTTGTACAGGCGGAGAGACTCGAACTCTCACACCTTGCGGCACTAGATCCTAAGTTTTTTCTAATTTGTATCTATAAATACTAAAATAACTTATTATCAGTTACTTACAAAATTTAATAAATCAAATAATACCATAAAAAGCCATATAAAACCACCATTTGTTTTAACATTGTTTTACCAATTTTTGTATCTTTATAAAAAGAACAAATGGCAACGATCAAAGCATTACTTTGGAAAAAAGAGAATAAGGCAGGGGAATGCACCATCGCCATTCGCATTACTAAAAATAGGAAATCGACTTATATTCATACAGGTCAGAAAATTAAGCCAAAGTATTGGGATGAAGTAACGAGTAAAGTTAAAAAAAGTCACCCGAACTCGAATCGTTTAAACAATTTTATATCCTCCAAAGTCTTAGAAATAAATAAAACACTTTTAGACGTAGAGACCGAAGTCAATTCCAAAAGACAAATTGCAGAAATAAAAAAAACAATTTCAGGTAAATATAAAAGCTCCTCGTTTTACACATTTGCCGAAGCTTATTTTGAAGAACTTGAAAAAAACAAAAAGTATTCTCGAATCGATTGTGAACGACCCCTATTGAATAGGATTAAAAGGTATCCAAGGGCAAAGACGTTGACCTTCGAGGCCATTACCCCTCTTTTTCTACGAGGCTTCATCTCCTATTTAAAAAGCACTAAAGATTCCGTTGGGGAAAGAAGTATTGTAAACACGCTGATTTTCATACGCACCTTGCATAACAGGGCTTCCCAACAAGGCATTATCTCTAGGGATAATTATCCTTTTGGGAATACCGATGGAAAGATTAAAATAAGAATTCCAAAATCTATCAAAATCGGTCTTACTTCAGAGGAAATCAGAATTATCGAAGAAATAGATCTTTCTGACAATCCAAAGCAGCACCACACTCGCAATGTATTTCTTTTTAGTTTCTATCTCGCCGGAATGAGGGTTTCCGATGTAGTTCAAATGACTTGGGCGAACGTGCAAGGAGAAAGAATATATTATACCATGAACAAGAATCAAAAAAACCTTTCGCTCAAAATACATGGTAAACTTCAGAAAATTTTGGATAAATACCTCCCGACGAAAACCGCACACACCGATTATATCTTCCCTGAATTAAAAGAAGCCGCCAATAATCCGAAAGATATTCTAAGGGTTAGCAAAACGGCCAACAAAAGACTTAATAGATATTTGGCGCAAATTGCCGAGCGAGCGGAAATAACAAAGAAAATCACGATGCACGTATCTCGTCATTCCTTTGGAAATATATCTGGAGATCGCATTCCGTTACAAGTATTGCAAAAGCTTTATAATCATTCCGACATTAAAACAACCATTGACTACCAGCAAAACTTTGTAAATAAAGATTTGGACGATGCGCTTGATAGTGTCATTGGTTTTTGATCTATTCACGCATGGCGCTTTCCCTAAATACGTTATCGGCCTTATAAATAGTTCCATCTGAAAATAATTATGTATATTTGTTCATAATTTTTATTTGTTCACGTTTTCGTGAACTATAAAATAAAGTGAACAATGAACGATCAAGGAATTGTGCAATATGCATTGGCCAACCTTCAGAAAACAGGTAAAATCGAAGCCAAATGGCTTGATAAAGCCCCTAATGAAGTCTTAGACGGCACGATAGCCCTTACCCTGAACGACCGGACTATCAAGCTTGGCATAGAAATTAAAAAAGAGCTAAGAAATATCCATCTTCCAAAATTAGAGGCATTCGCCAAGGAGTATGAGCCATTTATGATCGTTGCACAAACCATATTTCCCAAAATAAAACAAGAGCTTCGTAACAGGAACATCGCCTATCTTGAGGCCAACGGTAATATTTACCTCAACAAAAAAGAAACCTTCCTTTGGCTAGATACCAATGAACCCATCGCCATAAAGCAAAAGACCACAAATAGGGCATTTACCAAAACCGGCCTAAAGGTTGTTTACCAATTCCTATTGGACGATACATGGGTTAACAAAACCTATCGTGAGATAGCCGATAAAACAGATACAGGTATCGGCAATATCACGAACATCTTCAATGGTCTAAAGGATGATGGTTTCCTCATTCCACTTACCAAGGACACTTATATCTTAGAGGACAATAAAAAGTTACTCGAAAAATGGATTATGGCCTATGAAAAAAAGTTGAAACCAAATCTGGTCATTGGAACATATCGATTTGTTGATAACGATGCTTTTTTTAATTGGAAGGACATTAAATTAAAACAGGGGCAAACGTTCTGGGGAGGAGAACCCGCCGGAGACATATATACCGATAACCTTCGACCGGAGGAGTTAACGCTGTACACCACCGAACCAAGAAACAAACTGATGAAGAACTATAGGCTTGTTCCCGATGAGGGCGGCAATGTCAAGATCTACGAAAAATTCTGGAAGGACAATACAGAGGAAAAAGAAGCGGTTCATCCTTTGCTCGCTTACGCCGACCTGATAATGAAAGGGGATAGACGATGTACCGAAACCGCAGAAAAAATATATAATGAGTACTTACAGGATAAATTTTAAACAACTCCGACAAAGACCCGACCTTTTAGAAATGTTGGCAGCTTTGGAACGAGGTTTTGCAGCATTCCATGTTGACTTTTATTTGGTCGGTGCCGTCGCCCGTGATATATGGATGACGGCAATTAATGAAATCCCGCCAAGCAGAATTACAAGAGACATTGATTTTGCCGTTTTTATCGAAGACAAGGGAATCTATGAAAAACTAAAACGGCACCTTATTGAAATAGAACACTTTCAACCTTCCATAGAGAATAACTTCGTGTTATTTTGGCAGGGCAGAATGCAGGTTGACCTCCTTCCTTTCGGAAACATTGAAGATGAAAATGCCAAGCTAAGTTTGGAAGGTACTGGCCTTACCAGTTTGAACATGCCTGGCTTCAAAGAAATCTATGAGAGCGGATTGCCCGAAGTAGAATTAGAAGGGGAACATCGATTCAAGTTCTGCACCTTGCCCGGAATCGTTATTCTAAAGCTCATCGCTTGGGAAGACCGTCCTGAAATCCGAAGGGATGACCTAAAAGACATTCTGACAATACTGACTCATTTTTTTGAAATGTACACCGACCAAATTTACGAGCATCATTCAGATCTATTTGGCGACGATGATTTTGGGCTTCATCTCATTGCAGCACGAGTGATGGGTCGAGAGATGAAAAAAATAGCGATGAGGAATGAAAAACTCTATGAAAGGCTGACCAATCTTCTAGAAAAAAATACGATGGATGTCAATACAAGCGAAATTGGGAAGATTCTGGCAAATATGGCAAACACTACTGTTGCCGAAAGTCTAAAACCATTAGTTGAAATTCAGCTCGGATTTCAAGGCGATTAAAAATTAGTTTTCCGTCCTCCCCCAAACTTACCATAACTTAACTGCACGTGGATCCTGCGGAGTTTCTTTAGCGTTCCGATAGATAAGCGTTAAGACGAAACTTCGTAGGTCGTAATCAAGTCTTGACTGGGCATGCAATGCCTTTTCGCTCCACATCAGCAACAGATTCGATTTGGAATGTGTATCGAATACTTTGTGCAGATTCGAGCCGCCCAGTCTTCTATGTACTGTAAAACCTTTGATGAACCGTGCCCGACAATCCATTTGGCTGACCAGTCCATACTTTACCCCTAACCTCCCCGTTTCATTTTACGCTTTCTTGACTTGAATATGAAACGGGGAGCATATCCTTTTCTTCAGCCTCTTGTTGTAAGGCCAATCTTCTAAGGAGAGGACTTATCACGCCCCTTTCCAAAATATTCAAGTTATAGGATTCGCATATTTTTCTCAAATTATCGTATTCCGTGATATTGAAACGAAACGCTATAGTAGACTCCCATTTCCTTTCCCTAAAACGTTTTACCTCCCCTTTTGTTGATTACCGTTTTATTATACGATATTCTTATCGGTTTTCACTTCGCCAGAAGTAGGAGTTTTAAGATGCTTAAAACATAACTTGCTATCTTCTCAGAAGATTAATATATTCAATTCTTTTTTAATGAAATATTATTCACAACTGGTGGGTCTGATTTGTTCCTACTCCAAAATTAAAATACCTTCCGAATGCTTAAATCCTATGTGCATATATACATATACCCATATATTTATATATACATATTTCAATATATCCCGAAAGCATCATTCCCTTTATTATTTATTCTTTGGAGGGTTTTATTGAACAAGTGCAACCTGGAGGCTATGGAACATTTCAACGGCTAAAAATAAATGTGGCTAGGGAGAGGAATAGGTCAAGGGGTTTTTCTCCCCACGTGCTTTTCAGTGGCCGAGAGGGGGTCGGGCAAAACTGGAATGGAAAGACTTTACTTGCGGACAGGTGAAGCGTGTCCGCTAGGGGAGGATCGGAGTGGAAGGGTTGACCGACTTCCGCCGTGGCTTGGGAAAACATATTAATTTTACAAGTATGGTTCCTTACAGAAAGTCCAAATATAAGTGGGTTTAACGGCACTCCAAAAATTGTGAAAAGATGCACAAGATAGTCTCATAAAACCTTATTTGCAGGGATGGCATCAGACTATGCATCCATCGTTTATTCAAACATTGGCAGCTTTAGTTCCACTAAGTCATGCTGCCGTAAAACCTTCGTTTTATTGGATTAATCGTTTTTACTACATATAAACGTCCCTATAATGCTTAATGGAGCTTTAGGCACATCGTCATACAGCTACCCATGATGCCTAATCACAGTTGAAAATAGTGTGATTCTCGCTATTATCACCCAATTCTTTTATTAACACGCTTATAATATGCTAAACTGCCTATATTATATGACCAAAAAAAATGAAATTATGTTCACAGTCCAAAAATCATTAACTGACCTCCAAACATATTTAGGTACCGGTCAAAATTAGAGAATATGTACTGATTTAATTCATTTTGACTTCTTTTTTGGTGTCATTTGCAGCCATTTGTTATCAAGGAAAAGTGCGCGTTTCTATTTCTTACCTTTTACTTATAATATCCAACAATCTTACTTATAATATCCAACAATCAATGGCCAAGGTAAGTTTCATACTCGACACAAGGAAGAAATCCATAAGCTGGATTACGGGCCTCTTTCCCATAATACTCAAGGGCTTCCATAAAAAGAACCGGATGTTCCGACTTGGCCCTTATGCCTCCCCTGCCAATTAGGCCGATAGAAACCATATTCTAAGCAAATCGGTAGCTTTGAACATTGGATATAATTCTCAAAAAATAAAATCATAACTAGGTAATAAATTCCTTTTGGCTAGGCAAGGGATATATAGGTTTGGTAATTGCATCCACCGGATGGATGCCCACCTTCTTTTAGGCCATATCAAGGTCAGATGGCACACTGTACAGGATTTTAAGATAAAAAGATGGTCGAAAATAACATTTCAGTAACCCTATGTTGGGGGTAAATTATTTTTATAAATAGTCTACCTAGGTAAGTAAAACATGGTAGAAGCCAACTGTTTGTTTTACCGTTTCATATTTACATGTCCTGTGATCTTATGACCTTCCACAATTATCCAATACCAATAATCTCCTGAGGGCATTATTTGGTTATTGTAGGTGCCATCCCATTCAAATGAACTATTACTTGAAAATACCAATAGTTTCCCATAACGGTCAAAAATAGCAACTTGAGATGAGCTATAATTTTGAATTCCAAATAAATTAAAAGTGTCATTTATGCCATCCATATTCGGGGTGAAAAACTTTGGAACATAGAAATGTAGATGTTGCAAACGAGAGGTAAAATCGCAATCTTTATTTTTTACCCCAATAGTATAGATCCCACCTTCAACATTATAAAATATATTACTCGATTGAAAAACAATGTCATCTAAAGAATACAAAAAATCACCTGAATTAACAGTCTTAATAATAATTGAATCTTGGTTGGAAATGACAGAATCGATCATTGGATTTTCTGAATAATTGACGTTAAATATTATGGTTTGAAAAGAATCAACGCCATTGGTAATATCAACACTATATACTCCTGGCTCCTCAATTTTTATATTTTTGGTTATCTCACCAGAGCTCCAGGCAAAATCAGGAGTTTCAATGTCGGTATAGGCAATTAGTTCCAATTCACTATCAGTACATAATTCAAGATATTCTTCCATTATAAGAAAAGGCGGTGTTCCTGATACATCCCAAATACAATCGAGCGTGTTAAATACAGATGTTTCCCATTGTTCTAGAACCGGTTGCTCGGGCTGGGTTCCGGAAATTTCCCATGAACATGTTGTAGCATTCATTATTGCTGTTTCCCAACATTCCAAGGTTGGCAAAAAAGGGGCAGAAATAATCCCTGCTATAAATTCATTGGAAAAGGAAATACACTGAGGGTTATCCAAATTACTAGCTGATTCAGCTACTTTTGTTCTGTAATGCCCGGTATAGCCAACTGTAACTAAAATACTTTGATTTGTTTCTCCAAGAATATCATCCCAGAGATTGCCATCACTACTTTCCTGCCATTGATAAAAGTGGTCTGAATAAACTGAAAAATCCGGAGTCGCCGTTAATTCAATCGAAAAAGGTGTTAGGCTGCTACACACATTCACGGAAGTATTATTGGTAGCCCCTGTAACCGTAGTAACATCTCCACATGACTTAAATTCAATATCATCAATAGCCAAATCATTACCACACCCTCCATTACCATTATTGACCATCTTCAAAATCACCGTACTCTGACCTGGTAAGGTTTGGAAAATTAAGCCATATTCCAGCCAATTCGGACTTGTACTTTCCGGAATATCACCAGTAGTTCCACTTGCCAATTGGGTGGAATTGGAAGCATCCCATATTTCAAAACTCACATTAACAGGTATCGTGATCCCAGATTGTGTTGAGCAAAAACCACCAGCTTTCACCAAATTAACCAACCAAGAGGAAAATTCATATGTAGTATTCGGACAAAGTCCTGAAATTACCGCACCATAAAATCCTCCTGGGTCTGTGTCTGCATTTACAATGAGAAATTTCCCATTGTTATCACCAACTGTATGATCATTAATTTCGTGCCAATCAAATGGATTTTCATATGTACCGTTGGAAACAGTGTACGAGCCATCAAGAGGATATTCATTTGAATAATTGTATGTGGTGGTTCCAGGAGGTAAGCTATTTTCGCCAATTCCTGTTCCAAAGGTTTCACTAAAAATTGGGTCCCCGGAATTACCTGGGCAAAATCCTAATTGAGATTGCGCTTTTAAAATTATAGTAATCGACAAAATGGCTAATATTATATATTTTTTTTCGATGTCCTTAAGATTTAAGTTGAGTGATTTTCAAAGTGGTTGCGTGCATATTACAAAAATAAACTGAAGAGAGGGGAACGTATATAAATTATTGAAGTATATAAAAACCATACAAATGTACTTATACCGAATAAATCTGATTAATCCCTAAAATTCAACTAGATAAGGCCAATATGTGCAAATTGCATATATTCCTGTAAAGTATATATAATTACAGCCCGCTTTAAAACTAATGGATTAATAAACCCATAACCTTAAATAGTAGTTTTAGCAAAATATTGTCTTGAAATATGCAATAAGGTTTTATTAGCTAATCGTTGTGGGTTCCCAACTAAAATTTTCAAACGTGGTAACATTATGTTTCTTTGTAAATATTCTAATGGCCCAAGAAATTAAAAGATCGAACAGAGGCATACTTAAATGGAATATATGGCGTTTTACTAGTCGAACGGTCTATAATAGTTACTCACAAATAAACTTATTGACCAAATTTTAGAATTCCTTTAATCTGTATAAGGAGTTATATAGATGGATGCTTGGCAATTTGGAATGGTTTAATTGATGCACTATGCGAAAATTATTAAATAAATTTGTAACCCATTTAATTCCCCTAAAGGCAAGATTAAATAAGGATATCTTTACTGTTTATTTAAATCTGACAAAAAATACTAATATTTCATAAAAGGTCCAGTCAATATTTTCACAGCACAAATGATAAAAAAATTATATCTTCTCTAAATGAAAGTTAGCATATCCCAACCTACCTTCCTTCCTTGGATAGGTTATTTTAACATGATAAAAAAATCTGATGTTTTCGTCTTTCTAGATAATGTGAAATTTAAAAAACAAACCTGGCATATGCGTAACAGGTTAAAATCTGGATCCATGATTGATGAGTCTGAAATTTGGGCTCACATTCCTACCAATCTTTCTAAAACTGACACCATGATCAAAGACGTTTTAATTGATAATAGTCAGGATTGGAAAAAAAAACACTTAGAAATATTTCAATATAATTATGGAAATAGTTATCAAACCATCGAGTTCTTAACAGAATTATACCAAAAAGATTGGGAAAGGATAGCAGATTTCAATATTGAATTGATAACTAAATGTTGCCAATATCTGGAAATAGAAACTAAGCTTATCCGTGCTTCGGAACTGAATGTAGATGGAAAGAAAAGTCACCTGATTTTAGATATTTGCAAACATTTAAATGCAGATGAGTTAATAGCAAATAGTGGCTCAACCAATTATTTGGAAGAAGATAAAGAAATTTTTGAAAACGAAAATATTAAGATATCGTATCATAATTTTAATCCCACCAGATACAACCAAAAAGGGGGGATATTTATACAGAATTTATCTATTTTAGATCTTTTATTTTCCGAATTTGAAAACTCAAAGAACTTTATTTAATAAGAATTAATCTTAACCGGGTTTATAAGGCAATATAAAATAAAACCATACTAGTTAAAATCAGGGGCTTACTCACTGTTTCAAAAGGACTATCTCATAAAGTGTGTAAATAGAAAATAGCTGGGGCATGCCCCAGCTATTTTTTTGTTTAATTTTAAATATTTACACATTATGAAAAAAGAAGAATTATTCGACGATGAATTTCTAAAACAGTTCAAGACCGGAGATGAGCTCAACGGTTTTTTAAAGGAACTCCAAAAGCGGGGTATCGAGAAGATGCTTGAAGGGGAGCTGGATGGTCATTTGGACTATGACAGACACCAAAAATCAAAACAAAGTAATTCTCGGAACGGGTATTCCAAAAAGAAGGTGCGCACTTCTTTCGGGGAATCCGAAATAGCCGTGCCAAGGGACAGGGATGCTTCCTTTAATCCAATGATAGTGCCCAAACGCGGCAACATGGTCGATGGGATCGAGAACGTGATCATATCTCTCTACGCCAAAGGGATGAGCAACAGCGATATCGAAGAGCTGATACGGGAAGTCTACAACTTCGATGTCTCCACTTCGACCATATCAAGGATTACCGACAAGGTATCCGGGGACATCGTAGCTTGGCAGAACCGCCCGTTGGAACCTGTCTACCTTATTGTTCGGATGGATGGTATCGTATTTAAGGTACGCGAGAGCTCCAAGGTCATCAACAAGACCGTTTATATTGCTGTGGGGCTCCGCAGGGTTGGCCAAAAAGAAGTGATGGGACTTTGGTTGGGCAAGAACGAATCGGCCGCTTTCTGGATGGGCGTACTGACCGATATCAGGGCGCGCGGTACCGAGGACATCCTTATTACGGCCACCGACAATCTCAATGGGTTTACGGACACCATCAAGAACGTGTTCCCAGAATCCAGGACCCAGATATGTGTGGTACACCAGATAAGAAATGCTTGTAGGTATGTGGCCTGGAAGGACAAAAAAGCATTTACCGCCGATATGAAGCACATTTACAACGCCCCGACCCAGGAGGCCGCCAGGGCCGCTCTGGAGGACTTTGCCAAGCAATGGGAATCCAAGTATTCCTACGCCATAAAAAGTTGGAGGGACAACTGGCAGGAACTCACCGTATTCTTCGAGTTTCCTTTGGAGATCCGTAAGATCATCTATACCACAAACCTTATAGAGAACCTGAATGGAAAAATTAGAAAGTACACCAAGAACAAACTTTCGTTCCCTATAGATGATGCGGTGATGAAATCCGTATATTTGGCAACAATGGAGGCGACCAAGAAATGGTCCATGCCCATCAGGAACTGGGGTATTATTTTAAATCAGTTCCTTACGATCTATGAAAAAAGGGTCCGACTTTAGATAAAAGTCAAACCCTGGTTATTTTTAACTTACACACTTAAAGGGATAGTGTCCTTTTCAAAACTACTGTAGCCTTTTTAACACCCTACTCCCCATCTGTATGACAGTTTAAACGTATTCCATAGTTTATCATGATGCCAATTTTTCGCTTTATAAATTTGATCTGGTCGCACTTTCCCTATTTAGTTATGCCTTCTTTTAGTCGCACTCATTTGCCGAAGACTTTCTTTAAAAAATCATTCTCTATTTGTAGTTGGCCGATCTTGTTATAGAGGGGTCCGGTCTGAATATCTGATCTTCTTTTACAGGTTTCGACCTGAAAGCCAAAGCATTGTTCTCCAAAAATTCATGTTTCCAACTTGATATCTGCGTCGGGAGAAGTTAGAATTGGGTCGCAATCTCTTGAACGGTATTCTGTTCCTTTATCGCCTCAACAGCAACCTTGGCCTTGAACGATGCTCTGAATTTTCTTCTTGATTTCTTCATGTTTGACACGGTTAAATTACAACTTAACTTGCAGTCCTAAATTTGGGGAGTATTATTGTAATCAGTTTACTAATTTATAGATTACAGTTTTTTGTTTATCTGTAAGCCATGGTAACGTTTTCAATCGGGAATAATCAATTGGAATCAAACCCTGCTTATTGTTATTCGTTTCAGTTAGGTTTGTGTAATTATCATCATTAAATATGTTTGTAGTATTTGATAAATGATTGGATTTAATACTTGTATTTAAACCATCATTTTCTATTCCATTAAGATCATTGTTTATAATTCTATTATCTAGGATTGTTGTGGTGCCGGAAGTATTGGAAAGATTAACACCTCGCATATTCCCTAAAATTTCATTTCCCTGGATCAAAGTCCTTAAGGCGCCAAAATAAACAGTAACACCTGCTGAATTGGGATGCTTTGACCCATTGCCATTATTTACTATAATGTTGTTTAAAATAGAGATATCGGAATTAGTACTTCCCTGAAGCCATACCCCTTTGGTGGCATTATTTATGAAAAGATTATTTCTAATAACGGAATTAAAAGCTGGGTAACCCTCATGACCTACGGTCAATCCATTGCCATTATTTTTTCCACGGGCATTAATACTTATCGAATTTTCAAAAATACCGTTTTGAAGATTAATTGCTATATTCGATGCATCGCTTGTCCCACAATTATCTACATATACCCCGATTACATGTATGTTTGGACTATTTATAGCCCCAATACCTGAATCATGTGTCCCAGTAAAATAACCCCCGCTAATCGTATTAAAACTTCCCCCATCAACCTTGATTCCCATTTTCCAGGTATCATGAGCCTCCACGTTCAGGATTTTTGAATTAGTACAATTTACCAAATGAAAGTTTCCCGAATCTTTACTTGCCGTAGTATGCACATCTCTAGCAACTACATCTTGGATTAAGGCATTATCAACACCAGTAAATAATATGGCGTCAAAGGCTATGTCAGAAACCCCCGCCCCATCTATTAATCCTCCTACCACAGTAATATTGGAATCCTTAGCATTTCTATTCTTTATTACTGCTCCTCCTATCATTGGGCTAGTGGGAAAAATAGTGGCATTTTTAATTAATAAAGTTTGGTCACTATTAATTAGTATAGCACTATTTACTGTAATATCATTGGTAAGTTCAACAGGAATGGTTCCTGCTGATAATAATGCATAATTAACAGACAGGTCTTCAAAACCGAACCATTCAGACTTTATAGTAGTAACACTACCGTCTAAAAATTGTACTTTACTGTTAAATATAGGATATAAACCTGCTATTATCTTTCCGCTAATTTCAAAAGTAGAAACACCCTTCAACTCGAACATCCCACCCTCATGTACATCCAATGTTATATCCATTGGAATAATTATGCTTTCATCTATAATTATTTTTCCTTTAATTATTATTGTTCCAGAATTATTTAAGTTAATAATTGCTTCTTGTAAGGTGTTTGATGTGCCACTATATATTTCAATTATCCCAAGTGCCTGTTCAGCCGTATTTGCTATAACTTCTTCAGTGTTACAGCAAAGTAGGGTTATAGTAAGAATTAGGGATGCTAAAACAGTAGTGGCTTTCATCATTAGAAATTACGCATATTAATATAATCAATTGTAGCCATTTAATGTTGAACTACACTTTTACATTCAAGACATCTACGTTTAATTTCTACATAAGGATTAGAATTGCTTAATTATTCGATGAACTACTACACTACTCCCCATCTGTAAGACAGCTTAAAGATATTCCTTAGTTTATCATGATGCCATTTTTTTAGCATTATAAATTTGATCGGGCGGCACTTTTCCTATTTCGGTATGTCTTCTTTTGGTATTATAGAACTCGATATACTCCCTTATCATTTGATAGAGGTCTAGACCCCCGTTTGGAGGGTTCAGATATATCTTTTCATATTTGATCGACTTCCAGAAACGTTCGATGTAAATGTTGTCCAGGGCCCTTCCCTTGCCATCCATTGATATTTGGATGTTATTTTCTTTGAGCACATCGATGTATTGGCTACTGGTATATTGAGCTCCCTGATCGGAGTTGTGTATCTCCGGTATCCCATATTTGGCAATGGTGTCCTCCAATAGTGCTATGCACAATTCTTTGTCCATTGAATTTGAAATGCTCCAATTAAGGATCTTTCTACTGTGTACATCGATTATGGCATTCATGTACATAAAACCCCGCAACATGGGAATATAAGTGATATCGGTCTGCCAGAGCTGATCAGGGCGTTCTATTTTCAGGTCCTTTAGCAGATAAGGGAACTTATAGCTCTTGGGGCCCCTGATAGTGGTCCTGGGCTTTCTATAAATGGTCTGTAGGCCCATAAGCTTATATAAGCGTCTTATCCTTTTCACGTTTACTTCATACCCAAGGTCAAGGTTCAGGTAATCGGTCATAAGTTCCGCCCCGTAGTAGGGGTGTTCCAAAAAGCAGGCATCCATTTCCTTCATAAGCTTTAGGTTCAGCATACTCTCACTTCTGGGCCTGTAATAAAGACCGGAGCGATGGATATCCAGGAGCTTACATTGTTGGACAAGGTTTAGCCTTGGATGGGACCTTACCACCTTCTGTCTTCTTTCGGTAGTGCTCATTTGCCCAAGGCTTTCTTTAAAAAATCGTTCTCCACTTGCAACTGGCCGATCTTATTGTAGAGTGGCCCGGTCCCGGAATCCGGATCTTCTTTTTCTGGCTTGGACCCGAAGGCCAGATCTGCATTTTCCAAAAACTCCTGTTTCCAACTTGATATTTGTGTAGGATGTAGTTCGAATTTGGCCGCGAGCTCTTGCAGGCTGCTATGCTCCTTTAACGCCTCAATGGCCAGTTTGGCCTTGAACGATGCACTGAATTTTCTTCTTGATTTCTTCATATTTGACAGGGTTAAATTACAACTTAACTTGCTGTCTTAAAATTGGGGAGTATTATACTACTGCTTTTAACATAATCATTGAAATTAATTATTAATAGGCCGGACATCATACCGCTTTACTTCTTGTGAGAATACTAGATGTTATTCTTGGAGATGCCAACTTGTTATGCAATTTCAGTGACACTTTTTTCATGTTCTTCCTACTTTAAAACCTAGTTAATATAGCCTTCCTAAAATCTGTCTTTTTCAGGAAGTCCAAAACTATTCAAACGTCATATTTTATTGAAGTATTCTTTTCCACCATGACTCAACCAAAGTTTCACCATAACTATAAACCCTGTCATAACCGCTATTTTTATAATTTGTACCATTCAAAAGAATGGCCATATTAGGTAAGCGTTTATTTTCGAACATATTTTTTGGAATATTTAGCATTCGTTTATTCAAGAAGTCGGCCCTAATTACATAAACAGACAAATCGGCATGATGGCCTATCAATAACGTATCAGTAGCAACATTCACCGGAGCTGTGTCAACAATTATATAATCATAGTTTGCTTTTCCGTAAGCTATAACCTTATCAAAACGGCCATTGGTCAATAATTCTGAAGGGTTTGGGAGAATGCTTCCCGCTTCCAATATATCAACATCAGTTCTTGCATTATGATTAATGACATCAGTCACCTGAGAACTATTGTGAGTTAAAAAATGAGTCAATCCTTTTTCTTTATTCGCGTTCAAATAGGCCCCTATTCTTGGCTTTCTAATATCAGCCCCTATAAGAAGTACTTTTTTGTTCGACAAGGCCAATGACGTAGCCAAATTAATGGCAATAAATGTTTTCCCTTCACCTTCTATGGTTGAAGTTATAAAAATAATTTTGCCTTTGTCATGATTAGCGCCCAACATATAATCAGCGTTGGTTCTTAGTAACCGGAATGATTCTGACACATTACTCCTTTCCTGTTCAAAAGAAATAACGTTCTTTGTTGATTTAGCAGTAGGTATATCTCCAAGAATAGGTGCTTTAATAATATCTTCAACATCTTCAGTGGTATGTATTTTATTGTCCAATAATGATCGACCGGCAAGAATTAGGGCCGGCACTAGAAAACCTAATAATACGCTTGTAAGCAATACTATTATTTTTCTTGGGGAAACTGGAATTTGGCTCCCATAGGCCTCATCAATAATTCTCGCATTAGGCGCAGTTACGGCTAATGAAATGGAATTTTCCTCTTTTTTTTGAAGCAAATACAGGTATAAAGTTTCATAAATCTCTTGTTGTCGCTGTATATCTCTTATTTCCCTTTCTTTTTTTGGGGTAGCGTATATTCTTGAATTTAATGTATTCTCTTGAACTCTGGTTTCATTTAATGAAATTGACAATGAAGATCTTATATTGACCAAGCTCTGATCTATACTTACCCGTAAACTTGCAATTTGATTGTTTAAATTAGTCACAAGAGGATTATCTTTGCCAGCACTTGATAACAATCTATTCCGCTCTAAAACCAAATTGTTATAATTAATGGTATTTTGGCTTGTGGTTTCATTGAGTATACCCAAATTGGCAGGAATAAGATCATCCTTATTTGATTTCATATGCTCGGTTACATAGTCTATTAGTTTAATTTGTGAAGTTAGTTCTGATATTTGATTAGTTAATGATGCATTGGAATTCAACGCATACCTTGATTCTGAATCCAGATTACTTAAGAAATTCCTTGATTTATATGTTTGAACACCTTGGTCCAAAGCTGTTAATTCAACCGAAATATCCTCAATTCTATTGCTAAGGAATTCATCGGTTATTTTGGCTATCCGGCTTTTCTGTTCATTAGCATCCCTATTATAATAAAGCACTAAATTATCCAAAATATCTTGAGCTTTTGATTTCTCGGGGTCTTGTAGCGTAAGTATTAGGAGATTGGATTTCAAATTATCAGGAATAATTTCAATACGCTTCTTCAATGCAATAGCAACCTCATCTAAAGGGCTTATTTTTAACAGAAATGTCTGCCCCAATTCAACATTATTAATATCGATTGGAGTAACTACTAGGTCACTAAATTCACCAGAGATTCTTTCACCAAAAGAACCTTCACTTATTTGATCACCGTTGCTATCAAATAAAACGAACTGGGTAGAAGATTTTGCTCGAATTGAAAATGTGGTATTTAACTGGTTTATTATTGAATCATTTACAAAAAAATTAATATTGAAGGGTATTCCATTCTTATAAATTTCTTTTACAGCAATCCCACTTTTAAGATAATTTATATAGTTGTCATTATCGGTATAATAAGTTATATTCAGTTTCAACGCTTTGACAACTTCTTCAATCAAGGTTTTTGATTTTAAAATACCAATTTCCGTATCTATTGAAGTTTTTGGGCCTGCAAACAAACCCAGATCTTCAAAAACAGAAATCTCGGAAGTTGATCCACCATCATTATCCTCACCGTTTATTAAAATAGCGGATGACACTTGATATTCACGCGTGGCAATTTGCAAGTATAAATATGCAACTGTTAAGGCAAATACAATACTAAGTAAAAACAACTTCCAGTGATAACTATATTTAATTATAACCTCTCTTAAATTAATTTGCTCATTTTTAGAGGCAGTTGAATCGACATTGCTATATTTTGACATGGTATTATTTTTTAAGGTATGATGGTCTCTGCTATTGAAATTAGCACAATGAGTGAAGATAGAACAGCCACAGAATAGAACGATTTATACCAAAGCACAAATTTATGTAATCCTGTATTTATTTTTGTTGCTGGTCTGTATCCGATTGCTTTTTGTAATTTAATGGCATCCGCATAGGTTATTTTGACATCCCCATCTTGCATTGGCATAAAGTTTTTAATTGCTTCTTGGCACATTTCTTTTTTCCAAACCATGTGCAAAATCCATTAGTTTGGCTGGTTTTGAGTTTCCAATATTAAATATTTGTACTTTTAAATTTTCTTCTAGTTTTAATGCTAATTGTGCCAATCCTTCAAAGATATCATCAATATAGGTAAAATCCCTTTGCCTGTTTCCATTGTTAAAAACATTTATGGATTCTCCTTTACTTATTGCATCTGCAAAAAGCATAGTAGGCATATCCGGTCTACCCCAAGGAGCATAAACCGTACAAAAGCGTAAACCCGTTGTTGGTAAATTATATAAACGACTATAAGTATGGGCCATTAATTCAATACTTTTCTTTGTGGTGGCATATCAACTTTTTCATTTTCAGAAAAAGGGATTCTACTGCTATCACCATAAACAGAAGAACTAGAAGCATAAATAAGATGGTCTACCTTATGTGACCTGCAACATTCCAAAATATTTAAAAACCCTACAATTTTAGATTGAATATATGTATGTGGGTTTTCTTTGAAATACCTAATTCCTACTTGGAAATCTAAACTAATCGCAAAGTTAAACTATTTCATTCCCAACTAATCTTTATGAAAATTAAATTAGTTTTACCATAACAGGCCTTATTGGGCAATCAATCCTTTACCATGAAAAATCAACAAATTGAATAACTTTTGCATTATGTTCTTTTTCTTATTCGCTTTTTCAGGTTGATACCCTACTTAAGGCGGTTGGTTTCTTTTATATCTACATCACATTAATTATTATAGTTGTCCATACCAATTATATCTTTTCCTAATATCAATAAAAGTTTTACTCGTGGAAAGTCTATAAAATTACCGCCATATTTACAACAATCCTTATTTTTTGTTGGTATACCACTCAAAAACTCTTTTAACTCCTTCTACTAGTTCAATGTTGTGTTTCCATCCCAAATTGTTAAGTTTGGAAACATCAGTTAGTTTTTGCATACTGCCATCTGGCCTTTCTGTATTATATATCAGGTTACCTTTAAATCCAATAATTTGTCTTATTGTTTCTGCTAATTCTTTTATTGAAACATCTTTACCTGTGCCGATATTAATATGTGTGTTTCTAATTTCAATTTCGTCTTTAAGATATGTGTCTGAAAAGTTTCTGTTTTCCATAATAAATACACACGCATCCGCCATGTCTTCACTCCAAAGGAACTCACGTTTGGCCTTGCCAGACCCCCATATCTCAACACTGTTTTCAGAAACACCAAAGGAATTTAAATACCTTCTGGCCTCCATAATATTATCCACATTTAAATCTTTAATAACATCTTGGTCTTTTGATTCTGACAAGAGTTTAGCCAAATAAATTTTCCTGATTAAGGCCGGTAGCACATGTGATTTTTCTAAGTCGAAATTGTCATTTGGACCATATAAATTTGTGGGCATTACCGAAATAAAATTGGTGCCATACTGTATATTATAACTTTCACACATTTTTATGCCAGCTATTTTAGCTATCGCATAAGGCTCATTGGTATATTCCAAAGTATCTGTCAACAAGCACTCTTCCTTCATGGGTTGAGGCGCGTTTTTAGGATAAATGCAGGTGCTTCCCAAAAATAAAAGTTTTTTGACCCGATTTATATAACTTTGATGAATCACATTGTTTTGAATCATCATGTTTTCATAAATAAAATCTGCCCTATAAACATTATTAGCAACAATACCTCCAACTTTTGCGGCGGCTAAAAATACGTACTCCGGTTTCTCCATGGCAAAAAACTCTGCAACCGCCAATTGATTTGTTAAATCCAACTCTTCATGCGTGCGCGTTACTAAATTGTTACAACCCCTATTTTGAAGGTTTTCTATTATAGCGCTGCCAACCAATCCTCGGTGGCCTGCAATATAAATTTTAGAGTGCTTATCCATTAAAATTTATTCAAAGTAATTCTTAATTGTATAACCTCCGTCCTTAAGGTATTGTTGTTTTGCCATAAGAACTATGTCACTGGACATCATATCTTCAACCAGGCCTGCCAAATCATATTCCGGAACCCAACCTAATTTTTCTTTAGCTTTTGTAGCATCCCCTACTAATAAATCTACTTCCGTAGGTCTAAAATATTTTGCATCTATGAGAATAACTTCTTTGCCAATTTCTAGCTGGTACTTTGGGTTGTTACAAGCTTTGACTGATCCAATTTCATTGACTCCTGACCCATTAAATACGAGTTCAATACCGACATGGGAAAAACACATTTTAACAAAATCCCTTACAGTGCATGTTTTCCCAGTGGCAATAACCCAATCTTCAGCTATATCCGCTTGAAGAATCATCCACATCATTCTTATATAATCTTTAGCATGACCCCAATCTCTTTTTGCATCAAGATTTCCCAGATATATTTTTTCTTGAAGTCCTAAAACGATTTTTGAGGTAGCTCTTGTAATCTTTCTTGTTACAAAAGTTTCTCCCCTAATTGGAGATTCATGGTTGAATAAAATACCATTACATGCATAAAACCCATAAGCCTCTCTATAATTTACTGTTATCCAATAAGCATACATTTTAGCTACAGCATATGGGCTTCTTGGATAAAAAGGAGTAGTTTCTGTTTGTGGTACTTCTTGTACTTTCCCATAAAGTTCAGAAGTTGAAGCCTGGTATATTCTTGTTTTCTTTTCCAAGCCTAATAACCTTACTGCTTCTAGTAGTCTTAGTGTTCCTAAGCCATCTGCATTGGCTGTATATTCTGGCATTTCAAAAGAGACATGAACATGGCTCATAGCTGCCAAATTATATATCTCGTCTGGTTGAACCTCTTGAATTATTCTTGTTAGATTTGTACTATCCGTTAAGTCTCCATAATGTAGAAAGAAATTGGGACTCTCAACATGTTGGTCCTGATATAAATGATCTATCCTATCCGTATTAAACATTGAAGACCTTCTTTTGACTCCATGTACCTCATATCCTTTTTTTAACAAAAACTCACTCAGATAGGCCCCGTCTTGTCCTGTTACTCCGGTTATCAATGCTTTTTTCCCGTACATCCTTTTTTCTAATATTTATGTATTCCTAAAAATATAAAATAATCATTTATTGTGTTAAAAACCCTAGTATTAAATTAAAACAACTACCTCAAAAATCGAAACTTTCTCGGGCATGAATAGGAGAATGTGTCCGCTTTGACCTCATGTCAACGATTACAAACCTTATCAGTAGATATTTACAATTTTGAATCAAATTCAAAAGGCAAATATTAATCATAACCTTAGCTTAAAAACACCAAGGCGCCTCACATTATCATAACATGAAAGCTCCAATTGATTAAGGATGTATATTAACCACATTGTAAATAATATAGACTTTTATTCGCTAATAAATGTAATATCATCTTTTTTAGGACTTACAAACTCAAATTGCAGGGTTCTGTCAAGTGCTTGCAATAAGGTAAATGAGGGTTTGAAACCTGAATTATGCATAGCTGTTGAATCGAATTGGGTAGTGGCGCAGAATTTTTTTACCCTGACCGAACTTACCGCAAATTTTTTGCCCGTTAGTTTACTTAAAACATCAAAAACGTAACCACCCAACATGCCAAACAAATATGGAAAATGAACTGCTGGTACTTTTTTATTCAGGCTTGTTTCTACCTGGGCAACCAAATCATTCATACTTAAATCACCCTTATCTGTATAATTAAACAGTTGGTAACCTAGCATATCCTTTTCCAACTGATATTTTATGAACGCCGCCACATTGCCAACATATGCCATAGATTTATAGTTGGTACCTTTACCGACCATTAAAAATTTCCCCGAACCAATTTGTTTTAGTAGATTATAAACATTTCCCCGGTTGCGCTCCCCAAAGATTACCGTTGGTCTAATGATAATTAATGAACGACTTTCTGGGTCTAAATTGTACCACATACGCAAGGCCTCTTCTGCTTGCCACTTACTTTTGCCGTAATGATTGAAAGGGTCAACAGGATGTTGTTCATTTGGATTTACCTTATTTAAGCCGTAAACCGCTACACTACTTATAAAAATTATTTTCTTTATACTATTTTGATCCATGGCAGATAGTACATTTTTTGCACCTTGCAAATTAACATCATAATAAAGCGAAGTCTGTCCTACATCATCCCGATGTTCCGCAGCTAGTAAAACAACATGGTCTTGTCCCTTTAATTCTACCTTCAATTCGCTCAAATGTCTTACATCGGCAATAGTTGTTATTTCAGGATGAAACGCACTTTGTTGTTTGTCGATATTCTTAATTCTAAAATTGCCTTTTGTAATATTAGCTAAACGGGTTCCTACGAATCCAGATGCGCCAATTAGAGCTAGTTTTTTCATATTAACGGGGGTCTAATTTTTTTAATTGCAGAAATAAGAAGGAAGGTACAAAGGCCAAGACAAGTGATATTAATGCATAATGATATTTATACCACGGAAGCCCTATTAGTATATACCCCTCCAATTTAATATTGAATTCATTTAGTCTATACTTAAATGATTTTCTGGAGACGTAATCATCGTCCATTCGATATTGAAATAGAATTCTTGGAATGTTATTAATTTTTAAACCACTTCCTATTGCCTTAAACCATAAGTGAAAATCTTGGGAAGTTTTATATCTTTCATCATACCCGCCTATTTCCTTAAGTGAAGCAGCACGAAACATAACAGTTGGATGGGATAGAGGATTTAATTTGGGTAATAGTTCCTTAATTTCTTCATGTGTTATAGGAACCCTTCGTTTACCAATAACAGTTCCGTCACTAGAAATATTTTCAGAAAAGGTTCCTAAAATATCAACATCCTGATGTTCTTCAAAGTATTTAATTTGATCATTAAACCGTTCAAATAAAGAAATATCATCCGCATCCATGCGAGCTATATATTCCCCCTTAGATATTTGAATAAGTTTGTTTAGATTTTTGGTCAGACCCAAATTCACTGTATTACTGAAGATTTTAATCCTAGCGTCCTTTTTGGCAAAAAAGTTTAATATATTTCTTGAATTATCATTTGAATTATCATCTACGATTAAAAATTCAAAGTCTGAAAAAGATTGATTTAGAATGCTCTTTATGGCTTCTTCAAGAAGTACCTGTGCATTGTAAACAGACATAATAACGCTTATTCTAGGATTCACTTTCATATTCTTGGCTTATCGTAGTCGTTCAAATAAATCCAAATTGTGATTTGGAATTGGTAGATCAATGTGCGAACCTAATAGCTCGTCAAAATTATTTTTTGTGGGCACTAATGGTAGTAGACCACTGCCCGGGAAAAAAGTTAATTCACCAAAAATGATTTTGCCAGGAGGGTTATAAAAATCAACCCTGACATATGGAAAGGGAGCACTCAATTTTCTAGCTAATCCAATCATCTCCTTGTATTCAGTCGGACGAGGTAAAACACGGTTGGATTGCTTATAGTTTTTATAGGTAAAATCTACTTTGTTCCACCGGATATCGTAAAAATCAACATAATGAACACCTTCAAAGTCATTGTTTATTTGTAAAAATTTAGGCTCACCATTAAAGCACATAAATTTATAATCGATTAGTGGCTGGTGGTCAATAAATTTTTCAATAATAATTCTGCGGGGAAGGCTTTTATAATTCCATTCCCTACCAAATACATAGACATTTAATTTCAACCATGTGCTCATTAATTTCTTCCACTTTTCCCAATTAAGGTCCCTCTTATTTTTACAGATTAGATTCCAGCTGCTGCCGTGAGTAGTTTTTGCAACAAATCGATTTGGTAATTCTTCAAAATTAATATCTTCGACATTGTCGTAAACCCCTAGTATTTCGTTAAGCAAATATTTGTACCCTAGATTTGACAGGTATTCATGGACCTCAAATTTGTCTGTACAAATTGGCATATTTTCATTTCTGTAAAACAACTTTAGCCACTGCAATTTTTCCGTATAAGTTTTAGGGTCTTTTAAATTAATCTCACGCCCAAACCTATTTTTATAACTATTTTTAATAGACTTTTCATCATTAAAAAATAGCAATGAAAATTTTTCAAATATTATTCTTACACGGGAATATTGAAGAATTCCATAAGTGGATTTGGCAGCCTTTCGTTTAATAAATTCTTTAATCTGGGGCATCCTATTTAAATTTTTTTAGTGCACTAAATTTAATAGTAATAAATTGTTAGCCAGATTATTTTCTAATATATATAAACTATACATGGAAAGATATATCACCGTGTCCTTTTGAAACCATCAATGAAATCTTCAAAAACGCGGCAATCGGGAGGAAAAAGCAATAAATAAAGCGTATATTTCCATTTTCCAGATACAACTAACTATATCTAAAATCGGGATTGCAATATCGAATTCAAAATCGTTGTAGTATTGTTGAGGTGCTCAAAGCTTTAATAAAGTTATGTTCCTGCCTGTTTTCAAGAATTGTTGGTGTTTCATAGCCAAGAATGGAAAAATCCGAAATTTTTCCTTGGACATTTTGTGAATGCCTAAAAAATTGTACCTTATAAACTGAAAATTAAAGGTAAATTTGGAAGGCTAATGTTCATGGCCAAAATATCGGAATTTGTGCCTGAATAAAGCCTTTTATCCGTAGGAAGGGCATGGACGACAATTTTTCAGTTATCATCCAATTTAATTAATGCTGTTGTCTAAGTCGTTTATGTATTCAAGGATTCCAGTCCCTATATAGTGTTCCATCGAATCTGTAATTTCTACCTTAATCCAATTACCTTTTTCCAATTTAAAGTAATGAACAGACTCCCAGGTCAAAAGGGAAAAGTGAATTATTTGATACTCTAACAATTGTATATTCCCCTTTTGTTCGGAAATATCCAATGAAACGCTAGGGCAATTTAGCTTCTTTTTACAATTCATAGCAAAATCCAATATTTCTTTCGGAGGATCTTTCGCCAATGAGTATACATTACTCCCCGAAGCCCGAAAATCATTTTTTCTCACGAAACGTTTTCCACCCATACATATATTTCCAAGTACCAAAATTTTCCAATCATAAGCAAGATTGGGGATATATTCTTGGATAATAACCTTTCCGAATTTTCTTGGATAATGTTTTCTATACTTTATTCTTCGGTATAGATAATATAGACTATCAATGTCAAAATTGAAATTATTTTCCAACATTTGATACAATATACTTTTTCCTTCTTTCTTATTATGTGCAAGCTTTACATTCCTACTACGAAATCCTGTGGATTTTTTTATTACAGTGGGATATGATATTTTATTAAGAACTTCAACGCCTTCCTCAAAAGTTCCAACTGGAATGCCATGTGGACTTTTAATACCAACTCTAACCTTTTCCAATTCTTGAAAGTTTTTGTTTTCATGTGCCAAAAAATGCCTTAGTTCCGGAATCAAAATACCTCCCCTTAACCTGATTTGCACTAAAATATCTTGAATAAAACTTTTATAAATTGGATATTGGCTACTCGCGTAATAAAAGTGAACATCCTTGATGTTTTCGTTATCAAGTAAGTTAGAAATGAATGAATTTATACTAATTACTTT
>JAVJOW010000003.1:0-18237 GCA_040216555.1 Arenibacter sp.
GCCAATAGTATTGCTTTAAATTACCGCTCTGTACTCAACTATTTTTTAAACAGAAGTACAAATGCTTCAGCAGAATCCTTTAATGCCAAAGTAAAGGCTTTTAGATCACAATTTAGGGGAGTCAGGAATACGGAATACTTCTTATATCGCCTGATTAAATTATATTCTTAAAATGGTAAAAACCCAGATTTTGGACTTGATCCGTTTTCAAAGCGGAGCTTTGAGGGATGGGCGTAGCCAATCCCTAGATCCTGTTCTGGGTGTTGCGGGATATTTTGAAGCGTAGCGAAGTGCAACTTTTTGTGGTTTTCAAAGCGGAGCTTTGTAGGGAAGGGCGGAGCCAAACCTTGGATCCTGTTCTGGTTATTCCTAGATTTTTTAGACCTATTGGAATGATATGGTAAAATGGAAATTGCCCACACATTATTCCCTGTTATCCTTTTTAAATATATTGCCGATACCCTTGCCAATCTTCTGTATGGTTTCAAGTCCTTTATGGATTGGCTCAGGGTTAATCTGATCATATCGTTTGTTTCCAAATTGCTGAACGAACTGCTGGGGATATATAATAAGTCGACTATTTTTGGGGAAATGTTTTTCCATTTTGGACGGGAGGTTTTCGAGCATAACCATATAAGATGCCGCACCCTCACGGGCAGACACCAAAACAAACAAATCGTTTTCGTGTACATTTTTTGAGAGATCCTGGAAATCTTCCCAATCACTAAATTGACTAGCTGTAATTGTAGCCGATAATTTGGAGTCCTTAACCAGTTTTTTTATAGATTTTAAGGTCGATTCGTTGCAGTACAGCTCAATGGGAATACTTAATTCCTGCGCCAATTTTGCCATTTTTGTAAACCAAAGTTCAAAGCCGTTTTCATGTTCGGTTAAAGGAGGGGCCGCAATTATAATTCTTTGATGGGACACCAAAGCCTTTTCAAAATGGCATATAATCGTGGTTTTATCGGTGTTACGTATAATATTGTCCACTTTTTCGCCTATAAGTTTTTCGATAAATCCGGTACGTTTTGGCCAGCCTAGAACAATGATGTCCGCCATTATTTCTTTTGCAATTCGGGATATTCCGCTGGCTGGGTTGTGGTCGATTGTGGCAATGATACTTACTTTTGTTTCGGTTGCAGACGCCTGTTCTATAAATTCTTCCAGTTTTTTTCTGGCTTTTAGAATATTGTTTTCAGCCTCATTGTTATTGGAAACCACCGAGAGAACGGATAAGGGATTGGCCGATTTTTTTCCCTTGATAAAAATCGAAAATTCGAGCAGTTTTTCCATGTTCCCAATATTGGCAATGGGCAATAATATATGCTCGTTATCCAAACCATTTACTTTCATTGGTCCAGAGCTATCGTCCTCTGTCTCAACCACGAGTTTTTTAGCGGCTTTTTCCGTGGCAAAAGAGGCAACTACACAGGTAATTAAGATAAGTATAATGGTTCCGTTCAGGATGTTTTCATCTAGAATTTGAGCTTTGTAGCCTACTAAAATTACGGCAAGTGTTGCAGCAGCATGGGAACTGCTCAATCCAAAAATAAGTTGGCGTTGGGTTTTGGTGTATTTAAAAGCAAGTTGAGTAACCAATGCCGCAAACCATTTGCCAAAAAGTGCCACAACAGAAAGTGTTCCTGCCACAATTAGTGCGGTTTGCCCATTTAGAATAACGCTTACATCAACCAACATTCCTACACTAATCAAGAAAAAGGGAATAAATAGGGAATTGCCTATAAATTGAATTCTATTCATCAAGGCCGAAGAATGTGGAATAAGTTTATTTAGGGCCAAACCTGCCACAAACGCTCCAATAATCGGCTCAACACCTGCTAATTCGGCCAAGAATGCAGCAAAGAAAACAATGGAAAGGACAAAGATATAATGGGAGTGTTTTTCACTTTCCAGTTTGCGAAAAAACCAATTGGCAATCCTCGGAATTATATGGAACATAATAGCAGAAAAAACACTTAATGAAATTCCCAAACGGATCCAAAAAGCCATATTCAGATTCCCCTGGCTGTTGCCCATAATTACCGCTAGAATGATAAGCACGGCCGTGTCCGTTAATATGGTGCCGCCCACAGTAATGGCTACAGCCTGATTTTTTGAAACTCCTAATTTACTTACAATAGGATAGGCCACCAGGGTATGGGTAGCGAACATACTGGAAGTAAGGAAACTGGCATTAAAGTCGTATTCCAAAAAGAAATAGCAGACAGGGAAACCGATAGCCAAAGGAAAAATAAAGGTAAAAAATCCAAACACAAGACTTTTGTTTTTGTTGGATTTAAACTCGTTCATGTCCAGTTCCAGACCAGCTATGAACATGATGTACAAGAGGCCAATAGTTGAAAACAGCTCAATGGCCGAATTTTTTTCGAGAATATTAAGTCCAAATGGCCCGATTACAACACCTGAAATAATTAACCCTATTATTCCGGGAATATTTAACTTTCTCAGCAGAATGGGCGATAACAGAATAATAAAAAGGATTAAAGAGAATATCAGCACCGGATTTTCCAATGGTAATTCAAATTCGTGTCCGAGGTGTTCAAAAAAATCTTTCATGCTGCTGATATACCCTTATTAGGTCAGCTCTAAATTCAACTATTTTTGGTTAATATTATTCGTTTAGGCTATGATTTATTCAAGAAATGATCCTATGATTCCTGATATGCCAGACTTAGAATTATTCGCAAGCCTAGTTGGTCTTAAGTATAGAATCCATGAAAATTTTGGAATATCCTTTCAAATGCAGGTAAAAAGGGAATTAGTACATAAATTGATTGGATTCCGTATCTTATACTTCCAAAATCAAACCAAATAAATAACTGCCAAATGAGGAATATTATTCTTAAATGTATGGCCTTGGCCCTATTGGGAATACCAACTGCCTGTAAGGAAAGGTCAACACCTGAACCAACCTCCGTTATCAAACAGTACCAAAAACCCAATATTGTTCTTATTTTGGCAGATGACCAGGGCTGGGGAGATTTGGGAATTTCAGGGAATACCAATCTGGCTACCCCGAACATAGATGCCATTGCCAAAAATGGGATCGTTTTTGATCATTTTTACGTAAGCCCCGTATGTTCGCCCACCAGGGCCGAACTGCTCACAGGACGTTATTTCCCAAGGCTGGGGGTCTATTCCACTTCTACAGGTGGCGAACGTTTAAATCTGGATGAGACCACTATAGCTGAAGTTTTTAAGGAAGCCGGTTATGCTACTGCTGCATATGGAAAATGGCATAACGGGATGCAGCCTCCCTACCATCCCAATGCTCGTGGTTTTGATGATTTTTATGGGTTTGCTTCCGGGCATTGGGGCAATTATTTCAGTCCCATGTTGGAGCACAATGGGGAAATAGTAAATGGAGACGGCTTTATAATAGATGATCTTACCGACAAAGGATTGGATTTTATGGATAGGAACAAGGAAAAGCCTTTTTTTCTGTACCTCCCTTATAACACGCCCCATAGCCCCATGCAGGTGCCAGAGGAGTACTGGAACAGGTTCAAGGATAAGGAGCTGGTTATGACTTATCACGGGAAGGAAGAAGAGAACGTTAATTTTACAAGGGCGGCCCTGGCCATGGTGGAAAATATAGATTACAATGTGGGCAGGGTATTTAATAAACTAAGGGACCTGCAATTGGAAGAAAATACGCTGGTGATATATCTGTCGGACAACGGACCTAACGGATGGCGATGGAATGCGGGGATGCGGGGCAAAAAGGGATCCACCGATGAGGGCGGGGTGCGTTCCCCCTTAGTGATGCAATGGAAGAACAAGCTGCCTAAGGGCAAGCATATTGCCCAAATAGCAAGTTCCATAGATATATTGCCCACCTTGACCGATTTGGCCCAAATTGAAGTGAATGTCCAGAAACCCTTGGACGGGAAAAGTTTAAAGCCCTTGTTGATGAAGGATAACCCTACTTGGGAAGATAGGGTGGTCTATAATCACTGGAATAGTAGTACAAGTATCCGAACGCAAAAATATCGTTTGGATAGTGAGGATAGGCTTTACGATATGGAAAAGGATGGCGGACAGACCACAGACCTTTCCTCTAAATTGCCGCAACTCACGGATTCTTTGAAACAATTAAAAAGCGATTGGCTGCAGCAGGTGATGCCACGATCGAAGGAGACCGAGGATAGGCCTTTTACTTTGGGCCATCCTGATTATGTGTACACCCAAATGCCTGCCAGGGACGGGGTAGCTCATGGCAATATAGAACGGAGTAATAGGCATCCCAACGATACCTTTTTTACAAATTGGATAAGCATCAAGGATAGTATCAGCTGGGATGTGGAAGTGCTGGCCGATGGCGAATTTGAAGTGGAACTTTATTACACTGCCAAAGAAAAAGATTTAGGTTCCCAGTTTGAATTGCGCTTTGGGGAGCGTTCTTTAAATGGCAGTGTAACCGAGGCCCATGATCCGCCTTTGGTAGGGGCAGAACGGGACCGCGACCCCAGAATTGAATCCTATACCAAAGACTTTATCCCCATGGACCTTGGGAAAATACGTTTGCAAAAGGGTAGGGGCAATTTGGTGCTCCAAGCGCTAAAAATACCTGGAGAGGAAGTTATGGATATGCGTTTGTTACTTTTCAAGAGGGTGAACTGATGTGGTAAAGGCAAATCGGACTCCAAGTTACCATCCTTACACCATCTAACCTATTGCTTTTACTCCAAAGAGGGTTCGTTGGGTAACTCCAATGTTGCCCCTTTTTAAATTGTACTGTGTTGTAGGACGCTTTTGGCTTTTGTATTTTTTATAAGGCACTTTTGTTACAGTTATATTTTTTTTGTAAATTACTGGATACTAAACATTTAAGTCATGAAAATTAACAAAGAAAGTATTCCGACTACAATGCAGTCACCGGACACGACAATGCGGGCTCAACCCAATTTTGGGGGCATGACCGTTTGTTTCAATGAATTGCCCAAGGGCACTGATTTTACCCCACTACTACAAGGATTGGATAATGATAGCTGCCATTGCCCACATTGGGGGTATGTGTTGGAGGGTGCTATGTTGGTCATCTATGATGATGGAAAAGAAGAATTGCTCACAAAGGGGGATGTCTTTTATATGCCATCAGGTCATACGGCCATCGTTAAGGAAGATGTTAAATTAATCGATTTCAATCCCACCAAGGAATTCAATGAGGTAATTACCCATGTAGGTATGAAAATGGCCGAATTTGGAGGGTAATCCCGAATATTAGCTAGGATATGGCTGTACCTTAATAATGTCCATTTATGGACTGGCTTTTATTTTTCAATTTTAAATAACAGCAAATCCTCATTTGCGTTGGGAAGCGCTGTTGTTCCCACCAATGTCAGGCCCAGTTTTTCCAACAATCTTTGGGAGGCAACATTGTGTTTGGAAGTAATGGCACCTAGGGCATGGAGCCCGAATTCCTTGAAGGCTACATTTTTTAATTTGTCGGCGGCTTCAAAGGCAAAACCTTTGCCTTCAAATTCTGGTAAAAAGGCAAAACCTATATCGATACCTTCCAATCCTTCCCGGTCGTATAATCCACAACATCCAATTTTTACCATGTCCGTTTTTATTATAAGGGTATAATTGGAATATCCAAGTCTTTCCAGTTGAGGTTGCATCTTGGTCAAGATATACTCTTTTGCCATGTCGGGAGAGGTGATATTTCGGTCTCCAATGTTTTTGAGCCATTTGGGAGTATTGAACAGCTCATAAATAAATGCGGCGTCCTCTTCCGAGGTCGGTCTTAGGAGTAACCTTTCTGTTTCAAACGTCTTGTAGGGTCCCATATTAAAATTAACTACATTTGGTTGTGGCTTATTATTGGTTGTCCAGTGAACAGCAACCAAAGTTGGTCTGGTTGGGGTTTGGTAGCACTGACATAGGGCCGGGCAAGCCAGTTTCGGGAGTTGAATTTAATTGTTTTTTGGATATAGGACGGGCAATAGACAGAATAATTATAAAAGGCATGCTTATAATTTCCCCTGAAATTTTCAAAATGAGCTTAAATTGATCGATAAATAGCCCATTTACGATATTTAGTACTAATATATTTTACAAATGAAAATCAGCGTAATTTCCGATATCCACGACCACATCTGGAACCTTCAAAAAGCCTTGTCCATGCCGGAACTTCAGGCCACGGAAGCGATGCTGTTTTGTGGCGACCTTTGTTCGCCATTTGTCATACATTTGCTGGGGCGCTCGTATTCCAATCCAATCCATTTGGTATTGGGCAATAATGATGGGGATGTTGCGGCCATCATAGAAAATTCCAAAAAATATCCGAATATCCACCTTCATGGCGAATATTTTAGAGGTAATCTGGGTGGTAGGTCAGTGGCCATGAACCACTACCCGGAAAAAGCGCTGGCCATTGCAGAGAATGGAGGGTTCGATATAGTTTGCTATGGGCATAACCATACTGTGGTGAACAATGAAATGGTGGGCAATACCCTCCTGATCAATCCAGGGGCCATTATGGGGTATCATGGGGGAACGCTAATGGATATCCCTGCCACCTATCTGGTATTGGATACCGACCTGCTAAAGGCGAAAGTTTGTCGAATCTAAACTTACCCTGTTTGTTAGGCTTATGCGGGTCCATTTGGCCAATATGGTAGGCCCTTATGGTCTTTTATCCTTTCTTACGGGCAGTTTTTTCCAAGGTGTTTTTTAATTGGATCTGCTTTTCATCGACCTCAATTATTACATTGTCCCCATATTTCAATTCATCAATTTTTGGAAGTATTACCTCCAATATGCTTGGGTTTTGAAAATGTTCGGCTTTGGTGGCGGGATCTGGCATATAGATTAAGCCTTTATAGCTATTTTCATTTAGATGAAGGGAGACTTCGAAAAAATAAAAATTTTCTGGTGGAATAAATGGGGACCAATGTATGTCCTCAAGAAAATATTTAGGCTTTAATATTTTAAAAGAATAAGGAGCAATGTCCACATTAATAGTACCTAAAAAGTATGGACTCAAGTCTAAACCTTTTTGTGAAAAATGTTCGTATTGCGCTTTTAAAGTGCCTTTGGGATAGCGAGGGTCTTTGGCCTTCCCTGAGGCAACCCCATGACCTTGTTTTACTATGGCTTTTACTTTCATGGTACCTAAATGTTAATAATTTTTTAGGGTCGATCTTGGTTAAACTTATATAGTAAATATAGGCATTCTAGAAATAGCCTTATGGCTTAGCCTAGGGTAATCAGTGACGCGTTATGGTTTTGGATGTTAAACTGTTATGGCACGAGCCTGCCTGTAGGCAGGCCTAATTACAGGCAAGACAGGCTCGCCCGAGCGGGGATGTTGTGTCCAGAACTTTATAGATCAATTTACTTTTTTGAGAAACAAGGAACAACATCTTCTGTAAAATAGGGTTCCTGATTAACCCAAAACATGTAATTTACCTTTAAGAAATCCTTGGCAAACGCATGAAGTTGGGGGACAATATTAGTGCGGTCTTTAATGATTTCTTCATTATTCGTTTTTCCAATATAGTTTCCATCTTGAATAGCGATTCCCAGGGGTACAGTGTAGCTACTTTCGTGCATTAAAGCCAAAGCGTGATTTAATTGCCCCTTTTTTGTAAACATTAAATCCGGCCCTCCGAGTCCAACGCCTATTTCCTCTCCATACTTATATAAACTTCGCAAGTAACCCTTGTCATCCCACGGTAGCCATTCGTCAGGCATAAAGTTGGCATATTGCATTGTTGTTGATGATGGAAATGCTTTTTTTAATGATAGCATATTATTTTTTAAGCCTTTTGAATAAAGTTCTGGGGAGAATGAAGGGTCTTGTTTTTGACTGACCCCGATAGCGGTCTCTTGAAGGTTGATTCCTTCAATTTTTCCGTCAAAAGTTTTTCCCAAAGCTTCCAGCAATAGCGCAAAACGCTCTTGAACTTTCGAATTCCAACGTTTAGCTACCCAACCTTCTGGTACTCCTTCATCGGTTACTTGTATGGTGGCACCTCCGTCGTACTCCATCGTCTGTAAATAATTTGGAATAGCATTTTTTTGAGGATTAAACGTAACATCTTGCAATTGGATAAATAATTTTTTTCCATATGACTTCAAGTATTCATAGTCCTCAAGTATTAGGGAAAAGTCATATTGGTCTTTCCCGGTTTCGAGTTGATTCCATGAATACATAATTTGAGCACCACAAAATTGAGGGATTGTTAAAAGGGCATGATTTCGAATAGCGTCACGGTCTTTTGAGAAGTATACGAAATGTTTAATATTGTTTTCTTCAATGGGGCATTCTGCGTTCAAATATTTTTTATAAACTTCACTATATTTTTCGGCCGGATTCTCATAATTTTGACAATGGACTTTATAACTAAAAAGTATAAAATAAAATGCAATCGGTATTAATATGAAAGTGTGGGTACTTAGATTCATAAATGTCAAATTTTTGAGAAGTTGGTTTTCCAGTCTAGGGTACAGAATACCGTTATAGTAACAAATGCTTTTATCCCCATTATATCTGTCCAATATTATAAAACTTTTCTTTCAAATGTTTCCGTTGGGAAGGTGGAAATTGATAGACAATAATACTACAGCGGATAATCCTTATGAATATTTTTGAGTCCCGTCTTGGCCACTTTGAGCGCCCTTAAGGTGTTTTTGGATTTTTGGGAATGGGCTTCCATTCGTTCCAGTACATTCTTTAAGGTTTTAGTGGCTTCCACTATAAAGGGACCCTTGTTGAGCATAACACATTCCGCCTGGGCACTAATGGTGGCATCCGAAATTTCCGCTCTGGTAGCCATGCCCTTTTTGGCCATGGTATCCAACACCTGGGTAGCCCAGATAACGGGTATCTGTGCGGCTTCGCACAACCATAGTATTTGGTTCTGTACTTCGGAAATACGCTCAAAACCTATCTCCACGGCCAAATCGCCCCTGGCAATCATGACCCCTATTTTTGGCCTTTTCATGGCGCTGAAGAGTATGGAGGGCAAATTTTCAAAGGCCGTCCTGTTCTCTATCTTAAAGACAACCCCGGTATCCGTATCCCCCAACTGCTCCAGTTCTTTATACAGGATGTCCACGTCCTGGGCATTCCGTACAAAGGAATAGCCCATAAGGTCTGCATTTGCGCTAATGAAAGGCAATAGTTGAACATCCTCCGGAGTTAGGGAAGGCAGGTTGAGATGGGTATCGGGTAGGTTGATCCCCTTTCCCGGCCTTAGTTTTTTCTTATGCGATTTTTTGACCACCAATGATGCGGTTTCTTCATAGAGGCCCAATACTTTGGCCTCTATGGTACCATCATCAAAAAACACCGCCTGCCCTACTTTAAGGTCGTCAATAATCTGTGGTAAGGTAACGGCCACGAGGATGGTTTCCCTAGAGGGCAATTTCTTTTTTTGTTTTCCAGAAATATAAGGGGAGTTGTACTTTATCAGCAATAAGTGATCCCCCTTGCCAATCTTTACAAACGGTACGGTATTCCATGTTTTATCGGTAGCTGTTTTGAGATAGATATCGCTAATCCTTATTTTAGGACCCGGTAGGTCCATATAAATATGAATAGGAAGATTGCTTTGGGTAGAGACGGTTTTTATTTTGTCCAGGATCTTTTCCCAAAGGGGTTCATTGCCATGGCTCAGGTTTAAACGCGCAGTGCCCATACCCGCTGAGCGCAGTTTTTTAATAAGTTTTTTATCGGTAGCGGCCTCATCGGGCATAGTAACCATTATTTCGGTATCCCTTTCCCCATGGTCTGACGCAAAGAGATCATTGGCGTGATCCATTAATAAATTCTTGCTTCCTGCAAACCCCAGGGTCTCCAAGGCGTTGTCCTTTTCCCAGGATTTGCCGTTCAATAGTTTAACCAGCTTTAGGGCATTGGAGATATTTTCATATACATATCCTGCCCCTGTACCCAAGGAGGAGATGCCTAATTCTGATAGCTTCGTCTGTAAACTGCGTATGTCCATGCTACGAAGCAGTAAATAACGATAGAGGTTCTTGGCGCTGGACCTATATTGTGGGTGTACTGAAGCGGCTATCCTATCCGCAGTGGACTCATGTTTTAAAAGTATTTCATAAATTGTTTCGAGTTCCGTTTCCAGTTTTTGAAGGTCCATATCGCAGCTTTTATTTTTATAAAAATACGCATATTAAACATGCTTATTTCTGGTAGGAAATACAAAATGAAGTTAAAATTTGGGTTTAATAAAGGCTATACTCCCCCCTCAAGGCATTGGTATGCACAAGGGGGTGTGGCCCAATGAAGTATATGTCAAATGCCAATTCCTATGGAGTTACAGTAACTTCCAAAGGATATTGGATGTGTTCGGAAAAGGTGTTTAAATACTGCTCCCATTCCTGTTTATTATTGAATTGTCCACTTTTTTTCCATCCAAAGCCGGCGTAGTAAGTAACTTCCTTGTTTTTAACTTTCAAATGGGCATAGGCATTGCTCAAGTCCTTTGTTGGAACATCGTACTTTTCAAAATCGATAAAAGTATCTGAAGGGGCAAGGATGGCCGTACCCAATTCCGAATCCCCATGTGGCTGCCAGTAGCTTACCCATCCCATATCGGTATTCCCACTAACTTCACCGTCCTTTTCGTGCAGGGTGAGTCCGGCGTAAATATCATCTACACCCTCTAAGGTGATATCGAATTTGGATAAATTTTGACCCAGGTCCAAGCTTATAATTCTGGATTCTTTGATGGTTTGTCCATTGGCGTCCCAAGATGCATATTCCAAATAGAAGCTGGTCCTTATAGGGCCAGTGGTTATGGTGCGCCATTGTTTATAGTTTTTGGAATAGTAAAAGGTAGTGTCCACTTTGGCAGCGATACCTCCCACACCGCGACTGGCGCCAACGTGAAAATCGTCCAGGCCTTCGCCGGTATCCTTATGGTAACTACTGACCCCGCTAAGTTCCTCTTTGTACCATTTGTCTACGATGGGGTAGTCTACCCGTTTCAACCAAGCATCGACCCCACTGGACAGGGTGCCTCCTGGAACCTTATCCTCCACCATTTTCTGGGCAGTGGGTCCGTAGACACGAAAGGCAACCTTGTTGTTTTCCCAGGTGTAATCATCGGTTCGTTCCGGAACAAACCTGGAAAAGCACAGCTCCTCGACTGTGGGATTTTCTCCCGGTTCTACTGCCACTACTTCAAACTGGCTTTCTCCCTTAGCCCCTATTTTGGGTTGAAAAAGGATCATGTCCATTGTACCATCGCCATCATTATCTACCGTTTGGACAATTTCAAGGGTATTGGTTTCCTTGTTCTTAATACCAACAGAGGATAGATCTTCCACCTTTAACATGGCCTTGGTGAGCTCAATGGTCTCCATAGACCTTTCGCGATCAAGAACATTTTTTACCGTAACGGTGGTGGGAATTTCCTTTTCGGAACAGGCTAGGCATAATACTGCCACTAAGGAAAACAGCACTGTCTTATAATGTATTTGCATGATCTTTATTTTAATGTTCATTAGCAGGTTTTCCAATGGTGGCCAAAATGCCGCCATCTACATAAACTATTTGCCCGTTTACAAAATTGCTGGCCTTGGAACTTAGGAAGATGGCGGCGCCTTGCAGGTCATCCGGGTCTCCCCATTTTCCGGCAGGGGTTCTTCCCACTATAAAATCATTGAAGGGGTGCCCATCTACCCTTATAGGGGCGGTCTGTGCAGTGGCAAAATAACCAGGTCCTATACCATTCACCTGAATATTATGTTTGGCCCATTCGGTGGCCATATTGCGCGTCAACATTTTTAATCCGCCCTTGGCCGCGGCATAGGCACCTACCGTATTACGTCCCAATTCGCTCATCATGGAACATATGTTGATAATTTTGCCTTCCTTTCTGGCAATCATACCCTTTACAACATGTTTGGAGACGATAAAGGGACTCACCAGATCAACTTTTATGACCTCCTCAAAATCGGCCACCTCCATTTCCTCCATGGGAATTCTTTTGATGATCCCGGCATTGTTTACCAAAATATCAATATGCCCTACCTCTTTTTCAATCTTGGAAATATTATCAATGACCTTAGCCTCATTGGTAACATCAAAGAGGTAGCCATGGGCGTTTAACCCCAAGGTTTTGTATTCGGCAACGGCCTTGTCCAATTTTTCCTGGGAAGAAGCTCCGTTAATGACCAGGGTTGCACCTGCTTTTCCCAGTCCAATGGCCATGGCTTTTCCCAGGCCGTGCGTAGCTCCCGTAATCAGGGCTGTTTTACCTGTTAAATCAAATAGATTCAATGACATATTTATGTTCTCTTAGGGTTATTTTAAGTCTTTTATTTTGCAGTGGTCCATATCGCCATAATCTAGGTTTTCACCGGCCATTCCCCAGATAAACGCATAATTGCTGGTTCCTGAACCGGAATGTATGGACCATGGTGGGGAAATTACGGCTTCATTGTTGGCCATCCAGATATGTCGTGTTTCTTGGGGTTGACCCATAAAATGGCAAACGGCCTGCTCTTTAGGGACCTCAAAATAAAAATACACTTCCATTCTTCGGTCGTGTACATGTGCCGGCATGGTATTCCACACACTGCCCGGTTTTAGTTCCGTCATTCCCATTTGCACCTGACAGGTTTCTACCAAACTGTTTACGATCAATTTTCTGATGGTTCTGGCATTGGCAGTTTCCAAAGATCCCATTTCCACGATTTCCGCTTCGGCCCTGCTTATTTTTTTGGTAGGGAATACCTTGTGTGCCGGGGTTGAGTTTAGATAGAATTTGGCAGGTTTGTCCGCACTGTCACTGCTGAAGCTGACCTCCTTGTTTTCTTTGCCAATATACAAGGCCTCTTTATAATCCAAATCGTATTTTTGGCCTTTAACGGTTACAGAACCCGCACCGCCGACATTGATAATACCGATCTCCCTTCGTTCCAAAAAATAATCCGATTTTAAGGGATCTATAGTAGTTAGTTTTAAGGAGGTTTTAACGGGCACTGCCCCTCCAACTATATATCTGTCGAAATGGGTGTAGACCAAATTGATGGTATCCGCTTCCATTAAATTTTCGATTAGGAACTCTTTTCTCAGTTCTTCTGTGGTGAACCCTTTGGTCTCTTTGGGAGAGCAGGCATATCTGACCTCGTAATTATTTTTCATGATTATAAATATCTAATTATTAGTGTCTTAAATAGTAGGTAATATAGAAACGTTTCTATAGTTAGTTCGTAAATATATAAAAAATCCATCAGAATACAATCGATTGTATTTGTGAATATGTATCTTTGATAAAGTCAAGATACCCATTATTTGTGGAAAATAAAGCAACCATACACGATATTGCCAAGGCTTTGAAGATTGATGCCTCTACCGTTTCAAGGGCATTGAACAATAGTCCAAGGGTGAGCCAAAAGACCAAGGACAGGATAATGGCGAAGGCAAATGAATTAGGATATCAACGCAATTTGCTGGCTTCGAATTTCCGCAAGAGGGTAACCAATACCATTGGGGTGATTGTTCCAAGAATTTCCAGACACTTCTTTTCCTCTGTTATTTCGGGGATAGAGGAGGCCGTATATGATGCGGGCTATAACGTATTAATATGTCAATCTCTGGAACAATTGAATCGGGAGCGCAAGATTATAGAAAATCTATTGGCCAACCGGGTAGCCGGCGTATTGCTGTCCGTTTCCATGGAAACAGTTGAATGGGATCATTTATTGAAAATGAAAAACAATGGTACTCCATTCCTGTTTTTTGATAGGCATTGTGAGATTGAAGGTATTAGAAGTGTGTTGATAGATGACTTTCAAGGCGGGTTTGATGCCACAGAGCATTTAATTTTAAAAGGATGTAAGAGTATTGCACATTTTTCCGGGCCCCAAGAATTGGCAATTTACCGAAATAGGACTGCCGGCTACAGGAAGGCCCTGAAAAAATATAAGATTCCCTTTAAACCGGAACTGGTACTGCATTCCAGGCTGATGGAAGAAGATGGGGCAGAGGGTGCAAAGACCTTACTTTCCTTGCCAACCGAAATTGATGGGCTGTTTTCGGCCAATGATGTTGCTGCCATTGGTGCCATTAAATATTTTAAGAAAGAAGGTGTAAACGTTCCGGAAAAGGTGGCAATTGTAGGGTTCAGTAACGAGCCTGTTTCCGGGATAATAGATCCCTCTTTGACCACCATGGATCAACCGGGTTTTAAAATTGGGCAAATAGCCACAAAATTATTGCTGGAAGAAATAAGTAACGCACCCAATGCCAATCCCCTCATGGCCAAAACAACAATTTTAAAGTCGTCCTTAATTGAACGTGATTCCTCAAGGAAATCTAACCATCAACCCTGAATTTTATTGGAATTACAGGTTTTATATTCTACGGAAAAAAGGCGGGGGAACACTAGAAATGTATTGAACCTACTTTTCCTGATAAGCATCGACGGATTTGGCCTTCTTTACAATATGATCCATAATCATATGGGCATGTATCCTGGAGTTTTCAATAAACCATTTATGGGTTTCCATTCCCCCGCAAATTACTCCGGCGAGGTAAAGATTATCAATATTGGTTTCCATGGTTTGCGGATCGTACTGGGGAAGTCTTTTCTCGTCTTCGGACAAATGGATGCCTATTTTTTCCAAGAATTCAAAATTGGGCATGTACCCTGTTAGGGCAAGCACATAATCGTTCTTTAAGCTTGTGGTTCCACTTGGAGACTTAAGGATAATTTCATCTTCCTTAATTTCCTGAACTGTACTATTATAAAAGACTTTTATGCTGCCTTCCTCAATTCTATTGATAATATCGGGCCTTACCCAATATTTTACCCTTTGGCCAACTTCCGGCCCTCTTATGATCAAGGATACATCGGCCCCTTTTCTATAGCATTCCAGCGCAGCATCTATGGCCGAATTACTGGCTCCAATAACTGCTACTTGCTGATTGGAGTAAAAGTGGGGATCCTTGTAATAATGGGTCACTTTTTTCAAATCTTCCCCCGGAACGTTCATTCTGTTGGGAATATCGTAGAATCCTGTGGCAATGATCACATTGGTGGAGGTATAGGTATTCTTTTCTGAGACAATGTTGAAGAGCCCATCAATCTTATTGATTGAATTTACTTTTTCAAAAAGCGAGATATTCAAATGATTGGAGGTCACTATCCGCCTATAATACTCCAGCGCCTCATTTCTTTTAGGTTTCGCCTCTATGCTAATAAATGGAATTTCATCGATTTCCAGTTTTTCGGAAGAGGAAAAGAACTGCATGTTGAGGGGGTAATTATAGAGCGAGTTAACTATACATCCCTTTTCAAGAATTATATAGGTCAATCCCTTTTTCTTGGCTTCCAAGCCACAGGCAATTCCAATAGGACCACCTCCAACAATAACTATATCCCAAATCTTCATTATCCTACTATTTTTTTGAGTTCCTTAATCGTCTGGGTTGGATTAGTGCTCTTAAATATAAAACTACCTGCTACTAAAATATCCGCCCCTGCATCTATTAATTGCTTGGCGTTTTCAGTGGTAACTCCGCCATCGACCTCAATTAGGGTATGTGCACTTTTTCTATTAATGAGTTCTTTTAACGCCTTTATTTTTTCATAGGTGTTTTCAATAAATGATTGTCCCCCAAAACCTGGATTTACACTCATGATACAAACTAGATCAATATCATTTATAGTGTCCTCCAACAAATTAATGTTGGTATGCGGGTTTAATGCCACACCTGCTGCCATTCCTTCGGCTTTTATAGCTTGAAGGGTTCGGTGTAAATGTGGACAGGCTTCGTAATGCACGGTTAAGTTATTGGCACCCAATTCTGCAAAGGTCTTAATATAGCGGTCCGGATCCACAATCATAAGATGAACGTCCAGTGTTTTGGTGGCATGGGCCGCAATGGCCTTTAGGACTGGCATTCCAAAAGAGATATTTGGCACAAAAACACCATCCATAATATCAACATGGTGCCAATCGGCCTCACTGTGGTTAACCATTTCAATATCGCGCTGTAGATTGGCAAAATCGGCGGCCAAGAGGGAAGGGGCAATAATCTTTTTGTCCATTACTATTTACTATAAATGTTTCTACAAAGGTAGTGAATTGATATGTTTATAAGGTGTCCTCCACAAGGGTATGAAGGTTGTTGTACTCTAAACGGTTCCGATCAATACCAACGTTTCTTTTTCTTTTTGGAGGCTTCGGACTTCCTGCCTTTTTTATGTTTGCTACCTTGTTTTTTATGTACTTGCGGTTTGGCCTTGGGATCCAAGGGATACGGATGGTCTTCAACAACTTGGATGTGTTTTTGCATCAGTTTTTGAATAGTGGACAAATATCCCTTTTCATCCGCGGAACAAAAGGCATAGGATGTCCCTGTATTTCCCGCTCTTCCGGTCCTTCCTATACGATGAACATAGGTTTCTGGCACATTGGGCAGGTCAAAGTTGATAACGGCATCCAGATCGTCTATATCCAATCCACGGGCGGCAACATCAGTGGCCACCAGAATGTTCGTTACACCTTGCTTGAATTTCCCTAGTGCTGCTTGGCGCTCGTCCTGCGACTTGTCTCCGTGCAGGCTATCTACCTTGAAATTGTTGTTACGGAGGGTTTTTTCCAGTTTGTCCACCCCGAATTTTGTTCGCCTAAAAATTAGGATATTGCCCTTTATGGTATTTCTTAAAAGGTAAAGGCAGAGTTCTATTTTATTGGGTTTTGGCGTGTAATACAATAATTGATGTACCGTGGCCGCAGCTGAAGATGTAGGGGTAACGGCGACTTTCTTGGGATCTTTTAAAATGGTGTCGGCCAATTGCACAACTTTAAAAGGCATAGTGGCCGAAAAAAGGAGTGTCTGTTTTTCATTTGGGCATAGACGCTCAATTTTTTTAACGTCATCTATAAATCCCATATCCAACATCAGATCGGCCTCGTCCAGCACCAATGTTTCCACATAATCCAAGTTGACCATATCCTGTTTATGCAGGTCCAATAACCTCCCTGGTGTAGCCACCAAGATGTCCACTCTCTTTCTTAGGATGGCTATTTGCGGTTCTATCTTTGTTCCCCCATAAATAACGGCAGAGGTTAAATGGGTGTATTTGCCATAATCCATAAAACTCTCATGAATCTGCGATGCCAATTCACGAGTTGGACTTATGATCAATGCTTTAATTTTTCTACCTTTTTCCGAGGTTTCTTGCTTATCAAATAAGAGTTGCAGTATGGGAAGTGCAAAAGCGGCTGTTTTTCCAGTTCCTGTTTCGGCAGAAGCTATAATGTCGTTTTTCTGTAGAACTAAGGGGATGGCAATTTCCTGAATGGCAGTTGGGTCGTCATAGTTTTTTTCTGCGACTGCTCTTAAAAGATGTTTATTTAGCTTTAATTCTTTAAAATTCATATAGGTAACAATTTTGCCGGAAATTTTTACAAAGGTACGGTAAATTCGGGCGTATCCAGAGGTGCAGTGTTTTCTATGATTTTATAATTGTAAAACACATGATATCAGTTTTTTAAAAAGGTAATTTGGAAGGATTTTATTTTAAAAAACACTTCAAAATTGGCTTAATCTTAACGCCCGAATTTTAAATGTAATTCCGTTATTCATTAAATTAGGGCTGCTTTAATTTTATCCATTGCTCAACTAGAGCATTGGAGTGAATATTATAATGGTCTTCCGAAAACCTCATATAAATTGGTTGTTTTGGATTGAAAGAAATCTCCCCCTTGTAAGTATATTTTTATTTGTTGGCTATTAAGATTTAAGAAGGCATAGATGCGGAAAGGATTTTAATGCTTTGGTTGAAGATAAATTCAATATTCCATGGAATTATTTTTTACGTATTCCGGAAGCTGAATTGTGGTTCACTTCAGGATATACTTCAATAGGATCAATTAATCTAAAATGTTATTAATGATGGAAAATAGAAAAATAATTGCTGTAGTAGGGGCCACTGGGGCCCAAGGTGGCGGATTGGTCCGCACAATCCTAAATGACGCAAAGAAGGAATTTGCGGTTAGGGCCATTACCCGGGACGCAAATTCCCCAAAAGCCAAGGAGTTAAAGCAATTGGGTGCCGAGGTGGTACAGGCCAATTTAGACGATAAGGATAGTATTGTCAAGGCATTTAAAGGCGCTTATGGGGCTTATTGTGTGACATTTTTTTGGGAACATTTTTCTCCCGAAAAGGAAATGGAACAGGCAAAGAATATGGCCTTGGCGGCCAAGGAAGCCGGAATAAA
>JAVJOW010000004.1:0-48597 GCA_040216555.1 Arenibacter sp.
CCAACAATATCAAAATACTCTAATATTCCTTCTGGTAATATTAAACTTAACAAGGATAACTCAGTGCCTTTATTCATCAATGTAATTTAAAGCACAAAGAAAATTATTTTTCTCTTTAGACCCAACTTTTGAGATTGATCCAAAGAAATCCCTATAAATGGTTAATTAATAAAAATGCCTTACATATATAGAAAATAAGCCTTATTTTCATAATCGGGCATTTAGTAAAATTGAAGTGCCGCAAATTATATATAAATACCTATGGGCAAAAGAGTTATTATCATCGGATCCGGGTTTGCATCCCTTTCTGCGTCCTGCTATTTGGCAAAACAGGGATACGATGTGTCTATTTACGAGAAAAACAAGACCGTTGGGGGCCGAGCAAGGCAATTTGTCCGGGATGGTTTCACTTTTGACATGGGGCCAAGTTGGTATTGGATGCCCGACATATTTCAAAGTTTTTTCAATGATTTCGGAAAAAAAACATCCGATTACTATCAACTGGATAAATTGGATCCTGCCTATAACATTTTTTTTTCCGACGATGTTATCACCATAGGGGATAGTATGGACAAAATTTGCAAAGAATTTGAACGAATTGAAAAAGGCAGTGCAGAACCTTTGCGCAAATTCATTAAAAAAGCACAGGACAATTATGAAATCGCCATTCACAAGATAGTACTTCGCCCGGGCCTTTCCCCTTTGGAATTGGTAAGCAAAGATACCATAGTACGTCTGGACCAGTTCTTTAAATCTATAAGTGACGAGGTCCGCAAACGTTTTAAAAACCCAAAACTAATTTCCACCCTAGAATTTCCCGTACTTTTCTTAGGGGCCAAACCTAGCAAAACCCCATCCTTTTATAGCTTTATGAATTTTGCCGATTTTGGATTGGGCACATGGCACCCAAAAGGCGGAATGTACCAAGTAATTAGGGCCATGGAGCTTTTGGCATTGGAATTGGGAGTCAAAATTCGCACAGATCACGCAGTAACTAAGATTGAAGTATCCAAAGGCATGGCCACAGGTATTAAAGTTAACGGAAACACCATAAAGGCAGATGTTGTCCTGAGCGGTGCCGATTATCACCATTCGGAAACGCTGTTGGATTTACAATTTCGCCAATATTCCGAAGCATACTGGAACAAAAAGACCTTTGCCCCGTCTTCCTTATTATTTTATGTGGGTTTCGATAAAAAATTAGAGAACGTATCCCACCATAACTTATTTTTTGACACCAGCTTTGAGCAACACGCCAAAGAGATATATGACGACCCCAAATGGCCAGAAGCACCGCTCTTCTATGCCAACTTTCCGTCCCTTACAGATTCCGGTATGGCTCCTGAAGGTTGCGAAACGGGATTTTTCCTAATTCCAATTGCCCCGGATTTACAAGACACCCAGCAACTGCGGAACAAGTATTTTGAAATTATTTTAAACAGGTTTCAAAAACTTACCGGTCAAGCAGTAGAAAATAATATTCTTTTCAGGGAGGACTTTTGTGTGAATGATTTTATTGACCAATATAATTCCTATAAGGGAAATGCATATGGCATGGCCAATACCCTTTTGCAAACAGCCTTTCTTAGACCCAAATTACACAGTAAAAAAGTAGATAATCTATTTTTTACTGGCCAGCTTACCGTTCCTGGCCCAGGTGTACCACCGGCCCTAATTTCCGGAAAATTGGTTTCAGAACTTATTGTTAAATATCAAAAAACATAATTATGAAGTCAATTTTTGATGCTGTCTCCCTAGATTGCAGTAAGCTCGTTACACAGCACTATAGCACCTCCTTTTCCTTGGCCACTAAAATGTTGGCTCCTTCGATTAGAGGGGATATCTATAATATCTATGGCTTTGTCCGATTTGCCGATGAAATTGTGGACAGTTTTCACGATTATGATAAGTTGTTTTTATTGAATAAATTTGAGAAGGATTTGCAAGAAGCCCTGGAACAAAAAATAAGTCTTAACCCCATACTTAATTCTTTTCAATATACGTTCCATAAATATGACATTCCACTGCATTTGGTGACCTCATTCTTGAAGAGTATGCGAATGGATTTGGAGAAAAAGATCCGTCTTACGGATAGCGAGTATCAGGAGTATATTTATGGCTCCGCCGATGTGGTTGGTTTAATGTGCTTAAAAGTATTTGTAAATGGAAACGAAATAGAGTATGAAAAACTGAGACCCTTCGCTATGGCCTTGGGATCTGCTTTTCAAAAAGTGAATTTTTTAAGGGATTTAAAAAACGATTTTGAAGATTTGAACAGAACTTATTTCCCGAATACCAATCTCCAGAATCTAACAGAAGAAGCCAAAAACAAAATTGTTGATGAAATAAAATCCGATTTTAAATTGGGATATTCTGGAATAATCCAATTGCCTCGAGAGGCTAAATTTGGGGTTTATACGGCATATAGATATTATTCCAAGTTGCTGAAAAAATTACAGAACACACCTTCATCGAAGATCATGTGTACTAGAATACGGGTTTCCAATCTACACAAATTTAGATTATTGGTTAAATCGTATATTAACTATAAATTAAAACTGGTTTAGAATGAAAATGTTGATTTGGATTTTAATTTTCTTCGCTACTTTTTCCTTTATGGAATTTATGGCCTGGTTTACCCATAAATTTATTATGCATGGTTTCTTATGGTCACTGCACAAGGATCACCATAAAAAGGACCACGACTCATGGTTTGAAAGAAATGACGCATTTTTTTTGTTCTACGCTGCGGTCAGCATAACTTTCTTTTGGCTGGGTTCCCAAACCGACTTTTGGTACGGATGGCCCTTAGGGTTTGGTATATTGGCTTATGGAGCCGCCTACTTCTTGGTTCATGATATTTTTATACACCAAAGGTTTAAATTGTTCAGAAATGCAAATAATTGGTATGCCAAAGGGGTAAGGAGAGCCCACAAAATGCATCATAAACATTTGGGAAAAGAGGACGGGGAATGCTTTGGTATGTTAATGGTACCCTTTAAGTATTTCCAAAAAAAAGAAAAATAGTATTAGTACTTCTTAATATTACTGACTCAAAAGGCCATCTATAAGCGTCCTTGTTTTGCTACTGTTCCAATCTGCAGCACCGGTCTCCGCTACAACAATATTACCTTCCTTGTTTATAATATATGTAGTTGGAAGGAGTTTGGATTTAAGTGTTTCAGGTGTTTCTGAAGCAGGATAATAAACTGGGAGATCCAAATTCTTTCTTTTTAAAAAGTTCTCTACTTTTTGACGGTCGTCGGAAGTAACGAACATAAACGTAACCTTATCACCATAATCATTATAAAGATCCTGCATACTTGGCATTTCAGCTACACACGGAGGACACCAAGTAGCCCAAAAATTCACAAGTATTACCCTTCCTCTCTGATTTTCAAAATCGAAAGATCGATTTTCCAAATCGGTCAATTTCCATTGATAGGAACCCAAAGGAACCTGCATCCCCTCCTTTACCATAGCTGCACTAGTGGATAACAATTTGCTGGCTAAAACCTTTACTTTAAATCCTATCGGAGTAAATATCAACACCAGCACAGCCAGTATAAAAACAATGTTAAGAATCCACTTCTTGTTAGGTAGTATCATAATGCACCTATTTACTAATAAGATCGTCCAAAATGGCCTTTACCTTGTCATTGTCCCAATCGGCCACCCCTTCCTTACTAATTACGATCCTTCCCTCCTTATCCAACAAATAGGATCTGGGTGGTTTAGAACCGTCCACAGGCATGGGATCCCCTACTATGGAATAAGTTACCGGAAAGGTAAAACCATGATCCGCCATAAATTTCTCTACAGGTTCCCTTTCCTCATTGGTTATGATATAAAAATCTATTTTATCCTTATAATCGTCATATAACTTTTGGATACTTTGTACTTCAGCCTCACTCGGAATATTCCAAGACCTCCAAAAATTGATAAAGACAACACGACCTTTGGACTGCTTAAAATTGAAAAAATTCCAATTGGCATCTTTTAGCTTCCAATCGTAATCCTTAATCTGTCCCCTATTGATTTCTTTGGTCACTTCTGGCGAAAAGGAGAACCATTTATTTAACAAAACCTTACTATAATCGCCCAAAGGCGTCACAAAAAAAGATAGAATTAAAGCCATTAAGGCGATGTTCAAAACAGTTTTTTTACGAATTTTCATTTAATTTATCCTTTTGTCAAAACTAAAAAACTCCTGATGAATATCAGGAGTTTTTGTAAAGTATTTACAGCACAAAATTAAGCTGCGTTCTCCCTTTTTATAACGTTAAGGGCAGAACCTTCATTAAACCATTCAATCTGTGATTGGTTATAGGTATGGTTCAATTTAATAGTGTCTTTAGTTCCGTCTTTATGTACCAATTCCAAGGTAATTTGCTTTTCTGGTGCAAAATCTTTTATATCAACAAAGTTGAAGGTATCATCCTCTTGAATTAAGTCATAATCACTTTCATTGGCAAAGGTTAGCCCCAACATACCTTGTTTCTTAAGGTTGGTTTCATGGATACGCGCAAAAGACTTAACGATTACCACTGCAACACCCAAATGTCTTGGCTGCATAGCGGCGTGTTCACGAGACGATCCTTCTCCATAGTTATGATCTCCCACAACTACTGTTTTTATTCCAGCCGCCTTGTAAGCCCTTTGTGCATCAGGAACACCACCATACTCTCCAGTAAGCTGATTCTTTACAAAATTTGTCTTTTTATTGAAGGCATTTACCGCTCCAATGAGGGTATTATTGGCAATGTTGTCCAAATGACCTCTAAAACGCAGCCAAGGACCAGCCATGGAAATGTGGTCTGTAGTACATTTTCCAAAGGCTTTGATCAATAATTTAGCACCATGAAGACTTTCTGGCTTAATAGGAATAAAGGGTTCCAACAATTGCAAACGCTCTGATTTGGGATCTACCTTTACCTCAACACCTGAACCATCTTCCATTGGCGCCAAGTAACCTGCATCTTCCACTTCAAATCCCTTTGGAGGCAATTCAATCCCCAATGGCTCGTCCAATTTCACCTCTTGTCCGTCTTCATTCAGAAGGGTATCGTTCATCGGATCAAAATCCAATCTACCTGATATTGCTATGGCAGCTACCATTTCCGGGGAACCTACGAAAGCGTGGGTATTTGGATTTCCATCTGCCCTTTTGGAAAAGTTACGGTTAAAAGAATGTACTATGGTATTCTTCTCATCGCCTTTTAGATCACTACGATCCCATTGTCCTATACATGGACCACAGGCATTGGTAAATACCGTTGCCCCTAAATTTTCGAATATCTGCAACAAACCATCACGCTCTGCTGTAAATCTAATCTGTTCAGACCCAGGGTTGATACCAAAATCTGATTTTGGTTTTATGTTTTTATCAACGGCCTGTTTAGCAATAGAGGCAGCCCTGGTCAAATCCTCATAAGAAGAATTGGTGCAGGACCCTATTAGGCCCCAATCCACTTTTAAAGGCCATCCGTTAGCTTTCGCCTTCTCTCCCAACTGCCCTACCGGAGTAGCTAAATCAGGAGTAAACGGACCATTAAGATGTGGCTTAAGGGTGTTCAAATCTATTTCTATAATTTCATCAAAATATTTTTCAGGGTTGGCATACACCTCAGGGTCTGCCGTTAAGTAATCCTTAACTGCATTTGCTGCATCCGCAACATCATTTCTATCCGTAGCCCTTAAGTATCTTTCCATAGAAGCATCATAACCGAAGGTAGATGTGGTAGCACCAACTTCAGCACCCATATTACATATGGTTCCTTTACCGGTACAGGAAAGATTTTTAGCGCCTTCCCCAAAATATTCTATTATGGCTCCTGTACCACCTTTTACGGTCAATATACCAGCCACTTTAAGAATAACATCTTTGGCAGATGTCCAGCCAGAGATATTACCCGTTAATTTTACGCCTATCAATTTTGGAAACTTAAGTTCCCAGGCCATTCCGGCCATAACATCCACAGCATCGGCACCACCAACACCAATGGCAACCATTCCTAGACCCCCGGCGTTTACCGTATGAGAGTCGGTTCCTATCATCATTCCTCCAGGAAAGGCATAGTTTTCCAAAACTACTTGGTGAATAATACCAGCACCTGGCTTCCAAAAACCAATTCCGTACTTATTGGAAACTGATTCCAAAAAATTAAAGACTTCGGCACTAGAAGTATTGGCCACTTTTAAATCTGCCACAGCGCCACTTTTTGCCTGTATAAGGTGATCACAATGAACTGTAGTTGGCACAGCTACTTTTGGTTTTCCAGCCTGCATAAATTGCAATAATGCCATTTGAGCAGTAGCATCTTGACAAGCGATTCGATCAGGTGCAAAATCAACGTAGTCCTTACCTCTTTTAAATGCCTTGGTAGGTGTACCGTCCCACAAGTGGGAATACAAAATTTTTTCTGAAAGGGTTAAAGGTTTTCCAACAATTTCACGTGCCTTATCAACACGTTCGGACATGTTGGCATACACCTTTTTAATCATATCAATATCGAATGCCATTATCTATAAAATTTTAGTTTAAGTTATTCTCCAAAATTAAGAAAATACCTTACGTTTATAAAACTTTTAAACTAAGAATACGGCAAGAATACGCCAATTTTATGTAATTATAAAAAAGATTGCCATTATAGGAATGTAAATGCAATAAATTTCATTTTTTAAAGCCTAAAAAAATCGAGCAGTTCCTGTTCATTTTTCCCTACTATAATAGCTTTCCAATAATATCCTCTACGGAAATTCCTTCGGCCTCAGCCTTATAATTTTTAATAATCCGATGTCTCAGGATTCCCAAGGACACCGCTTTGACATCTTCAATATCAGGAGAAAATTTACCGTTAACGGCAGCATGGGCTTTAGCTCCCAATATTAGATTTTGGGAAGCTCTAGGTCCTGCTCCCCAATCTATGAACTGTTTTACAAATTCCGAAGCATTTTCTTGATTCGGTCTTGTGCTGTTCACTAATTTCACTGCATATTCCACCACATTGTCGGGAACTGGAATTCTACGTACCAAATGTTGTATGTCCATTATTTCCCCAGGGGTAAACAAGGGAACAATTTCATGTTTAAAATCGGAAGTGGTTTCCTTTACTACCTTAATCTCCTCTGCGATAGATGGATATTTCAATTCTATGGCGAACATAAACCTATCCAACTGCGCCTCGGGCAATGGGTAAGTACCTTCTTGCTCTATTGGGTTCTGGGTTGCCAAAACATAATAGGGAAGATCCAATTTATATTGGTTACCAGCTATGGTCACCGCTCGTTCCTGCATGGCCTCCAGCAGAGCCGCTTGGGTTTTTGGGGGGGTACGGTTTATTTCGTCGGCCAGGATAATATTGGAAAAAATGGGCCCTTTTATGAACTTGAAGTTCCTATTTTGATCCAACACTTCACTACCTAAAATATCGCTTGGCATTAGATCAGGTGTAAACTGAATCCTTTTAAAGCCCAATCCCAAAGCAGAGGCAATTGTATTTACCATGAGGGTCTTGGCCAAACCAGGTACTCCAATAAGTAAGGAGTGCCCACCTGTATAAATAGAAAGTAGTATTTGATCTACCACTTCCTCCTGCCCAATAATAATTTTGGCTATTTCTTGTTTGAGAACTTTATTTTTTTCAACTAGAGCCTTAATTGCAGCTACGTCTGACATGCATTTATTCCTTTACCCAATTATTTGCAAAATCACAATCTTTATTTGCGGAATTAACACTCACATAAGTATCTTCGATATGCTCGTCCATCCATTTTTTAATGGCATTATACTGCTTTTCCCTAAGTGCCAATTCCTGAATCTTTATATAATCCTTTGCAAAATCGGCAACATGTTCGTCATAACGATTGGTGATTTTCATGATTTTGTACTTGGGGGCACCTCCCCTGGGATCATTCTCCAGAATAGGCATGGAAATCTCATTGTCCTTTATGTCCCTCACTTGGTTATAAAGCGATGGTTCCATTTTGGTAAGCTCAAATCGGGAGCTATAATCCTGTGGGTTTCTTAACAAACCGCCATCAAATTTGGTTTCCTTTTCATCGGAAAAATTTAAAGCTGCAGCGGCAAAGGTAAATTTACTATCCATTACCCCTTTTCTTATGCTATCCAATTCCTTCTTTGCATCATCCAATTCCTTTTGGGATATCTCCGGAGTTATCAGAATGTGTCTGAGATCCAGCTCACGGCCCCTAATTTTTTCAACATATATAATGTGGTACCCAAAATCGGTTTCGAACGGATCAGAAATCTCCCCTTCCCTTAAACTAAAAGCCACATCCTTAAACTCCTTAACAAATGGGGTCTCTCGGGTCATACTATAAAATCCACCCTTGGATTTGGATCCAGGATCTTGGGAATACAAAATAGCCTTCACACTAAAGCTAGCATCATTTTCCTCAATATCTGCCTTTATTTCGTTTAGTTTATCTATTACCTTTTGCTTTTCTTCATCGGAAGCCTTAGGTTGCTTTACGATTTGGGCAATTTCCAACTCCGCACCAAAAACGGGTCTTTCATCTGCTGGAATCTTATTAAAGAACTGTCTAACTTCCTCTGGGGTAATCTCTATTTCCGAAACAATTTTATTCTGCATTTTTTCGGAAAGCATTCTCAGTTTGTTAATTTTGTACAGTTCCTCACGAAAACTGGCCTCATCATCCTTTTTATAATAATTTAGGACCTTTTCCATAGAACCGATTTGGGACACCAGTTGTTGTAACTGTCGATCCCCTTGAGCATTTACCTCATCATCCGAAACCAAAATACTGTCTTGAACAGCCTGATGCGCATATAAACGATCTTCCATTAACTTGCCCAAAAGACCACATCTTGTAACATCGGCAGTGGAAGCTCCTTGGCTTTTAAGATCTATCAAAGTTTTTTCTATATCCGATTCCAAGATTACATAGTCGCCCACCACAGCAGCTATCCCATCCAATTTTATTCTTTCAAAATTGTTGACAGAATCGTTCTTAGATATCATTGATTCCTCTACAATTACCTCTTGTGGTTCTACCTGAGTATCAGGAAGATTTTCTAGTTCCTGTGCGCTCATAATCCCTGTCAACAATAAAATAGAAAGGGAAAAACCTGTTTTAATTACCTTGTTCATAAACTTCAAATTCTTTTTCTTTAATAGCTTCATCCATTACCTCTACTTCCAATTTTTTCATGTAATCCAGCTTCCTTCTATTTAAAAGCAACTGTTTAATAGTAGGTTCAATATAAGTAAGGGGAGCAATATCGTTGATTTCCAACATATCGTTTACTTTCGCCAAATATACCCCTAAAGAATCCTGTAATTCAAAAAATTGTGATTTTTTTAAGTACTTGTCCTGATTTTCAGCAGTTAACGGAGTAATTTCTTCCATGACACGGTAAACATTTACCCAAATGGAATCGTTGAAATTTACCTTTCTAAATTGCACACTTATAGAATCCAAATAGCGTTTATCTGCCCCCTTAAAATCCATTAATTTCTTGGCAACCAAATCCTTGTCCAAATATTGTATGGGCAACTCCACAAACCTCAACTGTATAATACGTTCCTTTAGTTTAAAATTTTCCTTTTCACGCTCGTAGAACTCAGCGAGCTGAGTATGGGTTATAGCAGTATCATGGGATTGTAGGACTAATGCTTCCTTATAGGCCCCGGTGTACAAATCTGTTCTGTAATTGGAAACCAATTGCTCGAAATGCTCCAGCTTCTCCTGGGGCAGATTTATTTTGGCCTTGGAAAGCAACAGTTGTTTATAAGCCCAATTATTAATATAATTATTAACCAGTGAGGTACTGTCCTCCTTGGACATATTGTTCAAAAGCAGCTCCTTTAAGTCCTCCTTGTACAAATAAGTTTCCCCTACCCTAGCCACAGGAATTTTATCTTCCTTCTTCTTAAAAAAAGAATCACAGGATATAAAAGTGCATAGCAATAACACACTCACTAAAAATATTGAGACTTTTTCCAGCTTTATTTCACAAAAATCCATTCCGCAAATTTAGCAATTAAGCAGCATTATGCAAGTCCTCGTTTCCCAATAAAATTCGCCGACATTATTCTGAAGGTATACGGCCTATGTTATTCCTTTTAATTAATTTTATTCCATGGCAGAGAGACAAATAAAACTAATTTGGGATTTTAGGGGTGAATCGGCCCAGAATACAGCAAAACACCACAAAATACATCTGGAAGAATATGTATTGGCCCAAAATTTGAACTTGAACATTACAGGAAATAAGGACCTAAATAATATGCACTCCATCGCATATCTAGTCGTAATCGAATCCGAAATGATTGCCGTTAGGGACGCCTTAAAACCGCATAGAGGTGAAGTCTATACCCCAATAGACTAGCCAAAATATAAGAAATAAAACCAATGGGCAGAAGATTCTTTTTTTTTATTATCGCTATAACCACCCTGTTTTTTTCATGCGCCAAACACACTGAAGAGCCTGATATATTGAAAATGGCCCTAGCCTCCGACAATGCCAAAATACGGAAAGTTATGGATAGCTTGCCCCAGCATGAGCTACAAATAAAGTATACCCAAATCGACAGGATAAAGGACAGCATAATTTTTACGGACTACAACTTTCAGGTTAACGATAGCAACTACTTCTACCCGGCCAGCACAGTTAAAATCCTAACGGCCGTTCTAGCCTTAGAAAAATTGAACGAGATGGATTCCTTGGACCTATATACCCAATTTTATGTAGAAGGTGATTCTTTGGAAACAACATTTGCCAACGAAATCTCCAAGATTTTTGCGGTAAGTGACAATGAGGCCAATAATCGCCTTTTGGAATTTTTAGGGCAAGACCGAATAAACCAAAGTTTGAAGGACAAGGGTATATCTCCTGTAAGAATCTCCCATCGACTTTCAACAGAAAATGCTTTTGAGGTAACTACAAGGCCACTTATTGTTTACTTAAACGACACCACAACAAACTGGTTAAAACCAAGTGTGAACAAACCACCAGCACCCTTGACGCTGAACAGGATAAAAAAAGGAACAGCTTATTACGAAGAGAACACCTTCATTAATGAACCATTCGATTTTAGCTTAAAAAATTATTACCCGCTTAGTACCCAGAACGAAGTCTTAAAACGGATAATTTTCCCAGAACAATTCTCAAAAAATAAACGATTTAATCTTAGTCCCGACCAGCATAGTTTTCTTTTAAAGGCGATGAGTGACCTTCCAAAAAATATAGGATACGATGAAATGGATTACTACGACGGTTATTGTAAGTTTTTTATGTTCGGGGACACCAGGGATACCATCCCGGAATATCTTAAAATATATAATAAGGTGGGCAATGCCTACGGCACAATTACGGATTGTGCCTACATTGTAGACCATAAAAATGATGTGGAATTTATGCTTACCGCAACGCTTTTAGCCAATATGAATGGGGTTTTCAACGATAACACCTATGAGTACGAAGAAACCGGACTTCCCTTTTTAGCGCAATTGGGAAGAGAAATCTACACTCTGGAAATAGCAAAAAAACAACAAAAATGACAGCATTAAGTTTTGATACGTTTACCAAAAAAATATATATCAAAGCCAAGATGGAAAAAATGTATTGGGCTTGGTGCACGGCAGAAGGAATTACCACCTGGTTTTTGAGCAAGGCCACTTATATTTCGCCCGGTGGGAAACCCAAGGCAGCACAGGACAAAATTGAGGAAGGGGATACCTATATTTGGGAATGGCACAACTGGGATGGTCAGGAAAAAGGGGAAATAACAAAGGCAAACGGGAAGGATTTTTTTGAAATTACCTTTGCCAATGTTTGTAAGGTTTCGGTTTCTCTTAAAGACTCTGGCAAAGACATACTGTTAACCTTAAAACAATACGATATACCGACGGACGACAGTAGCAAATTGAACATCCATTATGGCTGTAGTAACGGATGGACGTTTTGGCTGGCAAATCTTAAAGCCTATTTGGAACATGGCATTTTGTTGAACGAAACAAAAAATGATCTTAGAAAGATACCCAGTGCAGGATTTGAATTTGTGAATATTTAAAAAGAATAACAGTATTTTAAGACATAAATTTGTCACAGGAAAAGCGACAGGTCTTCTTATTTCCTATTTTTGTCCCTTTTTAAAAAATGATAACAAAACCTCGATTCGCCCTTATTATTGGAATAATCTGTATTTCCATATTTCCTATATTGGTGAAACTAAATTATACTCCCGGATTAATTTCCGCCTTCTATCGAATGACCATCGCCCTAGGCATTATCTTGCCTTATGCACTATTTACTAAACAATTAAAATTCCCGGAACGTAAAACATTGCTTCTGGCCGTTCTTTGTGGAATATGTTTTGGATCTGATGTAGCGGTGTGGAATATTGCTATTCAAGAATCCACGGCAACGCAAGCATCATTCTTGACGAACCTGTCCCCGGTTTGGGTAGGGATAGGTACATTTTTCTTTTTAAAACCTAAACCATCAGTTAATTTTTGGATAGGTACCCTTATTGCCCTCCTAGGAATGATCACCTTGGTAGGATTTAAATTTTTTACCAAACTTTCTTTTGATATTGGCTTTAGTTTTGGACTGCTGTCCGGAGTATTCTATGCCATCTACATTCTGATCAGTAAAGATGTGCTCACCAAGACATCTATAGTAAACTTTATGACTTTAAGCCTAATTTCTTCTTCCCTCTTTTTAGGGATCTTATCCTATATCCTAGGGGAGCCTTTCAACGGCTTCTCGAATATTGGGTGGTTTGTACTTTTTATCCAAGGATTGGTCTGCCAATTACTGGCCTGGTTGTCCATAAGCTATTCCACCCAACATATGCGGGCCACAAGAGTCTCCTTAAGTCTATTGGCACAGGCCATCTTGGCCACAATATTGGCTTGGATATTTCTCAATGAGGTAATTACCCCACAAATGATTCTCGGAGGTATTATCCTTCTTTTTGGAATACGACTTACTTTTTACGACAAACCCCTGGTTATACCGGTTAGATCAAAAGCTAAACTCCCGCCTCTTTAATTACCTCCAAGGTCTTTTGCAGTCCGGTTTTGGCCACCTCCAGCAAATCTCTACTGTAGTACTCAGGGTTGTAAAGCTCCAAGGATACGCATCCGTTGAAGCCCGTGTTTTTAAGGTCTTTTAAAATCTGTGGCAGTGGAAGGATTCCGTCGCCAGGAAAAACCCTATGCTTATCCTCCATTTCAGCTATTTCCATTCCTTTGGGCGCATCGTTAAATTGAAAAATAGCAAAGATATCACCATTCAATAGTCTTAACCCTTCAAATCCACCTTCTGAAATATACATATGATATACATCGGGTATTATCTTGGCTTTGGGATGATTGGCATCCAAAGCCACAGCTGTTGCCTGCCCCATAGTCTTTAACGGAAACATCTTGACAAACACCATTGCCGGTATTACATTATACTCTTTTATACCAATTTCCAATAATCTGCGGTAGCAAGAGGCTACAAAGGCAACATCATAATTCTCCCCAACCTGATTGGGTATGGCCTGTACATAGGTACAACCTATTTCCGATGCCATCCTCATTCTATTTTTGGTAGCTGGCAATGAATTTTGAAATTCTTCCTCATTCTTGGGAATGCACCCCCATAGCCCTATCATACTGGGCACGAACAATCCGGCTTCCTTTATTTTAGCACCTAATTTCTTAAGATCGCCCCCGTCTTTCTCGTATTCTGCCAAATCGCTGTCCCATGGCTCAATGGCATCGTAGCCAGCCGCTATGGCAATCTCTACCTTTTTTTCCAAGCCCTTTGCAGGTCTTATAGTCGCCGTATCCAAACAGATGGGCCATGGACTCTGTCCGTTTTGATATCTTTTTTCTTTCTTTGGAATTTCCATCGGCAAGGTGTTGGCCAATGAGATAGTTGCAACACTTGCAGTGGTTGCACCAGCAATAAAGGATCTGCGATTCATATTAATGTCTGTTATTCGACTAAAATATGAAAAAAAGTGAAGTTTATGCTGCTTTCTAGCAAGAACCGAAGGTTCAAGACTTAAAATATAACCAATAAGTTACTAAAAGAACCACAGCTCTTTTAGCCTATGCTTGGAAAGACAAATAAAAATTTAATTGATTATCCCTGAATGGGCTCCCCATAAAGGTCAAAGTCCGCAGCTTCAAAAATATGAAGATCAACAAATTCCCCTACTTTCAGATAATGCATTGCTGCATCCACCAAGACTTCGTTATCCACATCGGGAGAATCGAACTCCGATCGACCCACAAAATACTTACCCTCTTTACGGTCTATAATACAGCGCAAAGTTTTACCCACTTTTTCTTGATTCAACTCCCATGAAATCTGTGACTGAAGCTCCATGATCTCCGAAGCCCTTTGTTGTTTTACTTCCTCGGGAACATCGTCTACCAAATTATAAGCGTGCGTATTTTCTTCATGGCTATAGGTAAAGCATCCCAATCTTTCAAAACGCATTTCTTCCACCCAACTTTTCAAGGTTTGAAAATCTTCCTCCGTTTCCCCGGGATAGCCAACAATCAACGTGGTCCTTATGGTCATTTCTGGGACCGCAGCCCTGAAATCCTGCAACAATTTTGTTGTTTTGGCCTGAGTTGTTCCCCTCCGCATACTCTTTAATATGGTATCTGAAATATGCTGCAATGGAATATCCAGGTAATTACAAACCTTGGTTTCTCGTTTCATCACCTCCAAGACATCCATAGGAAACCCCGTCGGGAAAGCATAGTGCAATCGGATCCATTCAATACCTTCCACCTTCACCAACTCGTTCAGCAATTCGGCCAAATTCCTTTTCTTATAAAGGTCCAATCCATAATAGGTAAGATCCTGGGCAATAAGGATCAATTCCTTGACCCCCTTGGTAGCCAATTTGTTGGCTTCTGTTACCAAATCCTCTATAGGAGTACTCTTATGTTTGCCCCGCATTATGGGTATGGCACAAAAAGAACATGGGCGATCACATCCTTCAGCAATTTTCAGATAGGCGTAATTTTTTGGAGTGGTCGTTAGTCGCTCCCCTATAAGTTCGTGCTTGTAATCGGCACCTAGGGCCTTTAATAAATTAGGCAGTTCACTGGTTCCGAAATACTCATCCACATTAGGGATCTCTTTTTGCAGGTCTGGTTTATATCGTTCACTTAAGCAACCTGTAACAAATACCTTGTCCACTTCCCCAGCTTCCTTTTTCTGAACGTATTCCAAAATAGTATTGACACTCTCTTCCTTGGCATTGGCAATAAAACCACAAGTGTTTATCACTACCACATTCCCTTCCTCCTCATGCACGACTTCCTTGTTGTTGGCCCTTAATTGGCCCATCAACACCTCTGAATCGTATACATTCTTGGAACAACCCAAGGTTACAACATTGATCCTATTCTTCTTAAGTGACTTCGTACGCATATTTTCAAATAAAGTGCAAAAGTACAACTTGAAAAAAGATTGTAGTCCCAATATATCTTTTTTTATTCTTTTAACGTTAAACCTTTATAACCGATTGAACTCTAATTCATAAAGTCCTATGAAAACCCAATTTCTTATTTCTGGTTTATTCCTTATTAGTTGTTTAATTGGATGCTCCAAAGGGAATGATGACCAAGCGCCAATTCCACCTGAAGAAGCCTTGTATTTCCCACCATTAAATTCTGACGAATGGGAAACAGTGTCCATTGTGGAACTCCAATGGAATTCAAATGCCGAGCAACCACTATATGACTTCCTGGAAACAAATAAAACAGAAGCTTTTATTCTTTTGAAGAATGGAAAAATTGTGATGGAAAAATATTTTGGAAGCTTTAATGCCACCAAAAATCATACTTGGAATTCGGCCGCCAAAACGCTGACCGCCTTTACGGTAGGAATTGCACAAAAGGAAGGGTTTCTAGATATAGACAATGCCTCATCCGACTATATGGGAACTGGCTGGTCCTCCCTTACTCCTAGCCAAGAAGCACAGATTACCGTAAGAAATCATCTTACCATGACATCAGGCTTGGATTTCACTGTTGAAAATAGTTTTTGTACCGATGTGGAATGTTTGATATACAAGGATGAGCCCAACAGCTTTTGGTATTACCATAATGCGGCCTATACGTTATTGGACAATATTATAAGCGGTGCCGTTGGTCAAGAATATAAAGAATACTTTAATGAAAAGGTACGTGACAAAATTGGGATGCAGGGATCTTGGATAAAGACAGGATATCTTAATCTTTATTTTAGCAATGCCCGAAGTATGGCCCGGTTTGGACTATTGAACCTCAACAAAGGTACCTGGGACGAGACCCCAATTCTGGATGACCCTAACTACTTTACCGACATGACCACGACATCCCAAGAACTGAACAAGTCATACGGCTATCTCTGGTGGTTAAATGGAAAAAGTAGTTATAGAATACCTGGTTCCGAAGAACTGTTCCCCGGAAAATTAATACCCAATGCTCCGGACGATCTAATAGCCGGACTCGGTGCATTTGACCAAAAACTATATGTAGTCCCCAGTAAAGGATTGGTAATTATACGAATGGGCGATTCTGCTCTTGAAGATGAATTGGGCCCAACTACTTTCGATAACGATTTGTGGGAAAAAATAAATGACTTGATCAACTAAAATCAGACGGTATCAAAAGCACTAATTCACAGGTCGAAGATGAACCACATCTTCCAGGAACCCTATGGTTTCTCTTTTTACAGATTCTAAATCCTTTGACGTAATATAGGAGGTCATTACATGGTTGCCTACCTCCGGAAACGCAACTTTACGTTTTAAGTGGCTCTTTACACCCAGCTCATCGTACATTTCCAAAAGAGCAGGAACCGAGACCACCTTATCCTGTTCTTCCTCGTTTTTATAGTAATATCCTAAAAAAGTGGGTTGATCTATGTGCTGAAAGACTTCCGGTTTCATTGTTACATCCAACAAGGCCTGTAGCTGCGTCAATGCCTCTACCCTGTATCTGGTAGTCCAATAACTCTGTTTTAAAGAATCCGCTTCCGATTCATAAAAATCACTATCCATAATGGTTTTGGCAATCTCCAAACCCCATGGTCCCGACAATAATACTGCTGTGGGATCGTAGATTTTTACATTTGGGGAATACAAAAGAAGGCCTGCGATATCCTCATCTCCTTGAGCCAAATAAAGAGCTAGGGTACCTCCTGTGGAAGTGCCCATAACAATAACCTTTTTTCCAATCTGTTTTGCTATCGCCAAAGCCTCTTTGGCCGATTCGAAATAGTCCGTAGCCGTTAAATGAAACATTGCCTGTTCTTCCTGTACACCGTGACCTTCCAAACGAGGCAAGTATACATTAGCTCCATACCTCTGTCCCAATTCCCTGTGCAGAGGTGCGCCTTCCTCATGACTGGCGGACCATCCATGAAGATAAAGAATAGAATATTCGGTTTTGCTTGGGATAGAATCGTACCACAGAATTTGTGATTCGTTATTGGCCTTAATTTTGGTATTTACCTTTTCCCTCTCTGATACCCTATTTTGAAGTTTGATCAAATCGGCCTCCATTGCAGGAAGTTCCATGGTCAAAAGAGGTTTATCTACCTTGGGGCCTAAAAAATAGACTATCAGCAATAATAGAAGTAAAAAAAATACTGCTTTAAATAATCGACGGATTATTTTCATTCTTTTCCATTAAAAAATGAATCCACAAATTCGATCTTATTAAAGACTTGCAAATCATCCATTCCTTCCCCTACCCCTATATACTTTACAGGTATCTGGAATTGATCTGAAATACCAATAACCACACCACCTTTAGCAGTACCATCCAATTTTGTAACTGCCAAGGAAGTTACTTCCGTAGCCTTGGTAAACTGTTTAGCCTGCTCAAAAGCATTCTGACCTGTAGAACCGTCCAAAACCAAGAGAACTTCATCCGGAGTACCCTCTACCACCTTTTGCATAACACGTTTCACTTTAGTCAATTCATTCATCAAATTAACCTTGTTATGTAATCTTCCGGCGGTATCGATAATTACCACATCTGCATTCTGCTTAAGGGCCGAACTGAGGGTATCATAGGCCACAGAGGCGGGATCACTTCCCATACTTTGTTTTACGATAGGCACTTCTACCCGATCTGCCCATACCTGAAGTTGATCTATTGCAGCCGCCCTAAACGTATCGGCCGCTCCGAGTACTACTTTTAAACCTTGCTTTTTAAATTGATATGCCAATTTACCTATTGTGGTGGTCTTACCTACCCCGTTCACCCCAACTACCATGATAACATAAGGCTTTCTCACCAAGGGTACCGTGAATTCCGTTTCACTGCCAGAATTGGTTTCGGACAGCAATCCCGCTATTTCCTCCCTTAATATTGCATTAAGCTCGTCTATCCCCAAGTACTTATCCTTGGATACCCGGGCCTCTATACGGTCTATAATCTTTAAGGTGGTATTTACACCCACATCGGAGGAAACCAATACCTCCTCCAAATTATCCAAAACATCATCGTCTACCTTGGATTTTCCAACTACCGCCTTACTAAGTTTGGATAAAAAATTGGTCTTGGTCTTTTCCAGACCCTTGTCCAAAGTTTCCTTCTTTTGTGTGGAAAATATTTTTTTAAATAAACTCATATTTTTGGCATGTTCCTTTTCATCAAAGATATAAAAATAAAAAAGCTACTTTCATCTGAAAGTAGCTTTATAACCAATAAATTTAGGTTATTAATTTTTTTTCAACCAGTCGTTTACCATTTCTGGACTCATTACAGACTCCATAAAAGTGTAAGCACCTGTTTTAGGAGACTTTACCATTTTGATGGCCTTGGTCAATCTTTTTGAACTTGTTTGTAAACTCGCTACCGTTTTCTTTGCCATGACGTATTATTTAATTTCTTTATGAACTGTCATTCTCTTAAGAATAGGATTGAATTTTTTAATTTCCATCCTATCTGGAGTGTTCTTTTTGTTCTTAGTGGTTATGTACCTTGAAGTACCTGGCATGCCAGATTCTTTATGCTCTGTACACTCCAAAATAACCTGAATTCTGTTACCTTTCTTTGCCATTATTATCTTAGTATTTCAGGATTATTTAATTAACCCTTTTTCCTTTGCTTCTTTTAAAACAACGGAAATTCCTTTTTTATTTATACTCTTTAGAGCCTTGGCGGAAACCTTTAAGGTTACCCAACGATCTTCTTCTGGAATATAGAAACGCTTTTTAGAAAGATTTACATCAAATCTTCTTCTGGTTTTATTAATCGAGAAGGACACATTGTTCCCAAACATGGCTCTCTTTCCAGTAACATCACAAACTTTTGACATCTCTCTACTTTTATTTTGTTATAAACAGGGTGCAAATTTAAATTAATTTTATGGGACGGACAAAATTCTTTGTCAGAATTTTAAAATTTCTTTTTGAAGCATTTCAAAAGCCTTATTTACAGTCTTTTGCACTATTCTTTCGCGCTGACTTCCCATACGATATTTTTCTACCACGGTAGCTTTAGGGGAAACCACCGCTATAAACACTGTCCCCACCTCTGCATCAGAGTCACCTTTAGTTGGACCTGCGTTCCCAGTAGTGGCTATGGCAAAATCCGTCTTTAACATTTTTCGCAGATTGGTGGCCATTTCAACGGCAACTTCAGCACTTACTACAGAAAACTCATCAATTGCAGTTTTTGACACTTTAAGCACCTCTATTTTGGTTTCGGTGGCATAACTCACAATACTCCCCTTAAAATAAGCCGATGCACCTGGTATACTTGTAATCTGTTGGGCTATTTTACCTCCGGTACAACTCTCCGCCGTACCCAAGGTCATCCCTTTTTTTGTCAATAATTGCGCAATTACAGATTCTATGGGCTCGTCCCCTGCCTCTCCAAGAACAATGTCGCCCAAGAGATTTTTAATTTTTTCGGCCTCTATATCGACCATGGCATTCAACTGCTCACTGTTGTTCCCCTTTGCAGAAAGCCTTAGCCTAACGGAGCCAAGACTTGGAAGATAGGCTAATTTCAACATACTGGGCAGGTTGTCCTCCACAGAGGATATCCGATCTGCCAGAGAACTTTCCCCTATACCGTAGGTAATGATGGTCTTATGTACAATATAAGGCCTCTTAAACTCTTGTATAATTCTCGGAATTACCTTGGAAGTTATTAGATTCTTCATCTCGAAAGGCACCCCTGGCAACGAAACAAAGACTTTTCCATCTCTTTTTATCCACATTCCGGGAGCTGTACCATATTCATTATGGAGTACATCTGCCTTGGACGGCACCAAAGCTTGATTTTTGTTGACCTCCAACAATGGTATTCCCAGATGTTTTTTAAAGATAGCCTCAACATGGGCCAACACTTCCTTGTTTTCCACCAAAGTATCATTGAAGTACTCGCAAAGCGTATGTTTGGTGATATCATCTTTGGTAGGCCCCAGTCCACCAGTTATAATAATAACGTTAGCCCTAGCCTCAGCTTCCTTAAGAGCTTCCAAAATATGGAGTCTTTCATCCTGTACCGAAGAAATTTGGTACACGGAAACCCCGATCTTATTTAGTTCTTGGGCAATGAAGGCAGAATTTGTATCTATAATTTGACCTATGAGAATCTCATCGCCAATAGTTATGATTTCAGCAAACATTAAATCTTAAAATCGTTTTTCAATTCTGAAACCACTTGATCTACGTCCTTTTTAAGTAATGGCACCAATCGCTCGATTTCTTCCGTGTTTTCTTCCTTTTTTCCCAAAGTTTCTATCTGCAGGGCTATGGCACGGGTCTGCTCCATGCCCAGCAAGTCTACATTAGGTTTAATTTTATGTGCCAATTTATATACAGTATCATAATTTTTCACCCCTAAGGCTTTCTCAAGTTCATCCAAATCTTGAGGAACTTCTTCCAAAAAAACAGCAACGACAGATTTAATGAATTCATCATCACCATCTGCCATTTCATTTATCTTGTCCAGACTATAAATCATCTATTTTATATTTAATGAGAACATTTGTTCATTCTCCAAAGTACCCGAAAGATAATCATTTGCACTTATTCTACCAACACCGGCAGGGGTACCTGTAAAAATAATGTCTCCTTTTTTCAACGTAAAAAAACGGGAAACATAGGAAATTATTTCATCTATCTTCCAAAGCATTAAACTTGTATTCCCTTCCTGAACAACCTCATTGTTCTTCTTAAGTTGGAAGTTTAAATTATTTACATCATCAAAACTAGATTTTGGCAACCATTTACCTATTACCGCGGCCCCATCAAAACCTTTGGCCTTTTCCCAAGGTAATCCTTTTTCCTTTAATTGGGACTGAAGGTCCCTAGCCGTAAAATCTATTCCCAAACCAATATCATCATAATAGGTATGGGAAAACTGGGTTTCTATATGTTTGCCCACTTTTTTTATTTTCACCAAAACTTCCACTTCGTAGTGTACGTCCTGGGAAAAATCGGGTATATAGAAATCCTGTTCTTTTGGCAAAACAGCGGAGTCTGGCTTAATAAACAGTACCGGATCTGTAGGTCTCTCGTTGTTCAATTCCTTTATGTGATCCACATAATTGCGCCCAATACAAATAATCTTCATACTAAATAGAAATGTTTAACAATTGGCTTTGGGAATTGGAATCTTGGAAGTATAAAAACCAAAACGTTCAACGATCGACAATAACTTTTGTTCAAGCCCCTAACCCAGTTTGTTGTTCAACTTGCTCAATTTTATTTGGGTCAAAACTTTTTTTGTGTACAATGGAAAATCGGCGTTCAGGATCCATCCAAAATAACCAGGTTCATTTTCCAAAACGGCATGCACTTTTTTACCCTTATGCTTGCCAAAAGAGAAAATCTCCTCCCCTTCTTCATCCAACACAATAAATCCAGCAAAATCCACCGATTGTTTTCTGGTTGTAAATTCCGAAAGCTTCTTAATATTGTTTTCCAATTCGGGATAACGGTCCAATTGCGACAATAGCACTTCATAGGTAGCCAAGGTATCCGCCTCTGCACTATGGGCATCTATAAGATTTTTATCGCAATAAAATTTATAGGCCGCTTCCAAGGTTCTTTTCTCCATCTTATGAAAAATGGTCTGCACGTCCACGGAAACGGTATTCTTCATATCAAAATCTATTTCCGCCCTGAGCATCTCTTCTGCCAACAGTGGAATATCAAATCTATCCGAATTGTAGCCTCCCAAATCACTATCCTTGATCATTTTATAAATCTCCTTGGATAGTTGTTTAAATGTAGGTTCGTTGGCTACTTTCTCATTGGAAATGCCATGAATAGCGACCACATTGGCAGGGATTTCCATTTCAGGATTAACCAACCATGTTTTACTCTCCTTATTCCCATTTGGATACACTTTCAGAATAGCTATTTCTACTATTCTATCCTTGGCAACATTAGTACCTGTAGTCTCTAAATCGAAAAAACAAATTGGCCTTGTAAGCTTTAATTGCATGTTGTAGGTTCTTTATGCAAATATAGTTTTACTCCATATACCGGAAAAGAATAACCAGTATTATTCGTCAAAACAATCGTTTTTCTGCCAACACACCTGCCTCAGTTTGTCGACGGAGCATTTTTTGAAAAGCAGGCATTTCCCTGCTACAGCCTGGTATTTATTACATTGTTATACGCTGAGCCAAAGGTATAACTTAATCCTACCCCAAATCCCATTTCGTAATTGGTAGCTATTTGTTTTTGCTGTAGAAGCACATCTTCAATAGATGCCGAACCTGCAGGTAAATTAACCTGGTCCTTAATAAATTTAAGGTCTCCAGAAAATCTAACGGCCAATCCCTTGAATACCCTGACGGACATCCAAGAATTCATTTGTACACGGTTTTTGGACCAATCGTTCAAAAAACTGGAAGCGGAAAAAACAGTAGATATATTTCCCCATGGCTGACGGAAACGTACCTGTACGTTCATGGAGTGGTTAAAGAACGATTCCTGATCCTTACCAAAGATAGTAGTCTCTAAATAATTATTATACAAATACCCAATTTTATAAGCAAATACAATTTCCCTGCGCAACACCTCCCGATAAGGAAATATATTGTATTCTATTGCCGGTCTAAGATCCAACCTAAGGTCAATATTGGTGTATGTGTCGTATTCTGAACCTCCAAACATTCCTACAGACCAGTGATCCGAAAGACTGTGAACCACACTACCATACCCTGAGTATTTTTCCTTACGACTGGTAAATTCCTCCCCATCACTTTCAAACCTACTTGTATATTTATTCATCTGTACGTCTGCCCTTATTCTCCACTTTTCCGTAACACGATCACTTTCAAATCCAAGTTCATATTCAAATTGATTCCTACTTGATTCCTTATCCAAACTCATAGATCCCCGAAGCTCAAAAATCCAATTATTCCATGGATCGTCAAAGTCTATATCCAAGCGCTCCGCCAGGCCCTGATTAGAAATAGAGTACTCTATTTTATCTGCCAAGTCCGATTCTATTACATAAACCAACAGCCCTCTTCGTATACTATTTACCAACCCCCTCCTAACATCATCCGGGGTCATGTTGGCCGTTGTTTCATAATAAAGATTTTTCACAATTCCTTCATATTCCCCAAAACCCTCAAATTCCAAGTTATAATTACGCCCCCCGCTTCCATTGATTATATCATAGATAAATAGGGTAACATTGGCCAAAGCCCTATCCCGGACATGACTGGTAAAATCTAGCTCCTGCCTAATATAATTCCTATCACAATTACAGCTGGTAAACAGTTTTAAGGATTCTTTTTGTGCCACTAAGAACATAGGAAGTAACAGTGCTGTGTAAAAACTTATTTTTTTCAAAAGCCCAAGAGGATTCTCTTTCAATTTCATGCAGTTGGTTTAAAAAACAAATATATCGGAAGGACCATTTAAAAACGAAAGAATCCTATAATATAACCAAAACCTATTGTATTGTGTCATATGAACACAGCACAATAGGTTTCCATTATCTAATTAAAATTTGGGAACGGCACTACCTTTCCACCTAAACCTCCCTATTCACATCCCAAGCCTCCAGGTAATCGGCAACGGCCTTTACGAACATACCGCCCAAGGCCCCGTTTACCACCCTGTGATCATAACTATGGGATAAATACATCTTACTTCTGATAGCAATAAAATCGCCCTCTTTGGTTTCGACAACCGCGGGCATTTTACGTATAGCCCCCAAGGCCAAGATACCCACTTGGGGCTGATTGATAATTGGCGTTCCAAAAACACTACCAAAGGTACCCACATTGGTTACGGTATAGGTGCCGTCCTTTACCTCATCTGGCTTTAATGCATTGTTCCTGGCCCTCTTGGCCAAATCGTTAACTGCTTTGGCCATGCCCACCAAGTTTAACTGATCGGCATTTTTAATCACCGGAACAATCAAATTTCCATCGGCCAAGGCCGCTGCCATACCAATGTTTATATTCTTTTTCTTTATAATGGTATCTCCGTCGAGGGATATATTGACCATTGGATACTTTTTCAACGCAATGGCCACAGCTTCCATAAAGATTGGGGTAAAAGTAAGTTTCTCGCCTTCCCTTTTTTCAAAGGCATCCTTGACCTTATTTCTCCAATTGACTACGTTGGTCACATCTACCTCAACAAAACTTTGTACATGTGCAGAGGTAGCAACACTTGCATTCATATGTTGGACTATCAATTTGCCCATTCGGGTCAAAGGAATATACTCGTCCCCATTACTGGGCTGTTCCTTCTCCAAAGCCGGTTTAACTTCTTCCTCTTTTACTTCCTCTTTTTTAGCAGGAACTGGCTTGGTTAGCTGCTCTACTTTTTGGACCACAGGCGTTACCTCCTCTTTCTTTTTTTCCACAAAAGGTTGTTCCCCGTTTGCCTTTCCGGAAGCAACATAGTCCAAAATATCATTTTTGGTCACCCTGCCTTCACTTCCCGTACCGCTTATGGTGTCCAACTCGGCCAAGGTAATACCTTCCTGCTTCGCTATATTCTTTACCAAGGGGGAATAGAACCTATCGGTTCCACTATAATCTATTACCGGAGCGGCAGCACTTTCCTTAGCACTCAACACCGCAACCTCCAATTCCTCGACCGCTTTGTTAGGGGCCTCATCTTTTACAGAAGTGACATGACTTTCCTGGTCATGATCAGACTCATAACTACTTCCGTTTATTTCTATAATGGCGACGGTTTGGCCCACCTTAACAACATCATCTATATTGAATAATTTCTCAACCAAAATGCCATCTACCTCGCTAGGAACTTCGGAATCAACCTTATCCGTGGCAATTTCAAAAACAGCTTCGTCCATTTCTATGGTATCGCCAACTTCCTTCAGCCATGAGGTAAGTGTAGCCTCTGCGACACTTTCACCCATTTGTGGTAATTTTAGCTCAAATTTTGACATATCCTTATTTAATACACTTATAATGATTAATAATTTGCAAAACTAACAAATAAAAGAGCATATTTTTGACTTTTACTCATACTTTTTACTGATGACAATTACACTTTTAACGAATTTTCAAACGGAATTCTGTTGAGAATACTCCTTCCCAAAGTAACTTCATCTGCATACTCCAGTTCATCCCCCACAGCAATGCCCCTTGCAATGGTAGAAGTTTTGACGCCCAAACCTTCCAGTTGCCTATATATATAAAAGTTGGTGGTATCTCCCTCCATAGTAGAGCTTAAGGCGAATATTAATTCTTTTATCTTCCCTTGCTTCACTTTGTCCACTAAAGAGTAAATCGTTAAATCCTGAGGACCAACACCTTCCATAGGAGAAATTTTCCCGCCCAGGACATGGTATAGCCCTAAAAACTGGCCAGTATTCTCAATGGCCATCACATCCCTAATATCCTCTACCACACAAACTAGACTTTCATCCCTCCGCGGGTTTGAACAAATCTCACAAACCTCTACATCGGAAATATTATGGCAATTTTTACAGAATTTAATATTGTCTTTTAAATTGACCAACGCATTGGCCAATCTGGCAGTTTGCTCCTTTGGCTGTTTTAAGAGATGTAGGACCAACCTCAATGCCGTGCGTTTTCCTATGCCCGGTAATTGGGACATCTCATAGACCGCATTTTCCAATAACTTAGATGAAAATTCCATATCCACAAAATTACAATTTTATACCATTAAATTAAGGCATTCCCCCTAAAAGTAAATTTCAAGTGCTTAACAAACCATATCATAAAGGTTCAACAATTAAACATTGCCTAAGATTACATTTATGAATATTCCCTACCCAATAGAAGTTGACAAATTACATTCCCAAAAATCCATAATGTAATGCTATTCCATACCCAATGACTACTTACCATTTAACGAAAAAAATAACTTTTTATCGACAGGCCTGCTTTGTCTATTTCAATTAATTTTCAATCTTAAAATCCCCATATGATAAAGCCTTATTTTATAATGATGTGATACACCCATTTGAAGAGAATTAAAGAAGAAGGTATATTATGTTTTGATTTACAGTAAGTTAAATATACCCGGCAAAGCATATTTTTCACGTTTTACCCTCTTGCAAATATTATCCTCAGCAGTGAATCCAATATAATTAAAGTGGCTTTTCAGGAAATTAAGATAAAGTTGTGAGTGGTATATTTTGATAATAAAATAATTAACCCTTATTTTGCCCTAGGCATAGTTCCCCCAGTCCTATAGCCACAATGCAATTAAAGTTTATTGGTTTATTTACTTAAAGGAACGGCACCCAAATAGTGGTGTTAACACGCTACTATTTCGTAGTTAAAGTGTGTTAATACTTGTAAGCAGGTAATAGATTATTCGTACTTTAAGGTATATATAAAGATTTTGGTCATTGATAACGCTATATATTTATAGTTAATGGTTAGTGTTTAGTATAGTCTATCAATGAAAGAAACCCGGAACATTTGTTCCGGGTTTTGTTTTTATAGCACTATAACTCTCATTTCTTTACCATCTTATTATGGCGCTGCCCCAAGTAAATCCACTGCCGAAGGCGGCGAGCACCACCAGATCTCCAGACTTAATTTTTCCCTGCTCCCAGGCTTCGGTCAAAGCAATGGGTATAGACGCTGCTGTTGTATTTCCATATTTCATAATATTATTGAACACCTGATCATCCCCTAGACCAAACTTATTTTGGATGTATTGGGATATCCTGAGGTTCGCTTGATGGGGCACCAACATATCTATTTCCCCTGCCTTAAGATTGTTAGCTTTTAACCCTTCTATAATTACTTCACTAAAACGGACCACAGCGTTCTTAAAAACAAACGGACCGTTCATATAAGGCAAATAAGACTCATCGTTGGGATCATTATCCTCCAAAATATCGTTTACCCATCGCTTACCCATTCCAGGAGCTATAAGGGACAATTCTTCTGCATGTTGTCCTTCGGAATGCAAATGGGTGGAAAGAATGCCTTTTTTGGTATCTTCCTCCCTGCTAACAATTGCAGCTCCGGCACCATCACCAAAAATCACTGAAACTCCCCTACCCCTGGTAGTCATATCCAATCCATGGGAATGTAGTTCGGATCCGATTACCAAGACATTCTTATACATCCCTGTTTTTATATATTGATCCGCCACGGACAGGGCGTATATAAATCCCGAACATTGGTTGCGTACATCCAAGGCACCAACCGTCTTAATATCCAAATCCCGTTGGACCAAGACGCCTGGACCTGGAAAATAATAATCGGGACTCAAGGTGGCAAATACGATAAAGTCAATATCATTTTTATCTATTCCAGAGCGCTCTATAGCAATTTTTGCTGCCTTCACCCCCATAGTGGTAGTGGTATCCCCGTCACCTTTTATAACATGCCGTCTTTCCCGGATACCGGTACGTTCCTGAATCCAAGCATCATTAGTCTCCATTAATTTCGACAAATCATCGTTGGTAACCACATTTTTAGGTACATAGTAACCCAGACCCGTTATTTTTGAATTGAACATCTTTTGGAAAATTAAGTTTTTGGTAAGCCTCCGCCCCCATTTTTTTCTATTACAAAATCTAAAATATGAGAAATAAATTTAGTTACATCCAATTTAAATAAAAATATATATGAATATGATGATATTGGTCATACGGCCATTGGAGGAATTTCAATACATACAATGACACATGGTGCATTTTAACCCCCCCAAAAAATGTCAGTTTGTCACTTTCGCTAACAATGGTATTTTTTTTGACAGTGTTAACTCGTTAAACTAAAAAAAATAGAAGTATGGCCACAGGCAAGATCAATGTTTCCGTAGAGAACATATTTCCGCTCATAAAAAAATTCTTATACAGCGACCATGAAATATTTTTACGGGAGCTCATTTCGAACGCAACAGATGCAACTTTAAAATTAAAGCACCTTACCACTATAGGGGAAGTCAAGGTGGAATATGGAAATCCATTTATTGAGGTAAAGATAGATAAGGAAGGAAAGAAAATTCATATCATTGATCAAGGTGTAGGTATGACCGAGGAGGAAGTACAGAAATACATCAATGAAATTGCGTTTTCAGGGGCTGAAGAATTCTTGGACAAATATAAAGATTCTGCCAAGGACTCAGGTATCATTGGACATTTTGGATTAGGGTTCTATTCTGCGTTCATGGTTGCAGCTAAAGTAGAAATTATAACAAAGAGCTATAAAGACGAGCCTGCAGCACATTGGACCTGCGATGGATCGCCTAATTTCACCCTAAAAAAGGCTAAGAAAACTACCCGTGGTACGGAAATAATTCTCCACATCGCAGATGATTCCACAGAATTTTTGGAAGAAGGCAAAATTGGCACCCTGCTTAGAAAGTATAACAAGTTTATGCCTATCCCCATAAAGTTTGGGACAACAACAGAAACACTTCCAAAACCGGAAGGTGCAAAAAAAGAAGATCCTGCACCTACAAAGGAGGTAGACAACATAATCAACAATCCCAATCCTGCCTGGACCAAACAGCCAACAGAATTAACGGATGAAGATTATAAAGGATTCTACAGGGAACTCTATCCTATGCAATTTGAGGAGCCTTTGTTCCACATACACTTAAACGTAGATTATCCTTTTAATCTCACCGGGATTTTGTATTTCCCGAAGCTTACAAATGAATTAAATACCCAAAAGGATAGGATTCAATTATACCAAAATCAGGTTTTTGTCACTGACAATGTGGAAGGAATTGTTCCAGAGTTTTTGACTATGCTTAGAGGGGTTATAGATTCTCCGGATATTCCATTGAACGTTAGTAGATCTTATTTACAGGCGGATGGTGCGGTTAAGAAAATTTCAACCTATATCACGCGTAAAGTTGCCGATAAATTGAGTTCCCTATTTAAAAATAATAGAGAAGACTTTGAAGCAAAATGGAACGATATCAAAATCGTTATTGAATATGGAATGCTTTCCGAAGACAAATTCTTTGAAAAAGCGGACAAATTTGCATTGTACCCCACTGTTGACGGTGCCTATTATACTTTTGAGGAACTACAGGAAAAATTAAAGCCCAATCAAACGGACAAGGACGATAAATTAGTAATCCTTTATGCCTCCAACAAAGAAGAGCAGCACAGTTATATAGAAGCTGCCAAGGCCAAAGGATTTGAGGTTTTATTGTTGGATTCGCCTATCGTATCCCACTTAATGCAAAAACTGGAAACCTCCAAGGAGAAAATTTCCTTTGCTAGAGTAGATGCTGATCATTTGGACAATCTCATAAAAAAAGAGGATACCCAAATCTCCAAGCTGTCCGATGAGGAAAAAGAGGCCTTAAAAACCGATATTGAGACTGCCATTAACAATAAAAGCTATACCATTCAATTGGAAGCTATGGATAGTAGCTCCTCTCCGTTCATTATTACCGAACCGGAGTTTATGCGCCGTATGAAAGAAATGCAGCAAACCGGTGGTGGCGGAATGTTCGGCATGGGGAATATGCCGGAGATGTACAATTTAGTGGTGAACACCAACCATGAATTGGTTTCCGAAATTTTAAACACAAAAACGGCCAAAAAGAAAGAGCGACTTATTAACCAGTCCCTGGATCTGGCACGTTTATCCAAAGGATTGTTGAAAGGTGAGGAACTTACGAGGTTTATTAAAAGAAGTTATGAAATGGTAAAATAATCATTTTTTACGATAATTCTAAGAAGCTGAATTGACTTGTGCAATTCAGCTTCTTTTATTTATACCTTTACCAAATGGACTACCCCTGGCACCTTTATTTTTTAGGATCAATTTATGTCTTTGCTGGAATCATGCACTTTATTGCTCCAAAAGTCTATTTGCGCATTATGCCCAGGTACTTGCCCCATCATAAACTATTGGTAACCCTAAGTGGCCTGGCCGAAATTCTTTTGGGCATAGGTCTTTGCTTCCCTGAAACCAAAAATATTGCCATTATGGGTATCATTTTAATGCTTACGGTTTTTCTTTTGGTACACTTTTATATGTTAAGGGGCGAAAAAGAATCGGCAGGAATCCCAAAATGGATCCTAATTCTTAGAATCCCAATTCAATTTGCCCTTATGTACTGGGCCTATTCCTATTTTGGAGTATAGTGTACCAAGGCAAAAATCCTCTTCCACAAAACCTCTTTGGAACAAAAATTTGAACATAATAGGAATAAGACAACTGCCCAAATAAAGTAAAACCATCTTAATATTAATTTACAGTGGTTTTCTATCTTTATCATATGAAAGTTATCTCCACCAATATAGGAACAGCCACCACCTTTCTTTGGAATGGAAGGGAAGAGCAAACAGGCATATTTAAATACCCAACAGAAGAAGCTCTATTTCTAGGTAAGGTAGATGTCTTGAAAGATACCGTTATAGATAGGGTACATCATGCAGGAATCAACAAAGCGTGTTATCTATTTGCTTCAGATCACTACCCGTATTGGAAAGGAATGTATCCTGAATTAAATTGGGACTGGGGAATGTTCGGAGAAAATCTTACCGTAGAAGGCTTGGATGAATCCCAAATGAGAATCGGTGACATTTATAGTATTGGAAGCGCCTTAGTACAGGTCTCACAGCCTAGGGAACCTTGTTATAAGTTGGGCGTTCGCTTTGGCAATGCCAAAATATTAAAGGAATTTATAGATTATGGGTATTCGGGAACTTACGTTCGTATTTTGGAGGAAGGCCAGGTAAAAAATGGAGATGAGCTTATACTGCAGGAAAAATCCCAAAACACTCTAACAGTAAGAGAATGCTTTCAAATTATACTCGCAAAGGAAAAAGATCCCATATTACTTCAAAAAGCGATCAATAACCCTTCGCTACCTGAATATAAAAGAGATCGACTTAAAAAATACGTATAGCCGCAAATAAAATAGGGGCCGATCGGCCCCTATTTTTTACTTTTAATGATATTTACTTTTACATAAATTAATTCACCGAAATAGTTTCGTAATAAGTATTGGTACCTTCGCTTACAGATACTGTATAGTCATCCTTTACCGCGTTGGTAAAGTTGAAAACCTTTCCAACAACCAATTCTTTATCAAGTTTCTGAGTAAACACAACCCTGTTGGCACTGTCTACAACGCTAATAACTACAGGACTTAACTTTTGGTTCAAATAGTTAATATAAAGAACATCACCGTTTTTTCTAAAGAATGGTTTTGTTATCTCGTCACGAGCTATAACATTTACCTCAGAATCCTCTACACTTATAGTAAATTCTACAGTCCTGGTAAGGCTTTCCATTTTTAAAAAGTAAAGACCTTCATCCAATTTCGACAAGTCGAATTTTTTGGTATAATCTTCGTCTTCCTTAATATTCTCCATGAATATTTGATGCTTCTCAGTATCGGTCAAGGTCAAGGTAGAAGATTCAGTTTGCTTATTTAATTTAAGAACCAATCTTTTTGCTTCTTTAACTGTTGTCAAGTACATTCCTGGGTCGTTGGCCATTGCTATACTACTACTAAGTAATAAGGCTGCCACTGCTGTTAATTTTAAAACTGCTTTCATAACATTTAGGATTTAATATTAATAAATCATTTATAGGGCAAATGTAGACCAGGAATTCCCTTCCCACTACTCCAGAATTCTCCAGTTTCTATTCTATTTTACCATCGTGGTATATTAAATAATTGTTAAGAGGTTAATTTTAGACACATTTAGGTTAAATTTGCACAGAATTGTCCAAAATAGCTGTATTACCTTTACTTAACCTAATGAAATTAACATATGATACCTAAACCTACATTTGAGGTCATAGAACCCGATTTCGGTCATTCTTATACCTATCAACAGTTTGATGAACACAACCCTAATAAAAATGGGGTATGGCACTATCACCCTGAAATTGAACTGGTTTATGTGAATGGGGGTTCCGGAAAGCGACAAATCGGAAGCCACGTTTCCTATTATACCGATGGCGACCTGATTTTGATCGGATCTAACCTACCACACTGCGGATTCACGGATGTGCTTACAGGCAACAAAAATGAAAGTGTGGTACAAATGAAACAGGATTTTTTAGGCAACGACTTTTTCAACATACCGGAAATGAGAAAAATTCAAAGCCTATTTCAAATTGCAAGTGGTGGTGTGGCCTTCACAGGCAGTACCAAGAAAAAAATTGGCGAAAAAATTGAAATCATGGAATATCAGACAGATTTTCAACGTCTGCTGTCCATTTTAAACATCCTGAATGAACTGGGGAACTCCAAAGAATATCAAGTATTAAACGCCCAAGGTTTTTCACTTCAAACAGAAGTGAAGGATAATGACAGGATAAACATTGTCTTCAATTACGTAAAATCAAACTTTAAGGAGGAAATAACCTTAGAAGAGATTTCTGATCTGGTGAGTATGACAATACCGTCGTTCTGCAGATATTTTAAAAAAATAACAAATAAGACCTTCGTACAGTTTGTTAATGAGTGTAGATTGGTACATGCCTCAAAATTATTGGCAGAAAAGCCCATTAGCATCACAGAGGTATGTTTTGAAAGTGGATTTAACAATTTCTCGCATTTCAACAAGTCCTTTAAGGCATTTACGGGACAGAATCCTTCCGAATACAGAAACGAGCTGAAAAGGGTACTTCAATCGTGAACCCGCTAATTGCCCAAAAAATAGAGCTTCAACTTCCAGATAGTGACATCGTCTATTATCCCAATTTTTTAAGAGCAGCTGATGCAGGTCATTATTTTAAGGCGCTTAAAGAAACAATCCCTTGGCAGCAGGATGATATTACCGTATTTGGCAAAACGCACCCCCAGCCCAGGTTGACCGCCTTATTTGGAAAGAACGGCAAACCCTATTCCTATTCCAATATTACCATGTATCCACATGATTTTACAGCCGAGTTACTGGAATTGGGGAATAAGCTGCAAACGGAAATTGGCATACACTTTACAAGTTGTTTATTAAACCTATATAGAAATGGCAAGGACAGCAATGGGTGGCATGCAGATGACGAGAAGGCCTTGGGCAAAAATCCTGTAATTGCGTCCATAAGCCTTGGACAAGAACGCTACTTTCATCTAAAGCATAAATCGAAAAAGGATTTAAAACAAAAATTATTATTGGAACACGGGAGTTTACTACTTATGAAAGGAGAAACCCAGCATTTTTGGTATCACCAAATTCCAAAAACTACGAGACCCATACAGGAACGGATCAATATCACCTTTAGGATCATTAAATAAAAAAATCGGTTTTCGTAACCGATTTTTTTATGCCTTTGTTATTTCCGTTGGATACTGCCCCTAACCTACCAGGCATTTACGTTAGTCTCCTCACACCCAACTTCAATAACCATAACTCAACTTCTTTGCCAATTAATATAAAAATTGGTCAAAAGTCATGTTTTTTTCGATAATAGGGCCACAAAATTAAATGCACTGTAAGCTATTGATATTAAGGAATGTAGAATTACACATAATACCATATTATTTGATTAGGCAGTAGGATGAAAGCCTAATTGCTTTTAAATAAGATCTGCAAAAATTACTTAAGAAAAAAGCTCGTTCAACACCTTGGCCAAGCGCAAACCTCCCTTTTGTAGTTGATTCTCTACGGTAGCCCAATATTTATAATCATAGGCATAGCCCAATTTTTCACCTACCTCTACCGAACCATAAAGTTCATTGGCAATATCCTGGGATTCCTCTATCCAGTCATATATATTGCCCTGCTGAATAAATTTAATTTGACCCTTGCTCAGCTCCGGTAAATTATTTGCCAATTCCGAATAGCTCATGCCATAGTCATCTATCATATTGGAGTCCCATAATCTATGGAGGTTGGTACCTCTTCCAAACCATTGCAATTGGATATCATTGCCCCCTTTATCCTCCAACCTGCCCACATGCATAGGTTGGTGCAGATCCCCTATCAAATGGATCAACATTTTTAAGTAAAATACTTTATCCTCTTCCTTACTATTCGCATCCTTAACTATTTCTATACACTTTTCAATTCCTATAATTATATCCCCCTCTTCACTAGGAGGAACCTCTGTGTATTTTTTGTCCGCTGGGTAATTTACATAATGCCATGGTCCAAATTTGGCAAAGCTACGATCTGCCTTTACTTCATCTGCGTAATTCGAGACCAAAGCCAGACTTTGCCCATTTAAAAGTTTCTTTAAGGCCTTTTTGGCCTTACCCGACAAATGTTGCTGCGCAACCTCCCCTATGGTTCTGTGTCCGGTCTTGGACCATTCTATGTCCATACCATAACCAAGTTGAACCAATAGAAAACAAAGTGCAATTAATTTTTTCATTTGTATTTTACGGTTTTATTATTATCCCTTTTGAGTCCATTAAATATCTTCTGAGTTAAAATGTTAAGAGATAGCTCCTATCTTATTAACAGCTATATACTATATTTATCTGCATGAAAATGGCATCCAAAAATAAGACATTGCAATTTAAGGTATTGTTAAGATGAGCCCTTATTTAGTTTATTAATTTGATCTTGCAGTACCTAATTATTAAAATTGATGTTCAAGAAAATAAAAAATCCTTACCTAAGATTTGGAATAATGTCCTTGCTTGCGGCAGGAGGTATCATATTCTTGTTGATAATAGGCATATATATGGGAGCGTGGGGGAAACTTCCCAGTAAGCAAGAACTTTCGGATTTCAAGTACCAAAGAGCTTCCGAGGTCTATTCCGCCGATAGTGTCCTTATTGGTAAATATTTTCTGTTTGATAGGCAGCCCATACAATATAAGGAAGTACCCAAAAATTTAATAGAGGCCTTGGTGGCTATTGAAGATGAACGTTTTTATGATCATTCAGGAATAGATTACAAAAGTCTAGTCCGAGTGGCTTTTAAGACTATACTAATGCAGGATCAATCGGCAGGGGGCGGAAGCACCATTAGCCAACAACTTGCCAAGAATTTATATCCAAGGGAAAAATCCGGAAAATTCAATCTGGCCATATCAAAATTTAAAGAAATGACAATAGCTTCCCGATTGGAATCTATGTACTCCAAGGAAGAGATTCTGATGCTTTATTTGAATACCGTTTCATTTGGCGACAACACTTTCGGAATAGAAAGTGCTTCGTTAAAATTCTTCAATAAATCGGCAAAAGAACTTGAGCTGCAAGAAAGCGCAACCCTTGTAGGCATGTTAAAGGCAACCTACGGTTATAATCCCCGTGTTTTTCCAAAAAACAGTTTAAACCGGCGTAATTTGGTATTGCAATCCATGTATTCCAATGATTTTATATCACAAAAAGAGGTGGATAGCCTTAAACTACTTCCATTAAAACTTGATTATAGGGACTACGATTACAATGAGGGCATAGCTCCCTATTTTAGGGAAGAGGTAAGAAAACAAATGCTAAGCTGGGCCAAGGTGCAAAAGGAGAAGGGACTGGATTACAACATTTATACTTCCGGACTTAAAATTTATACCACACTGGATTCCAAAATGCAGGTATTGGCAGAAGAAGCAATGGGGCAGCATATGAAAGCACTCCAAAACAGCTTTGAAAAAGGTTACGGCAAGCGAGCGCCTTGGATAAAGGACCAAAAACTTATTGATAAAATAATACAAAGTTCAGAACCCTATAAAAAATGGAAGAATGCAGGGCTCAACGAGAAGGCAATAATGGACTCGATGAACCTAAAAAAAGAAATGCAGTTGAGGGATTGGAATCAGGATGAAATGCGTTCTGCCAGTACCATTGATAGTTTATTGCACTATCTTAAATTCTTAAATACCGGATCTATATCCATGGATCCCAAAACCGGGGCCGTTAAAACCTGGGTGGGCGGAATTAATTTTAAACACTTTAAATACGATCATATCTCACAGAGCAAGCGTCAGGTAGGCTCTGCTTTTAAGCCCATTGTCTATACCGCTGCCCTTGAGAATGGCATATCTCCCTGTACCTACTTTTCTGCCCAGGAAGTGGCCTATGAAAACATGGAAGGTTGGTCTCCCAGTAATTCAGGAAAGAAAGATGAGGCCTACCTAAATTACTCCATGGAAGAGGCCCTGAGCAACTCTGTTAATACCGTGGCGGTTAAGGTATTGGAAAAAACAGGTATTCCCAAGGTGATAGAACAAGCAAAGAAAATGGGTATTGAAACCCCATTGCCCGCACTACCGTCATTGGCATTGGGCACAGCCGAAATCAGGATCAATGAACTGGCAGGTGCCTATGCCAGTTTTCTGAATAACGGCAAATCTGTCACCCCATTTTTGATCCACAGAATCACCGACGAAAAGGACTCCCTAATTGAGACCTTTAAGCCAGTTGTAGCCGAAAAAAGAGCGTTTTCCGAAGAAACGGGCCAAATCATGTTAGAAATGATGAAGGCAACAGTGAATAGCGGTACTGCCGCCCGTATTCGTTCTGCCTACGGAATTAAAAATGACATTGCCGGAAAAACCGGGACTACACAAAACAATAAGGATGCCTGGTTCGTAGCCTTGACCCCAAAGCTACTTAATATAACCTGGGTAGGATTGGACAATCATGAAATTGGCTTTAGCAGTACTAGCCTGGGACAGGGCGCCAATGCGGCATTGCCCATTTTTGCGCTATGGATACAAAAGCTAAATGCGGACAAATCGTTTGACTACATTACCAAAGCCAAATTTCCCAGACCAAGCTCGGCTGTAATGAACCAACTGGATTGCGACCCCGTAAAAAGGGATGGATTTTTTAAACGACTTTTCAAAAATCCAAAAAAAAAGAAAACGAAAGATTTTAAAACCGGTAATACAAAGACTTAAACGCTCAGGATTAATTTAGTGCCAAAATGTTCATGGTTATTAATTTATTTATATCTTTATGATATCATTTTAATATCATTGTAAATCAATCGACCATGAAACAAGAAAAAAATATTATCCCTACCAATGGCTATATTATGCTACCTGTATTATTAGGGCTCTTCATATTAGCCATTGTGCTAGTAGTCGGTGGCGCCCCGCTAGCGTTACCAATCTTCGTCATATGTATTATATCATTACGTGGGTTTGTTTTGGTAAATCCCAATGGATCCAGGGTGCTACTCCTCTTTGGGAAGTATATGGGTACCATTAAAAAAAATGGCCTTTTCTGGGTCAATCCCTTTTATAGCAAAAATAAAATTTCCCTGAGGGCCAGTAATTTTGACAGTGAGCGCCTCAAGGTCAATGATAAGCTTGGAAATCCAATCATGATCAGTACCATTTTGGTATGGAGGGTTACCGATACGTATAAGGCTGCCTTTGAAGTGGACGACTACAAGAATTTCGTCCGCGTACAAACAGATGCCGCTGTACGCAAATTGGCCAGTATGTATCCTTATGACAATTTTGCGGATGAGGGCCATACGGAAGATATTACCTTACGATCCAGTGTTAATGAAGTAAGCGAGGCCTTGGAAAAAGAGGTTCAGGAAAGATTGGCCATGGCAGGCATAGAAGTACTGGAAGCCAGAATTGGATATTTGGCCTATGCCCAAGAAATTGCCAATGCCATGCTAAAAAGACAACAGGCCACGGCAATAGTAGCTGCAAGACATAAAATAGTGGAAGGTGCGGTAAGCATGGTAGAAATGGCGCTGGATCAATTAGGAAAGAAGGAAATAATTGACTTGGACGAGGAACGAAAAGCGGCTATGGTAAGCAATCTTATGGTAGTCCTCTGCTCGGATAAGGATGCATCGCCCATTGTCAATGCTGGGACACTTAACCATTAACCATAGCAAGGTAATATTATACACCCGTTATGGTCTGGTTTTTATGGTCAACATACCGTTGGCTATCTTTGGCAATAGACCTATGTACCCTTATCTTTGCCGATATATAGGGCAGAACCTTGTTAAAAAAATCAAAGTATAATATTGGATTCCAAGTTTGAAAACAAACCGAACACCTTGGCCAAGGAATATTGAAGAGTGAAATAAATCTTTCAGGACCCTCTTTAAAGTTTTTAAAATAATTTTAAAGGGGTATAAACTGATCATATGAGCAAAAAGAAAGCTTTTGCATTGCGATTAAATGAAGATATGCTGAAAGCCATTGAGAAATGGGCTTCGGACGAATTTCGCAGTGTAAATGGCCAAATAGAATGGATGTTGATGAAGGAACTAAAAGAGGCCAAACGTGCCCCCAAACAAAAGGAGGATTAATTCTTGGACCTACTTCAGACTGGTTAAATAAGCACCCTTAAAGCAACTCTTTTACCTTTTTTATTCTTAAACCATATCTTTGACTGCAAATCAATTCCAAAAACCTAAACTCAATTCCCCAATATGGATTTCAAAATTTTATGTTCCGATTTGGACGGCACTTTATTGACCTTTAAGGATAATGTCTCCGATTTTACAATTTCGGAAATCAAAAGAATAAAGGACCATCTAAGGATTATACTGGTTTCGGCCAGAATGCCCCAGTCCATGACCTATATTCAAAAAAACCTGGGCATAGAAAATGAGCCCATCATATGTTACAATGGGGCGTTGGTGCTAAAGGGTTCAAAAGAATTGTTCTCCACCTTTATCCATATAGACCAAATAGTCTCAATTTATGAAATGGCGCATAAGGTTGGAATTCAGCTGGGCCTATATTCAAAAAGTGAATGGTATGTTGAAATGGACTCCGAGCGGGTACAAAAAGAAATAAAATATACCAAAACCCTTCCTACCTATAGGGACACTAAAGCAACCATTGAGGACTGGAGGTATAGAAAAATGGGTGCCCATAAAATTATGTTGATGGGAAACAAAGAAAATACCGACGGTCTTTTCCCCGTGCTTCAGAAAAACTTCAATCAGACCCTGAACCTGTATCGTTCCAACGACACCCTGATCGAAATTGCTCCAAAATCGGTTTCCAAATTAACCGCTATTAAACTGCTGCTGGAAGAGCATGAAAGCTTAAACGACGTGATTGCCTTTGGCGACAATTACAACGATATGGAAATGCTTCAAAATGTGGGTCGTGGAATAGCAGTGGCCAATGCCCGTAAAGAAGTAAAAAATATTGCCAGCGACCTTGCCCTGAAAAACTCTGAGGACGGGGTGGCCCATTATATAAAACAGCATATTTTAATTTGATTATATTTGGCGCAAATGAAAAGCCCAATTGAACTGATTTTTATATGAACGAACCAACTATTACCAATGATACCGTTGTATTTGGACTACTTACCCTTTGTTTGGGATTTATATTTTACACCTCTTCCATAAAAACCGGTTTTTGGAGTAAATTCTACAATATAGTACCGGCTGTTCTAATGTGCTATGTGCTACCCTCAATATTGGCCAGTAGTGGTTTAATATCGGACGAGACCTCCAGTCTTTATTTTATGGCCAGTAGATATTTGCTGCCGGCGGCGCTGATTTTAATGACCTTGAGTATCGATCTTAAGGCCATAGCCAATTTGGGATCCAAAGCGTTGATCATGTTCCTGACCGGTTCGTTTGGGATAATAATAGGTGGGCCATTGGCTATTTTAATAATATCCATATTCTCACCCGAAACCGTAGGTGGGAACGATTTTGATGCCATTTGGAGAGGCCTTGCCACTATTGCCGGGAGTTGGATAGGTGGAGGAGCCAACCAAGCTGCAATGCTCGAGATTTATCAATACAATCCGGACAAATACGGGGGAATGGTTTTGGTTGATATAGTGGTTGCCAACGTTTGGATGGCCATTATTTTGTTGGGGGTTGGAAAAACCAAAAAAATAGACCGTTGGCTTAAGGCGGACACCTCAGCTATTGAAGAACTTAGAATAAAAGTATCAAAATTCACAGAGAAAATAACCAGGGTCCCCACTTTAAAGGATTATATGATGATGCTGTTCTTTGCCTTTACCGGGGTTGGTATTTCACATTTCTTTGGGGATTTTATTAGTTCATTTTTGACCAGTACTTATGAAAGCGTAAGCGATAATAAAAGTTTTCTTTCATTTTTAGGTTCCAGCTTCTTTTGGATGGTAGTTCTGGCAACCCTAGTAGGAATAGTACTCTCCTTTACCAAAGCAAAGAATTATGAAGGGGCAGGGGCAAGTAAATTAGGAAGTGTATTTATCTACATCTTGGTGGCCACTATTGGCATGAAGATGGATTTGGGCAAGGTCTTTGAAAATCCTGGCCTAATTGCCATAGGGTTTGTTTGGATCACGATTCACGCTGTTTTGCTGATCGTTGTTGCCAAATTGATCAAGGCTCCCTATTTCTTCCTTGCCGTTGGTAGTCAGGCCAATGTGGGAGGTGCAGCCTCTGCCCCGGTGGTAGCTGCGGAATTTCACCCATCATTGACATCAGTCGGTGTTTTACTGGCCGTTTTTGGCTATGTGGTAGGTACCGGAGGTGCCATACTTTGTACAATTCTAATGGAAATTGCATCAAAAGTTTAAAATTCCATAAACTTTAATGATATTTGCGCCACAAAAAAAATAATATGAAGAAAATTATAATGGTCGCGATACTGGCAATAATTATTACCTCTTGCGGGGGCGGCAGTACTGAAAATACGATGACCGTTGCAGGAAATGTAAAGGGATTAAAAAAGGGGACCTTATATCTGCAGCACATTGCGGACACCACCTTGGTCACAGTTGATTCGCTTGTAGTGGATGGGGATGGTAATTTTTCCTTCACTACGGAATTGGAAAGTCCTGAGTTGTTCTATCTATACTTGGATAAAAAAGACAACAATAGCATAAATGACCGAATTACCTTCTTTGGGGAACCTGGAAATATAACCATTAATACGAATTGGAATACCTTTGACCTCAACGCAAAAATTAAGGGATCTAAAAGTAATGACAAGTTAAAGGAATATCTTGAAGTAATGTCCAAGTTCAACACTAAGGATTTAGAATACGCAAGGTTGAGTATGGATCCCAAAACCCTAAGTGACTCCATAGCTTTTGATTCCCTTCAAAATTTATCCGACAAAAATGTCAAGAGAGGATACCTTTTTGCCATTAATTTTGCGTTGAACAATGCAGATTCCTATGTAGCACCCTACATTGCCGTGAAGGAAGTTGCAGATGCCAACCTTAAATATTTGGATTCCATAAACAATACGCTCTCTGTTGATGTAGCCAATTCCAAATACGGTAGGGAATTAAAAGAACATATTGAAAACCTCAAGAAAGAAACTCAACAATAAAAAAAGCATCCATTTACTGGATGCTTTTTTTAAATACCTACTTAGGGAAATACTACCCTAATTTATTAAGTTGTTCAATTAAGGAACCAGCTTTGGTTTCCAATTCCGCTTTAACCGATTTTAAATGGGCAGGTCTGTTATCCACTGACTTCTGGTTAACTTTCGCGATCAACTCGTCAAAGACCTCTATTGCATTATCTATTATTGCATTACCTTCTTTTGAATTTTGCTTATTTCCTGAAGCTTCCACTAAATACACCGCTTCAATAATATCTCCTAAAACGTAATTAATGTCTTTCTTTAAATCTTTTATACTTGCCATTGGTAAATTTTTTTTGCAAAAGTAATCATTTTCAGATAGTAACCTCCAAAAGTTTTGCACTCGTTGTTATTATATTTATTTTTTTGGACTGTGCAGGCACTAAAGTGGTCTCCCCTTTTTTTATGGATACCGAACCAAATTCATTTGAAATTGTCGCCTTACCCCCTACGCACATGTAGATGGTGAAGGAATCCCTTTTTTCCACATTCAATTCCAGATCCTTGGTCAGCTCTAATATATTGGTATTAAAATAAGGACAGGATACCATATTATTCACACTATCCTTTTTATCCGAATATTTTACCTTAAAATCATCTTTCTTAGTGTAATCTATGGCGTCTAGGGCCAAATCGGTATGTAGTTCCCTAAGATTGCCATTCTTGTCCCTCCTATTAAAATCGAATACACGATAGGTAATATCGGAAGTTTGTTGAATCTCTGCCAGCAAGACTCCAGCACCAATAGCATGCATTTTACCAGTGTTTATAAAAAAGGTATCCCCTTCCTTTACACTTTCGTAGTTCAACAGATCCAATAGTGTATCCTCCTCAATACTCTTGGTATATTCCTCCTTGGTTACATCCTTATTAAAACCCACTATTAACTCCGCACCTTTATCCGCGTCCATAATATACCACATCTCCGTTTTTCCCAAGGAATTGTGGCGTTTTTTGGCCAATTTATCATTAGGGTGCAATTGGATCGATAAATCCTGTTTGGCATCAATAAATTTGATAAGAATTGGAAACTCGGTACCAAATCGGGCATAAACACTTTTACCCAATAATTCTTCAGGGTACTTGTTGATCAACTCCTGCAAGGAATTACCAGAAAAATCACCGTTCGCGATTATGGACACCTCTCCTTCCACGGTAGAAAGCTCCCAACTTTCACCTGTAATGTCATTTTCAATGGGTTTTCCCAAAACATCTTTTAATTTGGTACCGCCCCATAGTCGCTCTTTAAGGATAGGGTTGAATTTTAAAGGATATAAGTTCATGCTAATTGGTATTAGGTATTTGTATTCTATTTATTAATTTGATTTACCTGTTTAAAGGAAGTTCGTAATTATTACAATTCGGTTTGATAATAATAAATCTCATCTATCCGGAAAAGGTCACATAATTTCTTGGCGTTTCGTATAGTACAACCTCCAACTCGTTTGAAGCTTTAATAAAGGGCCTAAGCTGATTCCAAATATAAACCACTATATTTTCGGCTGTGGGATTCACGGTCTTAAACCATTCCACCTCCACATTGAGGTTTTTATGGTCCAGTTGCTTTTCAATTTTTTCCCTTATAAGATCCTTTAAGACTTTCATATCTATGACAAAGCCCGTTTCCTCGTCTATTTCTCCGGTAACACTAACTATCAGTTCATAATTATGGCCATGAAAATTTGGGTTATTGCACAACCCAAAAACATTATCATTTTTTTCAAAACTCCATTCTGGTCTATACAACCTGTGAGCAGCATTAAAATGAGCTTTTCTACTTACCTTAACTTTCATATAGTGGTATTGTATTGTGAAATATGATTGTAGAACTTATCAAAAATAATTTTGAACCAGGCTGTATATTTTTCAGGGGAAGTAAGCATATCCTGCCTAATGTCCAAAGGTTTCATCCATTTCCATGACGCTACCTCCTCTGGGTTTATATGCGGTTCCCCATTGTAGTGCCCTATCATTACATGATCCAATTCATGTTCGGTAAGACCATTGTCAAAAGGAGCCTTATAAATAAACGAAAACAACTCCTTCAGTTCCGTCTCAAATCCCATTTCCTCTTTCAATCTTCTTTTCCCTGCCTGAATATTGGATTCTCCATCCCTCTGATGACTACAACAGGTATTTGTCCACAAAAGAGGGGAATGATACTTATGACCCGCTCTTTGCTGAATCATTGTTTCTCCTTTATCATTCATTATAAAAACCGAAAATGCCCTATGCAGTAGAGCTTTTTCATGGGCCTCCATTTTTGGCATCAGACCAATTTGAACATCAAATTCATCAACAAGAATTACATTTTCCTCTTCCATTTTGTAAAAATAAAACCTTTCCCCAATAATAAGGGTTTAGTACGTCATAAAAAAATAAATACTTTCGGAAGGTTTTCCTTCATTTCAGTTCAAAAAAAATTGACCAAAGGGGCCAAGGGAAAAAATACAGATGATGACATTGGAAAACCTTTAAGGAAGCCAAGCCAACCTCGGAGGGAGTAAAATGGATTGGTCTACTTATGATACCCAACGCCATTGTTCAATAGAATTGTAGAAATAAAAAACTCCTATACTGGAATCCCAACTAGACTTTTAGAAAAATCTTGGAGATTTTAAATTGCCAAGCTCCTTGATGAAGTCGTAGCGCAAAATAATCTCAAAGGATCCATCATTAAACGTTGCTTGTCCCAACTCGGTAGTTTCTTTATCATAGGCCATGCCAATAAGGAACTTATTGGAGATATTGAATCCAACCATGGCACTTAATGCCGCATCCCAGCGATATGCTGCTCCAACTATAAATTTGTCATTGAGCATAAAATTGGCCGAAACGTCGACTTGCAAAGGTGCACCTTGTACTACTTTGGTTAAAAGGGCGGGTTTAAATTTTAAATTAGTATTCAGGTCGAACACATATCCGGTTATCAAATATAAATTCATCTGTTCCTTAGCCGTCGATAATGCTTCCCCATCAAAATGTGTCGTTTGTAAAAAACGAGGTACGGACAAGCCTGCATAGAATTTTTCGGTATGATAATAAACTCCGGCACCAATGTTGGGGGAAAATTTATTATCAATATCCTGTTGTAAGGTGGGGTCTGGCCCTCCTGGGTTGGTATAATCTTGATTAAGTTCCGAATAACGTATGTCCAACATATGGGCACTGGCCTTTAAGCCAAAACTTAATCTACCTTCTTGGGAGGTATAAACGGTATATGAAAAATCTCCATCAAAATAAGTTTCGGAAGTAGGACCAATTTTGTCGTTCACAATGGAAATACCCAAACCTACTCCCCTATAGCCTATGGGGGAATGCAAATTTAAAGTTTGGGTAGTTGGCGCTCCATCCAAACCTACCCATTGGGACCTATGTAATGCTGCAATACTGATATGTCCACGGGAACCGGCATAAGCTGGGTTTACACTTACCGTATTGTACATATACTGGGTATATTGTGCATCCTGTTGGGACTGTACCGTGTTACTGACCAACATGGCTACGGCAAATAGGCACAACAACAGCTGATTGGAATCTAGTATATTTTTTATAAGATTTGACATCATTTATCTGTTTATGTATATGTATCCCGTAAGGGTCGTCATCTTTCCTCCTACCGATGGGGTATAGTCCAATATGTAGAAATAAGTCCCAACCGGCAATTGGTTATCTTTTGCAACGGTTACCCTACCTTCAGAGGTACCGTCGAAATAGTTGGATTCATTATTATAGGCCTTGGTTGCATAAACCAATACTCCCCAACGGTTATATATTTTGATGGTATTGTTTGGATAATTTTCAATTCCCCTTATGGTCAATACATCATGAATTCCATCATTATTGGGTGTTATTACATTAAACACTTCCACTCCGTCATCCAATATGATCAAATCTGAATCCAAATAATTAGGAGTACCATCTCCATCAAAATCGTCGTTGGCATAATTTCCATCACCGTTTTCATCCTCATCAATTGTAAGTATTCCGTCATCGTCATCATCGGTATCCCTGTAATCTACTTCATCATCCCCATCGGTATTTGGCAGGTCATTGTAAGGATCATTTATTTCATCATTAACATCAATATCAATAGTTGTGCTGCCTTCATAACCATCATCTAGACCATCATTATCCTTATCCGAACCAATATAAACAACATCCGGAATTCCGTCATGGTCATGATCATGTCCTTCAATACTGTCCGGAACATTATCGTTGTCACTATCCTCGTCCAAGTAATCAGGTAAACTATCCCCGTCCGTGTCTATTGGGAACAAGCCAAGATTTCCATTGTTTTCATAGGCATCGTCCAAACCATTATTATTGGCATCAATTCCACTTGGTGAAATATATCCTTGAGTAGTTTGGGCTTCAACGTTATCTGGAATACCATCATCATCACTATCAATATCCAAGTAATCCGGTATACCATCACCATCAGAATCTGTTGGGTCCGTAGACGGATCATTATCACCATCCAAATTAAGGTCTTCAAAACTGTCCAAAATTCCATCGTCATCACTATCTATATCAACAATTCCCGATGGGTTGACCAATATATTAACGTTGGCCGTACTACAATTGGATTGATCATCACAAATGGTGTACGTAAATAGATCACTACCAATATAGCCGTTATTGGGAGTATAGGTTACGAAATCATCCGTAAGATCGTTTGGCGTCCCATTGTTATCAAGTACCACATTGCCATTGGATGGGCTTGTTGTAGTTATGGTTCCCAGTACAGGGACATCATTGTCGTTAACCAATATATTAACATCAACAGGCATATTTTCCAAGGTAGCTACAGAATCATCAAAGGCGTCAACAATTGGAAGTACATCCACATTTACAGTGGCCGTACTACAAGCGCCAAGGGAATTACAAATGGTATAGGTAAATGTACTTGGACCATTGTAATTCGGATTTGGTACAAAAGTTATGATATCATCCGATGGATTATTTGGCGTACCATTATCATCAACAAGGACGTTCCCATTAAATGGATTTGATGTAGTTAAAATACCAGTTGTTGGCAAATTGCTATCATTATCAAAAATGGGGACTACCACAGAGGAATCTTCATTAACAGTTATAAAATCATCCACCAAAATACTGGACTGCTGTAAACAAACGACCGTAAAATTGGGTAAATCGAAGGAGTTCCCTGCCTTGGTCACAGTGGCGGTATAGCGCACCACACTCTGGGTGGCTATGACCGTAGGCCTGAGTTGATCACCACTTACAGCCGGAGACCAACTTATGGCGGCACTGCCACTTACATTATTGGATATATCCATTGTTACCTCATTATCCGGGCTAAAACAGTCCGTTACAATGAAATAACCAGTCGCATTTGATCCACACAGGGTACCATCATAGGTGGCAAAATAAATACCGGATGAAGTAACCTCATAAAAAAAATCGGTACCCAAAACCGTGGAAGTATCGGAAGCCTCATACCATTTGTAATTATGTTCATCGGTACTATTGGGTGCCTGCAACAAAAACTGTGCATTGGCCCTATTAGCACCAAAGAAAATAGTTACAAGGGTAACAAAAAGAAATCTATATATGTGTTTTGGTTTCAAATTCCTGTTGTACCTAGTTGGTTTATTTATTCTATTATTTTACTACAAATACTACGTTGATAAGCGAATTATAATCTGTTGGTGTTGCTATAACATCATAGGTCATTACACCAAATTCATCTACACTTACATTATCAAAAACCAAATCGTCATAAAACGTAACATAGTAGTACAGCTCGGTATTGGCATAGGTTGGGATGGTCCCAGGTGCCAAATTACTTGCCACCATTGGCGATCCAAACTGAGCCGTATATTGGGTATGCAGATTAATTGTCCTACCCGTGCCCGTTGAAGAAGCATCCACAGCAATGGAAGGCGGATAGAAAATATTAGGTCTTGTATTTGCAACTACATATGGCGTAGCACTACTACCATTTCCAGTAACACTAATATCATTTCCTGCAGTCACTATAGTTTCTGTTCCATCGGCCGTAGGGACTGTAATGGTATTACCGCCTGATATGCTCAATTGATCGCCTGCAATACTCAATGTTTGATCATCCGTTGCTGGATCCCCTGCTGGACCAGTTGCCCCAGTAGGACCTTGTGACCCCGTAGCTCCCGTTGGACCCTGAGCCCCTGTTGGACCTTGAGGACCCACGGCACCATCAATACCATCAGAACCGGCAGGACCTGCTGGACCCTGTGCTCCTGTAGGACCTTGAGCTCCAGTGGATCCAGTGGCTCCAGTTGGGCCTTGAGCACCTGTGGCTCCGGTATCTCCTGTAGGACCCTGAGCACCTGTTGGGCCTTGGGCTCCAGTGGCTCCAGTTGGGCCTTGCGCTCCGGTTGCTCCGGTATCTCCTGTTGGACCCTGAGCACCTGTTGCTCCGGTATCTCCTTTAGCACCAGTCGGACCTTGGGCTCCAGTGGCTCCAGTGTCACCTGTATCTCCTTTAGCTCCTGTTGGTCCTTGGGCTCCAGTGGCTCCGGTATCACCTGTAGGACCTTGAGCACCAGTGGCTCCTGTATCACCTGTAGGACCTTGAGCTCCGGTTGCTCCGGTATCTCCTGTAGGACCTTGGGCTCAAGTGGCTCCGGTATCACCTGTATCTCCTTTAGCTCCTGTTGGGCCTTGGGCTCCAGTTGCTCCGATATCACCTGTAGGACCTTGAGCACCTGTTGGGCCTTGCGCTCCGGTTGCTCCTGTATCTCCTGTTGGACCTTGGGCTCCAGTGGCTCCAGTTGGGCCTTGCGCTCCGGTTGCTCCGGTATCTCCTGTTGGGCCTTGTGCTCCAGTGGCTCCTGTTGGGCCTTGGGCTCCGGTTGCTCCTGTATCTCCTGTTGGACCCTGTGCTCCTGTTGCTCCGGTATCTCCTGTCGGACCTTGCGCACCTGTTGGGCCTTGTGCTCCTG
>JAVJOW010000005.1:0-24372 GCA_040216555.1 Arenibacter sp.
TGAGTAGTCAGTAGTCAGTAGTCAGTAGTCAGTAGTCAGTAGTCAGTAGTCAGTAGTCAGTAGTCAGTAGTCAGTAGTCAGTAGTCAGTAGTCAGTAGTCAGTAGTCAAAAAAATAAATGGAATTGGATATTCCAATTCTGACCTAATATAATTGAATTACTTAGTGGTATTTTCCAATACTATAATGGATGGTCCTTCGGATAGCCATTTTTGGCCAAGTCCAGTGGTATCTCCTAACGGAAGAAAATACACAAAAGATCCTAGAGCCAAGTCAATGTCGCCATCTGCATCCATGTCCTCCGCATCCATTACAATCCATCGACCTTTGGTCGACTCCGGAAAGGAATAATCCTCAAATTTCATATCCCCTTTATTTTCCAGATACACAAAACTCTCCTCAGGGGAACCCATATAATCGGGAAAAAATGAAATTGCCGCAATATCCAGATCTCCGTCCAAATCATAATCCCTGGGCATGGCTTTATAAGCCCCGTTTAAAGGGTAGAAATAGGATTGCTTAAAATTTAAACCCCCATCGTTCAGAAATATATAAATACCGTGGTAACCTTTTAATATGGGGGTTTTGTCCGCGTTATCACCACAGACATATATTATGTCATCGAAGCCATCAGAATTAAAATCTACCAACTCCATATATTGGGAACCATTAAGAGGAAGAAAAGAAAGCAATCTTTTGGCAGAAAACGTGCCATCACCCAGGTTTTGATAATAAAAAACGCCTTCATCCCCTTGGGCCATTAGCACAAAAATATCTTGTAGACCATCCCCATTGCCATCCTTTATCACTGCGGTAATGGCACCTGATCTATTGTCCAGCGTCCTCATAGTGTATTTGTCACCCCCCATGTTTTCATACCAAACCAATTTTCCAGTTTCATTGCCGTATTCACAGGCCACAACATCTTCCAATCCATCTTTATTCAAGTCCCCATAAGCCATATTTACTGGCCTTTGTAAATTGGAAATCACCTCGTTGGAAGTGTATGAATCTGCTGTTCCTTTGGAAAATATTTTTTGTAAAGCCCCATCCGATACATCATTGGGAAAAATATTTTTCCCGGCAGTTGTCAGATAAATGGTATCGTACTTTTCGTAGAAATGAACAGGAGCCGCATTAAGCCCAAGAACAAAATCCTTTTCAAGATCTTTGGTCAGGAATGTTAGGCTATTTATATTTCGTTTACTATCTGCAAATACCACTCCCCTATTTTCTGGAAGGATTTTCACCATAGTGGTTAGGGCCGGAGTATGGGAAAAACCAGACTCCCTATATTTAAAATGTTTTAGGCCCATTTTGATTTTATTGACCCGTTTAGTCGATAAAATGGTATCCGGTGCATTGTCTAGGTAATAATCCACTATTTTATTCCAATCCGCTTGGGCGATGAGAGGTCTTTCTGGAAAGATATTTGCTTTTTTAACCACTTCCCCGCTCCTTCCATTATCAAAGAGACTATCTGGTCGTACATTACCTTTATAAATACCCAATCGATTGCCCATTGCAGGAAGTACATCGTTTTGCCAACTGGATTTTGGTAATAATTCTGGTTTAACAAAGAGATGACAACTGGAACAGTGAATTTCCGCCAACCGATTCCCAGGCAAATTCGTAGACGTTGGCTCTTTATATACCAAAGTCTGCGATTCCTTTTTGTTTCCGGAACAGGAAAACAGCAATCCTATTAGGAGGGTCAGTGAAAAAAAAATCTTCATGCGATATTAATAAATAATAGGAATTCAAAAATTAATGACCTCCTGATAGCGACCTAAGCTACGAAGTTACTGCCTAATTTTCAAGTATAAGGTAAATATCGTATTTACAATGATTACTAAAAGTGCAAATCTTACCACAGAAAACCCATTAACAACTATAAGAACTATACCAACCTGACCAAAAGAAAGGTTGCCAAAATCCATAAGATTAGACTTAAAATTCCCCCTATTATAAAAAAATGTTTGAATTTGTAGTTGCCTATTCCGTAAATCAAAGTATTGGTCTGATAACCTACCGGGGTAAAAAAACTAAAATTTGCTGCAAACATTACAGCTAGAATAAATGGCTTAAAATCCAAATTCAGTCCGCTTGCCAATGCCATTGCTATTGGGGTCATTATAATGGCCGTGGCATTATTACTGACCACACCGCTCATGACCATGGTTATAAGAAAAAGACTGCCAATAATTATCGATTCGGATTGACCCACTAATAAACCCAGCAATTTTTCCGAAATCCACATGTCCGCACCCGTGTTGTGCATGGCTATACCCAAAGGTATCATTCCTGCCAACAAAAAGAAAATTTGCCAATTTACCTTTTTGTACACATTATCCAAATTTAGGTTATTGGTAAGCAATAATATAGATACCCCTGCCAGGGCGCTTACCATAATGGATAAAACACCTGTGGCCGCCAAAACGACCACTAAGCCAAGAACTGCCACCGACAAAATCCTTCCGAATCGGGAATGGGTTTTTAGGGAATCGAACTCTTGTAAAAGCACAATGTTTTCAATGGCGTACAAAGATTTAATATTTTGCCTACTTACATCAACTAGTAGTCGATCTCCGGCTTTAAGCACCAATTTATCCGAACTGCTGCGAACCAATCGTTCCTTGATATTGGTCAAGGTCTTGCGCTTCTTAATGGCCACAGGAACAATATCCTGTTGCATATAACCTCTTAGATTCCCCAAGGTCTTGCCCAAGAGCGCCGCACCTGGAAGCATTAAAAGTTCTACAAACACCCTTTCCTCCAATTTAGGTACCTTTTCTTCCTCAGAGGAATGATGCTCGGCACCCATCCAATAATTTGGCTGGTTTAGTTCCAAATTTTGGGCATCATTCAATTTAGAGAGGCTTAAAATGTTGCACATTAATAGCAACTCATCATTTTCCTTTAAGGTGATATACTTTCCAGGTGAATTGTGTATCCTATTGTCCCTTATCAATTTAAGTATTGATATTTCTGGATTGTTGAATAAAAATGTTTCCTCCAACCTTTTGTTTACCAATTGTGACCCCGACTTTATACGGACATTGGTAATATAATCTGCTACACTATAATCGTTCCCCAATTCCCTCTTTCCGCTCCAAGGCAACCATCTAAGCGTTAAGGTGAGGTAAACAATGGCCACTGCCAGAAAAATTAACCCAATAGTGGTAAATTCGAAAAAACTCAGGGCGGGTGCCCCCAGATTTTGTGCTACGGAGTTGACAATAAGGTTTGTAGAGGTACCCATTAAGGTACAAGACCCCCCCAGTATGCCGGCAAAAGAAATAGGCAACAATAATTTGGATTTGGAAATATTGAATCGATCGGAGAGTTGATTGATAATTTTAATGAAAACAATGACTACCGCGGTAGTACTTATAAATGCGGAAATACTCGCGGTGATAATCATAAAAATAGGAGCTATAACAAATAATGGGAGGGCCTTGATTTTACCCAGACCTGAGGTAAGCCAAGTAATAACCCCATTTTCCTCCATGGCTATGGCCAAGATCATCAAGGCCAATACTGCGATTGTAGCCCTATTGGAAAACCCACTAATAGCCTCTTCCGGTTTCACAAGCCCCAGTAAGGTTAGGGAAACTATGATAAAAAAAGCAATCTTATCTACCGGAAACACTTCTAGGGCAAACAAGATTATGGTTATCAATAATACCAAAAACACCAAACCCATTTCGAACGTCATCCCATAACTATTACATTAAGACCCCTTAAATCCTGCACTCTAAACATAAAAAATCCCTCCTAGCTTTTTCTGGTTTATACCAGTACATCCATTCCTATAAAGGCAGCTTTTTGCATTGCAAAAGCCATATACCCCAAGCTGGTTTATGATTGAAGAAATTTAAATTTCACTAGATAAGGATATAACCACTTTTTGACATTCCTCCATACATTTTACACAAGAGTTTGCGCAATCTTCACAATGTTTATGGTCATGTTGTGCGCATTGTTCTGCACACCATTGACATACTTTGGCACAGATGCCACAGTAATCTTTGGCATATGTACTATCTGCCATTAAAAATTGTAATGCTGCCGTACAGGATTCAATACATAAGATACAACAAAATGGACAGTCATTTTTACTTTCCATTCCCGACATTTGAAGGAGGCAATATTGACAATCGGCTATACATTTACGACAGGCTTCAATACAATCCAAATAAGGTGATTCCATAGCATTATTAAATAAGGTTATACCTAAATTAATTCAACCCAATTTAATCCAATAGCTCAATTCGATATTATGTGAACGTTATTGGCAATTAAGGTATCTAGTAAAACAAAATAAATGACCTCATCTTTTCTTTTGATGATGGCGTATAAAAATTAACTTTAACCCGTATTTATTTATAGTAAATTAAAAGTAGCTATTGAGTTCTAATTTGTATTCATAACCTACAGATGTGAAAAAAACAATGATTTCGATAAGTATCAAGGATCAACATATAATAATAGATGAAAAATACCATTTCGCATAGAGTTGCCGATTTTTTAAAAAATTTTCCACCCTTCAATGTCCTGGGCCAGACAGACCTTGAAACCCTTGCCGAAGAAATCACTATTGTCTACAAAGAAAAGGACAGTGTTATTTTTGCCGAAAACGACGAACCGCATCCTTACTTCTATGTAGTGAACAAAGGTGCTGTTGCACTTAAAAGAGGATTGGACAAAAATATCATGGACATGTGCGACGAGGGAGATATATTTGGGCTTAGACCTTTAATGGCCCAGGAGAATTATAAAATGAGTGCAAAAGCACATGAAGAAAGCATTCTATACGCCATTCCCATCAACATTTTTAGACCTTATGCCCAAAAAAATATAGCGGTTGGAAATTTCTTAATAGAAAGTTTCGCCTCCAATACAAGAAATCCCTATTCAAAAAGTCATCGCGGTAAATTGTATGACGAAGTTGCCGATGTTAATCCTGTGGCTCCTGATACCCATGTACTGGATTTACAATCCGTTCAGTATTCCAAAAAATTGGTGACCTGTACCCCAACCACCTCGGCCAAAACAATAGCTATGAGAATGACCGAAAAAAAAGTTGGAGCCATGCTGGTAGTCAAGGACAAGATGCCAATCGGGATTATTACGGACAAAGATCTGCGGAACAATATTGTAACAGGCAAATATCCCATTACCACAAAAGCCAAGGAAATAATGGTTTCCCCGGTAATCACCTATAATAAGCACTTGACCATAACTCAGGCGCAGATGGCTATGATGAAGAGCAATATCAGCCATTTATGCATCACCAAAGACGGCACACCCAACTCCAAGGCAATTGGAATACTATCCAAACATGATATTATGGTAGCCTTGGGCAACAACCCGGCGGTATTGATCAAAGCCATAAATAGGGCCAAGAAAATAAAATCTATAAAACAGATTAGAAAGAGTATTACACATCTTCTACAAGACTATTTGGATCAAAATATCCCCATTAAATTGACTACCAAAATTATATCGGAACTTAACGATGCCTGTGTTAAGCAAATTATTAAACTATCCTTGGAGGAAATGCCGACAAAACCTCCTGTAAAATTTGCATGGCTTGCACTTGGCAGCCAAGGACGGAGTGAACAACTCCTTCAGACCGATCAGGACAACGCCATGGTCTTTGAAAATGTCCCTGAAGAAAAGCTCATAGAAACAACCGACTATTTTTTGAAATTGTCCAAACTAATCAACAAAGGTTTGTTTGATATTGGATACGATTATTGCCCTGCAGAAATGATGGCTTCCAATCCCAACTGGTGTTTGAGCCTGGATGAATGGAAAAAAACTATTTCACATTGGATTATAAACCCAGGGACAGATGAAGTATTGCTTTCCTCCATATTTTTCGATTACAATATTACCTATGGTGATGTAAATTTGGTAAATGAATTATCGGAACACATTTTTGAAACCACCAAAAAATATCCCATTTTCTATTTGCACTTGGCCAGCGGTGCCCTTCAAAACCCTTCCCCAACAGGCTTTTTTAGACAACTGTTGGTTGAGGAAGACGGAGAACATAAGGATTCCTTCGATCTAAAAAGACGGGCATTGATGCCTTTGACCGATGCGGCAAGAGTATTAATTTTATCCCATTCGGTCAAATCCATCAACAGTACCGCAGAGCGATTTGAAAAACTGGCGGAATTGGAACCCAACAACGAGGAAATCTTTATGGCATGTTCCTATGCCACCAGGGCCCTTTTAAAGTTCAGGACCAAACAAGGCCTGCTCCACAATGATTCCGGGAGATACATAGCCATAGACAAATTGACCAAGGAAGAAAGAATTAAACTAAAAAGAACTTTTAAGACCATAAAGGAAATACAGGAATTGGTAAGTATTAGATTCAAAGTTTCAAACTTGTTGCGATGATGGATTTCTTTAAAAAAAAAGTAACCAACTATCCCGATTATTGGTTGGAATATGAAAAAAGTTTCATTAAAAAACCGATTGAGGACCTCCGCTTGGTAAGATTCGTGGTCTTGGATACGGAAACTACAGGATTCGACTATTTAAACGACAGGATACTCTGCATTGGCGCCTTAAGTCTGGTCGACAAGAATATTGCCCTTAACCAGAGCTTGGAACTTTTTTTAAAGCAGGAGCATTATAATGCGGAAACTGCAAAAATTCATGGTATCCTAAAAAATGGTGGGGCCTCCTGCATCAGTGAAAGTGCTGCCTTGGAAGAATTATTGGGATTCTTAAGGAATGCTGTAATTGTGGCGCACCATGCCATTTTTGATATTACTATGATCAACAGGGCGTTGGAAAGAAACGGTCTTCCCAGGTTAAAGAATAAAGTATTGGACACTTCACATCTTTACAAAAAAACGCTATTGACCTCCAATGTGTTCAAAAAGAAAGAGCACTATTCCTTGGATGAATTGGCTGAAAAGTTTGATATATCCAAGAAAGATAGGCACACCGCATTAGGGGATGCCTACATTACTGCCATCGCGTTCTTAAAAATCAGGAATCGATTGAAGGGCAAGGGACAACTAAAATTAAAAGACCTGTTAAAAATGGGATAACTATGATAAGGATGACAGGTACCCCAAAACATTTTTCTCAATTCTGGACTGAATATCAGATATGTCAGCCTTAATAAATTTTTCTCCGGTAATATTTTCGTAAAGTTCAATGTAACGTTCCGAGACAGTTTGTATATAGTCATCTGTCATCTCAGGTACAACTTGTCCTTTTAGTCCTTGAAAGTTATTGCTTATCAACCATTGGCGCACAAATTCCTTGGACAATTGCTTCTGGGCCTCTCCCCTATTTTGTCTTTCCCCGTAGCCTTGGGCATAAAAATAACGGGAAGAATCAGGGGTATGGATTTCATCGATAAGTACAATTTTTCCATCCTTGGTTTTCCCAAATTCGTATTTGGTATCTACTAAGATCAAGCCTCTTTTAGCGGCAATTTCCGTCCCTCTTTGAAATAGCGCCTTGGTGTACTTTTCAAGAACCTGATAATCTTCCTCACTTACTATTCCCCTTTCCAAAATGCCTTCCCTGGAAATATCCTCATCATGGTCTCCCATTTCGGCCTTGGTTGCGGGCGTTATAATGGGAGCTGGAAACTTATCGTTTTCCAACATCCCGTGGGGCATGGGAACGCCGCATAGCATTCTTTTACCCAACTTGTATTCCCTGGCCGCATGTCCGGATAGATACCCTCTAATTACCATTTCCACCTTAAAGGGCTCGCAGGCAAATCCTACGGCAACATTGGGATCGGGAGTAGCCATTAACCAATTGGGAACTATATCGGCGGTATCCGCCATCATCTTAGTGGCAATCTGATTTAGTATTTGACCTTTATATGGAATTCCTTTTGGCATTACTACATCAAAAGCGGAAAGCCTATCCGTAGCCACCATGACCAAAATATTGTTTTCAAGATGATATACCTCCCTTACCTTTCCTTTGTACAGACTTTGTTGTCCAGGAAAGTTGAAATTTGTATCAATTATTGTATTACCCATGCTGCAACTATCAATTGTTATGCTCAATTCCTTTGTAGGCCTCAATCACCTTTTTAACCAATTTATGCCTTATCACATCCTTATCGTCCAAGTAAATAACTTCTATCCCTTCAATGTTCTGAAGAACCAATAAGGCCTCTTTTAATCCCGAAATTAAACGTCTTGGCAAATCAATTTGGCCCGGATCCCCATTAATCAAAAATTTGGCATTTTTCCCCATTCTTGTCAGGAACATTTTCATTTGAGCGTGCGTAGTGTTCTGGGCCTCGTCCAATATTACAAAGGCATTGTCCAAAGTCCTACCGCGCATGAAAGCCATAGGGGCTATCTGTATGGTGCCGTTCTCAATATAATGCGCCAATTTTTCCGGTGCGATCATATCCCGTAAGGCATCGTATAAAGGTTGCATGTAGGGATCCAGCTTTTCTTTTAAATCTCCCGGCAAAAAGCCCAAATTTTCACCGGCCTCCACAGCGGGCCTGGTCAATATAATTCGTTTTACCTGCTTCTCCTTTAAAGCTTTTACAGCCAAGGCCACTCCCGTATATGTTTTTCCGGTTCCCGCAGGCCCTACGGCAAATACCATATCATTGTTCCTAGCGGCATCGACAAGTCTTCGCTGATTTACAGTTTGTGCCTTAATGAGCCTACCACTTACACCATGTACCAAAACCTCACCACTGATTTCCGAGGACTCCAATACTTCCTGTCCATTGCTGGCCAGAAGTCGCTCAATGCTGTTTTCATCCAACTTATTATACTTGGCATAGTGTGCGGTGAGCAGGTCGAACCTTCTGTCGAATTCGTCCAATAGGTCTTCGTCTCCATAGACCTTAATTTTGTTTCCACGGGCCACAATCTTAAGCTTAGGAAAATGCTTTTTCAGTAAATCTATGTTCTCATTGTTCTGTCCAAAAAATTCCCTTGGGCTAATGTCTGTAAGTTCTATTATAAGTTCGTTCAAAGAAGAGAGGTGTTATAAAGGATTAGATATGAAATATATATTTTGGTTCGCTGATTTTTTGTGTAATTTTGTTTAACAAACTTAAGTAAAAAAACAACTTACCAAACCAAAAACATATCAACAGTCCTATATGGCTATAATTACTTTAACTACTGATTTTGGATATAAAGACCATTTTGTAGGCGCCATAAAAGGGACAATTTATAAGGAATTGTCAGATGCAAAAATTGTTGATATTTCTCATTCCATTGCGCCTTTCAATATTCAGGAATGCGCTTACATCCTGAAAAATTCATATAAAAATTTTCCTGATGGCAGTATCCATATCGTAGGTGTGGACTCAGAATTGACGCCAGAAAACCAACATATTGCAGTCTTGGTGGACAACCACTATTTTATAATGGCCAACAATGGGGTAATAGGGCTCATTATTTCTGAAATAGTGCCGGAAAAAGTGGTAGAAATTCAATTGCCCAATAGTATTGATAGCTCGTTTCCTGAAATGGATGTTTTTGTGAAAGCGGCAAGCCATATTGCTAGAGGTGGAAAATTGGAAGTAATAGGTAGGCCCTTTAAAGATCTTAAGGACCTTAGGGAGTTCAACCCAAGAATTTCCGATGACGGCAAGACCATATCCGGAAGTGTCATTTATATAGATAACTACGGCAATGTGGTAACCAACATTCAACAAAGTATCTTCAAGTCCATAGGCAAGGGCAGACCTTTTGAACTACAAGCCCGTAATAAAAAAATAAAGGAGATATATAAAAAATATAGCGACATCATAAATTACAGTTTGGAAAAAAGTCAGCGTAAATCCCCAGGGGAATTACTGGCTTTATTCAACTCCTCAGGCTATGTGGAAATCGCAATCTATAAGAGCGACCTAAATACCGTGGGTGGGGCCTCCACCCTATTGGGTCTGGATTATAGGGATACTGTAATTATTAATTTTGCTTAAATACAATGAACAAATGTTGGTAAGAATTGTAAAATTAACCTTCAAAAAGGAAAATATTGCTAGTTTTGAGGCCATCTTTGAAAACAATAAAAAGAAAATCAGACAAGCTGAGGGCTGCACCTTTTTGGAACTGTTGCAGAGCAAGGAAGATAATAATATATTTTTCACATACAGTTATTGGCATAGCGCTACCGATTTGGAAAACTATAAAAATTCGGAATTTTTCAAGAGCGTCTGGGGGAAGACAAAACACTTATTCGATGACAAACCAGAAGCTTGGAGCCTAATAAAGAAGGAAACGATTAACTAACATACATGATTGCCATATTTAAAAGAGAAATACAATCATTTTTTACCTCACCTATAGGTTATCTGGTCATAGGACTATTTTTAGTGCTCAACGGGTTGTTTCTTTGGGTATTTAAGGGACCTTTTAATATTTTTGAATACGGCTTGGCCGATCTGGGCAATTTCTTTCTCCTGGCCCCATGGGTATTTCTTTTTCTCATACCCGCCATTACTATGAAAAGTTTTTCGGAGGAAAAAAAATTAGGCACTTTGGAGCTTCTTTTTATAAAACCTATCTCCTTATGGGAAATGGTTATGGGAAAGTTTCTGGGTTCCTTTTGTTTGGCCTTGATTGCGATATTGCCTACACTTCTATACGTGTATACCATTTCCCAATTGGGTGTTACCATAGGTAATCTGGATATGGGCATGGTGCTGGGCTCCTATTTTGGGCTCTCATTTCTAATTGCAAGCTATACCGCCATTGGATTATTTTCCTCCACCCTATCAGAAAACCAAATTGTGGCCTTTATAATTGGTATGGTTCTATGCTTTGTAATGTTGTACGGATTTGCAAGTCTGGCCACAATTTTGCCCAACGGTCCCATGATACTTTTTGTGGAACAAATTGGAATAAAGGCTCATTTTGAAAGTATAGCCAGGGGCGTATTGGATACTAGGGATATTATTTATTTCACAAGTCTTACCTTATTCTTTCTTTACCTGACCATTAATCAACTAAAAAATCAAAATAGGTAATGAAGAAAAGTTTGTTATCTATAATTAAGGCTGTTGCACTATTGTTGATCGTAAATATTCTGGCCAGTTTTTTCTACTCAAGAATAGACCTTACCGAAGACAATAGATATACCCTTTCCAAGGCGGCATTAAATTCTGTTGGGGAATTTAGCTCCCCGGTAATAATCGATATTCTGTTGGATGGAAATCTTCCTCCCGAATTCATAAAATTGAAGGTGGAAACCAGGCAGTTATTAGAGGAATTTGCATCGGAAAATAAGAATATAAAGTTCAATTTCGTAAATCCCCTAGAAGGAGCCTCTCAAATTGATGGCGTTATCACAGATTTACAGGCCTTGGGCCTTACCCCTACCAACGTTACCGTTGAACAGAATGGAAAAGTCTCCCAAGAGATTATCTTTCCTTGGGCCATGGTCAATTACTATAACAACACTGTAAAGGTACCCCTGTTAAAAAATAAACTTGGTGCCACCACGGAAGAGCGGGTAAACAATTCCGTTCAACATTTGGAATATGCCTTTGCAGATGCCTTTTCAAAGTTGAACATCAAGGAAAAGAAAAAAATAGCCATTATTAAGGGCAATGGGGAGTTGGGTGATATCTACATGGCAGATTATCTGACCACCATTAAGGATTACTACAACATTGGAGCCATTACCTTGGACTCGGTGTCAGCAAATCCAGAAAAGGTATTGGAGCAGCTTAAAGGCTTTGATCTTGCCCTCATTGCAAAGCCTACAGAAACCTTTACCGATGAAGAGAAATTTATTTTGGATCAATATATTACCGGGGGAGGCAAATCGCTTTGGCTCATAGATCAGGTAGCTATGGAACTGGATAGCCTATTCAACGAAGCAGGTACCGCCATGGCACTGCCACGCAATCTTAACCTCAACGATTTTTTCTTCAAATACGGGATTCGATTAAATACGGATCTGGTCAACGACCTTTATTTCACCCAAATAGTTTTGGCGACCGGAGAAGGGAACAGTTCCCAATACAACCCTGTTCCTTGGTACTACAACCCAATGGTCTTTTCCAAAAACGACCATCCTATAAACAACAACTTGGAAGCGCTAAGATTCCAGTTCACAGGTAGTTTGGATACCCTTGCCAGTGATTACAAAAAACAGATCCTACTCACTAGCTCTCCCTTATCCAAAACCGAGGGAGTGCCAAAACCAATTATGTTGGACATTATAAATACGCCACCGGATAAGGACTTATACAAAGATGGTAATAAAATATTGGGGGTATTGATCGAAGGCGCCTTCAAATCTACTTTCCTAAACCGGGTAAAACCGCTTAAACTGGACAAAATAGTAGATCAAGGCCCTGAAAACAAAATGATAGTGCTTTCGGACGGTGATCTTATAAGAAACCAAGTCCGAAACGGCAGACCTTTGGAATTGGGTTATGACAAATGGACAAACAACTTTTTTGGCAACAAAGAATTTCTCATAAATTGCCTTAATTACCTCTTGGACGATACCGGACTTATAAACATTCGGAACAAGAAAGTCTCTATCCCTTTTTTGGATGAGGAAAAAATTAATGACCATAAAACTAAATGGCAGTTGATTAATATTGGCCTACCCCTGTGTTTGACCTTTATTTTTGGATTCCTGATTCACACCATTCGAAAGAAAAAATATGGGGTATAAGTGTTGATAAGTTTGTTTCCTTAAAAAGGACATTTAAAATATCTTTGTTTTGACCGTGATTCAAGGAATATTTCGGATTCAAACAGTTATTTGAACACTGTTTTAGGTTGTACAATAATGTAGATTCCTTAAAAAAAAATAAACTAATGAAATTTATAGTATCTAGTACTTATTTACTAAAACAACTCCAAGTTTTAGGTGGGGTTATCAATAACAGTAATACCTTACCTATTCTAGACAATTTTCTCTTCGATTTAAATCAAAAAGAACTCACTGTTTCAGCTTCCGATCTGGAAACTACAATGAGCTCTGTATTGGAGGTAGATTCGGACAATGAGGGAACTATTGCGGTTCCAGCAAAACTGTTGTTGGAAATCTTAAAAACCTTTCCAGAACAGCCCTTGACTTTTGTTGTTGAGGATAACAATACAGTGGAAATCAGCTCTAACCACGGTAAGTATGCCTTGGCATACGCGGACGGTGCAGAATTTCCAAAATCGGTTGAATTATCAAATCCTTCCTCTACCACAGTATTAGGAGATATATTGGCAACAGCCATCAACAAAACAATTTTTGCTGCCGGAAATGATGATCTGAGACCTGTCATGAGCGGTGTCTTTTTTCAATTTTCCCCAGAAAGTTTAACCTTTGTAGCTACCGATGCCCATAAATTGGTAAAATATCAACGTACAGATGTTACTGCTTCCAAAGTGGCCGAATTTATAATGCCCAAAAAACCTCTGAATTTATTAAAGGGAATTTTATCGGGGAGCGAAACGGAAGTGCTGATAGAGTACAATGAAAGCAACGCCAAATTCAGTTTTGAAAACACAATCCTGATCTGTAGATTGATCGACGGTAAATACCCAAATTACGAAGCGGTCATTCCAAAGGAAAATCCAAACAAGCTATCCATAGCCCGAAACCAAATTTTAAGTTCTGTTAGAAGGGTTTCCATATTCTCCAATAAGACGACACACCAAATAAGATTAAAAATTGCAGGTGCGGAACTTAATATTTCTGCTGAGGATATAGATTACAGCAATAAGGCGGAGGAAAGGTTGACCTGTTCTTACCAAGGTGATGATATGCAGATAGGGTTTAACTCAAGGTTCCTGGTGGAAATGTTGAACAACCTAACTTCGGATGATGTGCAATTGGAAATGAGCCTTCCCAATAGGGCGGGAATCCTTACCCCAATTGACGGTTTGGACGAAGGCGAAAATGTGACCATGTTGGTAATGCCAGTAATGTTGAACAGTTAGAAATTATAATTCAACTCATTTTGTTGAATTCAAAATACACCCCACTCTTTCACTATAAAAAAAGCCGTATCCCATTTGAAATACGGCTTTTTTGTCCCTAACAAAAATGTTTACTAACTACACAAATTTTATGCTTAGGGGATAATGAGGTTTTTCACCGTTGGATACTTTAATGGCATTGACAATAGGAAAGACGAAACAGAGCACTGCTATGGCAATAATTCCTAATACCCCAATACCGAGAAGTAAGATCAACGGGATGCAAATTAGAACGTATAGGAACATGCTAATTTGAAAATTGATAATCGATTTTCCATTTTCATCCATATTCATGATGGTATCCCTTTGTGTTAGCCACAGAACCAAAGGAACTATAAATCCCCCGAATCCAGTTACTATATCCAGTAATTGACTTAAATGGGTCAACACGAGTAATTGTCTGTTTTCTGTCTTCATAATTTATCTTTCTTAGTGCTCACAAATAGAAACCCCGAATCGATATTTCTACTATTACCAAGTTGTTATATGAATAGGACGAGCAAATTAAGAATATGTTACATATCCATATCAGAATATCGTCAGGACTTATTGTTTGCTTTCCAGTTTTCTCAATTTTTCCCTATCTTTTTCTATGCCCTTATTCAGTTTATCCATTTTCAGGTTCAATTTCTCAATTGCCATTGGTGACAATTTGCCTTTTTTCTCATCCTTTATCATTTTTTCCTGAATCTTTGTAATTTTCTTTTCATCTTTGGCAATAGACCTTCTCTTGGAATCTAAATCGGAGGAAAGTTTCTCTCGATTTTTCAGTTCCTTTTCAGCCTTCTTCTGGGCTTTTTCAGCCTTCTTGGCCTCCTTTTCCGCCTTATCAATCCTTTTTTGGGCTTCCTTGGCCTCTTTCGCTTCCAACCGAATTTTCTCCTGCATCATCTGTTCTGTATTTTCCATGGGAGTAACAGGATCCGGAGTTTCCTGTGCCAAGCTAATTTGGCAGAATAAACCCACTGCCAATAAGGTAATAATTTTAATCATTTTCATATGGTAGTATTAAATTGAATGTACCGATACACCTAGACTCCAAAGCTTAATCGGACTCTTTTATGTTGTATTGGATCATTCTCAAATTTACACAATTTATCCTGCAATAATTATGACCAAAATCATTGTGTTAAAAATTACCATTCTCGAAATAAAAGTACTTAACTACTATTGTATTAGTGCTATTTGAACATTTTATAAAGTATTGAATGTTAAAGTGCATTATTTCAAATAATTGCACTGTTCTATTTGTCAATTTGATTGTGGGAATGGTTTGAAAATTTTATATCGTATTTTTACAGTCAATTATAATACTATGATTACCAACGACAACATTATTGCCTTGGCCACTCCCTCAGGGGCCGGTGCCATAGCTGTAATCCGTATTTCCGGAAAGGACGCCATAGCTTTGGCCAATCCTTTCTTTACATCAATCAGAGGCAAGGATTTACAAAAGCAAAAAAGCCACACCATACACTTGGGGCATATTACGGAAAACGACAAGGTGTTGGATGAAGTTTTGGTATCCCTTTTTAAAGGACCCCATTCCTATACTGGTGAAGATGTTGTTGAGATATCCTGCCATGGTTCACCCTATATCCAACAACAGATTATACAGCTTTTTTTGCGTAATGGTTGTAGAATGGCAAATGCAGGGGAATTTACACTACGTGCCTTTTTAAACGGTAAGATGGATCTGAGTCAGGCCGAGGCCGTGGCCGATCTTATAGCCTCGGATAACGAGGCCAGCCACCAAATTGCGATACAGCAAATGCGTGGCGGGTTCAGTAACGAGATTAAAAAATTGAGGGACCAACTGCTGAACTTTGCTTCGTTAATGGAATTGGAGCTCGACTTCGCAGAGGAGGATGTGGAATTTGCAGACCGCTCACAATTTAAAAAACTTTTGACCAAAATACAGCGGATTCTTCAACGCCTGATCGATTCCTTTGCCGTGGGCAATGTGATCAAGAACGGAATTCCCATTGCCATTGTTGGAGAACCCAATGTAGGCAAATCTACCTTGCTTAATGCCCTTTTGAATGAGGAACGGGCCATTGTAAGTGATATTGCCGGAACAACCAGGGATACCATTGAGGATGTGATCGTAATAGGAGGCATAGGATTTCGCTTTATAGACACCGCTGGAATTAGAGATACCAAAGATGTGGTAGAAAGTATTGGCATCAAGAAGACGTTTGAAAAAATAGAACAGGCACAGGTGGTGGTGCTGTTGGTAGATGCTTGGCAAATGGCAACCCAAGCCAATAAGTTGAAGACCAGTATAAAGGAACTGGAAAAAATAAAGACTAAATATCCTCAAAAACCCTTACTGGTTATTGCCAATAAGGTGGATAGGTTGGATAAGGAACACATTGAGAATCTACAATCCCAAATTTCAGGACTACACTTGCTTTCCGCCAAAACCGGACAAGGTGTGGAATCCCTAAAATCACGCTTATTGGATTTTGTAAATACAGGAGCCCTGCGCAATAGTGAGACCATTGTAACCAATACCAGACATTACAGTTCCCTTCTAAAAGCCTTGGAAGAGATAGAAAAGGTTCAATTTGGCATGGTGGAAGACACTCCCAGCGACCTTTTGGCCATAGATGTCAAGGACGCCCTTTACCATTTGGGGGAAATTACTGGACAAGTCACCAATGATGAGCTGTTGGGGAATATATTTGCCAATTTTTGTATCGGGAAGTAGACATTACAAAACAAATTAAAACCCAGTAAAAATTGGGTTTTTTAATTCCAACTTTTTCGATACTTTCTATTTTTTAGTCATTTTTAGCAATATTTTGTCCCTCTAATCATTATAATCCATTTAATTAGAACAGGGAAATTTTCGACCGTTCCCTTAATCCTCCGATGTACCTAAAATATAACACTAACCCTTTTTTTATTAATGAGATTACTTATATTATCATTTGAGTATCTTTAAATTCACTTAATTTGTAACTTTATTTCGCTGCGATTTTCGAACGATTTGATTTTCAAAACATTTCACATTGGAGAGGCAGCAATTTAGAGATTTCTGGTAATAATTTTCAATATGAAATGGAAAGGTAGGCGTCAAAGTTCAAATGTAGAAGACAAAAGAGGTGGATCTGGTTCAAGTAGAGGAATTGGTGGATTTAATCCTATGTTACTAGGGCCATTAATTAAACTTCTTTTTTCAAAAACTGGTTTAATTATAGTTGCAGTATTATTGGTATTTTCTTTTATTACCGGTAATAATCCTATAAGTTTCCTTGGTAATATATTTCTAGGGGGCAACAGTCAGCCCGCCTTTACAGAATCCTATCAAGGCACGGCAGAGGAAAATATGCAGGCGCAATTCAGTGCTACCATTTTGGCCAGCACTGAAGATGTGTGGAATAATATTTTAGATAATTACCAAGAACCAACATTAGTGCTCTTTTCAGGTTACGTTACATCTGCCTGCGGTTCTGCGTCAAGCGCTACTGGTCCTTTCTATTGCCCTGGTGATCAAAAATTATATCTGGACTTAAGTTTTTTCCAGGATATGGAACGCCAAATGAATGCTCCAGGTGACTTTGCCCAAGCCTATGTCATAGCCCATGAGGTTGGTCACCATGTTCAAAAACTAATGGGTACAATGGACAAGGTAAATCGTCTGAGGGGGCAATTAAGCGAAACTGAATTCAATAAGGTTTCGGTGCGATTAGAATTGCAAGCAGATTTTTTAGCTGGTGTTTGGGCAAATCATTCTCAACAAATGACCCAAATGATGGAGGAAGGGGATCTAGAGGAGGCCCTTAATGCCGCCAATGCCATCGGCGATGATCGATTACAGCGTCAATCAACAGGAAGGGTTGTACCTGACTCATTTACCCACGGTACATCGGAACAACGAATTAGATGGTTTAAAAAGGGGTTTGAAACAGGGGATATTTCGCAAGGAGACACTTTTAATGCAAAATCTCTTTAATTATTGAAGTGTAATTTACTAGATAACTCAATAAATCTAGATTTGGAGAATAGAATATGGGTCTATTAAATAAAATATTAGGAAACGCGAGTGAGGTATCATCAGAAAAACTTAATCAAAAATATGCTAGATTACTTATAGACGATGAACAAATCGAACTCGGATTTACCTTGTTCAGGGATGTATTTATGTTCACCAATAGAAGGTTAATTTTAGTGGATATCCAAGGCCTGACGGGAAGCAAAATAGAGTATAAATCCTTGCCATATAAAAACATCTCCCGCTTCTCCCTGGAAACATCAGGAACATTTGATTTGGACGCAGAGCTAAAGATTTGGATTTCCAGTGAGGATACACCTAGTGTAAGCAAGAAATTCAATAAAAGCATAGATGTATACGAAGTCCAAAAATATTTGGCCAAAAAGGTAATGTAACTTATTACTTAAAAAGCTTAAATAAAGTATTACTAACTTAGCCAGATAATTGTATATCCCAATGAGGATACCCAATGGTCACCTATATAATATGGAAAAAACAGAATTTCTTGAAAAAAATATCTTTTTAAACTTAGAAAACCTTAATGATGAATTTGATACTGATTCACTACACTATTTTTCAGAGTCCGATTTTGAGATAGTTTTAGAGCGAATAGAAAAATTAGGAATTGGAATCCATGAAATTAAACCTCGTTTGGAAGGGGAAGCCTTAGATGCAAAACCAAATGAAGACTATAGGAAAAAAGCGACTGACCCAAAATGGTATAAAAAGGCATTTTCCGAATTCAAAAAACAACAACCTAACCTTCAGTATTCCGCCACCTATAAGGTTTCAGATAAGTTACTGAATAGGCAAAATATTATCGATAATAAAGAACTTAGCTAAAACCAAAGTTCAACAAAGGATTGTAAGATTAGCCAGTCTTAGCGGCCAATCACCCTACAAAACACAATGTTAAACAGGTAGTTTCGCTATGTTTAGCCTGTGGCTACCGTGTGGTTGACATTACAGAATCAGACTCCAACGTGCTAGAACAAAAAAGGAACAATAGTTTCCCATTGTTCCCCTTTCAACTAAACTAACTCAACTCAAATTTTTAACTGGTGGGCAATGTCCCCAAATATCTTTGTCTTTTTGCTGTATAGATCCAAAAAAGGATAGTTACACTAAGAGTAATGAATACTCCCCCTATATACGCAATAGGATTGGCCAATTTAAACCCTTCGTGGGCGATTAAAATATAGGTACTACAGACCATGGTCATAAAGATTGCAGGTAAAAGGGTTACCCAATAGGCTTTATTGTTATACATAAGATAGGCCGTAATGGTCCAAAGCACCACTGTGGCCAAGGTCTGGTTGCTCCAGGCAAAATAGCGCCATATTATGCCAAAATCGATTTGAGTAAGCGCAAAGGCGATTACAAACAAGGGTAAGCTCAGGTAAAGCCTGTTTTTGATCTTCTTTTGGTCTGTTTTAAACACGTCAGCTAGAATCAAGCGGGCAGACCTAAAAGCAGTATCACCAGAGGTAATAGGTGCCACTACGATACCCAACAAGGCCAGAACCCCTCCTACGCTACCCAACATATTGAGCGATATTTCATTGGCTGCCCAGGCTGCATTATTGTTATTGGACAACATAGCAACATTTAGCGATTCTACATTACCAAAGAATGTCATGGCCGCTGCGGCCCAGATCAAGGCCACTATCCCTTCGGTTATCATGGTACCATAAAAAATCTTTCTTCCCAATGTTTCATTTTTCATACAACGCGCCATTAAGGGGGATTGTGTTGCATGGAATCCTGATATGGCACCACATGCAATGGTCACGAACAGTATGGGGAATAATGGTGTTTCAGTTGGACTAGTGGTCATATTCCTTAAATTGGCCGGTACAATTTCCGGGATGTGGTAATCCCCAAATAAAAGTGCAATAAGTAGCCCAATCGCCATCAAAAGCATGGCTATACCAAAAACTGGATAGAGCTTACTTATCATTTTATCAATGGGCAAAAGCGTAGAGAGAATATAATAGACCAAAATAATGCCAACCCAAAACCATAGGTTCCACATATTCCCCGTCATACCATCAATGATCTTGGCCGGACCCATCAAGAATACGGTGCCGACAAAAATCAAAAGTATTATGGTGAAGTAGCGCATAAAATGCTTCATCTTTGGACCAAGGTAAATGCCTACTACCTCACTAATACTAAGTCCGTCGTGGCGCACAGAAAGCATGCCCGAAAAATAATCGTGGACAGCCCCTGCAAAGATACTCCCTAGTACGATCCATAGAAAAGCGGCAGGTCCGAACATGGCACCGGCTATTGCTCCGAAAATTGGGCCAAGACCTGCAATGTTCAGAAATTGGATGAGAAAAATACGCCACACCGGCAAGGGCATAAAATCCACATCATCCTGTAACCTTATTGCCGGAGTGGGCCGGTCTTTCTCCACTCCGAATATTTTCTCCACGAATTTTCCGTAGGTGAAATAACCTAAAATTAAAACCGCTATGGAAACTATGAATGAAATCATGTACGAAATTTTATACTACTCTACTATCTGACCTTTACCAACCAGAACTCCTTTTAATTTATTATAATCCACATCTTGAACCACTGTATTTTCATCAATTGCCAGTACCGCTGCCGCGGCAGCAGATTGCCCCAAGATCATGAATACGGGCTCCATACGGATAGAACCAAAGGCAATGTGACTGGAGGATAAACAAACTGGGACCAATAGGTTTTTACAATCTTCCTTCTTCGGAACCAATGAACCGTAGGAGATTGTATAAGGTCCATTGGTACTCACCCCTATATCCCCTTCGTTCTGTACAAACCCATCGGGCTTAATATAGCGCTGTACATTATGCGAATCCATTGTATAAGAACCCATACCTATTGGTTTAGGTGTCGGGCTTTTTTTTAAGAGTTCGTTTTCGGTCATAACGAAATCCCCTATCATCCGCCTTGCTTCCCTTACATAAATCTGATGGGGCCAATTACCGTTATCTTTAAATTCATCCTTGGACAATCCCCATGTCTGCATTTCCGTCTGTATATCCTCTGGTACCCTAGGGTCGTTGGCTACGAACCACAGCAGTCCCTTTTGATAGTTCTCATGTTCCTTAATAATCTCTTTTCTTCTTTCATAGGTGGCCTCCGGATAGTCATAATTCATACCAATATTGTCACTACTAAAAGGACCGTGATTATTGGTATCAGTTTTATGGTTTGGAATAGGGTCGAATTTCACGAACATATCCTTCCACCCATGCTCAAATACTCTAGCAAAAAGTTCATATTGCATAGGATCGTAACCTTCCGGTTTTGGAAATGGCAACCTATTTTCAGGGTGATTTGTCATACACGTCCTAAAACAATAGGCTTGAATTTTATCATCCCCACTATACTTTTCCCCAGGGTGTTCTCCAGAAACCTTGGGAAGAAGACCACTGGTAGGATCTCCCGGCACTACATAAGGGGATATATCTGCCTCGAACCAGTGTTTATGGTGCAATACACCTGTTTGAACCCCGTTCCATTCTTCCCCATATACCTCCTTACCTTCACGTCCCACATGATAACTTACGCCTGCTGCGGCCATAAGGTCTCCTTCATATGTGGTGTCCAAGAACATTTTACCTGAATACGTCTTTCCTGATAAGGTGGTAATTGAAACTATGTTCCCATTTTCCATCTTTACCCCGTTTTCCCTATCCAACCATTCATCCCGATCTACACGGATCTGATCTTCTGCTACCATGTTCTCAAATACCATTTCGGCCACATGTGGCTCAAAGATCCACATGGTCCTGTTCTCTCCATCCATTGCCGGGGTACCCTGGCCTTGGTTTCCATATTCATCTTTTTTCTGCCAAATCCATGCATCCGCAGTGTTGTAATGTAACCAGACTCTATGGTAAAATTCCCTTGCAAGACCCCCAATTACACTTTTGTCACCTGTATCTGTATATCCCAAGCCTCCCGAGGACAATCCGCCCAAATGGATGTCAGGGGATACAATAATTACGGATTTCCCAGAACGCTTTGCTTCCACAGCTGCCGAAATAGCCGCGGAGGTGCCTCCATAAATAATAATATCGGCTTCGTTATTATTGGCAGCTTTGTCATTATTTCCGCAACTAATTGATAGATTTGACACTAGAATGACCAGTATCAAATAACCGAGGTAACTTAATTTTTGTCTCATAGTTAAATTTTTATTGAATTATTTATCCCTATACTCTAACTCTTTATTATTTTGACGAATTACCATCAACAATTTTATCAAGTGCAATTTTCAATTCTTGTGCCTTTTCCGGCATTTTCCCGATAAGATTTTCCAGCTCTGAAATATCATTTTTGAGATTATACAATTCCCCTGTTCCTTTGTTTGCATTACTAGGCTCAATATATTTCCAGTTATCCATGCGTATGCCTTTATCGCCTCTTCCCGACTGGATAACTACAGAGGGTCTAACCTCTACTTCCTGACCCCTAAAAACGGGTAGTAAATTATAACTATCCACAGCCTGATTCTCAGGTAAATTTTGATTTAAAACTGAAGCCAGTGTAGCCATAATATCGTTTAAAGCAAAAAGTTGTTTTGAAACGGCACCCTGGGGAAAGTGTCCAGGCCATCTTGCTATAAACGGGGTTCTCACTCCACCCTCCCAAGCAGTTTGTTTAGTTCCACGTAATTCCCCATTGGGCTTATGCACCAACGGATTATTTACTTTAATATTCATCTCGCCCAAACTGTTACTAACGTTCGAAAAATCAGTATCCCTACTAGTTTCGGTAAATGTGGAACCATTATCACTTGCAAAGAGTACTATTGTATTTTCGGCCAACTTTAGGCTATCCAAGGTTTTCAGGAGTTTGCCAATATAAAAATCCAACTCGTGTACATAGTCTCCATATAGGCCTGCATCCGTAGATCCAATAAAATCCTTACTTGCGGCCAAAGGAATATGAGGGACATAGGGAGAGTAGTACAGAAAAAATGGCTTGCTCCCATCCTTGGCAACATGCTGTTGTATAAATTGAGTGCTTTTATCTGTAATGAGTGAAAGATACTCGTCTCGCGGAATCACTTTAAGATGCTCCTTGTTTTGAGCAGAGTCAACATTATAAAAATCGTGCTGAAGAATTCCCATAACTTTTTTGCCCTCCAACACCCAACACTCACTGGCACAACTAAATCCAAGCCAATGGTCGAATCCATGGTCCACTGGACCATCACTAATGGGTTTGCTTAAATCAATATTGGCACCATTATTTTCTGCTTTAAATTTCCCATAACCAGCGGGCTTTTTTCCATCCAAAGTAGGAAAGGATGCCCCGAGATGCCATTTGCCAAAACCAGCAGTTGCGTATCCATTTTGTTGAAGCATTTGCATTAATGTCAATTGGCCAGATTGCATCAAAGATGGTTCATAATTGGACATGACCCCCGATTTCTTCCAACTTCTGAAAGGGTATGTTCCCGTCATTAGGGCAAATCTAGAAGGGGAACAAACTGAAACAGGACAATAGGCATCCGTAAATCGTATTCCCTCGGAAGCCAGCTTATCCAAATTGGGCGTCGGAATCAAAGAATTTTCGTTATACGAATGTAAATCGCCATAACCCAGATCATCAGCCATTATAATCACAACATTGGGGTAGACATCTTTATCCGCATCTTCCTTGTTTTTACATGAAATTGTAAGTAAGGAAATCATCAAAAGCAAACCGAAAGTAAAAATCCTTCTATTAATGAAGCAATGAATTCCTTCAGCTTTATTTGGATTACACTTCATCCTTTTTATCAATATGGAATCAATTAAAATCATAAAACATGTGTTTATTTCACCCTTTGGCCATCTTTAAGGAGTTGCTCCTTTAAATTGGCGTAAGGCACATCCTGAACATTGGTATTGGCATCTATGGCCAGTGATGCTGCCGTGGCCGCGGACTGTCCCAGGACCATAAACACCGGCTCCATGCGGATCGACCCAAAAGCAATGTGCGTTGAACTTACACAGATAGGGACAATAAGATTGTTGCATTCCTCCTTTTTGGGCACCAAGGACCTGTAGCTAATGGGATAGGGCTTAAAGCCATGAGCCTCTACATTGCCCTCGTTCTGCACATATCCGTTGGCATCCACATATCGCTGTACATTATGGGAATCCATGCCATAGGCTGCCATACCAATGGCATCCTCGGCTACTACTAATGCCTCACAATTTTTTTGGGTCATTACATAATCGCTGATCATTCTCCTGGCCTCGCGGATATAAAGCTGTTGCTGCCAACCATCGGCCCTTTCAAACTCATCCTTGGTAGTACCCCATTTGGATGCCTCCTCCCGTACCTCGGCAGGAATCCTTGGATGATTGGCCAGGGTCCACATAAGTCCCATCTGGTAATTTCTATG
>JAVJOW010000006.1:0-31435 GCA_040216555.1 Arenibacter sp.
GGCAGTTCCGACAAGGCCCCTTTCTCCAGGTCCAGACGCAGGCCCGCCTTTCGCTTGTTGGCATCGGGACCGTGGCAGGTATAACAATTGTCCGACAGTATCGGCTTTATATGGAAATTATAGTCTACGACCTCAGGCAACTTCTGATCGGCATATACGTCACCGGAGGATTTGAAAAGCCCCGACTTAAATGCGAACAGCAGGGCTGCCAGGCCCAACAAAATTATTCCTATACTTATTTTTTGTTTCATTAGGGAACTATATTTTCAACCGTAGAAATCCCATCAGGAATGAGCGACAAGGCCCAAAATCATAATTGGAATTACCACTTGACAAGTTACATATATTAAATTATTTATACTAGAACTAGAAAATATTTCACATTTCATTATGATGCCGTAGTCTTTGGAAAATCCAAAAAACTTAAAAAATATTTAATAAGCCTTATCCAAATATAATAATAAAATAACAACTATGTATATACATATGGACAAAATGATTTAATTAGTACTTTTGAAAAAAAGCAACTCATAATGACTTCAAAAATTGTCTTAGCACATAAAGGATTACTTCATATATTTTCAATTTTAATATTGGTTATCCCAAATTTCGCTTGTAAAAGCAGTCAAAATGCCCGTTTGGATCAAGTTAATCCAAATACCTCCCAATTCGGGACCAAAGCTGAAAACTTTACCGATCTGGTAATAGTTGACAGCATGGGCGTAACAGGGGCAGATGGATCAATTTCCTTTCCTTTAGATCAAGACCATTCAATATTCATGATGGGAGATTCATTCTTATCCCCAATACACAACAAAAAAAGAGATCCCAAAAGTATTATGATCAACAACTCTTTCATATTGATCAACCCCAAAAAGGGAATTCATACTGCTCTATATGGTAAGACCCCGAGCGGCCCGGAATCGCTACTAAAGCCAATCTATGGCAATCCAAAGGAATACTATTGGCCTGGACATGGTTTTCAAAAAAATGGTGTAATGCACCTTTTCATGTCCAGGTTTTTAAGCGGTGACTACGACTGGGGCTTTAAATTTTCGGGGACGGATTATATTCGAATGGACCAAAATACTTTCGCGGTTCTCACACAACAAGACTTTCCGTATTCGAACATTAACAATGTACATTATGGTCATTCCATATTAAACGAAAGAAATGAAACGTACATTTATGGAGCGTGGAGCCGCAATGATTCTACTACCATGCATGTAGCGAAAGCAACATTGAACCTTAAAAAAAACCAATTGGAACGGTTCGTTTTTTTTGATGGAAAGAACTGGACTTCAGATCCCTTGAAAAGCAAGCCTTTGATTGGAATCAATAAACCTGTACCAGAACAATTTTCCGTCTTTAAACAAGGAGATTTATATGTTTTGATTCTACAAGCAAGGGAGTTGGGCAATGGAAATATATATTCATATATTTCGGAATCTCCCACAGGTCCTTGGAAAAATGAAAAACTCCTTTACCAAACCACGGAACAAAATAATGTTAAAGATCAAATCTTTACTTATAATGCCATGGCACACCCTCAATACACACAACATAATAAATTATTAATTTCCTATTGTGTCAACAGCTTTGACGTCAAAAAAATCCATGAAGTAAATACTGATTACTACCGACCACAATTTATTTGGGTTCCCTTGGAAATGATTTTGGAGTAACGAAAATAGCCTCTTAGGATAAGCAATAGAGTCCATATTTATTCAACACAAAACCTTTTATTATGTTGACTATTTTGACCATATAACTAACACTAAGGAGGTACATTACTTGTTCTGGCACAACCCAAAAAAGTCAATTTAGCAATTGTTATAATAGCTTGAAAGAAATTACCGTGATTTATGGCAATCAACAGTTTACTCCCAAAGGCAATGGATTCTTTAAGAGGCCATTCAAATCATAATATTTTTCAGTGACAGATAATTATTGTTCTTGATAAAAAGAATTCTTTTTTGCCCAATCTTTAAACATCATAGAGGATTTTGCAAGTACGCCGGCAGAACCCTTAAAATCTGCAGATCCAGCTGGGGTTCCATCTTTTTTATACCATTCATAAAAACCATCATTTTTCAATACCCTTTCGTACATCGGTTCGGCCAGGTCATATGCCTCCTCAACAAAATCATTGGCAATCAATTGTTGTATCATTCTTCCCCCAAACCAAGTCCAATCTCCCCCGTTTTGGTATTCATAGGGCCCAGAAACATTTTTTCCCAAAACTTCTGGCGGATATGGGGGATACAATGTTAGCCCAATGGATGGTGCTCCGGACAGCCTTACATTCTCTTTCATTTGGGCAAGAACGGCGGCAATTTCTTGCCTGTTCAGGATACCCGCCTCAATCGCAACGGCGGTACCACCGTGATAGTGAATGGTATTTTCATCAAAATCTTCAGGAAAAGGGGAGTCCGAAACATAAATATGCGGAATAAATTTATTTCTTTCCACATCCCAAAGATATTTTTTGCTATTTATTCTAATCAGTTCTTGAAGATCGCCCCACCTTAGATTATCTTTTGAATCAAGTGCAAATTCCTTCATGTTATTCAAGGCAATAACTAACATAGCATTATCGTAGATATCTATGCTCCAATGGGTAAGTTCATCAACATCGACTATGGTTCCGCCCTCAACTTGCACGTCCCCCCAATCAAAAGTGGTTGCCCCAATAATGAGACCATAATCTTCCGAATACCTCTCATTCAAAAGATATTCTACTGCCCAAACTAACCTCTCATAAACCGTTTTGCCTGCGACTTCTTCATTTAATATCGAGGTATCACTTGTTTTATCAATATATTTTGAAATTGCTTGGATCAAGGAGGTTTCCTGATCCGTTTCCACAGTATTTTTAAAGCCAACATAACCTGGTGCAGTGGAAGAAGTATAGGTATTAGGATCCCCCCAAGTGAAAGCTTCTATAGGCACGTAACCATCCAGAAGTTCTCCATTTTCTTGTTGAAAATGAAAGAACATCAACAAATTTTCACGAATGATATTTACATTATATTCTTCACAGGACAATTCTATAAAGGTATTCAAGTCACGAGACCAAACCATTTGATAACCAGAGCCGGCATAAAATCCGTTTTTCATTAATTTTCTAGCCATATTCTCCACTTCCTGCATAGATTGATCCGACATAATTTTCTTTGCCAAATCTGCTTTTTTGTCATTTTTGGAAATGCACGATACTATAAGAATAGACATTAAGGCTATACCAACTTTTTTCATTTTAGAAGAATTAATTATTCGTAACCAAGGTATTACTCGGATTAACCAGTTCTTTGTTTCACCTTTATTTAACAAAGTAACCTATTTTCATTATTTGTAATTTATATTTTCAAAAGTGTATATATCTATTAAAAAAACCACAAACCCATTTAACTACCTTCGTAAATGGGAATGTGGCCTAACTACTAACTCAAACTAACTTTATCTTTGAACCTATGACTGTGTTCATTATAATTATATATAACCCTAAAATTGCACCAGGAATCATTATGCAATTTTGCTATTATTAGGGTCAATACTTAATTTGTAATTTTCATGAGCTGCAGATAGTCATTGTTTTTGGCAAAAAGAATACCTTGTTGCCCCCCTGCCAATCTTAACTTTTCCATTGCTTTTATCTCTCCCTTTACCATTAAACCGCTTTCATAGGGCATTTTACTGTTAAATGAACCTTTCCCATTACCTACCATCAAAGAACCAAAACTGGAATCATTTCTCGGTGTTTCCACTTCGGAGCCATATAAGTTACCTCCTACCAACAGGTCAATATTTCCATCATTGTCGAAGTCATCGGTCACTATTGCATTAATAGAGGAAATCTGGGCCAAGTTGTCCAATGGCCATTGTTTAAATTTGCCATCGCCCTCGTTCTCCAGGTAAATTGATGCGAAGCTGTGTACTTTAAATTGAAGTGATTCTTTCAACTCCTCTGTAGTATACACATCTTCTATACTTGCAGATGCAAAAGATTGATAATCCTTAAACTTATAATTGATCACAGGTATCTGTTGGGAGGAACAACCTTTTCCCCTTACCGGATATTCCGTTCCGCTTTCATAATAACTCAAAACAATATCTTCCTTGTTGTTGCGGTCAAAATCTTTCATATAAATACTAAATGGCTCATTTTCGGTAGCTTGGTATTTGTAATTTAGACCTAGATTGCCCAAAACAAAATCCTGATCCCCATCCTTATCAAAATCTTCACTAATCATTCCGAACCACCAGCCTGTGGTATCAGAAAGTCCACTTTTGTCGGTTTCATTTACAAATTTTCCCTGCAGATTCTTAAAATAAGTAATAGGCATCCATTCCCCCACCAACATTAGATCCAAATAATCGTCTTTGTCAAAATCTATCCATTCGGCATTGGTAACCATCCCAATATGGGTCAATTCGGGAGCTATTTCCTCGGTAACATCAACAAATTTTACCTCAGATTCAGAACTATCATTCCTAAGGATATAACTTCTGGGTGCCACCGGATAATTTCGTGGAGTCAGCCTTCCACCAACAAAAAGATCTAGATCACCATCATTGTCAAAGTCCGCGGAAACGGCACAAGATCCACTACTATTTAATTTTGGAAGGCCGGTATTTTCTTTTCTAAATTTTCCATCACCTTCATTTATATAAAGACGGTCTTGATAATAATCATTTCCGCTTTCTGCCTCATTACCGCCACTTACCACGTAAAGATCCTGCAATCCATCACCATTAGCATCAAAAAACGTTGCGCTTACATCTTCTTGATTTTTATCTGCTTCCCAAACCTCGTTTGAAATTTCGATAAAAATGCCATCTTCATTCTGATAATACATCTTTCCTGTGTGCCCGTAGGCACCACCAATATAAATGTCGTCCAATCCGTTATTATCAATATCTCCTACGGCCAATGCCGGCCCATATTCAGATGTCTTATGCGGGAGCAAAACTTGATAGATAAAATCATCAAACTGATTTTCTTGGTGCTTAAAATTTAGACCTACCTTTTCCGTTATATCTTCAAAAATAGATTTTGTCTTTACCTTTTCATTTGTTCCTTTAGTTTTAGCATCTTTATAATTAACTGAAAGAAGTTGATTTGCTTTTATATCCTTAAAAATCTCTTCTTTGCCATCCTGCCATAGTATCCTAACTCTTTCTATTACGCTGTTTTCTCCAATACCAAAATGTAAAATAGGCTCTACCGACGATTGAAACCCTCTGGTCAAGGTTAATTCCTGAAACTGTGTCTGACCTTGATATTCCAGCCATACTTTACAACCAAGTCCAAATACATTCTTTTGGGGACCATTCATTTTAAATCTTATAAAATTGTTCAATTTCCGGTCACTGGTCTTATTTTCATAGATTATACTTTTCTCGTCCAGATTGTTCACTACCAAATCTAGATCACCGTCATTATCAAGATCGCCGTAGGCCACTCCATTGGAAAAGCCATTATGATCAATACCCCATTTTTGGCCAACATCTTCAAATGACAAGTCCCCATTATTTTTGAATGCATAATTCCTGATTTTTTCAAATGGTAGTTTCTTTGTCAACTCCAAATCATTAAGTTTATCCTGTTCTTCCTGCGGAGTTTTAAAAAAATCTTGATTATTAATATCTCGCCTGACCCCATTAGTTACGTAAACATCCTTAAATCCATCATTATCAAAATCTGCAAATAAAGTGGCCCAACTCCAATCTGTGGAAGACAAACCTGTCATTCGTGCTACGTCGCTAAACCTTGGCAGGCCATCCTCACTATTACCCATGTTCAATTGCAAAGTGTTGGCGGAGTACTGATGGTGCAGCCCGTTATCCACGATCGAATAAAACTTTTCCGGATTCATAGTTGCCATATTTTCTTTGATTCTTCTGTTGCTTTTGGGCAACATATCGGCCTGAAAAAGATCCAGGAGACCATCATTATTGAAATCGGCTGCATCAGACCCCATCGCAAAATAGGAGGTATGATTGGTAAGTTTTAAATTTTCATCCGAAAAAGTACCGTCATGATTGTTGATTAAAAAATAATCAGGCGTAACAAAATCATTACAAACATAAAGATCGGGCCAACCATCTTGATTAAAATCCCCAACCGAGATACCCAACGACAGCCCGTATTTTGCCAAGTTTGCTTCTTGGGTAATGTCTTCAAATTTACCATTACCTTCATTTCTATAAAGTCTATCGCTTTTTTCATAAGGAGTTCCCAAGCTACGATACCTCAAATATTTTTCCATATTAGGACCCGGCTCGGTCAAGGGATAATTGGCCACATAAAGGTCCTGATCTCCGTCTAGGTCATAATCAAAAAATACAGCCTGTGTCGTATTTCCGGTATCTGCAACCCCATAGCTTTCTGCCGATTCGGTAAAAGTAGGAACAGCACCTTCCTTGGCATTATTAATAAATAATAGATTCTTACGGGTTACCCATTTTCCCGATACGCTCACGTAAATATCCAGCCAACCATCTTGATTGGCATCTCCTAAGGTAACTCCAGTTACCCATCTATTGTCTCCGGCAACCCCAGCTGTTTTTGTAATATCCTCGAATTGCAAATTCCCTTTGTTGAGATATAGCTTGTTCTCGACCATATTCCCAGTTAAATAAATATCCTGCAATCCATCATTATTAAAATCGCCTATAGCAACCCCACCACCCATATAAATGTACAGGTAACTAAAGTAATTGATAGAATCGTTTTCGGTTATGTTATTCGAAAAATCAATTCCAGACCTCTCAGCTGATAATTCTTCAAATAAATCATTTGAATCCTTTTCTGCGACCTTTTCACAACTGGCAAGCAGAATCAATGTGAGCAGGGAAACAAGTAATACTCTAGCTATTCTTACACAATACATAAAATCTGCAACAATCATTTATACCAATATTTTTTTTAAAAATAACATTAATCCAATATATAACTTTACTATTATCCAGAACAAACTATCTACCAATTCATACACAAAACCCGTCTATTTCTTTACAAAGTAGACGGATTTTAGTAATACAACAGACTTACAAAAGCAACTATTTCAAATTATTGCCATTCATATTATACGGCATTTCAGTTACAAAATTATTGCTTCATAACTACCCTCCATCAATAAACAGACGATTCCGGTAATCAATATCCAGGATTTTGTTCCAGGGCCCCGTCACTTTTGTTTATTTCGTCAATAGGTATTGGCATTAAGTAATAATAATCTCCAGGCCATGGTGCTCTTTGTGTAGCCGTAGTAATTTCCCCATACTCATAACTTAGCTTACCACCATCGGACCAGTCCTTCTTAAGGCTTGTAATTCCCCTAGCGGGATTAAGGTCGACCAATCCCGGAGCTGCTTTCCATCTCATAAGATCGTAAAAACGTGAATCTTCCAAGTTTAATTCTACCACACGTTCATTTCTATAGACGCGGACCAAATCATCTCCACTTTCTGTAACATCAGGCATGTTCACTGATTCTCTCTTACGAACCCTATTGATGTATTCACGAGCTAGAGGCTCATTGCCCAGTGCCATCTGAATTTCGGCATAATTCAGCAAGAATTCACCCAATCTAAAATATGAGGTAACATTATCGTAATCATGGTCCCAACTCGCTCGGGGGCTGGTAAAATCAGTCAATTTTTTAAAGGCATACCCAGTTTGAATATTCCAATGGAAAGGCGTTTTTCCAGCAACCCAGAATGACTTTGAGTCCTTTCCAAAATCAAAAACAGTTTCACCGTTCCAATCTGGATTCTCCATGGGAATATCTGGGTTTGCATCTTCCCAATACTCATAAGCTCTCTCGGCGCTCTTAGAGCCATCAAAAATTTGAACAACAGCTCCCGAATAAAGAACATTTACATAATATCTCGGATCTCTGTTTAAATTTGGGAGTTGATCATCATAACCAGAAGTCGGATTTACCGTTATTCCATCTTCAAGATATGGATATTGCCCATTAGTCATTTGAAATGCGTTAACAAAATTCTGAGTGGGCGTAACTCTCTGGTTGGCATCAAAACCACTTGGCCAGAAATCATAATTATATCCCCAACCACCTTGGGAGGCAACCCTATTTAGACTGGTATAACTTCTGGCAAGTATAATCTCGTCTTCTGCCACTGGATCATGAAATAATTCAAAATAATCAGGATGCAATTCAAAACCAGATTCAATGACGGCTTTTGTAGCCACCTCAGCTGCCTGCCATTTAGAGAGATCGTTGTTTGGGTTATTTAAAGGACTAGCCATATATAATAGCATTCTGGCCTTTAAAGCCATTGCAGCCTGTTTGGTGGCCGCCCCGGAAGGCGCCTCTCCATGATCCTTAAGAAGCGGAATTGCTTTCTCCACTTCTGAAAGTACAAACGCCGCTACCTCGTCATAGGTATTTCTTGGCACACTATAGGATTCCTCGGTTAAACTAAAAGTTTTCGTGATTAAGGGAACGCCTCCAAAATGCCTGCTCAATTCAAAATACATATAGGCTCTTAAAAAAAGCATTTGCCCTATCATTGGATCAAGAACAGCCGGTTCTATAGCCGAACCTTCAACCTTTTCCATAAATACATTTACATTGGTGATATACTTGTATTGATGAGCCCAAAGACCATTAGTAAGGGCATCCACGTTCTCTGGAGTCATCCCGCCCTGAAGGTATTCTTCTCCAGGACCTCCTATGTCATTTGTTTGGGTTTGAATAAATGCTAAATCCGTTAGACCTATAAGCCCTCCTGCAGCAGGTCTATAATGTACCTTAATACCATTATAAGTGGAGGCAACATAACCGTTCAAAAAAATAGGATCGTTAAAAACGTCTTCCTCAGGAATGGCATACAATGGACTTTTATCCAACAAATCATCATTACATGACAATACCAATGTGGCACCCATAATCATAACCAAGAGAATGGGAAACGAGTTCTTTATATTCTTCAATTTATTGATATTTATTAAATTTCTCATAGTTATCTTTTTAAAAAGCTAGATTTAAACCAAAACTTATTGTTTTTACAGGTGGAAAACCTCCATTATCCTGTTCGGGATCTCCATAGCCGTATTTATCCAATTTTGAGAATGTCAACAAATTATAGCCACTGGCAAAGAATCTTAATTGATTTATTCCAAATTTATTCATAACATCTTTTGGAAAACTATACCCGAATTCCATAGATTTTAATCGAACATAAGAGGCATCACGATACCAAAAATCACTGTCGGAGTTTCCTAAGGTGGTAGTCCCTACCCTAGGAAGCAATGCATCAGTACGATCTACGGTATAGCTATTTTGTGCAGCATAATCAAATGAATTCCCAGCGGCCCCTGAATTGAATCCATTGCTAAGCGCCCTTTGTACCTTTGAAGCACCTTGGAACAATACTGTAAAATCAAAACTCTTATAATTCAGATCCAAATTTAATCCAAATTGAAGTCTTGGAGTTTGAAGAGGGTCATAGCGATATCTGTCATCACTATTAATCTGGCCATCCCCGCTTAAATCTGCGAAAATCAATTCACCAAGTCCGGCATTGGGATAATTTACGTTATTGTCCAAATCTGCTTGGGTCCTGTAGATCCCTATGGATTCATACACTAAGTTAGAACCAAAAGGCTGACCTTCCAATTTCTGGTATTTAAAATCAGTAGGTGTTTCGTCGAAATATATGATCTTGTTTTTGGCATAGGTAAACGTTCCCCCCAAACCAAAGCCTAATTCACCAATATTATGATTGTATCTCATTGAGAGATCAATTCCCTTATTCTCCATTTCCCCAATATTCTCATCGGGCAGATCTAAACCAGTGTATGCCGGAATAGACGCTATTCTTCTACCCAATATATTGGTGGTCTTGATCATAAAATAATCGACTTCAAGGTTTAGGGCACCCTCAAACAAGCCCATTTCAAGCCCAATATCCAAATTATCGGATACTTCCCACGTAATATTTGGATTGGCAACCCCATCAGGGATCACCCCTTTAATATCTTGGTTGCCCCAAACATATCCATCTCCTATTACACCATTACCTGGCGGTTCACTGTACTTATAAACCCTTAAGTATTGAAATTGATCTACTCTATCATTACCCAATTGCCCCCAAGATCCCCTCAACTTCAAATGGTTCATTAAATTATTCTTGAAAAACGGTTCCTCTGAAATTGTCCACCCCGCTGATACGCCCGGAAAAAAACCAAACCGAGATTCTTTGGGAAAGGTTATAGACCCATCATACCTAAAATTAAATCCGAACAGATATTTTGATTTATAGTCATAGGACAATCGACCAAAATAATTTCTTCTAGCATTCTCGCTTCCTGAACCAAAATTCCTGAAATTTGCGGTATCCTCGCTTCCAGCAAAAAGTTGGTCTATGGATTTGGAAGCAAATCCTAATCTTGATGTCCAAAAGTAATTCCCTTTTCCTTCACTTTGCTCATAGGCTACAAAGGCATCGAGCCTATGATCCTCTGCTATGGTGGTAGTATAAGCAATTCTTGCATTTAATGTTATGGCTTCTTCTTGCTCAAATCTTTCCGTAAGTCCTTCTGGATCTATATCCCTTGCCTTAACTTTAATAATTTCACCATCAACATTTTTCTCCCAATAGTCCCATGGCCAGTTAAAAGCCTTGTCATATTGCCAAGTTCTATTAAAGGCGGCAAAGCCTTCCAAAGACAGGCCTTCCACGCCCGGTACTCTATATTTATAGGTAAATCTCGATGTCAACACATGATCTGCCTCTCTCTGATACCCAACACCTCTCACCCTGGCGGCCTGATTTAAATGGGACCAACCTTGGGTCGGGTAACGGGTATCCCCATCAACAAATGCCTCCACCAGAGGGCTTGTGTTACCACTACCTCCAGCGCCACCGCCTTGTGGATATTGGGAATTTTTTTGACGCAGAGCTATATCCAGCCCAAGATCTAGATTTTCACTAGCCTTGAGATCCAAATTCATCCTAACATTGTACTGTCTATTTTTTGTTTTATTGTCTCCCACCAAAAGACCTCCTTGAGACGATGTTCCCAAAGAGGTAAAATATCGAATACGCTCAGATCCTCCGGACATCGTTAATGACTGCCTCTTCTGCACAGCCGATCTGCCTCCGTAAAAGGCATCTACCCAGTCCTCGGATTTTCGCGCCCCGGATTGAAAGTCAGCTATAGTCTCATCAGGAAAAGAACGGTCCCTCCCACTTAATACATCAGCTGAATTTACGATATTCATATAATCCACTGCATTTGCATATTCCCTTTGTTTTGCCAAACTCTGGAAACCTAAAGAAGAAGAATAATCAACCTCCATTTTACCGGATTTACCCCTTTTTGTGGTAATCAATATAACACCTCCGGCCGATTGCGCACCGTATATTGCTGCGGAGGCATCCTTTAACACGGTAACAGTCTCTATATCATTGGGGTCCAATCTGTCTATCCCATCTGCATTGGCAACCCCGTCTATGACAATAAGCGCCCCACTGTTGCGATAGGTATTTGTTCCTCTTACCCGAATTGTTGCATCGTCCCTTCCCGGTGTTGAACTGTTTTGAGTTATGAGAACTCCGGATAAACGCCCTGCGAGGGAATTCGCCACTGAAACAGCCGGTGATTTATTAATTGTCTCACCCGATACCTGAACAACTGCATTGGTAACCTTCGCCTTTATCTGCGTTCCATACCCAACCACGATGACCTCGTCCAATTGACTGGCATCCAATTCCATCTGCAAATCGATTTTAGATGACCCACCAACCGTTACTTCCTTGCTCGAGTACCCTATGTACGAGAAAACAAGAACACTGTTCTCACCGGTCACCGTAATACTATAGTTTCCGTCAAAATCGGCAGCCACACCATTGGTGGTACCTTTTTCCAATACACTGACACCGGGAAGAGGTACTCCGTTTTCGTCAACAACCTGCCCGGTAACACTTTGCTGTAATACATTATTAAAATTCGTACTTTTCATTTCCCCTAAGAATTTAGACTCCTTGGTGCTGTTTGGAAAATTCTCATTGGCCTTCACACCCGAGAATAGAAACAGAAATAAAATGAAAAAGTAACCATGACATTTGGTACATGGCCTACCACGTAAGAATAGTTTGCTTTTCATATTGGTTTTAATTGATTGGTTTAATTTATTTGCTAATAATTAAGGTTGTTCCAGCTAAACTCACTCCATAGTATTCTTCAATTAAGTTGACCTTTTTTGAAAAATATAAATTTTGGATAGTAATAAATAGTTAAAGATTTTAGTTCATTTTCAACTTGAATAATAATAAAACAACGCCTTATAAATGCCCCTTTTTTAACGCCTGAAAATTTTAATTTTTCCGAATTGAAACTCTATATAAAAACTAAACTGCATAGACCTAAAGTTGCATCCATATCAGAGTAGGTTAATTTATGTTTATATGTATATACATAATCAAATATAAAAAAAAAATTATGACAAACATCATATTTTTAAAATATTATTAACGCAAAAGATTTTGAAATGTCAAAAGTTATTAATAATGAACTCTAATTTGGTAATCCATTAATTCCCCATTTCTTATTGGGAGTTGGGCCCATCCATAATTCCAATATCCCACCTTTGCCAAAATCCTCATGGCTGAACCAAAACTCTTCCTTCAATTTACTGTTTAAACTCGCCTTTTGAATGTACATATTGTTTTCTGAGTTATTATAGGTCCTAATAACGAACTCCTCTCCTTGGTAATAATTCCTATCAAGTTTAATAATTATTTCATCAAAAACAGGGCTAGTGATTTCGTAAACGGGATTTAAAGATGCCGTACCCCGCAAACTAAACAGCCCCATGGACATCAGTGCGCTTACCCCGCCCATTTGACCTTGATCTTCATCGTGGCCACCATAGCCCTTGTCAGGAGTTATCGCTCCATAGGCTTGTTCGTTTACCTTACGTACCCAATATTGGCTTAGCCACGGTTTGCCGGCATAACTAAAAACGTGAGCGTTGGAGCAGCCAGGTTGATTGGCATAGCTGACATAGCCGTTACCATAGGCAAAGACAAAGTCTGTAGGCTCTGCTTGCTCAAAAGCAAAATTCAATTTTTTACAAAGCTCGTCATTGCCGCCCATTAATACCGATAAGCCTTGAATGTCGTGCGAAACTGACCATGTAGCCTGCCAGGCGTTTGCCTCTATCCACCCTTTACCGCTAAGGGGATCGATGTGAGACCATTTTCCGTTTTCGTCCTTGGGAAAAATTAAACCTTGCTCTTTATTGTACAGCTTTTTCCAACCTTCAGAGCGTTTCAAAAAATAGCGGGAATCAGTTTTCTTTTTCAACCCTTCGGCCATTTGTGACAGGGACCAATCTTGAAATGCCGCCTCCAGGGTCCTTCCTGCATTTCCTGCAAAGTAGCCTTTGTTCATATAATGGCTGTCTGCTTCCAACATTCCGCCAGGCATATGGTTTCTTTTCATCACAGAATAAGCATGTTCACTATTTACTTTGGTCAACAAGCCTTTGGTATAAGCCGAAACAATTAGAGGGGTGGCAGGGCAACCCGTCATAATATAGGAATATCCACCAGCATTGGGACCTCTAGGCAGAAGTCCACCATTATCGGCATATTGCACTAATGAGGCCGAAAAGTCATCCAACACTCCAGGCCATGCCAATCCCCAAAGAATATTCAAGTTCCATTGCGTAAGCCAGAAAGCATCCGAATTGTACATATGAAACTTGGGACTCCCCATGTCGTTTTTAGGTACGGACCGTATATGCAATTTTGCATCCACGGTTTTTGAACCCACTCTTTTTCCTTGGGTATAATCTGGATAGTCTCCGCTTAGATCATCTATTTTATGCCTGCCCAACAAAGTATGCCACAAATCGGTGTAGAATTTTATCCTTTGGGCATCTGTTCCCCCTTTAACAGCAATTTTTCCCAACCACTCGTTCCATTCATCTTTGGCTTCTTTACGAACTTGATCAAAATTCCAATGATCACATTCTCCCCTCAAATTTTTACGCGCATTCTCGGTACTCGTATAGGATATGGATATTTTCATTCGAATTTGATCACCTTTTTTTACGTCAAACAATGCATTTACGCCTGTCGTTGGTGCATCTTGATAGCTCCATCCCGAGTTTCTTGGCGTACTATCCGGCGTACCCTCCAAATCAGTAATGTTGGTATATTTCTTATGGTCGACCCATCCGTTTAAGTTTTTGAATTCTTTGTCAAACTCTGCTACAAAATATATCCTTACATTGTCCGGGCCACCCCACAATCTGCCAGTTGTATTAACCGAACCTTCAATTTCAGTATCGCTTACCTTAGCAACACTTGCATCGGTCATAGTTGTGGTTCCAAGATAACCGCCTAAATTCACTAAGATGTTTGCCAAGGTATCCTCCGTGTAGCTAAAACGATAAAAACTCACCCTATCCGTCGCAGTTTGTTCTACCCATATTTTATAATCTTGTAGGAATACTTTATGATATCCCGGCTGAACTATTTCGTCATCGTGAAGAAATTTAGACTTCCAATGCTGTTCCCCTTTGGATGGGTCCACCTCGCCCGTAGTAGGCATCAGGTCAATACCCGAAAGCATCCATCCGTGTACCTGGGGAAACCCCAAAATCTCTGTGGAGTTATAATTATAACCGCCTCCCATTTGATTTTTATTGCGCGTCATGGGCGCTGCACTGATCATACCGAATGGGCGACTTCCTGTTACAAAATAAAAATATCTGCCTCTAGTGGTTTCAATGTACGGATCAACCCACGAAACATAGTCTTCATAATTTTTGGGAGCAGGAAAAACTTCTATTTCCGATAATCCTAAATTATCCCCATTCCCATCTGTGACCTGAAATTTGATCCATTCTATTATTTTATCGGGAAATTCAATGGTTTTAGGCACTCCGTTGTTATCAATAGCAGTTACACTTATCTTGGAACCATCACTAAAGAACAAGGTTCCACCAGCCGTATGGGTATCCAAGTTGGGCCTGTCATACAATATTACCTTATTTATTGTTTGCGGACTATTCCAGTTCAATTGCACCCAAGGATAATCAATACCTCCCCAGAAATTCATTTTGCTATCCGAAGCCCACTCGCCCAAATCTGCAAAATGAACAAGACCATCATTGACATTTGATTCCGCAAAATCGTTTCCAAGTCTTGCACTGGCCGTGACTTTGGCACTACCAGCTATATTCCCAGGACCCGCTTCCATATTGGTCAACATTATGGAGAACAAAAAAGTAATTATTGCTGTTTTTCTGTACATTGGAAATGTCATAATCTTTAATTGTTTTATGTGATTTAGTTTCTGGGATCATATATTAGCGATTTTCACCCAATATCATTTCTGTCTCAACTGTTGGGCACATTTTCATCCACTATTCCCTACCCCAACTTAACTCAATCTCTTCCAAAGTCCTACCTTTGGTTTCTGGAACCTTATTGTAGACGAATATTAAAAGAAAAACGGCATTGGCCATAAAGATCCAGAAGGTATACGCCCCGCCCAGATTTTCAAGCATTATTGGTGTAAACTGTGTTATTGCCACTACCCCCAACCAGAGGGTCATGGTTGCAAAGGACATTGCCAAACCTCTTATTTTCGTTGGGAATATTTCTGAAATTAGCACCCATGGAATTGGCCCTAGCGAAGAGGAAAAACTGGCTATGAAACCCAATATGAAAATTAATGTCCAGATACTGGAGCTTAGACCTAAATAGAAAACTAGGCCCGTTCCAAAAAGGCATACAATCATGCCCGATAGTCCCCATAACAATAATGTCCTTCTTCCTATTCTGTCTATAAAGTAAATGGCTACAAAGGTGAAAATTGTGTTAACAAAACCTATAGTTAGTGTCTGCTGTAAAGCCGAATCGGTTCCAAATCCTATATTCTTAAATATTTCAGGGGCGTAGTAGATGATGGCATTGATTCCTGTAATCTGTGAAAAAAGTGCCAACACCAAACCTATGATCAAGGCTCTTCTTAACTTGGTGGAGAACAACTCCTGCCAAGTACCCTTCTCAACTTTTATCGTCTCTTTTATCTCGTTTAAAACCTCTCCTCCCTTTTCTTTACCGTTTACTTTTTCCAATATGGCCGCCGCTTCTTTTTCCCTACCCTTTAATGTAAGCCACCGCGGACTTTCTGGTACTAAAAAGAGTAATAGAAAGAATAAGAGCGCCGGAATAATCTCTGAACCGAGCATATACCGCCATCCCATGTCTATGTTCCAGGATTCGGTTCCAACATTGGCTATTTTAAGATTAACAAAATAAACAAAGTTGATTCCCAACACAATGGCCAATTGGTACAAGGAGACCAACATGCCCCTCATCTTAGCCGGTGCAATCTCTGATATATATAAAGGGGATAGCATGGAAGCAGCCCCTACACCCACCCCTCCAAGGAACCTGGCCGCTACAAATTGGCTAAGGGTATTGGGGATAGCCGACCCAATAGCAGAAATCGAAAATAGCACGGCAGTTGCCAATAACACCTTTTTCCTACCCAACCTATCACTGGCAAACCCTGCGATCATAGCCCCAAACAAACAACCCCATATGGCACTCGATGCCGCCCACCCGGTCATAGCAGATGAAAGTGCGAACTTGGTTTGCAGAAACCCTATGGCACCAGCGATTACTGCCGTGTCGTAGCCGAATAATAGCCCTCCCAATGCAGCTACCGCAGTAATTAAATAAACATATTTCATATTGGGCTTCACGGTACTTTCGTCTTTCAAACTCATATTTTCATTTTAATTGGTCAAGTTATTCTAATATCCTATTTGTTTATCTGGGTTCGGAAAGCAAAGGAATTTGTACCTTTCTGAGCAAATCAGTGCTAGATTGGCCAATTCATTCATTTCTAAACTATTCCCAGACGTCATTACTGAATTATTTTAAAATTATTCAATGGCTTTTTTAAAATCTCATTCTGAGGTATCACCGATTATAACTTCTATATAGCTTTACCGTTTGAATTATTAATGTTATTTCCTGAACAGGTCCTTATTAGGAACATCACTCATTTCCAATATCAACTCCCCTCCCTTTATTATCTCTTTTTGCGGAACTTTCCACGAATCCAATTGTCTTCCATTCAGTTCCGCTGCATTAATATATTTATTATTTCGGGAGGCATTTTTGGCCTTGATTACAAAAGTATTTCCGTCATAATATTTATCACTTAAGTGAATAGTAATCTTTTCAAATCTAGGGCTACCTAATTCATAGTGTGGTTGGATCGCCGCTCCCCCGTCCATCTGAAATAAACCTAGTGTGCTCATCACGTACCAAGCACTCATTTGACCCTGATCCTCATCTCCAGGATAAGCATCCCTCGGGCCAGTTCCATAATATTTTTCCTGTATTTCCCTTGCCCACTTTTGCGTTAACCACGGAGCACCTGCATAATTAAAGAGGTAACAGGATTGCATATCCGGTTGATTACCATGGTTGATAGGGTATTTTGAAAAATTATCGCCCAAGGCATTAAAATTCACTTTTTGCGATAGATACATTGCACTGTCCAAACGGTCAATAAAGCGTTCCTTTCCAATGGCGTCAACCAAGCCGTTCATATTGTGTGGAACAAACCAGCTAAACTGCCAAGCATTCCCCTCAACAAAACCCGGGGTATGATATGGGTCGAAGGGTTCATACCATGAGCCGTCAGCGTTTTTTGGACGCATAAAGCCGGTTTTGGAATCAAAGATATTCTGCCAGTTTTCCGATCGTTTTGTGAACAAATCATAATCCTTGCGTTTTTTAAGTATTTTGGCGGCTTGGGCCAAACACCAATCATCAAACGCATATTCCAGGGTATTGGAGACATAACTTTGGTAAAGGTTAGTATTAAGTGGCACATAACCATATTTCAAATAAGGTTCAAGGCTTTCATTGCCCACCCTGCCCCCACCAGGGTAAGTATCAAGGGGCAAGGTTGTTTGCACGTGGCGCATAGCCGCATAAGCCCTTTCAAAATCAAAATCCTGAATTCCACTATTCCAAGCACCAACTATCCAAGGAATACCATGTTCGGCAACCATAACGCTAGAATATTCGCCTGCAAAAATGCCTTTGGATAGCCAGCCTCCCTTATCGTAAAAGGCAAGCAAACTTTTAACCTGCATGGACGAAAACTCAGGGGCAATTAGCTGATCCAATTGCTGCACGTTCCAAAACGTATTCCAGAATTCCCCGGAACACAATCTTTGATCTGGATCCTCAAAAGTTTGTACCTCCTCGTTCATGTCCCTCCATTGACCGTTTACATCGCCCCATGCCATTCTTCCGGACAAAGCCCGGTATAAATTGGTATAGAATTTTACCTTTTGTAGATAATCATCAGTCTCTATTTCTATTTTACCCAGATACCTATTCCAAATATCCTGTTGGCTTTTAACCACTTGTTCAAAATTCCAATTAAAGGGTTCCGTGATTTCTTTTTTTAAATTTAACCAGGCATTTTCCGTACTTACCAAGGAAATAGAGCTTCTGACCAAAATGGTATCATTCTCAGTTGTTTTGAAATTTACAAATGCACCTACCTTTCCAGCACCTTTAATTGTCTTAGTATCACTACGAACCGATTCAAACGTTAGGCCATGGTTCATTTTATCCAATTCTTTGGACTTATCCGTCCACCCACCCATACTTTCAAAAGGTTTATTGAACTCCAAGGCAAAATACAATTTGTAATCTTGGGTCATCACGTATCCTGTCTTATCGCATATATGATGCACGTAGCCTTCTATTCTTCTATCATCAATTCGTGATATTTCGGTCTCCACATTTTGATAACCATATTCGGCGTCTGGATACCCATCCAGAAGGACACGTGCTACCTCCGATTTAGGAAAAACATATCTTTGAAAACCTGCACGTGTGGTAGCGGTAAGGTCTACATGAATATTGTAATCTTTTAAGTCTACACTGTATTTTCCGATCTCAGCTTTTTCGGTCGATTTATCGATTCTGGATCGATACCCTAAATCTGGACTGTGCTCTGGGCCAGAGTTTGTTTGTAAGGGCCCGACGGTCGGCATCATTAAAAAACCGGCCATGGTCCATTCCTGGGTGTGGTTGAAACCAGTTAGGCTTTCTATTTGGTATTCATAGCCAGCCTTCCATACCGTTTCTTGATTATTGGGACCAAGTTGTACCATGGGCATTGGGTTACGCGGTCCTGGTGTAATCATCCACCTGGAACCGCTCGTGCCCATAAACTGATCAACATAATGGGAAAATGCAATTTGCTCCTTTGGAGCTCTTTGCAGTTGTTCCTTATATTTTAGATTTCCGTCAATGTATATCTTAACTTCGGACGTTTTTTTCGAGGATACTGCCGGTACGTAGAATTCAAGAACACTGTGACCAACCTCAATCTTTTTTATTATCTCTTGACCGTCAACCAAGACCTGAATAGCCGAATTGTTTTCTTGTTGTAGTATGTCAACTAAAAGAGGTTGGACATTTTTATTCTTTTCTTTCATTTCAAAATCGGCAAAAGTAACGGACTTCAAAATCGTGTTGTCCATTTTGCCCAAGGCTAGCGCTTTAGGGCCAATCAATTTGACCTCATCAAACACACACCAACCGCCCGTCATATTTTGAAAGATAATCTCGTTTACGCCCTTTTTTAATTCCTTCGATGGAAATAAAAATGTCACAGATAGAATATTGGCATTTAACTTTTCAGGCAGGGCTCCTGATTTACCGGGGCGTAATTGCTGTTCGTACACTTTGCCATTAATATAGGCTCTAAATAAAGGTGCATTTTTAGAACTCACCTCTAAGAAATTGACCACAAGTTCACAGGTATCAGCATCCATGATCTGTTCCAGCTCAAAGTAAATAGGCAATTGGTGCAATGCCCGACCTGCCCAATACCCGTAACCGGCAAAATCGTCTTTTGGCCCAGGGAGAACATAAGGCCAATCTTTACCTGGATTTGATTTACCCACCACATAATATCTATTGGCACCTCCGAAACCTTCTGGGGCAAACTCGGCAAACTCATTTGGAGACAAAGCAAATTCCGCATGGGATCCATCTGCCTGTCCAATGCTCCAAAGCACCCGTTGTGAAAGGGACTGCCCAAAAGCGCTTGGACTAATAGTCAACATTAAACAAGCGATAACAATAAGATATTTCCAAAGTATTTTCATATTATTGTATATATCATCTTCCTAATAAATTTCGTTTTTTACTTGTTCCCAAAAATCAGTATCATATAATTTGGCGCTCCCTATAATGGCCGCTTCTTCCAAAACATCAGATATTTCAAAATCAACTTGTAATCCTGCATCATTGATCTTGTTTTTTAATGCCGGGAGAAAAAGTTCATTGGCCTTGGAAACATTACCTCCCAGAATTATAAGGTCGGGTTGGTATTTTTTAAGAAAAGGCAACATGAACTCAGCCATATTTGAACCGAATTCAACAAAAACCTTTCTAGAAAAATCATTGTTAGCCTCAGCTATTTCCTTTACACCTCTAGTCTCCTCTCCCGTGATCTCCTTATATCTTTTAATACACCATCGTGTAGAAAAATAATCATCGCCCAAGCCCAATTTATAAGGTTTATCCCACATAAATCCTCCTTTTGGAACATTGTCAGCTGTAACTTGCGGCACACCATTTAGTAAAAATGCAGAACCAAACCCAGTACCCAAGGTAATAGCGACCACCTTACCGTAATCTTTAGCTTTACCCCTTGAGGCAACCCCCACCCCAAAGGCAGTAGCGTCGTTCAAAAACCTAAAATCCATTTTATCCGCACGAAGATATTTCGAGAGCTCATCTGGAATGGAAACCCCATTTAAACTCTCATATTTTTCGTTGTTTCCTATGAACATACCCATCCCATTTTTATAATTGAATGGACCTGGCATGGCAAAACCCAGTCTAATCCCATCTTGATTATCCAGACATTTAATAGATAGGTTCACTGCCTTACTCCAGCATTTGAAAATATAATCTTTGGATACCTTGTTATCCACCTTAACTGAATAAGTACTTCCCTCAATTATCTGAAGTTCATTCAAGTCCACTATTGCACTTGTAATATGGCTGCCTCCAATATCCACTCCAATTACCTTCTGGTCAGACATAGCCGTCATTTTTTATGTTCCAATGTTTACACATACTAAAATGATAAAAAAATTAATATAGGAACTTCTAAAGCTCCCTCTTGATGTCTATATCATATGTAAAATAATCAGTGTGATAATAGACCACATTAAATTCCACTGGTCTATCTCCAATATCCAACACCAATCTTTCCCGTTTTAGAATTGCCACGTCTTTGCCGACTTCCAACATTTCAACAATTTTACTATCTGCTTTCACTGCCCTAAGCTTTTCTTTTGAGGTTGAAACTATTGTATCATGCTCCTTTGCCAAAAGTTCGTACAATGGGGTCACAAAATTCTCATCTCCAGTTATTCCAACTCTTGGATGAAAATAAGACACGGAATACAAATATTTAGCCTTTTTGGAACCTCGTATTTTTTCCAATTTCCATATTTTTTTTGTCTTCCCAACCCCTAATGCCTCATATACTTCATCTTCCACGGTTACCAGCCCAATTTTAACCAAATAATTCACTACTTCGATGCCCTGATTTCTCATTTCCTTGGTAAAGCTGATCCAATTATCCAAACGGGTCGATATTTTTTTAGTTACTACCTTGGTACCTACCCCCTTTTTGCGCTCTATCAATCCTTCATGCACCAATTTATTGATAGCCTGTCGGATGGTATTCCTTGAAACTCCCAATTTCTTGGATAAAGTAACTTCCTTTGGCAAAAACTTTTCCCCAATTTTATATTCCTTCTTGGCTATAAGCCCTCTTAAATATTCCTCAATCTGTGCATGAAGTGGGACAGCGCTATTTTGATCTAATTTAAAATCCATATGTATCTCGGTTTGCATTCAGGTTAATTAATTCCCTAATATATAATATTTTCAACCAAAGATAATTCTTACTCCCTGTATTACTTTTGCTTTTCTGCCCATTCTTCCAATAACTCAATGGCATTAAACAATACACCAGCAGACCCTCGAAATGTTCCGGAACCCTCGGGTTTATTATCAATTGTATACCACTCATAAAAACCATTGTTCTTTACCACACGTTCCGTCATAGGCAGTAATTGCTCATATGCGTCATTAACAAAACCGTATTTGACCAATTGTTGTATCATTCGGCCGCCAAACCACGTCCAATCTCCCCCATTTTGATACCCATATGGATACATCCCCTTATTTTCAAAGGCCCATTCGGGATAGGGAGGGTACAGGGTAAGTCCAATTGACCCAGCCCCAGACGCCTTCACATTTTCAATCATTTTACTTAAAGAAGTTTTTATTTGTTCCTTACTCAACAGGCCTGCTTCGATAGCTATTGCCGTACCCCCATGGTAGTAGATCGCATTCTCGTCAAAGTCATTTGGATAAGGGGAACCATCCAAATAAACATGTGGTATGAATTTTTGATTTTTGTCATCCCATAAAACACCCATGGTATTTTTTGCTAAATCGGCCCTGATAACCCGCCACTTGGTTTTGGTTTGAGGCACCAACTCCATTAGGTTGTCAAGAGCAATAAGCATCATGGCATTGTCATAAATATCTACACAATATTTTGTGTCGTCAGTTATATAGACTCCCCATGGATGTGAGTGTTGTACATCGCCCCAATCGGCGGTGGTAGCCCCATAGATCAATCCGAATTTGTTGGACCAGCGGTAATCCCTTAAAAATTGCATGGACCTCTCCAATCTTTCGGCAACTGTAGATGCGCCAACTTTTAACTTCAGAAAGTCAGTATTTCCGGTTTTCTTAACATACTTATAAACTGCTTGCACCAGAGAACTTTCATGGTCGGTTTCGACCGTGTTTTTATGGCCGCTATAATTGGGTTCCAAATCAGAATTAATATATTGGTAGCCCCCTTCAGTAGTTACCGCCTTTTCCTTTGGGATAAAACCATCTACAATATTACCGTCATCGCCCTGCAATCTAAAAAACACCAAAAGGTTCTCTTCAAGTTCTTTTGAATCGAATACCTCGGCAGAAAGTTCAATAAATGTGTTGTAGTCCCTTATCCAAACTTCGCCATAACCATCGCCCGCATTGAATCCGGTTTTTACCACCTCCAAGGCCTTTGATTTTACCTGATTGAACTCCTTGTTCGATAGGATTTTCTGGGCTAGTTTTTTGTTTACTTCCTGACCGAAGCAACTAAGCACAAATACCGTTGTAAAAAATGTCACTACTTTTTTTATCCTCATACTACTTTTTTTCGTTCGACATTGATGGGGGCACCTTTTCAACCCCCCATGTTGTATTAGGTTCAGCACCAAGCTTAAAGGAGAGTTTCCCTCCTTTCATCAATTCATTGTGGTACATCCAATTCGCGTTTAAGGGCGTTCCATTCCAAGTAGCGGATTGTATGTAATGATTATTTGGATTTTGATTTTTGGTTTCAATGACCAATTCATCCCCAGTAAAATAATTTTTATTCAAATGAATGGTAATTTTATCGAACAACGGACTCCCGAATTGTAGGGATGGCCTAGCCGCACTAAGCCCTTGTACATCGAACAATCCCATTGAGGCCATTACGTACCACGCGCCCAATTGACCTTGATCCTCATCTTGTCCTACGCCATAACCATGTAAAGGTTGGGTTCCGTAAAACTCATTGCAAATAGTTCTTATCCATTTTTGGGTCATCCATGGTTTGCCCGAATAGTTGAACAACCAAGCATTGTGCAAGCAAGGTTGATTGCCGTGATTGTATAATTTCTCAACGCCTGAAAAGCTATGTATCTCTTCAGAGCCTCCGCCGAACATACTTTTTTGGGCATCGTTGAACATGGTCGCTAGCCGTTCATTGAACAAGTTTTTGCCCATCAATTCAATCAGACCAGCTGGGTCATGTGGCACATACCATGTATACTGATAAGCGTTTCCTTCTTGGAAACCATCCCACCCTTTCATATAATCGAAATCTTCAATGAATTTTCCGTTCTCCTTTTTAGGACGAATAAATCTAGTCTCGGGATCAAACAAGTTCTTATAGTAGTTGGCTTGGCTTAGAAGAATTTCACGATTGGGTTCATCCTTAAGATTTTTCGCCATCTGACTGACGGCATAGGAGCTAAAACTATATTCCAAGGTGTGGGAAGCTCCAAAATTAAACACCCATCCATTCGAAATGATTGTGTCTTTGTAAGGCACATAATGTTCTTTTATAAAATAGCTTAGGTCATATTTTCCATTGCCTAAATTGCGCCCCTTATATTCCAATTCATTTTTTAATGCAGCCTCATAGCCCGTTTTTACATCGAAGTCGCGAATGCCGACATTATAGGCCGAGGCCATTAACAATCCCTGGAAATTAGTCTGCACACCATTGGTAAAGACCCCATTTGCGGCACCATCGTGCAACCAGCCCCTATCCTTATAGAAATCGATATTGGACTGTACGTATTCACTAAAATATTCTGGATAGGCCAAAGCCCACACTTGACTCAGATTCCAAAAACCGCCCCAAATACCATCAGTATTGTAGTGATTGTATTTTGGGTTCCCGGCTTGATCAGTAGGTGTTTTTCCTATTCTATTGTCGACCAAAGGATAATCACCATTTACATCATTGGACAAACCACGGCCTAACAAAACATGGTATAGACCGGTATAGAATTTTATCCTATCCTTTTCTTGTCCGCCCTCAACTACGATTTTATTTAATTTATTATTCCATATTTCTGTAGATTCTTTTCGCACCTCATCAAACGTTTTTCCTTTAGATTCGCTTTCCAGATTCAATCGGGCATTTTCAATGGAAGTATAACTCAAGCCCGTTTTGATTTCCAACACTTCATCTTGCTCCATAGAGAAAGTCAGAAACAATCCGTTGTTGTTTCCTTCGGTTTTACTTTCCCTTTCTTGTTGAACGGTATCGACAAAAGAACCATGGTTATTTGGTTTTTTATTAAGTTGGGCAAAGAAATACATTTTTACCCTTTTGCCCGGATCGCAGAATTTTACATATTCGGGATAGGTTTCAATATACCCCTCAACCTCTGTTCCGTTTACGATTTGAGCAAAGGCTTGGGTTACATCTCCACTTTCTCCTTGCTTGTGACCAATATCAATTATCAAATTTGCCTCATCGGTTTTGGGGAAAGTAAAACGTTGATACCCCACTCTTTCGGTGGCGGTCAGTTCTGCCCCTATTTTATAATCTTGGAGTTCAACTTCGTAATAGCCAGCTTCAGCAATCTCTGTAGATTTATCAAAACGGGACCGATAGCCTTCGTCCGGATTTTCCAATGTGCCGGGAACAGTTTGTAGCTTGCCAACCGTCGGCATAAATACCAATCCGCCGATTTGGAATTCATGGAAATGCCCAAAACCCTCTATGGAGGTGTGACGATCGTCATAGCCTGTTGGACCCCAACCCCCTGCACTATTATAGCCACTGGTATGTGGTGCCAATTTAGCCATTCCGAACGGACGTGCGGCCGGTGTGTAAAAAAACCATCGACCATGTACAGAACCTATTTGTGGGTCAACATATTTGGTTAAATCCAATAATGGCTTAGTAAATACCTCTTCTTCACTCTTAAATCCGTATAGAATTAAAAGGGCATTTAAGACCAACAAAAATCCGGAGAAGAAAATCGTTTTTTTTATCATTCAGGTCTTGGATTTACAGATTCTGGCATTTTACCTAAGCCCCAATTTTTATTAGGTTCTGGCCCCATAATCAATTTCAAGGTTCCTCCTTTTAGAAGTTCACTGGCAGGAAACCAAAAGTTTTTGAGTTCATTTCCATTCAATGTTGCACTTTGAATGTACTTGTTGTTGAACGATGTGTTCTTGGCTTCGATGATAAAAGTCTTACCCCTACCATATTGGTTTCCCAAATCTATTTCTATTTTCTCGAACAATGGACTTCCTATCTCATATATCGGTTCTGTTCTGGTACCTCCATCTGTCTGAAAAAGACCCATTGCCGACATCATAAACCATGCACTCATCTGTCCTTGATCCTCATCTCCTAAATAGGCATTTGAAATTCCGTAACCGTAAAATCGGGACAAAATATCCCGATTCCATTTTTGGGTCAACCACGGCTTTTTGACCCAGTTGAACATGAAGGAAAAATGCATGGATTGCTGGTTACCTTGAATGACGGGAAAATCCCAATATTTTTCGTTCGGTGCATTATACCTCCAATTACTACTTACTTTAAAACCATCATCCAGACGTTTTGCAAATACGTCCTTGCCAACGATATTAACCAAAGCAGGAAGATCCTGAGGTACAAAAAAGGTAAGTTGCCAAGCATTGCCCTCGACAAACTGATGATTCCCGCCAGTTTCAATTGGATCAAAATCTTGATACCAAGTGCCGTCCGAATGCTTTAATCGCGCAAAGCCAATTTCCGGATCAATAGCATTTTTCCACCAGTATGCCCTATCGATAAATTCATTGTATTCTTTAATCTTGCCTAAAGATTTGGCGAATTGGGAAACGGCAAAATCATCAAAGGAATATTCCAGTGTATTGGAAAAACGGCCTTTGTTATAGGGCACATACTTGTGTTTCAGATATGTTTTAAGATCTCTGTTACCGGCATAACCACCGCCGACTTGTTGACCCTCTGTGGTCTGCATTTTGTAAACTGCCTCAAAGGCCTTTTCGGCATCAAAGTCTCGAATTCCCATCTGATACGCTCCTACTATTAAGGGGATTTCATGTTCCGCCACCATTACTGGAATATATTCCATTCCCGCAGGTCCCTTTGCCAACCATCCATTGGCATCATACATGGCCAACTGGGACTTTACCCATTTTGAAGACCATTCAGGGGTGACTAAGTTCCAGAATTGATTTAGGTTCCAAAAAGTATTCCAAAAAGCATCACAACCCAAGGCTACGTCATTGGGGTCTTTAAATTTTTGTGCTTTTTCATCAGCATCCGTCCAACTTCCATCTATATCGCTAAAAATATTTCTACTCACCAACGACCTGTACATGTTAGAATAAAACCTTGTTTTTTCCAAGTGGTCATTAGACGTTATCAAAACCCGTTGAAATAAAGTTTCCCATATATTTTCTTGGTTTCTCCTAACATTTTCAAAACTCCAACCAAAAGGTATTGTAATTTCTTTTTCAAGATTTAATCCCGCATTTTCGATGCTCACATAAGAAATTCCTGTTCTTGTCTGTACTACTGGATTATCATTTGTATCAAATTCAATGAAAGCCACGATATCCTCCGGTTTTTCTATTGTGAGTACATCCTTATTTGTAAATTTTGAAATGTCGTCCCTTCCTTTTTCTTTACCATCAAACCATATTCCGAAGTTTTTTATTGGCTGGTCAAACTCCATTACAAAATGCACGGTATATTCCTGTGCTATCACATCCCACTCCCTTTGCTTGTCACCATCTTCTACCATTTTACTGCGGTAATATTGCTCTCCCCAGACCGAAGGAGAAATTTGCTTGCTGTAACCCACAATTTTATGGTCACTTACCTTTTCAAAATGAGCTTCCTCAATTTTATAATTGTATTCAGAGGGTATTTGCAAATCAACCAAAATTCTAGAATTGGGAACGGACTTAGGGTAAGTATATCTTTGGAAACTTGCCCTAGTGGTTGCCGTAAGTTCAGCCTTAATCTGATAATCGCTTAAGAAAACGGAATAATAACCCAACGGTGCCTCTTCGGTAGATTTGTCCACCCGGGACCGATAACCTTTATCAGGTTCATCTTGATTTCCAACCTCTGTGATCAATGGCCCGTTGGTAGGAAACGTGCCTAATCCGGCCATTGTCCACTCATGAATGTGACTAAATGTTCCGACACTTTCAAATGTGGGCTGATAGCCTGCCTGCCACCCCTCATTTTGATTATCGGGACTTATCTTAACCATCCCAAAAGGCATCCAAGGCCCAGGAGCGATCATCCAGCGTGAATGTCCTGTTCCTATTTTGGTGTCTACATAATCGACAAGCCGATTCAATTTTTGAGGTCCTCTTTGGATTTGACCCTTTTCAACTATTTTTCCATCTAAAAGAATGCTGTAGTTATTTTTTTGGACGGTCTCCGTAGCTTCCATTGGAACCTCAAAGTTATTTCTTCCATGTTCCACTATTTCCTCAAAAATAGTTTTGTCGTCGAGCCTTACTTCTAAAGATGGTGTTCCTTCTAAATGCTGAACATCTACTACCAATGGTTGAAATCGAGTTCCATTTTCCATAAATTCATACTCCGCGGGTGCAACGTTTCTGATAAATGCCTTTTCAGGCTGCAATAGGATTACATTTTTTGGGCCGTTCAATCGAACTTGGTCAAATACTAACCAACTGCCTTCCAAAGTGGTAAATTGGATACTGTTACCCCCAATCTTCATTAGTTCAGAAGGAATAGGAACCGTTATTATTTGCTCTTTGACATTCGTTATATCCCCTTCTAAAGCTTTGGCATTTTTGCCCTTTTCCAATTTGTATTTCCAGGATTTTCCATTGACGGATATCTTTACATAAGGAGGAGTTTCAGGATTGCAATCCAAAATATCCACAATCAGTTGCCAATCCCCTGTTTTGGGTTTAGACCCTATACCAAATAAAATATTGATTTCATGTGGCCGTATCCCAGCCAAACCAGATGTACCGCCCCAATAATCAATTGCCCCAGGCAAGACAAAAGGAAAATCGTTTTGTTCTTCCGAATTGCCGATAAGGAAATATTTATCTTCCCAACCAAAGTCGTGCTCCAGAAACTTCTGATATTCCCCTTGGGCCAAAGCTAATTCTGCACTACTATTGTCCGATTCCCCAATTTGCCATATTACTTTATCCTGTCCATAATATACATAAGGCATCATGGCAAGAACCAAAAACCCAATCACATGTCTTATAACAAAATAACCGGAATTTAGCATGCTCCGTCCTTTACAAATGAGACGATTACTTTCGCTGAAGAATCTCCTTTGTTAATCAACTTATAGCTTTCAGTTGCCGCCGGTATTGCAAAAGTTTCCGCATAATGGAATTCACGGACCGAATCTTCAAGTTCCAATTCTATACTACTCCCTTCAACCAGCATCAGAATATGGCACTGACCTAAATTTTCAATGATAACTTCATTGTTGAATTCATATCTATAGATGTCATAAAAATGATCCTCATGCGTGGGTAAATGAATTTTTTTCCAGGAATTTCCGAATTCTTCAAGTTTTGGTTTAGACACTAAAGTGTCCATAACAACGCTTCCCTTTCTACTGAAATCTAAATTTTTAAAGGCATGCTCTATATTTAATGGCCTGGGATTACCGTCCAAGTCCAAACGCTGCCAATCATACATTTTAAAAGTGAAAATATATGGAGTGGCGCTAATTTCCAGGACCATATTGTTAATCCCGGAACAATGTACCGTGCCATGAGGAATTAAAAATAAATCATGTTTTTTTGCCGGAAGTTTCATTACATATTTTTCCACATCCAGGTCCTGCTTGGTCTTATAAGAATATTCCAAATCTTGTTTAAATTGCACTGGATCAATCCCTTCTTGAAATCCTAAATAAACATTGGCATCTTCCCCCGAATCAAGTATATAATAAGTTTCATCCTGAGTAAAATTTTCCCCAAATTCCTTTTTAATATATTCTGGATCGGGATGGCATTGCACAGATAAATTCCCCCCTTGAAAAGTATCGAGGAAATCAAACCTTATTGGGAATTCAAACTTAAACCTATTGGCCGCCTTACCCAAAACATTTTGGTTTTCCTGAAACATCAACATGTCAAATGAAACTTCCAATAATTTCCCATCATCCTCAAACAGCAAACCATTTTCAGGAACTATCATCTCAAATGACCAAGCGTAATTGGGAACATTTTGGTTTAATCCCTTAAAATGATTCTTTATCCATTGTCCGCCCCAAACACCCGGCTCAAACCATGGCCTTACTCTAAAACAGGATTTGGACATTTTTGATAAACTAGTGCGCAATGCCGAGCCCTCCATCCAAGTAGGCTCTCCTGGTCTTTGTTGATCTACTATCCAAGATATTTTAGGTGATAATTTCCTTTTTTCTTCATTAAGAATCGGCCAGTCTACAAAATAGAAGTGTTTATATACTTGTTTGTCGTCCTTTAAAGCTGTAGTTCCTAAATTACGTACTTTCTTAGCCCTCATTCTAAATTGTAATTCATTTTTGGGCAAATCAAAATAAACTAGGCAACCCCTAAAATTGAAAAGACTAGAACCGGTTCCATATACAATATATATATATCGGTTTCAACTTCCTGCTTAATGGCACTGACCTTTTTTAAATCAAAATAATCGTGTAATTTCAAGTTGGTTTTGCACCCAAAGATAGGATCATCCCCACCTAAATAGGGTTGTACCATATTTTCTATATCTTGTACCGGTTTAAGGCATTTACTTATATCATAGGCTAATACAGAACGTCCCAAACTTTGAAAAGCCGACACCATCGATGAAATAACCTCCTCCCAATCAACACCAATATATCCATCCAATATAATTGTATCCTCATTTACTAGTTTTGAAGCCAATTCCTCATATCCTAGTCCAATTTTACCCCCAAATACGGGATGAACAGGTAAAATATCGTACGTTTTCTGTGTAATTTTCTTCTTTTTCACAGGAATGATATATTGATCCGTTTTTCTTTTCATTTGGAGATATTCAATATTTTACATTCAAAAATAACAAAATATATGTTCATATGTATGTACATATGCTAATTAATTTAACATTTGTATTTTGCTTAGGAAACTTAAATTTCATTACACTTCCTACAGCGCCTTATAGAACTAAGGTAGCTATTCTTTTGGTGCAATTTTCAGGAAGGGCATAAGAATAGCAGTAAAAACAAAGCACAAAGTAATACTGAATGATGGAGGTAGTTGGTAAAACAAGGTCTAGCACCTTTACAAAATATCTACGATCAAATAAGCAAAGATTTTTGATTTGGTTAAATAGTTACATTGACAAAGAAATGTCAATATGAAGATTAATTTTCCACCGTTTATCCAAACTATTTATTGGGTAACTATAAAATATTTTTGCAACTAATAGAAATAAGAAAAATATTTCCCAATAATTTCAAAATTGAATTTAAATAGAATATTTATTTGTAATGAAGCCTACCATCTTTTAAAATATTGGGCAAATAATCATCACTCTTTAGTAATTGTTTCATCGAGATTGTAGATTACCTGGGCCGTCAACATCAGCGCGGCCGTTTTTGCCGGATCGGTATCCAATCTTTTATATTCTCCCTGTGCTATCAATTTTTCGGCATTCTCCTTGTTGTTCAAGAACTTGCCC
>JAVJOW010000007.1:0-83773 GCA_040216555.1 Arenibacter sp.
GGCAGTTCCGACAAGGCCCCTTTCTCCAGGTCCAGACGCAGGCCCGCCTTTCGCTTGTTGGCATCGGGACCGTGGCAGGTATAACAATTGTCCGACAGTATCGGCTTTATATGGAAATTATAGTCTACGACCTCAGGCAACCTCTGATCGGCATATACGTCACCGGAGGATTTGAAAAGCCCCGACTTAAATGCGAACAGCAGGGCTGCCAGGCCCAACAAAATTATTCCTATACTTGTTTTTTGTTTCATTAGGGAACTTTAATCTTATTAGTGCTATTTCATAGTTTTAATATCATTAATGATATATTATATTTATTGGAAGCCTAAAACTCCTGTTAATATATAAAATAATCAATGGAACATTTTAATCCCTATTATACCGTCATTACATTCCCATTATTATGGCAGGACGATTTGCTTTTTCGGCAAAACTTGCCACCTCATCTTCCGTTATTGCCGTTCCCCAAGCATACACACGTTCCAAACCCTTCATTTTTATAAAGTTATCAAAACTGGATGCCGTAATTTTAGTTTCATATAAATTAAGGCCCTTTATACTTTGAATCCCTGTAATTTCAGAAATACCTACGTCTGTGATCGGATTTTTTTCCAGCTCCACTTTTTGAAGGTTTATAAATTGCCGGATGGTTTTTAAATGCCTGTCCTGCACATCATTGTCCTTAAGGGAAAGCCAAATAATATTTTCCTTTATCGGAAGTAGCTTTTCCAGCTTTCCATCCAATTCATTGCTGTTCTTGGAACTAATGAAATGAGGGGGCAGAACAACCTCGTACAAACCGGAATCAAATATTAATTCCCGAACTTTAAATCCTGCACCCACAACATCCTTCAGTATTTCCTCATTCACTTGTACAGCTTTAGGCAAAGGAATTCCAGTTTTACCGGTCACATCTTCCAGGCCCAACATATTAGAGGCAATACTTGTTATTTCCTCAGGAGTTTCCAAATCTCCCATTTTTATATTAAAGTCCGCATTGGCCTTTTCTATCCAAAAAGACAAAATTGATTTCTCCTCATCAGTAAGGGGAGTTTTGCCTTCAGGGGGCATATAATCCTCATGATGGGGATCCAGCATGGTACGTCTAATCATCTCGGACTTTGCAATATTTCCAGCTGTAAAAACTTCACCATTTTTTCCTCCTTTTTTAATAGCAACGGAATCTTGAAATGAGAGTCCACCCTTTTTCTTGCTGGAATTATGGCAACTATTGCACTTGGTTTCCAGGATAGGATTTACCAAATAGTCGTAGACCGCGGCTTCCTCCAGCTTGTCTATTGGCGGCAATACCACTTTTTCCGTTCTTCCAAATGGAGCATATTTTACCAAATAATCGCTTCCATGGGTCAGATTACCCCCGTAATGACCCGTAACGCCCACCAGAACCACAACAAGGGTCAGACTAGCTATATTAGGTTTTGCTCCCTTTAATTTTGGTATAATAAGCTTTCCCGAACGAATTGACCATGCTAAAAATGCAATCAGAGTAGTTCCTATTCCAAACCAGAAATGCGTATCCAACATAGCCTGTTCATAGTCCCCGCTCAACGAAAGCATATAGCCCAAGGCACTGGCAACAGCGGCACTTATGGCTCCGCCCAACAAGGCAAATTCAATGGCCATGGAGATTGCGAAATCTCTTTTCCAACGCCCATGTAGTTCGAAGACAAAGGCAAAAATTAAGAACCCAATTGGCAAATGCACCACTAGTGGGTGAAATCGACCTAAAAACAATATAAAATCCGGTACGCTACTTTCCATTCCTAATTTTTAAAACCAATTCTAACATGTTTTTTCTTTTTACATCAGATAAGAATATCCTTCACCACATCGCCATGAACATCGGTAAGTCTGTACCTTCTGCCTTGATGCTTAAAGGTCAATCGTTCATGATCAATACCAAATAGATGCAATAAGGTGGCCTGAAAATCGTGGGTATGAACCGGATCTTTGATAATGTTATAACCAAAGTCATCGGTCTCGCCATATGTAAATCCGGGTTTCACCCCTGCCCCTGCCATAAACATGGTAAAGGCCTTGGGATGATGATCGCGTCCATAGTTCGTTTCTGTGAGCTGGCCTTGGGAATAGACCGTACGTCCAAACTCTCCGCCCCAGACCACCAAGGTGTCTTCCAGCATACCCCGTTGTTTTAAATCCTTTATCAAGGCCGCGGTTCCCTGATCTGTATTCTTGCTCTGGTATTTTACTCCCCCAGGGCAATTGCCATGTTGATCCCAACCTTGATGGTATAATTGAACAAATTTCACATCCTTTTCCAATAATTTACGGGCCATCAAACAATTTGCCGCATAAGTTCCAGGATTTCGACTATCGGGTCCGTACATATCAAATATATAGTCGGGCTCGTCCGAAGTATCCGTTACCTCGGGTACGGAAGTCTGCATTCTATAGGCCATTTCATATTGCGCTATCCTCGCATTAATTTCGGGATCTCCAAAGGCATCATAGGCCATCCCATTCAATTTTTTCAAATAATCCAGCATTTGTCGGCGGTCATTTCCGTCATAGTTCTCAGGATCTCCCAAATAGAGTACAGGATCCTTTCCCGATCGAAATTGCACCCCCTGGTGTTCTGTCGGTAAAAAGCCATTACCCCATAAACGGGAGTACAAGGGCTGCCCTGATCCATTTTTGGAGACCAAAGAGATAAATGTTGGCAAATTATCATTGTCCGATCCCAATCCGTAACTGATCCAGGAACCTATGGATGGTCTTCCCGGTTGTTGACTCCCTGTCTGAAAAAAGGTTATGGCCGGATCATGATTAATGGCATCGGTATGCATACCCTTAATAAAACAAAGATCATCCACTACCTCGGACAAATAGGGCATGGCATCACTGACCCAAGCCCTGGATTCCCCATATTGCTTAAAATTTAGAGTGGATGCAGCAATAGGAAAAGCAGTTTGATCCGCGCTCATCCCAGTTAGGCGCTGTCCAGCCCTTATGGAATCTGGCAAATCCTGACCGAACATATCCTTGAGCTTGGGTTTATAATCGAACAGATCCAATTGTGAAGGACCACCGCTTTGAAACAGATACACAATGCGCTTTGCTTTTGGCAGATGATGGGGTAAACCCAATTTATTTTTAGTGAGGGAATTTAAAGAACTACCAGGATCGGCAATGGGATTAACAGCACTCCACAGCTTTTCCGTATTCAATAAGGACCCAAGGGCCATAGCCCCAATACCTAAAGAGGTCTTTTTAAAGAACTCCCTTCTATCCCATTGTTTTTCAATGCCCTGAAGATCCCGATTGTTAGATCTTAATTTATCATGATGATCGCACATATCCTTCTGTTTAATTCTGATTTTCTTTAACCCTTTATCTTTTGGTAATGCAGGCGTCCGCATTCATAATGGTGTTGGCCACCACTGCATTGGCTGCTACCAAAGCCTTATCAACACCATTCTCCAATTTAAATTCACCTGTATTCAACCATCCTTTGGTTTTTTCCAAATTGGTTGAAAATTTTTTATATTCATTCTCCTGAAGTTCAAGTAGCAATTGCAGCTCCTTCTCCTTAATTTTTCGGCCGGTAAGCTGTCTGAAGACGCTGGAAATGCCTAATTTTAAATCTCCCAAATCGCTCATACGCTTACCCAAGACCCTGGATGCTTCAATATAAGTGGGATCATTGAGCAATACCAAAGCCTGTAGCGGAGTATTGGTTTCCTGTCGCTGAATGGTACAAACATCTCGCGCCGGAGCATCAAAAGTGGCCAAGGTAGGATGCGGCACGGAACGTTTCCAGATGGTGTACATACTCCTTCGGTACAGTTTATCCCCAGTATCCTGCCTATAGGTGGCGTTGTTCACCCTCCATAGCCCTTCCGGTTGGTATGGACTTACACTTTCCCCTCCTATGGTTTTGTTCAATAATCCAGAACTGGCCAAGGCATTATCGCGTAGCATCTCTCCAGATAGCCTTTTCGAAGGTCCTCTTGCCAAAAGTCTGTTGTCGATATCCATTTCCATCAATTCCTCACTTACCATTGAAGATTGCTGATAAGTATGGGACATCACTATCAATTTTTGAAATGCCTTAACATCCCATCCAGAGTCCCTAAATTCCAAAGCTAGCCAATCCAGTAATTTGGGGTGACTTGGCATTTCGCCCTGGTTCCCAAAATCCTCCGAAGTCTTTACCAGCCCATACCCAAAGTAGTGTTGCCAAAACCTGTTCACCGCCACTCTTGCCGTTAGGGGATGATCCTCATGAAACAACCATTTAGCAAATCCCAAGCGGTTTTTTGGATAGTCGTCGGGCATGGGCAAAATAGCTTTAGGGGTATTGGGAAAAACTTCCTCTCCCTTGGCGTTATAAACTCCCCGATCCAAAATGTAGGACGGTACCGGTTCCGGGGTCTCCTCCATGACCATTACCTCTTTAACCTTTTCCACACTATCCACATAGCTCTTGCGCAGTTCTGCCAATTTATGGTGCTGTAATTTGGCGACTTGGGCAACCGACTTCAAATAGTACTCCTGTAGAATTTTTTTGTCATTGGATGCAAGACTTCCTATTTCCTTTTTTAGCAATTCATTTAATTGCGGATTAATGGCAAGTTGCATTACCTCCGCGGCCGACAAGTCCCTGTCATACACTCTTATCTCATCTACCACCGCTCCTTTTATTCCTTTCCCCCTTAACCTTGCCCCCAATTGTAGCCCTGGTTCATTATTATTCCTAAAAAGAATATCCTTGTACAGGTTGTCCGTTTTCACAATGGTCTCTATCTCATTGCCATTAACAAACAGCCTATATCCTTCTGCCTTGCTGGAACCATCATAAGTGATGGCAAAATGGACCCATTCATCCCTGGGAAATCCTTCTTTTGACAGCTCTACAATAGCGTTGTTGGGTGCCGTATGGGCCATCATGAGTTCCAATTTATTGTCCACTATCTTCAGATGATATCCTCGCCAATTGTACAAAATGGCGCCATCGCCCTTGTGGAAAATATTCCCATTCTCAATATTCGAGGGTATATTGGCCCATAAACCAATACTGAAGGTATCATTTCTTCCGAAAACAGCTGTTTTTCTCAAATCCAGCCAAGTATCTCCATCCAACAATACCCCCTTACCCTGTTTACCTTCGGATAGATTTATTCTTTGTCCCTCCGTACCTTCACGCTTCATGGTTCCCCTATGCTTTGGATCGATGACATTTTGCAGACTTTGATCATTTAGATTGAAGTAAGCCGTTAATCCGTTGGAAGGAATTTTCATCCCTATTGATTTGTATTGCTCTTCGGACAGCCATTTATCAAAATTGACAGCCACTTCCTTCTCTTCCATTTTTTTGATCTGCCCTTCTGTTTCGTGAATTAAACTTTCCATATAGGATAGCACCTTTTCCTCCTCTTCCGTGGTCATCATCAAGGTTGGTACCGGGATGGCATCATTCCAAGAAATCTGTCCAGATTCGTTCACATTATTGAAAAAACTGGTGAGTTCATAAAAATCCTTATGTGATATGGGATCATATTTATGATCATGACATCTGGCACAGGCTACGGTTAACCCCATAAAGGCCTGCCCAGCTGTACTTGCCCGGTCTACCGCATATTCTACCAAAAACTCTTCACTTACTATGCCCCCCTCCATATTTTGGGGATGAACACGGTTAAATGCTGTTGCCAAAATAGTTTCCCGAGTAGGATTTTCAATAAGATCACCCGCCATTTGCCAGGTTATAAACTGTTCATAGGACATATTTTTATTGAAAGCATCTATAACCCAATCCCGCCAAGGGGACATATCCCGATATCTATCAACACTATATCCGTGAGTGTCCGCAAAACGTGCCAAGTCCATCCAATCCAAAGCCATTTGCTCTCCATATTGGGGAGAGGATAATAATTTGTCCACTTCTTTTTCGTAGGCCTCGGGGGAAGGATCCTTCATAAAGTAATCCATATCCTCCAAAGTTGGCGGTAATCCCGTCAGATCCAGATAAAGTCTTCTCAACAATAATTCTTTGTCCGCTTTTGGAGAAAACTGCAATTTATCCTGCTCCAAACGTGCCAATACAAAATTGTCGATAGGATTTTGTATCAGACCTGCCTTATCCTGAACTTTTGGGACATCGTATTCTTTCGGCTTTATAAAAGCCCAATGATCTTTATAGTCGGCACCCTGTTCTATCCACTTTATCAAGATTGCCTTCTCATGGTCGGACAACGAAAGATGGGAATCCGGTTCGGGCATTACATAATTGGGATCTTCTGATATAATTCTGTGGAAAACCTCACTTTTATTTAAATTCCCAGGCTTTAAGGCAAACTTTCCCGGGGATTCCTTTAGCTCCTTATAGGCAGCTTCAGGGGTATGCAATTGAAGGTCGGCTTTAATTTTTGCCTTATCCGGGCCATGGCATATAAAACATTTATCCGAAAGTATGGGCTTTACATGCAAATTGAAATCCACTGTCTTGGGTAATTTATCATATTCAAGAGATACCAATTCAGGTATTTCCGGACCTCCACAGGAAAAAAATAATAAAACCCAGGAATAAACTAAATGCTTCTTAATAATTGACATATTCTACCTATCTATTTGCTACCTTTTCAAAGGTAAAATTTAAGGATTCATTATACAGGTCCAAATCAGTTTAAGTATTGCACATTTCCGACATTAACACCGTGCTAAATCCCATTCCTAACTATAAAATTTATTAAATTAGTAATGAATTAATCAGTATTAGAATAAAAATTTATTGATAACTACTGTTCTAAATCCGACAAAATATTGAACCATGTCCAAAATTCTTCAATCCCTAAAATTAGCCCTATTGAATGTAGGTTATGCAAAACTAGGACCCCTATGGGATTATGATGATGTTATTAGCCCATTTATCAGGCTATATTACATTACCGAGGGAAGTGCCATGGTTTATCACAGTAATGAAGCAATTGAATTGAAACCTGGACACATATATATCATCCCCAGCTACACTTTTGGTAGATACAAATGTGATGAATACCACGAACAATATTATATTAGTTGTTTGGAAGAGATAAAGAATGGCTATTCCATATTTAATTTTAGTAGTTTTATTTACGAGTCAAAAGCCACTCCAATGGACTTGTATTATTTTAAGCGCTTGTTGGAACTAAATCCACTTAGGCAGCTGGAAAATAACAACCCAAAAGTATATGACAACCGACCCACACTAATGGATTTTGAAAAGAGGAACGAAGAATTAAGCCCTTCGGCCTATATGGAAACTCATGCCATTTTGGAGATATTGATATCCAGATTTATAAAGGATATGAACTCCCAATCCACAAAGAGTAATGTAAAAAAGGAATTTGGTATGGTCTTAAACTATATTCATGAAAATCTCCACGAAAATTTAACCGTGAAGCAGCTGGCCGACTTTTGCCATCTAAATACAGATTATTTTTCAAGGGTCTTCAATGAAAATTTTGGTATGCGCCCCAATAAATATATTCAATCCAAGCGTATTGAAAGAGCACAATTGTTATTGCTTTCCACAAACAATTCCCTGAAGCAAATTGCGGAGAAAGTGGGATTGGAGAACTTATCCTATTTCACTAGAATCTTTAAGAGTCATACTGGGGTAACGCCCGGAATATTTAGGGAAGCGCGATTGCAAAAATAGCATTTCAAACACATCAACTCAATAATTACTGGACCAAGGATTATCACAAAACAAATAAATCCAGAAATTTAAAATCAATAAAACAGCTAATCCAAATATCTTGAATAGGAATCTTTATCCTTTGGCATAGAACAAATCGAAATCGATAGTGACATTATCCCCCACTATTATTTGGCCGAACATTGCCGTTGGTGGCTCCATATCGTAATCCTGTAATTTTATCTCCTTGCTTCCCTTAAACCTATATTTCCCGTCAACTTCTTGAAATTCCGATGTTATGTCCACTGCTTTTTCAACACCAGCGATATTAAGCATCCCATGAATCTGAAAAGTATTTTCTGAATCGGCGGTTTTCTTTATGTCTTGAAATTTAAAGGTTACTTCAGGATGCTCTTCCATCTTCAGGGCGGCGTGCATCTTTTTATCCATGGCCGCCCCACGTTCACTTTTAATTTGGGCCACCTCCACTTGAAACAACAAATTCTTTACAGCACCGACCTGCATTTTCATTGATCCCTGCATAGAATTGGCCGTTACAGTCCAGTCGTGTATGGTTGACGAACCATTAATTTTGAGGACACTTTCTGTGGACAGGGTATATGATTCTTGGGCATAGCCAGCAAAAAACAGAAATGATAATAGTATGAACAGTGTATTTTTCATATGCTAAATTTAATGATTTGTTTTCAAAAGGTTTCTCCGGTTATTCCTACTCGTCCAACACAATTTGCCAAAACTGTTTTTGCTCCTCTTTTGAGGGCTGAACTTTTGGACTCACCAATCTAAATCCAATAAAGTTGGAATCCGTATTCCACCAAAAACTTTTTGGAATCTGCGGATCCCTCTTTTGCAATTTTAAGCTGGATGCAATCCTGGCGGACGACCTCAGTGTCTTGGCATCATCGTCCCAAGAACCGCCCTTGATCACCCTAGGATGTATTACCGTTGGTTTTACCCATGGATTCTTGGGTTCGGTAATAGCCAAAGCATTTTCCTTATACTCATCCAAGGTCCATTCAGAGACATTTCCGTGCATATCATACAATCCCCAAGGATTTGGCAGTTTGCTACCCACCTTGGCATAATGATTATCGGAGTTTTTATAATACACGGCATATTCATCAATTTTGGAAATATCATCACCAAAGGAATAGGCCGTATTGGTCCCGGCTTTGGCGGCATATTCCCATTCCGCTTCTGTTGGCAATCTATAGAACCTGCCCGTTACGGTACTTAACCATTTACAGAATACCAAGGCGGAATAAGCTGACATACTTATTGCGGGATACCCAGCCTTTCCCATGCCATAAGAGGGATCCTCATACGGAGGACTGGGCCTTGTAATGGCATCTATACCATTTAATTTGTCTGCTTCAAGGCTCTCGAACAAATTCTTGTTCTGTTTAAAAAACAACTCAAAAACCTCCCAACCAAGTTCGTATTTTCCCATATAAAAGGCATCCAATTCAACAGTTTTCATTGGGCCTTCATCGGCCTTTCTGTTTACCTGGTTCTCTGGACTTCCCATCTCAAACGTTCCTTCGGGTATCAATACCATATCAAAAGAAATATCGGTAGCCGGAATTTTCTCCGTAAAGGCCTCGGGTTCAGCTATTTTTTTATCCGTTCCGGCCACAACGGCCTGTCCCGACTTACAGGATTGCAAGGAAATCAATAAGAAACACAATGAGAAAACATTAAACAGTGGCAGATTAAATAATCTAGAGGTAAATCTTAGCATTTTACAAATTAGTTTAGGTTGATGGGTTAAAAATATTACAATTTTTATAAAGAGCCATCCCTATGTTGCAATATAACTCCAAAACTGAAAATTTCTAAGGTTATAACCCCTAAAACACCCTTTAATTTTTGTATTATTGAATATCAAAAAACTACACTACCATGAGAATAAAAATCTTATCTCTTATACTAATCTTCCTGATTTGCAATAGTCTTTCCTATGGGCAATTACAAAAAATAGCCTCTGTAGAGGGAATAACAGAGTTCCAAATGGACAATGGTCTTAAAGTACTTCTATTTCCCGATAATTCATCACAGACCATTACGGTCAACATTACCTATATGGTAGGGTCCAGACATGAAGGTTACGGAGAAAAAGGCATGGCCCACCTTTTGGAACACATGGTTTTTAAAGGTACTCCCAACCATCCGGACATCCCCAAAGAGTTGAGTTCGCATGGTGCAAGACCCAATGGAACCACCTGGTTCGACAGGACCAACTACTTTGAAACCTTTAATGCCACAGATGAAAACCTGGATTGGGCATTGGACCTAGAGGCAGATCGTATGGTAAACTCCTATATAGCCAAAAAAGATTTGGAATCCGAATTCAGTGTAGTACGCAATGAATTTGAAAGTGGCGAAAACGACCCGTCACGGGTTCTTATGCAAAACGTTATCAATGCCGGATTTATATGGCACAACTATGGCAATAGCACCATTGGAAATAGATCTGACATAGAACGCGTTCCTATTGAAAATCTACAGGCCTTTTATAAAAAATTCTACCGGCCGGACAATGCTGTTTTAATGGTTACGGGCAAATTTGACGAAGCCAAAACACTGGACTTGATCGAAAAAAAGTTTGGTAAAATTGAAAAGCCCACTACTCCTATAAGGGGCTCCTATACCGAAGAACCGGCACAGGATGGCGAAAAAACAGTACATCTCAATCGTGTTGGCGATCTACAGATAGTTTCGACCATGTACCATACCCCAGCAGGCTCACATGAGGATTATGCCGCCATTTCCATTATTGAAGACGTTCTGGCGGACGAACCTTCCGGCAGGCTCTACAAAGCTTTAATCGAGGCAAAAAAAGCCTCTTCCTTATGGTCTTTCTCACCTTTTACAAAGGAACCTGGTTTTATATATATCAACGTAGATGTACCGTCCGATAAGAATGCGGACGAAGTGGAGAAAATACTAAAGGAAACTTTGGATGCCGTAAAAACCACACCCATAACCCAGGAGGAATTGGATCGTGCCAAAGCCAATCTTTTAAAACGAACCGATCAGATCTTTAGAAATTCTTCCTACTTAGGAACCTATATGAGCGAATTTATTGGTGCTGGCGATTGGCGATTGGCATTTATACAGCGGGATAGAATTGAGAATGCCAGTCTTGAAACGGTAAATGAAGTTGCCAAAAAATACCTCATTACCACCAATAGAACCATGGGTAGATTTAATCCTACCAAAAATCCCGAAAGAATAGAAATTGAACACACCCAAAATCTTGAGGCCCTTGTATCCAACTATAAAGGCAAAGAAGACATGGGTACGGGTGAAGCCTTTGATGTTTCTTACGATGCTATTCAATCCAGATTGGACCAAGGTCAACTTTCCAATGGAATTGATTATGGTATTATTAAAAAGAGTAACCGCGGCAAAACCGTCAGACTTAGTTTCAGCATTAGAAATGGGAATGAGGAATCCCTTAAGAATAAGGGGGTTGTCCCCTCTTTTACCGCAAGTATGCTTAACAAGGGCACCCTAACCAAGTCCAGACAACAGATCGAGGACGAATTGAGCAAATTAAAATCTTCGGTATCCTTTAGAGCTAGTAATGGGAATGTTTATGCCAATGTAGTTTCTACCGAAGAAAACCTAATGGCGACTTTGGCCCTAATGTCGGAAATGCTCAAAACCCCATCCTTTGAGACCTCGGAATTGGAAAAATTAAAAACAGAGTCCTTGGCATATTTGGAAAGTAATAAGACAGAACCACAATTTTTGGCCTCCAAAAGATTATCCGTAATAAACAACAACTTTCCCAAGGGACATCCCCTATACAGCATGACCGTTGAAGAGGAGGAGGCAGCTATAAGGGCAATCACTATAGAGGACATTAAAAGCTTCCACAAGGCGTTTTACGGTTTGGGCAAGTCCATTCTGGTCGGCATAGGGGATATGCAGCCGGAGCAAATAAAAACCTATATGGAAAAAGAATATGCCAACTTCAAGAGCAAAAATACCTACGCGAGGCTAAAAGATCCATTTACAATTTCCCCAGAAGTGAATGAAGACATTCTTACCCCTGACAAGAAGAATGCCATGACGCTTGGAAACCTTAACGTTAAAATTAGCCAGGACGATGCAGATTATGCTGCACTAAATATGGCAGCCACTATACTGGGAGGCGGTTTTCTAAATTCAAGGATTGCGGACAGGTTGCGCCAAAAGGATGGTGTAAGTTATGGTGCAGGTGCCGGATTCCAGGCCGATTACAATGCGGATGACCAAAATTCATCCATATATATATACGCCATTTACGCCCCAGAGAACTTTGACAAGGTGCAATTGGGCTTTAAAGAGGAATTGGATCGTTTTATTAAAGATGGTATTACTGAGGAAGAATTGAAGAATGCCGTAAACGGTTGGGTGCAAGAGGAAAATGTTTCCCGGGCCAAAGATGCCGAACTGGCCGGCCTAGTAAACAACAACATTTATTACAATCGCACCATGGAATTCCAAAAAAACTTGGAAGAAAAGGTGAAAAGTCTAACCATAAGCGATATCAACAATGTAATTCTTAAATACATTAAACCCTACAAGAATTGGACGGTAATCAACGCAGGAGATTATAAGAAATAGGCCTAGTCTATAATACGGACATTAAAAGGACAGTTTAAACATCTATGTTTGGGCTGTCTTTTTTTTTAAGGACACATGGTTTTTTCCCCAATATTATTGTCCAATATCCAAAGCCTCAAATGCAATTAGCTCCCCTTCTTCAAAAACTGGAGCTACCGATATAGGATTACAACAAACCTCACAATCTTCCACATAAGTCTGTCTGGAAATGGAAGGGTCCAACAGCATAGATATTTCTTCCCAGCAATAGGGACATTGAAAGAAGTGTTCGTACATGGATCAATAGTTTAATTACTTAAACTTTCTAGCGTCAAATGGGAGCTTTCCTCCAATTCGACTAGCATATAAATCTATCAAAATTCTACGGACAACAACTGCCCTGTTAATTGCAACAGCTGTAATTCCGCCAACTTGGCATCATATTTTGCTAAATTCTTATTGGTCTGTGCATTGAGCAAGTTGATCTGTGCCTGCCTAAATTCCAAGGATGTAATACGTCCCAATTGAAATTGTTCCTTGGACCGCTCAAAATTATTTTGATTGGTCAAAACGTTCTGTTCCTGAATTTGAAATATCTGCAACCTGTTTTCATAGATACCCAAGGCATTTAAAATATCCCTATCCACCTCTAATATTACTTGTTCCTTGAATATTTCCTGATTATCATGGGCTATTTTGGCGTTTTTGACCCTAACGGTTGTTCCTCCACCATCAAATAAATTCCATGTAAGGCTGGCCCCCAATGCCAAATTTAAACTGTTCCTATTGCTTCCCGGTATAATTTGTCCCGGAAGAAAGGAGGTGGCAGCGCTTTGGTTCAAATTCCACCCATAGCTACCGCTTAGCCCCAAAGTAGGTAAATATCCCGATCTGTTTACCTTAATATCATACTCGTTTATGGCCATATTGCGCTCTGTCTGAAGTATGGCAACATTATTCTCTTTAGATTCGGCAATATAATCCTCCAACTGTAATTTAGGAATAAAACTCACCAAGGTATCCACTACAAATATTTCATTGAGGTTTTGACCGAGCACCACATTCAAATCCCTTTTTGCATTGGTCAAGTTCTGCTGAACGTTCATTAAACTAATACTATCATTGGTAACATCTACCTGGGCATTAAGAATGTCCAATTTGGTATTCTGTCCATATTCAAAAGAATATTCCGCTCGTTTGATCCGATCTTTGGAAATTTCCAAGGCCTGCCTTAGAACATTCTCGTTTTCTGTGAGCCTGGCAATTTCATAATACACGCTAAATAATTGGAGAATGGTATTTTCTATGGTTTCCCTTGCTTGCAACTCTGATAATTGATACTGCTCTTTTAAACGCTTAAAATTATACAGTCTGCCCATACCATCGAACAGCGTATAGTCTAAACGAAGAGCGGCATTGTAGGCTTGGGATTCCGCATCATTGATCTCCAAATCCGGCCTGGGACTCCCATTGGATTCAAATTGACCTGGGTACTCCGTATTGCTGTTAAATTCGTTATAGGTGGCACCAGCTATACCGGTAAGGGTAGGCAAATAACCAGAGTTGAGGATACCCGCATTATTATCCGCAATGGCCACCTGATTTTTGGCAACCTTAATTCCAAAGTTGTTTTCCAAGGCCAATGTTACAGCAGCATCCTTGGACAATAGCTCCTCTTGTGCACTAACAACTCCACAAAAACCAATTAGCAGGCTTGCGATTATATATTTGTATTTCATTTACTTATTGTCTTCCAATTCGTTAGATATTACGGTTTCATCCTCTAACGCAGTTGATATTTCCGGATAATGGCCATTCTGCTCATGTTTTTCAAAATTTTGCATATGACTTTCTTCCATTTGTTCCTTTATTGCCCGTTCTACTTCTTCTTTGGTCACTTTTTTTCCGGTAATCAACCATTTGGAACCTACTTTTATTTTATTGCTAAAGGCCAAAAACAAAGGCAACATCAATAAGGTCAATATAGTTGCATACCCAATTCCATAGGCAATGGATATAGCCATTGGTTTCAAAAATTGTGCTTGTCTACTTTTTTCCAATAGCAAAGGCGCCAAACCGGCAATGGTCGTAATAGAAGTAAGAAATATAGCCCTAAACCTAGATTTACCGGCTTCATAAATGGCATCATCAAACTTCATTCCTTCCCTAAGATTACCATTGAATTTCCCAATAAGTACCAAGCCGTCATTTACCATAATTCCTATCAAGGCTATAATTCCCAACATGGACAAAACGTTGATCGGAAAATCATGGATCCAGTGACCCCAGGCTACAGCGGTGATACTAAAAGGCACCAAAATAATTAACAGCAGGGGTTGACTAAAACTCCTGAAGGTAAAGGCTATGGTAATATAGATTAACAATAAAACGGATAAGCCCACAAATTTTAAAGACCCAAAAAGCTTAGCGGTCTCCCTGTTCTGACCTTCATAGGACGCAGTTACAGTGGGATATTTAGAATGGATATCCGGCATTATAACCGTCCTTATTTCGTTCATAATATCGGTGGCACTGGTGGTTTTGTCATCTTTAATATCTGCAGACACCTGAATTTCACGCTGACCTTCCAAATGATTAATGGCAACATCCCCTCTCACTATCACGTAACTTGCAATTTCCTTCAAGGGCACCTTGCTTCCACTGGGAGTGCTTATCCTCATATCGTCCAAATCGTTAATGGACGAGCGGTCAGAGCGGTCATAACGCACCCAGACCCGAATTTCATCCTGTCCCCTTTGAAAACGTTGTGCCTGGGCCCCAAAAAATCCGGCACGCACCTGATTCATTACACTTCTCAGATCCAACCCCATTAGATAGGCATTCTCCTTCAGCTCCAATCTAATTTCCTTTATTCCCGCCGGATCATTGTCCGCTACATCCTTTAAAAGGGCATTGTTCTGCAAAATACTCTTAAGCTCTTTTTTTGCCTCTTTTAATTCCACTATGTTATTACCCAATAGGGAAACCGATACCGGGCTACCTCCAAAATTTCCGCCCGAACCATAGATGAGACTTTCCACTCCAACAACCGGACCTACCAGTTCTTGCAACCGATTGGTAATTAAATCCGATCGTATTGCGTCTGGTCGTTCTTCCCCGGGCAAAAGATTAATGTCCAACGAGGCCGTAGAGGAACCAGGCCCTACTTTTCTTATCATGTTTTCAAAAAGCTGTTTCCCGGTACCCTTTAAGTACTTTTCCGTTAGCTCCTGATCCACAATTTTGGCCTTTTCTTCAATTAGACTGATTATGGAATCGGTTACCCTTTCATGGGTCCCATTGGGCATTAGCAAGTCTACGGTTACCCGATCACTTGCCACCCTTGGAAAAAACGCGGTTCTGATAATTCCACCTCCAATGGAACCGAAACTCAAAATCAGTAACATTACGAATATAGAAAACATCAGAATTTTATAGCGGAGCGAAAAACGCAGAACGGGGCCATATAATTTATCCCGCATCCATACCATAAGACTATCGCCCCATTCATTTATGACCCTTAATTTTGCAAACACTTTGGCCATTCCAGTTTTAGGTTTATTGTCCAATGGCTGAAGGGCTTTGGAATGTGCCAAATGGGCGGGTAAAATAATTAGAGCCTCAAGCAGGGATACCACCAAGGTCAAAATTACAATTACCGAAACTTCCCCAAAAAATTCGCCGATCCTACTATCCAAAAATAAGAATATGGAAAATGCCAAAATCGTAGTAATGATGGCCGAAATAATTGGGGGCAGTACCTCCATAACACCATCGACCGCCGCCTGTATGGGGGGCTTTCCTTTTTCGTAATTCTGATAAATATTTTCGGCTATCACAATCCCGTCATCCACCAAAATACCGATTACGATAATCATTCCAAAAAGGGACAGAACATTGATGGTTACGTCAAAGAATCCTGCAAATACAAACATTCCCAAGAATGCAACAGGTAAGCCGAAGGCCACCCAAAACGCCAATCTAGTATTAAGAAAGAGCGAAAGGAAGATGAGTACCAAAATCATCCCCATAATTGCATTCTCGGTCAACAATTGAGTACGTTGCGTTAGGGTTACGGACTGATCACTGACCACACTCAACTTTACGTTGTTATGCTTCTGATTATACTCTGCTATATATTCCTTTACCTTTTCGGATGATGTTATTAAATCTTCCGTATTGGTACTAGTAATAGCAATATTTACAGCTAGATTTCCATTAAAATAGGTAGCATTGGGCGTTTCCGAAAATCGATCCCTGATAACCGCTACATCCTTGAGGCGTACTGTTTGCCCGGACGAATTGGCCCTGATAATGACATTTGATAATTCATTTCCATAATAGGACCTATTGTTGGCCCTGATCAGAAATTCCTCCGCGCTAGTCTTAATATTACCCCCAGTTACCAATATATTGGCATTGGAGACGGCTTGGGCTACCTCGTCAAATGAGACATTATAAGCCAAAAGGCTATTCTCGTTCACCGCAATCTCTATTTCCTCAGCAGGATATCCAGTAATACTAATCTGGGAGATGCCCTCCATAGCCCTGATATCGTTTTCCACCTGTCTGCCTATCTGCTTTAAAGCAGATAAACTTATATTTTCGCCACTAATGGCAAAACTTATGGTTTGCCTTACCGCCTCCAACTTGGAGACCACCAAAGGCTCCATACCCGTAGGGAACGAAGGCACCCTATCTACGGCATTTTTAACTTCCAACAGCATAAAGTCTATATCCCTGCCCTTCTCTATCTCGATATTTATAATACCACTGTTCTCCCTTGAAGTCGAAGTAACCCTGTCCACGCCCTCCAAACCTTTTAGGTTATCCTCTATCTTAAGAACAATACCTTCCTCCACTTCTTGTGGGGAAGCGCCTGGATAGGTTACATTTATAGTAATGTTCTTGGAATCAGTAAGTGGGAAATATGAAGATTTTAATGATAACGCCCCTACTATACCAAAAATAAGGAAAGCCACGATTATGACATTAACGGCCACATGGTACTTTATAAAATAGGCTACAATTTTCCTCATTATTACTGATTGTTGGTTAATTGGTCATTAAATACTTTTACCAACATTCCAGCATAGGCCCCCATCACCGGTTTGGATAGAATTGTTATTCCGTCGGGAACATCCTTTAAAACTACCCTATTATCCGAAAAATAAACAGGTTTCACCGGTATCAAATCCAGCACGGAGTCCCTGACGACAAATATTTGTTCGGTTTCCAGCAATAAACTTCTGTTTATTTCAATGGCATTGGGCTCTTCCTTAGCTTTGAGATGGGCCTCCAGGTACATCCCTTCCCTTAGATCCGGATCCTTTACCTCTATAAAAGCCGTAATGGTCTGGGAAGCCAAATCTACACGTCCATTTATCCGTGTAACTTTCCCTTGGTAGGTTTTGTTCTTATCAATACTTTTTAACTCCACTACTTCACCAACATTCAGAAGATCGCTGTAGGTTTTGCTAATAGCTACCTCCAATTCATAATCATTGGTGTTTATAAATTCTCCTAATTTTTGACCAGATCTGACCAAGGTACCCTCTGTGACCAAGGCCTCGGTCAAGACCCCATTAAAAGGTGCCGCAATAGTATATTTGGCCAGGCGTTGTTCTAAATTTTTGATAGTATAATAATTGGTTAAAATACCTCGCCCGGAAATAAAATATTTTTCTTTGTCCGTAGTCATTTCCGGAAGGGGAGGAACACTTCTATTTATATCAAAATTGGCCAGAAATGATTGCCATTTATCAAAAATCTCCGGATAGTCCAATCGAAGGTCGGGCATTATGGAAGTGATTAAATTGTATAAATTACTTTTGGAGGATTGAACGTTGGCATAATATTCAGCAGCGTCTATTCTTATAAGTATTTCTCCCGCCTTATATTCCTGTCCGGGTTTAAACAATTTGTTTCCAGATTTAAAAACGCCTTGGACTTCAGCGTAGAGCTCCACCCTTCTTTTGGCCACAAGATTTCCGTTTGCCGGAACAATAATTGGCACATTACCATTCTTGACTGTCTCTACAATAACAGTTTTCACCACTTTTTCTGGTCGTGGCTTTGGAGTGGTCTTACTATTTATAATATATTTTGCACCAAAAAAGGAGGCTATTATTAGGATGGCCCCAATAATAGATAATGCAATTTTTCTAGAATTCATAAAGGGTTTATAAGTTGGTTTGACTGCAAAACTATCTATTAGTTTAAGGGATTCTTGTTAAATGTATCTTAAAGTTCCTAAATACGGTATTAATCCAAAAAAAAAGGAATACAAATTGTATTCCTTCTAACCAAACCAACTTATTTTTAAGTAATTACTATTCCTCCATTTCATCTTCAAACTTCGTATCTGCCATTCTTGTTTTAATGACGTCAAAATCCTTATACTTATTTTCTTTTTCTACTTCTACTTTATCGTAATCAAAGACAAGGAACTGACCAGAATTCATGCTTTCCATATTATCAAAAGAGAAAATATTATTATTCTGAATTTGAAGGACTTTAAGGCTTGACAATTGTCCAAATTCCTTTGGAATTTCCCCGCCCAGCTCATTGTTCGCCAATACCAGCTCCTTTAATTGTCCTAATTTTCCCAATTCTCCAGGGATAGAACCGTACAATTTATTTTCAAAAAGTCCCAGACTCTCCAATTTTGTAAGCTCTCCCAATGAATTTGGTATGCGCCCTGTAAGATTATTGCTGGACAAATTAAGCTCCTTTAAGGTTTGAATGTTTCCAAGACTTTCTGGTATTTTTCCACTTAAGAAGTTATTAAAGGCAGAAAGTTTTACCAAGGATTTCATACTCCCGATTTCTGATGGTATTTCTCCCTCCAACCTATTCATCTCCAATTTCAACACCTCCAATTTACTTAACTGGGCTATACTTTTCGGAATCTCCCCACTTATGGTATTAAAGGCCAGGTTTAGATTTACCAGGTGCTTCAAATCCCCTATACTTTCTGGCAGGCTACCTTTAAGGTTATTCCTAAAAAGGTTAATATCTACCACATGCCCGTTTTGGACCGTCACCCCAAACCAAGTGTCAACAGGGGCATTGACATCCCATGTAGTATTCCATTTTTGGCCTTGGGTACTTTTGTAAAGTTCCAACAGTACGTTTTTTTCGCTTTTTGGAACCGTGGCATTTACCGCTGTGGTAAATACTAAACAAAATACAATCACCCCAAAAAAGCATCCTCTTTGTAATTTTTGTTGTATCATATACATATTCTTTTAATTAAAACTATCCTCAAATCTGGTATCGGCCGTTCTAACGTCCTTATCACTATTTATTTTATTAAGATCAAAGTTTCTGTGATTACTTCCATCAAAATCAAAAAGGGCAAAATTATTTTTAGCTGCATCGTTGCTGAAATCATTTTCGCCAAATCTATTATTTTGAAGTTGTACCAGTTTTAGATTAGGAAGGCTCAAGATATCCTCAGGGAATTCTCCCCTGAATCTATTTTCTGCCAAAACAAGCATTTTAAGATTGGTCAGGTTTTCCAGACTATCCGGAACCACACCACCAAAATTATTATCGCCCAACTCCAAACGCTCTAAATTTTTTAAATTTCCAAAGGCCAAAGGAATAGAACCACTTAATCCGTTATGGGAAAGCAATATTACCCTTAAGCTTTTAATCTCACCCATGCTCAGAGGCAATTCTCCAGAAAGGTCGTTGTAAAAAAGATCCAATACAAGAAGCCTTTCAAGACTACCAATATTATTAGGAATCGTTCCTGTTATCTTATTTTTACCCAACCTTAGTACTACCAATTTTTTTAATTCCGTAATACTTTCCGGAATACTCCCTCCAATATTATTTAAAGCAAGGTTCAATACTTTTAAATTCTTTAGATCCCCTATTGAATTTGGTATGCTCCCCTTAAGATTGTTATTCATTAAATTAACGGAAACCACCTTATTATTCTCAAGGGTAACACCCTCCCAGGTAGAAACCGGGGCATTAAGATCCCATTTTATGATCCAGGAATCGCCCTTGGCACTGTTATATAGGTCAATAAGCACATTTTTTTCCTGATCAGTAACCTGCCCAGACAAAAATTGCCCTACTAGAACCACAAATAGCATAAGTATGCCTTTTTTCATATTTTTCACTTTTATCCTAATTGCAGAATAAGAATTACCTTACAAAATAAGATTATTGTTCGATAAACAGCAAAAATATTCGATGAAATAAGCTCGAAAGCCTCTTATTTGTTGTGAAAGTGCAAAAAGTTGTGGTGAAAGAAATCTAACCTCTTCGATTTTTTCCTACAAAGAGAATTCTTCAAGTTCCAAAGTGATATTTTCCCAAGTTTTCATCAGGCTTTCAAGCTTCTTTTTTTTCTTCTGATAAGAGTCGAAAAAATTGGCCTTTGCAATTGTTGCATCATAATTCATGAGTAGTTCATGATCAATACCAGCTATCTCCTTTTCTAAGCGGGCAATATCACTTTCCGCTGAACTGAGTTTATTTTTTAGAGATTTTATCCTTTTTTGATCTTCAAAATCGATGTGTTTCGCCTGAGGTTTTTCTTTTTTCTGGACTACTGTTTGCTTCTTTTCTATTGCCCTGAAATCCTCAACTTTCCGCTGCTCCAAATAGAAATCGATATCCCCAAGATATTCTTTGATGTTGCCATCCTTAAATTCATATACCTTGTTGGTAAGGCCTTGCAAAAAATCCCGATCGTGACTCACCAATATCAAGGTTCCATCAAAATTCTGAAGGGCCTGCTTTAGCACATTCTTGGATTTAATGTCCAAATGGTTTGTTGGCTCATCCATAACCAACACATTAAAAGGCTGTAGTAGCATTTTTGCAAGAGCCAATCTGTTCCGCTCACCTCCAGATAGTACTTTTACATATTTCTCCACCTCATCGCCCCTAAATAAAAAAGACCCCAATATATCCCTAACCTTACTTCTGTTCTTTTCATTGGCCGCATCTACCATGGTATCCAAAATAGTCTTTTCTCCATCCAAATATTCTGCCTGATTTTGTGCGAAATATCCAATTTGAACATTATGGCCTAATTTTAGGTGCCCCTTATGATCCAAATCTCCCACCATTATTTTTGCCAAAGTGGATTTCCCTTGACCATTTTGCCCAACAAAGGCGGTCTTGGAGTCCCGCTCTATCAGTAGGTCTATATTCTCTAGTACATGGTTGTCCCCATAACTCTTGGATAAACCTTCTATTTCTGTTACAACTTTACCAGGGGTAACGGAAATTTGAAATCTCAAGTTCATTACACTATTGTCATCCTCATCAACCTCTATCCGCTCCATTTTATCGAGCTTCTTGATCAGGGACTGTGCCATGGAGGCCTTTGTGGATTTAGCCCTAAACTTTTCAATCAATCTTTCAGCCTGCTGTATTTCCTTCTCTTGATTTTTCTGGGCATTTAACTGCTGCTGCTTTATCTCGTTCCTAAGCACCAAGTATTTGGAATAGGGCTTATTGTAATCATATATCCTTCCCAATGAAATTTCAATAGTCCTATTGGTAACATTATCCAAAAACATTTTATCGTGGGAGACTATCATTACACCCCCGGAATAATTCTTCAGGAAATTTTCCAACCAAATTATTGATTCTATATCCAAGTGGTTCGTTGGCTCATCCAATAAGAGCACGTCATTGCTCTGTAACAAAAGCTTTGCCAATTCTATCCGCATCCTCCAACCTCCGGAAAAGGTTTCCGTTTTACGATCAAAATCCTCACGTTTAAAACCCAGACCCAACAATACTTTTTCGGTTTCGCCCTGATAGTTGTACCCTCCCAATATCTCATAATGATGGGTTACATCGTTCAAATCTATAATTAACTGATTATAGGCCTCACTTTCATAGTCGGTACGTTCTGCCAACTGATGGTTAATCTCGTCCAACCTCAACTCCAAAGCTTTTATTTCCTCAAAGGCTTGATGCGCCTCTTGCTGCACCGTCCTACCTAGTTCAAAATCGATATCCTGCCTTAAGAATCCCATCTTAATATCTTTGTCAGACGCTATAGTTCCGGAATCTATGGGCATATCCTTGGATAAAATTTTCAAAAGGGTAGATTTACCTGCCCCATTTTTTCCTATTAGACCAACTCGATCCCCGGAATTTAAACGGAAAGATATTTCTTCAAACAGATATTCTCCTCCAAAAGAAACGGAGAGATTGTGGATATTAAGCATATTTGGTGACTAATGTTACACTGATTAAGGCTACAAAAATGTAATTTTGTAGAAACTTTTTGCAAATGTTAAAAAAAGGAAACAAACTCTACAGCATTTTAACAGGAACTTGTCCTAAATGTCATGAAGAGAGTATGTATCAGGACAAAAACCCATATCATTTGGGCAATATCTTCAAAATGAACGAGCGTTGCTCGCATTGCGGTACCAAATATAAAATAGAACCCTCTTTTTTTTATGGGGCCATGTATGTTAGTTATGGTGTAGGTGTAGCCTTTGCCGTAGCCGCTTTCGTAATTGCTTTTTTATTTTTCCAAGCTACCTTGATAAATACCTTTATTGCCATCATTGTTACAATGATATTATTTATGCCATTTATCATTAGGGTATCCAGAAACATTTGGATCAATTTCTTCATAAAATACGACCCAAAGGCCACTACCAAGATCAGTTCTTAAAATGCTTCTTGGTAAAACGCGATAGGTCCATTTCCGGCACCATAGCCTCTTTATTTTCTATTAAGGCATAAAGATGCATGGACGCCATTGGGGCGATCATGACCCCACGGGAACCCAATCCATTTAGTAAATACATGTTTTCATGTTCGGGATGCCTGCCTACTAGTGGCTTCCTATCACTTACCGTTGGCCTAATCCCAGCAACATGATCAATAACTTCATAAGGACATTTTAGAAAAGTATTCAACTTTTGCAAAAGCTCCTGTTTGCATTCTTCGGTGGGAATATTGCTTTTATCTTTCCATTTATAGGTAGCACCCACTCTATACAAATCATTGCCCAAGGGAATAATAAAAACAGACGATTTTATAACCCTCTCCTCTTTTAAGCCCGCTGCCTTGATAGTCAACAATTCCCCTTTGGTACCGTTGAGCGGCAAATAATTGAAATATGGGTTGTTTTTGATCCCAAACCCGGTAGCAAAAACTATGTTTCTAGCCTTTGTACCATGATATTCCACAGATTCGTCCTGAAGCCTTAGGGCTTCAAAATCAAAGGTTTCCCTGAGCAATACATCTTTATCCCTCAGATACTTGCCGTAGTGCAATAGTAAAACGGCAGTATCTATCCTTCCCGTATGCAATACTTCCCCATACCCATAAGGAGCTTCAATATTTGGATTATGGTTGGAAAGTATTTTTGGGGCCACAAAATGGCCCAAATTCGGTTTGTCCGAAGCTTCAAACCAAAGGTTCTGTTCATTTATACTGGCAAAACGTCTCAGGATCGGAATCTTGTAATCCAATTGGACATTTAATTTCTTTTCCAATTCGGAATAGAAGGGAATGGCCAAGTCTAACTGTTCTTTGGCATTCCAGGCTAATGTAAAGCGCTTTAGGGTAACCGGATTGTACAGTCCACCTGCAACTACGGAAGAGGTTTGGGAATCATTACTGATTACTTTAAACGATTTTTTATTTCGCTCCAATACTTCGCAAAAGGAAATACCGGCCAAGCCCAGACCTACAATTAGATAATCTACCATTTTGCAAAAATAGAGAAGGAAATCTAAATCTTCATCAAATTGAAATATTAATCATCCTGCTTTCTATAAAAGCACCATTCTTCACTATGCAATGATTTAAAGTAAAATCTAAATCTGTTAAAAAAAGAAGCGCCACATTTTAAAATGTGGCGCTTAGCTTTATATGTGAATTGGAATATTATTAAGGCTAGTAGGCCCACATATCTTGTTCCCTATCTCGGATAACCTCCTTAATACGTTTGGATTCCAATAATTGGAACAAGGCATTATCAGCTATATAGTCCTTAACCTCACGGTCTCCATGCACGTTATCTTCTTTATAGATCGTTGCATTGAATCTTCTTGCATTCAATAACATATCAAAAGAAATAGGCTGTGCGGAATTTCGCTGGTTAAACACTTTGGCCTCATGTAATATCTGTCTTGCACTAGGGTACCACACCCAGAACAATGGCACTTTTGCCTCGGCCAAATCCATAGACTCATCATCTATAAAGTTAACGTCGGGAGCTACAGGGGCAATACCCAACAATCGGTATTTTAATTCCCCCAATCTTTTGTCGAAATACCAGATTCCTTTGATAAGGTACTCCTCCAAATCGGCAGCAGTTAGGTTCCTACGATTAATATATTCAGGAGAAATAGGCTCTCCCGCATTATATTGTTCGTATCCGTAGTCCGTAGTATCTACTTTTTGCAAAGTTGCAGCCAAATCGCTGAACTTTCTTTTTTCGGTAAAATAGGAATCTACATAGACGTCTTCCAATTTTCCATTTTTTATATTCTTGATCAACACATCGTATAAAGACCTTCTATCAGGACCTATATCAATGGTGTCCAAAGGATAATACAGAGGAAAGTTTACACGCTCGTCCAAGTCGATTACCTCCCAAATTGTTTTGGACCAGAGAATATCCCTGTCGTCTACGTAAGCGTAAGGTAAAGGAGCGTCATTATCTTTAGCAATTTGCGCTTCCGTCTTCTTCCCTATCTCTTCCGGTAATTTGGCATTTAAAATATTTGCCTGGGCGGAAATAGACAATGGCAACAGGACCACTACTCCAATTAATAAAACATTTTTCCAATTCATCTGTTTAAATTTATTGTTTTTAATCTTCAGTCCCTCTAAAGTTGGACTGGTGAATTAGCCATGGTAAACATTCTTAATTTGCCATGGCCTTTTCACTACATTTTTACTAGTTTGTTATCTCCACAACAACAGGAGATACCTTTTTAAGCTTATAGCCTTTGTTATTAGTAATATAAGCTTCGATATCGAAAATCTGTACGGCATCACCACGGCTTGCTCTTTTAAGGGCAGACTTGGCTCTAGCGTCCAATTTGTTACCATTTACATCTACCGTTGGCTGTCCTGGAACTTTAAACTTAAATCCACTAACCGCAAGGTTAAGATCAAAATCAAAGTCTTCCAATAGGGCTCCAATAGTAGAGATCTCTAGGTTGTTTTTACCCATTTTAGCACTTCCAGATTCTCCTCTTACAGATCCTGAAGGTCTTGGAATATCCTTAATCCTAAACTCGGATGAAGTTTTGATCATTTGTCCATCAGGCAATTTACCTGAAGCGGTTATAGAAACTGTTCTTCCTGTACCAGGATTCATAGCGTATTTACTTCCACTCTGCTTACTAAGCCCTGGAGCGGATGCAGATACATTGTTATCAGGAATACCTGGAATGGATATGGTTATAGGGTTTGAAACACCACGATAAACAACATTCATTTTATCAGCTGAAATAACGGCAGCATTTGGTTTGGTAATAGTGGCAAATGTAGAGGATACCGGCACTTCTGTACGCTCTCCATCCTGCATAAATACCAAGTTACCTGCAATCTTATGGTCACCAGCACTTCCAGCACTTACGGTCAATCTTACCTTACCATCCTCGATTACATAATCCGTACCTTCACTTAACTTTCTACCATCTAGGGTCAAGTTAACTTCGTTAGGTTTTGTAGTGGCATCTTTACGACCCAATACAATATTTCCCGCAAATTTTTCACCTGCATAAAAAGCAGATTTCTCTTGCTCCAACAAAGTGGTATAATTGGTCATAGAAACCTCACTGCTCAATTGTCCTTGAAGCATTGCTTTTAAAGCATCCTCCTCGGTAGCCTTGATATCGGCCTGAAGTGAAGTGATCTTGGTTAAAGAAGCTACTAAAGGATAACCTTCAAAGTTATAGTTCAACCAATCTTGCTTGGAACCATCCCTTTTTGTAACCTTACCGTTCTCATCTCCAGTTTCGAACCTAGAATTTACAGAAGACTTTACAGCCTCCAATTCCTTAGGCATTACTGCAGCAATCTGGGTACGATAGTTTACCAAGCGATCCAAGAACTCTTTTCCATCCGAGCCAAGTTGGTCTCCTTGGAAAAAACGTTGATCTAAATAATCGGTCTTATCCATAACTTGATAATCTTTTGGATCATCAACATCGGCCATCATCTCCTTTTTTAAGTTTTCCAAGTATAGGTAATACTCTGAAGACAATTCCTTTATTTTCTTGGCATCCTCCAAAAGAGGGCCAAATTTCTCAGCATTTTCAGATGCTTTGGTTTCAAGACCACTTAGGAAAGCCGTATTGTTTTCCGTGGTTTTTACGTTAGAAGCTTCTAACTTTTCGTTCATAAGACCGAAAGCCGATAGAACTTCTTTTCCCATATTTAAGGCCAACATCGCGATGAAGATCAAGTACATTAGGTTGATCATCTTCTGACGTGGTGTTGCTTTTCCTCCTGCCATTTTTCTAATTAGTTTTAATTATTAATTGATTTGGGTTTGGTTATTGAATTGTAACTAATTAGTTTCTATTCATTGCAGATAACATACCACCGTAAACTCCGTTCAAAGAGGAAAGGTTGGTAGCCAAAGATTCCATTTGATCTTTAAGGGCACTTGAATTTTGTACCACTTCCTCGTTGATAGATGCTTGTCTGCTTGCGCTTTCCAATTGTACTTTGTACAGACTGTTCAAAGATTCCATTTGAGCGGCAGCTTGTACCATTTCTTCAGAATACTTTTTAGTAGATTCCATTGCATCAACTGTAGGAGCTATACCTTTGGCAGCACCTTCAAAGTTTCTAATGCTAGATCCAAGACTTTCCATAAGGTTGGCATCTACGCCGGCTTCTTTTAACAAATCATCCAATTTTTTGGATAAAGAAGCTTCTGCCTCCTTCATTTCAGCTTTGGAATTTGATTTTCCAGAAGTAGCACCTCCATTTAATTCCGGGTACACCAATGACCAATCGTATTCGTCATCTACTGGTTCAAATGCACTGATAGCAAAAATTAACGCTTCGGTAATAAGTCCGATTGCCAATAACAATCCTCCCGTAAGTGGGCCAAATTGCCAGTGAAGGATCTTGAATAATGCTCCTATAATTACTACAGATGCACCAAGGCCGTAGGCCATGTTAAATAATTTCTTAGTTGATTTTGACTGTGCCATAATTTTAAATTTAATTAAGTAATGTTAATAATAAGTATTTGGTTTAACGTTTGATTCAATATAAAGGTCTTCTTTATTTTATATTTTAATTGGTAGAGTCTTCCTCTCCCATGTAATCCTGTACGGTTCTAAAACCGATATAACTACGTGCCGAATCCTGGTATTCGTAATCCCTGGTGCTTACCTGTAGGAAATAAGCAACATCTTTCCAAGATCCACCTCGTATAACTTTTCTGGCGTTTTGGGTAGATTCCGCATTAGGGTTCATCGTGGACACATACTCATAGGAGTTTGGGTCATAGCTACTATTGGTCCATTCGGAAACGTTACCTGCCATATTATAAAGGTTATAATCGTTGGGTTCATAGGCCTTTGCCTCTACCGTATACAAGGCTTGATCCGCCGCATAATCCCCACGTTGTGGTTTAAAGTTGGCCATAAAACACCCTGTATCACTAATTACATAAGGTCCACCCCATGGGTATGTTCCTCCTTCTATACCTCCTCTAGCAGCATACTCCCATTCCGCTTCGGTAGGTAATCTAAAGCGGTTGACAAATTGCTTACCCCTGCTTTTTTGATCGTCGTTCTTGAATTTGGTCCTCCAGTTACAAAAGGCCTGTGCCTGTTGCCAAGAAACACCCACCACAGGATAATCACTATAGGCATCGTGCCAGAAGTAATCGTTGTGCATAGGCTCATTATAAGAGTAGGAGAAATCCTTTATCCATACCGTAGTATCAGGATAAATTTCCAATTCTTCCTGTTTAATAAAATTCTTCCTATTTCCCTTTTTGGCACGGGCCGCAGCCTCAATATCCATCCAGGTATATTTGTATTTCAATTTGGTAACATCAATATGGCGTTGACCATTATAGGATTCCTCTTGGGAAATGTACAATGAATCCATTACCTCGGCATAATACTCATCCGGATATTTGGATGTATCCCAAATTAAGTTCTGTTTTCTATCCAATGCCCTACCCTCATAGCCTGTTTCTCCCATACCGGCATAATTGTTCAGCATGTACTTATCGTAGGCAGACAATCTTGTGGTATCGGCATCCTTAAAGGCATAGTCCCCTATACCTCCATCTTCTGGACCCAATCCCAACTCATCGGCCAAAATAGCCAAATTGGTTCTAGCAATAGAGTCTTTTACCCATTCTACAAATTGACGATATTCACTATTCGTAATTTCGGTATCATCCATGTAGAAAGATCGAACAGTTACAGTCTTTGTCGGGGCGTTTAGTACCTTTGCCTGATCTTCCTCACTCTTACCCATGATGAATGCTCCTCTAGGAATCAATTCCATACCATAGGGTTTTTCAGGATACCATTTTTTTCCTTGAGCTCCGACCAGCTCTCCTTTTGTTTTGGACCCGCAACTTGAGAGTAAAAAAACAAATGCTATAGATGACAACAATAGCTTCTTCATACGTTAGGTTAAATTTCGATTATGATTATAAATGCAAACACAAGTATTATTCTCTAAAACTTATTTTTAAATAATTTATTGTATAAAAATTGTTTTTATACCCTAAATTTATTATTTCAATTAAACCCTTTTTTGTAGGCTTTAAACCACCGCTCAGGAATATTTTGATTACATGCATCCAGATAATCCAATTCAGTGCATGGTAATAACGCGGGTGAATTTGTTTTAGTATGTGAAGTTAAAATTGAAGGTACCTCTACCCACCATCTTTCGCTGAGATGGCTTTTATAAAAGATGAGGGACTCATCCTCGGTTGGTACGGTATACTTGGTGAAGTCGTTACTATTACTATTGGGAGTCTCTTGGATCCTAAAGTTTAGGCCCTCAATAAAATACCAAATTATTTGGGCAACCAGTTGAAAGGATTGATTGCTATTTTCACATTCGTAAATCCCAAAAACGGACACATTGTCGCTAATTCCCGCATATCGGGCTATGGCACAGATTTCCCTTCCGTTAAAACCGTTGGGAGAAAAATTTCTGGAATACCCTATATCTGCCGCACGTATGGCCCGTGCATCCAAACTAACCACATGTGCATTCCGCAGCACTGGCTCTGCCAAGGTTATATTGGAAATTAATTCGCCCAACCTATAGGAATCAAAGAAAAGGCGCTCCATAAGATCCAATTCTTCTTGGGAATTGAAATAGCTTTGATAGCCAATATTGGAGAAATTAAATAAATTGTTGGGCTTTTCGGTAATTATTTTACTCATATAGGAATGGGAAGAAATAAGTTCTTCATCCATCCCAAAGTCGAACCTACTGTCTATGGACACTAGATTAACCATATTTTTAAGACCGTCAAAAGCCCTATATGTAGGATAGGTAATGTCTTGGGTTGCACCAATGACAATAGGGATAATATTTTCTTCCAGCAGGCCGGCAACTATTTCCTTGACAACAAAATAGGTGTCCTCTACGGTCTCCCCTTCCTCAATATCCCCTAAATCTATGATGGAGGAATTCCAGTTTCCCATCATTAAATTATACAACTGTAGTCTAATTTCGGAAATATCCAGGCGCTCCGGTTTTTTCTCAAAAGCATTTCTGGATTCATTGACCCCTAGTATAGCAACGCTTACATTTGCCAGCACCGGAAGACCATGCCGAGCAGTGTGCATATATATGTGTTTTCCCAATGCTTGGGCCGGAAGTAATTCGCAATGGGCCAATACCCTGTCACTTACGGGTACTAAAAAATCGAATGCCATATTATTTTTTAGCCTTAGGTTTTGCTTTTGTTTTTTTCTTAGGTGTCTTTTTCTCTATTAATTCCTGGGCATCCTTAAGGGAAATCTTGGTGGCATCCACATCTTTGGAAACCTCTACCTTAACCTTGCCCTTAATAATGGTATGCCTTCCCCATCGCGCTTTTTCTATTCGAATACCTTCTTCTGGCCACTCTTGTACCAATTTATCGATCTCTTTTTGTTTTTTGGCTTCTATAATCTCTTCAATATCCTGTTTTGAAAGGCTATCAAAATCATATTTCTTACTAACATTGATAAACATTCCGCCCCATTTAATAAATGGCCCAAATCTTCCGACCCCTTTGGTAACCTCCTTATTCTCATAAGTTGCAATAGGGGCATCTGCCTTTTGTTTTTCCTTGATCAATTCTACTGCTCTATCCATGTCTATCTCCATGGCATTTTCATCCTTGCCCAACGAAACAAACTTTTTACCAAACCTTATATAAGGACCAAAGCGGCCTACATTGGCCTCCACATCTTCACCTTCATAAACGCCCAGCTTTCTTGGCAATTTAAACAGGTCCATAGCTTCTTCATAGCTAATGGTATTTAAGGACTGGTCCGGTAACAGACTGGCAAACGACGGTTTTTCCTCATCATCTACGGTTCCTACCTGTACCATAGGCCCAAAACGGCCCAATCTAACCGAAACCTGTTTTCCCGTCTTGGGATCTGTTCCCAAAACACGCTCGCCACTGGCCCTATCCGCATTTTCCTCTACATCCAAGACCTTGGGATGAAAATCCCCATAAAAATCCTTCAACACTTTTTGCCAATCCTCATCACCCGATGCAATCTCATCAAAATCCTCTTCCACTTTAGCGGTGAAATGATAATCCAAAATTGTTTCGAAATGTCCTACCAAAAAGTCGGTTACTATTATTCCAATATCCGTAGGCACCATTTTCCCTTTATCGGAACCCACATTTTCCTTTAAATCCTTAATGGTAAGCTTATCGGATTTCAGCAATAGCTGTACATAATTTCTTTCGGTGCCCTCAATAGTACCCTTTTCTACATAACCTCTATTTTGAATAGTGGAAATTGTAGGCGCATAGGTAGAAGGCCTTCCAATTCCAAGCTCTTCCAGTTTTTTAACCAAAGAGGCTTCAGTATATCTATAGGGTGCCCTGGAAAAACGTTCTGTTGCCGTTATATAATTATTTAGGAGTTTTTCACCTTCCTTCATAGCCGGAAGCATTCCCTCCTGCTCTTCATTTATATCCTCCTCATCGGTTCCTTCCAAATAGACCTTCAGGAATCCATCAAATTTTATTACCTCCCCATTAGCCGTAAATTCTTCCTTATGGGTATTGGCTTTTATTCTAACATTGGTACGCTCCAATTCGGCATCACTCATTTGTGAGGCCAGGGTACGTTTCCATATAAGCTCGTATAATTTGGACTGATCCCTTTCCAAGGATGGGGACTGATTGGTCATCTCCGTAGGGCGGATGGCCTCATGGGCCTCCTGGGCTCCTTTGGATTTCCCTGTAAAATTCCTGACCTTACTATATTCCTTGCCGTAATTACTTATAATAGCATCCTTTGCAGCATCTATGGCATCCTGTGAAAGGTTAACGCTATCCGTTCTCATATAGGTTATTAACCCCGCCTCATATAGGCGTTGCGCCACCTGCATAGTCCTTGAAACCGAAAAATACAATTTTCTGGAAGCTTCCTGTTGCAGTGTTGAAGTTGTAAATGGTGCTGCGGGCGATTTTTTGGCCGGTTTCTTATCCAGATTGGCAACCGAAAAATTTGCTCCAATATTTTCCTTTAAGAACGCTTCCGCCTCTTTCTTGCTGGAATAGGTCTTATTTAACTTGGCCGTAAAAATACTTCCCTCATTGGTTTTGAACTCGGCAGATACCCTAAAGGCTGCTTCCGGATTAAAAGCTTCAATTTCCCGTTCCCTTTCAACAATTAATCTCACCGCAACGGATTGAACCCTACCGGCAGATAATCCCGGTTTAATTTTTTTCCACAAGACCGGAGAAAGTTCGTAACCCACCAATCTATCCAAAATTCTTCTTGCCTGTTGGGCGTTCACCAAATCGTAATTAATTTCCCTAGGATTTTCAATGGCTTTTTGAATGGCCGATTTGGTAATGGAGTTAAAAACTATCCGCTTCGTTTTATTCTTGTCCAATTTCAACTCCTCTGCCAAATGCCAAGAAATTGCCTCCCCTTCACGGTCTTCATCACTCGCAAGCCATATGGTATCCGCTTTGTCCGCCAAATCCTTAAGCTTTTTCACAAGGGCCTTTTTGTCCTTGTCTACAATATATTTTGGGGCGAAATTATTATCCACATCCACTCCCAATTCTTTGGAAGGTAAATCGGCAATATGTCCAAAACTGGACTCTACCTTATAATCCTTTCCTAAAAATTTTTCAATTGTTTTTGCTTTAGCCGGAGACTCTACGATTACTAAATTCTTTGCCATTAACTCGTTTTTGGTGACACAAAAGTATATCAATTTTTTTATTTAATGGATTTTCATTTGTGCCACCATAAAAAAACACCCCTATTTTAAGGGGTGTTTTAATATATTTCGAAGAAATTAATTTAGCTTAAATGTGCTGATCAGCTTAATTTTATTCTCCAGATATTCATATTGATATAGAACTTTCTCCCCGATCATCAATAAATTATCCTCCATGGGAATAACATCAAAAGTATCTATATCCTTAAAATGGTTAAGTTGTATCAAATCCTGAACATTGGTCTTATCATAGACCTTAAGTCCGGAAGCCCCATCGCACACAAATAGCTTTTCATCCTTAACTCCCAGGCCATAAGGACCGTCCATGGGATAGGTCTTAACCAATTCAGGATTGGTGATATCCGAAATGTCCACAATAAAAAGTCCACTCTCCGTAGCACCGCACATATTTCCGCCCCTTAGAGTTACAAAAGCATAATCTCCATCAACCACAACTGGGTCACAGGCTGTACCGTGTTCAAATTCAGAAATCAAGCTAGGGGTAGCCGGAGAAGAAATATCATAAATATACATCCCCCTCATACTGCCTAAAAATAATTGGTCTCCCCTGTTAAAAATAGTTTCAATATCGAATCCGGCATATACGTCATCCAGATCCTTGGGGTTTTCCAGATCTTCAATGTTGAATACATTTATATTATGACTGTCCACAGCGTATAAATAATCATTTACGATCTTAAAGCGTGCCAAGGAACCACCCTGCCCTGTTGGAGCGGAATTCTGGGCGGCATTGGAAAGCATTACATCAAACTCACGTGAAAAATCCCCCTGCACTTCTTCTATCAACCTTCTCTCCTTCACGGTTTCCCATCCGATCACAATATCATTTTCATAATCTATATCCTGCCACTCATAAATATCTACCTCAAAAGGGAAAATTACATTGTCCCTCAGAACATTTTCCAAGCGGTTTACCGTTTTAATATTATTGATATCCGATATATCCAGTACGATCAAATCCGTAATACTATCAGCATATAGGTAATTTCCCTTTACAGAAACATCTACGTTGCCCGGTATTTTAATAAAGGCTATTTTTTTGGGCGTTGTGGGGTCAGAATTATCAATGACATGAACCCCTTTATATTTCTCATTGACGAATATAAAATCGCCATAGACATATATTTTTCCGGATTCATCCATAGGGATAGGGGCTATGACATCTATCGCCATTTTAAAATCGGCCTTGCTCATCTTTAAAGGTTTCGCTACCAAATACTCCGCATATTTACCGTCATCCTCATCATTACAGGAAACAAACCCAAGGGCAGTCAACACAAACAAAAGTAGAATTGTCCTTCTCATACTAATATAATTTTAAGGGGTCACCTTTATAAAGATGCCCCTTAACCCAAAAAGTTGCGTTGATTTTTGACAAATATTTAACTGTCAATATGTCATATTTAGCCATATAATACTATCTTTGCACACTCTAAAAGATGAGGTTGAATACATAATAAAATGGAGAAGATTATAGATGAATCCGTTCAAGGAACTGCCATAACCCTTGCGGAAAAAGAAAACGGTACTAGAAAACTGTACATAGAAAGCTATGGCTGTGCCATGAATTTTTCGGATAGTGAAATTGTTGCCTCCATACTCTCCAACGAAGGCTTTAGTACTACTCCGAATTTGGAAGATGCCGACCTGGTGTTGGTCAACACCTGTTCTATTCGGGAAAAAGCAGAACTTACTATTCGCAAGAGATTGGAAAAATTCAATGCTGTAAAACGGCACAGGCCACATATGAAGGTGGGGGTTCTTGGATGCATGGCCGAGAGGTTAAAAACCAAATTATTGGAAGAGGAGAAAATTGTGGATATGGTAGTAGGCCCGGACGCCTACAAGGACTTGCCCAATCTCATCCAAGAGGTGGACGATGGCAGAAATGCAGTAAACGTAATCCTATCCAAAGAAGAAACCTATGGGGATATTTCGCCGGTACGTCTCAATACCAACGGCGTTACCGCCTTTGTATCCATTACCCGTGGTTGTGACAACATGTGCACCTTTTGCGTAGTGCCCTTTACACGGGGACGGGAACGCAGCAGGGATCCTCAATCCATTCTTGATGAGGTAAACGACCTTGCCAAAAATGGATTTAAGGAAATTACCCTCTTGGGGCAAAATGTGGACAGCTACCTTTGGTATGGTGGCGGATTAAAAAAAGGATTCGAAAAAGCCTCCGAAATGCAAAAGGCCACAGCTGTAAGTTTCTCGAATCTATTGGAGATGGTGGCTTTGGCGCAACCAAAAATACGTATCCGGTTTTCTACTTCCAATCCGCAGGATATGACCTTGGATGCAGTTCGGATCGTAGCAAAATATCCAAACATCTGTAATTATATTCATTTACCGGTACAAAGTGGCAGCAACAGGATCCTAAAGGAAATGAACAGATTGCACACTAGGGAGGAATACCTGGAACTAGTGAAGAATATAAAGGAAATAATCCCAGATTGCACTGTTTCTCAGGACATGATTACAGGATTTCCTACCGAAACAGAAGAAGATCATCAGGACACCCTTTCCTTAATGGAAGAGATTAAGTATGATTATGGATATATGTATGCCTATTCCGAAAGACCCGGGACGGCTGCAGCAAGGAATATGAAGGATGATGTAGCGCAAGAGGTCAAAAACAGAAGACTTACGGAAATCATTGCCCTTCAAAGGGAACACAGCCATTTTAGGAGCAAGCAACAGCTTGGAAAAACTGTCGAAGTTCTCATCGAGGGATCCTCCAAAAAATCCGATTTGGATTGGATGGGAAGGAATTCACAAAGTTTTGTAGTGGTATTCCCAAAGGAAAATTATAAAATAGGCGATTTTGTGAATGTCGAAATTACCGATTGCACCTCCGGTACCTTAATAGGAATTCCTTTGGGGCTATCCAATAACAATTAAATAATGGAATCGATTCAATCAATAAAACAGCGCTTTGAAATCATTGGCAATGATGTAAAGCTTAATCGTGCCATTGAAAAGGCCATTCAGGTGGCACCTACAGACATCTCCGTATTGGTTACGGGGGAAAGCGGCGTTGGTAAAGAGGCCATTCCAAAAATTATACATTCCCTTTCCCATAGAAAACATGCCAAATACATTGCAGTCAACTGTGGTGCCATACCGGAAGGCACCATAGATAGTGAACTATTTGGTCACGAAAAAGGGGCTTTTACGGGAGCAACAGCTACCAGGAGTGGGTATTTTGAGGTAGCCGATGGCGGTACCATTTTTTTGGATGAGGTTGGGGAACTTCCTCTCACCACCCAAGTTCGACTTTTAAGAGTTTTGGAAAATGGGGAATTTCTAAAAGTAGGATCCTCGCAGGTCCAAAAAACAGATGTCAGAATAGTGGCCGCTACCAATGTTAACATGTTCGAGGCCATAAAAAAGGAAAAATTCAGGGAAGACCTGTATTATCGCCTAAGCACTGTAGAAATCAACATTCCGCCATTAAGGGAACGTAAAGAGGACATCCATCTATTATTTCGGAAATTTGCATCGGATTTTGGGCAGAAATACAAAATGCCTACGATTCGTTTGGATGACGATGCCGTGCAATTACTTTTAAAGTACAGATGGCCAGGAAACATTCGCCAGTTAAGGAATATTGCTGAGCAGATTTCCGTATTGGAGGAAAGCAGGCTTATTACCTTGGCCACCTTAAATGGTTACTTGCCAAATGCAAGTAATAGCAACCTGCCCGCCATAGTGGGAAAAGAAAAAAAGGAGGGAGACTTTAGTACGGAAAGGGAGATATTGTACAAGGTGCTTTTTGATATGAAAGGCGACCTGAACGATTTAAAGAAATTAACATTGGAGTTGCTTAAACACAACGACAGTGAGAAAGTACAGGAAGAAAACGAAAATCTTATCCGAAAAATATACGGGAATGACGAGGAGGAATATTCGGAACAAGAGGAAGGTCCCAGTAAAATTCTACAACTTCCAGAACCTTATATGGAAAAACCAATTGTAAAATCTCCCCAACAAGAGGACAAGTATCATTTTGCAGAGGAAATACAAGAGGAAGAAACCCTATCTTTACAGGACAAGGAAATAGAGCTCATTAAAAAATCCCTGGAAAGGAATAAAGGAAAAAGAAAGGCAGCTTCTGCAGAACTGGGTATCTCGGAACGCACCCTGTATAGAAAAATAAAACAGTATGACCTTTAACAGTAGGCAAAAAAAATAAAAAAAAAGAATACAGAAAAAAAACGAATGAATGTTTAAAGCAAAAAATCTTATAATTCTACTGGTATTAACAACCTGCATTTATGGTTGTGGTATTTACAACTTTACTGGGGGCGATGTGGGAACGGCCAAAACCTTTCAGGTCAATTATTTTCAGAACTACGCTTCCCAGAATCCAGGATCTACCTTTGAACCGGGAATGGATAGGGATTTTACACTGGCCCTACAGGATCTGATATTGAACCAGACCAGTTTGGATCTTGTTAAATCCAACGGGGATCTATTATATGAAGGCGAGATTGTGGAATACAGAATATCCCCAATGTCGGCCACCTCACAGCAGAACGCAGCACAAAATAGACTAAGTATTGGCGTAAACGTAAGGTTCTTTAACAACACCAAAGAGGATGTGGACTTTGAACAGCGATTTTCCTTCTTCTATGATTATCCGGCCAATTCCCAATTGGCAAGCGTTAAGGATGAGGCCCATCAGGTTATATTTGAACGTATTACCCAGGACATTTTTAATAAATCATTGGCAGATTGGTAATTTATGAACGTACAGGACTTTACATATTTATTACAAAACCCGGATGAAGTGGTTTCTCCTGTGCAGACCAATCAACTGGAAGATGTATTGGCGGAGTACCCATACTTCCAAGCGGCAAGGGCCATGCACCTAAAAGGCCTAAAAAACCTCAACAGTTTTAAATACAACAACGCCCTTAAATTAACTGCCGCCTATACTGCGGATAGGGATATTCTTTTCGATTTTATTACCTCCATAGATTTTTTACAAAATACCATCGCCGATTCTATTTTGGGAAAATCCACCACTTTAAATGATACGCCAACAATTTCCGAAGAGATTGTTTCCGAATTTAAAAAGGAAAGTGCCCTGATCGAAGAATCGGATGACGAACCCTTGCCAAGGACGGTAAAGGATGCCGACAACATTTTGGACCCCTCACTTTTTTCCTCCAAAGACCCGAAAATAGACAAATCTATTTCGGAGAATAAAAAAAAAGCTGAAGAGACACTGGAAATCGGGAAACCTTTAAATTTCACCAAAAAAGAAAAATATTCCTTTGGGGAATGGCTTCAATTAACCTCCCATAAGGCAAAAAAGCTAAAACCTGAACCCAATGCTTCAAATAAAGGCGTCGCTAAATCCGAGGTGAAACCTAGTCCAAAAGAAGATAAACTTAAAAAGAAAAAGTTTGAACTGATCGACAAATTCATTGAAACAAACCCTAAAATTGTACCCAAAGAAAACACGGTAAAAGTAACCATCAAGGACTCCCTAAGCTTCGACAAAAATGAATTGATGACGGCCACTTTGGCCAAAGTATATTTGGAACAAAAGAAGTACAAAAAGGCTATTCAGGCCTACAAAATTTTAAGTTTGAAATATCCAGAAAAAAGTAGTTTCTTTGCAGACCGAATTAAAGCGGTAGAAAAGATACAACAAGAAAATAATTAAATAATGAATACAACATTTACAATATTCTTGGTACTGATCATCCTAGTTTGCATCCTATTGATGCTCGTAATTATGGTGCAAAACCCTAAAGGTGGCGGATTGTCTTCTTCCTTTGGCGGAAGCGGCAACCAAGTGGTAGGAGGTGTAAAGAAAACAGGAGACTTTTTGGATAAGAGCACCTGGACATTGGCAACTATATTGGTTGTCTTAATTTTGCTTTCCAATGTAGCATTAAAGGGAAGTTTCAGTGATTCCGATTCAAAATTGCTTAACGGCGACCCTATTGAAACAACGGCACCGGATGCTTTGCCCGAAGCACCTATCCCTGCACCTGCCACTAATGGCACGAACACCACTGACAGTGTTCAATAACAGGAAAAAACAAATTTAAAATATAAAAAAATGCCAGCTTATGTGACAAGCTGGCATTTTTATTTAACAAAGTGTCAGTTTTAAGGCAATGGCATAATTTCTGCCTATTAAAATCAAACTTAAAAACATAAAATCTAAATAATATGGCTAAAGTTAGCATTAAACCATTAGCAGATAGAGTTCTTATAGAACCTATGGCTGCCGAAACAAAGACTGCATCTGGTCTTTACATCCCTGATACCGCAAAGGAAAAACCACAAAAAGGCAAGGTAGTTGCCGTTGGCCCTGGTACAAAAGATGAAAAAGTGACCGTTAAAGTTGGAGATACGGTGCTATACGGTAAGTATGCCGGTACTGAATTAAAGCTTGAAGGTACCGAATATCTTATGATGCGCGAGAGCGACATATTGGCAATTATCTAATATTGCTGTTTTCCACATCGCGGGGAACATTCCAAACAACAAACTAAAGAGTATAACTAATTTCATTCTGTTTTATCCGGAATGATAAATGAAATAAAAAATGGCAAAAGATATAAAATTTGATATCGATGCAAGGGACGGCCTAAAAAGAGGTGTCGATGCATTGGCAAACGCAGTAAAAGTAACTTTAGGACCTAAAGGTAGAAACGTAATCATCAGTAAATCATTTGGTGCTCCAACTATTACCAAAGATGGTGTTACCGTAGCCAAAGAAATTGAATTAGCGGACCCTCTTGAGAATATGGGTGCCCAAATGGTAAAGGAAGTTGCTTCCAAAACCAATGATTTGGCAGGTGATGGTACCACTACTGCCACCGTTCTTGCTCAAGCTATCGTAAAAGAAGGCTTAAAGAACGTTGCTGCAGGGGCTAATCCCATGGACCTAAAAAGAGGTATTGACAAGGCGGTTGAAGCTATTGTTGCGGATCTGGCCAAACAAACCAAAAAAGTAGGTGACTCTTCTGAAAAGATTAAACAAGTAGCTGCAATCTCTTCCAATAACGATGAGACTATCGGTGACCTTATAGCCCAAGCTTTCGGAAAAGTTGGTAAAGAAGGAGTAATCACTGTTGAAGAGGCCAAAGGAACAGATACTTATGTTGACGTTGTAGAAGGTATGCAATTTGACAGAGGATACCTATCTCCGTACTTTGTTACCGATTCTGAAAAAATGACAGCCGATTTGGAGAATCCTTACATATTATTATATGATAAGAAAATTTCTTCCATGAAGGATTTGTTGCCAGTATTGGAGCCGGTTGCACAATCGGGAAAACCACTTTTGATCATTGCTGAAGATGTTGATGGAGAAGCTTTGGCTACCTTGGTAGTGAACAAATTAAGGGGATCATTAAAGATTGCTGCTGTTAAGGCACCAGGATTTGGCGATAGAAGAAAGGCAATGTTGGAAGATATAGCTATCCTAACCGGCGGAACCGTAATAGCTGAGGAAAGAGGCTTTACTATGGAAAATGCTACCTTGGATATGCTTGGTACCTGTGAAAAAATTACCATTGACAAGGACAATACAACCATTGTAAACGGTTCAGGTGCTCCAAAAACCATTAAGACAAGGGTAAACCAAATTAAATCCCAAATAGAATCTACCACTTCGGATTACGACAAAGAAAAATTACAGGAACGTTTGGCCAAATTGGCCGGTGGTGTTGCTGTTCTTTATGTTGGTGCTGCTTCAGAAGTAGAAATGAAAGAGAAAAAGGACAGGGTAGATGATGCCCTTCACGCTACAAGAGCTGCGGTTGAAGAAGGAATCGTTGCCGGTGGTGGTGTTGCTTTAGTTAGGGCCAAGGCTGTACTTTCCAAAATTAAGGCTGAAAATGCCGATGAGGAAACAGGTATACAAATCGTTGCCAGAGCTGTAGAATCACCTTTGAGAACCATCGTCGAGAATGCTGGAGGAGAAGGATCCGTAGTGGTTTCCAAAGTATTGGAAGGCAAAGGAGATTTTGGTTACGATGCCAAATCAGAAACCTACGTAGACATGATCAAGGCCGGTATCATAGATCCTAAGAAAGTAACAAGGATTGCATTGGAAAATGCCGCTTCTGTTGCTGGAATGATCTTGACTACAGAATGTGCATTGACCGATATTAAGGAAGATGCTCCTGCAGGCCCACCAATGGGTAGCGGTATGCCAGGAATGATGTAAGTTTTAAAATTTACAACAATAAAAAAAACCGCATTTGGAATTCCAAATGCGGTTTTTTGTTTTTAATAGGGACTTAAAAAACTGTTTTTTTAAGGATGCTGCCCATCATCGGTATTATCCTCACGATACTTGCAGCAAGGGTGCACACTTTGATAAGCCTCCTCCGTAGCCTTTAATTCCTTGGTGTCATGACCCACCCCAACTAAGGCGGTTTTTATTTCCATAGAATTTGTTTTTCGTTCGTCAATAATCAACGATAATTGATGGGTCGGGATATCCCATAATGCGTATTTAACCCCTTTTACAGCTAAGGCCGCCTCCTCTATCCTCTCTTTGCACATGGCACATTTTCCATTGACCTCGAAACTCATCTTCTTATTTTTATCCTGGCCATAGCCAACTGCCGTTAAAAAGACAAACACGGCTCCTAAAATTAAATTTTTCATTGCTATACGTTATAAGGTGAATAATTGATTTTAAGTAAAACTATAATTTATACCTGAATCCGGCATAAAACATCCTGCCCATTATGGGCGCATACACCATGGTGGTATCAAAATTAGTACCAAAAGGGTCTTCGGCACCTACCACAGGGTTATCCTGCATAAAATTAGTCAAATTTTCCCCTCCCACATATATTTCAAAATTATTGTTAAACACTTTGGTAATCTGTGCGTTCATTAAACTGTAGGATGGCGAATATTCCATGGAATTATTGGCGGTATTTGGCAAACGCTGCCTTCCTAAGGTATGCACTGTATAATCCATGCGCCATTGGGCCCCGTTTTCTTTAGGAACCGTCATATACCCCAGATTGGCAAAAAAACGATGCTGGGCCTGTAAAGGTTTTTGCAGGGTGCCGCTCTGGTAATCGGTTTCTACGTCATAAAATTTATAAGCCGTCCTTAGCTCAAAATTCTTTAAAGCATTATAATTTATTTCAAATTGAAAGCTTTTGGCCATACTCTTTCCCTCCAGATTATAAAATGACACCTCCAAAGGATTCTCCCAATCTACTACTACTTGATTTCTGAAATTGGTAACGTAATAATCCAATGTTATGTTAGCCGTTCTACCGAACAAATTAAATCCCTGTATATAACTAGCACCATAATTCCAGGCATCTTCGGGATCCAACCCATAAATACTACTACTATCCCCAAGAACCCTTATCGCTCTAGAGGAGGCAAATAATTGTTGGTTTTCGGCAAAGATGTTGGCTGCCCGTTTTCCTCGACCGAAAGACCCCCTGAAACTCCCTCTTTCCCATGGCATATAGCGCACATGCAATCTGGGCGTAACAAAAGTCCCCAAATTATTGTGGCTGTCCACTCTTATTCCCGCAGTTAAACTCCATTCCTTTAAATTATCATAGCTATACTCAAAAAAGGCTCCAAGTGATTTGTCGACCCTTGAAAAATATTGGGTATTCACCAATTCCCCATAGCCGTCATAAGCAAAAGTAAAGCCTGTTTTAAATTTGCTCTTGGTATCCCCTATTATAGAATTGAACAGCAGGTTGGAATAAATACTTTCGTGATCAATATTATATTCATTTAATCCGAAATAAGAATCCTGTTTGTGGATATTATACGCCGTTTGAAAACCAAAACTCTGAAAAGGTAGCTCTGGAAATACATAGCCCAATTTCCATGAGGTATCAAACCTTCTGGTATTTATTTCACCGCCCCATGAATTGGTAGTGAATTTATCGGTAGCAGGATCAAAATTAGTTTGCCCCAGCTGTTTTTCATCATTTAGAAAACGAAGATTGACAAAACTCACCCAACCGGTACTTGGGTTTTGGTATTGCCACCTATTCAAAACATTTATTTGATTGCCCAAAGGTGCGTCCAAAAACCCGTCCTCATTACCATCTTCCTTGGCGTCCCTTCGGCTGCCATGGAAATAAAGCCCTGTACTCCATTTATCTGTCAACCGCTTGTTCAAATGGGTATTTAACTCCAACCTGCCATTCAAATTGGCATACCCATTAACAAATAAGGCCTTGTCCGTTAAGGGTTTTACCAATTCGGTATTTATCTGGCCAGAAATACTTTCGTAGCCATTTACCACGCTACCCGCACCTTTCGTAATCTGTATACTTTCCACCCAAGTTCCAGGGGTGAAGGTAAGTCCATAGGCTTGGGAGGCACCCCTTACCATTGGGATGTTCTCTTGGGTTATCAATAAATACGGACTGGTAAGTCCCAACATCTGTATTTGCTTTGTACCGGTCAAGGCATCGGAAAAGTTGACATCTATGGCAGGGTTGGTTTCAAAGCTCTCGGAGAGATTACAGCAGGCCGCTTTTAGTAATTCGGCACTATTTATGGTGACCACGTTCTGTGGGCTAAAATAGGATTTCTGTACGGCATCACGCTTCTTTTGGACCACTACCTCGTTCAAAGCATTGGAGGGCTTTAACCAATGACTTACCGTTCTAGGGGTATCAATGAACAAGGTGTCCGATTCAAACCCCACATAACTGATGACAAGTTGGTTATACTGCTTTTTAAACGGAATTATAAAGCTTCCGTCCGTCTTGGTAATGGTCCCTGTCTGGGAATTTAACCAATAAACATTGGCTCCGGCAAGCCCTAAATGTTTATTTTCAGGGTTACTTTCCATAACCATACCCTCAATATTGTTTTGGGCAATGGTGGTAATTGGCATCCATAATAAGATACAAATAATAATATTCTTCACTTGATATTTCTTTAATATTAGTATAATGATCAAATCAAAAAACCATCGGAATCTCCAATTTCATAAAATGGAAAACCGAGGCTATTACCAATAAAAAATCAAATGAGAAAAACTTGGTCCAAGATATGGATATCTTTGACCAGAAGGGGCGGTGGATAATCGGCATGGGGAACATAGCGCTGCTCCCTTGCCTGAAATAAATTTAAATAATAGGAAGTAAGGGACACCAGAAAATGCTGCTGTCCAAAACTAAGATTATCATAAGAAAAACTTAATTGGTCCTGTCCCTGAACCGAAATAATTTCATCACTGCAGCAACTATTGGAATCCTGAATCAGGTCTGCAGTATCATTTAACAAAGGCATTTCCATGCCACAGGTTTCCGCTTCGTGAAAGAAAGCAATATCGACCACGGAACCAAAACAAAAATGCTTCTCCACGGTCCAGGAAACTGTAGAGACCAACATAAAAAATGCCATTAACAGGGCCAGTATTTTATTGATCATTACTTTCATCAAGGCAAAAATAATCAAAAGTTATAACTCTATATTTTCCTTCTACAACATTAACTAAAATTTAGGGCAAAAATTGTCCAAATCAATAACAGATTGGAAGTTTAAAGAGCTGAAGGTCCAAAGGATTTGGAAATAGCCTTATTTTTGCAAAAAATTATCACATGCTTAGCACATTAAGACCAAAAGTTTCGGCAATTATAAACAGTACCGAAAAAAGTACGACCGAAAAAATGCAGGCCATTTGCCAATTGCTAAAAGAGAATGTCTCCCATTACGATTGGGTAGGTTTCTATTTCAGAAACGGGGTTAAAGAAGAGCTTAAATTGGGTCCATATGCCGGCGCCCCTACAGACCACACCATCATTCCTTTTGGAAAGGGAATTTGTGGGCAGGTAGCGGTCTCCAACCAAAACTTTGTAGTTCCCGATGTAAAGGCCCAGGACAACTATATAGCATGCAGCATAAACGTTAAGGCAGAAATAGTAATCCCGCTGTTTTTAAATGGCGTAAATATTGGCCAAATCGACATAGATTCAAACACTCCGGATCCATTTTCCGAAGAGGATGAGCACTTTTTGGAATACGTAAACCAGGAGGTGTCCAAAATTCTTTAAAACTTTAGGGCGATTGTTAATAAACGTGCTGATTTTTAAGCACAAAAAAATTACTTTTGTGTCCTTTATAATCCATAACAACAATCACAACAAAATGAGTACCAATAAAAAAGCTTCCTCAGCCTTAATATCCGTTTTTCATAAAGATGGCCTAGAGCCATTGGTAAAAAAGTTTAATGAATTGGGAATTACCATCTATTCTACTGGCGGTACGGAAACCTTCATTAAGGATTTAGGAATTGATGTAGTACCTGTGGAGGACGTTACCAGCTATCCTTCCATATTGGGCGGTAGGGTTAAAACATTGCATCCTAAGGTATTTGGTGGTATTTTGAACCGTCAGGACAATAAAAGTGACCAGGAACAATTGAAGGAATTTGAAATTCCCCAATTGGATATTGTAATTGTAGACCTTTATCCTTTTGAAAAGACTGTTGCCAGTGGGGCTTCGGAACAGGATATTATTGAGAAAATAGACATAGGCGGTATCTCTTTAATACGTGCGGCCGCCAAGAATTTTAAGGATACGCTTTGCGTTTCCTCCATGAACGATTATGATGAAGTTCTGGAAATGATTACCAAAGGGAATGGCAGCACTACTTTGGAAGACCGTAGACGTTTTGCTACAAAATCTTTCAATGTGTCATCGCATTACGATTCTGCCATCTTTAATTATTTCAACAAAAATCATGAAGAAGCTGCATTTAAATTAAGTGAAACCAACGGGCAAGTATTGCGCTATGGTGAAAATCCCCATCAAAAAGGATTTTTCTTTGGTGATTTCGATGCGATGTTCAATAAACTTCATGGAAAGGAACTTTCCTATAACAATTTGTTGGATGTAGACGCCGCGGTTAACCTTATCCAAGAATTTAAGAACGATGCCCCCACCTTCGCCATATTAAAACACAATAACGCCTGTGGTCTTGCCACCAGGTCTACCGTTCACCAAGCCTATGTTGATGCCTTGGCAGGAGATCCTGTTTCTGCTTTTGGCGGAATATTGATCAGCAATGTTGAAATAGACAAACCTACGGCCGAAGAAATACACAATCTTTTCTGCGAAGTGGTAATTGCCCCTAGCTACACCCCAGTGGCCCTGGACATCTTAAAAGGCAAGAAAAATAGAATCATTCTGGTACAGAATGAAGTTGACCTTCCGAAAATGACGGTCAGAACTTGTTTAAATGGAGTTTTAGTTCAGGAAAAAGATGAAAAGACCGATAAAATTTCCGACCTTACCAATGCTACCAATAAAAAACCTACTGATAGGGAACTGGAAGATCTGATCTTTGCTTCAAAATTGTGTAAACACACCAAAAGTAACACCATTGTTCTTGCTAAAAACAAACAGTTGTGCGCCAGTGGAACAGGCCAAACTTCTCGTGTAGATGCCCTAAACCAAGCAATCCACAAAGCCCAGTCTTTCAATTTTGATCTAAATGGAGCTGTATTGGCCAGTGATGCCTTCTTTCCTTTTCCTGATTGTGTAGAAATTGCGCATAAAAGTGGAGTAACCAGCGTTATACAGCCTGGAGGTTCCATCAAGGATCAACTTAGCATCGATTATTGTAATGAAAATGGAATTGCAATGGTAATGACCGGCACACGTCATTTTAAACATTAATTTTATTACTTTTAACGATCAAACTGACATTTAAACCGAAATATAACAACATATAATGGGATTCTTTGATTTCTTAACCGAGGAGATTGCAATAGACTTAGGTACTGCCAACACCCTCATCATTCACAACGACAAAGTGGTGGTAGACAGTCCATCTATTGTTGCCAGGGACAGAATAAGTGGAAAAATAATTGCCGTTGGCAAGGAAGCCAATATGATGCAAGGAAAGACCCATGAAAATATAAAGACCATACGTCCCCTGAAGGACGGGGTTATTGCAGATTTTGATGCCTCTGAAAAGATGATCAATATGTTCATCAAGAACATACCTGCGTTAAAGAAAAAGTGGTTTCCACCGGCATTGAGAATGGTGATCTGTATCCCTTCGGGAATCACAGAGGTTGAAATGCGTGCCGTTAAGGAGTCCGCTGAGCGTGTTAACGGAAAAGAGGTCTATCTTATTCATGAGCCAATGGCAGCTGCTATTGGTATCGGCTTGGATATAATGCAACCCAAAGGGAACATGATCGTTGATATAGGTGGTGGTACAACCGAAATTGCAGTAATTGCCTTGGGCGGAATTGTTTGCGACAAATCGGTCAAGATTGCAGGAGATGTTTTCACAAACGACATTATTTATTACATGCGTACGCAACACAACCTTTATGTTGGGGAGAGTACCGCAGAGAATATAAAGATCACCATTGGATCCGCTACAGAAGATTTACAGACCCCTCCGGACGAAATGTCCGTTCAAGGTAGAGATCTATTAACGGGTAAACCAAAACAAGTATCCATTTCGTACCGAGAAATAGCCAAGGCCTTGGATAAATCCATTCTAAGGGTAGAGGATGCCGTTATGGAAACCCTTTCACAAACACCTCCCGAACTGGCAGCGGATATCTATAATACAGGTATTTATTTAGCTGGTGGTGGATCGATGTTAAGGGGACTTGACAGACGTTTGTCCCAAAAAACAGATTTGCCGGTATATATAGCGGAAGATCCCCTAAGGGCAGTTGTAAGGGGTACCGGTATTGCTTTAAAAAACTTGGAGCGATATAAGAGTATTTTAATTAAATAGTTTATTTAATACTCTACGACAATCGGCAATATCTTTTTAATAGGTTTCAAATAGCTAACAGGCCTTAATTCCTTACTGGGTATTTGCCCAATTAAGGTTTTACAAAACAATTTAAGTGAATGCGGCAGATTATCAACTTTATATTAAGATATAAAAATTTCTTGCTCTATCTTTTTCTGTTGATTATATCCTTGGCGCTTACCGTACAATCCCATTCCTATCACCGTTCCAAATACTTTAATTCCTCGAACTGGCTAACAGGAAATATCTATGAGACCACGAGCAATATAACCACCTATTTTGGTCTAGATGAGGAAAACAAAAAATTAGTAGAGGAAAATAAACGATTGCGGAACCTTCTTTTTAACCAAAAAAAGGAAGATTCCATGCAATTGGACACGACCAATATTACCTACAGGGTATTAGCTTCCCAAGTAATCAAGAACAGTTATAGCCTGCCTAGAAACTATATTACGATCAAGAAAGGAAGTACAGATGGTATAAAACCCGATATGGGCGTTATAACTGCCAATGGGATCCTTGGAATAGTAGAAAATACATCCAAAAATTTTGCTACGGTACAGAGCATTCTGAACACCAAATCCAGGATCAACGCAAAAATCAAGAACACCAACCATTACGGTTCATTGGTTTGGGACACGAAGGACTATAACACCGTACAACTGGCCGACGTTGAAAGATTGGTACCTATAAAAATCGGGGACACCATAGTTACTGGTGCCAGTTCCAGCATCTTTCCGGAAAATATTCCTATAGGGATCATCAAAAATTTTGATCTGAACAATTCCCAAAGCTCATATAGTATAGACATTAAGCTCTTTAACAACATGGCCGCAGTTAGGAGCATTTACATCATAGAAAATGTACAACGGGAGGAAATAATAGAATTAGAAGCCAAGACCAATAATGATTCGCAATAGCTACTTTATTAACATAATTAGATTTGTACTATTAATTTTGGTGCAGGTATTGGTTTTTAATAAGCTCAATTTTTTTGGATATATAAATCCAATGGTGTATATTCTATTTCTCTATTGGTATCCCATTAAGGAAAAAAGACAATTGTTTCTACTGTTAAGTTTTCTCCTTGGTTTCTTAATAGATTTATTTTCGGACACCGTTGCTATTCATGCAGCAGCCACCGTTACCATTGCCTATTTAAGACCAACTATAATGCGCTTTTGCTTTGGGGTGAATTATGAATTTCAAAATTTTAAACTAACCAACACCACTAGGGCACAACAAATTACATTTTTAACGTTATTAATTATTATACACCATTTAGTTTTCTTTACCCTAGAAATTTTCAGTTTTGAAAATACACTGTTAATTTTGCAGAAAGTTTTAACTATCAGTATAGCCACCTTAATATTGTGCTTATTATTAAGTTCCCTTTTTAGTGTTAAAAAAGAATGAGAAAAATCCTATTATCCTCCATTATATTATTGGTCGGAATAACATTTATCGGCAGATTGTCCTATTTACAGATATTTAGTTTTTCCCCGAATCAAATATTGGAAGATCCGGCTATAAAAGCAGTTTATGATTATCCGGAAAGGGGTTATATATATGATAGAAATGGGGAACTTCTGGTAGCAAACCAACCTGCCTATGACGTTATGGTTATTCCAAGGGAGGTAAAACCATTGGACACCCTTGAATTTTGCAACCTATTGGGAATTGACAAGGACAGGTTTGTGTCCCAATTAAAGAAAGCTAGGGTCTATTCCCCTAGACTTCCCTCTGTTTTGGTACCTCAGCTATCCAAAGAGGACTACGGAAGGCTTCAGGAAAAAATGCGCAGATTTGAAGGGTTCTATATTCAAAAAAGATCACTACGATACTACGATACCAACAGTGGCGCCAACGTTTTGGGATACATCAGCGAAGTTAACGAATGGGATCTGGAAAGAAACCCATCCTACGCTGCGGGAGAATTAAAGGGAACTACCGGTATTGAAAAAGAATACGAGACCATTCTAAGAGGTCGAAAAGGCGTAAAACATATCCAAAAAGACCGATTTAACAGGGATATTGGCCCATATAAGTCTGGATCCTTGGACACTCTTCCCGAACAGGGGAAACAAATTACCGTCACCATAGATAAAATTCTTCAGGAATACGGGGAAAAGTTGATGACAGGAAAACATGGGGGAATAGTAGCTTTAGAACCGGCCTCCGGTGAGATATTGGCCTTAATTTCAGGTCCAACCTATGACCCAGCCCTATTAGTGGGTAGGGAAAGATCAAGGAATTACAGCAAGTTACATTATGACACCATTTCAAAGCCCACCTTTGACCGTTCCATCTTGGCCTCTCAATCCCCTGGATCGCCATTTAAGACCATAAACGCCCTTGTTGCACTTCAAGAAGGTGCCATTACGCCCGAAACTACTTTTCATTGCTACAACGGTTTCTATGTTGGCAAAAGGAAAAGAGGCTGCCATTGCGGGGGAGGGACACGAAATTTAAATTCTGGTATATACCTATCTTGCAATGCCTATTTTGCTGGGGTTTTTCGTAAAATATATGATCAATTTCCAACTTCTGCAGAAGGTATGGATGCATGGGAAAAACACGTAAAAAGTTTTGGTCTAGGAACTTTTTTGGGATATGACCTACCCACTGGAAGACCGGGACGAATACCCAACAAGGAATATTACAATCGAATTTATGGGGAAAACAGATGGTCCTCTTCCACCATAATATCCAATTCCATAGGACAAGGAGAAGTAGAAGTTACGCCTATTCAACTGGCCAACATGACCGCTGCCATTGCCAACAGAGGACATTATTTTACACCGCATGTACTGAAAAAAATTGGCGGTGAACCTATCAGCATCCCAGAATTCACCGAGGCCAAACATACCACTATTGATAAAAAACATTTTGAACCGGTTGTACAGGGAATGGCCGAAGTATACAAAAAAGGTACCGCGGCTAGGCTTCAAATAGAGGGAATCGAAATTGCCGGTAAAACAGGAACGGTAGAAAACTTCACAAGAATCAATGGGGAACGTACCCAACTAACGGACAACTCTGTTTTTGTTGCCTTTGCACCCGTGGACAATCCAAAAATTGCCATTGCGGTTTACATTGAGAACGGATACTTTGGATCTCGTTATGCCGGTCACATTGCCTCCCTAATGATTGAAAAATATTTAAAAGGCGAAATAACCCGGGTCGACTTGGAAAAAAGAATGCTGGAAAAAACATTGGAAGCAGAATATGCCAAGCCTTATAGCGGAGAACCCTTTAAAATAAATGAGCGTGTCTGGTAAAAGTGTCCTTAAGCGCCTGGATTGGTTTAGCGTTCTAATTTACATTTCCCTAGTTTTTATCGGTTGGATAAATATTTATTCCAGCACCTTTACCGACGACAACCCGTCCATATTCAATTTTTCCTCATTACATGGAAAACAATTGTTTTTTATAGGAACAAGTGCCGTATCCATTATCATAATCCTGGCTCTGGAAGCCAATTTCTACGAACGGTTTTCCAGCCTGTTTTACATTATATCCATAGTATTGCTCTTGGGTCTTTTTGTATTTGGCAAGACCATTGCCGGGGCCACCTCTTGGTACGACCTCGGTTTTTTTAACCTACAACCCTCTGAATTTGCCAAAGTTGCCACCGCACTGGCCCTAGCAAAATATTTAAGTGATATACAGACAGATATAAAGCGGCAAAAGGACCAAATGATTGCCATTTTAATTATTTTGATTCCCGCATTCTTGATCATTCCCCAGCCAGATCCTGGAAGTGCCCTGGTCTTCTTTGCCTTAATCTTTGTAATTTTTAGGGAAGGTCTTCCCCTATACTATCTTGGAATAGGGTTTATGGTAATTCTAATATTTATTTTAACCTTGATGTTCGGTACTATTTGGGTAGGCATAATCCTTGGGCTATTATTAGCCTTGTTCCTCTTGTTAAAAAAGCCTTCTTTCAAGGTACCTATAATACCGGTTATCCTGATTTATGTGGCTATTGTTCTATTCTCCCTTTCGGTCAATTTTGTTTTTAATTCCGTTTTTGAACAAAGGCATAGGGATCGTTTCAGTCTTTGGCTTCGATTGGAAAAGGACCCCAAGAAATTGGAAGAAATCCGTAAGGACATAGGCTACAATACCTATCAATCTGAAAAAGCCATTGAATCGGGCGGACTATCCGGTAAAGGATTTTTGGAAGGAACACGCACCAAAGGCGATTTTGTCCCCGAACAACATACAGATTACATATTTAGCACCGTTGGCGAGGAATGGGGATTTATGGGTACCGCTACAGTTGTCATTCTTTTTACCACCTTGCTATTACGGCTGGTCTACTTATCCGAGCGCCAAAAAAACGACTTTAGCCGTATGTACGGTTATGGGGTCATCTCCATATTGTTTGTACACTATTTCATAAATATAGGTATGGTTACAGGAGTTCTGCCCACCATTGGAATACCACTGCCCTTTTTTAGTTATGGAGGTTCAGGTTTATTGTTTTTTACGGCATTATTGTTCATTTTCCTTAAATTGGACGCCAATAGACTAAATGAACTGACTTAAAATTTCCAACCGCTGGTACTTAATCCGGCCTCCAAAAAATCCTCTTGTTTATCGGGCAAACCGGCAAAGAAATCGATCCCCGTCATTTTTTCAAGGGAATCCACGGAGACCACGAATTGATTCAATTTTCTGGTATCTTCCTTGTTGGGAAAAAGAAATCCTATGATCTTTAGATTATCCCCCTGCCCTTTAGCCACGATTTTATAAAAGTATTTTGGAACGGCCACATCCTCCTTGCCTATGCTAGGCAAGCTCCCTTCCAAAACCCCCGCAGTTACCACAAATAATGGTCCGTCCTTTCTGGCCCAATACCTAATCTGTTGCTCCAACCTATTCCAGGCTCCTGCATTAAAAGCCCTATCCTGAGGAGTAATATTGCTCGTATAGAAAGTTTCATTATAGGCACTTTTAGAGAATCTACGATCCCCAGCTGGACACAAATGGCCCCTGTCATATCCCGAACCCTTATAGTTCCTCCAATCTGCCGATTTACTGCTCACCATAGGATCCTCAATAAAAAGTGGTCTTTTCCTATCATCATTGGTTAAATGGGATTTCTCCAAAACATAGGCCACCCACTCCGCCTGCTCATAAGTTTCGTTATAGGATAAGGCAAAATGGGCGTGCTGCACTATTTCACCAGTGGTGGAACTAGGCCATAACCATTGAGGAATTTCTGTTCTTTGCCCCTCCCCTTCAGGTAAGGAATAAGAGGCAGGAGTATAAAAATTCTCGAATATCCAAAATAGGAACACACAAACCAACAACAGGGTAGTATAAATTATCCTATTTTTCCTATATTTATTCATAATGTAAATATAGATTAAAACTACCATTTGGGAATTTCCTTAGGTGTAAGTATTGGTCTTTTTGTACGACCAATTTCTAGTACAGAAATGTTGATGGCCAAATCGATTTAACACTCCCTATGCCGCCAAAGACATATATTTTATACAATACCGTTTACTACATAAATATTAAAAAAGAAAGGAAAATATACATGCTTACTTGGAAAGATATTATTAATTACAGTGTTAAGGGAAACCCATTACCCGATAAAAGAGTGGAAAAAACAGAAGAGGAATGGCGAGAACTACTAACTCCCGAACAATTTAGGATTACAAGAAACAAGGGAACCGAAGCACCACATAGCGGTGCGCTATGTAGTAGCCACGAGGCGGGGAAATACAGTTGTATATGTTGCGAAACCCCCTTATTCGATTCGACCATAAAATTTAATTCGGGCACCGGCTGGCCAAGTTTTACACAGCCCATAAAAGAAAACGCCATTAAGTACCACAAAGACACTTCTTTTGGTATGCTAAGGGTAGAAGTAATGTGCAATACCTGTGATGCCCATTTGGGACATGTGTTTCCGGACGGACCAGAACCCAGTGGCTTGCGTTATTGTATTAATTCAGAATCTATGAAAATAGTTAAAGAAAGGGTATCAGATGAGCAGTAAAAAAATAGAAACAGCCACCGTAGGAGGTGGATGCTTTTGGTGCGTAGAAGCCATTTTCCAGGAAGTCAATGGTGTACAAAAGGTAATTTCAGGATATACTGGTGGAAATGCTCCGGGCAAGCCAACTTATAGGGAGGTTTGTTCCGGTCTAACAGGACATGCGGAAGTAGTACAAATAACCTATGACGCCAATATCATCTCCTATGAGGACATTTTGGTCATTTTTATGACCACCCATGACCCTACCACCTTAAATAGACAGGGAGCAGATGTAGGGACACAATATCGATCTGTAATATACTATCACAATGACACCCAAAAAGAAATTGCCGGGTTGGTCCTTAAGGAAGTGGCACCATATTACGAGGAGGCCATTGTTACGGAAATAAGTCCTTTGGGAACCTTTTATGAAGCAGAGGAATATCACCAGGATTATTATAGAAACAATCAGTCTCAAGGCTACTGCAGCGCCGTTATTTCCCCAAAACTAAGCAAGCTGAGGAAAATGCATGCCGATAAAATTAAAAAGACAAAAGTTTAGGAAAACCTAACTCTTGTAATTGGCTAATTTGTGAATAATTACAAGGGCATTCTATTAAGCAGATAACTTAAGGCTTATAATTAATTTTGCATATTCCGCATATATCCGAAACAAGTGGTATTAAAAACCAATTCCGACTTATTTGGAAATATAGCCCATCAAACATTAAAGGGAATAAATAATTCGCAACAACATAAGTACATTTAATTTGACAGTACAGCACGAAAAAGATAACAATAGATTTACCATGGCTATTAATGGCGAAATTGCCATGGTGGAATACCAGTTGAGGGATGATAAAATGTATTTGACCTATTCGGAGGTACCTATAAAATTTAGGGGAAAAGGATATGGTAAGGAACTAGTGGAAAGCACCTTTGACCAATTGACAAAAGAGGGGTATAAGGCGGTTGCCGTATGCTCCTACATAAAGGCTGTTGCCATGAGAAGTGAAAAATGGAACCCGATAATTGAATAAACACCCTATGAACCTCAATATTAAGGACACCTTTAATACTGAACTTCCCTCCGACCCTGTCCATGAAAATACCAGAAGACAGGTCATGCAGGCGTGTTTCTCTTTTGTTACACCAAAATCAACCTCAAAACCGAGCATAATCCATACCTCGAATGAATTGGCCAAGGATCTGGGGCTGACGGTTGCCGATCTTAAGTCCGAGGAATTCAAAAATATTTTTAGTGGAAACTCGGTATTACCGGGCACCAATCCCTACGCCATGTGCTACGGAGGACACCAATTTGGTAACTGGGCAGGACAGCTGGGAGATGGCCGTGCCATTAATTTATTTGAAGTTACCCACAATAATAAACAATGGGCACTACAACTTAAGGGTGCAGGGGAAACTCCCTTTTCCAGAACTGCCGATGGACTGGCGGTATTGCGTTCCTCTATCAGGGAATACTTGTGCAGTGAAGCCATGTACCACTTGGGAGTGCCTACTACCAGAGCGCTTTCCCTAGCGCTCACAGGAGACCAGGTACTAAGGGATGTGCTGTACAATGGCAACCCTGAATACGAAAAGGGAGCCGTGGTGTGCAGGGTGGCACCCACTTTTTTACGTTTTGGAAATTTTGAAATTTTTTCTGCAAGACAGGATAAAAAAAATTTAAAAACACTCGCGGATTATACTATAAGGCATTTCTTTCCCCATATAAAAGAAGGTACTAAGGAAGCTTATCTACAATTTTTCAGGGAGGTCACCAACAATACCCTGGATATGATCATACACTGGCAACGGGTAGGCTTTGTACACGGGGTAATGAATACCGATAATATGTCCATTCTTGGTCTAACTATAGATTACGGTCCCTATGGATGGCTTGAGGGTTACGAAGAAGGATGGACCCCCAATACCACAGACCGACAGTATAAACGCTATAGATATGGGAATCAAATAAACATTGGCCTTTGGAATCTTTATCAATTGGCAAATGCCCTCTTCCCTTTAATAGAGGATTCCAAAGCGCTTGAAGACATATTAATGGAATACCGTAATAATTATTCCACAAAATATCTCTCGATGATGAAATCTAAAATTGGTCTTTTCAAATCCGACGAAAATGACGCAGAGCTTTTGGGCAGATTGGAAGACAACTTACAATTGACAGAAACGGACATGACCATATTTTTTAGAAATCTTAACCGCATTACCAAGGATAGTCCTACAAATGAAGACTTTTTGGATCCAGTAATGGATGCCTTTTACGCACCAGAAGAAGTGAAGGGAGATATCCTGGAAAAATGGAAGTTATGGTTTACCGATTATAAAAATAGATTGCAAAAAGAAAGTTTAAGCGACACGCAGAGAGCGAAAAAAATGAACGATGTAAACCCAAAATATGTTCTGAGAAATTACATGGCACAATTGGCCATAGATGATGCGGATAAAGGGGATTACTCCTTATTGGATGAATTTTTTCAATTATTAAAAAATCCGTATCAAGAACAAACGCAGGCTGAAAAATGGTTTGCGAAGAGACCGGAATGGGCAAGGCACAAAGTAGGTTGTTCCATGCTCTCCTGTAGCTCATAGACCAGGGGCACCATTAACTCAAAGGCAAATGCTATTAGAAAAAATAAAAGCCATCCCATTGGGTTACTCTACCGTGCTGTTCCTTGGTAAAAAATATGCCCTTACCCGAACCGATTTTAATGAAGGAAGGAGCACCAAAGTATATGCAGAGGAATTGGGCGGCAAGGATTTCATCAGTTTTAACTTTTATATTTCGGAAAAGGGAGAGAAATTAAAACCTTGTGAAATGCCGGCCGAAAGGGTGATCTATTTTTTAACCAATTACAACTTATTGCAATCAAAATAACAACAGGGTAATTCATAAAAAAACCTGCTCTTAGAGCAGGTTTTAATTTATTATGATTATCTACAATTAGCCTTTTACACTGGCCAATTTAGAATTCTTTATATTACTCAATTTAAGATCCTGTAATACATTAACAGCTTCCTCAACATAAACATCCTTGGCCAAATCCTTATGCCAACGGTTGCGCTTTTCCCTTAATACGGAATCTTGGACAAACAACTCTTTTTCATATTGTAAAGATTCAAAGGTTAGGTGCGAATCGTAATCCGAAATGGTTTTAAAATACTTGGCCTTTTCCTTATCCAATTCCAATCCCTTCTTATATTCATCATATTTCAAAGAAACAACAATTTCATCCTGTGCTTTTTTGATCCATTGCGCATTTTCCTCAATCAACTTTATTTGATTGTTCTGATCCATTCTTTTAGTGCTGTTGGCAATGGTGGACTCATAGTCAATATAACCATCCCAAGGAGTATACTCCGCTGGGGAAATCTTATCCCAGGTCAAAGGATTTTCCTGATCCCTTTCCCCTAGGTCTATATAGCTATAGCGATCTGGAACAACAACATCGCTCTTAACCCCTTCCAATTGGGTAGATCCTCCATTTATTCTGTAGAATTTTTGGGTAGTAAGTTTTATAGCTCCAAGATCTCCGTGCTCATTACCTCTTACAATATTCTCCAAGGGGATTACATTTTGAACGGTTCCCTTACCGAAGGTTTGTTTGCTACCGATAACCACGCCTCTTTTATAATCTTGAATGGCCGCTGCCAAAATTTCCGATGCAGAAGCCGATAACTCATTTACCAAAATCACCAAAGGTCCATCCCATTGAATACGTTCGTCCTTATCATTATAAACTTCCGGTTTTTTATCGGTTGACCTTACCTGTACAATTGGTCCGTCCTTAATAAATAACCCAGCCATTTCAACAACTGTTTTAAGGGATCCGCCACCATTATCACGTAGGTCCAGGATTAGTCCCTCGGCTCCGGCCTGTTTTAATCTTTCCACTTCTTGGGCCACGTCCGTTGCGGCGTTTCTTTCATTATAGTCCTCAAAATCCACATAAAACTTGGGTAGATTGATAAGTCCATATTTTTGGTTGCCCTTTATTATGGCCGCAGATTTGGCATAAGACTCCTCCAATTCCACCACATCACGGGTAAGGGAGATTACCACTAGGGAACCATCCACTTTTCTAACCGTCAAATCCACGACAGTTCCTTTGGGGCCTTTTATAAACTTAATGGCATCATCCAAACGCATACCCACAATATCGACCGGTGCTTCCCCATTTTGACCAACTTTTAGTATCTCATCACCAACTTCCAATTGCTGATCTCTCCATACGGGTCCGCCGGATATAATCTCTACTATTTTGGTCTGATCTTTTTTCTTTTGAAGTCGGGCACCAATACCCTCAAATTTACCAGACATACTGGTATCAAATTTTTCTTTGTCGTCCGGAGCAAAATAGAAGGTGTGTGGGTCAAATACCTCAACTATAGTATTTAGATATTGTACAAACCAATCCTTGCGCTCCAAGTCATCCACAAAATCGAAATAATCATCCAAGGTGTTTTTGGTAGATTCCCTTGCAGCCTTTTCAGCTTCCGCTGGTGTTAATGGTCCGTCAGCACTGTTTTCCTCTTCAAAAACCACAGGCTCATCCCCGTCAGCTCCCGCCTTGGCAGATTCCTTGTTCAAATTCAATTTGGAATCGTAAGTACCCAAAGTGGCATATTTTAACTGCTTTCTCCAACGCTCTTTCAAATCTTTGCGAGAGTCCACATATCCTTGGCCATCGTAATTGATTTCAATGGTTTCGTCCACCGAGTAATCAAAAGGTTCATCCAAAACCTCTTTATAAATTTCCTTGGCGTCCCCCATTCGCTTCAATAGGCGCTCGTAAACCATGTCGAAAAAAGTTATGTCGGTATTCTTTATCTGATCATCCAACTGAAACTTATATTTTTCAAATTCCTGAATGTCGCTTTCCAAGAAATATCTTTTAGTGGGATCCAAAACATCCAAAAAGCCTTCAAAAACATTAACGGAAAAATCATCGTCAATATCTTTTGGCTGGTAATGGCCGCGTTCCAATACATAGGTAATAAGGTCCAACAACAATTTGTCCTTGTCATCTGTTTCAAATGATTTGTTGGTAAAACTGCATGAAGCTACCGCAACAAGCATTACAATCAATGCGTAGGCTAAATTTCTTTTCATCTAATTTTTTTTATTGTTTTCCACATTTGGAGCAATTTTGTAAACAGAAACCACTCCCCCCATTTTCTAATTTTACAATCATCTAAAATTAATCAAACCACCTCTGCAATCCAAGTTTTGCCTTTTAAAAGTGGTTAAATGTGCCAATTACTCTAAGATAACGAAAAAATCGTGCCATATTATACCGATATGCCATTAATCTTTTGTTAATATCTCAAATGCCTAGGACACTGACAAAGGTTGGAAGTATATTGTCCTTTCCATTAATTCAATGTAAAATTTCAGTACATACCCTTCTTAATACAAAAAGCGATAATAGATTAAAAACGTATTTTTGCAGCATAAATTATATTCCATGGCGAAACCTTTGATCCTTGTCACCAACGACGACGGAATTACAGCTCCTGGCCTTAGGGCGCTGATTCGATTTATGATGGAATTGGGGGAGGTAGTCGTAGTGGCTCCGGACAGCCCTCAATCTGGAATGGGGCACGCCATAACCATAGACAACACCCTATATATAAAAAAGATTAAAGTAGATTTGGAAAACGGTGCAAATGAAGAATACAGCTGTAGCGGAACTCCGGCCGACTGCGTTAAACTTGGCCTACAGGAACTTCTGGGTAGAAAACCCGATCTATGTGTTAGCGGTATAAACCATGGATCCAATTCCTCTATCAATGTTATTTACTCCGGTACTATGAGTGCTGCTATTGAAGCTGGTATTGAAGGTATACCGGCCATTGGTTTTTCCCTGTGCGATTATTCCTGGAATGCCAACTTTGAGGCCAGCAAGGAGGCAGTTCAAAAAATAGTCCGGGAGGCCTTAAGAAATGGTATTCCCAATGGAGTTGTACTCAACGTTAATATTCCCAAAACCGACAATAAGGAACCCAAAGGTATAAAAATTTGCAGGCAGGCCCGAGCCAACTGGAAAGAGAAATTTGATAAAAGAACCAACCCCAGTGGAAAGGAATATTACTGGTTAACGGGAGAATTTGAACTGTTGGACAAGGGAGAGGATACGGACGAATATGCTCTGTCCCAAGATTATGTTTCAGTTGTCCCCACGCAATTTGACCTAACGGCACACCACGCCATTCAACATATTAACAATTGGAAACTAAATGATTAAAAAAGAAATATTAATTGGATTAATAGTTGGTCTCATTGCCAATACCATTGGAACTTTAATGTATATATTGATCTTCTCGGACTTCGGCATCGTGGAAACCTACCAGGCCGCCGTTCAACAGGGACATATAGGCAGTTTATTGGCGCTAGGGGCCATTCTTAACTTGGTTGCCTTTTTTGGTTTTTTAAAAATTCGTAGGGATTATAGGGCAAGGGGTGTTATGATCGCCACCCTTTTGACCGCTATGCTAATATTGTATTATAAAGTTTTTTAACATCGGGCTTGGGGCTATTTATCTCAGTACTAATGAACCACAGAAACTAAACGGATGAAATACTATATCATCGCTGGCGAGGCATCGGGGGACCTTCACGGGTCCAACCTCATAAAAGCCATTAAAAAACAGGATTCGGATGCTGACATTCGTTGTTGGGGCGGCGATTTAATGAAAGCCGCCGGAGGCGACTTGATAAAGCATTACAAGGAAATGGCCTTTATGGGCTTTCTAGAGGTGATATCAAATATCAATCAAATCTTTAAAAATATCGCCTTTTGCAAAGAAGATATCAGCGATTTTAATCCAGATGTAATTGTCTTTATAGATTATTCCGGCTTTAATCTTAGAATCGCCTCTTGGGCAAAAAAGAACAAATTTAGGACGAATTATTATATTTCTCCGCAAATATGGGCCTCTCGGGAGGGCAGAATACATAAGATAAAAAGGGATATTGATGCCATGCACGTAATTCTTCCTTTTGAAAAGGAATTTTATGAAAAGAAACACCACTACCCCGTTAATTTTGTTGGCCATCCTCTTATAGACGCTATTGGGAACATTCCCAGGACCAGTGATAAAAAATTTAGGGTAGAGAACAATTTGGATTTGCAAAAGCCCATTATTGCCCTGTTACCGGGAAGCAGAAAACAGGAGGTTCAAAAAATGCTTACCCTTATGTTATCGGTTACAAAATCTTTCCCCAAATTTCAATTTGTAATTGCAGGGGCACCCAGTTTGGATCTGGAGTTTTACCAGCCCTTTCTAAAATCGTCCCAAGTAAGTCTTATTTCCAACAAGACCTATGATTTATTGAGCCTATCCTATGCCGCCCTGGTGACCAGCGGGACCGCCACCTTGGAAACGGCCCTTTTTAAGATACCCCAAGTGGTCTGTTACCGTGCCAATTGGATATCCTATCAAATTGCTAAAAGGATTATTACCCTTAAGTTTATTTCCCTAGTGAATCTTATAATGGATAAAGAGGTAGTAAAAGAACTTATCCAAGGAGAGCTGAATACCAAAAACCTAGCCAAGGAGCTCGATAAAATTTTGAACGGGCCCGAAAGAAAGAAGCAGTTTGAAGCCTATTATGAATTGGAAAAAAAACTAGGAGGCAAGGGCGCCAGTGAAAAAGCAGCATCCCTAATAATCCAAAGTGCCCAATTGGATCATTGAAAATTTATGATGCTTCATGGAACAACGGTTTCCCTGTTTTTAACCATCACGAAACCGATTTTCCTATGGATGGAAAAGCCAATTATTGACGATTTAACTTGAGGTAGTTATAAGGGTTTTCCGAAAAAAATGACGGATTTTAAATTAATTAATTAAATTTGATATCCAAGAGCACTAACTTTTACTTGGATGATCCAAAGATTTCTTTCTTTATTTCTAATCGTTTTACTAGTTGGCTGCAGTGCGGCCAAGAAAAAAAATGCCTCTCGCGAAGAAAGAAAAATAACCGTAGCAGCTTCCGAAAAACCAACCGAAATTAAAGGTGAGACTCCTTTAGGCGAGGAATCCATAAACAAACCAGCGAACAAAATAACCGAGCAGATCATAAATACCGCATTAACATTTTCGGGCACCCGCTATAAGTTTGGGGGCACAACCAAAAAAGGTATGGATTGCTCCGGATTGCTTTATGTTGCCTTTGGGGAGCATGATATTCAATTGCCACGGGCCTCTTATCAAATGGCAGAGGAAGCGCAAAAAATAAATTTAAAGGAGGTTAGCAAGGGCGATCTACTTTTTTTTGGGACCTCCAGAAGAAAAAACAACATAAACCATGTAGGCCTGGTAGTCCAGGTAGACGGGAATGAAATAAAATTCATTCATTCCACCTCATCCCGAGGTGTTATAGTTTCCTCTTTGCAGGAGGGTTATTGGAACTATGCCTTTATAAAGGCTGCCCGGATCCTGTAGGATGCGTTTGCTTCAGTTCACAACCGTAAAGCTTACTTTGTGCCTGATCTGTGGAATTTTAATTGGATATTACCTACGTCCGTCTCTTCCAATATCTTTTTCATTAACGGTAGCTTCATTGATCCTATTGGGAGTTGTATTTGTCTATTACCGTAAACTGCCCACATTCCTTTTTGCACTTTTCACGGGACTTTTGACCATAGCCATTGGCATATTCAGCATAGCCCTAAGTGAGTCGCACAATCTTGGTCAGCATTATAGCCAACAGAATCTTAACATAAATAGGGGCTATACCTTAAAAATTCGCGAAGTATTAAAGGCCAATGGCTTTTCGGATAGGTACGTGGCCCACGTTAAGAGTATGGACAGCTTAAAGGTTAGCGGTAAAATACTATTGAATATAGCTACGGATTCTTCGATTAGGTCCCTAAAGGTCGATGACGAAATATTGGCCTTCACCACCCTGTACCCTATTACACCCCCATTAAACCCACATCAGTTCAATTACAAAAAATACCTTTCCAATATTGGAATAAGGCATCAGGTAAAACTTGCAGGAAACGACTATTACTTAATGCCCCAGGCCTCCGCAACCATCTTTGGAATAGCGCATAAAATAAGGGATCATATCATTCGAAATTTAAAAAAAGAAGATTTTGGCGCTGAAGAATTGGGTGTTATCCAGGCCCTTCTCCTTGGGCAGCGAAATGAAATTACTGCGGAAATCGACACCGACTATAAGGATGCAGGAGCCTATCACATTTTGGCCTTGTCCGGTTTACATATCGGAATTCTTTTGGGATTGCTCCATTTTTTATTGAGACCATTGGAACTCCTACCAAAAGTAAGAACCATAAAACTGATTGTTATTGTCTTGCTTTTATGGGCTTTTGCCCTCTTGGCCGGGCTTTCTGCTTCCATTCTAAGGGCTACAACCATGTTTACCTTTGTAGCCTACGCCCTGTACTTGAACAGGCCTACAAGTCATTTTAACATCTTGGCATTGTCACTGTTTTTTATTTTACTGCTGTTGGATCCGCTACTATTATTTCAGGTAGGATTTCAATTAAGTTATGCCGCTGTTTTTGCTATTGTCTGGATATACCCCTTATTGCAAAAACTCTGGAATCCACAATATTGGATTATAAAAAAGGGTTGGGAGTTAGTTTCCGTAAGTATTGCTGCTCAATTGGGAGTATTCCCTATAAGTCTGTTTTACTTTCATCAATTCCCGGGACTGTTTTTAATTTCAAGCCTATTGATCCTTCCTTTTTTAACCTTTATTTTAGGGTTTGGAATATTGGTAATAGCACTGTCCCTGGCCAACGGTTTACCTTCTCTTCTTGTTACCATCTACAACACTGTAATACGTTTGATGAATTCGATTATTGGACTGGTTGCCCAGCAGGAAAATTTTCTTTTTAAAAATATTTCTTTTGATGCCATTCAATTAATTCTCAGTTATGGCATTATAATAACAATAGTAACCGTCTTTATTAAAGCTTCCTACAAAAGGGTAGTCGTCTTCCTAGTGTTTGTCCTTTGCTTCCAATCCTATATTCTGGGCATTAGACACCTTGCAGAAAACAAGGAATCCCTGGTGATAGGACATATTGTCCGCCATAGTGTCCTAATCCATCAAACAGGCCAAAAACTTACGGTCTTTTCCACCAGCCCCAAAGCTACTGTAAGAATGGCCAACGATTATGCCATTGCCCAAAACATTTTAGAGTTGCAACATCGACCTTTAAAAAACAGCTATCTAATTGGTGGGAAGAGAATGGTTATTCTGGATAGTTACAATATGGGCCTTCCAATAAATTATGAAGTATCTACATTAGTATTGACCCAATCCCCTAAAATTAATTTAGAGAGGCTTTTGGACTCAATTGCGCCCAATATTGTTATTGCAGATGGCAGCAATTATAAAAGTTATATATCTCGATGGAAAGCAACATGCCATAAAAAAAAGCTGCCATTTCACGATACGGCTGAAAAAGGTGCATTTCTCTATACTTGGCAGTAGTTATCTTATTCCGTGCATTAATTTTTTTAAGAGTGGGTTTAGAACGATTGAAACAAGTCCAACACCCACCGGAACTAAGGTGAAAATCAAAAAGAAGGTACCCATGGAGTACTGTTCGGAAATCCTATCGATCATCCCACCCATAGTTCCTGCAGCCTTTTGCCCTATAGCAATGGCCAAATACCAGATCCCGAACATAAAACCGATCATACGTGCCGGTACAAGTTTGCTTAGATAGGAAAGTCCAACCGGGGAGATACACAGCTCACCCATGGTATGTAACAAATACGCCAGAACTAAAAATATCATGCTGACAGATGCGGTCTGTGCCCCAGAAGGTATCCCAGATGCACCAAATGACAGTACTGCAAAGCCCAATCCTAACAAAACAAGACCTATTCCGTATTTCATAGCGGCACTTGGATTATATTTACTTTCCCACCATCTGGAAAAAAAAGGTGCCAGGGTAATAATAAAAAATGAATTTAGAATTCCAAACCAAGTGGCATCTACTTGATTGCCTTCTTGGGAAAATTTATCCATAAGCCTATAGATCACCAATATCCAAAGCCCAATAAAAGCGATGGCCAATACAATATTGGAAAATCCTATTCTGGTAAAGGTTTTTTTTGCCAATAATACCAATACCCAACTTATTATTGCCAGTGGGACTGTTGTCAACAAGGCATCTACCACCTTAAAGATCATGGCCGACTGACCAACGAGTTCCCTATTGGTATAATCCCTGGCAAAAATGGTCATAGACCCCAAGGATTGTTCAAAAAAAGCGAAAAAGAAGACCGTAAAAAATCCGAAAATTGACACGGCTATAATTCGATCCCTTACCACAGGTAGGTATCTGGCTATTCTGGTAACCAACAAAATTAAAAACAAGACCAAGGAACAAAGGATAACTACATTGGTACCGCTGAGGCTTCCTAGGCTAAATGGCGCCAAACTGGTACCTTGTATTTTTTCAAAGGGATCATTGAACAAATAGAGCAGCCCTCCAATGGAGGATAATACGATCAACACTTTATCAAAAAGACTGAAAGGGTTCAATTTTGTTTCCACCTCATTGTTCTCATGACCATCCGCTATATTTTCCGCTTCATTTGCTGATAAGGCAGTTTCGACTTTTTTAAGGGGCTTAGCACCAATATTTCCGAACAAATCCTTGGCCAGCCAAAATTGTAGCATCCCGAGCATCATAAAAATTCCTGCTAGCCCAAAGCCCCAGGACCAACCGTAATTTTCTGCCAAATACCCACAAAGCATCATTCCAAAAAAAGCTCCAGCATTAACGCCCATGTAAAATATGGTATAGGCACCATCCTTTTTAGATTCCTTACCATGGTACATTTCGGAAATAATAGAAGTAATATTAGGTTTGAAGAACCCCGTACCAATAATCAATAGCGCAAGGCCAAGATAGAAAGTGGCCGTAGTTTCAATGGCCATAGCGACATGGCCCAAGGTCATTATTAAACACCCAATGACCACTGCCACCCTATAACCGGTTATTTTATCCGCTATCCACCCGCCGATAATAGGGGTTAAATACAAAAGGGAAGCATAGGTCCCTATTAAGGCCAGAGCGTGTTCCCTAGGCCATTCCCATCCAGGATTATCACTGATAATGGGTGCTGTTAAGAACAACACCAATAAAATGCGCATCCCGTAAAACGAGAAACGTTCCCACATTTCGGTAAAAAACAATACAAATAGGCCGGCTGGATGCCCAAGAACCTTATCCTTAAATAGATTTTCAATATCGGTATTCATAGAAAGGTTTATTTTAGTTTTAACAGGTAGGCTCCTTCAAATAAAGAAATAGACTCACATGGTCTACATACGATTGCAAATTTTAGTAATTAGCTAACAAAGTACTTACCCAATATACATAAAAATCGCCAGCTGAATGGCGATTATATTTCTAATGTACATTGCCCATCAGACGCTTCATCAGTGGTGCTGTAACCAAAACGATCGCGGCGGCCCCAAGAGCATATTGGGCTATAAGTTCAAAACCATTAATATAAGTTTCAAGAGATTCAAAACCGCCAACATTCACGTTATCGCTTTCAACAGCCAACTGTTTCCCTATAAAGCCGACCACTTGGAAAGCAAATGCTGAAGATAGGAACCAAACCCCCATCATAAAGGCCACAATTCTTTTTGGGGACAAATCGGTTATCTTAGATAAGCCCACTGGCGACATTAATAATTCGCCTACTGAAATTAGGAAGTACATGACTAGAAGATAACTGAAAGGCACCATTCCATTCTCATCGGCACTACCACCGCTAAGCGCCAAAACGTAAAAACTGATGCCCGCGAAGGCAAGTCCTAATCCAAATTTATATGGAGTACGGGGATTTAATTTCTTCTTGGCCAAATAAGTAAACAATATTGAGATAGGAATGGACAGGATAATGATGTACATTGAGTTGAGCGCATTGGTCTGTGCCGCATCAACTATACTTAGGTTCACGTTGCGTTCCGCGAATAGGGTAATCACACTTCCTGATAATTCGTGAAAACCCCAGAAAATCGTCATAAAAAAGGTAATCAGCACTGCCATAAAAAGTTTTTTGCGTTCGTCCAGTGTAGCTTTATACATAATATAACCCATATAAACCAAGATCGAAATCCCCACCATTTTAAAAATTACATTCACGATATTCTGATCTCCAAAAAAACTGCCTTCTGCACCCAAAGGACGATATGAAGAGAGGAGTATAGCAATTAAAGGTGCTGCAAGGCACGCTAATATTGGAACCAATACTTTTTGCTTCACTCCAATTACTTTCTTCTCCAGTCCTTCCCTGCTCGGTGCCATTCCTTTATCTCCAAAAACATTTTTACGAATCCCGCTCCAGAAGAAAATCAAACCAGTTAACATTCCTATACCGGCAAGACCGAAACCATAATGCCATCCGTACTCACTGCCCAACCAACCACAAAGTAATGGAGCAGCAAATCCACCAATATTGATCCCCATATAGAAAATTACAAATCCTGAGTCTTTTCTGGTATCTCCATCCGGATATAAGGAACCTACAAATGTAGAGATGTTAGGCTTAAAAAATCCATTACCAACTACTATTAGAGCCAGGGCCAGATAAAAGGCCACATTGTGTTCTATGGCGAGCACAAAATGTCCAAGCGCCATTAAGATACCTCCAAGAAAAATTGATTTCCGCATTCCTAGGATGGTATCGGAGATACGACCCCCTACTACAGTAGAGGCGTATACTAACGATCCGTAGGAGGAATACACAGCGGCCGCAGCATAATCACGTTGTGTGAGGGCCTCAAAAATCACATTGACCATATAAAGTGTTAGCAAGGCCCGCATTCCGTAAAAACTAAATCGCTCCCAGAGCTCGGCAAAGAAGAGGTAGAACAATCCTTTCGGGTGTCCTAATAATTGCTGTTCCTCCATGAATTCGGCTTTAGTGTCCATTTGTTTTTATTTTTGGTCGTTATTAGTGTTTCCAAGATACTGCATCAAAAAATCAGTCATTTTTTGGTACAGGTGTATACGAGTGTTGCCTCCGCGTATACCGTGGTTTTTATCGGGATAAATTGCCCAATCAAATTGTTTATTGGCTTGTACCAAAGCTTCTACCATGCGCATCGTATTTTGTAAGTGCACGTTATCATCGGCAGAGCCGTGTACCAATAAATAGTCTCCCTTTAAAAGTTCTGGATAATTAAACGGTGAATTTTCATCATAACCACTTGGATTTTCCTGAGGTGTACGCATAAAACGTTCCGTATAAATGGAGTCATAAAATCGCCACGAGGTCACAGGCGCCACTGCAATAGCCATCTCAAAGGTATCATTCCCTTTAAGCAGACAATTGGTAGACATAAACCCTCCATAACTCCAGCCCCAGATCCCTGTCCTTAATTCGTCTATAAATGGCAGTTCACTTAACTTTTTGGCTGTAGCTATTTGATCTTCCACCTCATATTTTCCTAATTCCTTGTAGGTTACCTTTTTAAATTGGGCTCCTTTATATCCGGTACCCCTTCCGTCGACACATACCACAATATACCCTTCACTGGCCAACATTTGAAACCAATAATCGTTGGTGTCCATCCAGCTATTCGATACCTTTTGCGAACCAGGCCCGCTATATTGGGTCATAAATAAGGGGTATTTTTTGGTTGCATCAAAATCCTTAGGCTTTATCATCCACATATTTAGCTCATAGCCATTTATGGCGATGGTGGAAAATTCTTTTGGACTTATCCTATAATTGTCCAATTTAGAAATTAGCGCCCGATTAAATAAAATATCCTTTATTTTTTTTCCGTTCAAAGAATTATGGAGCGTATATTCCGGGGGATTGGTTGCACTGGAATAGGTATTGATGAAATAAGTAAAATCGGCGCTAAAATCGGCAGCATTGTGCCCTACTTTTGCAGTCAAACGCCTTTTACCCTCCCCATTGCTCCCCACACTGTAAACATCCCGGTTTATAGATCCATTCTCCGTGGATTGATAATAAATTAGATCTTCATTTTGGTCATAACCATAAAATTTGGTTACCTCCCAGGGACCTTTGGTAACCTGATTCATTAACTTGCCCTCCGCATTATATAGATAAATATGCTTAAACCCATCCTTCTCACTGGTCCAAATAAAGCTGTCATCGGCCAAAAAAGTAAGATCGTCGGCCACGCTGACGTAGGCCTCATCATTTTCTTCCAATAAAATGCTGCTGGTAGTATTTATTGCACTCACAGCATATAACCTCAGTTTGTTCTGGTGTCGGTTCAAGGTTTGAACAGAGAGGAAATCGGGATTGTTCATCCATTTAATTCTAGGGATATAATATGGATCATCCAAATTAACTTGGGTCATATCGTAAGTGTTCACATCTACAATATAGAGCGAAACTTCGGAATTGACCTCTCCTGCCTTAGGGTATTTAAAGATGGTTTGGGTCTGGTAAAGATTGCTGCCGTAAACATCCATTGAAAATTCTGGAACTTTAGATTCATCAAACCTTATAAAAGCCAATTTAGACCCATCGGAATTCCACTCAAATGCCCTTACAAACGCAAACTCTTCCTCGTAGACCCAGTCCGTTATCCCATTGATTATCCTATTCTTCTCCCCATCTGTGGTAACTTGCTTGGTATAATTGGTGGCTATATCCCAGACAAAAATATTATTATTCCGTACATAGGCCACCTTGCTTCCATCCGGAGAAAGGGAAGGTTCCTGAATTTTAGAATTTGAAACAGCGGAGATTTTTTTTGATTTCAGGTCGTAAACATAGAATAAACCAAGGGTAGATCGCCTAAAGATTGGCTCAATTGCCGTGGCCAACAATAATTTAGATTCGTCTTCGCTAAAATCATAGGAGGTAAAATAGGGTACTGAACTTGACGAAGAAACTATTGTTTCCAGTTTTTTTTGGGTCTTGTAATCATATTTTTGGATAGATGAAGTAACCGTTGCCTTATCCACACTTAGAATTGTGTATTGTTTTCCATTTTTCAAGGACCGCAATTTATCCATGCCCTCAACGCTAAAAGTACCATCATAAATTTCTTCCAAAGAAAGCTGTTTATTTTGGGCCAATAGAAATGAAAAATGACACAAAAAAAATACTATTGGCAATAGCAAAGGGGATTTTCTCACAAAAACAAAGGTTTATTAGATTTATTTTTATTGAAATACACCAAAAAGAATTTCAGTATTTTCAAAAAATTATTCAAATCTCCAAGTTTACTAAAAAATCTACAAAGAAAAAGACTTGAAAGTAAAAAAATAACATTTTTTAACCTTCTTAAACCCATTTTAAGATGTAGAATGATTTGGGACCATATTACTATCTTTACACAAAGAAATAGAAAGCATAATGACCACTCCTATAGAAGGATTTTCCAAATTGTCCAAAGCCGACAAAATTGACTGGATTGCCCAACAGTATACCCAACACCCCAAGGAAACTATTGCCATTTTAAAACAGTATTGGAACGATGATGAAAAATTGCAGAATTTACATGACGAATTCATTGAAAACACCATCACCAACTTTTATTTACCATTAGGAATTGCTCCCAATTTTCTCATAAACAACAAGCTTTACGCCATTCCAATGGCCATTGAAGAAAGTTCTGTGGTAGCAGCCGCCAGTAAGGCAGCAAAATTTTGGCAGACCCGTGGTGGCTTTAAGACCACCGTTCTGGGAACGGAAAAAGTAGGTCAGGTACATTTTATGTACCATGGTGATGTAGAAAAACTCACTACATTTTTTAAGCTTGTGCAAGCAAGATTGATCAACAGTGTTGCTCCTATTGTTAAAAACATGGCAAAACGGGGCGGTGGAATAAAGAATATTGAATTAAGGGATAAAACATCGGATTTGGATGACTATTTCCAATTGCATTGCACATTTGAAACCTTGGATGCTATGGGCGCCAATTTCATAAACTCATGCTTGGAAGGCTTTGCCCAATGCCTAAAAGAGGAAGCTCAGCAATATGGACCTTTTACGGATAGGGAGAAGGACATTGAAATAGTTATGAGTATTCTTTCCAATTACATCCCCAACTGTGTGGCAAAGGCAGAGGTTAGTTGTCCGGTTTCCGATTTGAAGGGCCACCAAGGAATTACAGCCGAGGATTTCGCAAAAAAAATGGTCCGTGCCGTACATATTGCCAAAGTGGAACCCTACAGGGCGGTTACCCATAATAAGGGGATCATGAATGGAATTGATGCCGTAGTTTTGGCTACAGGAAACGATTTTAGGGCCATAGAGGCCGGTGCCCATGCCTATGCATCAAAAGATGGTCGCTATACCAGCCTTACACACGCCAGTATAGAAAACGGAATCTTTAAATTTTGGATAGAGATTCCCCTGGCCTTGGGAACAGTCGGTGGTCTAACAACCTTACACCCACTGGTAAAACTTGCCTTGGAAATATTACAAAATCCTACAGCAAAAGAACTAATGCAAATTGTAGCCGTAGCCGGACTAGCTCAAAACTTTGGCGCCGTGCGTTCCTTGGTAACCACGGGGATCCAACAAGGGCATATGAAAATGCATTTATTGAATATATTGAACCAATTGGGTGCTACAGAGGAAGAAAAAATAAGCTTGGTGGACTATTTTAAAAAGCATACAGCCTCCCACAGTGCAGTAGTGTTGGCTTTTGAAGAGTTGAGAAATAAAAAATGAAAAGACAATACTACAGTAACGGAAAACTATTGATAACAGGGGAATATCTAGTTTTGGATGGTGCCCAAAGTTTAGCAGTACCTACCCTTTACGGACAATCACTATCTGTAAAAGAGACTCAGGACAGGTTGCTGACATGGAAAAGTTTGGACGAAAAAGGAAAGCCTTGGTTTGAAAGTGTATACGAATTGGGAGAGTTTGGCCCAGTTTCCAAAAACACCCTTCCCGAGGAAGCATTGGATACTTCAGTTACCCTTAAAAAAATTCTTTCGGAAGCCAGAAAATTGAACCCTAGTTTTTTAGCCGCCACCCAAGGGTATGAAATTACCACAGCATTAAACTTTCCGAGGGAATGGGGTTTAGGGTCATCATCTACTTTGATCAACAACATTGCCCAATGGGCCCAAATAGATGCCTATGCCCTACTATGGAATGCCTTTTCGGGTAGTGGGTACGACATTGCCTGTGCACAAAACAATTCGCCGATTACCTACCAATTAAAGAACAATAGATCTATTATACATGCGGCATCCTTCAACCCCACATTCAAAAGTGATCTATACTTTGTATATCTAAATCAAAAACAGAACAGTAGGGAAGGCATTGCCCAGTATCGCAAAAAAGAATTCAACACCTTTTCCGCCATATCACAAATTAACAGTATTACCCAACGAATATTGACCTGCACGCGGCTGTCCCAATTTGATAAGCTAATTAAAAAACATGAATTAATTCTAAGCGAAATTCTAGGAATGCCCCCGGTTAAAGAACGATTGTTTCCGGATTTCAAGGGGGCCATTAAAAGTCTAGGAGCCTGGGGAGGGGATTTTATTCTGGTAACAGGCAACAAGACCGCTCCAGATTATTTTAAGGAAAAGGGATATGCCATTGTTATTCCCTATTCAAAAATGGTGAAATAGACAGATTACTTTCAAAGTGATAAAACATAAAACAACAAAGCCTCCCAAACGGGAGGCTTTGTTGTTTTATGAAGAACTTAGGTTCTACTAATAAAATGTTGCTCTTTTGTCCTCAATAGTAGAAGATTCCTTTAAGGCATTGTAAACAGCGAAGTTTACTCTACCGGCAGCACTGGCCTGTAAATTATTGGCATAGGTACTGTAGTTATCCAATTTAGCAGCTTCTTCTTTTTTAGTGACCGTTAGCATATATATACCACTATCTCCTTTAATTAAACCAGAGGTTGCCCCTTGCTCCATAGCAAAGGCAGTACCCACTACAAAAGCTTCCGATCCTGCACCAGGGATAATAGGGGATTTCATTGTCAAGGCAGAAGCCGTAGAAGCTATGACATTATTGTCCTTGGCGAAATCTTCCATAGACTTACCTTTATTGGCTTCTATGATTTGTGCCGCCTTTTTTTCCTTTCGCAATTTTGGAAGCACCAAAGCCGATGCATCTTCTGCGCTCATAAGTCCTTCAGCATACTTTGCAGTCAACCTCACAACAGCATATCCGTTGTTTATATTGAACCTTTTAACCTCGCCCAATTTGGTATCAGAATTAAAAGCCCATTGAACAATGGCACGCTGGGCAGAAAGTCCTGGAAGGTTTTCATCCATTTCCTTAATTTTATTTACTGGCCTAACCACAAAATTACTTTCCTTGGCAGCAACGGCAAAATCCTTATCCGAGGTAGTTTCCATTTCAAATTTGGTAGCCTCGGTGAACAAAGTATTGATAGTTTCTTCGGATGGCTCTATTTCCCTTGCCAAAGTGGCAATCCTAACTATATCCTGTTTGTCGTCTATTCTAATGATATGAAAACCAAAATCAGTTTCTATCAAATCAACTGTGCCAACTGCATTATTAAAAATAAAATTGTCATATTCTTTAGTCAATTGGCCCTCTTGAAAGTAACCAATATCCCCACCTTGAGGCGCAGAAGATCCGTCTGAATTGTCCCTTGCCAATTCTGTAAAAACGGCAGATTCATCTTTAATTTCCTTATAGAGTTCCTTAGCCTTTTTCTCCGCTTCCTCCTTGGTACGGGTAACCTCTGGATTGGCACGTTGAGCGCCTGCATAAGAAATTAGGATATGACTGGATTTTACAGTACCATTTGCCTTTCTATCCATCATTTTGGAAACCTTAAAGTAATCCCCGTCACGATAAGGACCAAACATACTTCCTTTTTCCAAGGCCATTAGCGTATCGGCAAATTTAGCGGGCAAATCCTTCTTTGCCTTATAAATGGTATCGTATTTTATGTCCGAATTTCTATCCAAGAAGGCAATCATATCAGTTGTATTCTTGAAGCCTTTAATTGAATCGTTTGCGTCTTTTTGAGCATTGTACTCAACGCGATCCTCCATAAGTTTGTTAATTTCCTCCTTTACAGCATTCTCGTCTTCCAAAGAAGGCTTTTCTTCAAAATACACAAACTCCACATCCCTAGACCTATCTTGTTTATAATCTTTCTTATGATCATTGACATAGGCCTCGATTTCTTTCTTGGTAACCGCTATTGAAGAATCAGGAATAGAAGTAAAAGGCACACGTACATACTTAATATCCACTTTATCATTGGCCAATTTATAATCCAATTCTCCTTCTTTCAAGGTTGAACCAACACCTGCTTTTATAAGGTTAAAATAGGTCTGCTCCTTTGCATTCTGAATTATGGCCTGTTCATCCTGTAACCACAATGCGTAACGACCTGGGTTGTTGGCTTTCCAATCGGCCACAGCTTCCCTAAACTTATTTTCATCGAAAACACCGCTGGCGTTGTGAAATTCAGGATTTTGAACATAGGAAGGAATAGTTTTAATGTAGTTTATTATCTGATCCTGTTCTATATTGATACCCAACTCCTCAAATTGCTGATCAAGAATGGTATTTCTAACTTGCCTATCCCAGACCTGATTGACCAATTGCATTGAAGAAGCAGTAGGACCGGCCATTCTAGAATACGCCTCCACATCCCTTCTAAATTGATCTATGGAAATTTCGTCCCCATTGATTTCTGCTACGGAAGAACCAACCTTTCCACCACCCAATTCATTGCTGCTGAACACTCCTGAAATTACGAATGCGAACAAAGCCAAACCAATGATTAAAATTAAAACGGTAGTTCGTTTCCTTATATTCTCTAAAATTGCCATTATGTAAACTGTTTAAATTTATCCCGTTACTATCGGGAGGCGAAATTACTACTTTCTTTTGAAATAATAAAAACTAAAAAAAACCAAAAAAAATCCCTCAAATACCTATTCATCGTCCAGCACTACCAAGGACACCATATCTATTTTATTACTGGAAACTTCCAACACCACAAAAAGGAAATTGCCGATCTTAATCTCGGAATCTTTTTCTGGAATCTCTCCGGTTTCATTAATGATCAAACCTCCCAATGTTTCGTACTCATCACTTTCCGGAAGCTCCAATTTATATTGTTCATTAATATAATCTACTTCCAGTCTACCAGAAAACTTATAGGAGTTTTCATTTATCTGCTCTTCAAACAAGTCGGTAGTATCATGTTCATCCTCTATGTCACCAAACAGTACCTCCACAATATCCTCGACCGTCATTACCCCGGAAGTGCCCCCATACTCGTCCAGAACTACCGCGATACTCTTTCTTTTTTTGGTCAAAATATTAAGAATATCATTGATCAACATTGTTTCCGGAACAAACTCTACGGGCAAGAGAATACTTTTTATAGTTTTAGGTTTTTTGAAAAGCTCATAGGAATGAACGTAACCAATAATGTTGTCTATGGTATCCTTGAACACCAATATTTTAGAATAGCCTGTTTCTGTAAAAAGCTTTGCCAAGTTTTTAGGGGTCTCATGAAGTTCCACCGCAGCAATCTCGGTTCTTGGCACCATTACCTCCCTGGCCTTGACCCCTGAGAACTCCAAGGCATTTTGAAAAATTTGTATTTCGGAATCCACCACATCTTCCTTTTCTACAGCTTCCATTTGTTCGGTGATATAATCTCCCAATTCTATTTTGCTAAAGGCCAATTGCACCTCATCCCCATCTGTCTTAAAGAGCACCTTTAGAATTATATCGGAAATCCAAATAACGAAATCCGATATTACAGAAAATAATACATAGAAAATATAGGCAGGTATTGCCAACAACCTTAGCATAGTGTTGCTGTAGATCTGAAACAATACCTTGGGCAAAAACTCTGCGGTCAATAAAATAATCAAGGTAGAGATAACGGTTTGGGTCAACAAGCTGAAATCGGTAAGCATTAAACTTAAAAAGCCACCTGGGGCCGACTCAATTCCCAAAAATAGGTTCATAAGAAGATCCCCCATAAAAAGTCCATATACCACTAAGGCAATATTGTTGCCAATAAGCATGGTAGCAATGAACTTGGAAGGTTTTTTGGTAAGGCGGGTCAGCACTTTGGGCAGAAACCCATCTTGTTTTTTTTCTATTTCTATGTGAATTTTATTCGCAGAAATAAAGGCTATTTCCATTCCTGAGAAAAAAGCCGAAAATAGCAATGAAATAACAATGATAATGACAATATATGCCTCCAAAATTATTGTTTATTGTTTTTTTGACGTTCTTCAAACCTTTTTCTATAGGTTTTCTTAAAAATGAACATCCCTATGGAAACAATTCCAAAGAAAACAAATAAATAGGCCCGTTGCCTATCTATGTCCCACTGTTCGTAAATCTCAAAAACGGAAACTACGGCAACAGCCAAATAAAGGTATTCCGTATATCTTAAAATCTTAATCATTCTTCTTTTCTTTTATACTCATATAACCATAGGTCTTATTAGCATTAAAAAAACTAAAATCCCTATTAAAGTCCATTCCTTCACCATCCATTATTGTTCCTTCCTCCGGATTGGTATATTTAAATTTCTGTTGGGTAAAAATCCAATCATTGGTTCTATCCCAATATAATTGGGGTGCCTCCAACTTTTTTCCATCACTGGATTCAATAACCACATTACCCTGCAAATCTATTAAATTAGTACTGGAATACATAATGCCATAATCTGCGGTAACCGTACTCTTTTCTCCTTTTTCATCAAAAAACTCTAATTTGAGTCCATCGGGAAAAGTTCTATAAGGAAATACAAGGTTGTCAAAATCATTGCTGATAGGACTCGTTAACACAGCAATTATATGCGCAGAAACTACCCCTTCATTTTTTTCAAGTTCATCGGTCTCTGTATAAGTTAAGGTGAAATCCTCTGCAACGGCACTGGGAAATATCTTTTTAATTGCTTCGTCCCCAACTCTCTTATAATTGTCTGCACAGGAATAAAAAAGCATTGCCATAGAAAATACTATGGCAATGCTCCTTAAATTATATAAACCTTTTTTTTTCATCTTATAGGTTGGGCACCTTTACACTACCACCTACCCAACAAGAGAAACTTACTGTTTTACCGGCCATACCGGAATTAAATATATCCGTTTTGGACGGTGCCTTGGCTGAGTAACTAGCGGCTGCCTGACCTGCCCTACCACTTAAAGCTGGATCCACACGACCTGCTTGACGGGCTATTTCAGCTGCTTTCCAATAGATAGCCCTTTTCTCGAAAGGAGTACTACCACATTCATTGGCACTACCGGCATATAGACTGGCAATCAACAAATAGGCCTTACCATTGGAGGGATTGGCATCAATAGCTTTTTGGGCATAACTCCTAGCAGTAGATTTACTTTTCTTCACGTAGCTATGGGCAATCTTATAGGCGATATTGGATTTTTTTCTGGAATCGGTTTCCAAATCCAAAGCTTTGTTGAAATCCGCAAGGGCGCCATTGGTATCCCCGGCATTATTCTTAAGGGCACCAGCATACATATATGCGCTGGCGGAAGGCTCCATGGCCAATTGTACTTCAAATAATTTCTTGAACATTGGATCTTCAGTACACTCTTTACTGTACATTCTTCCAACAGCTCTCTTGATCCAAGTTAAATCACTCTTTTTTGAATCAAAATTCTTTTCGTACAAAGGAATTAAGTTTTCACAGTTCGCCAAAGCACCTAATTTACTGTCGATACTTTCCGCTATTTTACCATAGTTTTCAGAATAACTATTGTAAGAACTCAATTGCTTTTTCTCTTTTGAAGTCAAAGTACCGGCATCTTCCTTAGGAAGAAGTTTGGTTATAACCTCTGTGAGCTTGTCATTTTCCTCATCTATCTTTTCGGTAATGTTGTCGTATTTCTCAAATACTTCCTCCAAATCCTTTTTGCCTGCACTATTTAAATCTACCAAGCTGGAGAAATATAAATATAAGGCCTTAGGGTTTTTAAAATTTGCCTTATCCTCTGTAAAAGCTTTGTCTAGCTGAGTGTAGATTTCCTCATCGGTGATCATTTTCTCATCATACTTCAACAATACCTTATCTATAATGGTCTCTGCAACATCTGTTTTAGCAGGAAAGTACTTGGCCCTATTATCATATAGCTCAATTAAGGCATTAATATTGGCAGTTTTGTCCGCCCCGGTAGATTTCTCTATCCTGTCCTTTAGAATCCGCTCACCATATAATATATTGGCCCAGTTTAAGGTAGGACAATTATCATATACCATTTTCCATGGTGTATAAGCAGCCTCATAATTCTTAACTTTCACATGTTCTGTGTAAATGGAAAGATTGGTCATACACTCCGGGTTTTGGGCCTGGGAATGCCCTAGACCCACAAATCCCATGGCGACTATCGCTGTGATGTAGAGTTTCTTTTTCATCTGTCTGTTTATTTTAAGGTGGTTAAAGTAATAATTTTTAATTAATTTTTCTTGGTATGAACCATTTATCGTTTAAAGATAAGCCTACATTAACTTTGAAATAACTTTCTTCTACTAAATCCCCATATTTGGTTCCTCTTTTCCCAAGTTCAAAGCCGAGATTAATATTTGAAAGACTACGACTCATACTACTCAGTGGTAAACCTATTCCAAAAGTTATGCCAAAATCATTAATCTCCTTATTATCTACCACAATTCCCGATTTGGAGACCTTAGCACCTGCCCTATAAGTCACTCTTTTCAAATAACTGGTAAAAGAGGTGTAGTCCGGGATATAAAACCCTCCAAGCCTATAGGTCTTTGCATTTTGATATTCCAAATTATTGGCAGGGGTAAGCTCGTTCTCAAAAGTGCTTAATTCCTGAAAACTGTACTCCGCCCCTAAAAACCATTTTTTATCCTGACCATAACCCAACCCTAATGTAGCTGTAGTTGGAATCTGCACTCCGGTACGTGCCAGACCCTGTGCTTCCAAATCCACTTCAGTTACTTCAATGTCCCTACCGCTAACGGTGGAGAAGGAACCTATGGTCCTAGTATTTTCAGAAACCAAATTGGCTTGTGTATTTACCAAAATGCTGGCAAAAAGAGTATGTTTTTCGGTGATGGCTGGTGTAAAACTGGCTCCAAAATTAAAATCGAAGCCTTTAATTCTAGATTCTATCTTATTAAAAGAACCAAACTGCACGTCTTCAATAGTCTGATAACTATTGGTATTCTGGTTCCCAAAATTAAAATTACTGGTTACCCCTAAACTTAAGTTTTTTAAAAGTTCATAGCCAACAGAGATATAAACCCTGTTCAACCCTCCTTCTCCATTGAACGATTCGGTTACCATTCCTTGGCCCGTGTTTCTTTCGGAGAGAAAATTGTATCCTATGGAGGAATACGGCATAAGACCAAAACCAAGACCAAAGCCTTTGCCCAGATTAAACCCTAAAGAAAGGTAGTCCAAATTTGAAATGGAGGCATTTTCCTTGGAATCGTTACTTTCAAACCTGTACTCCTTACGCGATAGTCCCGCTGTGTAGGTTGTTAACCCCAATTTACTGTATGCTGCGGGATTATTTAGATTGATGTGAATACTATCCGTGTAAACACTCAACCCACCCATCATTTGATTCTCCACTGTGCCGGTAGCCCTTAAATCCCCAACACCGAAATAAGAATAGGGGGAAGCAGTACTATTCTGAGCATATATGCCTACCGAAGTTACGCATAAAATTGCAATAATAAAATTTTTGATCATCTAGCGCTTGTTGTATTCTAACAAATGGTATAACCCCAACAGGAGAAATTTAGAATGCGCAAATATGGTATTTTTTAATCGTTTTGACAAAAATTGAGCATCACCTCCTGTTAAAATAACTGTTAAATCGACAAATCTACTTCTATATTGATCAATTATCCCGTCAATTTCATTGCAAATGCCGTTGATTACACCACTATGCATACTAGTTTCAGTAGTATTTCCAATAAAATCTATTATGGCCTTTTTTTTCAACAACGGCAATTTGGATGTTTGTTCGTGCATAGCTTTGTACCTCATGGCTATACCGGGCGAAATGGCCCCTCCCAAATATTCCCCATAGTCATTAACCGCATCATAGGTAACACAGGTGCCTGCATCTATAACCAGGGTATTCCCTTTAGGATTATAATAGAATGCCGCTGTTGCCAGGGCAATGCGATCCACACCCAGGGTCTGTGGTGTGGCATAAGAATTCTTGAAAGGAGTTTTGGAGGTGTAACTCAGGACATGAACTTTACAGAAGACACATAACATGGCTATTTCCTCTTGACCTATCCCACCTACGTTGGAAACAATGGCATTTTGAATGAGAACATACTCGGCAAAAATAGATTTCACACTTTTTGCAAAATCTGCATTGGGAATTTTTCGATAGGAAATGATTTTACCATTATCGAAAACCGCCATTTTCACTAGGGTATTACCCACATCTACAATCAAGTTCATACTGTAAAGATCAAAAAACTTTAAAAAACAAAAACCTTTTTTTTCATTTTTGTTTGTATATCCTAAATTTGAATTTATATTTGCACCCGCTTACAGCGTTTGGTGCCTTAGCTCAGTTGGTAGAGCAATGGACTGAAAATCCATGTGTCCCTGGTTCGATTCCTGGAGGCACCACCTCAAAAGCCCTTGAAAATCAAGGGCTTTTTTATTTCCACCCATTTATTGCTTCTCTTTTACGGCCGGCTGCCGCAATTATAAAACATTTTTTAGTTGAGGATAAATTTGGACCCTAGATGATGATTACTTCCCTAAGAGTTCTTTTATGCCTACAGTTTCCCAAATTATCCCTTCATAGGCACTTTCATGTCCCCCTTCGTATAAGATACCAATATTTTTTCCATCCATAGCGGTTAAATCGGAATAGGCCGAAGGTCCGGGAAAGATTTGTTTTACCATGGGCCAAGACTTTCCGTCATCCGAACTTACTCTCATCGTCATATTCACCCTACTTTTGGTGTCAGCCGGATTTGCAAAAAGCACATATACCTGTCCTTCCAAATCCAATCGTAAAGCACTGGCTTGACAAATGGGTTCGATCAAAGACTCATGATGGTGCATATCTTTCCACGATTCCCCTCCGTCATCGCTATAAGCAAGCTGCCTACTGCTCATATTTCGATCGTAATTGCGCATATTCAACATAAGACTATGATCTGAAAGTTCCACCACTTCACATTCATTAACCTGATCCTGAGGGGTACTTCCTCCCAACTTCCATGTGCTCCCATGGTCATCGGAAAAAATGGTATGGGAGTAATACTTTTTGGTCACGGCCTCGATATGATCGCATGCAATCACCAGCCTACCCTTGTACTTGCCTCCAAGAATTTGAATACCCGACCCTGGTCCTGTGGCATACCATGTCCAATTGGGTAATTTTACGTCTGTGGTGATTTCCTTTGGTTTACCCCAACTTTTACCATCATTGGTAGATTTCAATAAAAATACCCTTCTGGTATCCTTACTCTTTTGCGCTATTATGTCCGACTCATGGTCAGTTCCCAAATTCCATGTAGTCAATAAAAAAACATCCCCCGTTATACGATCTACGACTGGCGAAGGGTTACCACAAGTATTCCCCTCATCGTGCCAAAGTACTTCCAATTTGCCCCAGGTTTTTCCACCATCCGTAGACCGTTTCATTACCAGATCGATACTTCCTGTATCACTACAACCATTTTTTCTGCCCTCTGCAAAAGCCAATAAAATACCATTACTTGTAGTAACTACGGCCGGAATCCGAAAACATTGATAACCTTCTTTTCCTCCTTCAAAAATATAATTCAACATTTTTTCTTGCTTCTTTTCCCCTGTTAGGGGTTGGGAGGCAAGTGGAGTTGCCAGAAGGCCCACAATGGCGAAAATGAAGATATGCTTTAAAAATACTTTAGAATAAACCATTTTATTATTTCATTAGGTTGGAGAAATTACCATTCAAATTATTGGACCGCAAATAAAAAATAGGACCAACATCATTCCACGATTTGCCCTTTAGCTAGCAAAACGTCCTTTAATTTATTATAGTCCACCTCCTGTACCACCGCATTTTCATCGATTGCCAAAACTGCCGCAGCAGCGGCCGATTGCCCCAAGATCATGAATACCGGCTCCATACGGATAGAACCAAAGGCGATATGACTGGAAGATAAACAAACTGGCACCAAAAGGTTTTTACACTCTTCCCTTTTTGGCACCAAGGTTTCATAGGATATAGCGTAGGGCCCATTGGTACTTACTCCTATATCCCCTTCGTTCTGCACAAACCCATCTGGTTTCACATAGCGCTGCACGTTGTGGGAATCCATGGCATAAGATCCCATTCCCACTGGTTTTGGGGTTGGACTTCTTTTCAAAAGTTCATTTTCGGTCATCACGAACTCCCCTATCATCCGCCTTGCCTCCCTTACATAGATCTGGTGTGGCCAATTGCCGTTATCAGTAAATTCATCCTTTGCCAAGCCCCATGTCTGCATCTCGGTCTGTATATCCTCGGGGACCCTGGGGTCGTTGGCCACAAACCAAAGCAGGCCTTTTTGATAATTTTCATGCTCCTTAATGATTTCCTTTCTTCTTTTGTAGCTTGCCTCTGGATAATCATAATTCATACCTATATTATCGCTACTAAGCGGTCCGTGGTTGTTCGTATCCGTTTTATGGTTGGGGACCGCATCAAATTTCTCGAACCAATCCTTTCTTCCTGTTTCGAATACCCTGGCCAAGAGTTCATAATCTAAGGGATCATAATCGTCTGGTTTTGGAAAAGGAATCCTATTTTCAGGGTGATTGCTCACGCACATGCGGAAACAATAGGCCTGGATTTTATCGTCTCCACTATACTTTTCACCCGGGTCCTCTCCCGATACCCTGGGAAGGAGGCCGCTGCTTGGGTCGCCCGGCACTACATAAGGGGATATATCTGACGCAAACCAGTGTTTATGGTGTAAGACCCCTGTTTGAACCCCGTTCCACTCCTCACCATATACTTCTTTACCTTCACGGCCAACGTGATAACTTACCCCTGCCGCTGCCATGAGGTCTCCCTCATAAGTAGCATCCATAAATATTTTACCGGAATACGTCTTACCGGACAAGGTAGTAATTGAAACTATATTTCCATCCTGCATCTCTACCCCGTTTTCCCTATCGAGCCATTCGTCACGGTATACCTCTATCTGTTCCTCCCTTACCCAATCCTCAAAGACTTTTTCCGCCACATGGGGCTCAAAGATCCACATGGTCCGGTTCTCCCCATCCATGGCAGGGGTACCCTGGCCTTTGTTCCCATATTCTTCCTTTTTCTGCCAGTTCCATGCTTCATTGGTGTTGTAATGTTGCCAGACCCTATGGTAAAATTCCCTTGCCAGACCCCCTATAACACTTTTATCCCCTGTATCGGTAAATCCAAGCCCGCCAGAAGAAAGTCCACCCAAATGTAAATCCGGGGACACCACAATGACCGATTTTCCGGAACGCTTTGCTTCCACCGCCGCAGAAATGGCCGCGGAGGTACCTCCATAAATAATGAAATCGGCCGAAGCTATTGGTTTAGTCTTTTCTCCTGACTCTTTACAGCCAGTTAGGCCTATTAATCCCGTAATTAATAGAATACAGAAAAGATTAATGGCCATTCTTTTTTTTGTCATTTTATTGGCAATTTAAATTACACTTTAGGAAAATTACATTTTACTTTAACCTTTGACCATCTTTAAGGAGCTGCTCCTTTAATTTGGAATAGGGTACGTCCTGAACTCCGGTGTTAGCATCTATAGCGAATACTGCCGCCGTGGCCGCAGATTGCCCAAGGACCATAAATACGGGCTCCATGCGGATAGATCCAAAGGCAATGTGCGTAGAACTTACACAGATAGGGACAATAAGATTTTGACATTCCTCTTTTTTGGGCACCAATGCCCCATAACTAATAGGATAGGGCTTAAAGCCATGGGCCTCCACATTGCCCTCATTTTGGACAAATCCATTGGCATCCACATATCGCTGCACATTATGGGAATCCATACCGTAAGCGGCCAACCCAATGGCATCCTCGGCCACTATTAATGCCTCACAATTTTTCTGGGTCATAACATAATCGCTGACCATCCTCCGTGCCTCACGGACATAAAGCTGTTGCTGCCAACCATCGGCCCTTTCAAACTCATCCTTGGTAGTACCCCATTTGGATGCCTCCTCCCGTACCTCGGCAGGAATCCTTGGATGATTGGCCAGGGTCCACATAAGTCCCATCTGGTAATTTCTATG
>JAVJOW010000008.1:0-250228 GCA_040216555.1 Arenibacter sp.
CTATATTTAACTGGACTTAAAGTTAAGAGCGTGTTCGTTGTTTAAATTAACTTTGAAAAATGTCAAGAGAAAAAAGAAATTACACCGTAGAGTTTAAGGAAAAAGCTGTGGAACTTAGCTACGCACGTGGGAGCGTTGTGGAAATATGCAGGGAATTGGATATACCTACATCCGTATTGAGCCGCTGGCGCAGAGAATCGGATGCTTATGGCAAGAACAGTTTTCCGGGCAAGGGAAATCCGAAACTGACGGACGAGCAACGTGAGATTGCCGAGTTGAAGAAAAGATTAAGGGATGCCGAGCTGGAACGTGATATCCTAAAAAAGGCGATAGCCATCTTCTCCTAGGGCGACAGGAAAAATATAGGTTCATAAAACACCACAAATTTAAATTTCCAGTTGAGAAGATGTGCAAAATGTTCAAGTTAAGTAAAAGTAGCTATTATCATTGGTTGGGTAGGGGACCATCCAAAAGATGGTTGGAAAACCAAACAATATCCTCGGTCATTCGGGATATTTTCAAAGATAGCTTTGAGAGTTATGGGGCACCAAGGATCAAAGAGGAGCTCTCAAAAAAGGGATATCATGTTTCCAGACCAAGAGTTGCCAGGATAATGAGGGCCAATAATCTGTTTGCCAGAAGAAAGCGTAGGTTCAAGATTACAACGGATAGTGAACACAACTATCCATTGGCCCGTAATATTTTGAACCAGAACTTTACGGTCTTCAGAAAGAACCAGGTCTGGGTGTCCGATATTACCTATATAGAGACTAAACAGGGATGGATGTATCTGACCGTAATCATCGATCTGTTCCATAGAAAGGTCGTGGGGTGGTCGATGAGCGAAACCTTAAATACAAGCGATACTATAATACCTGCTTGGAATATGGCTGTTAAATCAAACGATATCACAAAAGAACTCATATTTCATTCCGATAGAGGATCTCAATATGCCAGTTATGGATTTGCCGATATCCTGAAAAATCACAATGCCCTTATAAAACAAAGTATGAGCAGAAAAGGTAATTGTTGGGATAATGCGGTGGCAGAATCATTTTTTAAGAGCTTAAAGGTAGAATGGGTCTACAAACATAGCTATACCCTTAGATCGGAAGCCGAGCTATCCGTCTTTCAATGGATAGAAACTTGGTACAACAGAAGAAGAATGCACTCCACTTTGGGGTATAAAACTATAGAGGAATTTGAAATAGAAATGTACAATCAAAAAACAGCAGCATGACTCTTATCTAATTGTCCACTTTTTTGTTGCAAGTCCACCTTGTTTTAGGAGCTATATTTAAACACCCTTGAATTCATCTCCTATTTTGACTATTTTTTAATTACACCATCGCATAATTCATTTTTGTGTGTGTAAATATTAAAAATTGAACAAAAAAAAGTCTAAATTAAAAATTAAATTGCCTCCAATTCTATTATATGTAGGAGCAATTATTTAGCTTTAATTAATTTATTCAAGTAATTCCTTCCTGAAGATTATCTGCTGAATTTTATTTTTTCCCGAAATTATAAATGTATTCTCCCTATGGCACATTTTGTAGATGGTGAGATTATCGGAATGTTCGGAATTAATATATTGGAAATCGTAGATGAATTTTCGCAAAAAAGAATACTCATCACTAATTATGTCAACTTCAATATGATCAGAAATGGATATAGTCTCGGTTAAATCGACCAATTCCACTTCTGGAGGAGTATTGTTAATTGGTTTTGAAACCTTAGAGTTCCTTTTTAAAAAGGATCTAATTTTGGGTTTTATGGGTAAAATCCCTTTTTTCCTTAAATACGTCTTAAACTTCATAATAAAAGCAACTAAATAGGCCACTATTTTTTTACCAATATTTCCTTTACTGTACACGATATGACATTCGTAAGGCTCAACGGAATTGCACCACAAACTTTTATAGGCCAACTCTCCCCATCGCATATCATATCTACTAAAGCCATTTGCAAAACACCATTCTATTTTTTTTAATACCGCTATATTACCAAGTCCGAATTTGGCATAATCAATATCATAGGAAGTAATAGCACTATCAAAAATGTTTTGATAGTGAAAGTTAAGACCTATTACAATAGGTTTTTCTCCATCCGATATTACAAAAATAGAAGCTCTTTTATCCAAAATGAGCTGATAAGCAGCCTCCTTATAAAAAGCCCACTTTTTAAGACCAGAATGTTCCTGATTTCTTTGGGAAAATCTCGTATTAATCATTGATTCCAAATAATCCATCAAGAAAATATATTTTTCCAGACTTATAGAACCATAAAACATCTCATAATTAATATTAAAGCATACCTCCAATCTTTTGTGGCGACTGTTTATAGTTTTTTTAACTCCTTTACTAAACTGAGCCCTCATGTACTCCTCCACATCATTAAAGTTATCCAAAACCGCCTTATAACCGGTGTACGTATTTAATTTATAAAGACCGTATGGGGAGTTTTTCTTGTCAATTTTAAGTTCAAAATATGGCGGAATATATTGAATAATAGATATGTCACTTATATAATTTTCACTATTCTCTATATTATCATTAATGAAAAAATCATCATTGGTTTTATTATATAAACTTTTATAAAACGGAAAAATAGATTTTTTTTCAAAAAACTCGTAACTAAAATTTAATCTTTTAAGCATGTGGGGTGTTAAAATTTATTGGATTCTACCAAAAATCCCATAATAATATAAAACCAAGACAGTAACAGCTTTCCAACGTTCAATTAAGTCATATTGTTTATGAACTTGGTATGGCATTATCATGGTTTATTTTAGTAATCTTTTCTACACTGTTAATCCAAATTTGGTCGTATACCTAAAATTTTAGTTGAATAGGTAGACAAATAAATTAAAAAACAAGCTTTTGTACTTTAGATTTACCTTGTATAATATAGCTCATTTTCTCATTAATAACGCGATAAATATTAATATCCCTGGAGTGTTCCAAATTATCATATTGATAATTGCGAACTGGATTCTGCAAAAATTGAAACTCAATTGCATTAAAATCAAGAGCACTTAATTCTGCATCAAGAGGAAGTTGATCTAAGTCCTCTATTTTATAAGCGTGGCCATTATCTTTATTGATATTTCCGTTGGCTTTATGCCTATCCCGAAATTTAAAACTGACTTTTAATGGTAATATTTTATAGAGGAGTAAGTATTTATTAAAAATTATAAATTTGGAAACCACAAAAGCAATAACTTGTGAAATTAGTACGTTGTTATATATAACATCACATTTATACTCTTCAATTGCATTGCACCATTGTTGCTTATATCGTAACCTCCCCCAACGCATATCCATTTTTTTATAACCATTTTGAAAACACCATTCTAATTTCTGAACGACGGCAATATTCCCAAGTCCAAATTTGGCATAATCAATATCATAAGAAGTAATGGCACTATCCAAGATATTATCAAAATGATAACTAAGACTTATGGCTATAGGTTTTTTGTCATCGTAAATAACAAATAATGAGGCTCTTTTATTCAAGATTAATTCGTAAGCGTTTTTTTTGTAGAGATCCCATCTTTTAAGACCAACATGTTCCTCTCCCCTTTGATCAAACCTAACCTTAATCATTCGTTCAAACTCCTCAAACAATACCCGGTACTCTATTTCATCAATCTCTCCAAAATAAATTTTATATTTAATATTAAAACAGGATTCCAGCCTTTTTAATCGGTTTATTATATTCTTGCTATGTCTAGATCCCATTTGTGAATTCAAATATTGTCCAACACTTGAATATGGACTTAAATCAATTATATAACCAGTTCTGTATCTAACCCGAAATGTCCTATAAGGTGTATTATGATTATTGATTTTTACATCAAAATATGATGGAATCATGTTTACTACACAAACGCATATGCCTTTATTAAGTTTTTTTATTTCCGTAATACTTTCATTGTAAATAATCTTGTCATTGGTTTTATTATATAAACTATCATAAAATGGCAATAAGGAATTATTCTCAAAAAATTCAAAAAAAAAGTTTAACCTTTTAAGCATGGGGGATACTTATTAAATTATTAGGTAATACGTAAAATAATCTATTTGCATTATAGCCAATATTTGGTACACATCACGGATATGTTGAAAGAATAAATTCTCCTCTTATTTGATATGAACAGCATGGTCCCAACGTTAATCCTAAGCCATTTCTTTTTAAAGCCTACATTTAATCTAAAAAAATGCAAATACAATGGTTAATTATTCAAAGTTATAAAATAAGTTTATACAAATTTGATTTTCCCTTGATAATATAGGTCTTATCCTGATTTTCAACACTGTAAACATTAATATCATTAGCATGTTCTGCATGGATATATTGATAATTATATACTGGATTACGCAAATATTGAAACTCGCTATCAGTAATGTTTATAGATATTAAGTCTGCCCCAGAAGGAAACTCCGCCAAATCCTCAAGTTTATATACAGGTGCACTATCAACTCTCTCATTTGGCTCCTTCTTTTCCCTAGCCCTAGATAAAAAATTCAATTTTAGAGGGAGTAAATTGCGTTCTTTCAACAATTTCTTAATGCCCAACCCTTTCGAAATTAAAAAAGCTAGTAACATATCGGTCGGGATATTTTTATTATAAAAAACCTCGCACTTATAGTTTTGGATATCATTGCACCAAAGGAGTTTATACGGCAATTCTCCCCAACGCATATCCACTCTTTTATAATTATTTCGAAAGCACCACTCCAATTGCTTCAATATGGCAATTTGCCCCAATCCGAATTTAGCATAATCAATGTCGTAAGAAGGCATGGCAATATCTAAAATATTCTCAAAATGATAATTTAGATTAATTACAATAGGTTTTTTATTATCATATATAACAAAAAGAGAAGCCCTCTTCTGCAGTATCAAATCATAAACACTTTTTTTATATTCGTCCCATCTTTGAAAACCTACATGCTCATCGCCCCGTTGTTCAAACCGGCTACCTATCATTCGCTCAAACTCCTCAAACAAAAATGTATATTCAGCTTTCTCAATTTCACCGAAATAATTTTTATAATTAATATCAAAGCATGATTCAAGCCTTTTTAATCTACTTAAAATATTCCTCCTGTTTTTAGAGCCCAAATGTGATTTTAAATATTCATCAGCACTCGAGTATTGACTTAAATCAATACTAAAACCCGTTCTAGGTTTAACTTGAAAAGCTCTAAAAGGTAAGTTTTGTTTGTTTATTTTTAAATCTAAATAAGGTGGAATAAAGTTTAAGACGTATACTTTGTTCGCAGGCTTTTCTACTTTTCCGTTGTTCTTATTAATATTGAAATTAGTATTGTTGCTCACTTTTTCATAAAATGGAAATGTGGAATCTTTTTCAAAAAATTCGAAAAAAAAATTCAATTTCTGAAGTCTTCCGTAAATCATAACTCCGTTTATTTAATTACCGTTAATAATATTTGAATTGACTCTAATGAAAAGTGTAATAGAGTTAAAAACTTTAATCCGAGATAAATGTACAACACTTATCCCGGTGTTTTAAATGGTTATATTAATCTTTTATATAATTTATAGTTGTTTACATAACGATATTGAAGTTTTCTTTTAAAATGCAATCACCTCAAATTCAGATCTCCTGTTTAGTTTGTGTTTGGATTCAGGACAGTAGGTGTTATTGTCACATTCGTTGGTTAATTGGGTTTCTCCAAACCCTTCACCAGTTAACCTTGATGCATCTATTCCCTTCTTGTCTATTAGATAGTCTAAGGTTTGCTTAACCCTCTTCTCTGATAGCCACTGATTATACTTTTCAGCCCCTCTGGAATCGGCATGTGATCCCACTTTTAAGGTCAAAGATGGATTTTCTTCCATCAGCATGGCCAACTTGTCCAACAACTCCATATATGGCTTGCTCAAGTATGAAGAGTTGAGACTGAAGTATACATTGCCCAAATCCTTGATTTTATTTTCCAACTCTGTCCTTCTTCTGTTCTCTGCATCCTTTCTAGCCTGCTCTTCTGCAGCCAAACGCGCTTTTTCCTTTTCCTGGGCCAATCTCTCGGCCATAAGTCTAGCCTCTTCCTCCGCCTTTTTAGCAGCTGCAATAGAATCGGATACCCTTTTGTTTTCTTCGATCAATGCCAACTTCTCCAATCCCTTTTTGGACATTTCCTTTTCAATTCCAAACCTGTATACCACTCCGGCGGAATGTTGTAACTGTTTGGTGGATCCTTCCTTTAGTCCCCATTTACCCATGGTATTAAAGTTTAATCCCCACTTATCATTGAACCAGGTATTAAATCCAAAACCTGCATTTCCAGTAGTCCTGCCCACAGAGCCTATATCACTATAACCGGCACCAACCTGAAGAAATGGATCGAACCAGCCCGTTTCACCAATAATCTTATTAAGATCATAACTGATCATACCATCAATGGCGTAATAATCCCTCTCAACAGTATTAATCGCTCCATCAACCTTCTTACCAACATCATATTTATTGTAAGAGCCTATAGCCTTTATTCCAAGTCCATTTTTAAAAAATCTACCGATACTTATGGAGGACGGATAAGGAAGTGCATTCCAGGTATCCTTAATATTTAGAAAATCCTTTCCAAATGGAGTAGCGGAATCATCTACAATATTGTAGCCCAATCCTAAGACCCATGAACTGGTAACAACACTGTCCTTAGCGGTTAGTTGTAATTCTTGGGCACCACTTAAATTAAAGGAAATAGCACATAAAAAAGTAATAGCAAACGCGTAGGTTTTCATAACATTGTAATTTTGGGATTCTTTATAATCTTTGTCCAAAGCTATGGCAATGTTAAATGGGCACAATTTTATATCTACAAAAAGCCTTAAAAATCGTTAAGCGGTTTCTTACAAAACATACATTTACGATTTCAAAATCCCAATATTTTTTCATCCAAGAAAACGGCATTTTAACCGGCAAAATAGGCCTAGCCTATCAAATGAGAGTATTTAGATGGTCATAGGATAGATATAAGGAGTATATAATATTTTGAAATCCTATTGCTCATGGAGAACAAAAACCACTATACCTTAGTCCAATTTGCGGAAACTGATTTCTTTAGGGGTAAGTGGCATTTTATAGATAATGAAAGGAGTGGTGGTTATATTGGTGATTTCTTTCCCGGAAGGTATCCGTTCTTTTGATCCAACTACCATATTATCTTGGGAATCTTCAATAACGAACAACTCCGTTCCCCCGACGCCCAAGGTAGTTCCTGCACAATATATCAAGAGTAGCTCCTTGCTAAAGTCTACTTCCGGAATTGGAAGACCTGGCTTTCTGGTCTTGTTTATTTGAATAAAAAAATTTCTTAACGTCTTTAAATCCCTTACAATTTGAAATTCCGAATCTTCCACCCCACTATAGTTATCCATTAAAACCAGTTGAAGTTCTTTTGAATTTTGCATGGAACCATCTGCCTTATCCTTGGGCACACCTTTTTGCCCAGAACAGGAAATTCCCAAAAGGCATAAAAATAGTAGTACGAATCGCATTAATTTTGCTGTAAACTTTCGTGCCTCGCCAATAAGGCCTTTTCATATATTGCCTCATATAATGGCAAAACTTTCAAGATATCAAAATCCATGGCCGCTTTTGCCGCATTGTCTTTGAATTTTTCCAAAGTTTTATCGTCACTTAATATCTTCAATGCATTTTCGGCCATCTCCTCCACATTGCCTACATCACTTAAATAGCCAGTGACTCCCTGGCGATTAACTTCTGGTATTCCTCCTGTATTACTGGAAATTATGGCTACCCTATTGATCATTGCCTCCAGAGCGGCCAATCCAAAACTTTCTGTTTGCGACGGTAAAAGAAAAAGATCCGAAAAACATAAAATCCTATCAATTTCATTACTATTGCCCAAAAAGATTACCTTATTGGCAATCCCAAGTTCCTCACACAAACGTTCTGCACCTTCTTTTTCAGGCCCCTCCCCTACCATAATCAACTTGGCGGGTATTTGTTTTTGAATCTTATTAAAAATATGTATTACGTCAGGAATGCGCTTTACCTTCCTAAAATTACTTATATGGGTTATAATTTTCTCATCTTCCGAGGCCATTAGGGAACGTTGACAGTCCGTGAAATTCATACTGTACTTCCTTTTGTCTATAAAATTGGGGATAACCTCTATTTCTTTTTTGATATCGAATAGCTCCAGCGTACTCTCCTTAAGGTTTTGGGAAACCGAGGTAACCACATCGGACTGATTTATACTAAAATTAACAGCAGGCCTATAGAAGGGATGCTTGCCCACCAGAGTTATATCCGTACCGTGCAAGGTGGTAACCATGGGAATATAAATACCTTCTTCCTCCAACATCTTCTTGGCCATATACCCGGCATAAGCATGCGGAATGGCATAATGTACATGCAATAGCTCTATGCCAAACAACTTAATAGTATCTACCAATTTACTGGAAAGAGCCAATTCATAGGGTTGGTAGTGGAACAAAGGGTACTCTGGTACGTGTACTTCATGAAAATATATCTTATTGCTCAGCAACTCCAAACGCACTGGTTGGCGGTAAGTAATAAAATGGACTTCGTGCCCTCTATTTGCCAGGGCAATTCCCAATTCTGTTGCCACCACCCCGCTACCTCCAAAAGTGGGATAACATACTATTGCTATTTTCATCTGCTTTTTTTTAATTCATTTTAGAGGTTGTATGTCTCAGTCATACCTCACGGATCCCATAATTTTTGACCTTAAAAATTCTTAGTCGAGCGAATATGGATAGAATTTCAGAATGCTTAAAACAAAATGATAATTCCTCCTATAAACCTCAGTTTATATTTATACAAAGTAAAGATTTAATTTATAATCGCTTCATAAATGGCCTTCTGAATCCGTGTTCTCAACCCAGATTTAACCAATAGTGTATTGGAAGCCGAGGGGTAGGTTCTGTTTGACAGAAAAACATATACCAAATCCTTTTCCGGATCTGCCCAAGTATAGGTTCCTGTGAAACCGCTATGTCCAAAACTTTTCCTGGAAACCAAACTACATGCTGGTCCTCCACCGTGCGGTTCAGGCTTGTCAAATCCTATTCCACGCCTAACATTCTGATCGCAAAAATAACAGGTATTGAACTTCTTTAACGTTCTGGCCTCCAAAAACTGTTGCCCTCCATAAAAACCATTTTGAAGGTACATCTGCATAATTTTTGCAACATCATTGGCATTACTAAAAAGTCCGGCATGCCCCCCTACTCCGCCTTGCATAGCGGCACCCATATCGTGTACATAACCCTGCACGGTCTGGTACCTATAATAGTTATCTTCCTCCGAAGGAACAATATCCGCCTTTAAAAATCTGTCGAGGGGATTAAAACCGGTATGTGTAGCGCCTATAGGCTTATACAAAAACTCTTCGGCCAAACTATCAAATCGCTCCTTATAGGTATCCTCTATATACTTTTTCATTACATAGTAGGCTATGTCACTATAGCGATACCTATTGGACTTTAAGTGCTGTCTACCAATCCTGTTGTATATAGAGTCCTTATAAACATCCTTTATGTACAATTGATCTGCCACCTTATAGGAATAACCGCTGGTTGGCTGATGTCTGTAAAATTCACTGGAAGGTTTTCTTTTATCATCCAAAGTATCGATATAAAAAGCGATCCAAGCCGGCAATCGGCCATAGTGAGATAAGGCCTTTAGGACAGTGACATTTTTTAGGTCGGAATTGGAATAGGCCGGTATAAGTTCCTCAAAAGTATTATCCAAAGCAATTTTACCCTCCTCCTCCATCTTCATTACCATGGGCAGGGTTGCCAAGATCTTGGTTATGGATGCCAAATCATAAATATGATCAGGTGTTATTTTTTCGTCGGAATCATAGGTTGGTTTTCCAAACCCCTTGTTGTAAATTACTTTACCTTTCCTCGCTACGACTATTTGTGCCCCAGGAAACATCAAGGAGTCAATTCCATTTTGAACCATTTTATCTACTTTGGCCAATTTACCGGAACTCATACCAACCCTCTCAGGAAAACTATATCCCAAACGCATCAAGGATTCCAATGGAATAGTTGTATTTACGGGAAAGTCGGTGTGGGAGGTTACGGGTAAAATCCCTTTTGCGGGAAGAGCCCCAAAAATTACCTGTGCTGTTTTTTCCTGGGCCAATACACTATTTTGGTATCCCACGATTACCGCATCGATACTTTCAAAAGACGGCACATCCAAAAGAGCATAGGGTTTTGCAAATACGGCCAAGATAAGATTGGAGGTACGCTCCCTAGCTATTTCCCCTAGCCAGGAAAGTTCATTCTTAGTAAATTTATAGGCTTGCCAAGGGCTTTCATTGCTCTTGTGCAGGCCGATGATTACCAAATTATAATCCCTTAACTTCTGTTTTAAGGTGGTTATATCCTTACCGTTAATCTGTGTAACATCAGCGTATTTGTTCAATTCCTTCAAAAAGGGGTCGCTTTCTGCGTCCCCAAATTTTACATAGGCAATTTTCTTATTTTCCAACTTCTTGATCGCCATCAAAGAAAAATCGTTTTTAACCACGGTAATGGCGTTCTCGATAGCCTCCTCATACAGCACATCATCCTCCAAAGAATTTAAATCCTCATAAAGATTTTTAGTGTCTATCGGTTTATAATTATGAAGTCCTACCTTATACTTTGCCATCAATATTTTCTTTACGGAAGTTGCCAATCTATTTTCCGTAATCCTCCCTTTATTATAAGCTTCCAAAAGTTTGGACTTGGCCTTGGCAACATCCAAAGGCATTAATAGGATATCGTTTCCTGCCAAAAATGCGGTAAGTTCTACCTCGCCTTCCTTGGCAAAATTGGATACCCCCTTCATATTAAGTGCATCGGTGAATACCAATCCCTTAAAGTTAAGCTGTTCCTGTAGTACATCTCCAATAATCTGTTCGGACAAGGACGATGGATAGCCTTCCTTGATTTCCAAGCTCGGCACACTTAAATGGGCCACCATTACACTACTGAGGCCCTCTTTGATCAATTTTTTATAGGGATATAGCTCAATACTGTCCAAACGTTCCCTCGTAAAGTCGATTACCGGTAAAGCTTTGTGCGAATCCACAGCGGTGTCACCGTGCCCCGGGAAATGCTTCCCACTTGATAAAACCCCTGCGTTCTCCATACCTTTCATAAAGGCAATCCCTTTTTGGGCCACATTTTCACGGTCCTCACCAAAAGAACGATTTCCAATTATTGGATTCTGAGGATTAATATTGATATCAATGTCAGGGGCAAAATTAATATGTACTCCCAATCTTTTAGCATGCTTGCCAATCCGGTTTCCTACTTTTTCCACTATGGCATTATCCTTAATCGCCCCCAAGGTCATATTCCAAGGAAAGGCATAGGTAGAATCCAATCTCATGGCCAAACCCCATTCGGCATCCATACCAATCATTAAGGGAACTTTCGAATTCTTTTGAAAATCGTTGGTCAATTGTGCCTGGCGGACGGGACCTCCGGTAGAGAAAATGACCCCACCAATATGATGGTCCTTAATCAACTTTTTTGTTTTTTCTGTACTGGCCCTATCCTGATCCGAAGTAACCATAACCATAAACAACTGTCCCAACCTTTCGTCGAGGGACATTTGACTATATGTAGTCTCAACCCAGTTTCGCTGAACCAAAGTATCCTTGGTAACCAAAGGGTTAATTTGACCTTGAACAGTGTATATTGATATTATAAATAATAATACGAGGTAATTAATGCGCATAAAAAAATCCATCCTTGATGGTAACTAAGAATTATTTGAATTATTATACTTTTCCGGAAAACAACCCAAACCTTTGGTTTAGCTGTATTTTAAACCGGCCAAGCCTACATAAAACGACCATGCCAACTTTCTTCTGCCGGCACTTCCCAATGATTCTGGTATTCGTGCTTATTGGTCACCAGATTATTAAAGACAATAGTATTTTTGGAAACAGCCTTTTGCTTGGCCATTTTTTTGAAGTCGATCAAAGATTTGTAGGCCACAAAATCGCCCTGCTTGTAAGAAACATTCATTTTGTCCAACAGCTCCACCTTGTATTTTTGCTCCAACTGCTGAATAAAGCGTACAGAAGCATCTATAGAACACCCAGTGGCATGATTGAGGGTTTGATCCAAAGCAAGGACAATAAACCTGTTATACCTAATTTCATAGCCAGCGAGCAAATCGCTTCCATGGGCAGTCCAATCCGTTATAAAAGCATCCAATTCCTGCCTTAGCTGCTGTAATTCTTCCTCAGAAAAACTTCTGCTGGCTTGAAAGATCCAAACTCTAGATTCATCCGGCAATGTGTTAAATTCTACGAGCATTTATTAAATTTTTAATGTTCACCCAAACGATTTTCCTATTTAGTATATCGTTCAGTTCTATTCTACCTGGTCCTGATCTTGGTCTGTCTAATTCTAAAGTGTGGTTGTTAGCTTCAATTTTGACCCCCCCCTTATACCCATTCAAAGTATTCCTCGGAGATCATGGTTATTGTTATGATAAAATTACAAATCCTCTGCACTGGCGATCAACTCGGCAATATCCATCACCGCCACGGAGGACTCTTTTTCCTTATTTTTTACTCCATCGGTCAACATTGTATTGCAAAAAGGACAACCGGCAGCTATTATTTCCGGTTTAATGTCCAAAGCTTGTTCCGTGCGTTCTATATTTATATCCTTACTCCCTTTTTCCGGCTCTTTGAACATTTGAGCCCCTCCCGCACCACAACAAAGTCCACGTTTTTTACAATTCTTCATTTCCACCAGTTCGGCATCCAACTTGCGTATTAGATCCCGTGGAGCTTCATAGACATTATTGGCCCTTCCCAAATAACATGGGTCGTGAAACGTAATTCTTTTGCCTTTGAACTGACCACCTTCCATACTAATGCGGCCTTCATCCAACAACTGTTTTAGGAATTGGGTATGATGAACCACCTCATAATTACCACCAAGGCCAGGATATTCATTTTTTAGGGTATTAAAACAATGAGGACAAGCCGTTACCACTTTCTTCACCTCGTAGGCGTTTAAAACCTCAATATTGGTCACTGCCTGCATTTGAAACAAAAATTCATTACCAGCCCTTTTTGCAGGATCTCCCGTACAGCTCTCTTCGGTACCCAAAACGGCAAAGCTAACATTTGCCTTGTTCAAAATCTTGACAAAGGCCTTAGTTATTTTTTTTGCCCGATCATCAAAACTTCCAGCGCAGCCCACCCAAAACAATACTTCCGGTTGCTGGCCTGCTGCAAAAAGTTCTGCCATTGTGGGTACTTTCAATTCATTTTCCATGATAGCGGTAATTTCTTTATGATTCCTTGGACCAGTTAAGCCTATCCATTTGATTGAATGGCCAAGGTGCCCCATTATTTTCAATATTTCCCATCATATTATTTAAGTCCGATGGTGCGGCAGATTGCTCCATAACCAAATATTGACGCATATCCATTATAATGGACAAAGGATCAATACTTACTGGGCAGGCCTCTACACATGCATTACAGGAGGTACATGCCCAAAGTTCCTCATGGGTGATATAGTCTCCCAACAGTTGTTTACCATCCGCAACGAATTCTCCTTTATTGGCATCAATATTCTTGCCAACTTCTTCCAACCTATCCCTAGTGTCCATCATAATCTTGCGAGGGGATAATTTCTTACCCGTTTGGTTGGCCGGACATTCACTGGTACATCGTCCACATTCCGTACAGGTATAGGCATTCAGCAATTGCACCCATTTAAGGTCCATGACATCCGAAGCACCAAATTTTTCAGGTATGGGAGCATTCTCATCGGGAGCAGCAAAAGGATCTGCACTTGGATCCATCATTAGTTTTACTTCCTTGGTCACCGCCTCTAAATTATCGAACTGTCCCTTAGGTCTAAGCCTTCCAAAATAGGTATTTGGAAATGCTAGCAAAATATGTAAGTGCTTGGAATAATATAAATAATTCAAGAACATCAGAATACCCACAATATGTAACCACCATGCCGATCTTTCTATTAAAATGATGGACGATACAGACATTTCTTGAAATAATGGGGCAATAAACTGGCTTACAGGAAAAGCCCCTGCCTTGGTATAATGGGCCACGTCCATTTGCTGCAATTGATAATCAGAAGCATTCATGGTCAGAAAAAGTACCATCAGGACCAATTCTATATAAAGAATTAAATTTCCATCTTTTTTTGGCCACCCGCTCATCTCCGGATTCAGGAATCTCTTCAACTTAATAAGGTTTCTGCGGATCCAAAAAACAACCACCGCTATAATGACCAACAAGGCCAATATCTCGAAAGATCCTATGAGAAAACTGTAAAATCCACCCAAAAAGGCAAATATCCTATGGGTACCAAAAAGACCATCTATAATGATCTCTAGCACCTCAAGGTTGATAATGATAAAACCTAGATAAACTATGATATGAAGAATCCCCGCAATAGGACGTACCACCATTTTGGTCTGCCCCAGTGCAATCCTGAACATATTGTTCCGCCGTTGGGATTTATTATCACTGGTATCTACCGCTCTACCTAATTTTATGTTTCGGGAGAGCTTTTTAATATTTTTTGCAAAAAAACCAATTCCCGCAAAAAGTATAATTGCAAAAATAATATTAGGAATATAATCCATATTGTGATTCTCTATTTTTCGGCCGGGTCTTCTTCAGGAATGGTGTAATCTATTTGCTTTTTACCAAAAACAGAAACATTTACATACCTTTTTGGATTTAAGCGAAAATCCTGCAAAAGTAAATCCAGTTCCCTAGAGGCGTCCGCCAGATTGTTATAAAGCGCTTTGTCGTTAACCAATTTTCCCAAAGACCCTTCACCTCCTTCTATTTTGGCCATCATATCGTTAATGTTGCCCATGGTGTACTGTAATTTTTTAATGGTCTCTCCCAAACCAGCGTTGGCCAGTGTATCCGAAAGCTTGTTAAAATTATCTGTTATGACACCTAAATTAGTAATGGATTTCTCCAAATCATCTTTGTTATCCGTTAAAATTTGGTTTAAGGAATTAGCGCTGCCCTGAAAACTTTTCACCAATTCGTTCAATCCGGCAATACTTTCCCTTAAGTCCTTTTTAGTTTTTACATCCAAGATATCATTCACATTCATCAGCAGGGAATCGGCATTGGTTACCGCGCCTTCTACTTTTATTTGTAAGGGAGTCAAGCGTTGCTGCACCAATTCGGTAAGCCCCGGTCTAGTGCTGGAAGGTAATGTATCCCCTGATTTTGCGATGGCCGCATCATCAAAAACCGGCTTTATCTGTATTCCCTTTCCGCCTATAATTCCAGTATCATATAATTCCGCATTACTATTTTTGGAAAAAGAGAAACCGTTGTCTACTGTAAAGGTTACCAAAAGATTCCCAGAGGTATCATTGAATTTAATATCATTCACCTTCCCTACGGTGAAACCATTGATAGTAACCTGCGTCCCGGATTGTAATCCCCCTACATGATGATATACCGCATAGAAGGTTTTGCTATTATCGAAAAGAGGTGTAGATTTTAAATAACTAAAACCAAGTATGAACAAAAGGATACCCCCCAAGACAATAATACCCGTTTTTATTTCCCTAGATATTTTCAAAAGCTTTTATTTTCAGTTCCTAACAAAATTAGAAATAATTTTTAGAAGAGTGACTATTATTCCGAAACGTATTTAAGCGCCTCCGTTTCGGAAATACGTACCCCATCCTTATAGGCTACTATATAGGATGTATTATATCCTTTGGCATCCGCATTGCTTTTTAAAAGTGTGGCTTGGAAATGGGAATCAGTATTGCCATACATATATCGGTACAAATTATTGTAAGGTTCTTTGGACAAGGTATTTAAACCTTTAAAGTTCTCGGAATTCAATGGGATATTTTTTGAGCTGGCAAAAATTTGCACCTTAAAAATAATGTTTTCAGATTTCCTAGCCTCTTTTTCAACGGACTTGACCTCTTTTTCAACTACCTTCGGCTCTTCTTTCTTAATAGGTTCTTTTGCTATTTCCTTGGTAGTATTATCCGTTTCATTCTTTACCACTAGTACTGTTTTGGGTATATTCTTGACCGGTTTTTGCTCTAGGACGAGTTGTTCGGATTTCTTTTCTCCCGTATTGGCCACTGATTTTTCGACCACTTTCTTAACCTCCTCCTGCTTAGGTACAGGGACAACAGGGGTATCGTTCATAGCAATCTGATCTGTACCCGATATCATCTCGCCCTTATAGGTTAAAATGGCATCGGCAATGGCCTTGCCCATTTCATTATGACCCTTTGCAGAATTCAAATAGGCGCCTTCATCCCTATTCGTCAAAAAACCGGTTTCTACCAAAACGCTAGGCATAAAGGTCTGGTGAAGCACAATAAAACCAGCTTGCTTCACTTTTCTATCGGTTCTTTTCAACTTGTTTGAAAAATTATCCTGCATCAATTTTGCAAGGTTGATGCTTTGATCCAGAAACTCCTCCTGCATAATGGTTAGACCAATAATGGATTCCGGGGAATTAATATCATAGGCAGCATATCTACTTTCATAATTATCCTCCAGATATATTACCGAGTTTTCCTTCTTTGCTATTTCAAAATTTTGCTTATTGGCGTGTAATCCCAATACGAAGGTGCCCGCCCCATGGGCATCGGAACTATGCGAATCACAATGGACAGAAACAAATAAATCCGCATTGGCCTTGTTGGCAATTTCACCCCTACGGTACAAATCCACAAAGGTATCGTCCTTCCGCGTATAAATGACCTTGATATTGGGATTCCTTTCCAAAATTTCCCCTACTTTCAGAACTATCTTTAAGGCTATATTTTTTTCCAAATATCCGTTCCCCAAATTACCAGGATCATGCCCTCCATGCCCCGCATCCAAAACAACGACAAGTTTTCCGTCATTGTCATCGGTCTCCATCTCATTGCTGAAAGAAGTCAGGAAATATGTTAAAATTATAAATGGAATAATATAAAACCGTTTCATATTCATATAACTAGAGATAATTTGATCTTTTAATTAGGTTAAATTTATCGCAATACCCTACAAGCGGAACAAAAAATATATGTAAGTTTGAACCCAAAATGTAGCTAAACCGTTACAAAAATAGGATATATAGCTTTGCAATCAAATAAACATCATGTACTTTTCCTATTGCTCCTATTATTTGGTGCATTTACTGCATCTGCCCAAGAAGATCAAATTAAGCCCCTGCCCATTGTTGCTTTTAGAGATACCATAAAAGCCCCTCTTTTGCCCGATCCCAAATTGCAGGATACCCTTATAACGGATACCACAAAAGTAGACTCTTTAAACGGTAAAAAACCGCTTCTCCTGGATAAAATAAAATACAAGGCCAAGGATTATGTGAAGATGAGTCAAAAAGATCAAAAAATATATCTTTATAACGAAGCCGAACTTTATTACCAGGACACCGAATTAAAGGCTGGAATCATTATAATGGACTACGTAAAAAATGAAGTCTATGCAGGACGTATAAAGGATTCACTAGGGAATTATACACAATTACCTTTTTTTAAACAGGGTACAAATGAAGTGATTCCAGACTCCATACGGTTTAATTTTGATACTCAAAAGGCCATTATATGGAATTCCAGAACGGAACAGCAGGCCGGTTTGGGTCAATTGGGAAGTGATGCTATGAAGGTCTATGCCCAGATTACCAAAAAAGAAAACGATTCCGTTTATTTCCTTAGTGAGGGCAAGTTAACAACATCCAAGGACACCGTAAATCCCGATTACTACATCCGCGTAAAAAAAGCCAAATTCGTACCTCAAAAAAAGGTAATTGCAGGATTTAGTAACCTATATATAGCGGACGTGCCTACCCCCGTGGCACTTCCATTTGCTTATTTTCCTTTGACTGTTGGTAGAACTGCAGGCGTAATGATGCCTACTTTTGGAAGCGACCCTACTAGAGGATATTTTTTACAGAACGGAGGATACTATGTTCCCATAAACGATTATGTAGATCTTACCCTTACCGGCGATCTCTATGCCAATGGCAGTTATGGGTTTAGAACCCAATCCGTATACAGTAAAAGATATAAGTATAGAGGCAATGTAAATTTTAGATATGAAAACCTGGTCACCAGTCAAAAAGGATTTAGTGACTACAGTAGATCTACCATATACAATATCCAAGTTTCGCATGCCCAAGACGCCAAAAGCAATCCTAATTCCAGGTTTCAAGCCTCGGTAAACCTTGGGAGTAGTTCCTATTACAGGAATTCCCTGTTACAACAGAACCTGCCAAATACCCAGGTAAACAATTTATCATCCTCTATTTCCTACTCCAAGACTTTCCCGGAATATCCGTCCGTAAACCTAAGTTTAACGGCTACGCATAACCAAAATACGAATACTGGGGTAGTGGATGTAACCTTGCCCACCTTGCAAGCCAGTATGGAGCGTATCTTTCCTTTCGCACCACGTGAGGGGATAAAAAAAGGGATCATTCAAAATGTAAACTTTCAATATAACCTAAACGCAAGAAATAGCATTTCTACTACGGAAGATGATTTTTTAACGAGTAGAATGTTCGATAATTCCCGTTTCGGTGCTAGAAACTCCATTCCCCTCAGTACCAATTTTAAAGTCGCCAAACACTTTAGTGTAAGTGTAGGTGGTTCCTATGAGGACGTTTGGGCAATTGAAACTTATGAGAGAGGCTATGACCCGGATACCAAAAGGGAAGTGGTTACAGATACCATTAATGGATTTGACCGCTTTGGTACATATAATTTTAGTGCCAGTATAGGGACCACTTTATACGGCTTGGTAAACTTTGGGGAGGATAAAAAAATTCAGGCCATCAGACACGTTATGAGACCGTCTGTGAGCTATGGCTATACCCCGTCATTCGATCAATATTACGACAGCTATATCGGTGCCGATGATGAATTGGAATTATATAGTAGGTTCGAAGGTACTTTGAACGGCGCTCCAGGTCTTAACAAGTCCAGTTCAATGAGTTTTTCCCTGGGCAACCAATTTGAGGCAAAGGTGCGCGACAAAGATTCCACGGCCACTAAACCGAAAAAAATATCGATATTAAGCAATCTCAATCTCTCGACCGGATATAATTTCGAAGCAGATTCCTTAAAACTAAGTCCCTTGAACCTTAGTGGTGGAACCAACATTCTCAACAATAAAATGGCCATTAACTTTGGTGCCAGTTTTGACCCCTATGCCATTGATAATAATGGAACTCGTATAAACACCTTCAATGTGGACAACGGGGGTAGCCTATTTAGGCTTACAACCGCAAGAGCGAACCTTAGCTACTCCCTGAGCAGTGAAACTTTTGGAAAAAAGAAAGACGAAAAGAAAGAGGACAAGAAGGATGAATACGACTATGTAGCAGCAAGTGGAGGTAGGGATGACGACCTTTTTGGAAGGGCCAACGACTTTAACGAAAATAGGCCTGAAGACGAAAGGGACAAGGACTCCGAAGACGTGGAAAATCCCGTTTATGGCACAAAATTACCCTGGGACCTTAGGTTGGCATATGCCGTAAATTATAGCAACTCCAATAGACAAAACACCATTGGCAGCCACTCCCTAATGTTCTCAGGAAACATTCAACTTTCCCCGAGATGGAAAATTGGAGGTTCTTCCGGTTACGATTTAAAAAATAAAGGATTTACCCTAACCCAACTTCGATTTGAGAGGGATCTTAAAAGTTTTAAGATGAACTTCAACTGGACACCCTTTGGCACCTACAAACGCTGGTTTTTCTTTATTGGCATAAAGAGCTCCATTTTACAGGACCTAAAGTGGGAAAACCGGAGCAAACGGAACTAGCGTAAAATGCAGGTATTGGAACTTGCCTTATCAATTGACCATTAATGTCCTAAAATATTTCTGCTGTATTCTTCAACTTTATTATATCTATTTGTTCAAGCCGAAAAGCAGTTAAAAATCACTCAGCAGACAATCAAATGGGTTAATTAATCTTATCTTTAACAATAGGAATTAAAGGGTTTCATAAACTCAAATTTATTGACAATGCCCCAGCCTACCAAACATTTTAACAGGTGTACAGTAGGGCATTTATATAGATTCCCTAATTAAGCCTTTGTAAAATTGGCCAGTACTGTGCCCCTTTATTCCAAAGCCAAGAAATGTACTTAAACTGCCATACATATTACAGCCTTCGTTTTGGAACCATATCCGAAGTGGAACTCTTGGAATTGGCCAAAAAGAACCATATAGATCATTTGGCGCTAACCGACATCAACAACACTTCGGCAGGATTAAACTTTGTCCGAAAAGCACAGGAAAAAGGCATTAAACCTATATTGGGAATCGACTTCAGAAACGGGGTAGATCAGTGTTTTATTGGTTTGGCCAAAAATAACTATGGCTACCATGAGTTAAACAATTTTTTGTCCGAACATCTGCATCATAACAAGAAAATTAATTCCCGAGCTCCTATTTTTAACCACTCTTTCGTAATATATCCGTTCGAAAAAGTATTACTGAATAAACAGGATACTTTTTTGGAGCATGAATTCATAGGCATATCCATCAGAGATCTTAGAAGGTTGCCCTTTACCAAAATAATCGATTTTAAGGGTAAATTAGTGTTACAACAAGCTGTTACTTTCCGTAATAAACGCGATTTTAACGCTCACCGTCTGCTTCGGGCCATTGACAACAACATCCTCCTAAGTAAATTGTCCCGAAGTGAGGAAGCCGATCCCGAAGAGAAAATGGTTTCTATGGATGATCTATTATCCGCTTTTTCCGAATATCAATTCATTTTGGAAAATACCGAGCGATTAATGCAGTCCTGCGATATTTATTTTGATTTTTCAGAAAACAGGAAACCTCAAAACCTTGTATCTTATCTTGGTAATACCAAAAAGGACGAGGCTCTTTTGGAGGAATTATGTCATAAGGGCCTACCTGAAAGGTACAAACACACCAAAATTGACAGGGTAATTCTGGAGCGTCTCCAAAAGGAATTGGACTTGATAAAGAAAATGGGGTTTGTTTCCTACTTTCTCATTAATTGGGATATTGTCTCCCACGCTAGAAAACAGGGCTTCTTTTATGTGGGCCGGGGAAGCGGAGCTAACAGTATTGTAGCGTATTTGCTCCACATTACCGATGTAGACCCCATTGAATTGGATTTGTATTTTGAGCGATTTATTAACCTGTACCGGGTAAACCCTCCCGATTTTGACATAGACTTTTCATGGAAAGACCGTGAGGCCATGACCCGATATATTTTTGAACGTTTCCCCAACGTTTCACTCTTGGGCACCTATGTTACCTTCCAGGAAAAAGGGGTTGTGCGTGAACTCGGCAAGGTGTTTGGACTCCCCAAAGAGGAAATAGATGTGCTATGCGACAAAAAATACAATGTTTCAGAATTGGACAAGGTAGCTTTATTGGTCCTTAAGTACGGACAATTACTTAAAGGAATGCCCAATTATTTAAGTATCCATGCCGGGGGCATCCTTATAACTGAAAAACCCGTTCATTATTTTTCTGCCACCCACCTGCCGCCCAAGGGTTATCCTACCACACAGTTCGACATGGTAATAGCGGAAGACGTTGGTCTCTTTAAGTTTGATATCCTATCTCAACGGGGTCTGGCCAAAATTGAAGAGACCTTGGAAATCATAGGCTATAATCGACCAGCGGAAATTAACAGCATAGATATCCATGATGTTGCCCAATTTAAAAATGACCCCATCATCAACAACTTGGTAAAGAGTGCCCAATGTATGGGTTGCTTTTATGTTGAATCGCCAGCCATGCGGATGTTGCTCCAGAAATTGGAGGTCGATACTTATTTGGGATTGGTAGCTGCCAGTTCCATTATACGCCCCGGAGTAGCCAAAAGTGGTATGATGCGGGAATACATATTACGCCATCGAGACCCACAACGCGCCAAGGAAAGGGCACATCCCGTTATGCTATCCATTATGCCAGAAACCTACGGCGTAATGGTATATCAGGAGGATGTAATTAAAGTGGCCCACTATTTTGCCGATCTCACACTTGGCGAGGCCGATGTCCTTAGAAGAGGTATGAGCGGTAAGTTTCGCTCTAGGGAAGAGTTCCAAAAAGTAAAGGATAAGTTTGTTGACAATTGTAGAAAAAAAGGTTATGACGATAAGCTTATTTTCGAAATATGGGACCAGGTCGCGAGTTTCGCCGGTTACGCCTTCGCCAAGGGCCATTCGGCCTCCTATGCGGTTGAAAGCTATCAGACCTTATTCCTAAAAGCATATTACCCTTTGGAATATATGGTAGCCGTGCTGAACAATGGCGGCGGCTTCTATAGTGCCGAATTTTATATCCACGAAGCACGCATGCTAGGGGCCAAAATACATTCTCCCTGTATAAACAAGAGCTTTATGGCCAATTGTATTTATGGGAAAGAAATGTACCTCGGATACATGTACCTCAGGGATTTGGAAAGCAAGGTGGTAGATCACATTATAACTGAAAGAACTACCAATGGGCCATTTTTATCATTGACCAATTTTCTGGATAGGGTCTTTATATCCATAGAACAATTGAGTATCCTAATCCGCATCGATGCCTTTGCATTTACAGGGGTAAATAAACACGAACTCTTATGGCAAGCTCATCTATCCCTCGCCAAAAACACCAAATTGGACCACCCTAAATTGTTTAATGCCAATCACCAACACTTTGAAATCCCCAAATTATACTCCACAGATCTGGAAATGGCCTTTACGCAATTGGAACTTATGGGATTTACACTTTGTAGTCCGTTCGATATTTTGGCAACACCTCCAAGCAATTCACATGGCAAAAGAGATTTGGAAACTTATCTGGGCAAGAATATTGATATTTACGGATATCTGGTAACCGTAAAAAATACTAGAACCCATCAGGGGACACGGATGAATTTTGCCACTTTGGTGGATCAACACGGGGAAGTTTTTGACACCGTACTTTTTCCACCAGTAGCTGCGAAATATTTTTTCAGGGGAAGAGGTATCTATCGCTTTTATGGAAAAGTGGTGAGCGAATTTGGCTTCTTGAGCATAGAGGTCATAAAAATGCAAAAGCAGGATTATATTCCAGATCCTAGATATGCCGACATGAAAACTAGTGTATTAAGACAGAATTCTGACAACAAATAAAACAGACCCAATTTGGCTGCCCGGAATAGTCTATAAGATCGTTGGGAATGATCTATTTCCTCCCAACTATAGCCAGATTTATTCAAGGGTTTTAGTTTGCCTGGACAATTCTTGAATGAAATTCTAGATTTTAATAACAAATCCATCCTCAAGTTTTAATAAGATAATTCCGTGAGGACATTCCTATAAAAAGTATTTTCACTAGATTCGATGTTACTAAATAACCCAATCTGTAAAATCAAGAAAATACCATGTTTTGTTTTTGTAACCCGTCCGGCCAATGAGGAAGCGTATAGAAGCAATATTAAAACAGGATATCCCTTATATGGATTCCACAAGGAGCAAACTTCTATTGATTGGCTTTATTAGCCTGTATTCTTTTATTTTCATAAATATATATGCCCCTTACAACATCAATAAATGGGGCGAAAACTATTATTGGGAATTTATAGTAATAGGTCTTAGCGTGTTTATTTTTACGCAGTTGGTACTGCGTACCCTATTTGGACCCAAAAGATTTAAAATCTATAGTTTGCTCCCTTGGGGCCTTATGGAGATGGGATTAATGGCCGTTATATTTGAGCTTGCCTATAGTCCGCCAATGCGAACGCTTCAAGAGCAAATTTCGGAATTCCTACTAACCTTTTGGCAAATTGGTCTTGTAGTGGTGGTACCCTATACATTGTTCCTATGGTATGCCAAGCTCAAACAAAAATTATCTTCGTTTAAAGAAGAAATTCAATTTAATACAAAAGGTACAAATGGTGAAGGAAACGGTGAATTGTTGATTTTGAACGGAGAAAACAACAAGGTGGTATTGGCCATTAAATATAACCAGTTGTTATATATCAAATCTGCCGGAAATTATTTGGAACTTTTTTATTTCACTGGAGAAAAAATCAGCAAAGAACTCATTAGAATGAGTTTCAAGGAATTGGAGGATATCATAAAAGACACCAAGGTAATACGCATCCATAGGTCCTACATGGTCAATACCTTACATATCAGCACGGCAAAGAAAACCAAAAAGGGATATACCCTTAGTATCCAAAATATTCCAGAAGAAAAAATTCCCGTTTCGTTCGGTTACAAGACCGATTTCGAAAAAGCCCTCCAATTAAAAAAAATGTCCCATTAATCCCAAATAGGGATATTTCATCACAAAGTACCAAAGACATAATGTGTAGTTGAAACACCATTGTTAATTTGTGCGAGTATAGAGTATTTGTCCTGGCTGATGCGCAGGATCGTAAACATCTACTTTATATGAATGCTAGTTTTTTCAGTTCATGCACGATAATATATGTAATCGTGAATTCGCTGAAATACGGCTTAGCACTTTCGATTCAAAATATTAAAGAATAACCAAGGGATAATTCAAAATCTGGTGAAAAAAGGTAGGTTCATATTAAAGGTTATTATATTACTAGCAGTTCTAGGAATCATGGCACTGGTATTTTTGGCTGGCCAAAGACCTACTGCCTACTATCCCGTTCCTCTTTTAAAAAGCACCTGTCCTCCCGGATTTAAGCTGAATGAAAACAATGAGTGTATTGCCAAAAATCTCTATAGTCAATATGCCACAACCAACAAGGCCGGTGTAGGAGGTTTAAAATCGGCCTTGCCACAAATTAGGGATGGTTTTTCTCCCCAAGAAATTGATTTGGGAAGGTATTTATTTTTTGATCCCGCTCTTTCTGTCGACCAATCCGTTTCCTGTGCAACGTGCCATAATCCAGATAAAGGATTAGGCGATGGATTAGCAACTAGCCAGGGAAAGGATGGACAAAATTTGAAAAGAGCGGCACCTTCCCTTTACAACGTAGGCTATTTAAAAAAACTCTTTTGGGATGGTCGTGCCTCGACTTTGGAGGAACAAATGTTGGAACCGTTGTTCTCCAAGGATGAAATGGGCAATACGCCGGAAAATTTGATCAGGACCATAAATGAAATCGAAAATTACAGAAAATTATTTGCGGAGGCGTTTCCTGAAAGAAATAGGAACCAACCTATTGCTCTTTATGAAATTACGAAGTCCATTGCGGCTTTCCAATCTTCCTTGGTTTCTTTAAATAGTAAATATGACCAATATGCTCATGGTTATGACGAAGCATTGAATAAAAATGAAATTGAAGGACTCAATATCTTTAGGTCTTTCGTGGCGCGTTGTGCAGAATGCCATACCCCTCCCCTATTTACGAATCAACAATTTGCCGTTATTGGCACTCCCGAACCAGACGGATTACCATTAGATCCCGGGGCCGAAGTTCCCTTTAATGATAAAAGCCTAAGAGGGGCATTTAAGGTTCCCAGTCTTCGGAATATAGCCAAAACTGCGCCTTATATGCACTCTGGAAGATTCAAAACTCTACGGGAAACCGTTCAATTTTATACGGACGGTCGTGGACATGCCGTGCCTGAGGGGGAAAACCTGTTGATTCATTGGCATATATGGGAACCCAATTTAACCGATTACGAATTGGACCGCTTGGTGGATTTTCTTAAAACCTTGACCGATGAATCCTTTAAACCTAAAATACCGGAGGTCCTGCCTTCGGGACTTAAAATATCAACCTAATTAATACCATCTAAACAATGAATAAAAAATCGTCTTTTATTAAAATCATTACCTCTATTTTACTTCTAGGAATAGGTGTATTCATCGGGAAATCGTTCTTTGGACAGAAAAATGTGGAGACGGTACCCATTCCTTCCACCATAAAATATAGAAATGTAGGGCTTACAAACGACACTACACAAGTAGCTTCCAGTCAAGAATTTACAGGAAAAATTATTGAAGTCAAAAAGGGCTCATCCATCCAAAATGCCGTAAAAGAGGCTAGCCCAGGAGATCTAATAAGGGTTTATCCGGGAACCTATTCGGAGAACGTATATATTGATAAGGATAACATTAGCCTTCAGGGGGTAGTCATCAATGGCGAATGGCCAACCTTGGATGGCAAGAAGGAAATTAATGATGCCTTCCTGTATTCTGGCAACGGAATTCTTATTGAAAATTTTAAGATAATCAATTACAAAGGCAACGCCATAATGGGCCAGGCCGGAAACAATTTTATAATACGCAACAACTGGATTATAGATACCGGTGTATATGGCATTTTTCCACAGTATGGCAAAAACGGATTGGTGGAGCATAATGTGCTAAGTAAAATTGCGGATGCCGCCATATATATTGGTATGTGTGACAATGTAGACGTTAGGCATAACGAAGTATTTGACAACGTTGCGGGCATTGAAATTGAAAATTCCAGGCACTGTCTGGTAGAAAACAATTATGCGCATAACAATACGGGAGGACTACTGGCATTTGTAACCCCGGGCCTACCTATAAAGACCACCTTTGATGTGATACTGCGCAATAACTTTGTGGTAAATAACAATCACGAAAACTTTGGGGCACCAGGATCTACCGTAGCTGGAATTCCTCCTGGTACAGGCATTCTAATAATGGCCGCCGATGATGTCATTGTGGAAAACAACATCATTACAGGCAATAACAATACAGGAATTACCATAGTAGACCTAGCTACGGGCGACCCCAAAGCCAACGACCCCAATTCTGAAGGAAATCCGGACAGAGTGGTTATCCTGGACAATATTATGTTCAACAACGGCAATGAACCTAATGGTGAAATAAAGGCAATTATGCTTACCCAATTGGACACCAAGGGACCCGATATTTTTGCCTATGGAGGAGGCACGGGAAGTAGTATTAGGGACAAGAACAGGTATAGGACCTTTGGTTTGGAAAATTACGGTATGGCACAAATAACCGATACCAAAGATATACCAACTATGATGACCCCATCTCCAGTGCCACCAAGATCGGTTTCCTCTGAAGAATTGGGCGAGCTCACCTATTACGGGGTCTGTGCTGGCTGTCATGCCTTTGGCACTAGATTGATAGGTCCACCAACAGAAATCCTTCAGGCAATTCACCAGAATAATCCCCAAGGTATAGTAGACTATATCACAGCTCCAAAAAACCTTAGGGAAGATTATCCGGAAATGCCACCGCAGGACTATTTATCGGCCGAGGCCAAAATGGCCGTAGCGCAATATATTCTGTCCATGAAGCATTGAACCAAAGACACCTACAAAGAAAATGAAAGGTTATTATACTAACCCTGTATTATTCTTACCTTAAAATTTAAAGTCAATGCAAGGTAATGCAATTGCCTTGGTTCAAATATTCATTTTCATTATGAAGTGATTTGAAATATAATTTTTATAATATCCCCAAATGAATAAGTTTGGGGATGTTTTTTATATTAATTTAATGCCCATGAACGTATTAGAAAAACAGCGCGATTTTTTTACAAGTCAAAAGACCAAGGACATTTCTTTCCGAAAAGAGGCTTTAAAGCGGTTGCAAAAAGAAATAATTGAGCGCGAGGATGATATTGCAGAGGCCATTTACAAAGATTTTAAAAAACCCAAGTTTGAGACCTTGGCAGCGGAAACGCAATTCGTTTTGGCGGAATTAAAATTGACCTTAAAAAATATTGACCATTGGGCCAGGCCTGAAAGAAAATCCGCCTCATTAATGAATTGGCCCTCTTCGGATTGGATATATAGGGAACCCTATGGTGCAGTACTTATTATTGCTCCATGGAACTATCCCTTTCAATTGGCATTTGCCCCTATGATCGCAGCTGTGGCGGCAGGAAATACCGTTGTTGTAAAACCCTCCGAAGTTACACCGCATACTGCATCGATCATCTCGGAAATTATCAGTGCAGTTTTTGTACCGGAACATGTTACCGTTGTGGAAGGCGGTGTGGAAGTATCCCAAGAACTTTTAGCCGAAAAATGGGACTACATTTTTTTTACAGGAAGTACCCGCGTTGGGCAAATAGTTTACGAATCAGCCGCAAAACACCTAACGCCCGTAACTCTCGAACTAGGAGGGAAAAATCCCACTATAGTGGATGAAACAGCCTCTATCAACCTGGCCGCTAAAAGGATTGTTTGGGGCAAATTTTTAAATGCTGGTCAAACATGCATTGCAACGGATTATATACTTGTCCATAGAGAGGTGAAGGACAAACTTGTGACGGCATTAAAACAAAATATTACCAAGTGCTACGGAGATAATATTGAACAGTCTCCCGATTTTTCGAGAACGGTAAGCAAAAGCCATTATGATGGTTTAAAAGAAATGCTTGTGGGCGAAGAAATACTTTTTGGGGGCAATAGCAATGACGAAGATAACTATCTGGCCCCTACCCTGGTCAATGAGCCCAACTTGGACAGTAAATTGATGCATGGCGAAATTTTCGGGCCCATTCTACCCATTATTGCCTTCGAAAATGAAGATGATATCGAGAAGCATTTAATCAATTATGGAAAACCTTTGGCCACGTATATATTCTCCAACCGAAAATCCTTCCAAAAAAAAATAATCAATAGGTATAGTTTTGGAGGGGGAGCTATCAACGACACTGTAATTCAAATCATCAATAAAAATCTCCCTTTTGGAGGAGTTGGAACAAGTGGAATAGGAGCCTATCATGGCAAACGATCGTTTGACCTTTTTTCACATCAAAAAGCAATAGTTAAAAAAGCGAATTGGTTGGATGCTCCACTTCGATATCCACCGTATGACCTACCCATGAAGATAGTAAAGAAAATAAAGTATCTGTTTTAAGGATTTATCATGGCGGCCATTGATCAGCGCACCCCTATTGCCAATCAATAGCTACAAAACCGTGACGTTCGTTTAGATATTTGAGGCCTAGAGACATTCAGTATTTTTCTAAACCTACACTATCGCAACCTTGTATTTTTATTTGATCCCAATCAAAAAAGGAAGGGAATTAAGTTTTGACCAATCAAAAAACCAACAATTTAGAACCAGAATCTTCTAAAAAACAAAAGAAACCAATACATATATCGACCGCTACTTTACAGCATTCTCCGTGATATATTTTTAACAATCTTTTAACGATTATTATTTATACCTTAGAATAGGCAAACAGATAAAACAGAGTTTTGGCCACTGCCCTTTCTTTTTTATTCTTGTGCCTTAATATAATTCTGTTTTTTCCTATGCACATAGCATTTACACAATATTTCATTTAGTAAGTGCCATCCGGCCTTATAGAAAAAAGGAATGGGCACCTTTTCCATTCCAAAGTCATAATTCCTCCATTAGTCGATTGAAGGAGGAAATAAAATCCTAAATACCTAAGAATAATTTATAATAATTAATTCCCTGATCCCACTCAGGCCAATCTGAAAATGTTATGAGAACGAACAATAGATTTCCAAAAAAACTATCATGCTAATAACAACCCTTTTCTTCATTGCCGGCTACATGATTATAGCACTGGAGCATGTTGTTAAAATTGATAAGGCGGCGACTGCCTTGTTTATAGGGGTAGTATTATGGGTCATTGTTGCCCATACAGGAGTGGATTTTTCAGAAACACTAATAAACCTCAAGGAACATTTTGAAGAAATTGCTGAAATTCTCTTCTTTCTACTTGGTGCAATGACCATTGTTGAATTAATAGACATCCACAACGGCTTTGAAATTATCCTAAGGGTCATAAAGACCAGAAGCATGCTAGTGTTACTCTGGATACTATGTTTACTTACCTTTTTCCTGTCTGCTGTACTGGACAACCTCACCACTACCATTGTAATGTTGGCCATCTTAAGGAAATTTTTGACCAACAAGTCGGACCTCTGGTATTTTGCAGGGTTTATCATCATTGCTGCCAATGCAGGTGGAGCCTGGTCGCCCATAGGCGATGTCACTACAATTATGCTCTGGAATGGAGGTCAAGTATCCACAAATACCATCATTACCGAGGTATTTTTGCCCAGTTTTGCCTGTTTATTGGTTCCTTTACTAATTGCCTCCTATAATTTTAAGGGCAAAATTATTGAAGCAGAGGTGCCCACTGCCCCGAAGATTCAGCAAATAAGCTCCAAGGAAAGTAATTTTATACTTCTTTTAGGGGTAGGCTTACTTCTAATGGTTCCCGTATTTAAGGCCATAACGCATTTACCACCTTTTTTGGGTATGCTATTTAGCTTATGTCTTTTGTGGCTAATCACGGAAATACTACATAAAAATAAGCCTATTGAACTTAAACACCATTTATCCGTTGCAGCTACTGTTCAAAAAATTGACACCCCAAGTATTCTATTCTTTTTGGGAATCCTATTGGCGGTCGCCGCTATAGAAACTAATGGCTCCCTAGAATTTATGGGGAGTGCACTGGAAACCACTTTCAATGATTTTCATATTACCAATACCTTATTGGGGCTTTTATCCTCGTTAATAGACAACGTGCCATTGGTGGCAGGTGCCATGGGCATGTACTCTATGGAGACCTTCCCACAAAATCATGAATTCTGGACATTTTTGGCGTATTGTGCAGGTACGGGAGGTAGTGTACTAATCATAGGCTCTGCTGCCGGAGTGGCAGCCATGGGAATTTTGAAAATTGATTTTTTATGGTACTTGCGCCGTATAGCCTGGCTAGCCCTAATCGGTTACTTTTCAGGTATCCTGGTCTTTATTTTAATTAATTAATAATAGAGGTTTAAACCGAATTAAAATAGAAGAAATTAGAGCGTAAAGTTCAATGATACTCTATCTGATTTAGGAGTAAGAAATTTAGTCATCAAAGAGATATTCCTACTTCGTGATATTCCCGATAACCGCATTATTATCGATGCAAAAACATAGAGATGCCTTTGACAAAAAAAATAACCCTGCCCAAAAGAAAGCAGGGTTTTTATTACCAAACTGAATATTAAGAAGGTTACCCTGCCAAATCCAGCATTTTACCGTTTTTTAATTCACCAAGTACGGTTACGTCCTTGCTTTTCTTATATTCTTCCAGGGCAAGAAGCATTTGCTCCTCCGTGTCCCTTCTAATTTTTATTCCTCCAGTTTTCTGGTTTCTATTTCGAACTTCAATATAATATCCGTCCTTAAGTTCCGTTGGTTTTGTCGCCGGCCTTCCCATATTTAATAACTAGTTTTTACTGTTCAACTATTAATTCAAAGTGGACTAAATTTCATTAGTCGCATAAACATATGAAAACTTAACACATTAATCGGGAATAATATGGCATATTAATGTATAAACCTAAAAAACAACGATTTTTAACATATACTTAGCAGAATAGAACCCTATTTCCAGTAAAGATTTAAATTTGTTTAAAAACCTCATATCTGCATTTGCAACCAATATTAGATAGATTTGAATTGAAGAAAACGACCTTTTCTTTAGTGTATTAGAAATACTGGAACCTCTTCCAAAAAATAACCCAGAGACCATTAAAATGTAAAAAGACCGGCATAGGGGTATATCCTATAACCAGCCTTTAAAACAAATATTTATATTAAACTTTTACCGAATTACTTGCTGCCGTGTGGGTGTTCTTTTAGTAATTCTTCCGGAGAATAAAAACCTTGCTTATCCTTGATCTGCTCACGTACCTCTTTCACTTTCTCTGGTGAAATTGGGCCAGCCTTATTACCGAAGGTATTCCTAACATAGGTCAGAACGGCTGCGGTTTCATCAGCAGTAAGTAAATTTCCAAAAGGTGTCATAGGCACTTGGCCGGGATAGGTCTTACCATTGACCACAATCGGCCCCATAAGACCCTTGGTGGTTAGTTTTATAAGTCTATCTTCACTTCCGGTAACCCATTCGGATCCGGCTAGAGGAGGAAAACCGGAAGCTTCCAGACCTTGACCATCTGGTTGGTGACAGGTGGTACAATAGCCATCCCTCATGTAAATTTCCCTTCCTGCAACCAAAAGTTCCAAATCCTTGCCTTTTAGATCGGTCTTTATCACTTCTTTGGGCTCTTCTCCCGCCTTGTGTCCGTTTAAATGGGCTATAGCCGATTCATATGGTTTTTCCATCCATTTATCCAAACCTTTTTTACCAGCTTCAGTGATTATTGGAATACCAGTATCCCTACCCAACCATGAAGCTGCAACCAAGGCCTCCAACCTTACTCTTGGATTGTCATCTTTGGCCGCCTGCATAAGTAGTTCGGCCTGATCTGGAATCTGATGTCCCGCATACCGTAGAACGCCTACTGCAGCTGCACGTGCCTTGAAATCCTTGGCAGTCAGCATTTGTTTAAGCAAATCCGCGTCCACCTTATCCAAGCCCCAGGTCACCCAAAGGGCTTCCAATACATTGTGTTCGTATCTAGGGTCCTTTGTATCCAAGTTTGCTACCCATGTTTTTAATTTGGATAAAACTTCGGAGGCATCCCTGGCCCTCAATTCCCTTTTGGTTCTGTAACGTGTACGGTATTCCGGAAGTTTTAGATTGTCCAACAGTTCGTCAACGCTGGCATCAACGATCTTGGCAGGTTCTACCAAAGGTCTGGATGGATAGGTAATGCGGTACACCCTTCCGTGAACATGATCACGTAGCGGGTCGCGTGCATTGTGCTGCATATGGCCTATAAGTACATTGTGCCAATCTATGAAGTACAAGGAACCATCCGGGGCAAATTCCATATCTACAGGTCTAAAATTCTTATCGCTAGCAGAAATCAGATCCTCTTGATGCTTACTAACATAACCGGCCGTTTTTGGATCATCTACCATGGAATGCTCCTTAATCCCTAAGAATCCAATAGTATTGGCAATCAACATATTGCCCTGTGCAGCATCTGGAAAATGTCTACTCGACACAAATTCCAATCCTGAGGTGGGTCTCACCAAATGGGCTTTTTCTATAAGGTTTTCCGGCAAGGGCGAACTTACACCGTACCTAGGTACAATGGTTCCCGGCATCATCCAAGTAGCAGATGGTCCAGAGGTATGCTCAAAAAATGGCTGTCCCCAATCGTCAAATGCTATACCCCATGGATTTGGAATGGGCAATTGTGCCGTACGTTCCAAATAATGTCTTTGTGGGCTATACCTGTAGAATCCACCATTGGTACCTCTAACGGTTCCATATGCTGTTTCTACATTGGTATGCAAGAACACCCCTTCGCCCATATAAATTGCACCGGAGGGGTCTGCTGTAAAGGCGCTAATGGCATGGTGAGTGTCATGATCATCAAAACCACTTAAAACAATCTCTTTTACATCGGCCTTATCATCCCCATCGGTATCCTTTAAAAGTACTAAGTTTGTACCCTGCGAAAGATAAACACCTTCTGGCGCAAATTCAAAACCGATGGTCAAATGAAGTCCGTCTGCAAAAATAGTTTGTTTGTCGGCCTTGTTATCACCATCCGTATCTTCTAAAATCAGTAATTTATCGTTGGGCTTGCTATCCCCTGGTTTGTAATGTGGGTAACTTGGCATTACCGCAACCCAAAGCCTTCCTTTGTTATCAAAAGAAACCTGTACGGGATTGGCCAGATCTGGAAACTCCACCTCTGAAGCAAAAAGTTCTACCTTATAACCCGGCGCCGGCTTAATTTTGTCCAATGCATCCTGGCCATATAAATACTCCGGTGTCCCATTTTTTTCGCTAGGCTTATAATTGGTCTGTACTTCGGGCAAAGTTCTGGTTTTGGCATCACTCTTGGCCAAATCCATTTTTTTACCATCCAGGGCCTCCCAAATGGCCGTATCTCTTATGGCCGTCATTTGACGTATTTTCTCTATTTCGTAAGGGTAATTGTCAGGTCCAAACGGGTCATAACGTCTTCCATAGGCATGTACACCGTTGGGGATCTTAAAATCGTTATGCCAGAACCAGTTTTTTTCATTTACGGCATCATGAACCAATTCTCGGTTCTCTTCTGCCTTACTTTCTTTGGTTCCGAAAACTTTATCGGCCAAAAGCTTGGCAAACTTCTGATAACCATAATCGGTCAATTGAAATCCATCTTGTGTTAAATCCGTACTTTCCGTTTGGTACCATTCCTTGGTTGGCTCATAAGCATTTACAAGTAGGACACCTTCTTCAGCGGCAACCTCTTTCATAGCCTCCGTATAAAGCTCAAGATTCCCATTTTCCTTTTTTCCATCTGGTAGATCCATCTTATCAGAAAGGTCTTCAAAGGCAATTGGGGAAACAAGTGCCAATTGAGGTGGAGTGGAACCATTATATTTTTGATTAAGGGTGTGCTTGATAAAGGCTCTTAATTCCCCTTTATAATTATCAATCCCATCCGGTCCTTCAAAGGATTCTGGATACCCAAAAAATCCAATGATGATATCCGCCTTTAAGCTGGTGATCCATTCATCCGGAGAAGGAAAATGGCCAATAGGGCCGGACCTACCTCCGTTTTCATCATCCTCAAAATGGATGGCCTCTCCAGGTTCGTGTTCAAATTTTTCCGCACCAGGAAAAGCCCAAGGTGAATTGCGCGCAGCATGTGGCCTAAAACCAGGTGTATTACCGCCATCGCACATATTGCGGATAAACAAAGAATCCTTTGGAAAACGAAGTTGCATTTCCGTTTCGAAATGCCCAAAGTTCATCATACGTGATCCCAAATTATTACCCACCAATACGATGTGGGAGTTAGGGGAAATTTTTAATGTGTTGTCTTCCTCTTTACTACAGCTGTAAAAGCCAAGGACCAGGAAAAGTATTAGGAATAACTTTCCCCTAGCAACGTTCTTATTGATTTTCATCTTTTTTTTGGTATATAATTAATTGATATTCACGTGTATTCCTTCTTTCACAGATTTTTCACAAGCCTCGATAATTCGTTGGCATGTAATAGCATCTTCAAGGCTTGAAAGTGCAGCTTCATTGTTTCGCAGCACATTATTGATAAAATGCGTTGCCGTATTCTTAATGGATTCAGGATAGCACTGATACGTTTGTGAATGGGCTCCATTGCGATCATTGATCACCCAATCCCGATAGCTGTAACGCGTACTTCCTTTTGTTCCTATAACTTTTATAATACAGGTCCATGGATCACCTGCGTGATCATCATTGGCAAAACTGGCCGATAAATGGCTCAAGGTGCCATTTTGCATTTTAATATTGGCCATGGCCACATTTTCTTGTGGAGCAATGGTCGTATCTACGGTATGTTTTAAACAAGAAACTGTTTTTGGTTGTCCTGCCAAATAAAGCATGGTATAACTGTGATGGGTCAATATCTGGCGAATGACCCCCGGGTAACGGGCTCTAATATCCTCGGCATGATGTATGTTGTACATCATATAGAATTGGGTAATATCGCCCAATTTACCGCTATCAATCATGGATTTTGACCTTTTTATCCCTGCTTCGTAGATATAATTATGTACCGGCATACATTTAACACCTGCTGTTTTAACAGCTTCCTGCATCAACTCTAACTCGGCAATACTAGAGGCTGCCGGTTTTTCTACCAATATATGTTTTCCTGCCTTTGCCGCCCTAATGGTATAATCGCAATGGGTTTCCATATTGGTCAATATGAAGACGGCATCGATTTGGGGATCCTGAAACAATTCATCCTCCGTTTTATAGGTTTTACATCCGAAAATCTTTGCTTTTTTTGCCCCCTTCTCAAAAGTTCTGTTCCAAAGACCTACTAGCTGGGCACCTGGCAAACTATTTATGGCTTCTGCATGCAAATCGGCTATATCTCCCGCTCCAATAAATCCTATTCCTATATCTTTCATGAGGCCGCAGTAGAATATTTTAATGTGCCTTTTTCTGCCATAGCTTTAAACTCTATCAAGGAACTTCGTATTCCATCCGCTATTTCTGTCAAAGGCAAGTTTTTGAATGTACTTGCTATTTTACTATGATCCAAATCACAAACGAAAAGGTTTGGTGGAGCACCTTCGGTAACAGAAAGTGATACATATTCCCCCATATCCAAAGCAGTAGCTTGCTCTTTTATAATATCCAAGAATGATGTAATAGGAATAGTCTCCCCCTGAATATTAAAGGCTCCAAAACCTTCGTAGGGCTGTAATGCGCAGGCTGCGAATTGAGCTCCCACATCTTCTACAAAATGGTAGTTTTCCCTTCCTTGATATGGCATTTCGAACGGTATTACTTTTCCAGCCACGGATCCCAAGACTATTGCCTTCAAGGCATTGGTAGGAGCAGAAGTTTTTCCTTTGTCCCTTCCTTTTCCATAGGTGGTGTTCAACCTAAGACACACTGTAGGTATTTTGGTATTGTCGTGAAATAAACGTGCCAAGTGTTCGCCGGATAATTTCCAAATACCATAGTGATTAGGTGGAGCCAATGGAACATCCTCATTAATTATATCCTGGGGATACATAGACCTCATACCGTATACTGCAGCTGAGCTGGCGAAAACGAATCGCTTGAGATTGGTTAATTTTTCAGCAGCATCAAAAAGTGCCATGGTACCTCCCGTATTTATTTCCATTCCACCGATGTGATCGCGAGAACAATCCGGACTTTGGTAGGCCCCTAAATGGATAATGTGGGTGGGGTCTACTTCGAACAATACCCTTTCAATCTCTTTGTAATTGGATACGTCCAGAGTAACGAACTCTAGACGGGGATCCAAATCATCAGGAAGCCATAATTTTAATGGGTCTACATTATTGGAGCGACTTGCAATAACAATTTTCCCAACCTCCTTTGATTGTAGAAGCTTATAAATAGTGACGGATCCAATACAGCCGGTACCTCCGGTAATAAATATTTTGTGCATAATCTTAATGCTAGATTTTTTTAATTTTAGGTAGTATGCCGGTACAAGAACCAATGAATTATCAGTTCATTTTTACAACGGCCTTCATATTATTTGCCTTTATCGAATCTTCAAAAGCTTGGTTAATGTCTTTAAAATCGTAGTAATCTGTGTAGTGTTCCGATGGAAAAATACCAGTTACCATCAATTTTTGTGCGGCCATATAGTCTGCCCTACAGGACCCCATAGATCCCCTCATATTTAAAGAGGTACGGGTAAGGTGCGTGGCATTTATCTGTACATCCGTTCCGTAGGTGGCGATAACGCATATATCCCCTTCAGGCTTAACAACACCCACCGCCTCTGTTAGTACAGGCGGAACGCCGGAACATTCTATAAGAAGATCTACTTTTCCATTTGTACCAAACGGAATCCCGTTATCATCGGTAATGCCATTTTGCAATTGGGTGGTCAAAGAATTTTCCGGTGACACCTCTATGGTAATGAAACCTCTTTCTTTTGCTCTTTTTAAACGGATATCACGATCATGGGCAATACCTGTTACCGCCACCCTTGCACCCGCCGCCCTTGCAACTTCGGCAGACATCATACCTATGATTCCACAGCCTGTTACGACTACGTCCTGTCCCGGTTTAATGTCGCATTTGTTATAAAGGGCATTGGTTATTATGGACAAAGGTTCCACCAAGGCACCTTGGGCCGGGGTAAGGCCTTTCATTAAAGGCACTACACGATCCGACTCCAACACAACTTGTTGACCAAAACCCCCGTTTCTATGAAAACCGATTATTTCTTTTTTTGTACATAAATTCCATTTGGACACACTACAGGCCGGGCAATCTTCTTCCCTGCACCCTAACATGGCCAAGGGTGTAAAAATATCCCCAACCTTAAGGTCTCCGTGGTCACCAGGACCCAACTCCAAAACCTCGGCACTAAACTCGTGTCCAATTACCCTTGGTCGCTGCACCCAATCAAAGTTGGCCTTGCCAATAGTTGCACTATTGTCCGAACCACAAATTCCTGTATACAGTGTTTTCGCCAATATTTCCCCTTCCTTTAATGGCGGCATTTCCATTTCTACCACCGCAGAATTACTAAGGACCGATTGACCGGAGTTTGGATATATCTTTTCGTTGGATTGAAGACAAAATCCTTTTATAGAATTACTCATAGCAATAATTTGTTAATTTTTATTTCTTGTTCAACATAAAGTTTAAAAATTGACAATTCAATTCTTAACAATGAACTTCCCTTATCTGGAAAAGTTTGAGGTTACCAATTAACACCAGTGTCTTTCCAACTTTTTGTTTTTGCTGAATCCAATACGGCCTCACAAACTTTCTGCGTCTCTTGGGCCTCCCTAAAAGTAGGAGAACAGGGTTTTCCTTCCTGCAGGGCCTTAAGAAAATCCGCTATTTGATGTACAAAGCTATGTTCATATCCTATTGACAATCCTGGCACCCACCATTTATCCATGTAAGGATGGTCACCATCGGTAACATGGATAGAACGCCATCCTCTTTCCCGGGATTCATCCCTATGGTCAAAATATTCCAATCGATTGAGGTCATGTAAGTTCCATTTTATGGAGGCGTGTTCCCCATTTATCTCAAATGTATATAAAGCCTTATGACCTCTAGCGTATCTCGTAGATTCAAAAAGCCCCAAGGAGCCATTATCAAAATGACAATGAAACATACAGGCGTCATCTATGGTTACCTTCTGTACTTCACCTGTACCGGTATGTACTCTTTCTTTGATAAAGGTTTCGGTCATGGCGGAAACATCCTTTATCCCTCCATTTAACCACATTGCAGTATCTATACAATGTGCCAACAAGTCGCCCGTAACGCCAGATCCAGCTGCATCATTATCCAATCGCCATAAACCCTCCCCACCTTGTGGAAGTTCAGGGCTAATGGTCCAATCCTGCAAAAAATTGGCACGATAATGAAAAATTTTACCCAGCTTACCGGTATCTATAAGTTGTTTCGCCAAAGTAACCGATGGCAATCTCCTGTAATTAAAATAAACGGTATTGGGCACTCCTGCTTTTTCAATGGCATCGACCATTGGCTGAGCTTCCGCAACAGTACGTGCCAAAGGTTTTTCACACAAAACCATTTTCCCGGCTTCAGCCGCTGCTATGGCAATTTCGGCGTGCATATTGTTAGGGGTACAAATATCTATGGCATCAATGTCATCACGGGCAATAAGCTTTCTCCAATCAGTTTCCACGGACTCATAGCCCCATTGATCAGCAAAGGCCTGGGTACGTTCCAGATTTCGCCCGCAAATTGCCTTTAATACAGGTTGATATTCCAGTTCAGGAAAAAAATTGCCCACCCTGCGATAACCATTGGAATGGGTTCTTCCCATAAATCCATAACCTACCATTCCTATTCGTAATTCTTTCTTACTTGACATGTGTACTCTATTTTTTTATTTTAAATTAAAATTTCAGCTTTAACGAAGGTATACTCAGCCTATTATTAAGGCGCTTCATACCACCCGTGCATTTGGCGCACCTTGATCATGGCACCTAAAATATCGTTCCAAGTTTTGGGCTGCATCATAACATCGTTCGGGAACATACAACCATCCCAACAGATATGTCTGATTTTTTTGGTCAGATTGCCATTTTCATCGCGCAACCAATGGCCTGCATCCACAGCAATGTCCAATTTTCCATTTGGATCCGTGGCCTGGCAATGCCTTCCCGTTTTATCATGAGATCCAGAACCGAACACTGTGCCATCATTTTGGGCCACATGAAAATCAATCGTCCATGGGCGAAGTGCCGCCGTTACGGTCTTAAGGCCTTCGGTCAAGGTAGCCCTATCGTTCCAATCGAAGTCTTTGGGCAATATTCTTTCGTCCTCCTTATTATAACCTAAGAGATACAACAAGGTATGGGCCATATCGGCCTGAAACCCAATATTAGGTCTATCTACGGCTTCAAGGGTGTTCACCATGGTCTTCCAACCGTGCATCCCGCCCCAGCAAATTTCACCTTCTGCAGCTAAGGACTCCCCATAATCGGCGGCCACATCACAAGCTTCGCGGAAGGTTTGTGCTATTAATTTGGTGTTGGCCACAGGATCGGCAGCCCAGCTATGTGGATCAACGGACGAATCTATTCTAATTACTCCATTGGGACGAATCCCAAGATCCCGCAATTTTTTACCTATAATACAGGCCTTGCGAACCTGGGTTACAAACTGATTGCGTTCTTCCCTGGTTCCCATTGCGGAGCCTCCGCCGGTTCCGGCCCAAACAGGAGCAACCAAACTTCCGATTTCGAGGTTTTTGGACCTTGCTTTATCGGCTAACTTTTTAATACCATCATCATTGGAATCGATATCCAAATGGGGATCCGCAGCAAAAAGGTCAAATCCATCAAATTTTACCCCGTCTACCTCCGCATTGGCAGTTAACTCTATCATGGTATCAATAGAAATTGGTGGCTCTGAATCAGGTCCTTTTCCTACCACACCGGGCCACGAAGCGTTGTGGAGTTTTGGATAATTGTTTTCTGGCATAACAATAGTTTTTATTCGTTTTATTATTTTCTTGGCATTATTACCGATTCCCAACCTTTTAGATCGGACGGTTTTACATTTTTCTGGTAACCCTCAAAGTTAAATGTAGTTGGTTGGTACCCTCCTACAAAATCTATCGGATTGTCTACTTTAATTTCATCTTCCATTTCCAAGCCCCAAAAACAGGCGTTGATGAGCATTCTTCGAAAACCTTCATTCAGGATATCCTCTGAAGCCCCATGGGTAGTTGTAAATGCCCTTCCTGGCTTACCTGATTCCAACTGGTAAGTTCTAACCCATGCAACAGGCAATTCTTCCTTGCTTGTGTCCGGTGCCGCATCGGGGGTCATTCCGTTCAACACCCTTCCCCGGGCCAATATCTTCAAATCCTTGCCTTGGGGGTAGGCATTATAGCCTCCACATTGTGCCCATGCATTTTGCACGCCGCGCATTACGGGATGCTCACTATTATTTTCTTCTATTATCAGGTTGGAAGCCTGTTGATGGTTCTTGCCATAATGGCCTACCCAGGTTTCCCCTAAAACTACTTCTCCAAATCCTCCGTGCCATGCCTCTTTTTCACCTTCATATTTGTAGTCATAATGTTTCCAATTAAGGTTATCGGCATTTTTAAAAGCATGTGTGGATGTACGCAATCCTATTACAGCTCCTCCCCTTTTTAGATAGTCATCAATATACTGCATCTGCCCATCTTCAAAATTTGCAAACCTTAGAAACATTACCATAAGGTCCGCATCTTTAAGAACATCCAGTCCGTTAAGGTCCGATCCTCCAGGAAAGATATTTCCTTTTTCGTCCAAAGCCCAAACCACAGTACAGCTAAAACCATATCTTTTGGCCAAAATCCTTGCCATTGCGGGTAAGGTTTCTTCACCCCTATATTCATGATCCGTAGCAATAAAAACAATATGTTTGCCTTTTCCCGGGCCTTCCGATCCATTGTATGTTATACGATATTCATCAGCACTCCTTGCAACGTAACCAGCGTCCCCAAAAAGAACAGGGTCCTCGTCAACCACATCCAATCCGTCAACATGCGCCATTAATCGTTCTGAATGTTCCACACCCAATACCGCAGGGGTTTTAGTCTCGTTATTTCCACAGGAAACCAACAGACCAACCACAAACAAAGACAACATGGTATTCCATGTAATCTTCCCTAAAAAAGAATAGCCGTAAATTAATGATTCCAACATAATAATACAAATCCTAAATACCCGGTACATGAACTATTCCAATACCAAACCCCCTAAAGCTAAAGGTAATCTATGTTTAAATATTTCACGGATAACCGATGGGCACAATAAGCCATTCTGTTTGTCAATATCCAAATTTATTATCACTTTTTATACACTATTCCTAAAATATGTTACGATAAAATTTGACAATAAAAACTTAGCTCTACAAATCTAAAATACTATCCGCATGAATATTCCCTATATCTTACTAAAAGATGACACTTTTTTGTCTTAGATTAGCCGAAATAAAATTCAAACCGGAAATTTATGAGTACCCCCAACATTGAAAAAACACTAACAACAAAAGAAACTTTTATTTTTAAGGATATCATTGGCCCTTACTTCAATCCTAATTGGCATTTTCATCCTGATTACCAAATATCTTTAATTGCTGAAGGCAAAGGCACAAGATTTGTTGGCGACCACGTACAGTCCTTTGATAAAGGCGATCTAGTAATCACCGGCCCCAACCTTCCACATTTATGGCGGTGCGATGATGCATATTTTGAAAAAAACAGCAAGCTCTCTACCAGAGGTTTGGTAATTTACTTTGACCACGATCTCTTTAGTGAATCCTTATTGTCCAAGGAAGAGTTTTACAACATAAACAAGTTGGTGGAAAATTCGGTCAGGGGTATGGAGTTTTATGGGGAAACCCGAAATAAAATAAATAAACTTATACATAAAATCAATAATGAACTAGGATTTCGAAGAATCATAAAATTATTGGAAATAATAGATATCCTGGCCAATAGTGAAGAATACCACCTATTGTCCAGTCCGGGGTATACCAATGTATTTAAGGGGGATGACGCCGACAAAATGCGGATTGTCTACGACTATGTCATGTCTAACTTCAAGACCAAAATATCATTGGAAGAAATAGCGAATATGCTCAATATGACCACTACCTCTTTTTGCCGGTATTTTAAACCTAGGGCCAATAAGACTTTTACCAGATTTGTAAATGAAATCCGGATAGGACATTCACGAAAATTATTGCTGGAGGACAATTTCAATATTTCACAAATAAGTTACGAGTGTGGTTTTAATGCCTTATCCAACTTCAATAGGCAATTTAAGGCAATCGTACATATGAGCCCCCATGAGTATCGAAAATTGTTCTTGAATATCAAAACCAGCATATCCTAGTAGTTTAAAAATTATTAGGATAACACATTATAGGTTTAATTATTGTTTTAGAGGTTTTGACCTACAACTTGGGAACCACATATTCTGAGGATATGTATGGTTGTTTAAACTCAGTCGATACAAATTATAAGCATATTTTACCTTTTCCTAATTAAGTAGCCCTTCCGGTATATAAAAGCCAAAACAGTTCTTTCTTATATATTATACCTATAATAAGGTATAGCGCAGTTAGCATTTATATACAGGGAACCTATATACAACTAAAGATAAAAAAGTGTCATCTTTTAGTAGGATATAGGAACTTTTAAAAATCTTTAAAGTTTAAATTTATCAGCTTTTAATTTTTTGGATTGAAAGGATCATGAATTTTTCATGAATAAATGTTTTAAAGACCAGATAATAAAAGCGCAAAATAGATAGTCTTTAATTTATTATTTGATAAAACAATTAAAAATAAATTATGATTATTGTAAAAAAGAGATTAAACTTATACGCTGAAATTAAAAATTAAATTATACACCATCTAATCAAAAATCTATTAAATCCAATGGAAAATTCAAATGATCAACAAAAAACCAATGCCAACAGACTGTTTTACGGTAGCTGTTTCGCATTAATTACCACCGCATTTTCTTTTAGTATTAGAGCTGGGATTCTTCCGCAGTTGGGAGAGGAACTGAGTTTAAGCGCCGAACAGTTAGGCTTTATCAATTCAATGTGGTTTTTTGGTTTTCCGATATCCATGGTTATCGGAGGATTAATCTACCACAAGGTAGGCGGAAAGGCTATTATGCAATTTGCATTCTTTGCCCATGCCTTAGGGATTGTTTTAACCATCTATTCCGGCAGTTATGTAGGTTTGCTCATTTCCACCTTATTAATAGGTCTTGGAAACGGATGTACCGAAGCGGCCTGTAACCCAATGATTGCCGACGCATACTCCGGAACTAGGATGAGCAGAATGATGAATCGTTTCCATATGTGGTTCCCAGGAGGTATTGTAATAGGTAGTCTTGTATCCAAATTTATGACAGATGCAGGTTTAAGCTGGGAAACACAAATCTGGGTTATCATGATTCCGACCTTAATCTATGCCTATTTGTACTTTGGACAAGCTTGGCCAAAAGCTAAAATTGAAGCAGCGGCAACACTAAGTGGTAATTTAAAAGCCATGGTGTCCCCCTTATTTATATTTATGATTATCTGTATGTCTTTGACCGCAATATCTGAATTTGGCCCACAGCAATGGGTAGGTCTTATCTTGGCCAAGAGTGGTGCAGAACCTATGATCATATTGGCCTTGGTCACAGGGCTGATGGCAGTAGCCCGTTATTTTGGTGGCGAGGTAGTTCACAAATTCGATCAGACTGGAGTCCTTTTGGGTTCAGCTGTTCTAGCCACAATAGGAATCTATCTTTTTAGTACCCAAACTGGAACCATGGCTTATGTTGCGGCCATCTTTTTTGCATTGGGAATAGCCTATTTCTGGCCAAACATGATCGGTTTTATAGCTGATAAAATACCAAAAAGTGGTGCCTTGGGAATGTCTATAATTGGTGCTGTAGGTATGTTCTCCTCATCCATATTCCAACCTATTATTGGGGGATGGATAGATTCTGACAAGGCCGAAGCGGCTGCCGCAGGATTTACCGGGGATGAGTTGGAACTTGTATCCGGGCAGGCCACACTTGGAACCATGGTAGCCTTCCCTGCTATTTTGATCGTCCTATTTACCATACTTTGGTTTTGGGTCAAAAAACGCAAAAGTACCGATGCCGCCGAAGCTACTAGTGGCCAAGCTGTAACAGACTATTAGAAATTACATAAAATTAAAGTATGAAAGTTGGAATGAATATGTTGCTCTGGACTAACCATGTCACAGAGCAACACTTTGATATTGTGGATACCCTAAAAAAAACTGGTTATGATGGTATTGAGCTATTCTTGGGCGACGGTGATCTTAAGCATTATACAAAATTAGGCAAGCATTTTTCCAGCATCAATATGGGCGTTACTGCCGTAGGTGCCTTGTCTCCAGAGCAGAATATTGCCAGTCCCGATAAGAAGATAAGGGAGGCTGGCCTGGAGCGGTTAAAATGGACCATTGATATGGCCGAGGCAGCCAATGTAGAAGTTATATGTGGCCCTTTTCATTCCACCTTTGCCTTATTTACGCGCCAACCGCCCACATTACAGGAAAAACAGTGGAGCAATGAGATGCTTTACAAGGCGGCCGAATATGCCCAAAAGGCCAATATTATACTTACTCCTGAAGCCGTAAACAGATTTGAATGTTACCTTTACAATACTATGGCCGACCTTGGCAACATGGTAAAGGAAGTAAACCATCCCAATTTGGGCGCCATGTTCGATACACACCATGCCAATATTGAAGAAAAAAGTCAGGCTCAAGCCATAAGAACAATTGCTCCCCATCTAAAGCACGTGCATATTAGCGAAAACGATAGGGGTACGCCCGGCAGTGGACAAGTACACTGGGATGAAGTCTTTGCTGCCCTGAAAGAGATAAAATATGACGGCTGGCTTACCATAGAGGCTTTTAGCACCATTATCCCGGAGTTTGCAAATGCCATTAACGTATGGCGGGATTACTCTCCTTCTGAAGAAATATATACCAAGGGCTTGGAATTGATCCAAGAAGGCATGGGGATTAAATAATTAATCCAGTTCTTTACGTCCAATATGAATTCACTAAAAAATAATTAATGAAAAATCTATTACCCATCGTTATTTGCCTTTTTCTTTTCGCCTGTAAAGAGCAAAAAGAGGCCAAAACAAATGAAACGGCAACCGTGGCAACAACGGAAACACCAGAACAATGGCTTACTTTTGAAGGTAGTGATAAGAACGCAAAGCATATTGTCCTAATTTCCGGCGATGAAGAATACCGCTCTGAGGAATCGATGCCGCAATTGGCCAAGATCCTTTCCAAACATCATGGTTTTAACTGTACCGTGCTGTTTGCGCAGAATCCGGCCAACCCTGGTATAATTGATGCCAATTATGGAAACAATATCCCTGGCCTGGAAGCCCTTGACAGTGCGGACCTAATGATTATTTCAACGAGGTTTAGAGCTTTGCCAGATGATCAAATGAAACACATTGATGATTATCTTATGGCTGGTAAACCTGTAATTGGGCTTAGAACAGCTACACATGCCTTCAATTTTAAAGATGAGGATGTCTCCAGTTACAAACATTATGGAAACTCTTACAAGGGGGATATGGAAGAATGGAATGGTGGATTTGGTCGACTTGTTCTAGGTGAAAATTGGGTAAGCCATCACGGGCATCACAAACATCAAAGTACCAAAGGCTTTGTGACCGATGCAGGAAAAACTACAGGAATTACGAATAGTATTGCAGACGGAGATGTTTGGGCTTCTGCCGATGTCTATGAAGTTCGCCTGCCAATGACCGGGGATTCCCAACCTATTATTTATGGAAAGGTAATGAATAGGAAAGGCGAATTCGATGAAAATGATATATTCTATGGAATGCGCCCCACCGATGATGAAGCTGCCAAGACAAACAATGCCGGAAAAGATGTAAGCGCACCACTTATGCCGGTAGCATGGACCAGAACCTATCAAATTCCTGGAGGAAAAAAAGGAAAGGCCTTTACATCTACCGCCTTTTCCGCAGTAGATTTTACTATTGAAGGAACACGAAGATTAGTTGTAAATGCCGTTTATTGGGCACTGGATCTACCAGTACCTGCGAAGACTAATGTTGAATTGGTAGGTTCCTATAATCCTACCACTTATGAATTTAGGAAGGACGAATACTGGGATCAAAAACAATTAAAAGTATCCGACTTTAAATAATACCAATTAACCAACCAATCTTTACCAAGCCAATAGAATTTGTTCTATTGGCTTTTTTTATTCCCAATACTTCCATGATGCCAAAATTATTTTAATTTCATAATAGAATATTTATTAATTTTGAGCCATTGACTTAAGACAAAGCAGGCGACTTTGGCCCGTGTTTTATATCCAATATTTAAATTGGACAGTTGCACTACCCCCTCTATTTCTATTAGATATTGATTTTCTTTTCCGGCAAACTGCAGGCCATTTGATTGTACAAAGTTTTTTTATTCTATTATAATTGGACCTAACCAACAATACCTTCCAACAAATGGGTAGTTGGCTCTAACATACCACCTTATTCTAGGGAAGTATGTCTACATAGAAGTAGATTGAAAAATATCTACAATTAATTCGTTCAATATTATTTATTTCAAAAATTATGAAAAAATGTTTTCTAGCATTCACCATGTTGGGCATTATGTCTATTGCCTGTAATTCTCCCAAACAAAATGAAGTTGCCAAAGCAATAGTGGCAAAAGTAGAACCTAATACTGTCGTCGATAAGGTGACAAGAGGCCAACAGTTAGTTGCATCAGTGGGTTGCAACGATTGTCACTCCCCTAAAATTATGACCGACAGAGGTGTGGAAGTTGATCCAGAAAGAAGACTATCCGGACATCCTTCCCAAGAGAACCTGCCACCATACGACAAGGAAACTGCAAAATCGTATGTGTTGTTTAACATGTCACTTACTGCCGCCATAGGCCCTTGGGGAACATCTTTTGCCGCTAATCTTACTCCGGATGAAACCGGAATCGGCAATTGGTCGGAAGCACAATTCGTAAAGGCTATAAAAGAAGGGAAATTTAAGGGAATGGATAATACAAGACCTTTGCTACCACCTATGCCATGGACCGAATATCGGAATTTCCCTGATGAGGACCTTGTCGCTATTTATGCTTATTTAAAAACGATCAAACCTGTAGATAATGTTGTACCGGCACCCATTCAACCTGCTCCTCAATTACTGGGAGCCAAATAGAATTTAAAAAGTCGACTTTAAAAATTTAAATTAGGGTTTAATATTCAAATCCCTTGCCAAAGTTATTGGGAAGGGATATTGTATTGACTCTATTTAACATGAATCTGGTTAAGGCTTACTTCAAGATAATAAAACAAGTCTATTCTTCCTCGGGAAAGCTGGAAGACGAGGTGTTTTCAAATGCTTTTTCGCCTCCTATTAAGGTAAATTCTTCCTTGATTTTTTCCCTATTTGTCCAAACAATCCATTCCGAAAGTATGGGGAAATAGCGAATTATTAAATTGGCCAGAACTCCCAAACTTGTTAACGTAATTCTCTTTTTTCTTTTAGCGATCATATCACAAATACTTTTGGCAACGGATTGTGGAGATGCCAAGTTTACATTTGTTCTTTGCGGCAGATAGATCCATGAACCATCTACGTCCAGTATTTTTTTTTGAGGATCATTTACCGTGAAGCCAACATGGGCTATACCCACATGAATACCATAATCATACCATTCTATCCGTAAAGCATCCACCAAGGCAGCCTGGGCCAGTTTTGATGCTGTATAGGCGGAATTGTAGGGCATTCCCCGGAAACCACCTGCACTATTAATAAAGACTACATGTCCGTGAGTCTTTTTTAAGTAGCTTAAGGCATATTTGCTCAGATAGGCGGACCCATTAAAATTGGTTTCCATAAGTATAATAAAATTGGAGGTGGCCATGTCTTCCAAGGAACCCCTACTACTGATACCTGCATTGTTGACAAGGATATCCAACTGCCCGTAACTACGGATAGTTTCATCAATTAGGTAGGCACATTGATCAGGAATACGAACATCTGCCATGAAAGCCTTTACATCATGCCCCATAGAAGTCAATTCCTCGCAACTATTTTCCAATCTATCCTTTTCCCTACCATTGAGGACAACCTTGGCCCCTCTTTGAGCCAGCTCAATAGCTATGGCCTTTCCTATGCCCATACTAGATCCACTGACTAAGGCAACCTTATCTTTTAGAGAGTGGTTCTTCATGTTCTTAGGTCTTTCCGCTTTACCATTTCACCACTATTTTGCCCATAGATTTTCGCGATTCCAAATATTCATGTGCCTCGGCCATTTGCTGCACTCCAAACTCTCCCCCAACAAAGGGTTTAATAATGCCATCTTGGGCAAGATCGATAACGGCCTTCATGGCCTTGGCCACCTTCTCTGGATTATCCTCCCCCATTTTAAGCATATTTACCCCGATCATACCTTTGGAATTGCTCAAAAATTGAAGTGGGTGATAAATTCCAAATTGGGCCAAAACTCTTATTTTTCCTAAAATCGATTTTGTCTTGTTCATCGAAGAAACCCCGTAGCTTACCAATCTTCCTCCAGCTGCTAGCAGTTTATACCCCTTACGTACAGAAAGACCGCCAACGGGGTCAAAAATCACATCCAATCCTCCTGTTCCCAGTATAGTTTTAATTTCAGATGCAAAATCCTTTTCCAAATAGTTAATGGGATGATGTACTCCATTTTTCCTTAGATAGTCTATCTTATCCGAAGAACTGCACGTTCCAAAAACAAGACATTTTTTGAACAGTGCCATTTGTACCAATGCGGTTCCTACACCTCCGGCAGCGGCATGTACCAGTACCTTGTCCCCTTCTTGAATATTGGTCATATTATGGGATAAAAAATAAGCCGTAGTGTATTGGGTGGCCAAGGCCACGGCTGTTCCCGCAGACATGGATTGTGGTATTATATTGGCCACCTCTTTTTGGGCAACTGCATATTCAGCATAACCTCCAAATCTGGTAATTGCACTTACACGGTCTCCAACCTTCATATTTTGAACATTGCTCCCACATTTTTCAATATGCCCAACAACCTCATACCCCAACAAAGCAGGTAGTGGCGGGGCCCCTTTATAAAGACCCAACCTCGCCATTACATCGGCAAAATTAATTCCAAAGGCTTCTACCTTTATAAGCACCTGATCGTTGGATACATCTGGGATTTTGACTTCCCTAATTTCAAATGCAGTATCAGACTTGCCATATTTTACCAAATAAACGGCCTTCATCATTTTAATTTTAGGATTTGACTAGTAAGGTAGTCAATTAAAAATGGAAAGGAATCTTATGAACAATAGATTGGGAAATAAATAGTATTAAAATCCTAGGGGAATATTTGCTTTAAAAATTTATTAATCCTTCTCCCTAAAAACTTAGCTTGGCCTACCTGATCCGATAGCAATGAACCTTCAAACTTCTAAGATATTAGTTTAGGCTAAGGACTTTGGGATTTCTCTCTGAATTGGTATTTCATACGGGTAATCTATTAAAATAGGCTCCCCATCCCCTCTCCTTAAATATCGTCTTAGGATTTTTTGAATATCATTGTTATCGGCCATAGGAGTAATGAACTTATCATATTCCATAAAGGCCTCTATCTTTTTTTTCCTGGGCAAAAATCCAAATCCCTTGTATACACCCTTTTCTACCACAATAACCGATTTTTCATTCGTCTTTCTTCCAGCTGCCTTAATAATGTAGGTATTTTTATCGTCGGCTATTGGCATCAAGGCATTTTCAACGCGTTCATTGTAGGCTTCCACAGTTTCCATATCTCGACAAATACCTTGACATTTTTTTATATGAAAATGAAAACAGGCCGCTGAAATATGCTGCAAACTGCAAAATCGTGGACAAAGTCCGTGGGTCTCACACAATTCCTCCAAGAAAAACCTACATTCCCCTTGGTTATAAAAACTGGCCAAAGGGGATTTCATGTTGCTCAATCGGTCATAAAACAGATTGGTGATTCCGTTATTATCCCTCCTTGCCCCTATCCCATATTGATATCCGATTCGTTTTTGCGCACGATTAAATTTGGGGAGGTGTTTTTTTATTTCATCGGATTCCAACAACAGTGCCACCAACTCACTTCCCGTATGGGTATAATCTATATGCACGGTTTCAAAACACAGTCGCATTTCCTTATGAGCCTTGCTATAGACATGGCTCAGCACCCGTTGTTTAATATCCTTGGCCTTGCCCACATAAATGATTTTTCCAAGGGCATTTTTAAAATAATAAACACCTGTAACATTGGGCAAGTTTGTGACAACAGATCTAGGCCATTGCGGAGGAATACCTGCCTGCCCGGATTTTGGTCCCAAAAAGAAACTGAAAACCCCGTCCGTGTCCAATGCCCAAAGTTTTTCAAGTAAGCTAGCCGTGGCCTCCGCTTTGTCCTTGGCGCTTTGTACATGACCGACATTTATACCCAAATGGTTGCACATAGCCCCCAAACTATAACTTTGTTGACCAGGAATTAGTTTTCGGGACAGCTTAAGGGTGGATATTTTCTTGCGTTTAAATACGCCGCCAAGCGATGCCAACTCATTTTTTATACTATTAAAATTGAAATTTACGTGGTGGGAAATGAAAATACAGTCCTTGGTCAGTTCTACAATATCTTTGGCCAATTCATAGAATTTAGGTGCGCTATTCACCTTATCATTACTAATCCCATTACGACGGGACACCCTATACTTAATAAATACCTCTGGATTTATCAAGGACGAGAATTCTTTCACTATCCTTTCGCCATCGTGAACCAAGATGCAGATTTCCGTAATCCTGTTATCCTCTCCCCGCAATCCTGTGGTTTCTGTTTCTATTATGGCGTACACTGACTATCTGTATTTTGAATTATAAAATTAGTAAAGAATGGGGTAATGGAATGCCTTTTCGTGTATTTAACATTTATATTCAATAGAACGGTTTATAGCCCAAAGTGGACCTCTTGAGATAAATGATCAAAAAAGAGGCTTACCTCATGCTCAAATATGTCCAATGGAATCCTATGTGCCAAATCCTGTCTCAGGGAAATACGGTAATCTGTATTTTCGTACATTCCTTCTCCTATAAATTTCAAAGTATCTTTTGGATCAACCACCTCGTCCTTTACTCCTAAGACAAATTGTTTAAAAGAACGATCGGAATTGCTATAGTCCGGAACATTTTGAAAAACGGATCGCGAAACCAAGGCGGGATTGAAAAGCAGGGCCGATTTTTTAAATGCAATGGACAGATAATACCCTGTAAAACCACCCATACTACTACCCATGACAACATCTATTTTCCCATTTACAAATTGCCTTCTTAAATTTTCGATACAGTTACTGTCAGATTCGTAGTCGATAGCCGGGGAATAAACCCTACCGTACTTTTCAAGTATCGTTCTTTTTTCGTCGCTTAGACTACCGTTTAGGCCATGTAGGTATAGTATGTTCATTAAAAGGCTTGATTAATTTATTAATTCTTCTGCAAATTACGTATCTCCATTTTCAACATTTCTGACTTATCCAAAGCTTCAGCAAGATCAAGTCCCACATTCATACCAGGCCTTTGGTGACCGATGGAAGTGAGCCATGCATCTTTCATCATTTTTTGCCGTTCCTCTACGCGCTTCCATATTTCTTCACCATGGTTAAATTGGGAAACCACTTCTTCAATACCGTTAGCTTTGAATACTTTCTCGTCCCCAAGGTATAAAAGCAGCTGTTGGGCCATTATCCAATGCCCTGTATCATTGGGGTGCACACCGTCCTTGGCCAAAGCGAAACTATCATCTTCCAAACGCTTGTCCTCAAGGTATTTTTTCATAGGCCAATGAAGGTCAATTACTTTCCAATTATTGGTATACCTATTACTAAGAAGCCAATCCGAGTAAATATTCAATACGTTGGCATAGGCTTCTCCCTTACGCCAATCATAAACGGGCGGGGTAATATGTATTATAGATGCTCCGGATTCCAAGATTTGGTTATTTAACCATAAAATCCCCTCCTTATACTTTTGAAAACGCCCTTCATCAAACGGCAAATAAATACCATCATTCATTCCATAACAGGCAAATACCAAGTCGGGTTTTGTTTGCTTAAGAGTACGCTCCAAACGCTCATGAAGATCTGGACGGGGAAACTTACCATCGGCATGCCCTGGCTCAGAAAGTCCTGATACTGTCTCACTGGGCAAGCCTACATTAATAATTTCAAAATCCCGATCCGGATATCGCAAAGTAAAATAGGCATCCACATAGGACACGTACTGCCCGGAGTAGGTAATACTGTTCCCTATAAAAAGTATTCGTTTAACATTCTGTGGGATTACATAAGAATTTTGGGCCTTGCCATGAAATTGCGAACCGATCAAGAAGACGAGAAGCATTGCTAAAAATTTGGTATTCATCATTTGTATTCCTTTTATATGTTTAGGCATTCGCTTTCGGTTTTTATCAATTCGAACTTTGCACTCTATTATTATGAAAAGGTATTTTTAACTTTTAAAATCTTATTCCATGATAACCAATGCAACTATGCACGCCACAAAGAAAATAACCTCAAAATAAAGTCCGTATCAAAACTATAATCAGCCCAATAACATACAGGGTGGTAAAAATCAACTTATTATATTTTGCCAACCAATTGGGAAGAAAAATATCAAAATTATCCTTTTCCGAATCCGAATATTTCCTTGCCATAACGGTTAGGGGACAGAACATGTTGAAAACCAAAAGAACAATGCCCTCCCCAACTATTAAGCCTATACCGATCCAGGTATAGGTATTGATCTCGTTAAAAATTCCGGAATACAAAATATAGAAAATCACGACTACAAAAAATAGCCAGATCAGGGTGTGCACCCATTTAATTACAAGAAGTCGCTTTGCCGGATCCATTTTTAATCTAATTAAACAATTGACTCATACCATCACCTAGTTCTTGTTAGGGAATACACCTAAAATTAGTTGGACACAAACTTCAGTCCAATAATGGAGCATATCAAGGTGGTAATAAAGAACATCCTCCAAAAAGTAGCAGGCTCTTTAAACACAAGGATACCCACCAATACAGTCCCTACCGCCCCAATTCCAGTCCATACGGCATAAGCAGTACCTATGGGCAATTCCCTTGTTGCTCTGACCAGTAGCAACATACTTACAGCCAAACACAGCAAAAAACCTATATACCAATAGGTCGCTTCCACTCCTGTAGCCTCTTTTGCTTTTCCAAGACAGGCCGCAAAAGCCACTTCAAAGAGGCCTGCGATGATTAGAAAAATCCAATTCATAAATATCCTTTAGTAGTGTGATTTATAATACTATTCCGACAGCCTTCCTGACCTGAAAATTTTATTAATCAATGTTTATAATCGGTTCCTTCTTTAAATATCCCAGGGACACCAAAAATTGATCCACTTCGGCAACAGTACTTTTATAGGCTTTAAGATTGGCATAATTAAAAAATCCATGCCCCTCCCCTTCATATAATTTAAGGTCGCACTTACTTTCCACTTTTTCCATTACCATTTTATAATATTCGGCGGTCACTACGGGAATCAATTGATCTTTGGTTCCAAGGAAAAGAATCGTGGGAGGAGCATCTTTTTTAATATTATGAAGAGGCGAAAAGTCTTTGTAAGCCTCCCCTATTCTTTCATAACCATAACCTCCTGGACCATTATCTACCACAGGATTAAAAAGTACCAGGGCATTGGGGATACAATCTATGGATGTATCATCTCTTGGGTCATTGTAGCTTTCAACTAAAGCCGTTGCAGCCGCTAAGTGTCCCCCGGCAGAGCCACCGGAAGCAACAAGCTTATTACCGTCTATATTAAATTTGGTGGCATTCTTTCTGATAAACCTTATGGCCGATTTAGCATCTTTAACGGATTCGAAGGGAGTTGTTCCATATATTTTTGAAGTACGGTAGTCTGCCAAAAAACAAACCACCCCCCTTTTTGCAAAGTATTTGGCCTGATTCAAAAATTGGGACCTTTTGCCCCCTACCCAACCGCCACCAAAAAAGAAAACCATGGCCGGATAAGGCTTGGAGGATTCCATATTAGGGGGATAATATATTTCCAAAAACAACTGGGTAGTATCCACCTTCTTATAAAGAATTTCTTCCTGGGAATTACCAATTTGAGTACCAAATACAAAACCTATTATTAGGGCAATTATAAATTTTAACCGCATTGACAATTTTTTAGTGAGGCTAGATTAGGACAGCCATATTCATTAATTGAAATAATGGTCCTAAGATAGGAAAACCTTAAAACTTATCTGCGGTTTTAATTACAATTGAACCTTGAAGAGTTCCTTTAACTTGTATAAACCAAACCACAACTGGAAATATCCCTTGAATTGAAATTGGGTATAAAGAGTGCAATCCACGACCAAGCTTATCGTTTTCTCCGATAACGATTCTGGACCAGCTGATTTAGAAATACCTTGGATTCTACAAGAGCAAATTCCAGTTCTTTGGGAAGTATTGAAAACAAAGCACTTCCTCCTCCCAAAACTATGGGGATGGTTGTAATTGTCATTTCATCAATGAGATCTTCCTTTAAAAAATTCTGTATGGTAACCCCTCCATCTATATAAAGCTTATGGTACCCCTTATCATGTATTTGCTTCAAGATTTCCGTTAAGCTTCCTTTGACCAATTCGGCTTTATCCCAATACTCCTCAGCTAAGGTATCCAAGGTCCTGCTCACTATAAAAACCGGTTTGGCATAGGGCCAATCCCCTTGAAAACCAGAGACTGTTTCAAAAGTTTTACGGCCCATTACAAGGGCATCCACCTGCGCCATAAATGCGTTATAACCCATATCCGATTGCTCGGGATTGGGAATTGAGGTAAGCCAATTTAATCCGCCATTTCTATCGGCTATATAACCATCCAAACTGGCCCCGATAAACACCATGTTACTTTTTTCCATAGTTGTAAAAATATAAATAAGGTAAAAAATCCTTTCAAAGAAATACAACTTCAAGCTTCGATCATTTCCATACCTACTTTTTGTTTATCCTTCCCAAGGTCCAATCCAACACCTCATCTTGGGGTGTCAACACTGCCTTGATGGTGTTGCCAATAGGATGATCGGGCATAACACCCCTATCTGTAAATTCATAATCTTTTACCGCGGTATAATAGGCCATCAACGGTATCCCCAGTTTCATCTTGGAATTTGGGAGCGTAACTATGGCAAAGGCACCACTATTATTCCCATAATATCCGCCCCCCGTTTCCTCCCCTATAAAGCTAACCCTATCCAGATGGTTTGCCACGGAACAAAACTCGGAAGTAACCGAGAAACAAGCTCCGTCTATCAATACATAAACATGCCCTTTAAAGGGATCTTTTTGTGGTGTTTGTATTGCCAGATTTCCGTTGTGCTCCCAACGGAACTCCCCATCCTCTGTTTGGGTAATTAAAGCCCTTAACTGCTCATAACCTTCAGGTAATTGAGCATGGCCTTCAAATGAAAATCTTTCATTGGTAGCTACTACCAGTTTATCATAATACCTAAAATCGGCATTTACCAAATAGGACAACAATAACGACCCAAAGTCATCCTTTCCTCCTTCATTTCCCCTCAGGTCCAAAATTAAATTTTCAATATTTTTGGCGTTGATGTCTGCAAAGGATTCCTTTAAAAAAACCTCAAAATTATATTTCACCTCGTCCGGCCAGAAGGTACGTATGGTTAAGAGGGCCGTCTTCTCATTCTTGAATTCCAATTCATAGGGTATATTGTTTTGCTCTGCGGTATCATGTTCCATTACTTTTTGGTAGGAAACCGAAGGTAATGTCAAACTGCCCTTCCTCCCGCGGTCCTTATAGGTGATGTTGAATTTGTTATGGGGCTCACCCTCTTCCAAGTAAAAATTGGAGAATAAGGCATTAAAATACCTGTTAAGCTCGTAGTACTTGAAGGTTTGATTGTGTCCATCAGAAAACAGATTATTCAATAACCCTTCAATAATCTCCTCCATATCTATGCCATTGATGGCCGTAATTTCGGTACCAGGTTCCAATTTAATACCAGTATCATAGCTATAGCGCACATAAGCCTTATTCTTGTCCAGAAAAAGCTTTAATGGAAATAGAGTTTCTGTATTGTAATAATACATAAATCCCTTCTCCTCTGAAGGTATTAATTTGGTATGCCCACATCCAATTTTAGCCAATACCGGGTTCAAAATTTTATAAAACTCCTGTTGGCTAAGTGGCTGATCGAGTTTCTTTCGAATTACCTCAAAACTGCCATCCATTGATGATTTGGCTTCATACCGATAGATTCCCGGATGCGCTTCCTCCAATGCTTTCCTGAAGAGTTGAAAATCTTCCTTTAATTTCGAAGGATTCAAGGTATTTTGGGATACGACAACCTGGGTACCTAAAAATAGTGTCATAAAGAACACTAAACGTAAGGACGTTTTTGATATCATAGATTTAAAATATTTTATGTGTCCTTTCCTTAACAATCGGCTTATGGGATACTTTTTTCCCGGGTCTAGCTTTTCTATTTTATAAGGATATTATCTACATACAAAGATCTAGGGATCTGAAGCACCTAACAATCACACAAGAATGTGATTTTATATACAAGGCCCGAATTACGACCTACATATTCTATAGCCCACTTGGCGTGAATAATTTCCTTTCTGCGTTAAAGGTGGATTTTTTCACATGTTTATGCTATTTCGGGGTTGACCGACCGGAACTATATTTGTGCTGTTATTTGCCATTGGCAATTTTAGAAAAAAGGAACTAAATGAAATTCTCAATGTAAATGGTACCCGAATCAAAAACAAAAGGGGTTTATTCATCAATCAATAAAAATCAATTAAACAAAAACAATCATGGTAACATTATTTCAAATTCTAATCGACCTGCTAATAGAGCTTTGGATTACAATTATATTATAATGGGTACTTGGATTCCATGCCACAGGAACTGGACTTCCTTTGGAGTATAAAATTTCATTTTTTTATACATTGGATGTACAATCTTTACGTAATTTTATTATAAATCACCTGGCTGCATGAGCACAAGGATTCTTTGTTGTTTGCTATGTTTCCAAGCCTATCTATTTGGACAGAATTCTTACGTCTTCAATAGATTTTCTACCGCGGATGGTTTAAATACCAATAAGGTAAAATGTGTTTGGCAGGACTCCACTGGATTTCTTTGGATAGGCACCGAGGTGGGCATACAGCGTTTTGATGGGAGAAAATTCATTTCCTTTGTTGGTCCCGAAAATTACCAGCTACCACCTAGCATAGGCGTGGACCAAATTTTAGATGCCGGCAATGGCAATCTTTGGTTGTTACAAGGAGGTCAGGTGGGGAAATTCAACACTGTAGATTTTCATTATACCTCGGTACCTATAAGGAGTTACGGTAGTATTCCTCCAAGATCGGAATTCAAATTGTTTATAGATAGTAAAAATCAGGTATTTCTCTGCGCCTCCCAATATGGTCTTTTATGGTACGACACCAAAACCAATGCTTTCATAGAGTCCAATTTACCAATAAAAATCCCCAGAGGTTGGGGTGTAAGTTCCCTCTTTGAAGACAAGCAGACTGGAGAATATTGGATCTGCAGTGAACAGGGGCTGGGACTATACCGAAGATCCGATGACGAGGTCTTTCACCGGCTCAACAATCCAGAAAATATACCTTTACTGAACAACAAGGCCATTACCAATTCAGGAGATTTCATCAAGGACAAAAATGGCACCTGGTGGGTAACTTACTGGGATTATAATCCACATAAGGAACACCCTGTTCTCTTGCATTTCGACCCCAAAACAAATCAATTTCTTACCGATACCCTAAGAAGCCATAAGGCAACAAAAAAATATACCGTTCTAAGACAAATTTTGGAAACCAGTAATGGACAGATCTGGATCGGGGGAGAAAATTCCTTGTTGAGCTATGAAAATGACCTTCAAGGTTTTTATCAACATTTCAAAGCCAACCCTTTGGAGTTCGATATAAAATGTAATCAGGCCAGGCATCTATTTGAAGACAGGGAAGGTAATATTTGGTTGAGCACTGAAAATGGCCTCTATGTGATGAATCCCAATCATAAAGACGTATATAGCCTTGTGGTAATTGATGGTCTTGGATTGGACTCTCCCGTAAATGCCATACTGGAAACCAAGACCAGGGAAAATTGGATCGGAACATGGGGTAAGGGCATCCTATTTTATGACAAAAATTTCAATCAATTTGAAGGTAACCCCTATACTGGTTTGGGATCCGAATCCTTTAAATTATATTCATCCATTTGGGACCTTCAACAGCACAGTGAATCGGGATATGTTTGGTCTGCCTGTCAGGGGGGCAGATTGGCCGTTTTTGATGCCAATACCAAAAAAGCATTACATTGGTTAAACCCTCCTATATTTAAAAAGTCAACGGTACGGCAGATCAAGGAAGATCTTAACGGAAATCTTTGGTTCGGCACTCAGAGTGGGCGTTTGGTTAAATGGAAAAAGAACGATCCCATTGCCGATAATTATTTTGAAGAACTACACAATTTCAACACCATCATTTACAGACTTTATGTAGATCGGCAGGGCCGGTTATGGGTAGGAACCCACAAGCAAGGTGTATACGTGATTGATGTGGACACCAACGAAATCCTTTTTCATTTTAACAAAGAGTTCAGCGACAGTTATGGGATAATGGACAATACTATTTCTGACATCCAGCAATATAACGACAGTATTTTTATGGTGGGTACAGAGGCTTTGAACATTCTCAACATAAACACCACTCAAGTAAAAAAGATTAGTTCCTATGAAGGGCTCTATGGCTCTAGGGTATTGCAATTAATGATGGATAGGGAAGGAATAGCATGGATGATTACCAGCAATGGCCTTAGCAGCTATAATTATGAAAAGAACATTATAAGTTCCTATAGCAACCTTCATGGCGTTCTCTATGCGGAAAAGACCAATAGCGCCAAATGGATGATGCAAAACGGGGAGATATGGTTTGGAGGTGAGGATGTAGTTTTTGGCTTTTCGCCCGAAAAACTAAATTATAAGCAAAAGCCTCCCAAGGTAAATATTACAGATTTTAAGCTCTTCAATACCTATATGCCTTTGGATTCGATTATGGCCCAAAAGGAAATTGTATTCAATCATTTTCAAAATTCGTTTACCTTCTATTTTTCCGCACTGAGCTTTTCACAACAAAGGAAATTACAGTACTACTATCGCATTTCCGGAGTGAACAAAGACTGGGTAAAGGCAGAAAGGGATATGGCCGCCACCTACACCACTTTGCCCTCTGGAAAGTATACATTTCAAGTAAAATGCATGAACCTCCAAGGACTGGAACCGGACGAAATTACCAGTGTCGACTTTAGGATACGCCCACCCTTCTATCGCACCTGGTGGTTTATTGCTTTGGCTCTCTGTTCTGGAATAGGCATCGCCTATTTAATCTACAGACTTAAGATAAATCGCATCTTGGCCGTTGAAAACTTGAGGAACAAAGTGGCCAGGGACCTGCATGATGATATGGGCTCTACTTTGAGCACTATAAACATTCTTAGTTCCATGGCCAAGAGCAAAATGAATAGTGATGCCGTAACCAGTAGCAACTACCTCTCAAAGATTACCGACAACAGCCAAAGAATGATGGAGGCTATGGATGATATCGTTTGGAGCATTAAACCGGACAACGATAACATGCATAGGGTTATTGCCAGAATGAGGGAATACGCTACCGGTATTCTGGAGGCCAAGAACATAGAGTTCGATTTTCAGGTAGAGGATAAAATAAACGATTTAAAACTGGATATGGAAGCCCGGCGCGATCTCTTTCTTATTTTCAAGGAAGCTATCAATAACATTGCCAAGTACTCCCTTGCCAAGCGGGCAGAAGTGCAAATAACTTCTAGGGACAAATGGCTCCAAATGCAGATCATGGATAACGGAATAGGGTTTGAACTTGAAAAGGTCGACAACGGGAATGGTCTGGACAATATGGTTAAAAGGGCATCCAAAATGAGAGGAAAACTAAAAATTGACAGTAATCCCGATCTGGGCACGGAAATCTCTTTGAACGTTCCTGTGCGTTAGAGGACATTTTAACATATTTATGTGATTTTATCCTATGGATTTCCTGTCTAACTTTACAAAAAGCGACAATTATGATAAGGGTAGTAATATATGAGGATAATCCCCAATTTCGCGAAGGGCTTACCATGTTGATCAATGGTAGTGATGGGTTTTCCGTTTTGGCATCTTACAAGAATTGCAACAATGTTACCGAGGAAGTAAAAAAATGGTCGCCCGACGTCATTTTAATGGATATCAATATGCCCGGAACCGATGGCTTGGAAGGATTAAAAAAAATAAGGGAAGTAAACACCGAGGTCAAGGTATTGATGCTTACCGTCTTTGACGACAATAAAAATGTATTCGAAGCACTTAGGAACGGGGCCAATGGGTATTTGTTAAAAAAGACACCACCGGTCAAATTATTGGAATATATACAGGATGCCACTTTGGGCGGTGCGCCCATGACCTCCTCCATAGCTACACAAGTTTTGAAAATGTTCCAGGTAATACCCCAGACCAAGAACCAAGACTATTGCCTAAGTGAAAGAGAAACAGAAGTATTACAACTTCTAGTAGATGGCTATAGCTACAAAATGATTGCTTCAGAACTTTTTATAGCCATTGATACCGTTCGATCACACATCAAAAAAATTTACGAAAAACTGCATGTAAACAGTAAGAGCGAAGCCGTTGCCAAGGCATTTAAGGATAAATTGCTATAACATATCCCGTTAAAAATCGTAAAAAATCCTCGAATTTCACATACATATGCGATTGTATAAACTGCGGTAGCTCACTTCCTTTGCCCTGAAAAAAATTTGAAACTATAACTCAATATCAGGCAATGAAAACAAAATTTATTACTCTTGCAATCTTCTTCTTAATGTTCATTGGATGTTCCGATGATGACTATACCGAAAATCCTTCCAACACTTTGCAGGCGGACGCCTATACAGAGAATCAAGGAGATATTTATGCCGGTCAGGCTGTTGTCCTGAACGGTTCCAAGTCTATGGACAAGGCCGGAAAACCCTTTCAATACCTGTGGAGATTTAAAGCCAAACCAAGTGGCAGTTTAACCGAATTGACGGAAGAAACCACGGTCAAGCCAAAATTTACTCCGGATAAGGCCGGGAACTATTCTGTGGAACTAAAGATTTTCAATACCGAATTTTATGATACGGATGAATTGGCAATCGCGGTAAAGGATGTAGAAACCCCACCTGTACAGGAAACCATAATCATCTCGGAGAATATTACGGCGCGGCGCCACTTGGCCAATGTCTTTGATGATCCCGACAAAATTGATTATTTAGTAACTGGCGACATCCATGTTACCAATCTTCTCACTATTGATCCCAATGTTGTTATTGCCTTTGAGGAAAATACGGCCATGTACATAGACAGTCCAGGGGCCATTATTACCACAGCCGCTGCCAGTTCCTTTATCACCTTCACCGGAAAGAATAAGGTTGCCGGATATTGGAAAGGTTTGATCATAAATTCCAATAGTCCTTTAAACAAATTTGACAGGGTAACCATTGAATACGCTGGTGGCGCCATTGCCCAAGGAATGGAAGTTGCCACAAGTTTAGGCCTGGACAACGAGGGACGAGGACAACTTACCCTAGTTTCGTCCATTATTCAGCATAGTGCTGCATATGCCGTGGCGATTGAAGTAGGAGCAAAATGGAATACGGAATCCTTCAATGTGTACAGGAACAATAGCAAGACCCTCCAGTTACCGGCATCGCAATTAGGGAGTTTATCCAGTTTATCGGAGTTCCAAAATAATGCCGAGAACATTATCGATGTTATAGGTGACCGAATCGCTACCGCCCAAGAAACTGTTTGGAGCGAACTATACAATAGCTCAGAAAACATGCAATATGTGGTAAAAGGTACCATAGAGGTGGTTTCCGGGCTTAGGATTTTGGAAGGCCTTGAATTATACATGGACAAGGATTCAGAAATAAACATTACACAAAAGGGTTATATAAGAGCTCTTGGGAGCGCTCAATACCCCATTAAGTTCCGTGGAAGGGAATCTGTTGACGGAGGGTATTGGAAAGGTATTTCCATAATGTCCGCCGACATGAAAAACGAATTGGACAATGTAGAAATACATAATGCCGGAAACCAAATCATGGACGGACTGCAGTTTAAGACCGCCATTGGATTGGCAGGTGCCTATGGGGCGAAATTAAAGTTATTCAGCACAAAAATTGTGGCCAGTGGTGGCAATGGGGTCTATGTTGAAAACGGAGCCGAACTAGTGCGCATAGACCAAATTAAGTTTCACGAAAACCAAGGTCCGGCGATTTCCATGGCTGCCAATCAGGTTAAAACTCTTAACTATGCCACAGGAATGGAATTTATTGGCAACGGACACAATGGGGTCGAAATTTTTGGCTCTCAGTTGTTGAACCCCGATAGGAGTGAAACTATTTGGCCGGCCCTACACTTTGGAGCAAGCTATTTAATAAGTGGTAATTTGAGCGTTCAATCGGGATTAAAAATACTTCCAGGAGCCATTTTCAAATTTGCCGAAGATAAGATGTTCGGAGTCTTTCCCAATGGATACTTAATTGCCCAGGGCACAGCAAATAATAAGATTGTGTTTACTGGGGCCAGTACTACCAAAGGATTTTGGAACGGGATCCGAATTCAATCGACCAGTGCTTTAAACCTAATGGACCATACAGAAGTACTCTATGCGGGAAAGACCGAAATGCCGGGAGTCTCTAAAATAGCAAGTATTGGCCTGGATGGGGACTACTGGGCCAATCTAACCATAAAAAATTCGAAAATTGCGCATGGTCATGGCTACGGAATTGCCTTTGAAAACCGTAACACCTCCATGAACTCGGATTATAATATGGTAAATCTTTTTGAAGATCTTACTCTTGGGAACGTTTCCCTACCCTAGAAGATTATATAAGGCATAACATATCATTATAAATTATAACTACGGGCTGTTTAAAAGGAATGCGGATCAAAGATGTGATAAATGGCCCAATCGCAACTGGGAACCAATCAACTTCCACATAAATATGCGATTGTGGGGTGTTGCTCTCCAAACGAACTTTGTTACCATTATTAATCAAAAAAAATATAGTCATGAAAGCATTTGATAATTACCGAAGAATACCTTCAGAATCCAATAAACATGTCTTCTTTTCCCAATTGAAATATGGAAAAAGAAGTCAATGGCTGGCCTTAAGACGCTTTACGGCAAGCCAATAACAAAAAAATATGCTGCGGCATCTTAAAAACTCTAAAACAAATGAAAATGAAAAATCTAGGTATTGAATTTTACAGAAGATGTATATATGTCCTATATACAATATTCCTGATCTATCTGCTGGTTAACGCAAAAAAATAATAAATCTAAAAAAGTTACAAAAATGAACACAATTTTAAAAATATGTTATATCATCGTCTTTTCAGTGTTGCTAATTTCCTGTGAAAAGGATACCATAACAGCTTCCGAAGAAATTACTACAAAAGATTATGAATTCTCCGCTTATACTTCTTTGGAGGTAAACGATAATTTTAAGGTCTATATAAACTTCTCGGATACAGAAGAGAAGTTGAGGGTTCAGGCCAACGACAACCTTCATAAGTATATCTTGGTAAACAAGGAAAGCAATAAGTTAACGGTGAAACTGGACAACGTTCGGAGGATCAAAGGACAGGAAACCTTAAATGTGTTTATTACTACCAAAAGTATAGACAATTTTAACGTTAAGGGAAATGCTAAATTGGAACTGGAAGACCCCTTGGAAGCTGATAACCTAAAAATCTATTTAAGTGGAAATAGTTTCTTTACCGGTGCTTTGTCAGCTGAGAAGCTTGATCTGGTTTCTAGCGGAAACTGTATGATTGATTTCTCAGGCAGTGTAAAAAACATGGATATAGAACTTGACGGCAATTGTGAACTATCGGATTACGATCTAAGCGTTGACACACTAAAAATTGACCTTTCCGGTAATAGCAATGCTTATCTTACAGTAAACAATTCCATATCGATCGATGCCAGTGGAAATAGTGTGTTATCCTATAAAGGCAATGCTACCATTGCTCATCAAAAACTTTCTTCAGGCTCCAAAATTTTAAAAAAGGGCTGATGGGGAGGTGTAGCTGTTGTGTGTAAGGTTAACATGGAGAGAGTCCTTTAATGATGTTCTGACCGGATTAATAGTGGAAAGTAACAGGAACTAAACACCGGATGGGCAGAATAGACCAATAATAGGAATCTTCACATAATAGGAATCTTCACAATTCAAAGCCTATATATTTTGCACATATCGGCAAAGTGTATAGGCTTTATCTATACGGTATGTCTATAAAAAGAAAGGATCCCTACCCCACACAATATTCCAATTCCTCCAAGAATATTTACCGGATAATCAATTCCGCGGTATTGTAAATATAAAATCGCTTCCCTTGCCTTTTTCGCTTTCAACCCATATTTTACCACCTAGTTTTTCAATAAATTCCTTACACAATACCAGTCCAAAACCAGAACCTTTTTCATTAAGTGTACCTGGCAATGGGGTATTGGTGGTTATATTGAACAAATTATCCAGTGTCTTATCGTCCATACCTACACCTGAATCAGAAATTACAATCTTAACTTGGTCTTCCTCTTCAATTGCGGAAACTGTTATTTTATCTCCCGGTTTACTATATTTAATGGCATTGGAAATTAGATTTCGAATGACGGTTTTTAATATTTTCTTATCGGAATTCATCACTATTTCCTCCACTGCATTTACCTCTATTGAAATGCCTTTTGTTTGGGCGATGGATATGGAGAGTTCCAATATTTCCTGGATAATGGACGATATACCTATTTTTTCGTTTTTAAAACTGATTTGACCGGATTGTGATTTTGCCCAATCCAATAAATTTTCAAGAAGTACCAAGGTGCTTTTGGCAGTAGAATGTATTAGGCCCAAATACACTGGAGCATCTGAATCCTCTGACTTAGTTAATTGTGTTTTTAAGATATCGCACAACACCAAAATATTATTAAATGGACTTCTTAAATCATGGGCAATGATAGAAAACAGTTTGTCTTTTGTAGCATTTAGTTCCCTCAATTGTTTTTCGCTCTCCCTTAAATCCTTCTCCGCCTTTATACGTTCCGTAATATCCCGTATTACCCCAACCAAAAACTTTTTCCCGTCCTCATCTATAAACCTCGACTTCCTTGTAGAGATAATTTTCGTTTCGCCTTCCTCTACGGTTAAAGGCTCTTCATTAATATTATCTATGCCATCCAACAGTACCTGCTTATCTATCCGTAAGAAATTCTCCCGCTCATCGGGGGGTACATTTTCAGCAAGGGTTTTGCCTATTATTTTGGTTCTTGGAAGGTTGAACAGATTGCAAAAAGCATCGTTGACCAAAAGCAACCTGCTCCCGTTGTCTTTTACAAATACGGCATCGCCCATATTATTGAGGATGGTATTGGCATATTTCTCACTTTCATCCTTTTCCTCTTCACTTTGAAAGGCCAAAAGCGATTTAAGGATTTCATTTTGTTTCTGAAGTTCTTCAATTTGATTTTCCAGTTCGCGACGTGTCTTATCCTTAACTTTTTTAATTCGCTTAAATCGGTTATATAAATTATACCAAATCAAATTATTACAATTTTAGGCTAAGGCTGTAAATCTACGATTTTCATGAATTAGTACGATACAATTTTGCCATAGATTTCCACCAAATGAGCAAAAATTTGTCCATCCTTTAGTTGGTATACCATAACTGACCTGGTATTGGTTGGTTCTTTAAAGCGCTTCCCAGAGGCATCCGCAATATTACTGCTCCTTGGCCACTAACTGGGACCAAATCTGCATTCTACTTATAGACTTTGAATTTACCACACTCTTGTACTTATAGACTATAGGAACTCAATTCTCTTTACTGATTGCTCTATTCTCCTTTTTAAATTTGGAATTGTATCAGCTGTGTGCCAGTGACAATTTATGGCAACTAGTTGGTGTCGTTAATTTAAGGACACCTTTATTCCGGAGATAAAATAATCTGGATTATCCGAACCAAAGGCCATAAAAATATAAAGTGTATTATTCTTTATAATTGGTGAGACAAAAGCCCCCAAATGATCCCAGGCCCAATCATAAGCTGGGTACTTTTTGTACAATTGCACTGGGTTTACCAATAATGGACTTCTGCTATCATGATTCCAACTACCTCCATCCCACTTCACCAGACCGTACTCTCTATTCCTCGAAGTTAAATAGACCGACCCTAACTCTTCCCCACCAAGAAGTATATAGAGTTCTGAATTAAATTCTATATAAGCAGCATCATCGGCCTTCCCCCTTAAATAGCCGCTACTTGTATTTCCTTTGTGGATAATATTGGAAGATACAATGCTTTGATTTAAATTCAGGGCATCGAACAAATTTGTGGCTACAATTTCATGGATTTCCCTATCAATGAAACTGGGATTTCTTCTGTGAAATAAAATCCTATATCGATTATTAAATTTTGTAATGGACAAAGGAAAACTATTATGGTCCAAACCGTTCCATTCCGGTATCATGATTTCGGTCGGTTGCTGCAAAATATTCAAATCTTCATCAATGATCATATAGGCGGAAGTATAATTATTGTTTGGCTGCTGAACCCCGAGCAGTACCAAGAAACTATCATCATCCAGCTTAAACGGATTTCCTGTGGAGAATACGTTGCCATTTGGTTTGGCAAAGGGAATGGTAATTGTCTCCAAAATCAGGTCATCGTGGAATATCCAATCCTCCAAATTAGTACTGGTAGCGTAATAAATACTTCTCTTGGTATGTGGCCCAAAAACCACGGGAGTCAATAAAATATAAGTGCCGTCCAATTTTTCAATGATACCGCCAGGTTGAATATAATGGAGATTTTCCTCCGAAGCTATAGTGGGATAAGGGTTGAACAAGGGCCTGTCATTGATAATTTCGTAGTTGATGAATGGATTAAAAAATTCCAAGGTCGCACCAATTTTGGTATTTAAACTTCCCTGATAGGTATTCCCTAGGTCTATCCAACCTTCAGTTGTATTTACACCTATAAGTTCAACTACAGTTGAAGCTTCACCATTTTGGGTAACAAACCAACTTTGATTATTGGTGCCCTGGACCAACAGGTTTTCCAATTTTGAATAATTGGTTTTGACCCTGTTATTGACCTGATCATATTCGGTTATTTGTATAGGGTTCTTCCTAGCAATATTACTGGATCTATCCGAGATAAGACAGTTATTGAAAAAGCTGTTTAGGCTTCCATCAGGGAAAACTTCTTCTGGCAACATCTCTTCTTCTACAGGCACCTCTTCCTCTTCTTTTGGTACAATTTCTTCCTCTACAGGAATTACTTCAGTATTTTTTACTGGAACTATATTGTCCGGATTACAGGAAATAATAAAAACAAGTAATAAACAAAAAATTGATATTTTCATTGATCGGGGAGGTCGGTAGCCCTATTCCAGGATGGATTGGAAGATGTAATAATATCCCGTGAATATTGGTGTCATAATTGGTTTGAAGTTGGTGTTGGCTATAAAACGTAAACATACGTTGTTTTAGTGGAACGATGTAGAACTAAATTTATAACAATTCATAATTTTAAAGCAAAAGGCTCCTTCCCTTGGCCTGTACTGAGGGGAGTCGAAGTATATGGGAAGGAGGATTCTCCGACCCTAGGAGGAAAAGACGGAAAAGATTGAAATTACCACGCTACGATAAAGACAAAGCGGAAAACCTCTTTCTGTTGGTCCGCTTCCTAACCCCCGCGAAGGTGCCGGGCAAGCCTCCCCCAAAGGGAGGGAACATCAAAATTTTAAAGTTGTCATTGCGTATGCGGGATGTCAATTTAATCTAGACTCTAGCATCTAGATTCTCATTACTCCTTTCTCAATCCCACTTCACTCCAATGAAATCCTTTCCCATCCGGCTTCAGGGAGTTCGTAGCGATCCAATTTCATGACCTTTCTTGTCCCATCATAATATTTATACACCAGGTAGACACAGTCATCGGAACTTTCTATATAGAAAAGGCCAAGGCGTTTGGGAAATGGAAGCTTCATCAACTCACATTCCTTGGTCAATTGGTGTGCTCCAATTTCCATTAAAAGGCGTTTAATGGCGTATCGATCATGATTCCTATATACAATATTTTTCATTTATTGGAAATAATCCTATTTTATGGATATTTTCCAAAATTACAAATTTTAGATTTTGAAGTCGGTCCAGAAAAGTTAAATTCTTAATTTAGGGTAAAACTATTATTATGTGTTTCGGTACCAGGGTAACCACCTCTGCCACGGACGTGGAAAAATTTTATAATGTTTCCAAATTAATGGGCAAAACCCCCATTGAGGGCGAACTTACCTATCACCACGCCAACGGATGGGCACACCCCTTATTATGGATCATTCCACAAGAAAAAAGTAACCACATTACACCTTCCATGTGGGGCATAATGCCGCAGAACACTATGGGGGCCGATTTTAAAAAATACTACAAAGACGCGGCCAGGTTTGGAGCCGGACTCAACGCACAATCAGAAAAGCTCTTTGATCATTTTATCTATAAGTACAGTGCCATGACCAAGCGCTGCGTTATCCCCGTAAACGGATTTTATGAACCACACACGGCTCGCAAGAAGTTTAAGATTCCATTTTATTTTGAACGAAAAAATGAAGCTCTTATGAGTTTGGCAGGACTCTATACTACCACCAAAGATGGTTACAACACCTTTACTATTTTGACAAAGGCGGCCACTCCCCTCTTCAAAAAAATTCACAATACCAAAAACAGGAGACCCATTATCTTAAGGGATGAAGAGGTGCACGTATGGTTGAACAACGACCTCTGCGAAGAGGATATCCAGAACCTTATGGAGGATGATATGGATGATACAGCCATAAAGGCCTACCCTATTAGCAAGGACCTTTACAATCCAAAAGTAGATTCCAATAGAGCTAATATTATTGAGGAAGTCAAATATGAGGAACTGGAGATAGAGTATTAGGATTACTCCCATAAGATAGATATGCACCTGAATCTTCCAAAAACAAAAATTCCGCAATGATAAACTTCCCTACAGATATACAGGCAATAGAAAACAGGATACGGCAAATAGATCCTGTAAAATATACCACTACCAGAAACCATAAAGATGGAGCGGTAACCCATTTAAGCCCCTATATTTCCAGAGGTGTAATATCAACAAGACAGGTATATCAGCACATAAAAACGTTGGACCTACCATGGTACAATAAGGAAAAATTAATTCAAGAGTTGGCTTGGAGAGATTATTGGCAACAAGTTTGGATGGCAAAAAAAGCGGGAATCAGGCAAGATTTGAAAAACATACAAACTCCCATATCAAATTATCAAATTCCACAAGCTATTGTAAATGCCGACACTGGTATTGAAGAAATCGACAATGCAATAAAACAACTCTACATTTCGGGATACATGCACAACCATATGCGCATGTATGTGGCATCAATTTGTTGCAACATAGCCAATTCACATTGGCTTGAACCCGCCAAATGGATGTATAGTCACCTATTGGATGGTGATTTGGCCAGTAATTTTTTAAGTTGGCAATGGGTGTCAGGTGCATTTTCCAACAAAAAGTATTATGCCAACCAGAACAACATCAACAACTTTTTTAAAAGTACCCAGCAAAATACTTTTTTGGATGTTGAATACAGCACATTTGAAAATCTGGATATACCCGATGTATTAAAAGACACCGTTCCTTTTGAGATTGAAATGACACTTCCCAAAATTAAAAATCCAACTTTGGACAAGGATAAAACAACTTTGATCTATAACTATTTCAATATTGATCCCAATTGGTATAAGGACCAGGAGGTACAGCGGATTTTTTTGATGGAGCCCTCTTTTTACAAAGAAAATCCAGTAAACCAAAAATGTATTGATTTTGCTATAGAACTGACAAAAAATATTGAAGGCATAAAAATATATATCGGGGAATTTTCTGAACTAAAAGGGAGTATCAATCCTGATCTTATTGTTTATAAAGAACACCCTACCAACCGTCATTACCAAGGTAAGGAAGAAGCAAGGGAATGGATGAGCTCCATTACAGGTTTCTTCCCTTCATTTTTTGCTTTCTGGAAAAAATGCAAAAAAGAATTATAACTTTAAGATAATTACAGCTAAAGCTTAACTTTAAGGGTATGCGGGAAGTTATGTTCCAGGCCCTAGAATTCTTGAAGTGGGAGCGTTTTTCCCCATGAAATTTTAATCTTTAATTACCATTTGAAACATTCTGCTTTAAGGTGTTTAGTTTTTGAAAGCAAAAGAGAAATTGACAATTCTAACATGAAAAAAAATGACTTGCCCATAAAAAAATGTCCGGTATGCAAAAGACCTTTTTCCTGGCGTAAGAAATGGAAAAAAAATTGGGATGATGTGAAATACTGTAGTGAAAGGTGTAGACGAAACAAAAACAATGATGAAAGCAATTAATCTCATATTTCCCCATCAGCTTTTTGCAGAGAGCCCACTAATCAAAAATGGGGAGGAAGTTTATTTAATTGAAGAATATCTCTTCTTCAAGCAATACCTATTCCACAAACAGAAGATAGCTTTCCATAGGGCCTCAATGAAATGTTATCAGCATTTTTTGGAAGAAAAAGGCATTAAGGTCAATTATATAGAATCCAACAACAAATTATCCGACATCAGTTTATTTCATGAAGAAATCGAGAGTAAAAAAATAACTGAAATAAACATTATTGACCCTGTTGACAATTGGCTTGAAAAGAGGATTGGGACGATTGCCAAAAACTATAAGCTCAATACTTTTAGCAGTCCATTGTTTATCAATTCAAAAGAAGACCTATCCACTTTTTTCAGGGCGGATAAAAAATCATTTTTTCAAACTACTTTTTACAAACAGCAACGTAAAAAGCTGGATATCTTGCTGGAAGATGGGCAAGAACCAATGGGAGGAAAATGGACCTACGATATAGATAACCGAAAAAAATATCCTAAAGGAAAAACACCTCCCGGCATCCATTTCCCAGAGGCTACCTCTTATTGGGCCGAATCCGTAGCCTATACAGAAAAACACTTTAAAAACAATCCAGGGCTGTTATCAAAAGACCCCATTTATCCCATCAGCCATAAGCAAGCCGAGAATTGGTTTGTACAATTTTTAGAGTATCGATTCTTTGATTTTGGCATTTATGAAGATTCGATTGTAAAGCAACAATCCTTCTTAAACCATAGTATCCTTTCTCCCCTTCTTAATGCCGGTCTGATATTACCCAACCATGTTGTAACCCAAAGTCTTTCTTTTGCTGAAAAAGAGAATATCCCTATTAATTCCACCGAAGGCTTTATAAGGCAACTCATTGGATGGAGAGAATTTATCCGAGGAATGTATGAATGCAAGGGCAGCTACTCCAGAACAAAGAATTTTTGGGGTTTTGAAAGAAAAATACCAAAGTGCTTTTACGATGGAAGCACTGGCGTGGGACCAATTGACGAAACCATTAAAAAAGTATTAAAAACTGGCTATTGTCACCACATAGAACGATTGATGATCCTTGGCAATTTTATGCTGTTGTGCGAATTTGACCCGGATGAAGTATACAAATGGTTTATGGAGTTATTTATTGATGCCTATGACTGGGTAATGGTTCCCAATGTTTATGGAATGAGTCAGTTTTCAGATGGCGGCACTTTCGCCACCAAACCTTATGTGGGAGCTTCCAACTACATCAATAAAATGAGCAATTACCCTAAAGGCGAATGGGAAGAAATTTGGGATGGGTTATTTTGGCGTTTTATAGCTGAACATCAGGAATTTTTTAAATCAAATCCAAGAACCTCCATGCTGTATTATTCATATAACCGTATGTCAGAAGATAAAAGAGCCCTTCATATCAAAAATGCCGAAGAATTTATAGAGAAAATAATGCGTGCTGACTAGAAAATCTGTGGTGTTGTACTTTCTCCTAAGCTTACAATTGAAGATAAAGGAGTGGGTTAAGAATCTAAACCAAATATAAACGCGAACGGGTAATTTACAGCATTAGTTCTTGCCGTCAATAGCAAAAGCCTTTGCCGGATTTACAGATATCAATAAATTAATTTCCTTTTCCGTGAAGCCTTGGGCTCTCAATTCTGGAAGGAGTTTGGTGAAAATATTGGTGTAGGGAGTTATGGTCTGTTGTTGTTTTTGGGGATCGTACCAACCCGCGTCGTGTGATATGAGTATATGATCTAAAATGCCGTGCTCCTTGGCAAATACCAATTTCTCCAGATGCCTTTCAACATCCCAACCCAATCCGTCCAGACTAATCCAACAGCCCATGGCTGCAGCTTTTAGATAACTGCTATTGTCATCTTCGGCCTGGGCGTGTACCCAAATAAATTTGGCCGGGGAAACCTCCATTTCCTCAAGGATCTCTAATTGTGGCCACAGTCCTATGGCCTTTCCTGTATGGCAGGCTATTGTCAAGCCTGTCCTTAAACTGGTTATGGCAGAGGCCTTTACCAATTTTTGATGCAGGGAATCCAATGGGTTGGCCGTATCTACCCCTATCTTGATAAAGCCAGGCTTGATGCTGGTACCGTCTATGCCATCTTCAAATTCGGCAATCCACTCTTTCGCTAGAGCTTCGGCAGATATTTTTTGGACATAGTTGGGGAGGAATTTATTATTGCGGGCACCATATAGCCCAGTATTGGTGACTATCTTAAGTCCTGTTTTCTTGGCCATTTTTTCAAGAAGCAAAACATCCCGTCCCAGGTAAGCCGGGGTGGCGTCCACAAAATAATCTACTGTATAGGTTTTTAGTTCTTCCAAAAAAGGAATTACTTCTGCAATTACGGTATCGTGGTTCCAAACATTAGGCTGAATGCTATCGGCCCCAATAAAATCGACCAAAATATGCTCATGGGACAACCAAATGCGATCGGTATCCACTAGGTGTCTACCCTGAACATCTTGTATAAAAGCTTGTTGACCATTTATTGTATCCGCGTAAGTAATCGCTATAAGAAAAAACAACAAATGGCATCTCAATAGTGCACCCATTTTTTTTGAATTACCTATTTTATGGTATCCAATGTACCATGTACATAACCCACGCATTCGGCAAGGCCAGCAAAAACATCCTCAGAGTCCTTTTCATATTCCATCGCCATTACACCGGTATAGTTAATAGTTTTCAAGGCTTTCAGAACCGCTGGGATATCCAGGACACCTCTTCCAAACTCGACCGAATTACCATCGGGTTCCGACTTATCTACATCCTTAAGGTGGATGTCATACAAGCGATCTGCATATTTTTTAATGTTCTTTACAGGATCCAAGCCCAATCTCTGTACGTGGCCAACATCTATACAAAGTCCAATACGAATGTCCAGCCCCTTAATTTTATCGTAAACCACCTCGGGTGTTGGATACACCTCATCTCCCGGGCCATGGTTATGGATGGCCAACTTTATATTGGTCTCCTTTACCTTCATTTCCACCAAAGGCAATAGGTCGTGATTGGGCACTCCTATAATCACTTTCATTTTAGCAGCTTTGGCATACCTAAAGGCATTTTCAACTTCTTGGGCCGTTTTCATATAAATGACGCCCCCGCCATAAAGGCCTATTCCTGCCTTCTCGAATTTTGCCATTATAGTTTTAATCTCTTCTTCACTACTCTCCAAGGGCATATGCATACTCTTGACAGCAATCTGTTTTAGATTCAATCGGTTGGCCATTGCTAAGGTTTCATCTAAGCTAAATTTTCGCGTAGAATAGGATGCCAGCCCCAGTGTAAGACTTCTCGGTGCCACATTTAGGTAACCTTCCCCAAAAATTTCTTTAAATGGGCTAGCGGTCAAAACTGAGCTAGTGGCCACCAAGCCGCCAAGTCCGAGGGTTCTTAGGAAGGAATTTCTAGAGTATTGCATGGAAAAGGGATTTTAATACTGTAAGATATAAAATCTTTTGAGTTCAAGAAGGTAGAATAATTAAAGCTAAAATATTTTAGTCGCTCCTTGTCAATTTTTCCGGCACCCAACAGGTGTTTTTTCATCGGATTATTAGCTAAAGACTTATCAGGCACTTAAGAATTACCTCGGTAATTCACTTTATAAATCTCATATATAAGATTGTCAAGGTCATCGGGGTCATTTCGGCTGGTATTCCATTTAAAATTATTTCTAAGCAGTAATTTTTTGGACCTCTCATTTTGTTTGTTGGTAAAAGCCTCAATTTTATCCAAATTTAATTTGTTGAACCCAAAATCCAGCACTTTCATCGTGGCCTCATTCATGATGCCCTGCCCTTGAAATATAGGACTTAGGTCGTACCCCATTTCCGCCGTTTTGTAATCTTGTGAAAAATTCCACAGACAGATATTTCCGATCATTTCCGGACTGTTCTTCAGGGAAATGCACCATTGGTACAATTGTCCATTGTTTATATCGTTGTTGGTCTTGGCTATAAAGGCGAGTGCCTTTTCCTTGGTTTCGGCAGGTTGCCTTTTAACAAACCTATTTACCTCCTTATCTGAACGCAGGTAACGAATCATAGGCCAATCGGTCTCCTCCAACCTCCGCATGTGGAGCCGGTTCGTTTCCAATTCCTGAAAATTGTTAATTGAGTACATTTTATAAATATACAATCATCCGATCAGATTTTGAACAACAAGGTTATTGAAATTTCTCGGTTAGTAAGCCTATGGCAAAACCCTATTTTTTGCTCTTGTTTGTGCAATCTGAATTCAAAATAGGGCTTTGACATCGTGTCATTTGACTGACCTGACTTGGCAATTCACTTGTTAGTCTCAATAATTTAAGGTAGCGCCAAATCCAAGTCCCATATCACTATCATAATGTGTAGAAATCCCTAGATTTCGGGTTACGATATACTTCAAGCCGGTCATATATTCCTTATCGGTATTTACCATAAATGCCCATCGTAATCTGGGACTAATTGGAATGTCTTCCCGCATCAATTGAAATCGCACATTCCCATCCGTAAACACCTCTCCCTGTAGGGTTATCAACAGCGGCAAGGTATATTCAGCCCCAAGACTTAACACAGCCCTGGAATCCTTAGTATTTCCTTGACCAAAAATGTTCTTCTCGACGCTTCCCTCTGTTTTTCGATAACGCCAATCGAACCCAACAAAAGACATAAACCATTGGTTCTTTCCAATATATCTTCCAATATGGGTTTCACTTTCATAACCATGGTCATCATGATAACCTAAACGCCATTCCGTACCAATACTCCAACGAGTATTTTGTAACATTGCCTTACCGTCATTGCCATTGGATGCAAAATCGTTTTCTGCCATAAAATGGAATTTGTTACTTTCCATTTGCAACTTTTTGTAGGCCCATTTCTTATCCGGCAGATATGGATTGGGGGCTTGTTGCTCATAAGAATACACACGGTTCATTCCTGCCATCATATGATATAGAATATGGCAGTGAAAAAACCAATCCCCTTCAGCATTTGCAAGAAACTCTATGGTATCCGTTTCCATAGGCATAATATCCAAAACGTTCATTAAGGGCGCATATTCCCCTTGTCCATTAAGTACCCTAAAATCATGTCCATGGAGATGCATAGGGTGCCTCATCATTGATCCATTGTACAGGGTTATCCTCACATTTTCCCCTTTTTTAATCAAGATTTTATCGGTTTCCGACAGCACTTTATTATCCATACTCCAAACGTAACGGTTCATATTGCCGGTAAGCTCAAAGCGCAGTTCCCTTACGGGGGCATCTTTTGGCAAGGTGGTAGGATGTGGTGCTTTCAGCATCCCATAATTTAGAGTAACCAAATTTGCATCGGCTTTCATGGAATGATTTTCATGGTCCATTTTATCGTCCATTTTCACATCACCACTACCAGTAACCTCCGGGTACATCACCGTGTTCATATCCATTTTTTGAAGGGACATATCCATACCCATATCATCCATGGAACCGTCCATATTCATCATGCCGTTCATCATTTCCATGCCTTCAAAATACTTGAGTTTTGGCATTCTGCTTTTCAATTGAATGGCTCCATTTCCCAAATATATCGAGGCCGATTTGGTACGGTCCTCAGGGGTGGCCAAAAATTCATAAGCCGTATCTTCCTGAGGAATACTGACCACAACGTCATAGGTTTCTGAAACACCTATAATCAATCTGTCCACATCAACAGGTTCTACGTCATTTCCGTCATTTGCTACAACAGTCATTTTGCCCCCTGCATAAGAGAGCCAAAAGTAGGACGATGCCCCACCATTCGCTAAACGTAACCGTACTTTATCCCCAGCTTTAAATTGGGAAAGTTGGCTTTCATTCTTCCCATTGATAAGAAATTTATCGTAATACACATCACTGACATCCATGGCCAGCATACGTTTCCATTCGTTTTCCAATTTAGTTTTAAAATGTCCCGCCTTAATGGCCTCAGAATAACTCTGCACCGTACCCTTTTTTATACCACCCCAATCATTGGCGTTGTGCAACATTCTATGCACATTTTCAGGTTTAATATCGGTCCATTCGCTCAAAATTACAGGAACAGTTGGCAAATCATCAATACCCTCTCTGAAGGTAGGATCCGTTTCCTTTTTCTTTAAGATCAAGGATCCGTACATTCCTATTTGCTCCTGTAAACCACTATGACTGTGGTACCAATGTGTTCCATTTTGAATAATAGGAAAACGATAGGTATGGGTGGTGTTCGGTGCAATCGGCATTTGGGTAAGGAAAGGTACTCCGTCCTCCTTATTGGGCAAATATACCCCGTGCCAATGTAAAGAGGTCCCTTCCTTTAGCTTGTTATGTACCACAATTTCGGCAATATCCCCCTCCGTAAAGGTTAGGGTGGGCATAGGGATCTGTCCGTTAACGGCGATAGCTCTTTTTTCCTTGCCCGAAAAATTAACAATGGTGTCCGTCACGGTTAAATCGTATCGAACTACATTTTGGCCATAGCCAAAATGTAAGGACAGTATAAGTATAAATACTGCCAAACAATATTTGTAATAGGTCATGTCCGAGTTATTTTATGGTTTCCACTGTTTTACCACAACTTAGCATTTGGGAGCCATAATAAGGGTTTTTGATGTCCTCCTCCAAACTAAGCCAATTGGCACCTTTTCCACTATCTGCCATAGGGCAAAATTGATAATAGACCGGTGTTTCTGATTTTGAAACCTTTATTACCTCAAACATATCTTTTGATAAGGACTTAAAATAAACCCGTTGTTTCCCCACGTCCTTAGTTGCCGCTATATTTCCTATAGCTGTCTTGAGATCTTTCAGTACCTTCATCCATGCCATATGAACCTCCATTGAAAGTTTGTCCATTTCCACCTCCATTACCGATTTCAAAAGTATTTCAGCCTTATTGGAAGCCAAGGGGCCATCAGTGCTTACTAGGGCATCCTTAACCGAAAAATAGTGTTCAAATACACCAGCAAGTGGATTTTTGTTTTGATTCTCCTGGGCCATAGCTCCATGTTGTGAATGGTCCGCATTCATTTTCTGTTTGTGCGCCTCCATATTATGTGAATCATTTTTGGCCCGTCCATATTGGCAACATTCCGGTAAATTGGCATAGGTATCGTTCGGAGCAAAAAAGAGTTCACTATCATAACCTGCCAATGCAATTCTTTTTAGAATTTCTTCCTTGGAGGTAGCAAGACTGTCAAAGGAAATAATGGCTCTTTTAGTGTCCTTGTCCCAATCTACCTTGGCTTCATTGCTTAGATTACCTGCTTTTTCAATGGTTTTCTCGCACATGGCGCAGTTTCCATATATTTTTACAGATTCTGATTTAAAGTTTTTTGCCTGGGCATTACCCGCTACAAGGTATAGCAATACGGAAATTGCCATCAATATATTTAATGAATTTTTCATTTTACTCATATTTTATAAAAAGGAATTCAGGAACCCCTTTTCGATTTATAAAAACTAATTATTCTAGGTTATTACATAGATTCTGACCAGAAATACTAAGACAGACCTATGGCTATCGTGAAAGAGTTAACCTATTTTAGGGCGTTGCCAAATGGGGAGATAAACTAATTTTGGTATTTGTTGGATAAAGTTCCAATCATTTTCCAATTCAGTATTGAAATTTGATAATTTCACTTCAAAACCACTAAGATATACCGGAGTATTTACCACAACTGGACAGTGGCACATATTATTGCCACAATTTCCTGTACCTCCCTCATCCTCTTTGTCTGTTTCGGAGTCGCAACAAGACTTATCTTCAGTATGATGGTCCTTGCTGCACGAATGGATATTTTCAGATTTGGATTCCACCTTAGAGGTCCCACAAGCCCAAACATCACTGGTAGAAAGAAACAGCAAAAAAACAAGCATTGATAATATGTGGGTTCTGTTCTTCATATTTTCCAAAGGCAAAGTTACTCAATTATCTTTTTATTGGATCAAATTTGAAGCGATATCCAATAATCCAATAACGCCCAATTTTAATTGTGTTGAACTTTTGAGCAAAGTACCCGCTTGCAGCAATTTGTACCTAAGTTAATTGGATTCAGTATATTTTTTAAAGTTATCTAAGATGGCCTGCCATCCACCTTGTTGCATTTCTATGGAGTTTTCGCTTTCAGCATCAAAGTTTATCTTCACGGTGGTCTGGTGATTTAATTCGTAGAAAGTGACCTTTACCTGCCTCCCATCCGGCATAGTATAGCTAAACTGTTTTTTGGGCTCCACTACATCATATACGGCCTCAAATTCAAACCCAAAACTTCCGTCCTTAGCTTCCATTCTCGCCGAGTATTTTCCACCTACCCGCATGTCATTGGATGCATACGGACAGTGCCAATCGTCCGAAGCAAAATTCCAATTTATGATGTGCTCAGGGTTGGTGTAGTAATCCCACACCTTAGCTATTCCCTCAGAAATAGTCGCTTGGACCATTATTTTTGTCTTTTTCATTTCCGTTTTATTTTTATTGATGTAATTATTACACAATAGGGGGCATTGGTAATACTTCTATATGGTACATTCTTGTATGGATATTACAATTATACAAGTCATAAAGGGTCATTGAAAACAGCTGGCAAAATCTTACATTACCAAATACTAAAGTAAGTTATTTGCCCTTAATTCTTGTAAGGATTTACAGGATATTCCTAAAAAATCATTAGTGCTCATTCAATTCGTATACACTGAAACAGTCAAAAAAATCATCGTGGTGAGGACCAAGATCAGCATCAGGGGAATCACAAACCTCAACCACCTATTGAATCCTATTTTTACTATGGCCAAAGCTGCCAAGATTAAGCCTGTGGGATTGATCAAATAAAATAAGCCCATTCCATATAGGTAGGTGTCGACAATTATTTCCCTGCCTATATGGACTGTATCTGCCAAAGGCGAAAAAATTGGCATAGTCAATACCGCCATACCTGAAGATGATGGCATAAAAAAGGATAGTCCCCCATAAATAAAGAGCATTACGTTGGCGAATACTCCTTTGTGCATGTCTTCGGTGATGTTACTGGCATAAAACAAAATGGTATCGCTAATAAGCCCGTCCTCCATCAGTATGGTTACCCCTCTTGCTATACCTACGATAAAGGCCACGCTGAGCAGATCGGCAGCTCCCTTGGCAAAGGCCTCCACAAAGTCGCTTTCCTTAATTCTCGCAATAATACCAATGATAATGGCCCCAACTAGAAAGGTGGCCGTCATTTCCACAAACCACCAATCCATAAAGGAAACTCCAACTATCATTACTATGAAGCTCAATGAAAATACCAAGATAATCAACCGCAGTCTATGGGTGAATTTTATATTAGTATTCAACGAATCCAATCTAAAAAGATGTTCAATGTTCTCTTTTTGATCATAAATAATCGACTTTGAAGGATCCGCTTTTACCCGTTTGGCGTACCTGAGAATATAAACAATGGCGATGGTGGTACACAACAGTAGCATAATGATACGGTTATTGAGCCCAGTAGTCCAATTTATTCCTGCCGCATCAGAGGCAATAATAGTAGCAAACGGATTTACCGTAGAGCACATGGTGCCAATACTGGAACCCAGAAAAACACAACTTAGACCTACCATAGCATCATATTTGGCCGCCAGGAACACGGGTATCAATATTGGATAGAACGCCATGGTTTCTTCTGCCAGGCCAAAGGTAGTCCCCCCAAGGGCAATTAGGGTAGTTACTGTAATGATCAGCACGTACTCCCTGCCCTTTAGCACTTTAGCCATCCAGGAAATACCTGCATCAAAAGCTCCTGTAAGATTCATGATACCAATTAGTCCACCGATAATAAGTATCAAAAAAATGATGTCTGCCGCTGCTATAATTCCTTTTATGGGCGATTGGGCCAAGGCTGCAAAACCCTGTGGTTGTGCCTCCATTTCCTTGTAGGTATTGGGAATACCAATGGGTTTATAGATATCGCCATTGGTGAATTTTTCAATTGGGATTTTTATTCCCAGCCCTTCTAAAATTGCCTGGGTTGCAGGTAAGACAACACTTTCTCCCTGACTTATTTTAGTAAAACTATTGCCTTTGGAATCATATGCCAGACTATCATATTTACCAGCAGGAACAAGCCATGTTAACATAGTCACCAATACAGCGATAAGTATAAGAATAGTTTGGGCTGTTGGAAATTTTAGTTTTTTCATGTTTGGTGATGGTCTAGGTTTGGTCTCAGGTCAAGGTACATAATTTTAAATCATTCTTTTGACACCGAATAATGTTTAAAATTTCACTTTTTGCAAGAGGTAGAAATTCTCATTTAAAATTAGTTCCTTATCCTGTATTATTTTATGGTTATAGTCCTTGGATAGGCTAAAATAATCTTGATGGTCCACCAAACTGTACCCGGATATTTCACGATAATAGGTATCTTGAATGGTTTGATAATCGCTCGCCTTGGTTTTGGAAACCTTTTCCCCAAAAAAATCAAGTAGCCTTTTAAAAGCCAATGTTTGTTTCAAATTATCCTGAAACGATGCACTTCCAATAATATCTCCAGTATCCTGAAGGAGGTTGAATAATTGAAACAGGCTATCCGTTTCCTCCCTATCCAAAAAGAACAAAACCCCTTCAATAAGTATAAAGCACTTTTTTTTGCCCTTTAAAGAGATAATGGTTGCCAATAACCCTTCCTTATATTCCTTACCAAAATCAACTCCTATAAAATGTAAATTTCGCTTGGGAAGTAAATCCTCATATTGCCATTGGTCTATTTTAAATTTTTTATGACCCACTATCTCAGGCTTATCAATTTCAATATGGATTATTTTTGGGTCCAACAAAAACGGATACATACTAAAACCAGCCCCAAAATTGATCAAAACCTCGATTCCATTTTTAATGACATTCTCCTTTATTTTATCCAAAAAATAGCTGTTCCTCAAACAGTGGGTAAATGTTTCCTCGGAGGACACCTTTGTAAGATATTCTTCGACCCATTTTTCCGTTTTTGTATTATTCCACAAATAGGCAAAATGATCCCCACTTAACTCTACGTCAGTAGCACGAAAGGCGGAGGTTACAAATGCCGTCTCATGTATTTCAATATGGTCACTACTTAGCATATATTTTTCAAATTAAGTTTATAGTGTACACGGTGTGATACATTCAACTATTTAAATCCCAAGGTAAAAAATCTTTTATTTCGATGGATAATTTGTTTTTGGTGGCCGCAAAATGAAGACCCATTGATACCAATTTGTCCATGAAGTCCAGAATCCTTCAATTTATAAACCAAAATAATTAACAAGAATCTATTGCACTTGGTGCATTCGTAATGATTATTCCTATAGTTTGGATTAACTGTATTGGTGAACTGGAACATTCATCCAATTATGACAGGTTCAATTGTTTAAACCCTAGAATTGGAATCAATGTATCGGGGCCATAAGTTTTCCCTAACACCCATAAGTTTTATTGATTAACATTTCAAATCCATCAGGAAAAATTATTGTAAATTTAAGGATGAACGAATTGAAAACTTATTAAAACTATATAAAATGGATAATAAAAAAGATTCAAGCCCATCATCAAATGGAAAAGTATGGGATGTTAACGGATCAAGCGCACAATGCCCCTTTTTAAATGGCGAATTGCACCAAGTAGCTGGGGGAGGCACCAGCAACCGCGAATGGTGGCCGAATCAATTAAAGTTAAATATATTGCGTCAAAATTCGTCCTTGGTAGATCCTATGGATCCCGATTTTGATTATGCTGAAGAATTTAAAAAGCTGGATCTGGCCGCCGTTAAAAAAGACCTTTACGAATTAATGACAACAAGTCAAGATTGGTGGCCGGCAGATTATGGTCATTATGGCCCTTTCTTTATACGTATGGCATGGCATAGTGCCGGAACCTATCGTATACAGGACGGACGTGGAGGTGCCGGTTCCGGATCACAACGCTTTGCACCATTAAATAGTTGGCCGGACAATGCCAACTTGGACAAGGCCCGTTTATTGTTATGGCCAATTAAAAAGAAATATGGCAAGAAATTATCTTGGGCCGATCTATTGATATTGGCCGGTAATTGTGCTCACGAGTCCATGGGATTAAAAATGTTCGGTTTCGCCGGAGGCCGTGAGGATATATGGGAATCCGAACAAGATGTTTATTGGGGTTCGGAAACAGAATGGATGGGCAATAAGGAACGTTATTCCGAAAACGGAGAATTGGAAACTCCTCTGGGTGGCGCCCATATGGGATTGATTTATGTAAACCCGGAAGGCCATAATGCCAATCCGGATCCTGTAGAGTCTGCACATTATATACGCGACACTTTTGGCCGTATGGCAATGAACGACTACGAAACGGTTGCGCTTATTGCTGGGGGACATACCTTTGGCAAAACCCATGGTGCTGCAGACCCCACCAAATATGTGGAAGCGGAGCCGGCAGCGGCAGGTATCGAAGCCCAAGGTCTTGGATGGAAGAACAACTTTGGATCCGGAGTAGGTGCGGACACTATCACCAGTGGTATAGAAGGTGCCTGGACCAATACCCCAACCAAATGGAGCCACACTTTTTTTGAAAATCTATTCGGTTATGAGTGGGAATTGACCAAAAGTCCGGCTGGAGCACACCAATGGAAGCCCAAAAACAATGCGGGTGCAGGAACCGTTCCTGATGCACACAATCCTGACATAAAGCATGCGCCTTTTATGTTGACCACTGACCTTTCACTGCGTATGGATCCGGCTTATGAGAAAATATCAAGGCACTTTTTGGAAAATCCGGATGAGTTTGCCGATGCATATTCACGTGCTTGGTTTAAACTGGTGCACCGCGATATGGGGCCGGTATCACGTTATCTAGGCCCAGAAGTACCTAAGGAAGAATTAATTTGGCAAGATCCCGTACCTGCCGTAGATCATGAATTGATCAACGACAGGGATATTGCCGAACTGAAAGCCAAAATTTTGGCAACTGGCCTTTCCATTTCCCAATTGGTCTCTACTGCCTGGGCTTCCGCCTCCACTTTTAGAGGATCTGATAAACGAGGAGGAGCAAATGGAGCACGTATCCGTCTAGCACCACAAAAAAATTGGAAGGTTAACAACCCAGAACAATTAGCACTTGTTTTGGAAAAATTGGGGGCCATCCAAAAAGAATTCAATGCCGCTCAATCCGGAAATAAGAAAGTTTCTTTGGCAGACCTTATTGTCTTAGGTGGTGATGCCGCCGTTGAGAAATCCGCTCAAAATGCAGGAAAAAAAGTAACGGTTCCTTTCTCGCCCGGACGTACAGATGCAACCATAGAGCAAACCGATGTAGAAGCTTTTGAGGTCCTCGAACCACGAGCGGATGGTTTCAGAAATTACGTCAAGGAAACTTACGGCGTTACCTCAGAAGAAATGCTTGTCGACAAGGCTCAATTATTGACCTTGACCGCTCCCGAAATGACGGTACTCCTTGGTGGCATGCGTGTTCTTAATACCAACTATAATGGTTCCCAACACGGTGTTTTCACGAAACGCCCTGGAGCCTTGACGAACGACTTCTTTTTGAATTTGCTCGATATGGGAACTACTTGGAAGGGTATTTCGGATTCCCAAGACGTCTTTGAAGGGCGTAGCCGCAAGACTGGAGAATTTAAATGGACCGGTACCCGTGCCGATCTTATTTTTGGATCCAATTCCGAGCTACGGGCCATTGCAGAAGTTTATGCCTGCGAGGATTCTGGAGATAAGTTTGTAAAAGATTTTGTTGCCGCCTGGACCAAGGTAATGAACTTGGATCGTTTTGATTTGGCTTAAAAATATCTCCCTAAACGGAATATTCACGAGAAATAGCTTTCCTGAAGGTATGAGTTATTAAAAGATTGAAACGTACCTTAAAAACCTCTTCATAATAAATCGTGGAGAGGTTTTTTTTGTAATGAAGTCAAAGCCTAAATTTCGAAGTCTGTTAGGACCACCGTTTAAATGCCTCTGAGCATTCTGTCATTGAGATATTGCTACTTTACAGATATCTCATCTACAAATAGCCATGCAGGACCTTTTTGTATATGCCATTCAGGAAGCACAGATCTATTTTTGGCGAATATTTTTATATGAGAAACGTCTTGTTTGTCAAAATTGGATTTTATGGTCTTAATTATTGGCTCTCTTTTTTCTTGGGTATCAATAGATTCACTAAATACCGTATGATAATTTGTGCCATCCTTTGATATTGAAATAATCACCTGGGTAGGTAACATAACGGACGTAGCTCCTATATCCTGAAAGAAGTTTAAACCTACATAGGAAAGCTCCTTAACGCTGCCTAAATCAATAAGAACCTCAAAATCCTTTTCTTGAATTCCTTGCCAACTGGGATCATCACCTCGGGCAATGGCAAACTTATTATCTAATAATGCCTTATCCCCTCCTCCACTATAGGTCTCATTATAGGCATTGGTATAAATTACCTTACATTGATCTCCAAAACCAGTGGAAAACATTTTTTTCAATGGAAAGCCTATAGGTTTTCCATTCCTAAAGCACTGTGCATTTAACTCTATGGCAGAGGAATAGCGAATAGGTTCCTTGTACAAGGTGGATTTCGTGTGCGGATCGGTACCGTCCAACGTATATCTAATTTCATAAAGGCCCAATTCATTATGTAATGAAAGACTGAATTCTTTATTCACTTTATCATAACTTACCTCATAATCAGGAGACAACGAACTTCCAGAAAAATTATATCCCAATTCGTCCAATCTATCAAAATGGACATCCAATTTGTTAATAAAATCGTCTTTATTTTTTTGATCCACATTGGTCCAAAGAGCTTCCGAAAGAGCACTAATTCTGGGAAGCATCATATATTGGATATGGCTTAAACTTTTCACCTGCTCGGTCCAAAGATTACCTTGAGCACCTAGAATATGATGTTTTTTGTCCGGAGCAATGTCTTCTGGAACAGGATTAAAATCATATATCTTCAATACATTGTTATAACCACCCCATGAAGGCGGTTCATATTCACTTTTACCCTGACTGTGATCTAAATACAAAGGGTCTCCCGGAGACATTACCACATCATGTCCGGTATTTGCGGCTTCAATACCACCGGCAAAACCTCGCCATGACATCACGGTAGCCCTTTCTGGCAACCCACCTTCCAAAATTTCATCCCAACCAATAAGTTTTCTGTTCTTGGAATTGATATATTTCTCCATTCTGCCAACAAAATAACTCTGCAATTCCTCCGCAGTTTGCAGGTTTTCCTGCTGCATTCTTTTTTTACATTTATCGCATTTCATCCACGATTCTTTCCCTACTTCATCACCGCCAATATGTAAATATTCATTGGGAAATATTTCCACTAGCTCACTAATTATATTTTGTAGAAATTCAAATGTCCCCTCGTTCCCGGCACAATAAACTCCAGTAATGAGGTCCGTATCGCAAGAAAATTCCGGATAACATTGTAACGCAGCCTCCGAATGCCCCGGCATTTCTATCTCGGGAATTATATCTATGTACCGTTCTTTGGCATAGGCGACAATCTCTCTCAGATCATCTTTGGTGTAGTAGCCGCCGTAAACTTCACCACCGCCATCCTTGTAGGTCGTTTCAAAATCCTCCCAAGGTTTCTTATCTCCCTTAACTTTTCTCCATGCCCCTTTTTTGGTCAACTCGGGATAGGCATCGATTTGAATTCTCCAGCCAATTCCATCCACTAAATGCCAATGGAATTTATTCATCTTGTGCATTGCAAGGATATCGATGACTTTTTTTACGGAATCTTTGGGAACAAAATGTCTTGCTACATCCAACATCATACCTCTCCATTTATATGCTGGGGCGTCATTAATGGATACGTAGTTGAGCAATGGTCCTTTAACAGTAGCCTTAGGCGATAACATTTGCTTTAAGGTTTGGATGCCATAAAAAACACCTTGCTCGGAACTTCCTTTAATAACTACACCCTTCTTCCCAATGGTTAAACTATAAGCGCCATAATCCCCATCCCCTGATGTTTTAATCAAATGAATTGCATTGTCCTGTACCGTAGTGGAAAATTCAAGTGCCAAATTGAAATTATCTTTAAAAAATGAACGCAGTTCATTGGGCATATGCTGGCCCTCAATATTATTTTCTACGACAATTACAGTTTTGTCATTAATTGAAAAAACACCTTCCTGAAAATTTATTTCATTGGGTTGAGGAATAATTCCCATTTTTGGTGGTTTCGGATTATTACACCCAATAAACACTGATAATATAATTAACTGGGTATATCTTCTAAAGTCCATATTTTTTTTTTGCTTCAACCTTTGTCCTTAAAAACCTCAAATATAAATGTAATTTACAAGTAGCAAATTACTGTCAAATAACCTTCATATTTTTATTAAAGTACATTGGGAAATTGCTAAGGAAGTGACTTCTTACCGTGGAATGTGGCCCATTCAGTACCATTTTCCCGATTCTCTTTTGTCTATTTTTCAATGATGACCGTCTCCGCTGTGGCACCAAGATCCAACAATAGTTCTGTAATATTTTGTACAAATTTTTTAGGTCCGCACAAATAAAAGTTCTGGCCAAAGTCGGATATATTATCGATAAGAAATTTGCGATCAATTCTATTCCCCCTAAATCCCACCACATTCTCGCGGGTAAATATTTTTATAAAATTACCATCTAGCATCTGTTGCAATTCTTCTTCCATAATAACGTCCTCCGACGTTCTATTGGAATAAATCAATTTATTGCCATGTAGGTTCTTATGGGTATACAGATGTCTAAATATGGATATAAAGGGTGTAATTCCAGCACCTCCGGCAATAAAAACACCAGGCCCCTTGTATTGTATGGCCCCAAAAACCTCATGAAGAATAAGTTCCGCCCCTGCGTGGGTGCGGCCCAACATATTGGTCACCCCGTCATGATCATTATAGATCTTGATCATAAATTCCAGGAATGCATGTTCCATTATGGAGGTAAAGGTAAAGGGCCGCAATTGGTCCTTCCACTCGGGTATATTAATGGCAACCTCAGTTGCCTGCCCCGGAATAAAATTATAACCCGCAGGTCTTTCCACCACAAAACGTTTTACATCATGTGTAATATAATGTGTCTCCAATATCTTAACAATATGTTGCTTTTTTGCTTTCGGCATAGTTGTGCTTAATTTGAAGATATCAAGGTAATAAATTATCTGTTAATTCCTGCCCGGCACACATTAGGCACAAAGCCCAAGCTTAAGAAAAATTTGTGTGAAGTTTAGTAATATAGCGCTTCATATTACACTAAATTACTAACATAAGTTTAGTTGTAGATACAAGTGCTTGCTTTAATGCAGTTTGTACCCTGTGATGTTTTTTTTATCCAATATTCACGTTGAACAAATATCCCACCATAGCAGTCAATCCCATTGCTACAGTTCCCCAAAATGTAATTCGGATAATTGCTTTTTTTATATTAGAGCCCCCGGTTTTCGCGGCTAAGGCACCCAAAACAATTAGGAAGAAAAGCGCAAAACCATAAAGGAAATATTCCATGTTATTCAACGGTAAAAAGAGGGTTACAACAAGGGGTAGAATGCCTCCAATAGTAAAAGCTGCCCCAGAAGCAAAAGCAGCTTGCATGGGTTTGGCCTTACTTATTTCATTTAGACCCAGCTCATCCCTAATGTGTGCTCCCAACGCATCTTTAGCCGTTAATTCTTTTGCAACTGTTAAGGCCGTTTCTTTCTTAAGTCCTCTTTTTTCATAAATCGCTGCCAACAATTGCAATTCAATTTCGGGCGTTTCTTTCAATTCTATAATCTCCCGGTCAATATCGGCTTTTTCCACATCGGTCTGTGAACTTACAGAAACGTATTCACCAGCTGCCATTGACAAGGCACCAGCTACCAATCCGGCCAAAGTTGCCAGCACAATAGGTTCCCTGATATCGCTTGCAGCTGCAATTCCTATGGCAAGACTCGCCGTTGAAAGAATTCCGTCATTGGCACCGAGTACAGCCGCCCTTAACCAATTACTTCGGTGGATGTAATGATTGTCCAAATAATTATCAATATTCTTTGTGGTTTCACTCATCTTAGTGGTTTAAGGTAATTACACTTAACATTTGACCAAAAACTTAGGCAAGGTATTGCTTTCTTTTCAGAATAGTTTTTAATAGCTATCATATTTCAAAGTTCCACCTAAAGAATATAGCATGCACCGCTCTGGTTTATTTATACCCTTCGCGGTGCATGCAATTATTCTATTTAATCTAGTGTAGGAAATTTGATAGGATTGTAAATATCCTATTATTTTAAAATACTTTCAATCTCCTTTAGTTCCGCTCCACTAAAATTAATATTCTTGAGAGCTTCCAAATTATCCAGCAATTGTTCTGTGCGACTCACACCAACAAGTACTGTAGATATACGTTGATCTTTCAGCAACCAGGCAATGGCCATTTGGGCTAGACTTTGGCCACGATTCTCGGCCAGCTTATGGAGTCGACCTACCTTGTCCAAAACTTCTGGTGTAATCTGGTCTTCCTTCAGATAACGGCCATCCTTGCTTGCCCTACTATCTTCAGGGATACCCTTCAAATATTTTTTGGTCAATACACCTTGTGCCAATGGAGAGAAAGCAATGGAGCCTATCCCCTGTTCTTTTAGCACATCCAACAATCCATCCTCCACCCAACGATCGAACATATTATATCTAGGTTGATGGATCAATAATGGCGTACCCAAATCCTTCATGATTTTTGACGCCTTGGCTGTAAGTTCTGCCGGATATTGGGAAATACCGGCGTATAGTGCCTTACCACTTTGTACCAGATGATGTAATGCACCCATGGTTTCTTCCAAAGGAGTGCCCGGATCGGGTCTGTGATGGTAAAATATATCTACGTAATCCAGCCCCATTCTCTTAAGGCTTTGATTGGCCGAAGCGATCAAATATTTACGAGATCCAAAATTCCCATAAGGCCCGGGCCACATATCCCACCCGGCTTTACTCGAAATAATAAGTTCGTCCCGATAAGGCCGAAAATCACTTTTAAAAATGCGTCCAAAATTTTCCTCGGCTGCACCGTATGGAGGGCCGTAGTTGTTGGCGAGATCAAAATGGGTAATCCCATTGTCGAAGGCAGAACGCAAGAGATTTCGGCCCATCTCAAGGTCGTCTGTATGTCCAAAATTATGCCAAAGCCCTAATGAAATTAAGGGCAAAAGAATACCACTGTTGCCACAGCGACGGTATTGCATGATATCATAACGTTTTTCATTGGCCCTATAATGGCCTGGATCAAAAGAGTCGTTTATTTTCATTTTAATATTATTTTCTAATTAATTTGAACAAACCCCTAAGTTAACAAATCTTTTAAGTTAAGGAAGGTGTTGATTGGCATATGCGTATAATAACATGCCAAGGTTTACTTTTAACAGGGAATAAATACGACTTAAACACGGCTTGGCAACGTAGGCCCAATATATTTTTCAAATATTGGGCATAAAAATTTTACTTAAATTTTATTCTTGGTTTGGGTACATGGGCCAAGCCCAAAAGCAACCGAAAAGCAGAATAATCCAATAAAAATTTTGGTTCAAACCTTAGTCTTCATTCAAAATAAACTCCTCCAATTTCTCGACCATTTTAATACTTCCACAAAATATTGCTTCCCTTTGGTGCAATTCAGTAGGTTCAATATCCATAATTCGTTTAGTACCTGTAGTCGCTTTGCCCTTGGCCTGTTCCGTTAGAAAAGCTATAGGGTTACATTCGTAAGTCAATCGCAATTTACCATTTTGCTTAGGTCCGATCCTTGGATACATATAAATACCACCTTTTATTAAATTTCTATGGAAATCCGCAACCATGGAGCCTATGTACCTTGAAGTGTAGGGTCTATCTTCCTCCTCCTTTTGGCAATACTTTATATAAGCCTTTACTCCCTTGGAGAAATGAACATAGTTACCCTCGTTAACAGAATAGATTCTGCCGGTTTCCGGGAATTGCATGTTTGGATGGGAATGATAAAAGGTGCCCAACGCCGGATTTAAAGTAAAACCATTAACCCCGTTACCCGTGGTAAACACCAGCATGGTTGAAGTACCGTACATGACATATCCTGCAGCTACTTGGTCTTTTCCAGGTTGCAAAAAATCCTTTAACTCTACTGGATTGCCCAATGGGGATATCCTTCTGTAAATTGAAAAGATAGTACCAACAGAGGCATTTACATCAATATTGGAAGAGCCGTCCAATGGGTCGATGAGCACAACGTACTTATTGGTATTATTACCGTCGATACTATTGACTGCAATGAAATCCTCCTCTTCTTCCGAGGCAATTCCACATACAATCCCACGCTGTATCAGAGTTTGTATAAACTTCTCATTGGCATAGACATCCAACTTTTGTTGGTCTTCCCCTTGAACGTTGGTATTACCGGCATCGCCCAAAATATCCACTAGGCCGGCTTTGTTTACTTCATGATTGGTAATCTTCGCCGCAAGCCTTATGGCATTTATCAGTTTTGACAATTCTCCTGTGGAATAAGGGAAAGAGGATTGATTGTCAAAAATAAACTCTCCAAGGGTTCTTTTTTGATTTGTGTTGGTCATAGGATAATAATTATCGTTCTCGTATTAGTGTTTTTAATGGTGTAGATGGTGATATTCCCTTTTAATGGACCAGGGCCTAATTTTCAAAATAGACAATAACAGTTATAATCCACTTAATTGCCTCTACAACATATAGAGTTGATTCTTGTCAATCATTAAGGAAGGGACTTTTTCAACGCCATCAAAGCATTCCTTGATTGATTGATACTTTTATAACTTTATTTCAAATGGAAGACCTCTTTTAAATCTTTAGAAACCGGACTGTTATCGGCATTGGTCTCCATAAGGTCTGCCATATGCCCCCACCAATCCTTACATATTTGGGTATTTGCAATGGCGTTCCATTTTTCTTCGGATTCCAATTCTGCATAACCAAACAATATATGGGTATCAGAATCGAGAAAAATGCTGTAATTATGAACCCCATGCATTTTCAGTACCTCTTTCAACTCCTTCCAAATTGGATTGTGTCTTTGGGTATACTCTTCTGTGCTATTGGGATAGACCTTCATTTTAAATGCTCTTCTTATCATTTTTATTTTCTTATAGGGTTAGCGCAATCAATTTAAAACCTCTTAGGGGCCATTCTTGACAAATTTAAGCTTTGAGGTAAATTGATGCATCCTGCACAGTACTGCAATTAGCAATATATAAGCCCTTTAATACCCTTAAAAAGGCTTGGACAGCATAGTATAGGATGCATCCGAAAACAATAATATTTAAACTTGTTTTCCAATTTTACAATAAGCCCGGTAATATTTTTGATGTAGTATTAGGAAAAACACAGGTAGAATTAGCCTTAAGAATGTCTTTAGTGCAACTTACAGAAGTCTCAAATTGGGGTAGGTCATGGACCATGCATCAAAGCTTATCCTTGAAATATAATCTATAAGCCCAATGGAAAATTCAAAAGAAAGCTTTTAGGCAAATGAAGTTGGAAGATTAACAATGTAAATTGTCTTAGATTTAAACCTAATAAGCACCACGTCGTATAATCAAGATTCATGATCATGAAAAAAAACATCTATATTTTTCTCATACTTGGTATTATCCTAACGACTTCCTTTGGATATAAAAAGGCAAGAATTGAACCTAAGAAGAAGGACAGACCAAACGTTTTGTTTATAGCTATAGATGACCTAAATGATTGGATCGGAGTTTTAGGGGGCCATCCCCAGGCCAAAACGCCCCATATGGACCGGCTGGCCCAACGTGGCGTTCTTTTTAGCAATGCGCATTGCCAGGCTCCTGTATGCAATCCCAGTAGGGCAAGTGTTATGACCTCCCTATATCCCAGTACTTCCGGTATTTACTTTTTAGATCCAGATATTGTAGAATCTCCTGTGGCGAGCAGAAATATAGTAATGCCCAAGCGGTTTCAGCAAGAAGGTTATAATGTCTTTGCTGCGGGAAAGATCTTCCATAATGGGAAAGGAATCAACGAAACGCATATACCAAATTATGCTGGGCAGTTTGGAGGTTTTGGTCCCATGCCCGAACAAAAAATTAGCACCTATCCCGGACATCCCTTGTGGGATTGGGGCGTTTATCCAGAACGTGATGATCAGATGCCCGATTATCAAATTGCAAGCTGGGCAACGCAAAAATTGGTCGAAAAACAAGACCAGCCCTTCTGGATGGGCGTTGGGTTCTACAGGCCACATGTACCGCAATTTGCCCCCAAAAAGTGGTTCGCTATGTATCCCTTGGAATCTTTGCAGCTTCCGAAAACAATTACCGGTGACCTAGATGACATCACTCCATATGGCATCGATATCTCTCGGCTTCAACATGTATCGCCAACTTTTGAATGGGTAACGAAAAATGAAGAGTGGAAACCACTTGTGCAGTCCTATTTGGCCTGTGTAAGTTTTGTGGATGATCAGGTAGGGAGAGTGCTGGATGCATTGGACAAGGGCGCTTATGGAGACAATACTTATGTTGTATTGTTCAGTGACCACGGATTTCATTTGGGTGAAAAAGAACGCTTTGCCAAACGTAGCTTATGGGAAGATGGGGCGCGAGTACCGTTGATCATTATGGGTCCCGATATTCCTAAAGGACAAGTTATTAATAAGCCTGTACAATTACTGGATATCTACCCTACTTTGCTCGAATTATGCAATCTAAACCCCGATACAAAGCACGAAGGCAATTCCTTATTGCCCCTTTTAAAAAATAAAGACGCCAAATGGCCGCATTATTCCAGAACCTGTTTTGGACCAGGTAACTATGCCATCATATCGGAGGGTTACCGTTTTATACAATATAACGATGGTTCCGAGGAGTTTTACGACCATAAAATCGATCCCCAAGAATGGTATAATGTGATAGCCAAGCCGGAATATGCGGATGTTGTTGGGAAGCACAGAAACCAAGTGCCCATGAAAAGACATGCTATCTTGGGCAACGGCTCCACTGGACACCAGTCTTATGAGGCTACCGAAAAAGAGAACCATTAGGCATAATATTGTTTAACTTCTAGGAATTTTCAGACAAACAAATAAGGATTCCATTGGATTATAGGCTTTTTTATTTTTGTTATACTAGGTCTAGCAGCAATGAACCATGCTTTCCCAGTTTTCAAAGCTGGTTAAATTGGCCTATACTTCCTGGTGGATTTATTTTTATAAAACATTTTTCTTAAGCTACCTTCCCAGGCCCCTTACCTTTGACAATTAACACCTATATATTTGCCAACCTATTGATAACCAAATACAAAAAATACAAGGGGAATAAAGATATAGGTCAATTCTATTTTACATTTTCTCCATGCTAAGCCATTCTTCTTTGGTTGCAGGTAATTTTTGGTGTTCCAGCATCAGCTGCCATTTTCCCTTTTTTTTTGTCAATAGGGCATCGAAATGGATGAACCTTTCCGTACGTTCCCCATTTTCATCCAATAGGTCATGCCTAAATATGCCCCTTTCAAAAGCAGTGGTAATATCCCCTGTCCGCTCCGAAAACCGAAAATCCAATTCTACTTTAGTGATACCCTTATTTGTTTTTTCCAGTCCATCTTTCCATTTTTCCAATGCCTCCTTTAAAGAGTAACAGACCTTGCCCCTATCCGATACCAAAATCCCATCTTCATGGAATGTTGCCCCATATCCCGAAACATCCCCGGCTTCCACTTTTTCCTTAACTAAATGCCAATATGCGTTCAACTCGCTTATTCTGTTCTGTGCAAACGAATTACATGTGAATAATAAACCTATGAAGACTACTTTTAACACTACCCTGATTTCCATTTTTTTATTAATCTATTAATAATCTGTTCTTAAATATTTTAATACTGGGTCTTTAAATTACTGTCTGCAAGATAATCCACATTTTGTAAATAATTTAAGTAGGCAAAAAGTCCGTATTTCATAACTACCAAAAAAATGCCTCGCTACAAAAAATAAATATTCAAAAAAATGCAACCCTTTATCAACTTGCTTGTCTTTAGAACATCAATCATAAAATCTTAAGTACATGAAAACAAAATCTATTGGCATTGGTCTTATTCTATTATGTGGTCTTATTTCCTCCTGTGATCATGAAGTCATTAGGCCATGGGGAGATATTACCACTAGGGAAGTAAGTTATACCGGGTATTCCGCTTTAAAGGTCTCGGATCCCTTCAACACTTATGTCCGATTTTCGGATACGGAAGAAAAGATAGAAATTGAGGCAAATGATAATCTACATGATAATATTATTGTTGAAATGGTGGACGGTACCCTGCGCATCAAGTTAAAGAACCACACGGTCATAAGGGGAAACCCAACCTTGAACGCTTACATTGTTACCAAAAGGATTACCGATTTTGATTTATCGGGGGCTTCCAAGCTTAATTTGGAATCTGAATTGGTGGCATCCGATGTCTCTATTGAATTATCAGGGGCTTCCGAATTTACTGGGGAATTGGATATACAGCAGTTGGAACTGGAAGCAAGTGGAGCGGCCTATGTAGACCTTTTTGGACAAGTAGACAAATTGGACGCTTCCCTATCAGGGGCAAGCACTCTAAAGAATTACGATTTATCGGTCAAGGCATTGGATATCCGATTGTCCGGGGCAAGTGATGCCTATCTTTCGGTTACCGAAACCATAGATATAGACGCCTCCGGCGCCAGTAAATTGAGATACAAAGGAAGTCCCATTATTGTCAAAAGTAAACTATCCGGAGCTTCTGAAATCATCAAGAAACCATAGAACAGCTATAGGTTAAGATATGGAATAACAACCTTAACCTATAGCTTTAATTCAACCTTTTTGTATTCTCTTGCTAAATACTAAAAACAGGACACCACAGAGTAGCCATGCCGGTAAGGTAACAAAAGATAGAAATACATCGAATTGAACAGATATAAAATAAAAAAGACCGAAACTTATTGCCCATGCAAAAAATACGGCCTTATTAAATTTTAGATTTGCCACTTCCGCGAAATTTTTGACGATGCCCGCCTGTTTGTGGAAAAAATGTTCAAACACGATAATAGCACCGAAGGGAGCCAGGATAAACCCATAAAGGGCTACAAAATCCAACAATTTCATCGCAAAGGCTGGAAAAAGACCTGCTATGGTTGCCAATGTCCCGGCAATAATGGTAACCCAAAAAGTGGACAGTTTGGGCACAATGGCCTGAAATGCTAGACCCGCTCTATATATAGTTGGGTTGGCAGTGGTCCACCCGGCCAAAACCACGGCAATAATTCCAAATACTCCTATGGCATTGTAGGCTAAAGGTCCCGGTGCAACTGTAGGTGCCTCCCCGTTTGAAATTAGTCCCTGGGCTTCTGGCGATTTTAAATAAACAGCATATAATAGCGCTGCCGCTATCCATGCCATATAATGTCCTACGTACATACCTGCTGCGGTTGTCCATCCACTGCTTGCCTTTTTCGCAAAACGGAATACCGATAGATCGGACATTCCCACATGCATGGCCGCATTGGCGAACCAAGACCAAATAACAACATGCCAGAAGGTATATTTTATCTGTCCAGGAAAAGGTTCTGAACCTTCGCCCCATATATTCCAAAATTCCGACAGACTGCCTACCCCCAACTGACTTAAGGCGACAATCCCACATACCAAAAATGCCAATACTATAACCGGAGACATCCAATTTGCCGCTTTTGACACGGTGTCGTATCCTTTAGAGGCTATCAAAGAGATCACCGCACCCAGGGCGATAACAATTATTACCCATGTCATTCCATTGGGCATGGTATCCGTAAGCTTGGGCATTTCCATATTGAAGGGAATTCCCACTGCCGTGGCCGAAACCGTGATCATGGCACCTGCCAGAAAACAGAATAGTAGCCCATTGGCCAAATTATAACCCGTAACCAGGCTTTTCCCACAGATCTTTTCCAATTGATAGTACAAGGTCAATCTGTATTTTACTGCAATTTCAGCCGTGAGGAATCGCCAGCTGAGTACGGCCAAAAGGTTGCCTAACAGAAGTCCAACAATAAGATCAAAGGCACTTACCCCTGTGGTCAGGAACAATGGCCCGATTACGAATTCTGTTCCTGCAGCATGTTCCCCTGCATACATCCCAAGAAAACTCTTCCAACTTTTAAGTTTGGAGGTGGGTACGGGTACGCGTTCAAATTCTCCCCCTGCTATTTCCTCTATTTCTTCTTCTATGTTAAATTGGCTCATATTTTATTGGTGTTAGTTGGTCATTATTTTATCAGATGATTTGGCAGATCCTCCACTCGCTCACAACAAAGCTGGTCCATAACCTGCTTAAATTGGGTCTTTAACATAGAAATAGTATGATCTCCGCCCTTGTTTCCTAAAGCTGCCGCCCCGTACATAAAGGAGCGTCCCATAAAAGTAAACTTGGCTCCACTTGCCATGGCCCTTGCTATATCCGGACCGGAACGGAGGCCACTATCCATCATAATCTCAATTTGTTCACTGTACCGGGTTATTTCCCTAAGCGAATTAATGGTGGATTGTGCGGCATCCAATTGTCTACCCCCGTGGTTGGACACAATGATACCATCAAAACCCATATCTATGGCATCTTTGGTATCCTGTTCCGAGGCCACTCCTTTTAATACCAATTTGCCCTTCCACTTGTCACGGATGGGCATAATTTTTTCTGCATTCAATCGGCCCGAAAAAGTCTTGTCCATAAACTGACCCAACTGTTTTAAATTGAGGCCCTCAGGAGTATAGGGTTTTAAGGTCTGAAAAGTGGGCTGGCCATATTTAAGGGTATTATAGGCCCAAGTTGGCTTTCCTAAAATCTGAAGTATATTTTTTACCGACATTTTTGGTGGCAATGCCAGACCGTTGCGAATATCACGCGGTCGATAACCAAAAGTTGGGACATCACAAAGAAGTACCAGCACAGGACACCCCGCAGCCTCTGCCCTATCAATAATGTCGTCCCGCAGAGCATCATCAACTGGGTTGTACAATTGAAACCAGGCCTTCCCCTCCGTAAGCTCACTGGCCCTTTCTATGCTCATGGTGGTAACGGTACTCAAGATAAAAGGTACATTGTGCTTATATGCGGCCCTTGCCAAGATTTCCGGAGAATTGGGCCACATTAATCCTTGGAGGCCCACTGGCGCAATCCCGAAGGGAGCATCGAATTCCATTCCCAAAACTTTGGTTCTTGTATCGCTTTCCCCAAAATTACGCAGGTAGCGCGGCTGTAATTGCACATCCCTTATTTCTGAGGTATTCCTAATAATGCTTACGTCCTCATTACATCCTCCATCCAAATATTCAAAAGCAAATTGAGGAACCCTATCTTTTGCTCTTTCCCGTAAATCATCCATCGAAGGATACCTTGAATTTATTGCTGTTGCCATACTATCGTACTATAAGGGGTACGTGTTTTTTTAAAGAATAATTTTTCTTAAGGAATTTGGGCTCCAAGGTAACATTTGAAATAACAATGGCCGCACCCAAAGCCGACCCCAAAGAGGAATCCGTAGTACTTATTTTCATGTAGTCAAGATATTGTGAGAGCAATTGAATATACACCTCGTTATCACTAAAGCCACCGTCTATATAGAGTCTTTCAATATTTTCATTTCCGATGGCGGACCTTATACTTTTTACCTGCAATAGCACCAGTTCCAACATCAGCTGATGATAGGCATGCTCGAATCTATCATAAGTAATTTTGGACTCCTGCGGCATATTTTCGGATGTAATACTGGACCATTTGAACATGTGTACAAAATCCTTATTGATTTCAAAATAAGTGTCCTGATCAAATTTTACCGTCCTGTGATAGTCTTCCGGTACTTTATAAAGAGCTGATAGTGCCTTAATTTGAAGTTTATATTCGTTGCCTAGAAAAAGTGTTGAAACTTTTACGGGACTGCCATCTATACGCATGTTAAATAGACAACCATTGGCAATATCCTCCAAGGTCAACATGCCCTTATTGTAAGGATTGATGGATATGCTCCAGGTTCCTGTCGAAACCAGTAAAAATGGCTTGGTAATACTACGGATATAAGGTAAAAGGGCCGATGAACTATCGTGGATGCCGTGCCCCATTTGAATGATCCTGCCCTTGTAATCAATAGGGATGGTAACCCGGGTTGAAGCAATAGGAGGCAATTTTTCATTTATTCCTTCCTTAAACACCCAATCATGATAATCCTTCTTTTCATAATCCCACAACATGGTATGGCAGCCAATACTTGTATTTTCGCTTACAGGAACTCCGGTAAACAAATAACTAAGGTATTGGGGTAAGTGCAGAGAATATTTTATCTTTTTGTATACCTCCGGTCTTGCATATTTTAACCAGAATAAATGCATCCCGGTATTTAGCATGCCCAATTTCTGTGATCCCGTTGATCTGGAAAGCTCATTTTCGGGACCATATTTATCATAGAAGGCATCAAATACTTCAGCTTTTAATGGCTTCATATAATTATAAAGAGGAGTAAGAACCTTCCCGTTTTCGTTTATGTGAACCAAGCTAGCCCCGTAACATGAAAAATTTAAGGCCTGTATCTCAAATTCTGGTGAATCCATCATTCTATCAAATACTTCTTTGACCCATTTTTCTAGGGCTTCCAAGTTTTCGGTAGGATAACCGTCCTCATCCGTAATTTCATCGAAACGATTATACTCCCGATATACCTCTTGAAAATCCGAATCGAACAGAAAGAATTTCTTGTTGGTTCTACCAATATCAAATACAGCTTTTACATTCTTTTTCATCCGGTTGTATTATAATCCTGAAGCTACGGAATTTTTGCCTCTTGCTTGGATCAAATTTTCCCTAACCATAAGTGAACGATAGGCATTTAAAGGAGAAAGTGCACCGCCTCCTTTTCGTCTTGCTTCCTGCAACAAAGGCCTTACATCTGTCCGATAGGCATTCTGAAGAATTTCTTGACAGCGAACCACATCATTTTCCAATTGTGCCGTTCTCAATTGGTCCTGATCTATCAAAAGTGCCTTGGCATATGCTTCTTGGATGGCTTCCAATGATTGGATCAAATCCTCCAAGGGGTCTTTGATATTATGACTGGCATCTATCATCCATGCTGGATATGGATTTTGGGGATTGTTGTTCATCCCATAGACCAATTCGTTAAAAATTAAAAAGAGGGCATAAGGTTTAATGCTCCCTACGGTAATATCATCGTCCCCGTATTTGCTGTCATTAAAGTGGAATCCTCCCAATTTGCCCTTCATCATCAAGGTCGCTACGATCTGTTCAATATTGGTATTGGGCAAATGGTGACCCAAATCTACCAAGGTATACGCCTTATCACCACATTCGTTGGCCAACATAAAGGAGGTGCCCCAATCTTGGATTACCGTACTGTAAAAATTTGGCTCATAGGGTTTGTATTCAATGAACAACTTCCAATCTTCCGGCAAGGCCCTATAGATATCCTTCAGACTGTCCTGGGTATTTTGCAGGGCGTTCTGGAAATTGTTCTGTCCCGGAAAATTGGACCCATCGGCCAACCATACCGTAAGACTTTTGGATCCCAATTTGTTGCCTATATCTATAACATCCAAATTATGCTGAACGGCCTGTTCCCTTATCGCCTTCTCCCTATTGCTCAACGAACCGAACCTATAACTTTCCTTGGCATCTTTTTGATCCTGAAAAGTGTTGGAGTTCACCGCATCAAAAGCAATGTTATGTGACGCGGCCAATTGCTTTATGGCGTCATAATCTTTGGGTACATCCCAAGGAATATGGAGCGAAATGGCTCCGGCGGTCCGGGTAAGGGCATGTAAAATACCTACATCGTCTATTTTTTGTTCCAAAGTGGACGGTTCCCCATGAAAAGAAAACCTCCCAAATCTAGTTCCACCCGCACCTAGGGCCCAACTTGGAATTGCCACTTGAAACTCGGTTAATTTATTGATTATATCAGGTACATTACAACCATCCTTTACTAGGACATTCGACAAAAAATCAAATTTTTCCTGGTGCAATTTTAAATCCTTTTGGTTCTTCTCCTGTATTCTTTCTTTATCTATTCTCATTATATTCCCAATTAGAATTAGACCTGTCAAAAATTGGTATTCTACCCTGACAGGTCTTGAAAAAAACTAACTCAAACTAACTTACTAATTATCTTACAAATGCATTGGCCATACCGCCATCTACATTTATTATATTGCCCGTAGTCTTATCCAGTATGGCAACACAGGCGAAAACCCCGTTGGCAATATCCTCTGGGTAAATAATCTCGTTCAATAAATTTCTTTTGGCGTAATGTGCAGGCAGCTCGTCCACGGTAATTCCGTAGGCCTTGGCCCTACCTTCGGCCCAATCGCCTTCCCAAATCTTACTGCCCACGATAACCCCATCAGGGTTTACTGTGTTGACACGGATCTTGTCCCCGCCCAATTCGGCGGCCAACAAGCGGGCCATATGCTGTTGTGCTGCCTTGGCGGTACCGTAGCCCACATTATTTGGACCAGAAACAAGGCCATTCTTACTAGCGATACTAATGAAATCTCCTCCCAAACCTTGTTTGCGCATTATTACAACTGCCTGTTTGGCAAGTTCAAACTGCCCTTTCACCAAAACATTCTGTAAAATATCCCAATCCTTTTCAGTGGTCTCCTCCAAAGGCTTGGAAATGGCAAGTCCTGCACTATGTACCACTATATCCACACCTCCAAACTCCAAACAAGCTTTCTTATATGCTTCCTGGACAGACTCACTTTTGGTGACGTCACAAACGGCATAACTGGCGGTATCGGGCTTATAGGTGGCTACAGCCTCTTTCAGTCGGTCTTCCGCTATATCGGTCAAAACCACATTGGCACCTTCCTTTGCCAATTTATCGGCAATGGCCTTACCAATACCACCACCAGCTCCGGTAACCAAAGCTACTTTTCGGGATAAGGGCTGTTCTTTCGGCATACGTTGCAATTTGGCCTCTTCGAGCAACCAATATTCAATATCAAAAGCTTCCTGTCTTGGCAAGGAGGTATATTCCGTAATGGCCTCCGCGCCCCTCATTACATTGATGGCATTGATGTAAAACTCGCTGGCCACCCTAGTGGTCTGCTTGTTTTTCGCAAAACTGAACATCCCTATACCAGGATAAATTATAATTACAGGGTTAGGATCGCGCATCGCCGGGCTATTGTCCCTTTTACAGGTCTCATAATAGTCCTTGTACCCCTGTCTGTAGGCTTCAAAGGCCGGTTGCAGTTTTTTAAGTACGGCCTTGGCATCACCAAGATCCTCTTTAGGGTCCAGATCCAAAACCAAGGGCTGTATTTTTGTTCTTAAAAAGTGATCGGGACAGGAAGTACCCATTGGTGCCAAGCGTGCCAAGTCCATACTATTGATATACTCCATGACCACATCACTATCGGAAAAATGTCCTATCATCCTATTCTCTGAAGAACAAAGTCCTCTGAGCAATGGCATTAATTGAGAAGCTTTTTCGGCGCGCTCCTTTTGGGGCAGACTATTGACTTTTTGCCCACCAAAAACGCTGCCTTTTTCCGCAATCTTTTTAGCTATGTACTCCGATGCCATTTCAATGACTTCCAAGCTGTTCATATAACATTCATAGGAGGTATCCCCCCATGTAAAAAGTCCGTGGCTTCCCAAAACGATCCCCCTTATACCTGGATTGTCGTTCAAGCATTTTTCCAATTGCAGGCCAAGATCAAATCCTGGTCTTTGCCATGGCACCCAGCCCATGGTATCTCCCCAAATTTCCTTGGTCACCTTTTCACTATCCTTGGCCGCAGCCACCGCTATCAAGGCATCAGGATGTAAATGGTCTATATGTTTAAATGGAAGTAGGCCGTGCAAGGGAGTATCTATGGACGGAGCCTTGCTGTCCAAGTCAAAGATACAATGGTCAAAAAGACCAACCATGCGGTCCTCATCCGCAAGACCTCCATATACGTTTTTCAAGTTTCTCAATCTTTCTGTATATAGTCCGGCAATACCTGCCTTGTTCAAAGTACCTATATCCCCTCCAGAACCTTTGATCCACATTACCTCTACCTCTTCATTGGTCAGAGGATCCTTTTCAACAGTCTTACAGCTAGTATTCCCTCCACCATAATTGGTGATTCGTAGATCGGCCCCCAAAATATTGGACCTATAAAGAAACAGTTCTACCTGATCGTCACCCAGTGCCTCAGCCTTGCTCTCCTCCCAGAGATAATTAACGTATTTAAAATTCTTTACGGAATGATTCATAATTAATAGCTTGATAATTTTTATATTCGCTAAAGTATTACACAGTTCTCCTGTAGGCATCCTGTACTGTACTGCAACCAGTGATTTTTTTTATTTTTCAGAGTTGCAAAAATCAGAGGAGCTTCAATTTATCCATAAAATTCAATATTAATAACCTATTATTGAAGTATAAACAAAAGTGGCAAACCTATTATTTTAAATTTCCATTATTATAGATATGTTCAAATACCTTAAAATCGATGAAAATTCCAGGATCCCTAAGTATAGGCAGATAGTGGATTCCGTAATCAATAATATTTCCAATGGAAACCTTAAGATCGATGAAAAAATTCCTTCTATCAATAGTTTTAGTGAGGAGTTTCTACTTTCTCGCGATACCGTTGAAAAAGCCTACCAAATATTAAAGGAACGCAAGATAATTACTTCTATTAGGGGAAAAGGTTATTACATAACCAGAACAAAACTCATATCCAAGGTAAATATCCTATTCCTCATCAACAAGTTGAGCGCCTATAAAATGCGTATTTACAATTCGTTTATAAACACCATAGGGGGCAACTCCCATACGGACCTACATATTTACCATTGCGACAACTCCCTGTTTGTTAATTTAATAGAGAAGAACATCAACGCATACGATTATTACGTCATTATGCCGCATTTTAAGACAGACGATCTTAAACACATAAGCTATACCGATGAGGCCGTTAAGGCCATCAATATGATCCCCAAGAACAAACTTGTTTTGATGGACAATAATAAACTTGATATTGAAGGGGATTTCATTGAAATCTACCAGGATTTTGAGAATGATATTTATAACGCCCTAAAGGAAGGATTGACAAAGATATCGCGATATGGAAAAATGATTCTGGTCTATCCTGAAAATGCCGTATACCCATATCCCAGAAGAATTTTGCACGGCTTTCGCAAGTTTTGTGTTGAGCACAAATTAGACTTTGAGATTATTGATGAGATTTATGACGATATCATCCTAAAAAAAGGAGATCTCTTTATTACCATTGAAGAAACGGACCTGGTAAATTTGGTAAACCAGATCCGTGACAAGGAATTTTTATTAGGTGTGGAGATCGGGGTAATCTCCTACAACGATACCCCGCTCAAGGAGTTGTTGGGCATCACCGTTATTTCTACAGATTTTAAGGCGATGGGGGAAACTGCCTCCAGAATGATTTTGAACAAGGAAAAAGGAAAAATTAAAAACCCGTTTAATTTTATAGACAGGAATTCCCTTTAATCAGGTCTGGGTGCAATCACCTACAGCTTTTTTCATTGGTAGACATCCAATTTTCGACTCCAATCAAAAAATAAAGTAATCCACTTTCCATATCCGTATTATTGAATATACCCCAAGAGATCCTTTTTGAGGTATTCAACCTCCTTCCCAGAACTCACATTTAACCAATTTATAAACTTGGACAAAATATGGAGTGCCAATAAAAATTACTTCTTCCATATAAAATATACCTGTGTATATATTATATGTGCATGTTAAAAATTTAACATATCGGAGCAGCATAGTACAGGACAGTTATGGTTACTTACAACTCTATATTTGAGCAATCCTTGATTATTTCTTAAATTTTTAAGGATTACTAATTAAACTAAACTAAATAATACAAGATTATGAAAAGAAGAATTTACAGGATTCCCCGGAAATTCCTATTCCTTTTAACTATGCTTTATGGTATCATAATGCACGCGCAAGATGTAACGGTTAGCGGTACAGTGTTATCGGCAGATAATTCCCAGGGCTTGCCGGGGGTAAACGTGGTTGTGAAGGGAACAACAACGGGAACAGTAACCGATTTTGATGGTAACTATAGTATTGTTGCCCCTAGTGCGAACAGCACTTTGGTTTTCACTTACATTGGCTTTACCGCCCAAGAAATTCCGATTAACGGAAAAAGCGAAGTAAACGTTACCATGGCCGAAGATGCTGCTGCTCTTGACGAAGTAGTTGTTGTTGGTTACGGTACACAGATAAAAAGACAGGTTACAGGGTCGGTATCTACCATACAGGCCGAAGAACTTGCCGATATTCCGGTCTCCCAGATTACCCAAAAAATACAGGGTAGGATTCCAGGGGTTCAGATTAATCAGAGCACAGGTAAACCTGGTCAGGGTATGTCGGTTCGTATTCGTGGGCAACTATCCGTTTCCGGAGGAAGCGACCCTTTGTATGTGGTTGATGGTTTTCCAATTTCCGGAGGGATCAACAATATAAACCCGGATGAAATCCAGGATATTTCAATTTTGAAAGATGCCGCTTCCACTTCCCTTTATGGTTCAAGAGCGGCCAATGGCGTTGTCTTGATTACCACCAAAAGTGGAAAAGCCGGTGAAACCAGCATAAGTTTAAATGTTTCTACCGGTATGCAGACCGTTCCTGATAGAGGAAGGATAGAAATGATGAATGCAGTTGAATTTGCCCAATTTAAAAAGGAGTACTATGAGGATCAAGGTGATCCAGTGCCGGATATCTTCCAAAACCCTTCTCAGTATGAGGGTCAGAACAATGATTGGTACGATGCGATGCTTAGAACTGCTCCGATGACCAATTACAATCTTACCATTACTTCCAACAAAGAAAAATTAAGAACCTCAGTGATTCTAGGCTTCTTTGATCAGGAAGGTGTGGTCTTGAGTTCAGATTACAAGCGATATTCATTAAGGGCAAATTTGGATTACAGCCTATCGGACAAAGTCCGTATTGGAGTGAATATAGCACCAAATTACATCTTGGACAATATTCCAAGAACAGATGGTAGCAGGGGTACAGGGCTTCTTTTCAATGCCTTGCACACTTGGCCGATCATGCCTATCTACAATGAGGATGGAACTAGAACGGAATTCAATCGTTTTCCGGCAAATACGGGAAACATCTTCTCTTATGCCAACTGGCTTAATTCTGCAGAAAGGATCCAAGACGGTACTAAAGAGGTTAACCTTTTGTCCAACGCGTATATTGAATACGAACCAATTGAAGGACTTACCATTAAATCCAGTTTAAATGCTGAATTGTACAATGAACAATATGAATACTTCAGCCCAACCAATGCCACCTATGCCATTAACCGTCCAATACCGACCAACAATGAGGCAGTTTGGGACGAAAGGACCACTTTTTCTTGGTTGAACGAAAACACGGTCAATTATAATAAAAGTGTTGGTGATCACAATTTCTCTCTCCTAGGAGGTTTTACATACCAAAAATATAGAATGGACCGCAATAGGGTTGCTGCCAGTGATTTTGCAGATGATAGATTACCCAATATTCAGGGAGCGGCAAACATTAATAGAGGCGGCACCTTTGATCAGGTACAAGAATGGAGTTTAGTGTCCTTTCTTTCCAGGCTGACCTATAATTATAAAGGAAAATATCTGTTGACAGGTTCTATTCGTAGTGATGGATCGTCAAGATTCGGTTCCGATAACAGATGGGGTACCTTTCCATCGGTATCTGCTGGTTGGATTGCATCCGACGAAGCTTTTCTAGAAAACGTGGAATCTATTTCACTACTTAAACTGCGCGCAAGTTATGGTGTTACCGGTAATAACAATATTGGTAATTACACCCAATACGCCTTGATCGACAATACGGTGAATGCTGTATTTGGCAACGATTTTGCACCAGGTTCAGCGGTAAATTCACTCTCCAATTCCAATTTGGGATGGGAAACCACCAAACAGTTCGATATTGGATTGGATTTAAGCCTCTTTAATGATAGGGTATCTTTGGTGTATGACTATTATACCAAGAACACTACCAATCTACTTTACAATGTACAAGTTCCAAGGGAATCAGGCTTTACCAATTTTAGCGACAACATTGGTGAAATAAAGTTCTGGGGTCATGAATTTGGTATAAATACTGTTAATACTACAGGTAAATTCAGATGGACCACCAACGCCAATATATCCTTCAACAGAAATGAGGTAGTAGCTTTGGCCGATGGAATTGACAGGGTCTATGGTCCAGGAGGATGGCATATTACCCAGGTAGGAAAACCATTTGGACAATTTTATGGGCATCTATCCGATGGGGTTTATTTAAACCAACAAGACTTGGACAGCTCGCCACAAGTTCCTGGCCGTTCTACAGTAGGCAGTATTAAATTATTGGATGTTAATGGTGATGGAATAATCACCAATGGAGGAGATTTCGACGACCGTGCCATTATGGGCAGTCCTTTCCCAGATTTCACTTATGGAATTACCAATACCATCAGCTACGGTAATTTCGATTTTTCCGTAGTGGGTACAGGATCTTATGGTAATGAATTGCTTGTTAGACATTTGTACAGTACCACCAACTTGGATGGGGTATTCAATCTTTTAAAAGATGTAAAATACAGGTTTAGATCCGTTGAAAATCCAGGTAGGGGTTTTTATGGAACTACTGTAGGTGGCGGTAATGTTACCGGTATAGAAAGAGACTGGATCAATGACCGTTTTGTAGCAGATGCCTCCTACTTCAACATTCGAAATATCACTTTAGGGTTTACTATCCCTAAAATGGATAAATATTTCAAGTCAGCAAGAGTATATGGCTCGGTTCAAAACGTGCATATATTCACTAAGTATTGGGGTGGACCAAACCCTGAAATTAGTGTACAGAACAATGGAGAAGGAGATGGTGGAAACCTTGCCTCCGGGGTAGATATTTCAGGATATCCTGTTCCACGTATATTTAGTTTAGGTTTAAATTTAAACTTCTAAATCGAAAACTATTATGTCAAAAATTATATCACTTTCGACAAATTTTAAAACAGAAAAAATGAAAAAAATATTCTATTTAATCGCAGCAATGTTAGGTTTTCTGGCAAGCAGTTGTGACAAGGAATTGACGATTTTCCCAGAAGACTCGTTAAGTGTACCCACTTTCTTTAAAACGGAAGAGGATTTTACACAAGCCATCAATGGGACCTATGTACCCCTACGCGGCATCAACAATGCATCCAAACCCTATTTGGCCGAAATGCACTCGGACAATACCTACTATGCACGTAACACCGCTTTCGGAGCTACGGACAACCAGGAGGATATTGCCGACCACTCCATACCCAGTGATGGAGGTATAACTGCAAACTCCCATGTAAATAATGTTTATGTTAGTTATTATGAAGTTATTGCTAGGGCCAATCAGATTTTGGCAACCATAGATGATGCTGATATCGATGCCGCTGTGAAAGCAAACGTGAAGGGGCAAGCACTTTTTTTAAGGGCCTATTCCTATTTTGACCTGGCACAATTTTTTGGTAGCGTACCTTTGCATCTTGAGCCCGTAGTGGACCGCGAAGGAGCCGCATTACCACTTGCTTCGGAAGATGAGCTTTATGGGCAGATTATTGAGGATGCCAAAGCGGCCATTACCTTATTACCCCTTAAATCACAGCAACAGCCTGGCAGGGCAACCTCCGGTGCCGCTCAAACACTTTTAGGAAATGTTTATGTAGTACGTAAGCAATGGGGCGAGGCTGAAACTGTATTACAGCAAGTTGTGGATAGTGAGGAATATATGCTAATGCCCAATTATGAAGATGCCTTTTCCGGGAATAGCGACAACAAGAACAATATGGAGTCGGTCTTTGAAATCCAATATCGCGAAGGTGCAGACGGACTAAATGGTAATTTCTTATACAACTTTCTTCCAAGGCCACTTACTGCCGAAGAAGTTGGTTTAGTAACCGGTACGTCCAATCCTCAACCACTTAACGGTGAAGGTAACAATATTCCCACACCTGATATTATAGAAGCCTATGAAGATGGGGATTTGAGGAAGGATGCTTCAATAATGTACATCACTGCCAGTGAGAGTTTTTGGGAAGATGGTATCTATCCGATCATTAAGAAGTATGTGGAGCCGCACGCCTTAAATGGCAACCACGGTATGAACTGGCCAGTGTATCGTTATTCGGAAGTATTATTATTATTGGCCGAATCACTTGAGGAACAGAGTAAAGCAGGTGCGGCAGACTACCTAAAGGAGGTACGTGACCGCGCCGGATTAGGGGCGTATTCCGGGGATTTGGGAGAAGCTATCTTTAGGGAAAGAAGGGTAGAACTTGCCTTTGAGAACAAAAGATGGTTCGATTTGGTAAGAACCGGTCGCGCTATAAACGTGATAACTGCTCATGGCAATAAAATTAAGGCCAATCCAATTGACTATTACTACCCTGTGGGTGCAGAACCAAGAGGTAATGCTTTTACCAACATTACTGAACGATATGCACTTCCGGCCTCAGAATCGTCATTAAATCCCAATTTCTAACTATATTAGGGACCAAATTAAAAACTAAAGATAATGACCAGAATAGTTGCCGTACTTATTTTTTCAATGCTTTTGTCCGTTTCATGTGAGGATTCCAAGAAATTGGATACTGCAAGTGGCCCAGAGCTTCCTCCAAAATTGGCGAAGCTTAAATTACAGCCCGGCTTTGAGGCGGAACACCTATATAGTCCCGCCGATAATGACCAGGGCTCATGGGTGGCCATGGCTTTTGATAACAAGGATCGACTGATCACTGCGGATCAATACGGTGCTTTGTATCGTCTGGAGCTCCCTCCCATCGGGTCTGATGTGCTAACTCCTAAGATTGAAAAACTTAAAATTCAAACTGGAGAGGCCGTGGCCGATTCGATTATCCAAATGGGATATGCCCAAGGATTGCTTTACGCTTTTAACAGTCTTTATGTCATGGTAAATCACCGTGGTGATGATGAATTCGAGAAAGGCAGTGGGCTCTACCGTTTGCAGGATACGGACAACGATGACCAATATGATAAGATCACCCAGTTAAAGGCATTGAACGGTGCTGGTGAGCATGGTCCACATAGTATCGTACTTAGCCCGGACGGGGAATCCCTGTACGTCATTGCTGGTAACCATACCGATCTTCCTGAAATGGATACTTATCGTCTGCCCAAGGTTTGGCAGGACGACAATCTCTTTCCACAAGTTAAGGATCCCCGTGGCCACGCCAATGATCGCGGTGCCCCAGGAGGATGGATAGCAAAAATAGACCCGGAAGGTAAGAATTGGGAATTGATAAGTGCCGGTTTCCGGAATCCATTTGACCTGGACTTTAACGATGAAGGGGACATGTTCGTATACGATTCGGACATGGAATGGGATTTGGGCATGCCCTGGTACCGTCCTACCCGTATCTGCCATGTTACCAGTGGTAGCGAATTTGGGTGGAGAACAGGGAATGGAAAATGGTCCCCGGCATATCCCGACAACCTTCCTGCTATCGTAAATATTGGACAGGGATCTCCCACCAATGTGGTTTATGGTAGAGGGGCGAAATTTCCTGAGAAATATCAAAAGAGCATTTATGCCTTCGACTGGAGTTTCGGTATCATCTATGCCATTCACCTTAAGGCCAATGGATCTTCTTATGATGGAGAGAGGGAAGAATTTTTATCTGGGATCCCACTTCCTTTGACCGATGGAGTTATAGGCCCTGATGGTGCCATGTATTTTATGACCGGAGGACGAAGATTGGATTCCGATCTCTACAGGGTGCACTATACCGGAACCGAGGACGTAGCCCCTGCCAACAAGGCATCGGAACTTACTGAAGGGAATAAGATTAGAAGACAGTTGGAAGAATATCATACGGGTCCCAAGAGTGGTGCGGTCGATTTTGCGTGGCCATATCTGAACAACGCGGATAGGTTTATCCAATATGCGGCACGTATTGCCGTGGAGCACCAGCCAGTCAAAGAATGGCAGGGCAAGGTGCTTTCCGAAAAAGATCCGGTTACCTTGGCACAGGGAATTATAGCCTTGGCAAGGCATGGCAACAAATCACAGCAAGACCAGATGCTAAATGCCCTATTGGGGGTAGATTACTCCAAGCTTACCGCCCAACAACAAGTGGCCCAGTTACGGGCTTTCGAGCTTACTTTGTCCCGTTTTGGTGTACCAGGAACAGCTGTTAAGAACAAGGTCATCAATTATCTTTCGCCGCAATATCCGGCGACTACAGATATATTGAACCAAATGCTCAGCAAAACACTTGCCTATCTGGACGACCCGACCGTAGCCTCTAAAACATTGGCACTGTTGGAATCGAATACAGGGGAGAATGTGGATGTGATGGCCAATACGGCCACTGACGCTTCGGACCTTATTTTGAGAAATCCACAATATGGTATGGACATAGCCCTAACCTTGAAAAATATGCCTCCTGCCCAGCATACCTATTACGGGATGGTATTGGAGGATGTCGACAAGGGATGGACCCCAGAACTTCGTGAAAAGTATTTTAAGTGGTTCAACAAGGCCTTTTCATTTAAGGCGGGAAGAAGCTATATCGGTTTCATAGACAAGGCCAGAAAAAAGGCATTGACCCATGTACCTAAGAATCAGTTCGATTTTTACGATAAGATGTCGGGTGCCGATCTATTGTCCAGTTCAGGCAACGATTTGGCGGAGAATACAGTTCAGCCCAAAGGCCCACGCCACAATTGGGAGGTAGAAGAAATAGAACCCTTAGTAGCCGATGGTCTAAAGGGCAGGGATTTTGAATACGGCAAAAGTATGTTCGCGGCTACCACCTGTATCACTTGTCATTCTATGCAGGGAGAAGGAGAGAATATTGGCCCTGACCTAACACAATTGGGGACGCGTTTTTCGCCCCAGGATATACTCAAGGCTATTATTGAACCGAACGATGTAATTTCGGACCAATATAATACCACGGTGTACACCTTGAAGGATGGAAAATCGATCGTTGGAAGATTGATGAACGAGACGGAACAAAATTATATCGTCTCTCAAAACCCCTACGCACCTGATCAAACCCGTGAAATACCCAAGGACCAAGTTGTGGACACCAAACTTTCCACAGTATCCTGGATGCCCCCAGGAACCATCAATAGGCTTAATGCCGAAGAAGTCAAAGACCTTTTGGCCTATTTGGTTGCAGGTGGGAATCCTGATAATCCAATTTATACCGAAACAGGGGCCAACCAGTAGCAATGGCTATTTTAATTGCATTGACCAGTCCTTACAGGTTAAAAAGACCTGCACCGTTTAAGTTAAACGCTATGAACTTAAACGGTGCAGCGTTTTTTATAAACGCGGTCTTTTTACTAACTGCTGCTTTCCTATTTGCACAACCGAAACCCTTAAAGTTTAGCAAACAACAGATTGCTTCCGAAACTTATGAAACCGTAGGAGTGTTCGATGTGGACAACGACGGTAAACTAGACCTAGTCTCAGGAGCCTATTGGTATAAGGGGCCTGATTTTCAAGCCCGTCACTATATAGGTTCGGCAAAACGTTATGGCGAATATTATGATGATTTTTCCACTATTCCATTGGATGTGAATGGGGATGGCCTAATGGACTTCATTACCGGCGGCTGGTTCGGGAAACAATTGGTTTGGAAACAAAATCCTGGTGATGGCGGTGAATGGCAAGAACATTTGATAGCCGAAGCGGGTAATATTGAAAGTACGCGTTCCTGGGATTTGGATGGAGACGGCATCATAGAAATTATTCCCAATACTCCCAATGACTCCTTGGTGGTTTATAGATTGCAGTTGGATGTCAACAAGAAAGGTACAGGCAAGTTCAGCAAACACGCCATTTTTGGTCCGCATGGACATGGCCTTGGATTTGGCGATATAAACGGCGACGGACTCACTGATATTATTGTGTCAAAAGGTTGGTTGCAAGCACCGGAGGATACCTATAAAGGGGAATGGAAAATTCATCATGAATTTGACTTGGGCACTGCAAGTGTTCCCATAATAGTTGCCGATGTGAACAAGGATGGGCTTTCGGACCTTATTGTTGGCCAAGGACATGATTACGGTCTATCTTGGTACGAACAAAAACCCGCTACCAAAAAACAAAAAACCCAATGGACAAAACACGCCATTGACCCCTACAATTCGCAGTACCACAGTATGGAATGGACAGATATTGATCTAGATGGGGAAAATGAACTGGTAACAGGGAAGCGTTACCGTGCCCATAATGGAAAAGACCCCGGTGGTAACGATGAACTTGGTCTTTATTATTTCAAGTGGAACGGGGAGAATTTTAGTAAGCAAGTTATTGATTACGGACCCTATGGTCGTGGAAAGGGAACAGGAGTCTACTTTAGTGTATCCGATGTGGACAATAACGGAATGAAAGATATTATCGTGGCCGGCAAGGACGGCCTTAACATTTATTACAACGAACCAATAAAACAATAAAACATGAATTTAAAAAGAATTTTTAAGCCTCATATATTAGTACTACTTGCAATTGTTGGCCTACAATCCTGTAAGGAGAAAAAAGAAAATACGCCTCAGCAGGAAGTAGCTGTGGCCACAGCGGAGCAAGACGGATTTGTACAGATCTTCGATGGCAAGACGCTTGATAACTGGGAAGGAGATCCCAACTATTGGAGGGTAGAGAACGGTAATCTTGTGGGAGAGGTAACCCCAACGACCTTATTAAAGAACAACACCTTTATTATTTGGCAAGGCGGACAACCTGCAGATTTTGAGCTGAAGCTAGAATTCCGCATAGCGGAAGCAGGGAACAGTGGTATCAACTACCGCAGTGAGAAAGTGGATACTATTCCTTTTGCGTTACGTGGTTATCAGGCCGATATAGATGGAAAAATAAGGTATACCGGGCAGAACTATGAAGAGAAAAAGCGTACTACTTTAGCCTATAGAGGTGAAAAGGCCAGAATAACGTCTCAGGAAAATCCAGATACTCCAGGTTCTTTACGGGCCAATGTAGCAAAGAATGCCTGGCAGAGCAGGGAGATTTTGGAATCACTTGGAGATTCGGACGAACTAAAGACTAAGATCAAAAGTGAAGATTGGAACGAAGCCCACCTTGTGATTAAAGGCAACAAATTACAGCACTACATTAACGGCGTTCTAATGAGTGAGGTAATAGACGATGATACCGTAAATAGGACGTCCTCAGGGCATTTGGGAGTGCAGGTGCATGTAGGTCCACCTATGAAGGTAGAATATAGAAATATAAGATTGAAGAATTTATAGCATTTATTTTTCTTCTTTTCAAGAAGATCGTAACCTGAGCATTAATTGTTGGGTTTTGTTAGAAGCTTGGAAAGTTCACTATTAAAAGAAGGGATGAAAATTTTATTTTTCATCCCTTTTTCTTTGTTGCCCAAAGGAAGTCCACTCCTCCTACTCCAACTATTTAAAATGAGTTCAATCAACTTCTAAGGGTGAATGAGTTGTTCATGGTAATATTACTGTCTCCTCGAGCCTGCCTGCGGAAGACAGGCGGAGTCGAGAGGTATTGGATACTTATATCATCAAAATGAGGTCTCGACTGCGCTCGACCAGACAACATCAATTTTAATAAATTGATAATCTGTTATTTACATTATTATTTTAATACGATTTCACGTTATTTAATTAAAGTCAATTATATAAGAGCAGGCCTGTTTATTTGGGCAAAGGTATCCCCATGAGACATCTGAAGGAAACTACCCATAACATTTCTACACCCGCCCGAACGAAACGGGCGGGCCCGACTGAACGGAACGGGCAGGCAAGCGTCGGACCATTTAAATCTCAATTATCGAGTAAATTTACTTGTGGACAGGACAGCACAGGATAGGTAATGGCTATATAAAGATTAAGTTTGATGAAGTCTATTGCAATCGTAGTTATACTTTGTTTTCTTTAATTGGATTATCAATTCCAATCCATTGCAAAATTATTTTTTTTTGAAGATAGACTTGATATAGCTTAAATTATGGACCAAATAACCATTGGCAAATTAGTGCTGCCAATTAAAAACAAAAAACACGGATTGATGAAAATAAGAATTATTGTTGTTGCACTCCTTTACGTTTGCGCTTTTCCACTAAACGCACAAAAAACAACAGAACCACAGCAAACTAATAAACCCAATATCATCTTTATTTTAACGGATGACCAACGCTTTGATGCACTGGGCTATGCAGGCAACAAACTCATTTCTACTCCGGAAATGGATAAATTGGCCCAAGAAGGCACGTATTTCAAGAATGCCATTGTAACCACCCCTATCTGTGCTGCCAGTAGGGCAAGCATACTGACCGGGCTTTACGAGCGCACCCACAGTTACAATTTTCAAACTGGAAATATTAGGGATAGCTATATGGCCGACTCCTATCCCACCATACTAAAGAACAATGGATACCACACTGGTTTTTTTGGGAAATATGGAGTACGATATGATGAGCTGGACCAACAATTCGATGTTTACGAATCCTATGACCGGAATGGTGCCTATCCGGATAGAAGGGGATATTATTATAAGACCTTGGGCAAAGATACGGTTCACCTTACACGATATACGGGGCAACAGGCTATAGATTATATTGCCGACGCCAAAACTGATACCCCTTTTTGCCTTTCGTTGAGCTTTAGTGCGCCCCATGCCCATGACAATGCCGTAGACCAATATTTTTGGCAAGCTGAATCCGATGTATTGCTTCAGAACATGGATATGCCCGGTCCGGAACTAGGGGAAGACAAATACTTTGAGGCCCAGCCAAAATTTGTACGTGATGGCTTTAACCGTTTACGCTGGACTTGGCGGTACGACACTCCCGAAAAATACCAACATAGCGTAAAGGGGTATTACAGGATGATTTCGGGCATAGATAGGGAAATTGCCAAGATCAGGGAGGAGCTAAGGAAAAAAGGACTTGATAAGAACACCGTAATCATTTTGATGGGCGATAATGGCTACTTCTTGGGAGAACGCCAGCTTGCCGGAAAATGGTTGCTGTATGATAATTCTATAAGGGTGCCTTTAATTGTGTTCGACCCGCGTTTAAAAAAGCAGAAAGACAACGATGCCCTGGCATTGAATATTGATGTTCCGTCCACCATTTTAGATTTGGCAGGAATAGAACAACCTAAAGGATGGCAGGGCAAAAGCCTAATGCCCATCATTAAAAATCCCAAAACCGATTTTGAGAGAGATACTATTTTGATAGAACATCTTTGGGAATTTGAAAATATCCCCCCAAGTGAAGGGGTACGCACCAAAGATTGGAAATACTTCCGCTATGTTAATGATCAAACCTTTGAAGAGCTTTATAATTTGAAAGACGATCCCAAAGAGATCAACAACCTTGCAAAAGATCCAAAATATGCCGATAAACTTGAATCCTTTAGAAAGAAAACGAACAGCCTTTTACTTGAACTTTCAGACGATTATTCCAAAGGACCTTCCAATTTAATTGTTGAATGGATTAGAAACACGGCCGGGGTAACCATTATTGATCCCAAGCCGGAATACGGCTGGGTAGTACCAAAAGGTGCTGTTTCGCAATCGGCCTATCAGATATTGGTGGCTTCCTCCGAAAAAAAAATAAATAACAACATAGGTGATGTTTGGAATAGTGGACAAATAAGATCCAATACCTCAACAGAAATAGAACACGGGGGAACCCAGCTCAAAAGTGGGGAGACCTACTATTGGAAGGTACGTATTTGGGATCAGGACAATCGTCTATCCAGATATTCCAAATCCCAGGATTTCACAATGGGCAGTCCCAAAGCAACCATAACAACACCTAACAGTTTCCAGGTAGATAAAATAAAACCGGTCCTATTCGAAAAAAGAGGTGACACCTATTTTGTGGATTTTGGTAAGGCAGCCTTCGCTACCATCGATTTCACTTATAAGGCCAAAACCGCCCACACCCTTACTTTCCGAATTGGGGAACAGTTGGAGGGAAGCAACATCAATAGAAAACCTTTTGAAAAGAGCCATATCAGGTATCAAGAAATCAAGGTGCCGGTGATTCCTGATAAAACCCAATATCAGCTTCAGATCAAACCGGACAAAAGAAATACCCTGCCAGGCAAAGCACTTCCGCTACCTGAAGGCTTTCCCGTCTTGATGCCTTTCCGATATGCAGAAGTGGAAGGGGCTCAAGAAGCCTTGACCGCCACTAATTTCACGCAATTGGCGCATCACAGTTATTGGGAGGATGATTCCAGCAGCTTTACCAGTTCCAATGATATATTGAATCAGGTTTGGGATCTTTGCAAGTATTCCATCAAGGCCACTACTTTTAACGGACTCTACGTAGATGGGGACCGGGAACGAATCCCATATGAAGCCGACGCCTATTTGAACCAACTGAGCCATTATACTACCGATCGAGAATATGCCATTGCCAGACAGACCATAGAATATTTTATGGAACATCCCACATGGCCAACGGAATGGCAGCAACATGTGGCACTTATGTTTTATGCCGATTATATGTATACAGGCAATATTGAACTTATACAGAAATACTACAATCAGTTAAAATATAAAACGCTTTATGAGCTCGCGAACGAAGATGGTTTAATAACCTCTGCCAAGATGACCCCTGAATTAATGGCCAATCTTGGGTTTCCAAAAACCATGAAGGAAACCTTTAGGGATATAGTGGATTGGCCCTCTGCAGGCTGGGGCGGAGATCCTAACAACAAAGGGGAACGCGATGGTTACGTTTTTAAGGACTACAATACCGTAGTGAATGCATTTTACTATCAAAACATGAAAATCATGGCCGAATTTGCGAAGGTTCTGGGCAAAACACAAGAAGCTATGGATTTTAAACTAAGGGCATTGAAGGCGAAGAAGGCATTCAATGAAAAAATGTTCGATGCCAAGAGAGGAATTTATATTGATGGGATTGGCACGGACCATGCCTCCTTACATGCCAATATGATGCCCTTGGCATTCAATTTGGTTCCCGAAGAACATATAGGCTCGGTAGTTGAATTTGTAAAATCCAGGGGAATGGCCTGTAGTGTATATGGTTCACAATACTTAATGGATGGCCTTTACAATGCAGGTGCAGAAGATTATGCCCTGGACCTCCTAACCGATACCAGTGACAGAAGTTGGTACAATATGATCCGTATTGGCTCTACCATCACCTTGGAAGCTTGGGATTTAAAGTATAAGAATAATTTGGATTGGAACCATGCATGGGGAGCTGTACCAGCGAATGCCATTCCGCGTGGACTTTGGGGAATTCAACCCAAAACCCCAGGTTTTGGCATTGCGACCATTAAACCACAGATGGGCGATTTAAAGAATAGCAGTATTGAGGTCCCCACCATTAAAGGAACCATTAAAGCAAGCTATACCTACGCGAATCCTAGATTGCAATTGTATACCATTGAAATCCCCGCCAATATGGTCGCGGAATTTGAAATGGCCCCCGCACCCGGAAAAGAGCTAATGCATAACGGCAAGAAAGTGGCGGCGGCCTTTGGCTCGGTAAGGTTGGAGCCTGGGAAGCATGAGATAAAAATGGTGATTAATTCATTTTAATGTATTTGCTTAAAACTATACTATCACTTCTTATATATAATCTTGGCCAAGTTCATTGTCAATAAGCATTCCTCTGTTTATTAGTTGATGCATTTGGAAGGCGTAATGCCATCAAAAAAGTAATGATAACTACAAATAATCACCATGAATAAAACTAGACGAAACTTCATTCGCACTGCTGCTGTTGGCTCAGCTGGAGTGGTTCTTGGGTCTACAAAATTGTCGGCCAAAAGTTATAAAAGGATAATAGGTTCCAATGAAAGAATTCAAGTTGCTATTGCAGGTTTGGGCCGAAGGGTAAGCGCTATTTATACTCCGGTGGAATTGAAAAGCAACAATGTAGAGCTCATTTATCTCTGTGATGTAATGGAGAGTCAACGTTTAAAAGCTGCAAAGGAAATGACCCCCCGCTTGGGATACACCCCAAAACTGGAAAACGATATCCGAAAGGTACTGGCCGACAAGAATGTTGATGCCCTTTTTAATCTAACACCGGACCATTGGCATGCTCCCGGATCTATCATGGCCATTAAGGAAGGCAAGCACGTTTATGTAGAAAAACCTTGTAGCCATAATATGGCCGAAAATGAGCTATTGGTAGCAGCTCAAAAAAAGTACGCCCGTGTTGTGCAAATGGGCAATCAACAACGCTCTGCCGAGCATACCATTGATATTATTGAGGATATCCATAATGGGGTTATCGGCACACCATACAAGGCCGTTGCCTTTTTTAGCAATTCACGGGGAGAAGTACCGCTGCAAAAACCTGCAGCCATACCAACCGGTTTGGATTGGGAATTATTTCAAGGACCGGCCGTTAGACGAGATTACACCTCTGAAACTTGGAATTATAACTGGCACTGGTACGGTTGGAACTATGGAACTGCAGAATTGGGCAATAACGGTACCCACGAATTGGATGTAGCCCGTTGGGCCCTGCAAGTAGATTTCCCGAATCATGTTGAGGTCGATGGTATGAAAACAGCCTTTGTTAATGATGGTTGGGAAATGTACGATACCATGGAAGCAACTTTTAAATTCGACAATAATACCACCATAAAATGGGACGGTAAAAGTAGAAACGGATATGGAACCTATGGCGGGGGCCGGGGCACTATTATTTATGGTAGCGAAGGCAGTGTTTATGTAAACCGCGATCTGTACAACCTATACGATAGGGGCGGCAATTTAGTAAAAACTGTTAATGCCAAATATAAAGAAGGCGGTATAGAGCTGGGCGGCGGCGGCGGAATGACTACAGTACATGTCGCTAATTTTTTCAATACTATTAGGGGAAAGGAAACCTTACAGGCGCCAATTGATGATGCTTCCAAAAGCATGGCCTTGGTGCACTATGGCAATGTAGCGTACAGAATTGGCAATGGCTTTGATATAGACCCCTCCACAGGAAGAATGCTAGACCGTAAGGCCTTGGCCTTGTGGGGAAGGGAGTATGCAAAAGGTTGGGAGCCTATGCTGTAGGTTGTAGATAAAAATTGGAGTTCGTTGCATTGTTTTTTCAATTTAATTTATATGGTTTTGATATTGAGACACATATGAAATGACTTTGCCAATACAAACTTGAACCCTTATGTTCCTTCAATTAGTTAGTACGTAGCCCTATTTTTAAGTTGGAAGGAGAATGTGCTGCAGCTAAATAGGACCAATTCTTGAGGAAATGAACAATTATGTACTATCACATACACTGATTTGGAATCGCAAAAAATTAATGTCCATAATTTTGAAAAAATTAATTAATAATATAATCAATAGGATGAAAACTAGAGCTTTGTTGGTATTAAGCACCATTCTGAGTATATCCAGCTTCATCATACATGCCCAGAAATCTCCAGTTGCACACTCCGCTGTTGATGAAAATAAATATTTTGAAGAAAAAGACGGCTTAGTAATTGTTGAAGCAGAATACTTTTATAAGCAAAGTAATTTTGAAAAGAGACAATGGTACAGGACTTCAAAATTCGAATTCCCACAGCTGGGTCATGATATTGATGAGAGGCGTATAAATAGCGCAAGCAACAATGCTTATATAGAAATATTACCTGATACCAGGGTCAACCATTCGGATAATTTGATACATGGAGAGAACTTCTCAAATGAACCAGGAAAAGTAGCCATAATTCATTATAAAGTAAAAATAAATAATCCAGGCCGTTATTATCTTTGGGTAAGAGCATATAGCTCAGGTAGCGAGGACAACAGTATACACGTTGGTTTAAATGGTCAGTGGCCGTCCCATGGGCAAAGAATGCAATGGTGCGAAGGCAAAAACGCCTGGACTTGGGAAAGTAAACAAAGAACCAAAGAGGTGCATTGCGGGGTTCCCAAAATGATTTATTTGGACATCGCCAAAAGTGGCATACACGATATACAGTTTAGTATGCGCGAGGATGGTTTTGTTTTTGATAAATTCCTCATGACCAACGACATTAATTATGTCCCAAAAGATCAAGTGGCCGCAGCGTCAGCTTCGTTAAAAGGGACCACTTACTTTCAGACCATTTCAGCCACCCTTTTGGAAAACAAGACACTGCCTGTAGATGATTTTCCAATTGATGATACCGGATTTTATAGGGATGCTGGAGGGAAATGGCTTGCTATTAACCCCATAAAAAATAAAGAGGCTCAGACAACTACCACCTTTAATTTTAATAGTGCAAATTATGACGTTTTATTTATTGCTGTAGGTGAAAATGACGGAAAATCAAAGTTTACGTTAAGTATTAATGATAAAGAACTAGGATCTTATACCCCTCCATTGGCCAAGAAAATATTCGAAGAAGGTGAAAATTATAATGCAATTTGGGAAAACGTCAGCCTAAAAAAAGCAGATAAAATCACCGTAAAGGCCATAATCGGCAGTGAGGATGGCAAAGAGTGGGCAAGAGGCCGCTGGTCCGGAATCATTTTCGCCCCAGTTGGCAAGGGAAGGGAAGTACAGCAAACACCTTTCTACCCCTCACCAGAAGAAAATGAAATATCAAAATGGACAATTAAACCTCCATTGGGACGTATAGCTATAGTCGCAGATGGCAACTCGCCCGACCCGGATGACCTTGGCGGAACTGCAGTTTCAATTGCTTTGCTTAGGGCTTCGGGGCTGGAAAATAGATTGGTTCATTATTCCCACAGCTGTGATTTGGTCCGTGACAACCGAATTTCAGAAATGGCCGAAAAAGAGAGACACGCATTAATGCAAACAGCATGTGATGTAACTGCAAGACGCTGGGGCGGTTTTGATGGACTAACTTTCCTAGATGCAAAATGGCATCAAGAAAAAACTATTGAGGATTTAAGTGCGGCCATAAATGTCTCTTCCGAAGAAGATCCGTTATGGATTATTGAAGCAGGCGAGCCCGATATTATCGGAATGGCATTGGCAGCATCAAAGAAATCAAAACACAAATACGTAAAAGTGATAACACATCATCCGGCAAATGATGATGCCGGTGATTTTTATAGATGGCAGCAGATATTGGATTTTGGGATCGAAGAAGTTCGCATACCTGATCAAAACATCCACTTAAAAGTAGCACTTCCAGAATGGGATTGGGCCAAAAACCACTCAGACCCAAGAATACAATGGCTCTGGATTCAAGGTAAAATTGCCGAGATTGACGATATCGTTACCTTTCAAAAAGGCAAATGGGATTGTTCGGATGCCGGCATGGTTTTGTATTGGATCACCGGGGCTACCAATGGCGGACTTACCTTGGGCAAGGTAAACGATGTAAAAAAAATATTGTTGAATTTTATTGAAAATCCAACAGAACGAAAAGCAATCAGCAACTTGAAACCTTAAAATACCAACCATATCATGAAATTCTATCTCACTTACCTCCTACTAATAGTGTCACTCTCCATTACCGCACAAAGTAAATTGAAAGTGCTTATTGTTGACGGTCAAAACAATCATGTTGTTTGGCCAAAATCGACCATTCTGATGAAACAATATCTTGAGGAAACAGGTCTTTTTGAGGTTGATATACAGCGTACCCATTATCTATGGAAGGCAGAACGGGAGGAAGATTATTTGCCCCTCGCAAAAACTGGGGAAAGTGTAATTTTAGAACAGCCCAAAACCGACCCGGCATTTAATCCTGATTTCGGCAAATATGATGTGATTGTTTCCAACTTCGGATGGAAGGCTGCCCAATGGCCCAGCGTAACCCAAAAGTCGTTCGAAGCCTATGTAAGGAATGGAGGCGGATTTGTAAGTGTCCATGCTGCCAACAACTCCTTTCCAGATTGGGAAGCCTATAACCAAATGATCGGTCTGGGGGGTTGGGGAGATAGAACTGAAAAAGACGGCCCTTATGTATATTTTGACAACTTGGGCAATAAAGTGATAGACACCTCTGAAGGAGCTGCCGGTGCCCACGGGGACAGTCACAATTTTCCTGTTACCCTTCAAAATACCGAACATCCCATAACCCAGGGTATGCCAAAAGTGTGGATGACCGGAATTGACGAATGCTATGCCAAATTGCGAGGTCCTGCCCAAAATATGACGGTATTGGCCACGGGTAAGGACCAAAGCAACAATGCCCCTACAGACCGACAAGAACCGGTACTTATGACCATAGAATATGGCAAGGGACGTATATTTCACAACGCTTTGGGACACGATACGAATGCCTTTGAAAACGTTGGGTTTATTGTTTCCTTTTTGCGGGGAACGGAATGGGCGGCATCGGGTAAGGTAACGCAAACTATTCCAGCTGATTTTCCAACTGCACAAGAACCTAGTCAACGTATATTCAAACTCAAAACCCATTAAACAATTTCCTGTGCAGAAAATAATATCAACTATACTTTTAGTATTTATAATCGTTTTACCAGTCCCAAGCTTTTTGGTCAAAATGACATTGACGCCTTTAATGAAAAGATTTCCTCAAAGGATTGGTTTTCCCTTTTTAATGAAACCCTAACGCAATTGGAAGTGTGGATAAGTATACCTGAACCTTCGGTTGAAAATCTTCGACCGAACAATAACAATAATGAATATGGGGTAGGTAATACATTTATGAAAATCAGTGTCCCATGGGTTTGGAGACAAGGAAAAAGAGTAAAGGCTATGACCTTATTAACGTATAAAAAGACAACTATGAATCTTTAGAGGCATTGATGGGCGGGCATTGGCTTGTTATTGCAACAATTAAAGGTCTCGATAATGGTGCATTTGAAGATGTAAAAAAATCTCGGAATATGTTGAAACAAATAAATAGTCGTTTAAGAAATATGATTGGCCTAATATGCATCATAGCCATGATGACTGGTAGTGCACAATCTCTGAAACACCCTGTTATCTATATTACTCAGCAAGAAAGGGAGCAGGTTCTGAAAAAGATTAAAGAGTACGATTGGGCTAAAAGTATTGTCGGCCAATTGCATCAAAACGTTGATCCAAAACTAAAGAGACATCGTACCCATCCCGCAGCCATTATAGATAGCGTACCCCCATTTAGTAATGGGACCCAAAACAGAAGCGAACAAGACGCGGCACCCTTGGCATCAGAACATTATAATATGTTGAAATTAGCTTCCGAGGCGGGCATGCTTTATTACCTCTCCCAACGGGAGGAATACGCCCAATTGGCAGCGGACATCATCCAAGTTTATATTGAAGAACTTGCCCCCCGTAGTCCTGAAACAACCACCATTACCGGAAATGCATTTTTTGACCCCCGGACTACATACCCCCATCTTGCTCTGGCCTATGATTTTATTCATGCTTATATTACAAAGCAAGGTGTCCGAGTCTACAGTTCAAAACAGGGCAATCAGATTCCCTTTGACAATGAAAAGGCTCAAAAAGCCCTACATAACATGGTAGGCAATGTGTTACAGGAATACGGAAAACCTGATGTGCACGGCCAAGTAGTGAGTAACCATCCCATACTTACCTCTCCTGGAGCGCTTTTTGGTATTTTATGTATTGAAGATGATTTGGAAAGAGAGCGAATGTTCAACATTTTTTGGAAAAAGGGCACCGCCCACCAAAATTCCTTTAAAAATACCATTTTACCTATTTTTTCAGAACAAGGGCTATGGCCAGAATCCTTGAGTTATGGGTTTATGCCTATTGTTAGTATGAACTTGAACATTATAGACCGCGTAAAACCGGAATTGAATGTGACCTCAAAAACAAAACATATTTTCAACGGGAGTTTTCTGTATGATTACCTAAGGTATCCCGATCGGCGATTTGTAAGGTATGGCGACTCCAAACGCAACAATGACTATTCAGCCAACAATTATCGTTATGCCCTGCATGTTGCCCAAAGACGTGGCTATACCGATATTGAAGAAAAAGCCAAAAAAGCGTTACGGCAAGCATATTATGCTCAAGGAGGATACTCACCAAATATGACAGGCAATGGCCCTTATGATCAATACCCGCATCTTCAATTGTTCTGGGGTATCGATATCCCTGAACATCTGGATAAAAACATTGATTTCAATATGAAATCTGTCATCATAGATCATGCGGGAATAGCCCTGCAACGCAATTATGTTGAAAAAAACAATGAACTCTATGGCCTCTGCGGAATTATTGGAGGTGCCCATTATGTGCATTCCCATTTAACAGGTATAAGCATGGAACTGTACGGTGCGGGATATGTAATGTCACCCAATGCCGGACTACCTCCTACGGTGGCCGAAAGACAAATCCCCCTTCACGAACATTATTTTAGATTATATGCAGGAAGCAATACAGTGGTGGTCAATGGTACCTCGCATGGGTTGGATAAGGGTTCTTGGAAAGGTAAGGCGAACGTTTGGCAAAATACCGTGGTCAATAGAGCCGCTGAACCCAAACATCTCGAAGAAGGAATAGCTGAGGAATTCAGCTTTGCCACGCAATTTTTGGACGATACCGTAAATAAGGTTACCCAAGAGCGTACTTTGAGTACTATAAGGACCGGTGAAAAGACAGGATATTACTTTGATATATTCCGTTCAAAAGCAAATACCGTAAACAAATTCCACGATTATATCTATCACAATTTAGGGGACAGCACCCGAATTAGCAATTTAGATAACGAAGAACTACCACTTAAAAGAACCGACCGCTATCAAAATGATATTGGCGATGTGGTCAAATCACCAGGCTGGCGTTATTTTGAAAATACCAAATCCACGGAGGTCACAGAAAGTGGTATAAAAATTCGGTTCGACATTGAATTTGATGGCCGATACATGCATCTATTCGTCCCCGAAGGGGTGCCCAGAGAATATACAAAAGCCTTGGCACCACCGACCCGTGAGGCAAAAAATGGATATGTTGATAAAAAGACCCAAGTATTGGTCATCAGACAAAAAGGAGAAGCTTGGAACAGACCTTTCATTGGTGTTTTTGAGCCTTCGACCCAGAAAAAAGCAAGTGTTCAAAAAGTGGAGCCTTTATTGGATGGTGAAAATATAGTTGGTGCCATGGTAACATCCAAGGTTGGCGACTCACTAATAACCGACTTCATTATATCACAAGATAATAACAATGTCATTTATAAAAATAAAACCTCAAACCTATATTTCAAAGGGCGGTTCGGAATTGTTCGAAAGACTATTTATAAAAACGAAACCAATATCATTCTCTACATTGGGGAAGGTGATTTACTGAAATTTGGCACAAAAGAGTTGAAATCAAACCAAGAGCAACAAGGACTCTTAAGGCTACAATAAAACTAAAAAACATGATTATATTTTATAAAGAACGTATCAATTTATCAATCTTGATATTCTCGGTGGGATTCGTATTTAATTCTTGCTTATCTGTCAACTCTGAACTTTCCGAAAATCTGGTCAATGATTTTAAAAATCCGCCGAAAGAATTCAAACCTATGCCCTTTTGGCACATCAATGGTGAACTCACTACCGAAGGCATTCGAAAGCAAATGAAAGATGCCAAAGAATTGGCTGGTTTTAGCGGTATCAGTGTTTTGCCTCTAGCCCCTAAAAATGATGGACGACCAGGCACAACACCAAAATTTCTATCTGATGATTATTTAGAACGTTTTCAAGATGTTTTAGATACCGCAGAAGAATTGGAAATGCAGGTTATTTTATATGATGACAATGATTTTCCGAGCGGCATGGCAGGCGGCAAACTTGGCGAGCTTTTTCCTCAACATACCATGAAACGTTTGGATAAGGTAGAAAAGATTGTAAAAGGACCTTCTAGTTTAAAGGATAACATACCAGAGGGCAAATTACTTTCTGCAGTAGCAATGAACCTAGAAACATTACAACGCTTTGAACTAAGTGATTATGTAGAAAATGGAACTCTTAAATGGCAAGTACCCAAAGGAACATGGAGAATCATGGTCTTCGTCATGGTCAAGGACAGTTATCATAAAGCATTTCCTGTGGTAGATTATATGGATACCACAGCGGTCAGGGAAATGATACGTATGACTTATGATGTCTATAAAGAAAATTTTGAGTCCTATTTTGGAAATACCATTAAAATGACCTTCTTCGACGATGTAGGTTTTTGGAAGCATCCAAGAACTTGGACAGGTCGTTTCAATGAAAAATTTCAGGAATTAAATGGATATGACCCGAAACCCTGGTATCCCGCTTTGTGGTACGATGTTGGACCCGATACTGAAGCCGTACGCCATGCTTTTTTCAACACACGGGCAGAGTTGTTGGCCGAAGGATTCCCCAAATTAGTTGGGGAATGGACTCGGACAAACGGACTCAAGGATACGGGGCACCCGCCAGGTAATTATGACCCAACCCCAATTGATATGAACGCCGATATTTTTAAATTTTATAGGCATACTGCCATTCCCTTGACCGATGCAATCATTGGGTATCAATTTGGACAAAACGGTCATAAACTTATCAGTTCGGCCGCGGATTATTATGACAAACCGGTGGTTTCAACGGAGATTTATGGTGCCTACAAAGAACAGTCGATTGATTCACTGATATTATACCGTTCTGCCATGGACCTTTTCTCAAGAGGTGTAAACTTTGTGGTGCCCCACGGCATGTGGTACAACCCCAATGAGGTGTATATTCCGCCCTTGGTTTCTCCATATAGCAAGAAATTGGCTCCTGCATTGCCCGGATATTCCAATTTCGTAGGTAGGTCTTGTATGCTATTGCAAGGGGGGAAACGTGTTGCCAATATAGGTGTATTATATCCCTTTGAAGAATTGGCAGGTTGGTACCGTTTTGAGGATCCTGAAAATCCACGACAAGGTTTTTTTGTATCCCCGGAGACCAATTATCTAGAAATAAGCGGTTTATTGACAAATGATATTCGGCAAGATTTTACCTTTATCCATCCCGAGTATTTTTTGGATAACAAATACGAGATCGACCAAGGGTCTGTACTCTTGAATAATTCCGAGAACAAGCAAAAATATAGTGCACTTATATTAACCGGATGCAAAATTATCTCGCTAAAAACTCTGCAAAAATTAAAGGATTACTACGTTAAGGGAGGTTTGGTAATTTCGGCCGGGCAGTTGCCCTTTAAATCCTCCGAGATTGGGCAAGATGAAAAGGTAAAGGCGTTAATACTTGAAATATTTGGTGTAGACCCAACAGCTACAGCCACTTCTAAAATTAAGGTTAACAACAATACTTCTAATGGCAAGTCCATTCATATCCCTAACCCAAATGAGAACAATCTGTCTGAAGCGATAAAAACACGCTTGGTTTACGATGTTGAATTTTCACCAAACCCAATATTATCAACAAATTTGGGTAAGTTTAACTATATTCATAAAATAAAGGATGGCAAGGATATTTATTTTTTTTCTAATTCCAGTGATGACATTATTGAAACTGAAGTTACCTTAAAAGGTAAGTTAGACTTACACCAAGCCAACCCGCATAACGGAAATATACAGCGCATTGAAAATATTTCATACTTTAAGATCAACAATCAAGAATATACTAAATGCGAATTAATCCTTAAACCTGTAAGTTCTATATTTTGGATAGCCTATCAATATTAAAATGAAAAAAGAAAGTCGAACAATTATTCTAACCCTGATTTATTCAACCCTATCAAGTTGCAAAGAAGAAGTAAAAATGTATTTACGTGAAGTGAATATTAAACCTATTCTACTTTCCCTATTTTTAGCTGGAAACCTAATAGTGGGTTGCCAAACAAGACCCAAAAATAGTGAAAAGGAAAATGCAATAGCAAGCTCGTTGCAATTGGGTGAGCGACCCAATATTTTGTGGTTAGTTACGGAAGATATGGGGCCTTATATACCTTCCTTTGGCGATTCCACCATTGTTACCCCTAATTTGAGTCGCTTGGCCAGGGAGGGTGTGGTGTATCCAAATTTGTATTCCACATCAGGAGTGTGCGCTCCCAGTAGGGCTGCCATTATAATGGGGATGTACCCTTCCAGTATTGGAGCCAACCATATGCGTACCACCTCCTATACAGAGGTTACCGGGTTGCCCTCATACGGGGCAGTGCCACCAACTCAAGCCCGTATGGTTAGTGAACTACTTCGCATTAACGGTTATTATTGTTCCAATAATTATAAGGAAGATTATCAATTTGAAGCCCCAAAAACCGGCTGGGACGAAAGTAGTCCCTATGCCCATTGGCGCAATCGTGATGAAAGTCAACCCTTCTTTTCCGTATTCAATTTTACGGAAACCCATGAGTCGGGACTTTTTGAGCCCTATGGTTTTAGAAATATAGAGACAAGGCATTATCAAGAGGGAGACCGAACTTACAAATGGGATGGAGATCGCATGACAGAAGAGGAAACTCCTGTACATGTGCCAAAAGACACCAATTTTGAAATTCCTCCATACCTTCCTGACACTCCAAAAGTTCGTAGGGATATGTGGAAATTGTACAATAACATTGCCGAAATGGACAAGCAGGTCGGGGCCGTATTAAAGCAATTGGAGAACGATGGCTTATTGGAAAATACCATCATTTTTTTCTACGGAGACCACGGCGGTCCCTTGCCTAGGGAAAAGCGGTTGATCTACGATTCCGGTCTAAACACCCCTTTGATCATACGTTTTCCCAACAAACAACTTGCCGGAACAACAGATACCCAACTGCTCAGTTTTGTCGATTTTGCGCCTACCCTTTTATCCCTTATAGGAATTGAGCCTCCCTCCTATATGCAAGGACAGGCGTTTTTAGGGAAATATAAGGCCTTAAACGAACGTAAATATATTCATGCTGCGGCTGATCGTTTTGATGGGTTTACCGATGCCATCCGTGCCGTTCGGGACGAGCGATTTAAATATATAAGAAATTACAGGCCGGAACAGGGATATTACTTGCCGGTGGAATATAGGGAGAGGATACCCACCATGCAGGAATTATTGCGTTTGCGTGATGAAGGCACATTGGATAGCATACAAGCACTCTGGTTCAGGGAACACAAAGATCTGGAGGAATTGTACGATTGCACTACCGATCCGTACGAATTGGACAACTTGGCCCAAGATCCCGCCTACAGTGAAAAAATGGAAGAATTACGGACAGAAATGGATCGATGGCTAAAAAAAATTGGGGATGTTCCCAACCTTCCTGAAAAAGAATTGATAGCCCAGCTCTGGAATGGTGCCAAAACCCAACCAATAACTTCGGCACCCAACATAACCTCCTCCAACAATAAAATAACACTTGAATATGCTACTGATGGAGCTTCTATAGGGTATAAAATAATAGATAAGGATGGCACTACCCCAAAAGTATGGTCGGTTTATCAAAAACCTTTTAATATTCTAAAGGGAAGTAAGGTAATCGCCCAAGCTTATAGGATTGGATTTGTGCCCAGTGAAATAGTGGAATCAAGTACGGAATAAAGTATAAGTATAAATAGGGCTGACATAATCCTGTATGATGTTCAAGACGCAATTGCAGCACAGTGCAGGATACGTTCTTTTATTCTAAATACTATTTTTAAATGCCTTTTTCATATATGGTAACTATACTAGTATGAAAAAACGATTGAAACAATGATCGGATTGCCCATTCATGCTGCCTTTAGGCCTATGAGGGGTTTACTTATAATACTTAATTAAAAAAATGTCAGTAGAATTGAACAAAAATACTTTTGACGCCATTGTGGTGGGAACAGGAATAAGCGGTGGCTGGGCAGCAAAGGAGCTTTGCGAGAATGGTCTCAAAACACTGGTTTTGGAACGTGGAAGAATGGTAAAACACGTCCAAGACTATCCCACTATGAACCTTGATCCTTGGGATCTGCCCAATGCCGGGGAGACCCCTGCCAAAATAAAGGCAAAATACCCAAAACAATCCCGATGGGGATTTGATGAAACTACACGACATTTCTTTAATGACGATTCGGAATATGATTATGCCGAAGCCAAACGTTTCGATTGGATTAGAGGTACACAGGTAGGTGGCAGGTCCCTGATATGGGGAAAACAAACCTATCGTTGGTCAGATTTGGATTTTGAAGCCAATGCCAAGGATGGCATTGGGGTTGATTGGCCCATACGTTACAAAGATATTGAGCCTTGGTATGCCCATGTAGAAAAACATATTGGTGTTAGTGGTGAAGCTTTAGGGCTACCTCATTTGCCCGATAGTGTATTCTTAAAGCCTATGGAGTTGAACTGTGTGGAGGAACATTTGAAAAAAGGTATTTCAGAAAATTATGACGATCGTGTTTTAACTATCGGGAGAGTGGCACATATTACCGAAGGCACAAAACCCGGGGCAGGAAGGATTAGCTGTCAGTACAGAAACCGATGTAAGCGCGGCTGCCCTTACGGTGCCTACTTCAGTTCAAATTCGTCAACAATACCCATGGCAGAAGCCACTGGAAATATGACCATTCGTCCAGATTCTATTGTATCCGAGGTACTATATGACAAGGATAAAAAGAGAGCTACAGGGGTTAGAATAATCGATGCCAACACTAAGGAAGTGATGGAATTTAGATCTAAAATTGTATTTCTCTGTGCCTCATCCATGGCCTCTACTGCCATATTAATGCAATCCAAATCAGAGGCTTTCCCGAACGGAATGGGCAATGCAAGTGGGGAATTGGGCCACAACATTATGGACCATCAACTGGGCGGGGGCGCCACTGGAAAAATTGACGGCTACGATGATAAATATTACAAAGGACGAAGACCTAACGGATTTTATATTCCTAGGTTTAGAAACGTAAATAATTCTTCCAAAAAATTGGATTTCATACGGGGATATGGCTATCAAGGTAGTGCCGGCCGGAGTGATTTTAGTACGTTCATCCCGGAGTATGCCTATGGAAAGGAATTTAAGGAGGCGGTGTTTCAACCAGGAGAATGGCGAATTAATCTCGGGGGCTTCGGCGAAGTATTGCCGTACCATGAGAACCTTATGTATCTCGATTATGACAAACTGGATAAGTTTGGCCTGCCCACTATTGTATTTGATGCAGAGTTTAAGGAAAATGAGAAACGTATGAAAAAAGATTGGATAGAACAAGCTCAGGAAATGCTGGAAAATGCCGGTTTTAAAGAGGTAAGGGCCAACCATAGGGAATCCTATATGGGTGGAGGCATACACGAGATGGGAACTGCTAGGATGGGCAGAGACCCTAAGACTTCGGTCTTAAATAAATATAATCAACTTCATGAAGTACCCAATGTATATGTAACTGATGGTGCTTGTATGACCTCTGCGGGCTGCCAAAACCCTTCCTTGACCTATATGGCCTTAACAGCAAGAGCGGCAAATCATGCGGTTGCAGAATTGAAGAAAATGAATTTATAATCCAGTATTAAATTTAGTTAAGCATATAATTACTGTACAAACACTAGACCATGCTTAAATTAAAAAACCCCGACAGACTGTCGGGGTTTTTGCTTCATAATTTTTTACAATGGTGAGTTCTATTTAATACAAAACATTCCTCACTGATTACCTCTTCATTAAAATTAATGTTTCCGTCTCCACGAGCCAGCATCATCCGCAGACAGTTGCAGTCGAGAGGTTTTAGACAATTATATCTTTACTACGAGGTCTCGACTAGGCGCAACCGGACAAAATTACTTTAAACAACTCCTTAACAGATAAAAATCAATCGAGCTCACATTTTCTAACACTAGGGTTTTAACTTTCCTGCAGAATAGCTAAATTGATAGGTACCCGAGCCCAATTCAAGTTGCACACCTTCCTCCGTTTGTTTTAATGTTTTTAATACTTCTGATTTCATTTTGCCGTTATTTAGCAAAATATTGTCCGCTGTGGCTTTAGCCAAGGTAACAGTGGCCGTGGTATTTGCCGGAATCATTACTTCATAATAAAAATTTCCATCCTTAATTTCCCAAGCAGATTTTATCTTTCCGTAAAGGGATAAGAACTCAGCATTTGCAGAAGTCAATCCACCTCCAGGGTGGGGATCAAAAATGATATGTTTATATCCCGGGTTCTCTGGGTCAATTTTTAAACCGCCTACATGGGTATAGAGCCATTCGCCAATAGCGCCGTACGAATAGTGGTTAAAACTGTTCATACCTTCAATAATGGTACCGTCCGGTTTTTGCGTATCCCAGCGTTCCCAAATGGTGGTAGCCCCCATAGTTATAGGATAAAGCCAGGAAGGGAATTCCTTGCGTTTTAATAACATAAAGGCCAAGTCATCGCGACCTATTTTGGATAGTGTAGTGCAGAGTAACGGGGTACCTAAAAACCCAGTGGTCAAGTGTCCGAATTTCTCTATATCGGCCGCAAAATATGCCGCCGACTTATCCATTAAACTTTCAGGAATCAAATCGAAGGAAATGGCCATGGCATAGGCAGTTTGCGTATGGGAGACCAAACGCCCATTGGGTGTAATATATTCTTGCCCAAAGGCTTTCTTTATGTTTTTGGCCTGTTCTTCATACTTGCCAACATCTTCTTTGTTACCAATAATGGAAGCTATTTTGGCTAAAAGTGTGGTGGAATAATAGGCATAGGCCGTCGCGATCAAATCTTTCTCGGTTACCGAACCATTATAGTCGGGCTTATCCGCGTTATAGGCCAACCAGTCGCCCCAGTGCCAGTGCTTGGGGTCGTTCCATAAGTAATCGTCACCTGCTCTTACCGCCATATAATCTACCCAGCCTTTCATACTTTCATACTGTTCTTCCAAGATTCTTTTATCCCCGTAGGACTGGTATACCGTCCAAGGTATAATTACGGCAGCATCGGCCCATCCGGTGGCACCTCCCTGGGCAGCTACACCTGTTGCGTCGCTTAGAATATCCGGTATTACATTAGGCACCAATCCGTTCCCGTGTTGATCCAGTGCTAAATCTTTTAACCACTTTGTATAAAATGAGGCAACATCAAAATTATAGGCAGCGGTCATACTAAATACCTGGGCATCACCTGTCCAACCAGCTCTTTCATCGCGTTGCGGACAATCTGTAGGGATATCCAAAAAATTATCTTTCTGTCCCCACTGAATATTGCTCTGTAACTGATTGACCATTGGGTCGGAGGTAGTAAAGCTGCCAGTAGGGGAAATATCCGAATGAATGACTATCCCCGTGATATCATCCAAACTCAAGGTGCCAGGATAATCAATTACCTGAATAAATCGAAACCCATGGGATGTAAAATGGGGTTCAAAAATTTCCTCTCCTTCGCCTTTCAATGTGTATATATCTGTTGCCTCGGCGGCTCGCAGGTTCTTGGTGTAAAAATTGCCGTCCTTATCCAGTACTTCTGCAAATTTTAGGGTGACCTGATCACCTTTTTCACCTTTTACCCTCATGCGTGCCCATCCAACAATATTCTGACCCAGGTCCAGAACTACTTCTCCTTTAGGGGTAGTAATCAGTTTTTTGGGTTTTATTTCTTCTATAGCTTTTACTGGAGGACCTTGGGGGGCCACCAATATTTCCTTGGAATGGTCAAGGATTTGGACCTTGGTCCAATTGTTATCATCAAATCCGCTCTGGGCCCAACCGTCCATTTCTAAACGTGCATCGTACTTTTCACCGTTATACATATCGGATTCCAAAATGGGTCCGTAGGAAGCCTTCCAATCCCCATTGCTTACAATGGTCTCCTTTGTTCCGTCAGCATAATTGATGTGAAGCTGCACCAACAAGGCAATTTGCTTTCCATAATAGGCATAGTCGCCTTTCCAACCAATGTTACCACGGTACCAGCCATCACCCACTATAGCTCCTATAGCGTTATTGTCCTTTAACATATCGGTTACATCATAGGTTTGATACTGCAATCTTTTGTTATAGGTGGTATAACCAGGAGTAAAAAAGTCGTTTCCTACTTTTTCGCCGTTCAGATATAATTCATAGACCCCTAAGGAAGTTACCTGAACTTTGGCAGATTTGATTGTTTTTTGGGTATTGAACTCGGTTCTAAAATACTGGGAAGGGTGCGATTTTTTTTCTGTGGTAATATCGTCCATGGCAATATAAGAAGCGGTCCAAAGTGACTTATCCAAAATACCCATTTCCCAGAATGCCGGGCTACTCCATGAAGTTGCACGGTTTTTATTGTCCCAGATCCTTACCTGCCAATAAACGCGTTGCATTGAGGTAAGCGCTGGTCCACCGTAAACAACGTTTACAGATTGGTCGCTTTCTACTTTTTGTGAAGACCAGATAAGATTTTTGCCGCTTGTCAGGTTTTTCATGGAATCGGCAACCCGAATTTCGTAGGCGGTCTGCATTACATTTTGGTCATCGGAATGCAACTGCCAACTCAACCTTGGCTTTTCCACATCAATACCAATAGGGTTTATTTTGTATTCCGTGACCAGTTGTGTTACTTCCTTCTTTTTTATAGAAAAGGAAGTGATAATACCTAAGAGAAGTATAAGTGAAACTTGTTGAATGGTTGTTCTCAAGATAGTTGTTGTTTAGGAGTTGATATGATAGTCAAAAATATCGATCGGGGAAGGAAAATGCATCCTGCTCTGTCCTGTTGATTTGGTATTGCAAAAACAACAAATATCCCCATTGCCCAAAGTTTCACAGGACAAAAAATGAGATGTAGAAGTATCTATTGGGGCGCTCCAATAACCTTTATCGGGCTACCGTCCGATCCGTTGGTGCTAGCTTTATTCTCTACAAAATAGGGCTGAAAGGTATAGGATGAATTTGGGTCCCATTGGGCATTGGTTTTAGGCAAGTACCTTTTTAACTGTTTTATTTCTTCCCTATATTCCGGATTTTCAGCTTGATTGGCAAACTCGTTCGGATCGTACCGGTGATCATAAAACTCTTCTCCCCCGTCTTCATATTGAATGTATCGAAACTTATCTGTTTTTACGGTATGGTTGTTCCTTCCAAATGTCGTAAGGGCAACCAAAGGTTCTTCCATATCCTTATCGAGCATAAGTGGCACCAAACTTTTACCTTCGTTTCTATCATATGCATCCAACCCACATAATTCCAAAAGAGTCGGGTAAATGGAAAGTAATTCTACCGGTTTGTCAATTATCCTGCCCATAGGCAGATTGGGTGCGGCGAACAATAGTGGTGCATTGGTAGCAGAATTCCATAGGGCGTGCTTGGCAAAGGTGCCCTTCTCCCCTAATCGATATCCATGGTCGGACCACAGGACAATAACGGTATTATCTGCATAATTACTATTGTCCAGGGCATCTATCAATCGGCCTATTTCATAATCCACATAGCTAATGCACGCCAAATAAGCCTGGATAATTTTAGGCCATTCCCCACTTTCAATGGCCCATTCCGTAGAGGGCATCATGGGAAGGTCATTGATCTGCAGTGCAACTGGTGGAACATCGTTAAGATCATCTTTCCTATATGGTCTTGTTTTTATACTATCCAAGGGATGCATATCGAACCATTTTTGCGGCACGTATAGGGGTACATGTACCCGTAAAAAACCGATTCCCATAAAAAACGGCTTGTCATACTCCCTGTTAAAACGTTCGGCCACCCAGTCTACCGATTTATGATCGGGCATTAGGTAATCGGCTTCGGGAAATGCGCCCCAATCCGTACTTGTTCTCCCGTATTTTTCTCTATCCGCTGTGCCATAGCCGTCCCAAACAAAACGTTCCGGCGGATATGGTCCAAAACCCTTCACCCTACCACCGGATTCATCAAAAGTACCGTCGGGAGCATGGTCATGAAATAATTTTCCGATTCCCATGGTATGGTATCCATTGTTCTTGAAGTATTCGGGCAGCATAACAATGTCTTTGGTTGCCGGATTTTCGGAACGAATCTTATTGTCGTCTATCATACCATAAATACCAGTGGTGGACGGGCGCAGACCAGTCATTAAGGAGGCCCGTGAAGGTCCGCACAAAGGAGCCTGACAATGGGCATCGGAAAACATTATGCCCCTTGCAGCCAATTTATCCAGATTGGGGGTCTTTGTATTGGAATACCTATCTAAAACCCCTAACATATTGTTGAGATCATCCACCGCAATAAAAAGTACATTGGGGTGTTCTTTTGAAATGGCTTCGCCTTTTTTATCTCCTTCCTTACAGGCGTTCAAAAGCAGTAACCCAAGTAAAAAAACTGTATAAACTCCATTTTTCATTTATAGCGCGGATTTTTTTTATCGAGGTTTTATAAAACTTCAATATTTATTTCTACTGCCGTTGTTGTTTCTTCAAAAAAGGCCATGATGGGCAGGGCCTCTGCCCCAGGTACCATATTGAATGTTCTTTCCCCTGGAGTTTCTTTTATCACCAAAGGTACATTGGCCTTGATGCTCACTAGGCCTTCGGGCTTTTGAACCGTAATTTCGTTCGGATTTGGTTGCGCTACTTGCTCCCCGGTAGGAGATATTATGGGGAGTACGAATGCCGTTTTTAATTTTATGGGTTGGGCAGTTTTTGCAGAAATCCGTATTACATCCTTTGAACAAGTATAGGTCAGCTCAAAATCCGATGCCGTCTCTGGGACCGCTTCATTTTCTTCGTTCTTGAGTTGCGCTTTGGCCTTTAACCGTATTTCTCCCCTGGCATCCTCTGAGGTCATGGTTGCCGCCCTATCAAATATATTGCTGTACCAAACATCGTCCTTAAATGTTTCCACACGAGGGGTAAAGGCAAAATCTTCCCCAGGGTTGGGTTGCTGATTATAAGGTTCTACCAATTTATAAATGGCCATACTGGCCGCGCACAGCAGGCCTACCTTGTTATGGTACAATACCGACAGGGCCCCTCCGGTTGCCTGTCTGTAATGGCCATCCTTGTAAATGGCATCATAGGCCGTGACCGTTCCGCGCCAATCGCCTCGGGCAAAAAGATGGGTATCCAATTCGGCAAAATACTTTATTCCGTCCGCAATGGTTCTGGGCAAGGGAGCTGTAGTATTTATTTCGGGAAGGTGATCCCAATGATCGAGCATTGCGGCCAGATTTTTGGAGTGCGAAAACGTATGGTGCACACAGGGTTTTATACCATGCGATAGGTAGTGGATACCTCCGTGCAACAGTCCATCGGCAGTGCAGCGACGCAGCAATTCTGTACTTTTAACCGCGGCCGTGCCCAATGCAGGGTTTTTGTGGGCCATCATTCCGAATGCAGGTTGACATCCATCGGTGGTTCTACTTCCCCAGTATGTCCATTTAAATTGACGCGTCCCCCAACTATTGTCCCAGCCCCCATCGGGCAACATAAATTCCAAATGGCTATTCAAGGATCTGGTAATGAGGTTCAACAGATCTTCATCATTGGCCTGCAGGGCATACATCACCAGACTGTTCATGGACTCTTCAACGTTATAACCAAGATCAACTGCCGGTAACCCCTTGGCACTTCGCTTATCGCTTGGCTTCCCTTCTCCGAACAACAACTGGTTTGGTTCTGTAAAAAAAGCCTTGACTTCCTCGGCCAACTCCTTGCTACGGGCTATATAGCTTTCATTGCCAAGCACCCTGCCTATCAGGTTGAGCCCGTAGAGGGCAGTAGCCGGATAGTTTATATTGGTGAATGATATGGTAAACCTCTGATATATGAATTCTGCTGCTTTTTCCAAACGATCTTTCCAACGTTGATGTCTGGCATCATCCAGTAGATCGCCATAATAATGTAAGGCCTCGGCAAGGGCTATAGCACCAAAAATAGTAGTGCCGTTCCACGATTTGGGATCCAGCCCATTGGACCAACTACCATCCGGAAGACTAACATTGCTTTCCCATTCAAAGGCAGCTATTCCGGCATCCAGGTATTTCTTTTCACCTGTAGCCTTTGCCATATGCAAGAAAGGGTAAACAGCATCCATACTACGTGCATGAACCACATCACAAGCAGGGCATTTCAACATACCGTGTACCTTGGCATCACTTGGATCAATAACTTGAACACGGATCATTCCATCACACCAGTCCTTTAACAAATCGAATGCCAGCTTCCTAAACTCTGCAGAATGTGTCGGCTCAGTTTTCTGGGCACAGGAATTTAGCCACGAAGCCATGGGGAGCGTTAAACCTATTCCGCCTATTGTTGAGAGTTGTATAAATGCCTTGCGTTCCATCTGCCTTATTTATTTGGTTTAGCTTTTTATCTGTGATACGGGATGATTATTGGATCCTTTATTAATTGCCACCAACCATTTTGTATATCTCAGAACCTGCACTTAAAAAAGCTCCTGTTCCGTATACTTCGGTTTTATCAGGGCTTGCATTTCCGGGTTCGGCACCAATGGGCTGTACATACCCCAACATACCATCTTCATTTACATAACCTGCCATGGCATTCCACCCTTTGGTTACCGCTTTTTTGTATTTGGCACCTTTTAGTATTCCATTATTGATGCCCCATGTTAAACCATATACAAAGAATGAGGAACCGCTTGTTTCCGGAGTAGGGTAAAATTCCTGGCCCAACAAGCTCATTGCCCAATGTCCTTGTGGAGTCTGCAGTTCCAGAAGCTTGGCGGACATTTTATTGTAAATGTCCAGGAAGTAATCATATTCTTTGGTCTGCGGTTTTAAATTGGAAAGAATATCCGCGAGACCGGCATAGACCCATCCATTTCCGCGTCCCCAAAATATTTTGGTACCCTGATCTAGCTTACCTTTAAATCTTTCGTCCCTATAATATAAGTGTTCTTCGGCGTCAAATAAGAATTCAGTAGTAGCCATGTACTCTTCGAACATGAAGTCCAAATATTTCTGTTCCCCGGTAATATTATACAGGTCGGCCCAAACAGGAGGCGACATAAAAAGCGCGTCGCACCAATTCCATCGATCTTGATGATATGGGGTTCCCCAGTTTAATTTTGTACGCGCAGGATGGTACATAAGAAAATCAAATTGTTCCATAGTAGGCGCCAACATTTTTTCCTCACCGTATTTTCTATAGAGCTCGGCATACATGCGGCCGACAGCATGATCATCGGCATGGTATTTTCTTTCGTGCAATTGCCAATCGTTCTGATTGCCAATACCTTTTAACCAATTAAAATAGGTGTCATCATTAGCCATTTGGGCCCATTTGGCCATACCTACATATAGTGCGGCATTGGTCCAATGCAGCGGATGGTGCGGATTTTTATTACTGTAACTGTCATTGATATGGTCCATTTGCCAATCGGCAACCCTTTTCATAATGGTTCTGACCTCTTCTGGTTTTATTTCCTGAGCAAAACATAAATGACTTAGCAATAAGGAAATGAGCAGTAATTGAAATGTTTTCATGTAGTGTTTTTAAGTGATAGATTTTCTTGAATTAATTATGTCCTAATCTTCTAAATAAATCTGGGTTACAAATAAGAATGTCCTTTACAATTTTACTGGACTTTAAATGAATTTGCATCCTGTACTGTCCTGTGGTTCATTCAATCACCTGATAAATTTATACACCGCCAAAGGGAAGTATGAAAGGGATACTGGAGTCCATTCCGTAATAATATCTTACTGCCATTAAAGGATTTGGATATTGTAAATAGAAAAAACCTTTCTTATTGAGTTAAACAAAAAATGCGGGTCCTAGGACCCGCATTTTTCAAATTACCGTGATAATATATTTTAGTTGGTATAGGGCACTGTGCCGGTCTCATCAACCGGGTATCCCCATTTTTTAATGTATTCCATTCCTGGAAGAAATTCGTCCCCGGTTTCTTTCAATCGGTGTGCCAGCTGTTTTTCCAATTCATCCTGCAGCGTACTATAACCCTCGTTACCTACAAGGTTGAAGAGTTGGTAGGGGTCATTGATATTGTCGAAAAGTAACCAAGGGCCGTTCAAATCGCGGGCATAGGTATATTGCAGGGTCTTTATGGCCCTGTACTCCCTTGCCCCATGTTGTACCTTGTTCCATTGTCCAAAGGGCTGTACACAGGTGAGCAGGGTGGCATGGCCTATATCTTCCTTCCCTTCCATATAAGGTCTATAATCCAATCCTTCCACCGTATCGGGGATGAGAATATTACAAAGGCTTAAGAGGGTGGGCATAATATCTTCCGAATTCATTAGAGCCTCCCTTTCTCCTGGCGGAATTTTTAGTTTTTCAGGAATATGGTAAAGCATGGGCACCCTGGCCGATTCTTCATAGGGTTGTTGTTTTTTATAGGCACCGTGCGATCCCAAAAGATCGCCGTGATCTGCAGTAAAGACAATAATGGTATTCTCAAATTGTCCGGAATCCTTTAGATTTTTGATCAGCTTGCCTATCATATCATCCAGTGCCGCTATATGGGCATAATAACCTGCCAGATCTTTTTTTGCACGTTCCTTAAGGCTATCGGGCACATTTTTTCGAAGCTCAATCTTTTCCGGATCAAAGCGGTTTCTATATTCTAATGGTGCGGTGTGGTAAGGCGCGTGAGGGGTACCATAGGAAAGGATCATCATAAACGGATTCTGGGACGACTTTTTTTCGTTTATATATTTTATAGCAGCATCGGTCTGTGCAAAGGTGTCATAACCGTCCCAAATTTTTCTATTAGGGTCCTCGTTGTCATAGTACACAGATTCATTGTAATCATGGGTGCATTCGTTGCCTTTCCAAAACTTGAACCCCTGTCTCCGTTGTCCGGGTGCTACATTCTGTAGCCTGCCATGTCCGTCCAAATGCCATTTTCCGATGTAGCCGGTATCGTATCCTTCCTTGTTGAACACTTTTGCAATGGTTACCGCATTGGTGTCCAGCTGCACGTCGTTCATAAAGACCCCATGCGTCAATGGACGTTGCCCGGTCAAAAGAGATGCCCTGAACGGGGAACATACGGGCATACCGGAAACCGCATTTTTAAAATTGACGCTTATGGCGGCCAAACTATCCAAATGTGGGGTGTCTACATTGGGATCGCCCGCATAGCCGGTAGCCTGGGCCCGCCATTGATCGGTTAAAAGTACCAATACATTAGGCTGGGTAGCCTTTGGGGCTTCTGCGGTATTCTTATTCTCTGCGCAACTCCCCAGTAAGATAATACCCAACAAAAGGATTAAATAACTGCTTTTTTTCATGTCTATTTTTCTTGTTTACTGTTTAGGATTCCAGGAGGCTTCCAACTTATTACTTAATTCCTTAACAACTTCTGGTTTTTCATCTGCCAGGTTTACTTTTTCAAACGGATCTTTAAAAGTATTGTACAATTGGATTTTTTCATTTGGCCTATTCTTGGGGTCGGGAACAATGAGCTTGTAAGGATTGGTCATCACCATTCTATATTTAAGTCCTTCCTCAATAGTATTAAAGTCATGATTATAAATCTCTCCAAAAACGGCCTCGCGACTTTTGACTTCGTTGTCATCCAAAACATTTATTCCGTCCAATTCTTTGGGGCGTTCCATACCCAAAAGTTCCAATACCGTTGGCACCATATCTAAGCTGCTGGTCAAAGATAATGTATCCATTCCAGGGGTGATTTTTCCTTTCCATTTGTACATAATTGGAGTCCTAAGTCCAAAATCATAAGGTGATTGTTTGGATATGGGATTATAGGCCCCATCGTTTTCATTCTGAACCCAACCATTATCGCATACATATACGAATATGGTATTTTCCGTTTCTCCTTTTTTGTCAATATAATCCAATAGCTCACCACAAGTAATATCGAACCATTCGCACATGGCCCAGTATTTCGCCACATACTCCGTAGGTGCCTTGGGCAGGTATTTTTGCAAGAGACTGTCCGGCGGATTATGGGGCGCATGTGGCAAAAATGGTGCATACCACATAAAAAAGGGCTTCTTTTTTTCCAAGGCCAAATCAATATAGTTGTAAAGCGTGTCCATTCCTTTTCTACCAATTTCTAGACCGTAATCGCCATGCCGGCCCCCACGCTCGGGGTCCCCGTGCGTCATCCCATAATCAAATCCTCCAGTGGAATAATTTCCTATCCACCATTTCCCGGTTTGAAAGGAGAGGTAGCCTTTTTTTTTCAACATTTTGGGCAAGGTGTTCAGTTTTTTAAAGTTTTCAACAATGGGCACATAGTTACTGGCTCTCCAGGGCATTGTCCAAGCCGGTTTTCCCTTTTTGTCATCTCCTGGAAGCACCCTATCGTTGCCCAAGACCATATGGTTACGGGGATATACACCTGTTATTATAGATGCCAAAGATGGAGAACATAAGGAAGTGGGTACGTAGCTACGGGTAAAGGTTCGACTTTCATTGGCCAATTTATCCAAATTTGGAGTTTCAATATGGTCGTGGCCCATAAATCCATAATCTGTCCACGCCTGATCGTCCGAAAGTATAAAGACAATATTTGGAGGTGCCTCCTCTTGCAGCTCCACAATTTCCTGTTTGACTTCCTTGCATGAAGTGAGTTGAATAGCTATCCATATCATTAATAAAAGTAATTTTTTCATTTTATATCTCTTTTTAAAATTTGAAAATCTTCCTTAAATCACATTGGACAATATGATCCATACATCAAAAGTACTCGGCCATAAAACCCTTGACACAATACTGATTGCCCACGGCACTTCATTAACCCGGTTCACTCATTCACAACTAAGGTAAGAAGATCAAGGGCAATAGCATTGCTGAGATGAACAACTTCCTTTTAATACCCAGGATTTTGCGTCATATTCGGATTAAGATCCAATTCATTATTTGGAATTGGATACAATAACTTATCCGGTGTTATGGCAAAGGATTCTGGACCGAAGGCAATAAAATCCGGTGGAACCAAGGTAGGATCCGCCTTTTCCTTTATACCATATGCCGTAATAACCTCAATAGCCTTACCAGTCCTTACCAAATCGAACCAACGGTGATTTTCAAAGGCCAGTTCAACCCTTCTTTCCTGGGCTATGGCATTCCGGAACGATGCTTGGTCCGGTAAATCGGTAGGAGTCAATTCTGGCAAGCCTGCGCGCGTCCTTACCCTGTTTAAAAGGGTGAAAGGGGTACCGGTTTGATAACTTTGTTCGTTTATTGCCTCGGCAAGCATTAACATTGCATCGGCATATCTGTACACCGGCCAGTTGTCCGGAGATCTTGAAAAATCCGGATCCGTATCGTGATTATACTTGTTTACGTAGTACAAGGGGCTAGGATTCCTATCAAAGTAAGCTACCGATATATCCTTTCTCTTATCATTGGCTTCATAGGCTTCCACCATATCCTTAGTGGGTATGTTCCTTCCTGGAGCACTTTCAGGACCAAGGATTACTACACCCCTAGACCCTACCGGTGCAAATTGGTAGATAAAATTGCTGGATTCGCCTTCCTGTCCCTCTTTAAATTGAACCTCAAAAATAGATTCTTTGTGGTTCTTATTTGCCGGATCAAAGATAGCTGCATAATCGTCCAATAAATCGTACTGATTGGATCCGATAATACTATTTAATTGAATTTGGGCATTGCCATACTCACCTCTCGTTAAATAAACCTTGGCCAAAAGCATTCTTGCTGCTCCTTTGGTAATACGGCCCAAATCATTACCTGTATAGGCCAGGGGCAAATTGGAAATAGCAAATTCAGCATCATCCACTATGGCCTGATACACTTCTGTGGTAGGGTTTCGTTTTAGGGCAAACGCATCTTCCGCGGAACTTACCGGCTCAATAAGCAGGGGAACATCTCCCCAATAACGCACGGCAACAAAATGGTAAAACGCCCTAAAGAAACGTAGTTGGGCTTCCAACAATTTGGCGGAATCCGCATTTATTTCTGCGTTATTAAGATAAAACAAGGTTACATTACAATCCTTAATGCCCCCATAAATATTGTTCCAAGCGTCCGAAATAGGACCCGCATCCGAGGTCATTTTAAACTGGTCCAAAAAGCCGTATTGCCTTCCACCTCCCAAGGAACCTTGATCCAAAAGATTATCATAAGTGGTATTATCGGATCTGCCTTCCTCCAAAAAATGGGCACTTAAGACATAATCTTGCATACCTCCGTAAACACCTAACAAGGCCTGATTAAAATCTTCCTCTGTTTGGTAAAAATTACCTTCCGTTAAATAATGGTTGGGAGTAACGTCTAAAAACTCTTCACTACAACCTAGGAATACTAATGTTGAAACTATAAATAGTATCCTGCTCGATTTTAATATTGAACTATATTTTTTCATCACGGATATTTTAAAAATTAATATTGACACCAAGGGTGTACGTTCTGTTAATAGGGTATGAGAAATCGTCCACACCCAATGCCTGCGGGTTGTTCCCAAAATTACTTACTTGGGGGTTCCAGCCAGAGTAACTGGTGAATTTTGCCAAGTTCTGAACGCTAAAATGGAAGCGAAGACTGGATATAAAGGTTTTCTCCAAGGCCGACACAGGTACTTGGTACCCCAGGGTAACATTCTTGATCCAAATATGGTCGCCATCTTCGAGCCAAAGGTTGGAAGCGGCATGCTGTCCCGGATAATGGAGCGAAGGGATCAAACCTTTGCCCGGATCCTCCGGCGACTTCCATCTATCCAAAAATTCGGTACTAACGTTCCATCTTCCTTTTTCATTATAAAGTACTTCGTTCAGCTGTGGAATAATTTGATAGCCAAAAGCACCTGTAGTCAATATGGAAAGTGATACGTTTTTGTAATTAATTACATTGTTAAATCCTAAAATTGCTTTTGGATGTGGATTGCCAATATGATCCCTATCAAGACCACTTATTGAACCGTCTCCATCAACGTCCCTATAAATATAGGCTCCCAGTTGTTTGGCACCAGGCCACCCAAATAAGTTGGGATCGTCCAATTGCTCTTGGGTATTAAAAATCCCATCAATAACATATCCTCGTAAGGAGCCCACTGGAAGACCTACTTGTGTTACGTTCCAAGTGGAGATAATTTGTGATATTTCCTCTGGAAGATAGGTTACTTCATTTTTAATGAACGAAAGATTTAAATTACTGTTCCATGAAAAATTATCATTGTTAACACGGGTAGCCAACTCAATATCAACTCCCTTATTTACCATTTCCCCAATATTGGTCCTTGTGGAGGCAAAGCCAGAGGCCCGTGGTATAGAAAGATTAAAGAGCATATCCTCTGTCGATTTCTCAAAATAGCTTGCGTTCAATGTAATGGCATCCCTTAAAAAGCCCATGGAAAGACCCAAGTCCAATTGTTTACTGGTTTCCCATTTTAGATTACTGGACCCCAAGGAAGTTAGTGATTTCCCAACCTGTATATTGTCGTTCAGAACATAGTTAAAATTATTGCTCAGGTTATTCAAGTTAGGAATAGAAAGTATGGTCCCGAAGCGATCAAAATCCCCGATGGCGGAATTCCCTGTAATACCATAGCTGGATCTCAATTTCAATTCATTCATAAAGAAATCTTCCGGATAAAAGTTCTCCTCCGAAACTCTCCAACCAACGGATGCCGAAGGGAAATCCCCATATTTATTATCGTCCCCAAACCTGGAGGACCCTTCCCTTCTAAAATTCACCTCAGCCAGATATTTGGATTTATAGTCATAACTAAGTCGCGCAAAATAGGCCGCCAAAGACCAGTTGGTGAGATCCGTTACGGCAGCTGAAACTTCCGAAGCTTCCAAAAAATTCAAAGTATTGTCACTTGGAAAACCAGTGGCATTTATTGTAGACAATTCCCCTGTTTGCTTTTGGGCCGTATACCCCAATAGGGCACTAATGGAATGGTTTCCAATAGTGGTATCATAAGTTAGGAGGTTATCGATGCCCCAATTGGTAATATCACTTTTTTGATTTGTACCGGAATTTACAAACGGAGGTGCACCTGGTGAAAGGTTGGACGCGTTTCCAATGGCAAAGCGGCCAATGGTACTTGGGGTAAACGTATTTACCTCCCTTGTCAACAAGCGTCCATAGAGCTGCGGTTTGTAATGTAGGCCTGGAAGAATTTGCATGTCCACATTAATACTGGCATTAATATCCCTTTCAATTCTATTATTGGTAAGGGCATTGGCCTCGAATATAGGATTGGCATAGGCAAAATAACCCGGGGAATCGGCAGGAATATAGGGCTTAAGATTACCATTTTCATCATAGGGAGACTGCAAGGGACTTGCTGTTACGGCCTTCATGATAATACCTCTGGAACCATCCTCAGGTATGGAATTGTTGTCCGAAAAGGCAACAAACATATTAGAGCCCACCTTAAGCCAATCGCTGATAGTGGCGTCCAGGTTAGATCGGAGGGACAATCTTGAAAAATCGGTATTAAGAAGCACCCCTTCCTGATTTAAATATCCTGCAGATACTACCCCCTTAAATTTACTGTTTCCGCCTCTGTAGGTAAGGTTGTGGTTCTGAAATACGGCACTTCGCATCAATAGGCTCTGCCAATCCGTACCACTGCCCGGAGAACTGTTCAGTGCGTCCATATAAATCTGTGGTACTGGAGTATTGCCCCCACTACGTGCGTTTATTTCTTGAACCCTTTCCAAGTTGTATTGGGCATATTGTGGTGCATCCAGAGTTTGCGGACGCCAGTTATTTGGTACTATTTGAAATCCACTGGAACCGTTATAAGTAAGTTCGCTTCTGGATTCCGTGGCCTTGAGGGTCTGAATCAAGATAACCCCGTTGGTTCCCCTTGCCCCATAGATGGAGGTGGATGCCGCATCCTTTAACACGGTGATTTTTTCAATATCATTGGGGTTAAGACTTTGGGGGATACCATTGCCCACCGGAAACCCATCAATGACCACCAATGGTTCAATTCCTGCATTAATGGAACTAATTCCCCTTACCCGGATACTGGGCGCCTGCCCCGGAGAGCCATTGCTTTCGCTGATGGTAACACCGGACACCCTACCCTGAAGGACTTGGCCCGAAGTTGAATTGGGCATATCCTGTACTCCGCCCATATCCACTTCGGAAACGGCCGAAGTTATTTTTTTCTTACTTTGGGAACCATATCCTACTACGACCACTTCGTCCAATCCTGCTGCACTTTCTTCCAATGTAACATTTATGGTACTTTGACCGTTAACAGCAACTTCCGTGGTTGCAAATCCAATATAGGAAACCACCAAGGTGGCATTTTCATTAGATACGGCTATGGTGTAGTTGCCATCAAAATCCGCAGTTACTCCATTGGTGGTGCCCTTTTCTACAATATTGGCCCCGGGCAAAGGGTTACCGTCATTGTCCGTCACCACACCGCTTACGGTTTGTTGAATTATTTTGACCTCTGCTATTTTTGGAATCTTCTTCAAATAAATAGCTCCATTGTCGGAAAATTGAAAATCGATATTGGTAAGCACAGCACATTTGTGCAATAAGTCCCCTACCTTTACTGTTCCCTTTTTTATTTCTAGCAAAGGACTACCGGTGAAAAGATCCGATCTGTAAATAAAGTTGTAATCGGTTTGTTTCTTTACCACCTCCAGCACTTCCTCTATAGAAAGCTGGGCGTCCTCGGTGAACGTAATTTTTTTGTCCTGGGAAAATCCATTTTCCAAGCTAAATCCGAACGAAAGAATCGAAAAGAAAAAAATGAAGATTTTCATGGTGATCATAAGGGATGACTTGACGTAGGCATGACTACCCCTATTTGGTTTAGTTTTCATAAATTTGAATGTTAGTTAATTTTTGATTAATTAATGTACCCGGGGATGGAGATTTCAATTGTCCAGATTTAGACTCCATTCCCTTTTTTTGTTTTAAGCTTCACTTCATAATAATTGTTTTACCGTTTATTTCATATTCCACCAAATTGGTGTACTGTATTATGTCCAAAATTTCTTGTAGGCCCAGCGTTTTTCTAAAAACACCATTGAAGGTCATTTCCTCCGTAACTTTATCCTGAAAAACCACATCTACATCGTACCAGCGGCCAAGCACTTGCATAATATCCTGAAGGGATCTGTTTTTAAAGCTGAACAGTCCGTCTTTCCAGGATACCTCGTTGTAGACATCTACTTGGAAAATCTCCATTTTTTTTGAATTTCGATCCATGGCAGATTGGTGTCCCGGATTAAGGTTTTTGGACTCCATGCCACTTTGAACAATGACCTTGCCTTCTACCAACGTTGTGGAAATATATTTGTCCCCGTTATAGGCTTTTATGTTGAATTCCGTTCCCAATACTTCCACGCTCTGACCACCTGTATGAACCACAAAATGGGAACCATTATGCTCCGTGCTCGGGGATACGTCAAAATAGGCCTCCCCATAGACCAATTCCACCTCCCGGGTTTTATTGGGTGTAAAGGCTACGGGATACCTCAACCGTGTTTCGGAATTGATCCACACTTTGGTGCCGTCAGCAAGAACCAATACAAATTGTCCGCCCCTTGGGATCGTAAGAATATTTTTGGCCATATTTTTTTCTGGTGTTGCCTTTCCATCGGCATACACCAGTTGTTCCCCATCGCTGGAAGCCTTATCGGTTTCAACACTTTTTCCTTTAGACAGGACAATTTGCGATCCATCGTCCAGGGTAAGTGTAGCCTTATCGGTACCGATCTGAATGGAATCTTTTTGAACCACTACTGCCTCCATTCGCGGATTTATCTGGATATTTTCTTTATTCCCATACCAGATAGTGACTGCAGCAATAAGAAAGACTACTGCTGCAGCATATTTATAATTAAAATATCGCTTTTCCTTTCTCTTGATTTTGGATGAAACCCCGGCCCAGCCCTGCTCAATGTCTACAGGATGGATTCCTTTTTGATAATTTTTCTCCACCTTATGAAAATAGCTACGGTGCTCTTCTGATTCTTTGTACCAAGAATCGAAAATTTGACCCTCTTTTTCAGATAAGGTATTATTGATCTTCTTTAAAATAAGTCTGAAATCCATAGGGATTTTGTTTGTCTATATAAATAAGACAATCAAATTCCTAAAATGGGTGACAAAATAATGCGGAAATAAAAAAATTAGTAATAAAAATATACGAAGATACCAACCGGAATGTGGTTTTATTACATTATTGAAAATAGAAACACTACAAAAACCACTAACTTGCCCAACTTTAATTTCGCCCTTTTAAGTTGGGTCTTCACGGTATTGACGGAAATATCCAGTTCGTCCGCTATTTCGTTAAAACGATAGTTGTCCACATATCGCAGCTTGGCGATGTGGCGCATTTTTAAAGGAAAATTATCCATCACCCTTATAACTTGTTCATAGAGCCGCTGCTTTTCGTCTTCTGGAAACCAGTCGGGACTGTAACCGACATCTACATTATTTTCTGCCTGCGCAATTTTCGAAATATGAGTGATCTTTATACCTTTTAAAATATTAAGGCACCTATTGCGCACCATGGCGTAGAGGTAGGAATTCAAGTTGGTTTCAATATGGATTTTGCCCGATTTTTCCCAGAGGTATGCAAATACTTCCTGCACTACATCTTCACTGGAGTCCTTATCGAAAAGGTATCCATTGGCATATACCACCATATCCTGGTACATGTCGTTGAATAGTCTTCTAAACACAAAATGGTTCTTCTGTTGTATTTCCGCTAAGATTACTTTTGAGTCCAAAATGATCTATTAATAATTCTACAGAAATGAATTTAATACCAAACAATTCTTCAAGAACGGAAAATTAAATACAATTATATCCACTTCCAATAGTTCCTAATTTTATGAAAACCATCACCGATTTAACAAATAAGGGATGAAATGTTTTCTTTAGTATAACAACAAGTTTATAAAAAATTATTAACGGGAGTATCCTGTACTGTGCTGCAAGGTAGTATTGTAGGTTTTATCACAGACTCACGCCCCTTTTTGTTATGGTCATAGGATTCATGATTATATATCTAAACACGAAATCCTTAAAAATGCGAAAACCATGAATAGACCAGATTAGGCCTATTCATGGTTTTATAACCTAAACGAAAGTTAGAAACCAATTTCCACCAAAAACTTACCTTACCCCCTTCAACCTAAAGGAATATGTTCCCGAACCAATTTCAAGAATGGTTTCCTGGTCGTTGGATTCCAAAATTTTAATGGATGCCACCTTTGACAATGTTTTATTTCCTTCCTTAATGTTGGATATCTCCGCAGTGGGAATATGAACTTTGGCCGTGGTGTTTACAGGAATTTCGATATTCATTAGCACTTCCTTCCCTTTCCAGTTCCAAGCCGATGATATGGTGCCGTTAATACTTTTATAACTCCCATTTATATAATCCATCTCCTTACTAATGGATGGTTTTATGATAATATTGCGATAGCCTGCATCTTCGGTATCTATGCCTACGGCATGTTGAAACATCCATTCTGCCACCGAGCCAAAAGCATAGTGGCTAAAAGAATTCATTTTGGCATTCAGGTCCGAGTTCTCCGCATCGTCTTTGGTATAACTGTTCCATCGCTCCCATATGGAGGTGCTTCCGTTTTCTACGGAATATCCCCAACTGGGGTATTCGGTCTGTTGGAAAATTTTATAGGAGATATCGTCATAGCCATATTTGGACAAGGCCAACATTACATGTTTTGTCCCCAAGAATCCCGTTGCAAATTTAAATCCGTTTTTCTCTATTTTTTCAGCTAACCTAGCAGCCCCTTTTTGTGCCATATCCTTGGGGTACAAATCGAAATATAGTGCCAGCGCATAGCTGGTCTGGGTATCTTCTGTGGTGCGACCGTTGTCCAGAATATATTTTTTGGCAAAGGCGTTTTTAATATTTTCAAATAGCTCGCTGTATTTTGCGGCATCTTCGGTTTTCCCCAATGCTTCTGCCATTTCGGCCATTAGTTTTGCATCATATCCGTAAAAGGAAGCGCCTACAAAATCGTGACTGGTCTCTTCGTTAACGGCAAGCCAATCCCCCCAATTATTTCCTCCTCCAGGCCTTAAATTATCGGTGCTGGCATCTTCCTGAAACTCCATGAATTTTTCCATCCCCTTGTACATGTATTCCACAATGCGGGTATCGTTATAGACCTTGTACATATTGTAAGGAATAATAACCCCGGCATCCATCCAGGCAGGGGCGTATTGATTTGGCCTTGAGTACGGAAAAGGGGCAAAGTTGGGATAGGCCCCATACCAACGTTGGGCGTCATCCAAATCGATCAAAAATTTGGTCATAAAGGCCGCTACATCGGCATTATAGGTCGCGGAACGCATGTATATCTCAGCATCTCCCGTCCATCCCAAACGTTCATCCCTTTGCGGACAATCTGTAGGTATTTCAAAGAAATTGGCACTTTGGGTGGTTTTAATATTGTTGAAAAGCGTATTGTTCATGGCATTGGAAGAACCGAAAGTACTGGCATTGGTCTCTATAGAACTCAAAACGTGGCTCGTAATGGTCTCCAGAGTGGGCTTACCCGGGAATCCGGTGACTTCAACATATTGGAACCCGTGATAAGTGAATCTTGGCTTCCAAATTTCCAAGCCTTCCCCTTTTAAAATATAGGTATCGGTGGCCCTTGCTTTTCGTAGGTTTTCGGTCTGTATCTGACCATCGTTTTTTAAGATTTCCCCAAAGCGGAGCTGGACTTTTGTTCCCTTGGGGCCCTGTACCTTGAGTTCCGCAATACCGGCAATGTTCTTTCCGAGATCAAAGACATAGGTTCCGGGACTTGGTTCAGTCATTGCTATGGGCTTCAATATCTCCGTATTCTTGACCTGGGTTCCGGGATAGGCTTCCAGTTTTCCATTGGGATAGGTGTAGACTTTGGGCTTTTTCCATTGGCTATCATCAAAGTTAGGCGTATCCCAGCCTGTATTTTCCAAGCGGGCATCATAGGTCTCCCCCATGATGATATCGGCCTCCCGAATGCCTCCTTCGTAGGATTTCCATGTTTGGTCCGAAGCAATGGTCTCCATGCTGCCATCTTCATATTCAATCTGTATTTGCCCCATAAAGGATGGATTTACGCCATAGAACTCGCGTACCTTATCCAAACGCACCAACAGGGCGTAACCAATATAGCCTGCATACCAACCATCGGCGATAACTGCCCCTATTACATTCTCCCCTTCCCTTAGGTTATTGGTAATATCGAATGTTTGGTAGTACAAACGTTTGTCATAGTCCGTCCATCCGGGTAAAAAATTGGCCTCCCCTAGCTTGTTGCCGTTTAAGCGCAGTTCATAAAGCCCCAAGGCCGTGGTATAGGCCGTGGCCTTTTTTATTTTCTTGTTGAGGCTAAAGGATTTGCGCAGGTAGCGGGCAGGTGGCAGGTAGAGACTATCATATTTATCGGCTTTATTATAACCAACATCATGGCCTATAAAGAGTCCTTGCCAATTGGAGAATTTTAGAAGTCCCATAGACCAGTAAGCGGGCGTGCTCCATGTGGATCCCATATCCGATTCGTCCCAAACCCGTACCTTCCAATAATATTTGGTGGCGGACACCAACGGAATTCCTTCGTATACGATTTGATTACTTTGGTTGGAAATCACCTTGCCGCTATCCCAAATATCGGCCTGGTCCTGTGAAAGTTTTTCCAAAGAGGAAGCTACTATAATTTGGTAGGCCGTTTGCACCCTTTTGCGACCTTCCCCCTTCAATATCCAACTAAATCGGGGTTGCAGCACATCTATGCCTTCTGGATTTTCGTGATATTCCACCCTAGGCTCATGAATGGACAGGGCTCTTGAATCCCCGTTTTGGGAATAGGAATTGCCAATTGTAAAGAGGATAATAAAAAGGAGCGTAAGTCTGGTCTTCATGGATATTCTGCCTTAACAATTATTAAAAAAATGGAAATTTGGCCATATAACACAATAATACCACCCATTCCAAATAAATGCATCCTGTACTGTGCTGTTTAAGACCGCTCTTAGTACCAGGCGGGGTTAAACCATGGTTATTTGCAGCACGGTACAGGGGACAGAAACACTAACTTGGATCTATTAACTGCCTTGCAAGTAATTTAGACCATAGCATCGGTCCGTAAAAACCAATACAATTAATTGTTGAGGTTGATGTTGTGTGGATAGCGTAGCCCAGGCTTGTCAGGTCGAGCGGAGTCGAGGTTTGTCAGGTCAAGTGGAGTCAGGGTTTGTCAGGTCGAGCGGAGTCGGGGTTTGTCAGGTCGAGCGGAGTCGAGACCTCATTAACCTTCATTTTCAGGTTTATTATCAGAATGTGTTGCGTTTCTACATTCCGCTAAAACCTGTAGGACATCAAATTGGCCCCTGGCCAATGCCAGTTTCTTTTTGCCACTCCATTTTTTTAATTTTTTTTCAAAATATATGGCTTGTATAACATCATTGAATTCTTGCTTAAAGATTAATTTGACCGGTCTCCTTTTATGTGTAAAACAAGTTCTATTCAATCCCATTTGGTGTTCTTGGATTCTTCTTGCCAGGTTATTTGTTATGCCGGTATAGGTTAACCCATCAGAACAAAGCAATATGTACACGTAATAAAATTTCATAATGATCGGGTTGAATAGGTCTCGACTCCGCTCGACCGGACATTGCTGCTGATTTAGTTAGTATTCTTTTTTGATTTAATGCGGATTGATTACACAAATATCTATGATTATAGGGTCTATAATTCCTGAACTAGTCAGGTCATACCTAAGTCATGATTTTATAATGCTCGGGTTGAATAGGTCTCGACTCCGCTCGACCGGACATTGCTGCTGATTAAGTTAATATTCTTTTTTGGAATAATGCCTATTCATGACACATATGTCCATGATTCTCTGTTGAGATTTATAGTCTAGGTGTGTTGGGTAGAGCCGAGTATAGTTATATCTGAATGAACGTAGCCCGGGTTTGTCAGGTCGAGAGGAGACGAGGTTTGTCAGGTCAAGTGGAGTCAGGGTTTGTCAGGTCGAGCGGAGTCGAGACCTCAATCTAAAGATACAACTACCATTAACCTCTCTCCAGATAACCTCTCGACTCCGCTCGAGGTGACAGTAGACATCCCAGAAGAAACAATAGAAAAGCGCGAGGTGACAAAAATAGTAACCTGGATTAATTGACTGCCTTGAAAATAATTAGGTCCATAAAGTTAAATACAATTAATTGTTTAGGTTGATGTTGTTTGGATAGCGTAGCCGAGGTTTGTCAGGTCGAGCGGAGTCGGGGTTTGTCAGGTCGAGCGGAGTCGAGACCTCAATCTAAAGATTTTACTGCCCATGACCTCTCGACTCCGCCCGTCTGCCGCCGGGCAGGCTCGAGGTGACAAAAATAGTAACCTGGATTAATTGGCTGCCTTGCAAGTAATTTAGACCATAGCATCGGTTCTTACCAATACAATGAATTGTTTAGGTTGATGTTGTCTGGATAGCGGAGCCCGGGTTTGTCAGGTCGAGCGGAGTCAGGGTTTGTCAGGTCGAGCGGAGTCGAGACCTCAATCTAAAGATATAAGTGCCTATGACCTCTCGACTCCGCCTGCCTTGCCGTCAGGCAGGCTCGAGGTGACAGAAACACTACGATTAATCATTAACCAATCATTCCCCTCTAGCCCCGTATCCACTAGTATCCGTTAGTGTCTCCATAAAGGCTATAATATCCTTAATTTCTTGCTGGGACAAATCCAAAGGCGTATCGGACAGGGTTTGGTTCTCGACCTCCAAGCCCATTCCCGCACCTCCACCAAGGTTATAGAACGTCAGAACCTCTTCCAAGCTATCAAATAATCCGTTATGCATATAAGGTGCTGTCAAGGCCACATTTCTGACCGTAACCGTTTTGAACGAATTTTTTAAAAACGGGTGATTGTCCAATTTTAGACCATTGCCCATTCGTCCCAAATCCGTATCCAACCTAGGGGCAATGGAATCAATTCCCTGGGTAATACCCAAAACCTCCGATTCCGATTCCAAATAAAAAGGGGGAATGGTGCCATTGAACACCGGTGCAAAATGACAACTGCCACAGGCCGCTTTCCCCATAAACAAATTAAATCCGCGTTTGGCATTCTCGGGATATTCCTTGGTTTCATTACGGACATATTTATCAAACGGACTATTGAAGGATTTTAAAGAGTTTACATAGGCCGCAATGGCATTACTAATAGATCGCTCATTGATATCCTCTTTGTTTATCCCTCCATAAGCCTCTTTAAATAGCTTGTTATAGTTGGGATTTTTATTCAGTTTACTGACAATAGCATCAAAATCGGTATTGAACTCCAAATCATTATCTATCACATGTATCACCTGTCTTTCAAGATCAGAAGCACGCATGTCCCAAAAATAGCGTGTGGAATAGCCAGCATCCATCAAGGTTTGGGCATTTCTTGCCGTAAAAACTCCTTGTTGATTGGATACACTTTTGGGCAATCCATCGGAAAAACCTTTGCTGGGATTATGGCAACTGACGCAGGACATCATATTGTCCTTGGAAAGCTGGGGATCCTGGAACAACAATTCCCCCAAGGCTATGGTCTTGGGGTTGTCAAAAGGCAGATATACCAGTTCTGAATAGAAATCCGTGTTAAGGAAATCGACATCGAATATGTTCCTGGCCTGATAGTTCTGGGCATGCTTTTTATAAGGCTCGAGCGCAATGTTATTCAAATTTTGATATTCCAACAGGGCCGCATATAAAGGATTGACCACCTCCTTTAAAAATGACAATCTATCAAAGTCGTTAAAGTGGGTATTGGCGTTCAATACTTTCTTGCCTTGGGTAAAAAGTTTTTTGATGGCTTCAAATTCGGTCTTGGCCTCTGGGGATATCCCTGCTTCAAAATATAGAAATGTGGTTTCCATACTATGCCAGCTCACATAACTTTCTTGCAACCCATTTACAGAACCTGGGGTATCATAACCTGTTAGACCCAAAGTAAAGATCCTGACGATACCGGAGCGGATGCACTCAATTATCTGGCTCGACTTCAAATTTACGGGCAAATGTATATTTGCAATAAAATCTACCCGCTCTTTGAGTCCGTTGGCCAATACTTTTATGTGTTGCAAATTTTCATCCGAAGCTGCTTCATAAACGGCTTCGTCCAATGCCTGTAATCCGCCAGGCGGAATCACTTTATCGGCTTCAAAATACTCGCTTACCTTGGGCAAAGGTGCTCCATTGATATAAGTACCATTATAGTAGGTTTGGTAATAATCAAAAATAAACTCGATCTCCTTATAGACCAACCGAGTTTTTTCTACCTGGTTTTTCAGCGCCTCCCATTCGTCTACAGAAGTTGTAGTATTGGCAAGGGCTGCCAGTGAATCCACCTCATTTTGAAATTTTTGAAAATTGGCCGCATACAATGCCGCTACCTTTTCCGGAACCGTATCCTTTTGATACGGGCTTATCGTCTTCCTCCCGGACAATAGCAACAGGAAAATAAAAATGGACCCCAATAAAATGCTCGTCTTTTTCATGTTCAACCACCGCTTTTTACCATTTTAAAGGCTTTTTAATACCTCTAGCCTTGCTCGCCTAATATGGACAGCTCCCTTCAATGGGTTACTATGGAATGGTCATATAAACCGAACTCATTTATCCTAACTATTCTATCGTAATAGATTCGGTATACCCATTTTTGTTGGTAATCACTTCAATAACATACAGGCCTTTGGGCAGCTTGCCCACATTGATGGTTTTCTTTCTGCTCTTCATCACCAATTTCCCAATATTGTTATAGAATTTAACCTTCTTTAGTCGCTCGTTTTTATCCACCTTAAGATTGACCAAGGCCTTGTCGGCATCATAGGATAGCCCTGCACTTTTTGATCCCCGTACATTGCCATCGCCCTTAAGATCCAAAGCAGTTTTGTTAATGGTAAAATAATCTTCCACCTCATCGGTTTCCCTTAAAAACTTTACGGTCAGGTTTTGTCCTCCCCTACCGTCATCTTCCACCTCCATAACACAAGAACCCAATTGGTTCAAGGAAACGGACATGGCCTGGTGGTTCAGGTCCCCTCCGGATATTTTACCGGCAGAGCCCGTAGTAATATATACGGCACCTTCCGTGGCCACAGCGGTTTTTTGGTAGGCACCATCGCTATCCGCTTTACCATCCCCATTTCCATTGGGGCCCACGGTATTACCACCCTTGGTAATTTCATCCGGGTTAAAGGTATTGGCAAATCCATAGTGTCCGTTCAAGAAATAGGAGCGTTCATAAGAATGGCTATGCCCGTTTAAAATAAGGTCCACCCCGTTGGCCTCCATCATTGGCATAAAGTTTTCCCTCATTTCAATAAGTCGATCTTCCGTATCCGAGTCATGCGACCCTTTGGTGTATACCGGATGATGAAATAAGGTCACGATCCAATCTTGTTTAGTGTTCTGAATATCGGTCAAGGTCCAGTTGTACATAGCCCCTCCTACTTCGCGACTGGTATGATGGGAGTCCAGTATTATAAAGTGAACATTGGCATAATCAAAGGAATAATAGGCTTCCGTTCCCGAGGCAGTACCTCCCGCCTGGGCAGTGGTAGGGAAGGTAAATATATCATAATAAGGCCCGGATTGGGTTGCCGAATCGGCCGACTTCCCATCATGGTTTCCCAAGCAGGACCAAGCCACGGATTTCTTCAACATATCGTCATAAATATCAAACAGGGCATTTTGATATTCCTCATCCGTGCCACTACCGTAGGCGTTATCCCCTAAAAACAACATCATATCCGTTTTACCGGTATTTTTGGAAGCAGCATCCACATAATCGTAATAGGCATCCCGTACATCCCTCTGATTGTTATTGGCCGTACCGGCATCCCCTAAAATCCAGGCACGCACAAATTGTTTGGTGCCTGCAAGAGGCGATGTTATTACGTACATATCGCCAGAAGCACTTTCGGACAGTACTCCTGTCTTATTACCAATATTGAAATAATATTTTGTGTTTGGGCTTAGACCGGATAAGGCAACTTGGTGTTCTGTGGTTAAAGTAGCGCTGCTTGCTTTTTTTGACAATGAATTTAATTTTTTTCCGTAATGCACCACAGATTCGGTGGGCACATCCGTTCTCCATTTTACCACCACAGATGTTGGGGTGCCACTTTGCAGATAAGGTCCCCTTTGTACTGTTACCGCAGCAGGGTTCTGAGGAAGGTCAACTGTGTTTGTCACCGCAACGGCACTTACATTGGGAAGGTCTACTACAGAGGTTTGGGCAAATGAATACACCGAACATAGGGCGGCTAGTAAAAAGGTACTTTTGTTGATCATGATTTTTGGTTGTTAATAGAGCTTTCCAAGCTATTTATTTGTTCTTTTAATTTTATTACGGGGCTCATATTTTTAAACTTTGGCTCCAATTGCTCAATAGCAACAGAAGCCAGTTTTAGGGATATATAGGCCTCATGGGGTTTATTTATTTCCGATAAATACTTCGCTTTTTTATAATACCAGAATTCCTTTCTGTTGTACTGCAGAATAAAATAATTGTATTGTTCCAAGGCTTTTTCGGTCTGCCCGGACTCTTTTAGATAGTCCAATTTCTTAAGCTGAAGTGATAAGGTGTGCGGCCCCAGTTGGTCCAGCCCAGCTTGGATGGCCTCTAGGGCAGCCTTGTGATTTTTATGGTTTTCAGCCAGAATAATGTCACAATATTCCAATATATCCTCGGGTCGGGTGTCGGTCATAGTATGGATCACATAACTATAGGCCTCCAGGGATTTTTTGTAGGATTGTAGCTGGAACAGTATTTGGGCCTCCAATTTTTTGGCCCTTACATCAATGCTATCCACTTCCAAATAAGAGCCAATACTTTTTAGGGCCTCGTTGTAGTCCTCGGTTAAAAAGTGTAGCTCGGCAATGCTATATTGTACAGCCTTGTCGGTATTTCCCAAAGCTTGGGACTTATGGTAATCTTCCAAGGCATCTGAGTACTCCATGTGCTCTTGGTATAACAAGCCTCTTTCGTAGTAAAGTTCAGCATTGTTGGGATTTTCGGATATGGCTATCGTTTTTTCTGCGATGCGCATGCTTAAGTCCCCATGGGCAAACAGCTGCAGGGAAAGCGATAAAAACAGTAGTATTAATAGGGCTCTTTTAATCACGAAATGTATACCCATTATTATTAAAAAATTCTTGAAATTTTGTAATTCACCTCACCCAGAACTGCAGAAAATGGCAGTTCTGACCTCTCCAAAGGAGAGGTAAATTGGAAGCCCTGTCTGACGAACAGGCAGGCCCGAGGCACAGCCGTCGGGGAATTATTCAGATTTAAAATCATTTCTCTTGGTCAACATAATTTCCTTCTTAGGTAAGTTACGCTAAAAGTTTATATTCTTAAAATTGACACCGCTCTTGCCTCTTGCTGGAAATTTTCAATTTACTAATGAATGTATTCCCAAGCTTGGTTTAAATTCTCATTTAATGATGGAATATTAACATGAATCAGGGCAATATGCACCGATTATCAAACATATTGAAACAATATTATATGCATTTCTCTTTTGGGTTAATTTTTTGTTAAAACAAAAAAGGAGTCTTGGGGCAAGCATTGCGAAAGGAGTAGATTTTAATAAGCACGCTGTGTCCATTTGGCATAAAATTTCTAAAGATGTAAAGACTTTCTCTTAAATTTATAATGGCAAATATTATTCCCCCTTGTATTAAATCTCTTGGCTACTAACATTTAAATACCATGCAAAACATCCCCATAAGGCAGCTTCCAGAAAGCAATCAAGAGCCAACCTTGGTGGGCAGTTTCAGTATTAGAAGTCTCGAGGCCATCTTAGACGGGAAGGATATGGTGGAAGAGATTCATCGGCATGATTTTTTTTTAATGCTCATCCTCATAAAGGCTAAGGGCTTACATGAAATTGATTTCGTTCCCTATGAGGTAAACAATTATTCTATTTTTTTATTAAGGCCCGGTCAGGTCCACAAACTAACCCTTAAACAAGGAAGTACTGGTTTTTTGGTTCAATTTAAAACGGAATATTTCCTTTCCCACAAGGATTCCTCCAAACAGTTGCTACGGAAGGTGGGCAACCAGAACCACTATCCCTTAAATGCCAAAATATTTAAAAAGCTGGACGTCCTATTATCTTCTATATTATTAGAATATAAGGAGAAGCAGGAAGATTTTCATGAGGTCATCAAAGCCAATCTGGATATTCTATTCATTCAACTTTTAAGGCAGCGGGGAAACACCGATACGAAAAATAACTTTGCACCATATCAGCAAGAGAAATTGGAAAAATTTTTGGAACTGGTAGAAGAGAATATTACCGAATATAGGCAAGTATCACAATATGCAGATTTATTAAGCCTAACCGTGTATCAGCTTAACGCCATAACCAAAGCATTATTAAGTAAGAATGCCTCAGAACTCATAAACGAATACATTATCCTGGAGGCCAAAAGAAATTTATTGGCCACCTCCAATCAGGTAAGTCAAGTAGCCTATCATTTAGGGTATGAGGATGTCTCCTATTTTATCAGGTTCTTTAAAAAACACACAGGCCACACGCCCGATGCTTACAGACATAATTTTAATTAAGTACCATCCAACTTCAGTTTTGTCCTATTATGGATTGTTCATGTGAAATTACTTTTACATCATAAAATAATTCAATGTGAAACTAAAGACATAAACATGAAAACAAAAGTAAAACTCTTGGCTTCCCTAAAGATATGGATTGCCATCTATCCCTCCATTACGGCCTTTCTTTTCCTTTTTGGCAACCAACTGGCCATTCTTCCCCTATATCTTAGAACCTTAGTGCTCACCATAGTATTGGTGCCATGGATCGTATTTGTAGGCGTGCCCTTTATAGATACATTAATGAAGAAAATGCAAAGAAAGAATGAGTAAATCACAGTTTTTAAAACAAGAAACCATGAAAAAGGAAGAACATTTTGACGTCATCATCATAGGTGGAAGCTATTCCGGTCTTGCAGCCGGGATGGCTTTGGGAAGGGCCCTAAAACGGGTCTTGATCATAGATAGCCATACACCCTGTAACCGGCAAACCCCCTATTCCCATAACTTCATAACCAATGATGGTAAAACCCCTGCTGAAATAGCTTCTGTGGCAAAACAGCAGGTACAGGCCTACTCTACGGTGAAATTTTTTAACGGACTTGCCGTACTAGGCTCCGGCACCAACAATGCCTTTAAAATCCAAGTAGCCTCTGGTGAAACTTTTAGTGGGGACAACTTAATTTTCGCAACGGGAATTAAGGATATAATGCCCAATATTGACGGATTTTCGGAATGTTGGGGCATCTCCGTGTTGCATTGCCCCTATTGCCATGGCTATGAGGTAATAAATGAAACAACCGGTATTTTGGGCAATGGGGATTATGCCTTCGAATTTGGAAAACTGATCTCCAATTGGACCCAGCAATTAAACATCTACACCAATGGCAGATCCACATTGACTGTGGAACAAACTGCCAAACTTAAAGCTCATCATATTAACATAGTGGAAACTGAGATTGAACGATTGGAACACCAAAAAGGGCAGCTGCAAAACATCATCTTTAAAAATGGTTCCAAGGCAGCCGTTACCGCCATTTATACCAAAACAGCCTTTGAACAGCATAGCGCTATACCAGAGGCCATGGGTTGCGAATTGAACGAAGAAGGCTACCTAAAAACCGACGTCTATTTACAAACCAATGTTAACGGAATATATGCCTGCGGCGATAATGTGTCGCGCTTACGCACCGTAGCCAATGCTATAGCCATGGGCACGGCTGCCGGAATGATGGTGAACAAGGAGCTGGTTTTTGAAAGATTTGAATGATTTGGTGTTACTGAATTAGAACCATTTTGGACAAGGCTACCTATGGCAAGGATAATATGTGAATTCAAGGGGAAATTCACGATGCTGTCATGGATATTGAATGCCCCAAATGTGATAAAATGCTTTTGATTGTGAATCTTATAGTGGATCCCAAAAAGTATTTTGATTGGAAAGCATCCAAGAAGTAGAACTAAAGTTGGTACTATTCTCCGGCTTAAACTTATCCAAAAAGAATTGGTCTGGAATAACAATGACACCCTTAACAGCACATCCTAATTTTACCCGTGTATGGTTTCTTCTTTTCCGTAGTTTTTTATCACCTCAGCTTCAAAATCAACAAGCTCTTGCCAGCGTTGGTCTACATCTATGTCTTGGCCGTATTTGCGGGCAAAACCAATAAAAGTGGTGTAATGGCCTGCTTCGCTGATCATTAAATCGTGGTAGAATTTTGAAAGTTCCGAGTCTTTCAATTCTTTGGACAGCAATTTAAAGCGTTCACAGCTTCTGGCTTCAATCATAGCCGAAAATAAGAGCCTATCTACCATAGATTGAAGTCTACTGCCACCTTTGTTCATAAACTTATAAAGCTCGTTCACATAGCTGTCCTTGCGCTCCCTGCCCAAGGTGAAACCACGCTTTTTAATGATATTGTGTACCATCTGAAAATGTTCCAGTTCTTCCTGGGCCAAAAGGAGAAGATCGGTAACTAGATCGGGGTATTCGGAATTAAGGGTAATAATAGTAATGGCATTGGTAGCGGCCTTTTGTTCGCACCACGCATGGTCTGTTAGTATTTCTTCTATGTTCTTTTCAACAATATTTACCCAACGGGGGTCTGTTGCCAATTTTAAATGGAGCATGAGCCAATGTTTTTGTAAAAATAGGTATTAACAATACATGAAATCATTAAATCTTAACGGCTTACAAAAGGTACTTTTTTGTGCAGCCTTATTTGTGTTAAGTAATTTTTATTATCTTCCTTGAACGCTAAAGCAGAGCATTGTATATTTCTTTTTGAAATTCCATGCCGAACTTTTGATCAATCTGTAGCATAGGTGGAGTGTCCGCATATATCCCCATAAAGGTTGATGTGGTCCATATGTTGGCTTTCGAAATAGTGGCCCAAAATAAAGGAAACGAGGACAGTTAGGGTATTGGTGGCATGTGGGTTGGCCATCCGTTTTTTTGCCAGTAGACATAGAACAATTGAATATATAACCATAACCAACCGCGTATGTCACCATCGATCCTTGCATTTTTGGCGGTCGTTCCTATCTTAACGGCGGCAGTTCTTTTGGTAGGATTTAGAACCCCGGCCAAAATAGCCATGCCCATTTCCTTTTTGGCTACGGTCGTTGTTGCCTACTTGGCCTGGGATATCGACATCATAGATATTGTGGCCTCCAGTATCCAAGGGCTGTTCATTACTTTTGACATTCTGTATATTGTTTTTGGGGCTATTGTCCTCTTGAACCTACTTAAATATTCCACCGCACTCCGGGCGATTCGCAAAGGTTTTGCCGATATATCGGAAGATCGCAGAGTACAGGTCGTCATCATTGCCTGGTTGTTCGGTTCCTTTATTGAAGGGGCAGCCGGGTTTGGCACGCCCGCCGCCATTGTGGCGCCACTTTTAGTGGGGATGGGATTTCCTGCATTTTGCGCGGTACTGTTGGGCATGATGGTGCAGAGTACAGCAGTATCTTTTGGCGCAGTGGGTACGCCCATTTTGGTAGGTGTAAGCGGGGGCATCCAAAGTCCTGAATTCGCTGCCGAGCTGGCTACATCGGGACTCCAGCTTTCCGATTACATACAAATGGTTACTTCAGAAGTAGTGCTGCTGCACGGTATTACCGGAACGCTTATGCCCACTCTTATGGTCTGTATGATGACCCGCTTTTTTGGAAAAAACAAGTCCTGGAAAGAAGGGCTTCAAATATTGCCTTTTACCATTTTCGGGGGATTTGCGTTTACGGTGCCCTATGTGCTTACAGGCCTATTTTTGGGTCCGGAGTTTCCTTCCTTGCTCGGGGCATTGGTAGCTATCCCCATAGTAGTATTTGCTGCAAAACGTGGCTTCCTGGTGCCCAAGAAAACCTGGGACTTCGACAACGAAAAGAATTGGCCTTCCACTTGGTTTGGCACCTTGAACGTAAAATTTAACGACGATAAAGGAGAAAAAAGAATGTCCTTGGTCAAGGCATGGTTGCCTTATATCATAATGGCCGCCTTGTTGGTACTTTCCCGACTTCCACAACTACCCTTAAAAGGGTGGCTTGCGGATATCAAAATAGCTTGGACCGGAATTTTGGGGACTTCCATATCGGCATCCAGCAGCCCGCTCTATTTGCCCGGTACCATTTTGCTCTTGGCGGGAATCATTACCATCTGGCTTCATAAAATGAAATCTGCCAAGGTCAGGATTGCCTTTAAAGACAGCGCAAAAATGTTGTTGGGTGCAGGGTTTGTACTCATTTTCACGGTTCCCATGGTCCGCATTTATATCAATTCTGGATTAAACCCATCCGGACTGCCAGGGATGCCCATTGCCATGGCAGAATGGGTGGCCGGTAATGTGGGCGACATATACCCTATGTTCGCCCCGTCCATAGGTGCCTTGGGAGCCTTTATTGCAGGCAGCAATACAGTGAGCAACCTTATGTTTACGCTGTTCCAATATGGGGTGGCGGTAAAACTGGCGATGCCTTCTTTTGTCGTTGTAGCACTTCAGGCAACGGGGGCGGCGGCCGGCAATATGATTGCGATCCACAACGTGGTGGCCGCTTCGGCTACCGTGGGCTTCCTTGGTAAGGAAGGCATGGTACTCAGAAAGACTATAGTGCCGACCCTATATTATTTGTTGGCCGTGGGACTTTTAGGTCTTATATTTATTTTCAAATAATTGCATTACTATGAAAAATATATTCGATGGCTTACGGAATTCGGTCGAAGGGGAAGTGCTAACGGACAACTACTCCTTGGGCATGTACGCCACCGATGCCAGCATCTACCAGATTAGGCCTCTGGCAGTAGTTTTGCCAAAGAATGCAGAGGATGTAAAAAAAGCCATTGCAGTGGCATATGAAAACAAAATAACAATACTTCCCAGGGGAGCTGGAACCAGTCTGGCCGGGCAAACGGTTGGGGAATCCATGATATTGGATTTTTCAAAACATATGAACAGCTTGTTGGAAATAAACGAGGCGGAAAAATGGGTACGGGTACAACCGGGGATGGTCAGGGACGACCTCAACGAAGTCCTAAAGCCCTATGGCCTGCATTTTGCCCCTGATCCCGCAACCAGCAGTAGAGCCAATGTTGGGGGAATGGTCGGCAACAATTCTTCAGGAACCAAAAGTATTTTATACGGAAAAACTGTAGACCATGTTCTTGAAGCTTCCGTGCTTTTGGCCGATGGCACCCAATTGCATCTAAAGAACTGTACGCCGGCAGCATATTCGGAAAAGGCCTCGCAAACGGATCGGGAAGGCGAAATTTATTCCTCCTTTAGAAAATTGATACATACCCATTCCAAAGAGATTAAAGAACGCTTTCCCAAAGTGATGCGCAGGGTGGGCGGGTACAATTTGGATGAATTTACCTATACCGACCAATGGAACTTGGGCAAGTTGATCTGTGGCAGCGAAGGCACATTGGCAACGACCTTGGAGCTAAAACTAAATTTAACGGATCTGCCCAAGTATAAATCAGTCTGCGTCATACATTATAAGGAAGTCCTGGAAGCCATTTCCTCCGTGGAATCCATGTTGCCCTATGCCCCTTCGGCCATTGAAATACTGGACAAGACCGTAATCGACCTCAGCCGACAAAATTTGACTACTAAGCATCATTGCCACTTTATTGAAGGGAATCCCGGGGCCATATTGATCGTAGAATTTTACGGGGATACCCTAGATGATGTTATGGACAGACCCCATCGTATGATCGCCGAATTAAAAGGCAATGGCGTAGGATATGCCTACCCCCTATTTCCGGAGGGACAGGCATATGAAGATGTATGGATTATCCGTAAAAAGGGATTGGGACTCATGTTGGGCATCAAGGGAAACAAAAAACCTTTGGCATTTATCGAGGATGCCGGAATACCTTCTGAACACCTAGCTGAATATATAGCCCAGGTTTTGAAGGTTTGCGAAAAGCATGGCACAAAGGCAGCGATGTATGCCCATGCCAGCGTAGGCGTAATACACGTTCGCCCTATATTGGACCTAAGACTTGCGGAGGACATTGAGCGATTGAAGGCAATTACGGAGGATACCTTTGAACTTGTGATGAAATACAAGGGATCATGGAGCGGCGAGCATGGCGACGGTCTAGTACGAAGCGCTTATAACAAACGCTTTTTCGGAGACACTTTGTACGGGGTCTTTTTGGAAATTAAAAAACTATTCGACCCCGATAATCTGATGAACCCAGGTAAAATTGTAGAGGCAAAGTCTATAGAACACAATCTGCGCTATGGTACGGGTTATAAGGATCTGTCCGTAAAAACCGAATATCAGTATAAGACCGAAGAAGGTTTTGCTGCCTCGGTACATATGTGCACCGGAGTTGGGGAATGCCGAAAAATACTTGGGGGAACCATGTGTCCCAGTTTTAAGGCCACACGGGAAGAAGAACATTCCACCCGTGGTAGGGCTAATGCACTGCGATTGGCCATGTCCAATCAATTGGGGTCGGAAGGACTTGCAAGCCAACGCCTTCATGAGGTTATGGACCTCTGCCTATCCTGTAAGGCCTGTAAATCCGAATGCCCCAGTAATGTGGATATGGCAAAAATGAAAAGCGATGCCCTACAAATGTATTATGATGTACATGGCACCACCTTTAGGGATAAATTGATCCGCGAATCGTCAAAAGCAGCTGCCAATATCTCCGGGTGGAAGGCCGGCGTTGTGAACACCATTCAAAAGAGCGCACTGTTCCGATCCCTATTGGAGCGTACTGCAAAATTCGACAAACGGAGGACCTTGCCCGATTTTGCCAAAGAACCATTTTATCAATGGTTCGCGAAACATGCCCATAAAACTAACAAGGGCGATAAAAAAGTGGTCCTTTTCGCCGATACCTACTTAAATTATCACGAGCCACAAATAGGCATCTCTGCCCTGCAACTTTTAAATTCCTGTGGATATGAGGTTATTTTGGCCAATGTAGGCTGCTGCCAAAGACCAAAAATTTCCCATGGATTTTTAAGGGATGCAAAAAAAGAGGGGGCCAAAACCATTGATGGCTTAAAGATATTTTTAGATCAAGGCCTAAAAGTGGTGGTCTGCGAACCTAGTTGTGCTTCAGCATTAAACGATGACCTACCAGATTTAATTAGCAACCAGGACATAGCCGATCAATTAAAGAATGGCGTGATGATGATCGACGTTTTTCTGGCCGATGAATACGAACAAGGACGATTGGATGTCGATTTCGAATCCATTTCAGAGGGAGTCGCCATACACGGACATTGTCATCAAAAAGCTTTGTATGGCACCAATGCTATGAAATCACTATTAAAGAATTCCAAGAAGGTCACAGAGATTCCATCAGGTTGTTGCGGCATGGCAGGTTCCTTTGGATATGAAAAGGAGCATTACAATTTATCCAAAAAGATTGGAGCGGAAATTCTGTTTCCGGCGGTAGAAAAACTGCAAAAAGACCATGAAATTGTGGCCTGTGGATTTAGCTGCCGCCACCAGATACAGCATTTTACAAGCACAAGGCCAATACATTTTGTCGAGGCCATTAGAGCTGTAAAAAAATAATTAATTTTAGAAACATCCATATAAAACACGACAATGACAAAAATTGATGAAATGAAAACAAGCACCAGGGTCTTGATGGGTCCAGGGCCAAGTGATGTACATCCTCGGGTATTGAGGGCAATGGCTACGCCTTTGGTAGGGCATTTGGATCCCGAATTTTTAGTAGTGATGGACGATATCAAGCTTATGGTGCAGGAGACCCTTCAGACCAAAAACGAACTGACCTTTGTGGTCTCCGCTCCAGGTAGTGCCGGAATGGAAACCTGTTTAGTAAACTTGTTGGAACCTGGCGATGAGGCAGTAATCTGTATCAACGGAGTTTTCGGTAACCGTTTGGCCGATATTGCAGAACGTTGTGGAGCAAAAGTGATCAAAGTTGAATCTGATTGGGGGAAAACCATTGATCCCGAAGAAGTTAAAAAAGCCTTGGCAAGCTGTAATCCTAAACTATTGGCCATAGTGCATGCCGAAACCTCTACAGGCGTTTTGCAACCTTTGGAGGAGATCAGTAAAATGACAAAAAATGCAGGTGCGCTATTCGTTGTCGATGCCGTAACTTCCTATTGCGGTGCGCAATTGAAAGTGGATGAATGGGGAATAGATGCCCTGTATTCCGGGAGTCAAAAATGCCTAAGTGCCCCTCCTGGCTTATCACCGGTTACCTTTAGTAAGGCGGCGATAGACGTTCTTGACAATAGGAAGACCAAAGTACAGAGCTGGTTCTTGGATCTGACCTTGGTAAAGAATTATTGGGCCGGAGCTAAAAGGGCCTATCATCATACAGCGCCCATATCGGCTATGTACGCCATGCGCGAAGCATTGCGCATCGTTCTTGAGGAAGGTTTGGAAAACCGTTTCGCCCGTCACCAAAAAAATCATGAACTTTTGCGCGATGGTCTCGAAAGCTTAGGATTTGAATTTTTGGTAGAGAAACAGTATCGCCTGCCCATGTTAAACGCCGTTCGGATTCCTGAAGGCGTGAGCGATGTGGAGGTTAGAAAGCGGTTGCTTGAGGAGTACAATATTGAAATAGGTGGCGGCCTGGGACCATTTGCAGGAAAAATATGGCGAATTGGACTGATGGGCGAAAGCTCCGACGCCAATCATGTGAATATGTTATTGGCGGCATTGAAAGATGTAATGTGATTCCACAAGAAGAAAACGAACACTGAACATATCATACTGAAACAATAGGAATAGGTTTTGGGATCAACCCCAAAGGTTGTGTTTATGAATTAGAAAAGATAGAATCTACTATCCCTCAGTTCTTGTCGAGTTCATTTTTTGCATCGCCCAAATGCGTAGCATTGGCTACGCCGAATCTCCATTTGGCAGCAAATCATCGATTTCATGAATACCATTAAAAATCAATAGACCAGCCGTTGAATAAAAAACGACCAGGGCCGAACAACCAAGGTACATTGTACCTTGGTTAGGAGGAGCCAACTGTAGCCTGGATGTCTACCTAACGGTAGGCAGGCCTTCCATCTCCAAACATGGAAACCATTTGATTTAAGAGGAAATCGAAGATTCACGAAAACCTATAAAAAATAATAATAACCACTTAAGTATATTGAAAATAGGCCGTTCCTTTGTTCCGTTAGCCTACATAGTGTCTAGGGATAATTGACGATTATAGTATACCCTGAACATTATCTTGAAAGTCCCTTATCAGGCTAGTCTTCTTCCGAGGGGAGATGTCATGGCCATAAAGAATTATTCAAGCCTTGGAAATAATTTAGAACATGGCATCAGTCCATGAAATCTCCAGATTTAAAATTCAATAGCGGTAAAAGGTTTCTACGCTCATATCTAAGATATTTTTCGTATATTATTACTATGGATTTACCAATTGAGGCTTACGAGATACTAATTCCTGTGGCTATAATTAGTGTAGCGCTGGTTGTGGTGCACTACCTAACAAAAGGTAGTAGGCATTTCCGAAGCAGTAGAAATAAAAAGGCTAGGAAGCAATTTTAATCTGCTACATTCCACATCTAAATTTATTGAAGAGCCACCTCTCCCTTGTTGAAAAAGTAAATTACTCGCCCTAGAAACAAGGTCCTTATTTTAAAAAGTCCAACATTTTTTCATTGACGTTTGCTGCCTGATCAATAGATAAAAAATGCCCTGCATTTTTTATTACTTCCCCTTTCCCTTTCGGCAGCGTATTGGCTATTGCAACCGTTCTTCTTTCATTGATCATATCGTCATCCCCAATTAAAACCAAAACAGGCATTTGTAAGGATTTTAACTCGCTATTGGAAAAAGGTTTCATACTGGTTACAAATTTGTTTTCAGAATCCATTTCCGTACCCAGTTTATATTGCTTTAGGTAGGCTTCGTTAATATTGGCTACATTACTGGACATACTTTCCAAGCTTTGCGCAATCTGTTTTTCCTTTGAAGAAAATAACGTAATAATATTTATAATTAAATCCGTACTTGGTTTAATCCACGTAAAAGTCTGTGCCGGACTTAATAATATTAAGCTTTTTATTTTTTCCTGATCCTGCAATGCAAGGGTAACGGCCAACCAACCTCCTCGCGAAGCGCCAATGAGATGAAAGCTATCCAACTCCAAAGCAAATAAAACTTCTTTGTACCAAGCGGTAACTTTTTCTACGCTTTCTATATCATTATACAAATACGACTTTCCCGGTTCCAAGATAAAGTCGATCGCAAACACACGATGGTTTTTGGCAAGGGCTTCAATATTTGGATACCACATAGTGGAACTGGCATTCATTCCGTGAAGTAACACCACTGCCTCTCCATTTTTAGGACCACTTATAATAACATGGGCTATACCGTTGGTGGTAGGAATATACAATTCCTCATAAGGGACATTCCATAATTCTAATGTCGCGTCATAAGCTTCAAAATAAGCCTTATTTGCAGCAGATGGCTTTTTAATATATTCCGGTGGATTTTTATACTTATCGTATTTGTCAGTACAACCAATACCTAAAACAAAAAAAGTAAGCAATAAAAATGGTCTCATAGAATGCAATATACAATGGATCAATCCCAAAAGTTATGTGAATTGCATAAAGATAGAATAATCTATCTTGGAGTTCGTGATTTGTTCATTTTTTGCATCGCCCAAATGCGTAGCATTGGCTACGCCGAATCTCAATTTGGCAGCAAATCATCGATTTCATGAATACCATTAAAAATCAATAGACCAGCCTATGCCATTGAGGATATTAAGTTTAAATGCTTGGATGTTTTAATAAAGTTTTTAAAAAAATCATCATTTCTAAAAATTTGGATAACCTCTAAGCATGACACAAAAACTTTAAGGATTCATAAACTTGTTTATTCTTTGCTTGGTAAAAATTGGGTTGGCCCCTTCGCTTTTAGCCACCATGGCCCCGACAGCGCAACCAAAATTGATAGCGGCTTGGGGGTCTTCACCGTTAAACAACTTATAAATTACAGAGGCTAGAAAAGAATCCCCCGAGCCTACCGTATCAAGAACTTTAATCCTATAGCCACTATTATAATAAAAGATTTTTTGGTGATATAAAACGGCACCGTAGGCGCCTTTGGTAACACAAATGGTTTCCGTTTGGGTTTTTTCGGCAACAAATGCAATAGTCTGCTCCATAGAGTTGTACTTGGAACCAAGATATCCGGCCACTTCGTACAATTCATCATCATTAAATTTCACAAAATTGGCGGGTTGCATTAATTCCAAGAGCAACTCCTTGGTATAATGCGGTGCTCTCAAATTAACGTCGAAAACCTTGTATTGAGCAACTTCCAAAAGTTGCATTAAGGTTGTACGCGAAGTATTATCCCTACAGGCCAAACTACCGTAAATAAAGATGTCCGATATGTTTAACTGGCTTTCATAATATTTTCTTGGCAAAATTTTATCCCAAGCAACCGGGTAGGCAATATCATAAGATGCCACTCCTTTGTCATTTAAGACAACATTTACCTGTCCAGTCCCATAATTGGGACTAATCTGTATTCCATCCGTATTGACACCAGAATTGCCTAGATAGTTAATTATTTTATTCCCCTCCCTATCATCACCTACACTACTTATCATGGATACTTCTACCCCATATGATTGTAATCGTAAAGAGACGTTCAATGGTGCTCCTCCAATCTTCGAATGAGTTGGGAAATTGTCAAATAAAACTTCCCCGAAACAAATAGCTTTTAATTTTTTCATAATTCAAACTTTAAATAAAAGGCACGGAGGATAAACTCTCCGTGCCTTTAAAAACTAACTCAAACTAACTCTATATTAAATTAATATCCAGGATTTTGCGTATAGAGTCCACCTGTAAAATCTATCTCACGTTGTGGAATAGGATAATACTCATCCCTTCCTGCCGTAAAAACTGCACTGGACAAGAAATCCCTTTTTGTTTTTTCCTCGGCCAAATAAGTGTTCAACACTGTCGCTGCCTCACCCCATCTTACCAAATCAAAGAAACGTGGTCCTTCCATACCAAATTCCAATCTCCTTTCGAATTTCAAGGCTTTCCAGGCATAGTCCTTATCAGGGAAGGTCGTGTACTGTTGAATGTTATAAATATCCGTTGCACCAGCATCGATCTGTCGTTGTGTACTTACCGCTGCACGTGCTCTAACCTGATTGATCAAGGGTAAAGCTTCATCCCAACGATCCAATTGTATCAAGGCTTCCGCCTTGAACAGCAAAATATCCGCGTACCTTATAAAATCAACATTCTTTGAGGTACCTACAAATGGACCTTCCTTTACATAACAGGAGCAATCCGGAGCTTGTTGCTCCTTCATATTTCCGAAGTAGCCATACACCCCTGGATCTCTGGCCCAGCTAAAGTTATACACCATATCACCGGCTGTATTAACAGTATTTCTATATTTAAAAGGACGTCCGGGTATACCTACGGTATGATCCAACCTAGGGTCTACCATTAATCCCACCGCTGGCGTTACAGTTCCATCTTCATTAACCGTAGTGAATATATCGGTATCATTAAAAGTATCCAAAAGGGGCAGTCCAGCTGCATCGGTTCTAAATGCATTTACCATATTCTGGCTGGCCAAATGAAAACCACAGCATCCGTAAAGTGCAGATCCATGAGGAGAATTAAGTCCAGTAACAAAACTTACCCTACTCACCTTGGTACCGTCATTTATGGAAAACTGAGCGGCCCAAATTGATTCTGGCCCGTTATCAAAACCGTCCAAAAAGTTATTGCCGTAATCGGCTTCCAATCCGGCAGTAACCTCATCCGCATAATCTATTACCTCCTGAAGTCGGGCAGGATTAATGGCCGTGACCTGATGCTGGTCATTTTGCTCATAGGCTTGGTATAATCTAAGTTTCGCCATATAGGCCGCAGCAGCATTTCTGTCTGCCCTACCCACTTCGTCCTGGGATTGGGGAAGATTGTTATATGCAAAAATAAAATCTTCGGCTATAGTGTTCCACAATTCATCGTTGGACACATCATTGGAAATGGCAGCCGTCTCTTCCTGAGACAAACCTTCTATGATATATGGAATTTTTTTGAACAAAAGCTTCAACATAAAATGTGAATGTGCTCTCAAAAATCTAAGTTCGGCCTGTCTTAAGGTCTTATTTGCATATTCCGCATCAGGTATATCATTGATCACGGTCAACGCAAAATTAGCCCTAGAAATAGCCTTGTAATAGTTGGTCCAAGTTCTTGGCGCCATCCAATCCCCAAAATCGGGAATAGTCAGATTGTACTGCTCATAGCGATCAATTACATCCACATCACTTCGGCCTCCACCGCCTTTATAAGCATCATCCGATCGTACACTTCCATATACCCATTGGTGCGTTAAGGGCCCTATCATTTCATCGTTGGCAATTCCCGCGTAAGCGGCAACAACCAAAGATTCTGCATTATCGGCAGTGGCCACATTTTCATTGGACAGTACTCCCTCAGGTTCGTATTCCAAAAAGTCCTTGTCACAGGAGACAAAAAGGAATGAAACCAACACTCCTATTATATATAATTTATTTCTTTTCATGATTTTCATTTTTTAAAAGTTCAAATTAAGTCCCAATGATAGTACAGTTGGCACAGGGATGTTATCAACACTTGTACGCTCTGGATCTGATCCGATATAGTCATTAGGGGTAAACCAAAATAGGTTCTCACCCTGAAAATAAACGCGCAATCCGGTCATCCCCCAAAATTTACTAATCATCTCCTCAGGTAACGAATAACCTATTTGTAAATTTCTTATTTTGAAATAGGAATTCTTTCTAAATAAATAATCGGAAGTCCTCTGATCGTTAAAGGCCAACGATAGGGATGGAATATCTGTATTGGTATTGGTTGGCGTCCAGGCATTAAGAACGCCTAGACCTGCATTCTCACGGCCTTGGGTGAAATTATTCCAGAAAATATAAGGGTCCTGACCAATTCTTCCGGCTACACCTGACCCAAAAATAGAGAAGTCAAAGTTTTTATACCCAAGATCAAGTCTAATTCCATACTCCAGATCTGGCAAGGTATTCCCAATAAAGTCGCGGTCATCACTATCTATTACATTATCCCCGTTAAGGTCTTGAAATTTCAATCCTCCAGGTCTTGCCCCAACCTGTGCAGGACTGGCATCGATATCGGCCTGACTCTGGAACAATCCATCCGTTTTATAACCAAAGATGGAAAATTGTGACTGACCTAGGATAGAATTCTCTGCCGTTCCGGGAAAACCTGCCCTAACTTCTTCGGGCAAAAAGGTTATCTCGTCTTTGAAAGCTCCAAAATTAGTAGATACCGCCATTGAAAATCCACTATCCCACATTTTGGAATAGGCCACCGAAAGCTCCCATCCTTTTGTTTCTGTGGTAGCCCCATTAAGAACACGCTGTTGTCCTTCGCCAATAACTGAGGCGATTGGAGGTGTAATCAAAATGTCACTGGTTTCTCTGGTAAAGTAATCGAAAGTACCTACTACTGCATTGTTAAAAAGCCCAAAGTCTACACCAAAGTTAAATTCCTTGGTAGTTTCCCACTTAAGCGCCGGGTTCGCAGCTTGGATAGAAACAAATCCTGAAGGTAAGGTTCCCCCGTTATTACCTCCTAAATCATATGCTGTTCCTACATTATAATACTGGTTGAAAAAATCAGGAACAAATTGATCTTGGTTGGGGCCATATCTTGATTCGTAAAGACCAAATCTGGCCAGGTCACCAATAGATTGGTTACCAACTTCACCGTATCCTGCACGGAATTTTAAATCCGAAACCGCACCTTCATCATTGAAAAAATCTTCCCTGCTAATTCTCCATCCCAAAGTTGCGGCCGGGAAAACACCATACCTGTTTTCTTCACCAAATCGGGAGGAACCATCCCTACGAACGGTAACAGAGGCTAAATACTTATCTGCAAAAGCATAATTTAATTTTCCAAACTGGGACAACAGACTACTTCCACTGGAACGTCCAGTATTTGTCCTAGCGCCAGTAGCCGCATCCAATACAAAATAAGACTCGGTCTCTACCGCAAAGCCATCGGCAATGGCCGTAACCGAATCAAAATCATTTTTAATGGATTCTGCTCCCACCAAAAGGCCAAAACGATGATCGCCCAATTCTAAATTATAATTTAAGGTATTGGTAAAGACAACACTGGTAAATTTGTTGGTATCCAATATCAACCTATTATTACTCCTGTTTACAAAACCATTGGCTACCCTAGGCTCAATGTCCTTGCGCTTATAGTCGCCAAAATCAAGTCCAATACTCGTTCTAAAAGTTAAATTGTCCAATATCTGTAATTCGGCAAATACATTTCCAAAAATATTGGTCCTTTCCGTATTGTCCCATCTATTTAAGTATTGCATTAGAACCGGGTTGTTACGATCCGAGTAACCAGCTCCCAAAGGCCCACCATAATTACCATTACTGTCAAACAAAGGTATAGAAGGCGCCAAGCTAATAGCCAATGCCGGAGTTGGGGCACTACCAATATCAGTAGAGGCCAATGTTTCATCCGAGCTCGTAAAAGCCGTATTAAGGCCAATCTTCAATTTATCATTGAACAATTTGAAATTGGAATTCAATTTCCCCGAAAATCTTTCGTATCCTGTATATTTTAATATCCCGGTATTCTTAAGATGTCCCAAATTGATAAGATGAAAGGACTTGTCCGTTCCACCTGAAATGGAAACTTCATTATTGTACACATAACCCGTTTCATAAGCTTCTTTCTGCCAATCCGTATCGCCTGCGGGTACATTGGCATCTCCCCCAACAAAGGGCTGTAGCGTTACACTGTTAAGCACCGGATTATTATAATCCCCATTCCAATCAAAATTATAGATCTCCCCATAACCCCCAGCTGGATCTGCTCCATCATTGACGGATGCCCTCCATAATGCTTCACCTCTTTGCAGGGAATTCAGCATATCATAACGCTGCTTTTTTTCGGATTGTACGGAAATGTTAGAATTTACACTTACCTTATATTTCTCTTCCCCACCAGCTTTGGTGCTGTTCTTGGTGGTTACAATGATAACGCCATTACCTGCCCTGGAACCATAAATGGAAGAAGCGGATGCATCTTTTAAAACCTGAACAGATTCAATAGTACTGGGATTAAGTCCCGAAAAAACTTCTTGCCTAACCGTTGGCACCCCATCTATTACATACAAAGGGTCGTTGTTTCCCAAGGTGGTAACCCCCCTAATTAGAATTCTGCTACTGGTACCATTAGGGTTACCCGACTTTTCAACAAAAAGACCAGGCACCCTTCCCTGTAAGGCCTGCATGGCATTGCCCGAGCTTAAACTTTGACCTTCCACAGGACCAAGTTCCACTACGGTTATAGCCCCGGTTAAATCGGCCTTTCGTTCTGTGGTATAGCCCGTTAGCACAACCTCGTCCAACATTTGTGCATCTGGTTGCAATACAATATTGAAGATAGACTGTCCATTTACGGGAATCTCCATCTTTAAAAAGCCCACATAACTTATTGAAAGTGTTGCGTCCGAAGGCACTTCATCAAGGGAAAAGTTACCGTCAAAATCCGTGGTTGTACCATTAGTGGTGCCGGCCACTACCACAGAGGCCCCTGGCAACGGCATTCCATCATCTTGAGAGGTCACAGTACCTTTTATCTGTTCCTGGGCCAATAGCCCTAAAGGAACAAACGTCATTAGTAATAATAAGAGTTTCAGTTTCATAATTGAGTTGTATTTAGTTAATATTAAGTTCATTTACTTCTATACTATCAAGAATAAATTCTTGATTGACCGTCTCTACCGAAAGCGTCTCGAACGGGGCATTGGGAAAGAAAATTTCCGTCATTACCGTTGACCCTTCATCATAAAATAATTCTATGGAAGTCTTATCCAAAAGAATGGTTCCAGACAGCTTTTCACTACTGGAAATTCGTTTTGCAATACTTTTCTTATTCGAGAAAGTATCGGAAAAACCTGTTTTACCTGACTTATTGCGATCGATGAAAAAAGTATTATCGATACCGTTGAATCCAAAGGACAATTCGTCCCCCTCTTTGTTGGAAAGTTTAAAAGTGAAGCTATCCTTTTTTATATCTGAAATATTGAAGGTGATTGCAGCGCGTGAAAGATTTACTTTTTCTGAATTTATGAGTTCCAATTCCCCCTCCACTGCAATATTTTCTTTCTTATACTTTACCCCTTTATAGGCATCAATCTCATCAACGGGATCAAAAGCCAATCTATAGGACTGGGAGTCTTTTATCAATTTTACTTCCCTGGCCACAGTCATGGCACTACGCCAAGTTTCCGTGGGCACTTCATTGGCATATTCCCAATTGGACATCCAACCCATATAAAATTTACCGCCATCCTTTGAGGTGATATTGGAAAATGTAACGCCAGCGTAATTGTCCTTCCCAAAATCTATCCAATGGTTTTGACCCTTGTTTAGGACTGTCTCAAAATCCTTATCCATGGTAAACTTTGTACCGTCAAAGTCACCAATAAAATATTGTGTAGCACTACCCCCATTTGGACCTCCAGGATTAACACTTACATAGAGGACCCATTTGTTTTCATCAGTACCCTCTACTGGAATAGGAAATAGATCTGGACATTCCCAAACACCACCATGTGTTCCAATCTCCCTATTCAAGTCTACGCCAAAATCCGACAACAGTTCCCAGCTTTTAAGGTCCTTTGAACCATAGAACATAACTTTGTCCTGTGCAGCCAAAACCATAACCCATTTCTTATGTTCCTCGTTCCAGGATACTTTGGGATCCCTGAAATCCCTAATCCCTGGATTTTGTATAACTGGGTTTCCTGAATATTTGGTCCAGGTAAGACCTTCATCCAAGGAATAAGCAATGGCCTGAGACTCAACATCAATTCTTTTGGCCTTTTCAATATCCATATTATGATATGTAAACATGGCAATTATTGGTACTTGTCCCCCAGTCCCAAAGCCAGAGGTATTTTGCAGATCCACCACGGCACTTCCAGAGAAAATATATCCCAAATCATCCGGATATAGTGCAATCGGCTGCTCTTTCCACATTACCATATCGGTACTTATAGCATGCCCCCAATGCATGGGGCCCCACTTATTACCATCTGGATAATGTTGAAAATATAAGTGATAATACCCGTTGTAATGGAACATCCCATTGGGATCGTTCATCCATCCTACCTTAGGCGTAAAATGGTAATTTGGACGATATAATTCCTCTTCCGAATCCAAAGTACTCTCCTGCTGAACAATACTGTCCTTGTTCTCCTTCTGCCCTTGTTCCTTGCATGCGAAAACTATGCATAGGCCTGCAATGGCAACAACTAATTTTAATCTATTTTTTTTCATACTTTCAAAAAATTGGGTTTAAAATTTTAGCTACTTATTCTCTATAATTTCCTTTACTTATTTGTATCTGGCCCATTGGATTTACTTAAAAATTTACTCAAGGCCTCCAAAGAAACCCCCTTTGTTTCTGGCATAATAAAGGCCACAAAGAGCAATTGTAAAAACATCATAAAAGCGAAGAAGGCAAATACTGTTCCTGCTCCAATAGAAGAAAACAACACAGGAATCAAGGAAGGGATTACCGCTGCCAAGACCCAATGGACAGAACTTCCAAAGGATTGTCCTGAACCTCTTAAATGATTGGGAAAAATTTCGGATATAAACACCCAGATAACGGTACCCTGTCCTACGGCATGTGCGGCAATGAAAAGGAACAGGAATATGGCCACGGACATTCCTTCCCAGTCAAAGAAGAAAGCACAGGACACCAAGGTAAGTGATATGATATATCCAAAGGAACCTATGTACATTAATTGCTTGCGGCCAAGCCTATCGATCAGAAATATACCCAAGAGGGTAAAAAGTAGGTTGATGAACCCTATTCCAATACTGCTCAATAAGGCAGTGCTTTCTCCCAGACCTGCCTCTTCCAATATTCTAGGGGCATAGTACAGAAAGGCATTAATACCGGAAGCTTGATTAAAAAAGGCCATACAAAAGGCAAGTATTAATGGGAAGCGGTATTTCTTCATAAGGATGTTTTCTCCCGGAACCTTATTATCATTTTCCTGATTTATTTCCAACATCAATTTTTCAACATCCTGACCAGGATTAATCACTTTAAGTACATTTAGCGCCTCTTGGGTACGAAGCTTGGTCAGAAGCCACCTTGGACTCTGTGGAACAGTCAAGACAAATAGGGTATAAATTACAGCAGGAATTGCCTCTACCCCAACCATCCATCGCCAGGCATTTTCACCAATACCACTTAACAAGTAGTTGGAAAAAAAGGCGACCAATATTCCGAAGACTATATTAAATTGGTACAAACCCACTAATTTACCCCTGTCCTTGGCCGGGGCTATTTCAGAAATATATGCCGGAGCGGCAATAGTGGATGCACCCACTCCCAATCCACCTAAAAATCTAAAAAAGGCAAAGGTAACCGGGTCGTTTGCGAATGCAGAACCCACTGCTGAAACGGTATAAAAAATTCCAATCCAGAACAGTGTTTTCTTTCTCCCCAACCTATTGGTAGGTATTCCACCCAATAATGCTCCAACTACAGTTCCCCACAAAGCCATGGCCATTACTATTGTTCCATGGAAAACATCAGAAGAACCCCATAACATCTGTAATTTCTTGTCCGCCCCAGAAATCACTACCGTATCAAATCCAAACAGGAATCCGGCCAGTGCCGCAGTTATTGACCATATCAATATTTTCTTCATATCACAATTATTAAATATGAAGACTATATTATTACAATTAAATTGGGAGTAATTTTAACAATGATACAATATGTTATGATTTAGTTAACATTTCAAGAATAAAACATAACACTCTTATTGTCAGTATTTTAATGAAAATAATTTAACATTATGGCAATAAGTCAATTACACTAGTGTTACCCCCGACTACAAAATTGATACATTACAACGGAGCAGATAATACTAAAAGTCCTAAAGTGATTTTTTATAGGCCCCTGGAGTAACCCCAAATTTCCCTTTAAAGGCGGTGGAAAAGTAATTTGGTGAAGAAAAACCGGTAGCATACCCGATTTCAGAAATGGAATGATTAGTAGATTCAAGCATCGATTTTGCCTTTTCCAGTCTATAATTTGAAATATAATCGCTAATGCTTATTCCCAACATGGCCTTAACCTTTCTATACAATTGTACTCTAGAAATGTTCAGGGCATCGGCCAGATTCTCAACGGAAAAATTGGTATTGTCCAAATTGGCCTTAATTTCTTGATTTAGTTGTCGCACAAACACTTGTTCTGGATCTCCAAAGGAATGTACCTGGTCTATTTTATGGATGTTGTTCGTATAGTAATACCTCAATTTTTCCCTATTATAGAGCAACGACTTTATGGATTGGGTTAAGATGGAGTAATTAAAAGGTTTTGTCAAATAGAGATCCGCACCACATTCCAAGCCTTTTATGAATGATTCCTTGTTGCTTAAAGCCGTCAGGAGGATTACTGGTATATGTGAGGTTCGCAGATCGTTCTTAAGCATTAGGCAAATTTCAAATCCACTCTTATCAGGCAAATTAACATCGCACAGGATAACATCGGGGACATGTTCGAATGCCATCTGGGGTCCATCGGTACCATCGGACAACAACATATCGTATTCCCCGCCCAATTTATTGTTCAGAAATAATGTTAAATCCCTATTATCCTCAATCAACAATATGGAATATCGTTCCCCACCATCTGGGGCCTCCAATCCGCTTGAGCCATCATCCAAACAAATATCCTCCGAAAAATTGATCAATGCCGTATCCACTAATTCCGGATCTACCACGATTTGATCCTCATTAAAATGAGTATCCCCTTTAAAAAGGGTAATGATAAACTCTGTTCCGTGATAGGATTTGACTTCCAATTTACCAAGATGCAATTCTACAAATTGTTTGCTGAGGTGAAGGCCTACGCCCGAGCTATTTTTCCTATTGTTGGAACCCTTAAAAAAAGGTGTAAACACATACTGCAATTCGTTTTCAGGAATGCCTATACCATTATCCTTAAAATGCACGTTAACCATACTCCCTTCCTTATCATCATGTATTTCAATATTGATCTTTCCATTATCCGGTGTAAATTTAAAGGCGTTGGACAGAAGGTTAAAATATACCTTATCCATTAAATTTCGATCAATAAACAACTCCAAATCTTCATTATTGGAAACAATATTGAATTTTATTCCTCTTTTTGTAGCCTCCACTTTAAACTCGTTGAATATATTTTTGGAAAATTTAAAAATGTTTGTTTTTGAAGCCCTAACATTAAATTTTTGGTCCTCCACCTTTCTAAAATCCAATAAATTATTTATCAATCTAAGCAAACGGTTGGAATTATTTTGAATCAGCTCTATTTCAAACCCAGTTTTAAAACCCTTTTCCCTTTGCCAATCCCTTAAGGATTCTATGGAACTCATTATTAATGTGATAGGGGTCTTAAACTCGTGGGAAAGGCCCGTAAAAAAATTTAGCTTGGCCTCATTACTTTCCTTTACCTCTTTGGCAATTTTCTCAATCTGATTTCTTTGAACCGTAATTTTTCTATTGGTGAGCTCCAATTGTCTATTTTTCTTGGCAATCGCCACCTTGGAATATATACTATAAATGGCCAAACCAAGTATAATAAAAGAAAATACCAAAATAATCTTTAAAATATTATTTTGGGAATAGTAGAGTTCCTCTTGTCTTTTTACTGCAGCAACCTGCGCCTCCAGAAGGGTTTGCTGTTCGTTTATCTTATTCAACTGGTTTTGCATTATTTCTGCATTAAACCTGTCGATTACTGTAGTGCCAAGGATATTATTTATAGGTACCACTTCATTATTCAAGATTTTCAAAGCCGTTTTTATGGCTTCATCCCCTCCGGTAGGATACAATATAGTGGCGTTCAACACACCCTCCTTCACTAATTGGATGCCTCCGTTGGGTCCGTTTAGTCCATCCACACCTATTATTTTAACTTTATCCTCCATGCCCAAATTCCTGGCCACCTCCCAGGCACCCAAGGCCATTCTGTCATTATGGACAAAAACATAGTCCACCGGCCCAATCTCCTGCAACAGATTCATAAAGCCATCTGTTATGGATTCTTTTTCCCAATCGCCTTCAATGGTTCCCATAAATTTTATGTTCGGGAATTTATCCACAATCTGATGGAATCCCTGACTCCTTTCCTCTGCAGGCGAAGATCCTTTTAAACCCCTAATTTCCACAACTTTTAAGGAATCGGTTAAATTAGAGACAATTATTTTCGCAGCATTACGGCCCACTTCAATGTTATCGGCCCCCACATAGGCGGTATATTTTTGATTGTCTGTTTTTCTGTCCACTACCAGAACAGGGATACCTGCCTTCATTGCTTCTTCCACAATGGGAGTTATTGGCTTGGACTGTATTGGGGAGACTATAATAATATCCACACTATCCGCTATAAATGCCTGTAGCTGCTTAATTTGCTCCTGTACATTGTAATTTGCGTTGGAGATACTTAAAGTAATATTGGGGTATAAGGAAGCCTGCAGCTTCATGGCATTGTTCATGGATTGTCTCCATTCGTCGGCCATCATGGCTTGGGAAAACCCAATCCTTATTTCGGCTTCATTATTCCTATTGGAACAAGAGTGGAATATAGGAATAAAAGCCGCGACAAAAAGAAAAAAGACGCTTTGGAACCTCATTAAATGTTGGGTTAAAATGTAAACTTAATGAAATTGGAAACAATCATGTAAATTCTTCAATTAAATTCTAGTGATTAGCTCAGGAGAAAGAGAACATTATAATTATGATTTAGGATTTAATCCATTCCTATACTGCATTTGTAGCCTTGTCTAAAATTCAGATAGGTCCTTTATCTCCAGTGTAACCGGAATGAATTAATACAACTGGGGTTGAAGACTTTAAGATTAGGTATCACTATTTTGCATTCAAAACAGTGCAATTGGTATCAATAACTATAAAAGTAATTTTAAATCCAATAACTATGTATGTTTTTTTACAATAATTCTAATAACAATTCATAAAAAAAAGTAACAATACCCCCGTTTATAAAAGGTTTCGTGTTGTTATAGCAGAAGGATTACCTACGATGCTCCCTCATTATCAACGCTGCAAATTAAAAGGCATTACCGAAGATGCCTATATTGAATAGAATTTTATCATTTATACCATCCACCATTCCTGGGCCACGATTGCCAAATTCATGGGCATCCCTACAGAGGTTATCAGCGAAGGATTGGGCCACAACTCCTAAAAAACAACTCAGATCTACCTAAAGAGTTTTACCAACCAGGTTTTGGATGAGGCGAATGAGATGGTGGTTTCTTAAGTCTATATCTTCTTTGGTACGATTTCAAGGACAATCACTGTATAGCTAAACAATGGCTAGTATAGATGAGCCTAACTTTCATACTGAAATAATTTATGATAATTCCGTAACAGGTTACAGAATAAAATTTATTAAATGCTACAAAATATTAGACATTATGGGTGGCAGTGACATTTTTTAAGAAAACAAGAATATTAATGATAATAAATTATTTTATTAATATGCTATATTAATACAGTTTGTCTACATTCTTAAATACTCTCCCATATTCTCTTTATAATGCTTTAAATTCATCTTTGTACAGGGTTGGAGTCATTAAATACTTAGAGCTGTTCTAGGAATTTAAGAGTAAGTATAATCTTAATTAATAAAAAAATTTATTAATTGGTAAAATGAAATTCTAAATTTTATATTTTAGCCAAAATATCTCTATATGAACAGGCACCTAAATACTAGTTCCATTCTCCTTCTCGACTCCACGGATACAGGTAACAAAGGGCGTCAGCAGAAACAATTGAGCAGAATTATTAAGTTTCTTTCGAAGAATAAAGATGCCGTGACAATTCCTGAATTGGCCAATGAGGTAAATATCAGCGTTCCTACCGCAACAAATTATATTGAAGAACTTTTGCACTCTAAATGGGTAATGGAAGGTGGGTTCAAGGAGACTGGAAGTGGCCGGAAACCTATTTTATATTCTCTCAATAAGGATAAATTGTATACTGTTGGGCTAAGGATCGATTTGTCCAAATTGCAATTAGTCATCTCCCGGATAGACTTTTCATTAGTATATGAGGTTATTGAAGACGATTTTATTGTTGAAAATACCCCATCATGCTTAGAACATGTAGTGCAGTTTGTGGAAAGGACGATAAAGGATGCAGGTGTAGATCGCTCTAAAATAGCCGGGATCGGAATAGGGATTACTGGGCGAGTTAATAGTAAGACTGGGGAATCTTTTAGCTACTTTAATTTTATGGAAGTTCCTTTGAAACAGTATTTGAAGGATGCTTTAAAACTTGAGGTACTTGTTGGCAATGATACCCGTACAGCCGGTTTTTCGGAACTAGCTCAAGATAAGGAAAAGGGCAAACGCAATTCATTGTTTGTAAATGTTAGTCAGGGTTTGGGTATGAGCATGATGTTCAATGGAAAAGTGATATCTGGTGAAACTGGTTTTGCGGGTGAATTTGGCCATATGCAATTTGGTAGGAAAGAACGATTGTGCGTTTGTGGTAAGCGAGGATGTTTGGGCACCGAGGTTTCTGGTTATGGCTTGCTCCAAGATTTAATCGAGGCTATTGAATCAAAGGAAAGCTCTATATTTTTCGAGAATTCCAAAATTGAAGAATATCATTACAAAGATGTGTTTAAAGCTGCCAACCAAGGAGATGTCCTGTCCATTACGTTGTTACAGCGAATTGGAGTATTGCTAGGGGAGGCTCTGGGCAATCTGATCAATTTATTGAATCCAGGAGTTATTGTAATCGGGGGAGAGTTTTTAATAGTTAAAGAGATTTTCATTGATGCTGTAAACATAGGTTTAAAGAAAACTGCATTGGTCAATCCGTTAAAGCAGTGCACAATAGTTTCCTCCGTTCTGGGAACGGAAGCCTTTGCCAAAGGAGCAGCTGCGATGGTTTTAAAGCATCACGATTTGGTCTAGAGGGATTTTGGCATTTACATAAAAATGAATCAGAGTTTTTAGGAAAACATAATTGGTCCCCAACAAAAGTCATCATTGGTGGACACTAATTTTATGAGCGGAGTACAGTTAAAACGTACACAATAGCAGTTGGTAAAAATAAACACATGAAACACGCAGTATTCATAGCCTTAAGCATTATTTTCCAATTAATCTTGGGATGTAGCGAGAAAAAGACTATTTCGAAAGACATACCCTCTTCATCACAGTTTCCATTGGGGTATAATGAACCCGTAAAAGGTGTTTGGTTAACCAATGTAGCGAGCGATGCGCTCTATACAAAAGAAAATATTAAAAAGGCCGTTTTAAGCTGTAAAGATTTGGGCATCAATACCATTTTTGTGGTGACTTGGAACAAAGCTCAAACTATGTACAGAAGCGCCATTATGAAGGATTTTACAGGAGTAGAAATCGACCCCATTTTAGACCCTGATAATAATGGCAGAGACCCCTTGCAAGAACTTATAGATCTGGCACATGCCAATAATATAAAAGTATTTGCTTGGTTTGAATTTGGATTTGCTTCATCATATAATGAAAACGGAGGTACTTTGATTAAACTGAAACCAGAATGGGCTTCCTTAACTTCTGATGGTTTAATAAGTACCAAAAATAATTTTGATTGGCTGAATGCTTTGGATCCCGAAGTACAGGCGTTTATATCGTCCTTGGTTCTGGAAGTGGTTAAGAATTATGATGTTGATGGCATCCAAGGTGATGATAGACTGCCCGCCATGCCTTCTTCAGGAGGCTATAATCCCAAAACAATCAATTGGTATAAAGCAGAACATGGGGGAACACCTCCACCTGAAAATTACAAAGATTTTGAATGGGTCAACTGGCGCTCGCAAAAACTAAACAATTATTTAAAACAGCTTTACGAAGATATTAAGGCCGTAAAACCCGAATGTATCGTATCCATGGCACCGAGTGTCTTTCCGTGGAGTAAAGAGGAATATTTGCAGGATTGGCCAACATGGATAAATTTTGGCTATGTAGATATGATATGTCCACAGATATACCGCAAAGATTCGTTGAGCTACCAAAGAACGTTAAAGCAAACCTTGTCTTATATCACCCCTGAAAAAAGGCATTTATTCTTTCCAGGGATACTCATACAAGTAAATGACCAAAGACCATCAAACGACTTGTTTAGTTTTATGCTTAAAACAAATAGGGACGCTGGAATAAACGGTGAAGTATATTTTTTCTATGAAGGATTAAGTGCTTTTGAAAACGAAATTAAGACATTTTATAAACCAACCGAAAACTAAAACACTATGAGCTTATCTTGGATCGATATTTCGATAGTAATATTATACTTGGTCTTAACACTTTTTCTGGGCTTTTATCTGTCTAAAAGAGCCTCTAAAAATTTAGAATCTTACTTTCTAGGCGGAAATGAAATCAAATGGTACTATTTAGGGCTGTCCAATGCTTCGGGCATGTTCGATATTTCCGGCACCATGTGGACGGTGACCTTAACCTTTGTGTATGGATTAAAAAGTGCTTGGATCCCTTGGTTATGGCCTGTCTGGAATCAGATTTTTGTCATGATTTTCCTTGCCATCTGGATGCGCAGATCTAATGCTATGACCGGTGCAGAATGGATTACGTTTCGTTTTGGTGATGGAAAAGGAGGACGTTTAGCACACATTATCGTAGTTGTATTTGCCGTAGTAAGTGTTATTGGGTTTATCGCCTACTTTGTAGAAGGCATTGGTAAATTTGCCACAACCTTTTTACCTTGGGATCTTTCGGCTGACATTTTAGCGCTCCACCTCACTTCGGAACAATCCTACGCTTTGATTATTATTGGAATAACAACACTTTACACCCTTAAAGGTGGAATGTACAGTGTGGTAAGTACCGAAGTTATTCAGTTTTTGATCATGACTGTGGCCTGTATTGCCGTTGGAATTATTGCTTATAATCAAGTTACCCCTGAACAAATAGTGGCAGCGACGCCTGAGGGTTGGAGTAATTTGATGCCCGAGTGGAACTTAAGTTTGGATTGGTCCCAGACATTTCCAGAATTGAACGATAAAATAGCTTCGGATGGCTATGAAATGTTCGGGATGTTAATAATGATGATGGTCTTAAAAGGCATATTCGCCAGTCTTGCAGGGCCAGTGCCAAGTTACGATATGCAACGTATCTTATCTACAAGAACCCCTTCCGATGCGGCGAAAATGAGTGGCCTGACCCCTTTGGTATTGTTCATTCCACGGTATTTAATGATCGCTGGTCTAACCGTATTGGCATTGGTGGATTTAAAACCCGAATTGCAGGCGATGGGTGTGGATATGGATTTTGAAATGGTATTGCCGATGGCCATACAAAGCTTTGTCCCCATAGGTGTAAAAGGATTATTATTGGCAGGTTTGTTAGCAGCCTTTATGGGAACATTCGCGGCTTTTGTCAACGCAGCTCCAGCCTATCTAGTAAATGATCTCTATAAAAAATATGTGAATCCAGGAGCTTCGAACAAAAAGCTTATTCGATATAGTTATGCTGCTAGTTTGGTTTTGGTATTGATCGGGGTGACTTTTGGTCTCTTTGCAACCTCTTTAAACAGTTTGACCCTTTGGATAACATCATCGCTTTTTGGCGGATATGCGGCGGCAAACGTATTAAAATGGATTTGGTGGAGATTTAACGGTATGGGTTATTTTGCAGGGATGCTTGGTGGACTTGTAGCATCACTATTTATTCCACCTTTGGCAAGAATGGTATTTCCGGGTATAATAGATATTTATATTTTCCCTGTCATATTCCTCATTTCTTTTTTAGCCTGTGTGTTGGCTACGATGCTAACCAAACCAGAAGATATGGCCATCTTAAAACAGTTTTATAAACAAACGCGCCCATGGGGATTTTGGAATCACATAAAAGCAGAAATATTAAAAGAGGACCCAAGTTTTCAGGGCAATATGGATTTTAAACGCGATGCCTTTAACGTGGCAATAGGAATCATTTGGCAAATGTCCATGATAGTTATTCCGTTGTACCTACTCACAAAAAACACAGAAGAAACCATAATTGCAGTGGTCGTTTTTATTGCAACCTCGGTTATTCTAAAGAAAACCTGGTACAATAATTTAAAAAATGTAGATTAAAATTAACAAACCTAAAAGAATGTAGAATATTTATGATAAAGGGTACTTTTTTAGATGAAATAAGCCACGATATTCCTCACCAAAATTGGGGAAGGGAAGAATGGGATACCGATTTTAAGCACATGAAAGCCATGGGCATCGAAATGGTTATTATGATAAGAAGCGGGTACAAACAATGGATAACATATCCGTCAAACGCGCTGCAGCTTCAAGTAGGGGCCTTCAAACCTTCAACAGATTTATTGAAACTGTTTTTGGAGTTAAGTGAAAAATATGACTTACAATTTTATTTCGGATTGTATGACTCGGGTAAATATTGGGTCAATGGCGATTACGCATCTGAAGTTGCCATTAACAAGGCCGTAATTGACGAGGTTTGGAAACATTATGGGCATTATCCAGCATTTAAAGGCTGGTATATTTCCCATGAGGTAAGCAGAAAGAATAGTCAGGCTATTCAATTATATAAGATCTTGGGAAACCATTGCAAAGCCATATCCAATGGCCTGCCAACTATGATTTCACCATATATTGATGGAGTCAAGAATATTAGTCAATATGACCATGAAGTTCTAAAAACGGCAGGCGTTTCATTGGATGAGCATACAGCCGATTGGCGCGAGATCTTTAATGAAATTCAGGGAGCTGTTGATATTGTTGCCTTCCAGGATGGTCATGTCGCATATGAAGAGCTCATAGATTTTTTAAAGGTCAATAAGGAATTGGCTGAAGAATTTGGTTTGGAATGTTGGACCAATACGGAAACTTTTGATAGGGATATGCCTATTAAATTTTTGCCGATAAAGTGGGATAAACTGGAATTAAAACTAAACCTGGCTAAGAAGGCTGGTATTGAAAATGCCATCACCTTCGAATTTTCACATTTTATGAGTCCGCAATCTGCCTATTTGCAGGCTGGTCATTTGTACAACAGGTATCAAGAATATAGAAAATTAAAGGAATAAAATAAAGTTCAACTTTTGTTTACGTACGGATGAAGATTATTGATTTTAGCAAGTTGGCTGACAAATATAAAAAAGAATTGTTTGACAATGTGGTTCCGTTTTGGGTGGAAAATTCATTGGATCAGGAAAACGGCGGTTATTATACTTGTTTGGATGAATCCGGCAAAGTATACGATACGGATAAGTTTATTTGGCTACAAGCACGCCAAGTTTGGTTTTTTGCCATGCTCTATAACAGAATTGATAATAAACCCGAATGGTTGGATGTCGCATTGCATGGGGCCGAATTTCTGGAGAAGTACGGTCATGATGGTAATTATGACTGGTATTTTAGCCTGAACATGCAGGGACGGCCATTAGTGCAGCCCTACAATATTTTTTCAAACACCTTTGCAGCCATGGCATTTGGGCAACTAAGTATTGCAGTAGATGACAAAAACTATCAAATGGTTGCCAAAAGGACATTTGATAGGATCATAAGTCGTAAGCAACATCCTAAAGGCAGATACGACAAAACATTTCCGGGTACTAGACCTTTAAAAAACTTCGCATTGCCGATGATTCTATGCAATCTGTGTTTAGAGATAGAACATCTTCTTGAAAGGGAAGTCGTTAATGCCACAATCGAAGAAGCTATATCAGAGGTAATGAATACTTTTTACAATGAGGAATACCAACTGGTTCTGGAAAATGTAACTCTGGATGGTAAATTTTCTGATTCTTTTGAAGGACGTTTATTGAACCCAGGGCATGCTATTGAGGCCATGTGGTTTATTATGGACTTGGGAGTACGTTTAAATAGAAAGGACCTCATAGATAAGGCTGTTAGTATCACTTTGAAAACTTTGGAATATTCGTGGGACAAGACCTATGGAGGTATTTTTTATTTTATGGATGTTAAGGGGCATCCACCACAGCAACTGGAATGGGATCAAAAGCTTTGGTGGGTTCACTTAGAAACCATGATAAGCCTAATTAAGGGATATCAACTTACTGGCAATAAGGAATGTTTAGAATGGTTTGAAAAAGTAGAATCCTATACTTTCGAACATTTTAAGGATAAAAAGAACAAAGAGTGGTTTGGTTATTTGAATCGACAGGGAGAGGTTTTGTTAAGACTAAAAGGAGGTAAATGGAAAGGCTGCTTCCATGTGCCAAGAGCCTTATATACTTGCTGGAAAACCTCTGAAGCCATTGATAGAAACAAACAGTTATTATTAAAAGAATAGCATATCATGAAGAAACAGTTCTTATTTATTATATGTCTCTTTTTTATAAAAGGCTATGCCCAGTCACAACAATATAACCTTGAAAATAATATTGAAGTATTGGTAGTAGGTGGTGGGGCCAGTGGAACCATGGCAGGTATACAGTCCGCCCGAATGGGTATAAGAACGACGATATTGGAGGAAACCCCATGGTTGGGAGGTATGCTTACCTCTGCTGGTGTTAGTGCAATAGACGGCAATTATGGATTGCGTTCAGGGTTATGGGAAGAGTTCAGGCAAGAATTGATTAATTATTACGGTTCTCCGGATAGTCTAAAAACAGGGTGGGTCAGCGATGTTCTTTTCGAACCCCAGGTTGGTTTCGAAATATTAAAGGGAATGACGTCCGCGGAAACTAATCTTAATACTATATATAATTCTACCTTAAAAAGTATCGAAAGGGAACAAGAAGGGTGGATTGTGACTTATGAATCTGATGGTGAATCCAGAAAATTGAAAACTAGAATAGTCATTGATGCAACGGAACTAGGGGATGTGGCTGCCAAAGTAGGGATACCTTATGATATAGGCATGGATTCCACTAAAGAAACCGGTGAAGAGATAGCTCCGAAAATGGCCAATGATATCATTCAAGATCTGACCTATGTTGCCATACTTAAGGATTTTGGGACATCAGCGGATAAAACAATTCCTAGGCCGCAAAACTATGACCCAAATCCCTTTTTATGTACATGTATCAAAACATGTAACGAAGAGGAAAAGATTGGCAGGAAATTATGGGATTGCGATCAGATGATGAGGTATGGAAAATTACCCAATGGCTATTACATGATCAATTGGCCAATAAATGGGAATGATTATTATGCCAATTTCATTGAAAAAAACAAAGAAGACAGATTGAGTGAAATTCAATTGGCCAAAGAATTCACATTAAATTACGTTTACTATCTGCAAACTGAATTGGGATATAAAAATTTAGGCATCGCCGATGATATCTATCCAACTTTGGACAATTTACCATTCATACCTTATTATAGAGAGTCAAGAAGAATCAAGGGAATGGTCCGTTTTACCCTTAACGATTTGGCAAAACCATTTGAAAATAACGACAAGCCCTTGTATAAAACCGGGATTGCCGTAGGTGATTACCCGATCGATCATCACCATTATGCATTTCCAGAATCGGATGAATTGCCAGATTTACATTTTTATCCCGTTCCGTCTTATTCACTGCCATTGGGAACGCTTATCCCTAAGAATGTGGATGATTTTATTGTAGGTGAAAAATCGATTTCTGTGTCCAATATTGTAAATGGCACCACTAGGCTTCAGCCGGTTTGTCTTTTAATTGGTCAGGCGGCAGGAACATTGGCTGCGTTATCAATAAAAAATAACATGTCTCCAAGAAACGTATCGGTCAGGGAAGTGCAATTGGAACTTCTAAATGATGGTGCTTATATAATGCCCTATTCTGACATTGAAATTGAATCCGAGGCATTCGTTCCGTTACAGAAACTAGGTGCTTGTGGTATTTTAAAGGGTGAGGGGAAAAATATTGGTTGGAAAAACCATACGCATATTTATCCGGACAAATTATTGTCCTCCAAGGAATTGTTGGAAGGAATAAAAGAGTGGATTAACATTGATAATCTTACACTTAAAGATGGTTTAGCGACTTATGGGGACGTAAAAGAAGTAATGGATAGATTTATATTTAAATATTTCCCTAAAAGCGAATACAATAAAATTTATAAAAGAGAAAAGAAACTAAAAAATAAATTGGGATTAAAGAAAAATAAGAAAATATCAAGAGCTTCATTCGCCATTGTTTTCAATGAAATAGTTAATCCGTTTGAATTGAGAGGCTTGGATATTAATGGTAATTTTATAAATTGAAACAACGAACAGACGAAACGGCACTTTTGCTTTTAAAGTTTTAATTGAGCATTTTATAGATTATTTGGGTACAGGTCTTCCCAATGAAAGGCATTTCGTTACCAAGATGAAACTCATAGGTTAATATTCAATTCTGTGTTGACAACTACCGGCAGTCGCACTGCAAGTCGTTACTATAAATCAAGACTAATATTTGTAGACTATACAAATATTAGTCTTAATTAAAAGGACTTAATTTGAAGCCAAATAATATCATTTGCCCCTAAATAATATTCAAATTTTGTTAAAAGTAAGCGTAAATGAAAAGCAAAAAGTCCTTTATTCTTTTGAGTGCCTTTATTTACGAAGCGGTCGGGATAGAACCTGAACCCACGACCACTGCTTGAAGGGAAAATTTCCTATTCGGTGGATGATTAAATAATACTTCTGAATATTATTACCCAAGTGTTTAGCTGGCAACTTGCACAACCCACGAACAATCTAAATGGAAGTATAAAGCAATTTTAAATTGAATATTTAATAAAAGGAAAATGTGTTCAAAAGAACAAAGTGATGTATGATATCCTAAGTTAAAGATGAAAGTCATCAAACGAAACCATATAAGCCCAAGAAAAACCAAAATATGAGTGCAAATTGAGTGCAAATAAAAAAGCTTCAGAGATAAAAAATCTCTAAAGCCTTTATTTTATTGGTGATGGCACTAGGATTCGAACCTAGGACCGCCTGCTTAGAAGGCAGGTGCTCTATCCAGCTGAGCTATGCCACCATTCACTAATTATGACAAGTTCTGTCTTTAGCGGCTGCAAATATACAATTATCATTAATTACTGCGCAACTTAATTCATAAAAAAAATATCAGTCCATTAAACGCTAAATCCCAAGGATATTTATCTCCCAATTATTTCCAGACCGCGAATTTAGTCTAATACTTATCAATACTAACCCATATATTACTTCTACATTATCATTTTTCCAAAATAGTCAATGATGTAATTACATATTTTAATTACTTAAGTAGATTTTAATAATTTTTATTCATAAGTTAACAGTTAATTTAAAATTGGATGATAAAATTATCCCTTGAAATAACGTAAGCATCATATGAAGCCAAATTACATACGGTTTTTTGTAAACTACGTCTTACTTATTTCTTGGCTTTCTGTTCAATCCCAAAAACAGGTAACCTTTCGTCCCTTGTCCGTAAAAGACGGCTTATCGCAAAATTCAGCAATTTCAATAACCCAAGACCGTACTGGATTTTTATGGATTGCAACACAGGACGGTTTAAACAAATATGACGGCAGAAGTTTTGAAAAGTACAAGCAGTACTTCAAGGATATTACCAATCCAACTTACAGTAAATTAGGAAAGGTCTTTGTTGATAGCAACGACGAACTATGGATTATTCCCATATCGCAAATACCCCACAAATTAAATAAGGACAACAACACCTTTGAACCCCTGAACGAAATAGTAGATGCCAGTTCCATCTTTGAAGACCAACAAAAAAACATTTGGTTCGGAAGTTTTTCAACGGGGCTCTATAAACTATCCTTCCAAACCAAAAAAATAGAGCATATTTTTGGCCCCGATAAAGTAAGTGGCATAAACGCCATCACCCAAGATCCCTCCGGTAATCTTTGGCTCAGTTGCGAAAAATATATTGTAGAAATAGACCCGCAACAGTCTGAAAATATTATTTATCATTATCCCGATGGCAATAAAAATTCTATTTCCAATTATAGCTTTGTCCTCTTTGACCATGAAAATAATCAATGGGTAGGCACCTTTGGGGAAGGTGTTTGGTACAGGGAACCCAAGGACACCCTGTTTAAGCGTCCGGATATTTTTATTGAAGATTTAAAAAATAGCCTAAATTCCATTTATGTGCTCAGCATGTTACTGGATACCAAAAATCAGTTGTGGATAGGCACCTATGGTGACGGACTTTTTAAAGTTGACATAGCACAGAGCCAGTTAAACCAATATTTACCGGAAAAGCACAATCCCAAAACCATTCAGTACAAGGATATCCTGAGTATTTACGAGGACCATACGGGTACCATTTGGTTTGGGACCGATGGTGCTGGCCTAAATTATTATGACCCCCTCCTGGAAAAATTCAACTCCGTAATCAACTTTCAAACACCGGAGAACATAAATATAGATGTAGTACGATCCATAACCTTGGATGCGCAAAACAATGTTTGGATAGGAACAAGTGGCAAAGGCCTAACCAGGTTTTCGCCCAAAAAAAATGAATGGTATACCTTTCAGACAGATAACAAAAAGGGGCTAAGATCCAATAGAATCATGAGCCTGCTCAGCGATAATGATGGGGATCTTTGGATCGGCACTCAAGAGGGAGGGCTACATATTATGGATGCCAATGAGAATATAATTGAATATCCAAGCCTGAAAAATCTGGAAAATGTTACTGTCTGGTGCTTACAGAATGACGCCGACGACCATAAATGGGTAGGTACCAGGGAATGTGGACTATTTAAGGTCAATAAAAAAAAGGGCATCCTAAAATCGTTTCAGAAAAATGACGCCGGCGACGGACTTCCTTCCAACAATATTAGGGCAATTGCCCAGGAAGCTGGGCAGTTTATATGGGTAGGTACCCAGGACGACGGTATTTGCAAGATAGACCTTAAAACCAACGAAATTAAAATCTATAAACATGAGCCCGGAAATGTTAATTCCTTGGCCAGCAATCAGATAAAATCCCTGTATTACAACAATAAGGGAATCCTGTGGATCGGCACCAATGGCAATGGTCTGTGTGCCTTTGATATTGTAAATGAGCAATTCTATAACTATACCGTAAAAGAAGGGCTGGCCAATGATGTGGTTTATGCCACTCTGCCTGATGAACAAAATAATCTATGGCTAAGTTCCAATAGGGGCATCACCAAATTTTACGTACCCGAAAAACTGGATTCCACTCCAAAAATTGTCAATTATACCAATTATGACGGACTCGCCACCGAATTCAATACCGGGGCATATTTTAAGGCCAGAAATGGTAACTTATATTTTGGGGGATTGGAAGGCTATTATTGGTTTAATCCTTCGGATATTGAAATAAGTAATGTGCTTCCAAAAACGGTAATCACCAGGTTTGAAGTTTTTAACACGGCAAAACCGCTGATCCCCAATGTAAAGCTCAACTACAAAGAAAACACGGTGGCCTTTTCATTTGCCAGTTTACAGTTCTCCCTTCCCATTAAAAATCAGTATCAATTTAAACTTGAGGGCTACGATGCAGATTGGACCTTATCCGGTAACGAGAACAGTGCAAGATATACCAACTTGCCACCTGGCAACTACACGTTTAAGGTTATATCCAGTAATTATGACGGGGTTTGGAACAACAAGGAGGATTCCTATAACTTTATTATCAATAAACCCTGGTACCTGACGAATATCGCAATTCTCGTGTACTTGTTATTCTTTTTTAACACCCTTTATTTTATATATCAATATTTTAAATGGAGGTGGAATATGAAACTGCAATTAAAATTTGAACGCCAGGAAACCATTAGATTTAAAGAATTAAACGACTTTAAAGCAACATTATATTCCAATATTGCCCACGAATTCAGGACACCTCTGACCCTTATAAAAGGTCCTATAAAAAAGCAGTTGGAGAACGAACTAAAGCCAGATCTAAAAAAAGACCTGATATTGGTGGATAAAAATACCAAAAGGCTTCTTGATTTGGTGAATCAAATGATGGAACTGAATAAATTGGACACCGGTTCCTTAAAACTGAATCCAGAAAAAATACATTTGGCAGGCTTTATCCTGTCGTTATTGGAACCCTTCGAATACCTGGCCAAAAACCACAATCTGTTTTTTTTCCACAGCTTAGGCCCTATGCCCTTGACCTTATTTGATCCGGATATTATGGAAAAGATTGTTGGCAATCTCTTGGGAAATGCCATTAAGTATACCTCAAAGGGTGGTACTATAGACTTTAAGGCCGTGGTAACCGAAACCAATCACTTAATAATAAATGTATCCAATGATATAGACAACATTGTAGAGGAAGATACCAATAAGCTATTTGAAAGATTCTTCCAGGCCAGTCAAACCAATGAAGGCACAGGAATTGGACTATCCTTGGTCAAGGAATTGGTTGAACATCTTCAAGGTACCGTCATTGCATCATATTCCGATGACCACAAGAGAATAACTTTTGAATTAGAAATTCCCGTCCTTTTGGTCGATGATGATGAGATTGATGATGAAGCGGCTACACCAACAAAGGAAGCAGTAACCATCACCAAAAAATCAAATGAAGTGCAACCTCTAATTTTATTGGTGGAAGACAATGTATCCCTTTTAAATTTTATGTCTTCCCTTTTGGAGGATGAATACAAGATCATTACTGCAAAAAATGGAGAGGAAGGGGTGCAAACTGCCCTCAAAAAAATTCCGGATCTCATAATCACGGATCTTATGATGCCCAAACTAAACGGGATAGAACTTTGTAGCCAATTAAAGAATGATGAAAAAACTTCCCATATCCCGATTATAATGTTAACCGGAAAAACCGGTCCTGAAAACGAAATTGCCGGTTTGCAAAGTGGTGTAGAGGAATACATGACAAAACCATTCAACCCAAAGACCTTTCAAATAAGAATAGAAAATATTTTAACGACCAGAAAAAAACTCAGGGCACACTACAACAAGAAGAATGTTTTTAAGCCCAAGGACATTGCTTTTACCTCTACCGATGAGAAATTCTTAACAAAGGTCGAAGGCATCCTGAACGACTATCTACAGGATACTAGTTTTTCTGCCGAAAAATTCAGCCAACTTCTGGGAATGAGCCGAATGCAGTTGCATAGAAAATTAATTGCCCTGACCGGACATAACACTACCGCATTTATACGCCTGGAAAGATTAAAACAGGCCGAAAAACTTCTTGAAAAATCTGGGTTGACCGTGGCTGAAGTTGCTTATACTACAGGATTTAACAGTCCTTCGTATTTTATAAAATGCTATAAAAAAACCTTCGGAAAAACCCCTACCGCCTCCTAAATATAATGGGTGTAACCCCACAAAGAGTTACATCTGTATCATCTTCTGTTACATCTGATATGCCTTTTTTCATTTACATACTAGACATTTGATTCAACGAATAATAGATCAAATTTCAATCTTCTAAATAGTGTGTAATGAAAATAATAAGCTTAGGTGCCAGGTTATCTATTTTTCTATTCCTTTTTTGTATTGGAACGGGAATATGCCATGCCCAATTCCTTAAAAAATTAGGACAACGGGCAGAAAATGCAGCCGAAAACGCAGTCCTTAGAAAATCCGAACAAAAAGTTACGCGTGAAACCGAAAAAGCTATGGACACCATTTTGGATGGTAATAAAGGTACCCAGCAAAAAAAGAATACCAAGTCCCAGAAGAAACAGAACGATACCGATTCCTCTGTAGAAAGGGATGATGAGCAAACACAAAAAAAAGCAGGGTCCAATACCAATGTAAAAAAACAAAATGAATTTGGGGTCTATAGCAATTTTACCTTTATACCAGGAAACAAGCTTCTCTTTTACGATGATTTTGCCACCGACGCCTTGGGCGATTTCCCTGCAAATTGGGAAACGGGCGGATCTGGTGAAGTAGTAAACACCAATACCTCCGAAGGCAAGTGGCTTTCTATAGTTAGACGATCCGGGTATTTGCCTAGCATGGAGAGAACGCTCCCCGAGAATTACACCATTGAATTTGATTTGACCAACAATGGTTATGGTCCAGCACAATCGAGCAGTAAACTACATTTTGTATTCATGACCAAAAAGGCTTATTCCAGTGGCAGTGGTGGTACTTTGGCCGAAGTAGAAATTCTACTTTCCAAAAATGGTTTTAATGTAAGTAGTGTATCCAATTTTGGAGGTGAAGTTGATGTTAAGATTGGTAGTACCATAAATAGGAATATAACGGAGTATCTGAATAATACCGTTCATATTTCCATTGCCGTAAACAAAAAAAGGCTGAGAATGTGGGTGAACGAGGAAAAAATGGTGGATTCTCCAAATTTAATACAGGCGAACATTGGTAAGTATTTTATAATTCAAGCCATGGATGTGTTACCTGAGCAAGGTCATTTTGTGGGCATCTCCAACTTCAAAATTGCGGAGTCTACCGAAGACCTGCGTTCCCTACTCTTAAAAAACGGGAAATTCAGTACTACAGGAATTTATTTTGACACTGCAGCTTCAACCGTAAAAAAAGAATCTTACGGAATACTATTGGATATCGCCAATATGCTCCGCGATAACAACGACATCAACCTACAAATAGTTGGGCATACCGATAACCAAGGTGAAGAAAACTATAACCAGTCGCTCTCAGAAAAAAGGGCAGCCTCCGTAAGGCAACTACTGATAGAAGAGTTTGGGATAGGGGAAGCCCGATTGCAATTTATAGGCAAGGGCGAAACAGAAGCCGTAGATGATAATACCACAGAAAAAGGCAGGGCCAATAATAGAAGAGTAGAATTTATAAAACTTTAAAAGAGAACCCAATGGTCAAGAGCACTATAACTATAACTATTGATAAGAATACCTTTTCCTGTAGTTCAGTTGATAGCAAGCTGTACCCAATGAGTATGCCCTAAGCCACCAATATGTTGGTATGAAATATTTGCCAAAATTTAAAAAATGGCAAGGAATCAAGGCTGACCGATGGCACATATTATGTATAGTAAACCCAATTTTGTAACTAAAAATTAAATATAAACAATCATGAAAAAACCTAAAAAAAAACCATTCACCCACAAGTTTAAAACTTTGTTCATTGCCAACGGTTTAGTTATGCTGACAGCTTTTGTTGGTTGCAGTAAAGACGATGGCATAGGGGCTGCCGGCTGTACCAATTGGTCGGAAAAATATCTTTCCCAAGCCGAAGCGTACTCCAGCGCCTCAGTAGCCTATAGCAATGACCCATCCGTCTCTAATTGCAATAAATTAAAAACAGAAGGTTTAAACTATGTAAAAGCACTTGAGGGAATATTAAAATGTGTCCCAACCGTTAACCTGGCTGGCTATAATGCGGATATAAGTGAATTAAAAGCAGAGATCAACAACACTGCATGTGATGAATAATTATAAAAACTACTAAAATGGAAACAACAAACAACAAACCAGCTGTGGCAAATGAAGGGAAGAACACTGCCATAATATCCTACATAACCATCATTGGCCTTATTATAGCCTTTGTAATGAACAATGACAAAAAGAATGCCTTTGCTTCTTACCATATTAAACAATCCTTGGGCTTGGCCTGTACGGGTCTTGCTTTAGGAGCCATTGGGATGATCCCCATATTGGGATGGATCATTAATATCCTTGGCATCTTTGTTCTCCTATATATGTGGATCATGGGATTAATGAACGCTTTTAATGGCAAGGAAAGTCCAGTGCCCTTCTTAGGGGAAAAATTTATGGTATGGTTTAAGAACATTTAAAAAAGTTCATTTTAACCCTATCAAAAACTATTACGGCATGCGTCTCCTATCCCTATTCACCTTAATGTTTATTTTGTTTTCGTGCAACGAAAGTCAAAAAGAAAAAACTGCTGCTGTCGACGAGGTTTTGGAGGATTTTTCCAAAATGCAGGATTCTGTTATTTTAAAAGGCTTTGCCATTCTCGATACCATTCCATTAAAACCGGTAGCTGAAATGGTTAAAGAACTCCGGCAAATTCCAGAACTGCAAGAAATAGGTATAGGTGAAGAATTGTTGAGTTTTAGACTTAAAAATGGGCCTACCATGTTGATAAAACTCAAAGAGTTTTCATCAGAAACTAAAGGAGGTACTGCAAGTATGGCAACACCTCCAATCATGGTTCTTAACAATTCCATGGCTGACAAAAATTTCGCCAATGTGGTAGGCTCACAAAGGGGTGAAAATCGACAAAATAAAAAAGCTTATGTGTTGGCTCCTTATGCATGGCAATTTGGGATAGCCGATGATCCTTTGATTCCAGTTAATAAATTGTCGGAATATCGCAATTATAAAGGAAGGATTACCTATAAAGCCAATAAAACAGAAAATGAACAGCATATTTCTTTTGAAGATTATCTATCGTTTAACGATTATGATGTGGTGCATTTTAGCTCACATGCCAGAAAAACTTGTAAATTGTATGAAGGAGACACTAAGCCTTCCAGTAATTGCCGCACATACATTTCATCAGGAATTAAATTCAAAAAAGAAGATCAACAACAATTAATTAATTTAATCAAGAGTAAAAACGTTAGGGGTATTGCATTGGAGTACGGTGAATTGTTTTTTATACCCAAGTTTTTTTCAAACGCTTATCCTAAAGTAAACAACAAGCTGTTTATATTTAGCTCATGTGAATTAGGCCAGCAGGGCGACTTGCAAACCACTTTTAATAATATTTTGCAAAATGGACAGCTCTTTTATTGGCAAAATATCATTCATCCCCTAGACGCCTATAAAGCCTTTAACAGTTTGTACGATAGGATGCTTCAATTTGGGGAATCTGCTCCAACAGCATTTAAAGAAATGCCAGATTCCCTAAAAAACAATATTCCATTTTTGAAATATTTAAAAGAGGGTAGCGATACCGAACAGTCGTACAACTTCTTAAAAATGGCTACCCATGGTAATGCCATGCACATTATAGAACCGGTTAGTTTTATAGACCTAAAAACAGGGGAAGAATTGCAGGAAGGAGTTGTCTACCCTTTTGAGGGCATTCTGGAAGATGACCAACCGGAAGAGGCCAGTTTTACCATGGAATTTTTGGGATACACGGTGCAAGAAATGGAAGACAAAGGCATGGGTTTTTCATTAAAAGTAGATGGCAATACGGTATTGGACCATATTCCCTTTGTTCCCGATACCGACCCCAACGACGATATAGAAGTAAAAGGGGGCAAAAACGAAAAAACCACTTTGGTCACCTTTAAAGGCGTAAACCTGAAAAAAGACCTGAAAAAAAACAGCTCGGTAAAACTGGAAGCCCTTTTTCATTTTAGTGCGGAAAATTACGGCTATCAAATGATCCATGTATTAACTGGAATTTCGGATATGCGGATCGTCATGAAGGGGCCTGACGGGACCATCAATATGTTTTTTGATGCTGATAACTACGGACTTAAAATGACCCACCCTGCAGAAAACGCTACCCTTTATTCGGACGAGGAAGGATTTATTTACATGAATGTCCCAGGGCAGGGTTGGATAAAAACCAAGATGGGCCAAATGGCCGCTATGATTGCCAATGTGGTACCAATGAATATGGATTTTCTGGCCTTGGAACCTACCAAAGGATCCGTAATGCATAAAATTGCGGCATTCGCTGGAGACATCACCATTACCAAATTGGAAAACGAGCCAAGGGCTGAAAAAATAAGTGGTGGTATTGCTAGTGAAAAAACAGTTTTCATTGCCGATGGGCGGGTTACCATAACATTCGACGACCAAAAAAGACTTGAATCGTTGGTGGAAGGACCATCAAGCATACGCTATTATTATGAAGAACAGCAGATAACACTCCCCAATGCTCAAATATTGTCAATGCCTTCATTTCAATAGTTGAAATCTAAAGAAATAGTATAAAAAAGGCAGTGTTGATATCCGTATCTGCCCCCTCGTTTGAAATGTCTGCTGGCTAAATGAAAGATAAAAAAGTACTAATAATTACTAAATCATGCAAACGCAATTTATAATACTATTGGCAGTCTTACTATTTTCCAGGAACATGAACGGGCAAATGAATTTTTCCAACCTTGATGCCGACGGAAATTTTCCTAGGATAGAGATCAATAATGACGATACTACCCTATTTGCAAAAATTGGAGAAAAAACCAAACCGTGGTTACATTGGAACGAAGTACCCAAAAACATTGAAAGTGGCAATGGCCGATCCACCTTTAAAATGACCGTTTACAACAATGACGGGATAGCCAACAGAACTTTTGAAATATCCTACACCATTCCCTATGGCCAAAACCATGCCGACCCTACGGCTAATATTAAGGCCACCTATATATACAGGGATAAAAGACCCAATAAGGTATTGGAAGAACATTTTAAATTAATACCATAATAAACTAGACTTATGAAAACCAATGTATTTTATTTATTGATCATTCTATTTCTTGGCGCTTGTCAAGAGAGCCCTAAAACAGAAAAAAAAGAGGCTGAAGAGCCACCTGTTACCGCTGCCGTAGAAATGGCCAAGACGAATGAGAGTATCAAAGAGGCTCAGAAAGCCCTTAAAAAAATACCCCCCTTAAGTAGCGAAGAACTACTACCCTATTTGCCTAAAATGGTAAATGGTCATAAAATGGCAAACCAATATGCGTACCCAGGTGGGGGACAAATGGCTACCGGGAGCTATGGCCCTGCAGACAATCAGTACAACTTTTCCATTGAAGATGGCGCTGGTACAAAAGCCATAGTAAAAAACTTTGCAGTCAGCTTTAAAATGAGGTTCAAAGGGCCCCAGGATACGGAATACATTTTTTTGGAACGTGACGGCTACGAGACCATTGCCTTTTTACAACCTAAAATCAGTAGGAACCAAATATCTTTTATCTACAACAACAGGTTCAGGCTAAGCTTGGAGGGTCCGGATAAAGCCGATGACCTCTGGTCCTATATCGACTTTGAAAACCTTAAAAAATTAGATCAACTAAAATAAAAATTATGAAAAATATACTAAAACTAACCCTAGTGATATTGCTTTTGATTTCTTGCAAAGAATCCCCTAAATCATCAGACCCTGCTGCATCCCAAATTTTGGATGGGGTAATTAATGAAGTCACTGGAAAGAATGAGGATATCAATAAAAAATATGATAATCTACGCACAGATTTAGGCACCAAGACCCCATTGACCAATGACCAACTTATAGAGGCGTTTCCGAAAAATTTGAGCACTCTAAGTTTAGATCCTTCAGAACAGAACAAAATAGAAGCTGAAATTACCGATACCCAACTTGCTTCCGGCAGCTTTGGGGACGATACAATTAGAATGGAAATTTTGGATGCCGCTGGCCAGAAAGCCATTGGTGCCATTATACCCTTAAAAATGTTACACCTCAACAAGATAACTTCAGAAAGCAACAATACCATAAGATATTCCAAAATAGAACGCAACGGAATTTTAACCTTTGGTACCGATCGGGATGCAGATACAAAAGCAGATTTTCAAGCTGAACTCAGGTTTCTCTACAACAATCGGTTTTATGTAACCCTGGAAGGCAAGGGGATGGACACCGATGCTCTTTGGAAAGCCATGGGCATTGAGAATTTGAGTGGATTTAAAAATTAAAATGAATAATACCTAAAGTTATGGAATACTTTCAATCCCTTAGTCAGTTTCAAATAGCAGGACTTGTTCTACTATTGATACTTTTGCCTTTTTTATTTAAAACCATACGCCGTTGGTGGTGGGCAAAACAATCGCTTCAATGGCCCAAAGTTAATGGGATGGTTACAAAGGGGCTCGACTTCCCCCTATCCAAAATAATCGACTTTCAATATTCCTATGAACTCAATGGGACCAGGTATACAGGAGAAAAGCCATTTTTCACCAACTCCTTCAAGAATTTTCCCCAAAAGAAAGCTTCAGGATTAATTGCCAAATATACTCTGGGAAAACAACTTACTGTTTTCTACAATCCGTCAAACCCACGCATATCCACCTTGGAACCAGGAAGAAAAGATGGCGTAATGGGGGCTTTACTACTATTGATCCTACTTTTTTTGCTGGGAACCATATCCTTTTATCGTCCTTCCTTAATAGTGGAAATCATAGATTATTTTTCTAACCTCTAAAACATATTTATTATGAAAAAATCAATTTTATTTTTAGTAGCCTGTGCCTTTCAATTTGGCATGACCCAAACCAATCACACCGTAGAGGATTATCCCTTAAGGGCTATGAATGTGGTACTGAATACCTTTGGAATGGATAATCCAATACCCATAGGAACTATCTCCAATTCGGGGGAATTGGATTTTAAATTCCCAAAAGATTTAAATTTTATTACTGATGAAATAAAAGCTAATTATATGTCGGACACCGCCTTTACCTTGTTTTCCAAATGCGATAATAGTTATGACATACTATCAGAGGATAAAAATGGTAAAGCCGTCAATGCCGGATACATTTCATTAAGCTCAACGGATAATCCGTATGCAGGTCTAATTTTTATGGTTACGGATGAAGCATTGGTGCCTTGGTTGGAAGATACCTATTCCAATAACGCCGTCACCGGATCCTATTTTGAACTGGTTTATATAGTATCGGATTTTAATTATCAGGGGGAATGCACTTCCACAGTCTCCAACACAGAAAAAGATACCATAGAAACCTCCTACACATACGACCTAGAACTGAAAGCCGGATTTAATTTCGTTGAATATAAAATTGAAAGCGTTCTTGAACATGCTGTTCCCAGTATGTACGAAGAAGGTGTTTTTGACAACATAATGAAGCCCAGTACAATTACGGTTTCCTCAACACAATCGGTTCCGCCAACATCAAAGTGGATCGGTAAATACTTTTAAGAAAGAAACCCTATGAAAACACTGAAACATATTTTGCCCATACTACTTTTGTTTATAGGGTTCCAGTCTTTCACCCAAACCCCGGAGCAACAGAAAATGATAGATAAGGCATTGAAAATGCGCGATAGCATCATCGAAAGCCTTAACTTGGAAGACGTACAAAAGCAGGCAGATCAGCAGCAGAAACAAGTTGAACGGGACAAGAATGCCAATTCCAAAACAAGCCCCATCCCTACTGCCGTAAAAAGTGAGGATAAATATTGGAAAAACACCTTGGCCAGTGATAAGGACAAGAAATTAAAAAATTGGAACAAGGGAGCTGCCGATCTTGTCTTCAACTATGCATATGACTCCAGAAATGATAAAATAAATTATGTGAAAGTTGGGAGTATTAAGGTAGATGGGACTATTGAATTAAATCCTACAGACAAAATCCCCGTGTTACAACCCTTGAACAACTTTAAAAACAGCAATAATTTTTTTGATATCCATAATCCAGATGCTTTTCAATATAGTAATGAAAAAGCTGGCTTTAAGCTAAACCCTTATTTATTGGTGTACCAAAACGAGCTACAGATCGGGATATTGACTATTGGGAATTCTGTAAAAGTAACCCTAAACCTACTAACACCCGGCAATCTCTATTTTGGGGATGAGGGATATATCTTGTCTTGGGTTTATGTAGATGAAGCCTGTGCCATAAAGGCCAATGAAAATTGGAGTGGGGATTTAAGCAATACTGGAAACCCAATAATGGTTGAAACCAATGTTGTTTATAACCTGAATTTTAATCCTGGCTGGAATATGGTAAAAACCGATGTCATTGGTACCTACGAATTTCCCAATGCGCCGGAAGAGGATAGGTCCAGATATAAAATGCATAATCACACTAGCATTGCTTCCATACCAAATGATGCCACTTATTACTTTAGATCGGACCCACAATATTGAATTTTAAAATAACTACGGCATGAAAAATAATAAAATCTATAATCGTTATGGGTAAACTTTTGATTTATTTTTCAAGGGAAAAAATAAATTTCGACCCCTTTCCCAACTCCGATTCCACGCTAATAGCTCCCCCTGATTTTTCTACAATTTTCTTAACCGTTGCCAATCCTATGCCATTTCCAGGGCGACCGAATTTATCCGCTGCAGCCAATTTTTCGAATATCCTAAATATTTTCTCCTGATGATTTGGATCAATACCTGGTCCATTATCCGCCACATGAAATATATAATGCGTATCCGACTCCGAAACCCCAAGCTCAATCTCTACTTCTGCCTTATCATTGTATTTAATGGCATTGGTCACCAAATTAATAAGTATCTGATGGATGGCCGTTTTATTGAGGATTAAATGGGTCAGATCCGATTTTAAAACTAGATCCAGATTGTGGTCATAATTAAAAAGGCCGACTATGTCCCTCTTTAGACTTTCTAATTCAATACTCGATTTTTCTTCCCTCAATATACTCTCGGTTTTACTGTAGTGCAGTAATCCGTCAATTAGCCCCATAAGGCTGTCGGACGAACTAATAATTAACCCAAGCATTTCCAATCCATCATCGGCCAAATTCACCTTATATTGCCTTAGGATAAGTTGTGCCAAACTGGAAATATTGATTAGGGGTGATTTAAGGTCATGGGCGGCAACTTGGGCAAATCGTTCCAATTCCTTATTTTTTTCCTCAAGTTCCATTATGGTCCTCTCCAATTGCTGCTTGCTTTTTCGGAGTTCCAGTAAATTGATCACCTGGTTGGAAAGGGCAGATAAAGAACTTATTTGACTCTGACTTAACAAATTGGGCTTATGATCTATGACGCACAAAGTGCCCAACGGAAGTCCGGCCTCACCAACCAATGGTACGCCCGCATAGAAAATAACATGTGGGTCACCTGTAACCAATGGATTATCATGAAAACGCTCGTCCTTTCTGGCGTCCTGTACTATAAATACATCATTCGGGGTATTGATTGCATGGCCACAAAAGGCATATTCCTTAGGGGTTTCGGTGGCATCCAAACCGTGATGGGATTTAAACCATTGGCGCTTATCATCAATTAGGCTAATAAGGGAAATTGGGGTTCCACATATTTCCGCAGCAATCTTGGTTATATTGTCATAATCGGACTCCGGAAGTGTATCGAGGATGGAATAGGATCTCAAATCCTTTATTCTATCCTCTTCGTTTAGGGGGATTTCAGGTTTTTTCAGGGATTTATAATTTTAATAATTGCCAGATTTAAAATACCATGTTTTTGACAATACCATCCAGCGTATAGTTTATTGTAAAAGTAAGGGTTTTTAGATTGGCCCTTAAATGTGCGTACTCCTTCCCATTTTTCCACACTATGTCCAACCCACTTTCCGGGCTATCATTAATTGTCACGCTACCCTCAAAAGCCCTTGACGTATTTCTCAACTTCATCATGGCCAACTGACCGATTACAACATCTTTTTTTAGTCCATTTTTCACTTCCTGCAACGACAAGCTTGTTCTATTAATTTCCTTATGGCCCCCACTACCCCCTTTATCTGCGGCTTCATAATCGTTTTTTCCCGCAAAAACATCCAAATACCACACTTGTGGAATACCTGGCATAAACATTTGAATGGCCCTTGCCAATAAAAGTTTTTGTTCGTTTTCCCCCAAGGCACTGAAAAATGTGGCGTTAACCTGATAATAGGAAATCTTTTTCCCGGATGCTCCATACAGGTTTTTGACCCTTCCCCCTCTCTCCATGATTTTATTCATGATCGCCTCTATCTCGGCGTCCTTCAACAAACCTTTGTTATAAACACCATTAACCTCCTTGCCCTTTAGATCCAATACGGGTATTCCGTCATGGCAGCCCAACATGTTTACTGTTTTGTAGCCCTTGTCCAGTATTTCGTTGATCCATACCAACAATGCCTTGTTGGTCCCATTTTCTATGGTGTGAATGGTGAGACCAGGCAAGAAAAAATCGTATATATAATAGCCTTCCGCGGCCACCTCAGCATGTAAATGTAGTCCGTATTCCGCGTGAATCTCTGGCAGTAATGTTAAGTCGTTCTCTTGAGCTATCCGCCTAATGCGTTCCAAATATTCCCAGGTGCCCGGGGTATTAAAAAAGTTGGTCTTACCTATTTCTTTGTGCAGGTAGGCGAAGGCATCCAACCTCAGTATTTTACATCCATAACCCTTTAGCTTTGTCAAAGTCTCCTCGTAAAAATCCCATACCATGGGAGATTGTGCATTCACATCCATTTGCCCCAGATAGTAAAGATTTCGTTTCACGATTTGCAATATTTCACTTTTGAATTGGTTAGAGTTCCCAAAATTTAAGGTCTCAAGATCCAAACCTTCCTCGATAGCTCCGTTTACAATATCACAAACGGCTGCAGCCTGCCCATGGGATACTCCTTTTAAACTGCTTAGGTCCTTCGGTCCAATATTATTATACCCAATATGTTGATAGAAGGTATTCCAATAAGGCCTTTCCGTACCGTCCGGGAAAACCACTTTTAAAACTGGCAGCCCGGATTTCCTCATAAAAAGTTTGGACAAAAATTCTTCTTTGGGAATGATCACCCCATCCTCCCCCATTTTACCGTGGCCTTCCCAAAACTCGTTCCAATTGATAAAAAAGTCTTTGAATTTTGACTCGTCCCCATACTTCAACAAGTCTCGGAACTGTGGCGAAGCCACCGACAAATGGTTTAAAACAATATCAAACTTCAAACCAATATTTAAACTATACAAGGCCTTCAGATCTTCTTCCGAAACCAGATTCTTATTAAGATTGTAATCTATGATAGAAAACCCCCTGTCCAAGTCACTATTAAAAAAAGTGGGCAGGATGTAAAGCAGGGAAAAGACCTCCTTAAACTCGGGTTTTTCCAACATGTTGACCAGGTCGTGCAGATTGTTGCCAATGCTATCGGGATAGGCATTCAGCATTACCCCGTTGCCAATGTTCAATGTATTTTCTTTGATCTCTTTTGACATTTATTTTTGGGAAGTTTAAATGGCCTTTTGCATTTTTGGATTACAGTAGTTCAGATAATATATTAATGTTATCGGGCAATCTGCCCACATTCTGCAGTTTTAGGGCTGCGAGTTGCAAGGCCACTTCCAAGCATTTTTCAATTGGTTTTTCCTTAATATAGGCAAACAAAAACCCTGACCAAAACGCATCTCCCGCTCCAGTGGCATCCATCACATTATCAACCTTTATGGCTGGCAATTGAATAACTCCTTTTCCGCTCTGCGACAATTTGACCCCACGGCTGCCCAAGGTTAAGCATACCGTTCCCACACCTTCGCTATGAAAGAAATTAAATATTTCATCGTGCGACAATTCCTCCTCAAAAAGCCTTAGCATATCGTCTTCGCTGATCTTTACCAAAGGATTGAACTTACAATAGGCCTTGATCACCTCGAGTGCTGTGGCCTGACTATCCCATAATTTTTTGGCGTAATTTACATCTATGCTCAAAGTACAGCCCAAATTGTAAGCTTCCTCCGCCTTTTTTAAAATAGTGGTTTGGGCGGGGTCTTTGCTTAATGCAAAACAGGTAGTATGAAATATAGTGGTGTTTTCTAAGACATGCTTGTTGACCTGATTTTCTGTGATGAGATAATCCGCTTCGCGAAAAGGAATAAAATCTGGTGTACTTTGTGATCTTGAAACAAAAATCACACTGGTAGGCCTATCGTTAACTGTTTTTATGAAATTGGTATCTACACCCACTTCTTCGAGTCTCTTAAAAATATATTCGCCAAAACCGTCATCCCCTACCGTTGCCACCAAAACCGATTTCAATCCCAGTCGGGCAGAATTCATGGCTACATTGGTAGGCGAACCTCCTAAATATCTATGATAATCTCGAGTTTCATTGATATTCACCCCTGCCTGATGCCCAATAAAATCGACAAGCACTTCCCCTACACACAGAATATCTATGCTTCTCATATTATCTTTCAAATTATTATTCTTTTAATTAACTCCGTCTTAATCCCATCTCCTTCGTAATAAAGAATAAGTGGTCAGTTAGGTTTATAGGTATGTTTGCTAATCAACTAATTTGTGCCTTGGCATAATCCTTGGAAATAAACATACAAGAAATGGCTCCCAGTATAAAACACACCCCAACAAAAGCCAAGGCATTTCTTGGATCTCCCTTAAACAAGGCATCATAATAAAACGGTACGGTAGCCATACTTATAAACTGCGGAACAACAATAAACATGTTGAAAATTCCCATATAGACCCCCATTCGCTCCATAGGTACCGAATATGAAAGTATTACGTAAGGAACAGCCATTATGGAAGCCCATGCCACACCAACCAGAAACATACATAGGTAAAACATGGTGGTCGTGGTCGCAATTTGCATAGAAAGAAAGCCAATGGCCCCTATTACCAAGAAAACGGCATGTGTTAATCTATGTCCCAATTTTTTTCCTATCCATGGAATGGCAAAAGAAATTGTAAAACAGGCCACACTAAATATGGCCAAACTAATACCACCATAAAATGCTCCTTTTTCAAAATCTGGATGTTCGGGAGAGGCAGCCCCAAATACGTGCCTTGCAATTGCCAAGGATAGATACTGCCACATTAAGGGCAAGCCGTACCATACAAAGAACATAACCCACCATAGTTGTTTCATGGTTTTGGGCATACTTATAATTGCTTCCTTAACCTCAATTAAGACTTTAGCAATAGTTCCTTTTTCCTTCTTAAGTTTTTCAATATCCTCTGGTGGATATTCATCAGTGGTAAAAATGGTCCACAACACAGAGCCTAACATGACCATTGCTCCCAAGACGAAGGAGTATTTTATAAAATTCGGAATCCCGTTGGCATTCTCCAGCTCTACGATTTCGCCATATGCCCCAAGGGTTATAATTCCCAATAAACCAAGTAGCCAAGGCATAATATTGGCCGAAAACTGGCCCAGACCAACAAAGAAACTCTGCACCGAAAACCCTAAGGTACGTTGTTCATGTGGTAATTTATCCGCAATAAAAGCCCTAAAGGGTTCCATGGCAATGTTCATTGAGGCATCCAAAATCCATAGTAAGCCAGCGGCCATCCACAGGGTTGAGGAATATGGCATAAAAATCAGGGCAATACTTGCCAAAATGGCGCCCACCAAAAAATACGGACGACGACGTCCTAATTTGGTCCATGTTTTATCGCTCATGGCACCAATAATAGGTTGTACCAACAAACCGGTTAATGGTCCCGCAAGCCACAACCATGGTATTTGTGCCTCATCCGCCCCCAAATATCTATATATAGGACTCATATTAGCCTGTTGAAGGCCAAATCCGAACTGAATTCCCAGAAATCCAAAATTCATATTCCAGATTTGCCAGAAACTTAACTTAGGTTTGTTTAACATAGGTTTCTTGATGGAGGTTAGAATGTTTTTTATTATTAATATGTCAAAAGCCTATTGGCACTTTTACTCTACTTATCCTTCCAATTCCATGAGCAGACATGGGACCTTAGATTAAATGCCCTATAACTATAATGTGGTATCAAAAGAACCTACTAATGCTATGCACTTCATCTTTCACTGCTATTTGATTTTTTTTAAGTCGTTCCCCATTGAGATGGGACAAAGTCCTTGAATATCATGGATCGATTTTACGAAACAAAGTTGAAAAGTAAAAGAGCTGACCCTAGTCACCTAAACATCAACTCTATTTACACTTCAATCGAAAAAACAATCAACCAACCTAAAAAATCTATATTTTGTCCTAGACCTTGCAATCCATCCAACAATGATGATTTACAGGCTATTTAAGTACATCTTTTTGCCATCTGTCCCATCCGCCCAAACATCGTTTCTCCCCTGACTTTTAAAAAAGGGTTTTTGGTCGATTTTGGAGTAACCATAATCAAATGTAATGTATCAATCTTGCTGTAAGTTAAATCTAAAAATGGCTCTTATTATTAAATTGATTAACGAAAACGATTTCGAAATAAACGAAAACGTTTTAGATTTTCCATTTTTTAGTATATTTAACATAAAACTACATTCCGGATGAAACCTGTTACCCTAAAAGAAATTGCGGACCAACTTAATATTTCCGTAACCACTGTTTCAAAAGCCTTAAAGGACTATCCGGATATAAGTAAAAAAACCAAGGCCTTGGTAAAAGAGTTGGCACAGACCCTGAACTATAAACCCAACGCCTTTGCCGTAAACCTAAGGACCAAGGAATCCAAGACCATTGGCCTCATAATTCCGGAAATTGTACACCATTTTTTTTCCAGTGTTATTAAAGGCATTGTTGCCCAAGCAGAAAAAAAAGGGTACCTGGTCATCATCCTGCAGTCCAATGAATCCTATGAATTGGAAAAAAAACAGATTCAACTGTTAATGAGCCAACGCGTTGATGGTATTTTGATATCTTTGGCCAATGGTACGGCCGATTATAATCACCTTACCGATGTTCTGGCCCAAGACAAACCCTTGGTAATGTTCGATAAGATTGCCAAAATAGTAAAATGCTCCAAGGTAGTCATCGATGATAGACATGCGGCCTATGTGGCTACCCAGCATTTAATAGATACTGGATGCAAAAGAATTGCCCATTTTAGAGGTGCCCTTTTGCCCCAAAACTCCATTGATCGTTTTCTTGGTTATAAAAAAGCTTTGTTGGATAACCATATGCCCTATGATCCCTCTTTGGTGTATATCTGCCAATGTGGCGATCAGAGCTTTGAAGAGGGAAAAATGAATGCGCGCCAATTATTAAAAGATCACAAGGATGTGGATGGTATCTTCATAAATACCGATATGGTGGCTATTGGGGCCATATCTGAATTTAATGAACAAGGGGTAAAAATTCCAGAAGATATTTCGGTTGTAGGATTTAGCAATTGGTTTATGTCCTCGGTCATCTCCCCTAGCCTGACCACCATTGATCAGCCGGGTTATCTAATGGGAAAAACCGCTTTTGAACGTCTTTACAAGGAAATGCAACAAGTAAAAAATAAAAAAACCATTGTTTACAAAGACGTCGTCTTGGAAACAGGCCTCATTAAACGGCAATCCACCAAGGAGGTCTTACAAAAAACCCTGCCCTGACCACAGGCCCTAACACCTTTCCAAACCCGTATACCTGCGCTAGCGATTTTCCACTATAAAATGACAAACCCTATTGATAAGTTCCTTGGGGTCGTCTACTATAAAAGAAGGAGCAAGTACATTTGCTGCATGCACCTCACTTCTGGTAAGGTGGTTGGTTACGGCAAAGACCTTCATCCCTGCCGCAAGTCCCGCCTTGATTCCATTTAACGAATCTTCAATAACCAAACATTCTTCAGGCTCCATTTTGAGCATATCTTTAACTTTAAGATATATCTCCGGATGTGGCTTTCCCTGTACAATATCATCGCTTGTTAAGATAATATCCAGTTTTCCCCGAATTCCCATGGCCTCGATTACCTTGCCCGCCTCAAAGCTATGCGACATGGTAGCAACGACCGTTCGAAAACTATCCTTGTAAACCCTACGCAGCAATTCCAGGTTATACTTGCAAAAATGACCGGATAAGAGAGTTTTGTCGTTCAGCATTTGATGGTATATGGCAAGTCTGCTCTTAATAATCCGTTCTTTTACAGTTACTGTATCAAGGCCGTTCAAATGTTCCGATAAGGGCTTTTTGTATTCCTCAAAAAGTCCATCCACAACTCCGGCCCTGGAAAGCCCCACGTACTTCCCGAAACTGTCCATCACCATTTTTTGTGACACCGACCCCTTCGTCAAAATCTGAATGGCCTGGGCATAGGATTCCGCCTTTAATATTTCGGTATGTACCAGGGTTCCATCAAGATCAAAAATTACTGCTTTTATCATCTTGTTCTTAAATTGACCGTTGTTATTGGAAGGTGTAACTTCTTTTCACCATCTCCGTTAGTCTAAAGTATCCGTATGCATAATTTTCCGGGGCGCTAACATTGATACAATTTCCCCTAAGCGGGACGGGAGTAGCGCTAAAAAGACCTGTACCCCCCGATTGTTCTATAAGTATTCCTATGAAATTGGAATACTGTTCGGAGATACCGTAGAACTCTATATCGACAATATCACCAGGAACAAATGCCTCTATTTTATCCGTGCTTTCATCTTCCTCTTTCTCAAAATACCAATTAATTTCGTTCCCGTTAATAAATTCGTCATCCGCATCCTCCAGATGAGGCAAAAGATCGCCACGTTCCTTGAACTTAAAGAGGTAGAAATTTTCTTCCTCCTCGGGATCAGTAAATATAACGTTAACTTCAAGATGTTCCTCATTAAAACCTTTGTTTCGCGATTGGGTAAGGTCCGATATATCCACTACTGGCATTAATCTCTCCGTAGCGGTATAGGTCTCATTATTATAAACTACCTCCAAGGTATAAGTCCCGTTTAAAACTGGAACAAATGAGGTAGTAGTATAGTCCCCATTGTTTTGGTCCTCAAATACATATGTTGCCCCATCGGCATTATTAGTAACTATTACTGAGGCCCCGGTGACACTGGAATTGGTGTGGCTCCCAAAATAGGGCCTAGAAGTACTAAGCTTAATAGTCTGTTCATTCCCCGAGGTTCCTTTTTCCCAATCCAAGGAGGCTTCTATAATTAATCTGGCCTCTGCCGTCTGCACGTCAACATCTATCACATCGGTACAGGCACTAAAGTTGATAAAGATGGAAATAATTGCAAGCTTTATATATGTCTTCATTTTCTATTAAAATTTAAAGTTATAGGTTACTGATGGCACAATGCCGAAAATTGCCGTTCTGGTGGCTTCATTGGCTCCCGTATCCACATTCTGTCCAAAGGAAATGGAAGCTGCATTTTTGTGATTATACACATTATATAAACCTAGGACCCACTCCCCTTTCCATCTATTGTCAGGTTTTTTATTGGGTCTATAAGTAGCGGAAATATCCAATCTGTGATAGGCTGGCAAGCGATCGGAATTTCGATCCGAGTAAATGGCAATGGACTGGTCTTCATAGGTATACTGACCGTTGGGATAAGTAACCGGTCTCCCTGTTTGAAAAACCAGATTGCTTCCAAACGACCATTTCTCATTTAATTCATAGGCCCCGGTCAAAGAAAAATCGTGGGTCCTGTCATAAGCGGTATTGTACCACTTGCCATCGCTGATCCCCAAACCACCTGCCTTGCCCCCTGGAGTTCGCTGTTCAGATTTTGCCAAGGTATAGGCAAACCACCCTGTAAATTTACCTTCATTTTTCCTGGCCAAAAATTCAAGCCCATAGGCCCTGGATTCCCCATTCAAAATTTCTGTCTCTATATTATTGGTCCCTATTAAGTCAGATCCGTCTATATAATCTATTCTATTATCCGTGGTCTTATAATAGGCTTCCACCTCCAAGGAATACATTTTATCGTCGAAATTTCTAAAATAGCCCAAGGCAAATTGATCCGACAATTGTGGTTTTACAAATTTGCCACTGGGGGTCCAAACGTCCAAAGGGGTAACCGATTTGGTATTGGACAATAAATGAATATACTGTGCTGCCCGTGAATAGCCTGCCTTGATGGATGAGAAGTCGTTCAACTGATATGCAAGGGAAAGCCTAGGTTCCAAATTACCAAAAGTTGCAATAGTTTCACTTTTCCCATAGGGGGTCTCCCCTACGGGCGTACCTCGTTCATAAATACCCAATAATTGGTTATATACCACTGGTTTATCATCCTCATATTCTGTCATGGCCTGCCCTCCCATACGACTAAAGGCACTATAACGTAGGCCGTACTGTACCGTCAGCTTATTACCTAGCTTTTGTTCCGCATTAATGTACAGGGCACTTTCAAACGCTTTTTTTCGGTCCAGGGACAAAGAATTGATTTCTGATGATTCTGAAGTAGGCCTAATTTGCCCCGGATCAAAATCGTAATAAATGCCACTTGCCCCAAAATCCAGTTTAAATTTTTCACTGGTATAATACTTTAAATCATATTTTATATTGTAGTTGTTTATGGAGGAAATCCAATCGAACTCTTCAATTACAATACCCAGATCATAGTCGTACTTGCTATATATCAATGATAGGTTGGAGAACAATCTGTCATTAAAAATATGGTTCCAGCGCAAATTTCCCGACAAGTTTCCATAACTGCTATTAAAACTTTCGCCTAATTCAAAGGCATCCCTGCCAAAATATCCGGAAAGAAAGAGCTGGTTACTCCCATTAAGGTTGTAATTGGTCTTAAGATTCAAATCGTAAAAATTAGCACTGTTGTCTTTCCCTACAGCCTTCAAGAGTAAATGGGCATACGACCCCCTTCCCGCAATTAAGAAAGAACCTTTTTCTTTAAACATGGGGCCTTCTAAAGCCAATCTGCTGGAAATAATTCCGATTCCCCCGGTCATGGTAAAATTTTTGCTATTCCCATCCTTCTGACGTACGTCCAGAACAGAAGAGGTTCTTCCCCCGAATCGGGCAGGAATACCGCCCTTGTACAGTTTAATATCCTTGATGGCGTCTGCATTAAAGACCGAAAAGAATCCCAGTAAATGGGATGTATTATAAATAATGGCCTCGTCCAGAAGTACCAAATTTTGGTCGGCCGCACCACCCCTTACATGAAACCCACTGGAGCCCTCACCATTATTGGTAACTCCCGGAAGCATTTGTAGGGATTTTATAATATCCAACTCTCCCAATACCACTGGCATTTGTTTTACTGTTTTAATGTTCAGTTTGGCAACGCTCATCTCCGGTTTTCTAAGGATAACACGCTCCGGTTCCTCTGCAGTCACCACAATTTCGTCCAGTTGGGTAGAAAACTCCATAATTTCGAAATCCATTTTTTGATCCCGGTCCAGGGCTAATCCCTTTTTTAATTCAGTAAAACCGATATAGGAAATAATAATATTGTAATTCCCTTTTGGAGCGGTAAGAGAGTAAAAACCATATTCGTTGGTAGTAACACCAATTGTGGATCCCTCCAAAAAGACAGAAGCCCCAAATAGGGTTTCCCCATTACTCCCATCCGTAATGGTGCCACTTACCGTATACCTTTCCTGGGCGGACAGTATTGTGGTGAATAGTATAAATGTTAGAAAAATATTTTTCATTCTTTGATTATTGAATATTGCATTAATGATTGTTCTCTTTTTTTTGATTTAGTACCTAAAACAGCCCTATGCTATTATCTTGTAGTTTTGATTGATGAATAAACCTCCTAAGTGTAATGGGTACCTCTGCTGATTACTTGATAATTTGTGCTACATCTAATTCTCTTTATAGTTTAAGTGGTTAAATCTATTTTTCTCTGATTAAATTCATATTACCATTAAGGCCTAAGTCTACAACTTCCTTTCCTTGGTACGGCTTACCCAATAAACCGATGGTTCCCTTGGGTACTGCCAAAATCCTTTCAATAATTCCGCGGCAAAAGTGTGCATTCATTTCCTTACAAACGTTCCGTAATGAAAATCCGAACCTTATTTTACAGGATGGCGTTTTCATTAGGGTTTAAGTTGGGCATGAAGGGTTATTGGGATTTAGTAATGTGGGCCTACAGCCTTTATGGGTATATCCGTTACCTGAATATAGATGCCTTTTGGACCTCCTAGGCATCCCTGTAACTATGCCTATAACACTTTTTACAGTTAACTGCCTAACACAAATAAAACTGCATCCCTCAATAAAGGATACTTGACTGCTATTTTGATTACTTGAATTCAATTTTGGATGTTCATGATTATTATATGGCCTATTGACATCCGAAAAAAATAAAGGTTGCATATTCCCGAAAAAAAATATTTGGAATTTCAGCTGCTAAGTTTATTCAATCAAAAATTGAGCTTTTAAGGGGCTGGAACAGTTAAGGACCATGGGTAAAATAAAAGAGTACAAAAATATTTTTCCCTTTAGATGCAACTTTTTAAACTAATGTTTGTCTATTACTTTGATATTCCCCCTATTTGGACCGTTAAAACCATTTTTATAGTTGAAAACCAATATCCGTTTTACACACCAGGAACTTGTTGAAAAGAGCAAGTTGGGCGACCGAAACTCACAGTTTCAATTGTATGAACATTATGTAGATGCTATGTACAATGTTAGTATGAGGATGTTGTGCAGTAAGGAAGATGCTGAAGATACCGTTCAAGACAGTTTTATTGAAGCTTTTAAGAATTTGGGGAATTTTAGATACGAGAGCACATTTGGTTCCTGGCTAAAACGAATTGTCATTAATAGGAGTATTAACCATTTAAAATTAAAGCGGATTCCTCTAGTGCCAATGATGGACCATGAATACCATCTCACTGAAGAACCTATTGAAAATGAAGAGGAAATAGATATTGAAAAGGTGAAAAGAGGTATTAAAAAGCTTCCACCGGGTTACCAACAGATCATACATCTGTACTTGATAGAAGGATACGATCATGAAGAAATTGGGGAAGTATTGGACATATCAAAATCTACCTCTAAATCCCAGTACCACAGGGCAAAGAAAAAATTACTTGAAATTATAAAAGAAATGTAATGGATTATTTTGAAAAACATATAAGGGACAACAAGGCATCGTTCGATGAACACAAGGCGGACAGATCCAAAATGTGGGCCAAAATAGAATCGGAACTGTCCAATAAAAAACCAAAGATAGTTCCGATGTGGAAGTCCCCCTTATTTCGTGTGGCCGCCAGTGTTGTGTTGGTCTTGCTTTTGACTTGGCTAATCGGCATGACGGTCTATGGCGGATACCAGTCCGGCGGGCAGAACAGCGTGGTCTCCCAAGAACTTATGGACATTGATATGCATTATAGCAACTTGGTACAATATCAGGTACAATTAGTGAAAGATCATCCCGACCTATCCCAGGAAGACAAAGATGAATTTCTATCGTTCATGGACGAATTGGATGAAGAATACGAAGTTTTAAAATTGGAAATGAAAAAAAATCTTGGCAACGAACGGATACTGGAAGCTATTATTGGCAACTACAAAAAAAGGATTGAACTCATAGAAAACTTATTGAAGCAAATAAACGATTCAAAAATGATAAATGACGATTATGGATACACCTTGTAAAAACTCGCTATTATGTATAGCCTTAGTCCTTATGGCCAATTTAATGATGGGCCAGGAAAAAGTATCGAAGACTATATCGGAGACTTTTGAAATGACCAATGCGGGAGAATTCCAAATAGAAAATAAATACGGGAACATAACTATCCACGGTTGGTCCAAGAACAATATTTCTATTACCGTAGATATCGTTACCTCCCATAAAAAAAGGGAAAATGCACAAAATCTATTGGATCGCATAGAGCCTAGAATTAAGACAATGTCCGATTTTGTAGCTATTACTACGGAAATTTCGGAAAAGAACAAAGGCTTTTTAGCGGAGTATTTCAACAAGGCAAATCCGTTCGACTTCGACCGAAGCAATGTACAGATCAACTATTCCATTTATTTACCCGCCAATGCGGTTGTGGATATCAATAATAAGTTTGGCGACGTCATTCTAGAGGATTGGACCGGTAAATTAAAAATAGACGTCCAGCATGGCGATATTTGGATCAACAAAAACCTTAAAAACGCCGACATCGCTTTAAAATACGGCAAGTTAAAGGCTAAAAACATAAACTTTGGCAGTATAAATTTAAAAAATGGCAGTTTATCCCTTGGTAAATCCAAGGACTTAAGATTGACCAGTAGCGGTTCGGCAATAGATTTGGAAGAAATATCCTCCTTGGAAATATATTCCAGCAAAGATGAAATTGCTATTGATGAAGTTGAATCCGTACATGGGGAATTGGAATTCTCCAATGTAACATTGGCGAATGTGGACGATGAAATAGATCTGGTCATGAAAATTGCAGAATTTAAAGTATTGACCATTCATAGTGCCGATGCCAAAATTAACATTCATCAACAATCCTCGGAAATTGTGCTCAATGTTCAGGACTTCTCCTTTAGGTTTAATGCAACCTTGGAGGAAGGATTATTGCGCCTTCCTAAAACCTTCGAAAATGTGGAAACACAGATGATCGACAAAGGCCAAAGAATACGTGATATAAAGGCCACCTATGGCAATTCCAAACAGGGTTCCATTTCCATTACGGGTGAAAAAGGGGTCATTCTTTTAAAGGATCTTTAATAAACTTAAAAAAAAGTATAAAAAAAATGCAACATTTTACAGCGTTTGTTGTCTACTATAAAATCATCAATCAAAAATCGAAGAGCATGAAATTAAACACAGCAATTTTACTTCCCCTTTTATTGGGATTCACTATTACAACTTTTGCCCAGGACATGTCTGGCGATTATGTAGAGTTTAACGATCGAAAGAATGTAGTACATGGGGTCTACTTAGGTCTTACCACACACTATGGAGAAATTGAGGACAAGGACACCTTCTTTACAGGTTTGAAAGTGGCCTATGTAGCCAACCAACAATTTGAAATAGGTTTTGTGGGTACCTTCTTCTATTCGGACCAAAACATATACAGGGGTCTATCCATGTATGACGAAGATCTAATCGGCGCTTATGGAGGGCTGCATTTGGAACCTATTTTATTTAGTAAACACCGAGTAAACCTCTCTTTTCCAGTGTTGATAGGGGCTGGCGGCATGGGTTACATAGATGACAATTATAGCGACCATAATTTTGACGAGGACGAATTTGAAGATAACGCGCAAGCCTTTTTTATAGTTGAACCCGGGATCAACGCATTGTTCAATATTTCCAGGTATTTACAATTGGAAGCCGGAGTAAAGTATCGATTTTCAAGTAAATTTAACGATGCCAAGAGCTTTGCCCCCATTAAGGACATAAACGGCTTTTCCGCGGGAATAGGAGTCAAAGTAGGCATTTTTAATATGGGAAGGAATAGGTATAAAAAGAATATATAACATGAAAAATAACACTAAAAGCGTTTGCTGCATCTGCCATGATGTTATTGAAACCCAACATGTATTTTCACAGGATAATCAGGTTTTCTTAAAAAGAAATCTGGTAGAATCTTCAAACGGAACAATCCTTAAGGACCAATGGTATCCAATAAATTTCCAATGGATATCCGATATGGAGCTAAGAAAAAATTTAACGCTGCAGTCAAATTTGGAGTAATTCTTAGTAATCCCTAGAATGGCTTCTTCCTTGTTTTAAAACGAATACAAACATGTAATCATTTGTGGTTGGTATTGCGGTTTGGCCTTATCACGGCAACAACCTTCTTAAATACCATTACTAACAATAAACAAAGGAAACCGATAACAAGTCCGGCTAAAAATTCCCCCACTATTGCCGGCAATGTCTCTAGCCAATGATGAAGAAATTCTAGATTGTGCACAAAAATCCCTCCGGCCACCAGCACCAGAGCAATGGTGCCTATTACCGATAAACTTTTTATTACCACCGGTAAGGCAGCCACGAGAAACCGTCCAACGGCATTGGTAAAGCTGCGCTTCTTGCCATTAAGTGCAATAAGTTTTAGGCCCAGATCGTCCATCCTTACTATCAATGCTACAATACCATAAACCCCGGCCGTTGCCACCAACGCAATTATAGAAACTACCATTACCTGAGTCCAAATAGGTTCTTGAACTACCGCTCCGAGGGCAATGATTACTATTTCTACGGAGAGAATAAAATCGGTTATAATGGCCGACTTGATTTTTTCCTTCTCCAAAAGCAGGATTTCCTCTTTGGTCAAATTGGTTTGCACCTTCCCGCTTATAGGCTTGTGTTGGGGTATAAAAAAATGGTAAATCTTCTCTGCCCCTTCATACGCCAGATAAAGTCCACCCAACACCAAAATTACCGTGACCGCCACTGGCAAAAAAGCACTGAGTAAGAAAGCGATGGGAAGAATAATCAATTTATTCAGCAATGATCCCTTGGTAATGGCCCATAACACCGGTATTTCCCTGGAAGAAACAAAACCGGAGGCCTTTTCAGCATTTACTGCCAAATCATCCCCCAAAATACCCGCCGTCTTCTTCCCGGCTATTTTACTCATAGCCCCTACGTCATCCATTAAGCTGGCAATATCGTCCAGTAAAGCAAAAAATCCTGATGCCATATAATTACACTTCCTTTATTAATTTATATTTTCTTTCGTCTATTATTTTCGGCCCCATCGCTACCACTTCGTGCCAGCAAATATATTTTATAATTCCTACAGATACATTTTAATTACAAGAATAGATCCTTTTACTAAAAAACATAAGCTCTAAAAATTACATTCTTGCCCCAATACCCTTTACCACACTTAGCAAACCTGCCAATTTTTGGCCAATATATTTTTACAAATACCCTTTGCCCGTATATTTTATTTAATAAGTTAGTATAAGTATCGTAAAAGCGCATTTTCTATTCCGTTAATGATGATCTTTGGTCTACGATTTATGAAAACAACCAAGTCAAAATATCGATTTTTAAAGGGGGCCGCCAAGGTTGTTTTGGTACTTGCCTTGCTTTTTATTGTCTTGGTATTGATTATTAGAAGTCCATGGGGCCAGAATTTTATAGTAAACAAAGCAACAAATTACATTTCAGAAAAGACCAATACCAAAGTTGAAATAGACCAACTTTTTATAACCTTTTCGGGGAACGCTTTTTTGAAGGGATTATACCTGGAGGATAAAAAAGGGGATACCCTATTGTATTCCAAAACACTGGAGGCAAGTGTTCCGCTTAGACCCTTATTATTCCAAAATAAGTTGAATTTAAAGTCCATGAAGTGGGAAGGTGTACGCGCACATATCACTAGAAATTCTAATACCGAGAAATATAATTACCAATTTCTTATAGATGCCTTGGTGCCAACGGATACTATTCCCCAACAGGCCGATGCAGCGCCTATGAAGGTGAAAATAGGTACTCTTAATTTTTCCGACTTTATGATATCTTATAACGATAGTGTTTCGGGCTTGAAGGCTAAACTTACACTGGGTACGCTATATTTGGATGCCAGAAAGACCGAGCTTGAAACCATGCATTACGAGTTGGACGATGTAGCCCTTTCTGATACAAAAATCCAATACAAACAAAGCAAACCTCTTGCCCCCCAGGACGATCAGGAAACTACACTTCCCTTCCTGGCAATCAACGAACTTAGTTTTAACAATGTTCAATTAGAGTACAATTCCATTCCAGATAATGTATTGGCTGCGGTAAGATTGGGGGAATTTAAGCTGGATCTTCCCAAAGCCGATCTGGCAAAAAATGAGGTGGACATAAAATTACTATCCCTAAAAAACTCGGACTTCTCCCTACAACTTCAAAAGGATGATCTGGTGATCACAGATTCTACAGGGACCACTACAAAAAAGTCAGGCTTTTCGTGGCCAGATTTTGTAATAACAGCAGATAAAATTTCCCTCGAAAACAATTCGATCCAATACCGGTTAAATAACATTCCAACGGAGGCAGGGCAGTTCAACCCCAACGATATAGGGCTTTCCAATCTTACTTTGAACGCAACAGAGCTCAATTATCAACCTGAAAATATCAACCTAAAGTTAGACCGGTTTTCATTCGTGGAAAAAAGTGGCTTTGCCCTAAACCAATTGGCCATGCACGCCAGTTTAAATGATACCTCGGCATCCATTTCCGGATTAAAAATGCAGACTGCTTCAAGTTCCTTAAAGGGCGAATTTAAACTGGACTATCCTTCAATACAAAAACTGATAGATTTCCCGGAGAACACCAAGGTAGACCTGCAATTGAACGAGATAAAACTAGCACTTCAGGACGCCCTCTATTTTCAACCTGAGCTGGCCGAAACTGAATACTTTACCCTTGGCCAACAACATCCCATTATTGGAAACTTAAGTATACAGGGGACACTTGCTGACCTGAACTTATCCAAATTAAATTTAAATTGGAACAACACAGCCTTGACCAGTGAAGGCCACCTATTCCGGGTAACGGAACCCGATTCGCTTTCTTATGATATTACAACATTAAGAGCTACCTCAACCATTGCCGATCTAAAGTTATTTGTAAGCGAAAAGGACCTTGACATTTCACTGCCCCAGACTATTTTGGTCGAGGCATGGGCAAAGGGCAGTTTAAAAAACGTCTCAGGAGAGGCCCTTGTGAAAATTCCCGAAGGCAATGCAGAAATCACTGGTAACTTTTCCAATTTGGATACGATAAACTTCAACGGAAAACTTCAAGTAAGCGACCTACAATTGGGCAAGTTGCTAAAAAATGATCAACTGGGCACTATGGCATTTACTATAAATGCATCCGGAAGTGGCAGCAGCCTGAACACCTTAAATGCTGAAATGGATTCCAAATTTGATCAAGTCACCTTCAAAAATTACGATTTTGCCAATCTGGATCTCAATGGGAAAATTCGCAACGGAAAAGGCAACATAAACCTAGATTTTAAGGATAACAACCTAAATTTTACTTCCCACACAGTCGTAGATCTGGATTCCACAAATTCAAAATATAACCTACATTTAAATGTAATTGGTGCTGACCTTCAAGCCCTTGGAGTTACCACCGAAAATATTAAAACCGGGCTGGAATTGGAAGCTAATTTTACGGGCAACCCAAAAGACTTTGCATTGAATGCCAGGGTAAAAAATGGAATTACCGTTTATGATGGGCAACAATACCAAATGGGTGATGTGGAAATTAAATCCAAAATAAATACCCTAAATACAGAGATCGCTATAATCAGTGATTTTCTGACAGGGAATTTATATTCCGACGGTTCTCCCCAAGACATAAACAATTCCTTAAAACAATATTTTAAAAATTGTTTTCAAGATTCAATAGCAAATACCTCCCCTGCCGATACCCTAAAATTAAAAATAAATTTAAAATTGATTCCGAATTCCATTATCACTAAGGTATTTTTAAAGGATCTGGAACAATTGGACTCCATTAGTGCACACGCCAATTTTGATGCAGCCAAAAGAACCTTGGTGTCGGCCTTGCAAATACCTCATGCCAGATACAAGGGCATGGCCCTGGATAGTTTAAGTTTTTCTTTAAACGGGGATGCCAGCAATCTTAATTTTAAGGCAGGCCTGGCCAAGCTCCAGGCCGATCCCATAGATCTTGGAAGAACCTCTTTGGAAGGTAAGCTGGACAATAGGCAATTATTACTGGATTTCAGTTCTTATGACGGAAATGAAAAAATAACGCACCTTGCATCAGAAATGACACTTGCCAGGGACACCACCCTGCTCCATATCAATCCCCTTGGATTAATATTTAACAAGAAGGAATGGACCATTCCAGAGGACAATCGTATATCCTTTTCAGAAAACTTTTTGGAATTCAGTAATGTAACATTGGAGAGAAATTCACAAAAATTGAGCCTTGCAAGTGTAGCTTCCGAAACAGAGGATAAATCTCTCAGACTATCCTTCGAACAATTTAAATTGCAGACCTTTCTAGGCATGCTAAACCCGGAAAGGCCTTTGGCATCAGGTTTAACAAACGGTAGTTTTACCATTGAAAATCTTTTTGGTGGCGCTGGGATTGTGGCCGATTTTAATGTAAGCGATTTAGAAATTTTGGAACAAGCGCTTGGCAATCTAAGTCTAAATGCCAATTCCAATACTAATGGCACCTACGATTTTAATTTAGCCCTAAAAGGTGGGGGCGCAGATATTGACATCAACGGAGATTATACCGCATCCGAAACTGGTGCCCAATTAAATTTGGATCTGGATCTAAATAGGATAGACCTGAAGTTCATAGAAAAATTCTCCCAGGGAGGGTTAAAAGATTCCCATGGAACGCTATCCGGAAATATTGATGTTTCAGGGACAACGGCTTCCCCTATTTATTCTGGCGCTGTTAGTTTTCAGGACACCGATTTTAAAGTGGCCTCTTTGAATTCTGTTTTTAAAATTTCAGATGAAACCCTTAAAATTGATAACAAAGGGATTTATTTGGACAATTTTCAGATTACGGACGCCAATGGCAGCAACTTTAAAATGAACGGTTCCATTGGCACTGACGAATTAACAAACCCAAAATTCGATCTCACACTAAGTGCAGAACAATTTCAAGCCCTCAACTCCACCAAAGAAGATAACAAACTGTTTTATGGAAAGTCTAGTTTTGATTTGGATTTAAGTGTCAAAGGCTATTTAAAGCTCCCAGTGATAGAAGGGAAAATCCGAGTCCGCAAAATAACCGATATTACCTATGTAGTCCCCAAGGCACAGTTGGATATACAGGAGCGAGATGGGGTGGTTCTTTTTGTAAACCGTGAAAATCCCGATGCCATTCTAACCAGAAATGACCAAGAACAAACTCCCGCTTTTTTTTCAGGAATGGATGTCAATATTATTGTTGAGATTGCAGACGATTCGGATTTTAATATCATTATTGATGAACGTACCGGTGACAATCTTAAAGTTTCCGGAAATGCAACGCTAAATCTGAATATAGAACCCAACGGCTCAACAAATCTAGCGGGCCGTTACGAACTAAATACTGGGCATTATGAGACTTCTTTGTACAACCTGGTAAAGCGAAGGTTTGAAATTAATCCCGGAAGCACCATTGTTTGGCAGGGCGACCCTACGGACGCCAAATTGGAGGTAACCGCTGTATACGGGGTGGAAACTTCGGCATCACCGCTAATGTCTTCCGTTATTTCTGGTGAAGATATAAGCGTTACCAGCAAATACCGTCAAGTGCTACCCTTTTTGGTATACCTTAATGTTGACGGCGAATTGTTGCAACCTAAGTTGTCCTTTAGGCTGGATATGCCCGAAGACGAACAAGGTTCCCTGGGAGGAGCCGTTTACGGTAGGGTCCAACAGTTGAACCAACAAGAATCCGAGTTGAACAAACAAGTGTTTTCCTTATTGGCACTTAACAGATTTTACCCCGATTCAGGGAGCGATGGTAGTACGGGGGGTACGGTAGCCATAGCCAGGGACAATGTAAACAAGGTCCTATCCGGGCAGATAAATGCCTTTTCGGACAAGGTTTTTGGCAAATCCGGGTTTGAGGTCGACTTTGACTTGGACAGTTTTACGGATTACCAGGGAGATAGTCCACAGGACCGGACCCAATTGAACATCAATGCGAAAAAAAAATTGTTCGATGACAGGCTGGTGGTAACGGCAGGAAGTGTTGTGGATGTGGAGGGGAGTGCGCAATCAGGCCAAGAAGAAACCCCAATAATTGGGAACGTAAGTCTGGAGTATTTACTTACCAAAGATGGGCGTTATAGACTAAGGGGCTTTAGAAAGAACGAGTATGAAAATATCATAGACGGTCAATTGATCGTCACGGGAATAGCCCTCATTTTTAATAGGGAATTCAATAAGTTTAGCCAGTTGTTCAACCCTTTGAAAGATACAAATAAAGCAGATGACAAGGAGAGGGGAGATCATAAAAAAGAATAGAATTTTGAAGGCGACCATCACATATTACTATGCGCTCTTGCTGCTATTAACGGCAAGTCTATATTCCTGCGGTGTAAGTAAATTTATCCCTAACGGGGAGGCTTTATATACGGGTTCCAAGATCAACATTGAAGCCGATAAAGACATTGGGAACACTAAAAAAGTTTCCCAAGAACTGCATACTCTTCTTGATCCAGAACCAAATTCCAAAATCCTGGGGATAAGACCTGGCTTGTACTTCCATTACAAGGCCCAGAAGAAAAGACCAGGTTTTTTAAACCGATGGCTCAATAAAAAATTGGGGGAAGAACCGGTATACTTATCCGATGTAAATCCACAACGTATAGAGCAACTCATGCTGAACCGTTTGGACAATCGAGGCTTTTTTTACAGCAGAGCAACATCCGAATTGGACAGTACTCAAAAACATGCATCGGTAAAGTACCAAGTGAGACTAAAAAAACCCTATACCCTTGAACAATTTAAGTTGGATAAAGATTCCCTGCCAATTTATAGCGATATATCCAAGGCACTGGCCCAAACAGAAATTAAGCTAGGAAAACGGTTCGACCTGGAACTTATGAAATACGAAAGAGAACGTATAGACCAGGAACTAAAGCAAAAGGGATATTACAATTTTAATCCAGATTTTTTGATTTTTGAAGTCGATACCAATCGCTATGACAACAAAAAGTTCGATCTTTTTTTGAGGCTTAAAAAAAATGTTCCCAAAAAGTCCCTTATTCCCTATACCATTGATTCTATTTCCGTATTTCCCAACTTTTCCATCGATACGGATACTCTTACTCCCTCTAGCACCTCAACGATAAACGGGATCAATTTTTTTCAGAAAGAAGAATTTTTTAAACCTAAAAAGCTGGAACCTTATATTTTGTTTGGGCTAGGTCAAAAATATAATTCAAATACGGCCCGCCTTACCAGTAATCGCCTATCCTCTTTAGGCACCTATAAATTCGTGAATATTAGATTCAATGAAAAGGACACATCGGCTACGGATAGTGTAGGATCCTTGTCCGCCGATATATTCCTTTCGCCCCTGACCAAAAGGTCGGTACGTGCAGAATTCCAGGCCGTAACCAAATCGAATGGTTTTGCCGGTCCCGGAGTAGCCGTCACCTACAATAATCGAAATCTGTTCAGAGGGGGCGAGACCTTTGGCATAACCGGAAACTTCGCCTATGAGACCCAGCTTTCAGGAGGAAATAATACTGGCCTCAGCAGTATTGCAGGCGGCTTAAAAGCTGATCTTATAATTCCCTCCCTCCTTCCGTTTTCGCCAAGAAGTTTTAAATATGCCGTACCCAAGACCAAAATAAGTTTGGGAACCGATTTTCTGAAAAGAAGCAAATTATACACCCTAAGCTCTTTCAATACCTCCTTTGGATACACCTGGAATGCCAATAAATTTGTTTACCACGAAATCAACCCAATTAATGTAAATTATGTAAATCTTTCCAATACCACGGAAGAATTTTTGGCCATTTTGGATAATAATCCATTTCTAAGTCAAAGTTTTGAACAGCAGTTTATTGCTGGCCTCAATTATACCTTCACCTATAACGAATTGGTGGACCCCAATAAATCAAAGCCATTTTTCGTCTCTACCAGTTTGGATATCGCCGGAAATACCTTAAATCTCCTAAGTGGTTCAAAGACGACCATCTTTGGACTTGAATATGCCCAATATGCCAAGGCCGATATTGATTTTCGGTATTACATTAAATGGGCCAAAGAACAGGCTCTGGTAGCCAGACTTTATGGCGGATGGGGCATTCCTTATGGCAACTCCTCCACGCTTCCCTTTGTAAAGCAATTTTTCTCTGGCGGCCCCTACAGTGTAAGGGCATTTAATATTAGATCGCTAGGACCTGGCACCTTCAAATCTGTGGAAGATGGCACCTCTTCGTTTTTCGACCAGTCCGGGAATCTAAAATTGGAAGCTAATCTGGAATACAGATTTCCAATATGGTCTTATTTTAAGGGAGCCATTTTTGCCGATGCCGGCAACGTCTGGTTGACCAATGAAACAGAGGTTACAGAAGATGCATCGGCAGAGAATATCGAGTTCAATGAAGAATTACTTGCCAAAGGAAAATTTAGCTCCAATTGGGCCAAGGAATTGGGTATTGGCCTTGGCGTGGGCCTTAGAGTAGATATTCAAAGTTTTGTATTGCGTTTCGATTTTGCTTCTCCATTACAGGTTCCCTACCTGCCCGAAGGAGAACGCATCAGAATTCCCTTTTTTGATGGGGGCAGTAATAATCTAATCTTCAATTTTGCCATCGGATACCCATTTTAATGTTGTTTAAAATTTAGTAACCTAATCTATTAAAGAAATCATAAAATTTTCATTATCAAGCAAATGGATCAAAAATGGAATCTTTTGAACTATATTCTATTGGTATTTAGGTCTAATTTTATTGTAGATAAATTATTAACCCGTCTGCTTTTTTTGCAGACCATAAATACGAAAATACTATGAACAGTGATCAATTGGAAGGAAAATGGAAACAAGTCAAAGGTAAGTTCAAACAAAAATACGGTGATCTTACCGACAATGACCTAACTTATTCAGAGGGTAAGTTTGATGAATTCTTAGGCCGGTTACAAGAAAAGACCGGAAAGAGAAAAGAGCAATTAAAAGAAGAGATCGACAATCTATAGAGTCGAGCTTATAAGTTGAAATCTTATTGCAACAACCCTTACAATCTTGTAGGGGTTGTTTTTTTATGAAGAGTAGGAATGAATCATACCTAAACCTTGGCAAGAGCCAATTTTAAAAATTAGGTAAATCTGCATTTCTTATAGGTTTAGCTTAATTATTTGGGCGGTCCCTCCTTCGTCGGTCGGGCTTTTGGCTATATCCCTTGCCTAGCCGCGGGGATGCCGCCGCAATCCCTAAAGCAAAAAAAGGCTAGAAGAAAAGAAAGTTGTTAACTGTTAAAAAAAGACCTGATTAAAACAGCACTTATAGCTTATCAGTATTGTCCTTGGCGTATTCCTTTTTGTACATTCGCACAATAATCAGGAAAAGACTAATAAGAAGGGGACCAAATATAAGTCCTATAAATCCAAAAATGGGAACACCAACAATTACTCCGATCAAGGTAATTAAGGGGTGTACGTTATCCAACTTTTTAAGTACATAGAGCCGGAACAAATTATCGGTAGACCCAACAACGATGAGACCATAAAGCAGGACTCCCCAGGCCTGAAAATTGTTGCCTTCAGCAAAAGAAAGAATAAATACAGGTAATATCCCTAACAACGCCCCAATGAAGGGTACCATAGAACCAATGGTAACTATAACAGCCCAGAAGAATGGAGCTTGAACCCCAAATATTAAAAACCCAATTAGCGCAATTATCCCTTGTGCCAGGGCCACCAAAGGGATTCCCAAGGCGTTGGAACGGACCATAGTCCCAATTTCATCGCTGATTATTTTTAGATTCTCCTGGCTAATGGGAATATACCTAAATAAGGACTCTTGTAATTCCCGACGATTGGTCAGCATATAAAAAAGCATAAAATACATGATACCAACAGCAATAAAAACATTAAAGGTTCCACCTGCCAGGCCTTGAAGGTTGTTGGAAAGCCATGTAGACACCCCACTGGGATCAATTTGGGAAGTAAAATCATATCCGAATTTACTCTCCATAGTTGCGAGTTGGGATTCCACAGCAGAAATTACTTTTTCCGAATTTTGAATGGCACTCTCCACTTTATTGCCCAGCATAAGGACAATTCCCGAAACAGGCAATAAAATACAAACAAATGACCCTATGAGTAAGACAACAGCTGCCAGATTTGGAGGCCAGCCTTTACTTACGAGTTTGGTCATGGGTGTACGCAAAAGCACATAAATGGTTATGGCTCCCAAAACACCCGAAAAATAAGGAAGTATCGCCTGAAATATTAGGCCACCCAACATAATGATGAGCAATAAACTAAATATTTGTCGAATTATTTTTGGATGGATATGTGTCATAATAAGATTGCCATATTATATAGAATGTCAATATATGTTGGAAAGTGAATTTAAGTGTTTATTAAATACAAGTTGGCAATTTCAGAATATACCTTAAGTGACCATAGGTATAGAACATTTCCACGGCATAGTAAATTTAATAATAAATCTCAATGTCGCTTTTTCGATAATAAAAATGGCACAATTCCCAGCAATGCCACCCACTTCAGCTTTCAACTTTATTGGATAAAAAATTGCAGCCTTAAATCATAAGTGTTTAGCGTTCCGGGCAATTTTAAATGAAAAATATTAAAGAGGCTTACGTCCCGATATAATATTATAAAGAACGGCAATTATGGCGATTACCAAAAGAATATGAATCAAGTTACTGGTTCCCATTCCTGCAACTATCCCAAAAAAGCCCAAAAGCCAAATAACGATACAAATAACTGCGACCAACCAAAGTATACTTCTCATAATTTCATGTTTTATTTATTAATTTATGCTTAGGATTTTCAAAAGCTAGTACAATCCAAATCACGCGAAAAAACTAAAGTTAATCCTTTAATTCCACGGACTCTAATTCAATAACTAAATTTATTAATTCAATCAGGATTTTAAAAATACTGCACCATCTTCATGCTGAGACAAAATTAGGCTAAGGAAAGTAATTATCCCTTAAGTGCACTGTATAAAGGAAATTTTAGCATTCATGGCCTTGTTCTGTTTATATCTCAAATAGAAACTTGAAGCCGTAATCAATACAAACTCTCAAGTGGATCGTATATCGTAAGAAAAGTGTTTTTGGCCTGGGGCATAACTATATCAAATTCCAATTTGGAAGGTTGTGGATCTGGAGTTTGGCAATTTTCGAAATCACGGCCTAAATTGTAATCGCCTTTCTTGGATCGCATCAATTTATACGTCTCGATAAACGCTCTGGTTCTTAAAGATTGTGCATCCATTTATTTAAGGCTTTAGGTTGATAATAAAAAAAGTTGCCAAATGTTTTAAGGAAATCAAATTGATTCCTTAAATTTTGTCCGGGGACGCTAAACTTTGTTGGTTCTTCCTTTTAAAAAAGAAATAATCACCAATGCCAAGAAGACGAAGAACAGAACTTTAGCAATAGGGGCCATATCCGATGAAACACTTCCAAAACCGAAAATTGCAGTTATTATAGCTAGTACTACGAATGTTATCGTCCATTTCAACATAATATCTTTTTAGTTATTGCTGTTGATAAAAGTACTCTTCCCTTCGCATACAATTTATTTATTATAAAATTTAAGTCATATCGCAATCGGTATAAAAATTAACTCCATTCAATAAATTTTTAATCTTCAAAAAGAGGATAAAATACAAAAAGACTCCGTACATGTACCATACAAATACTGTTTTACACTACACCCTGGTTCCAAAAATCAAGATTCTCAATATTGGCCTTGTGGTAGCTTATCAAACGGTTCAAGGACATGGTATACCCCAGCCTCCTCACCTCTTTCCCATGACCCTTCTGGGTAGCAATTGCCAGAAGGTTTTCGGTAATCTCCTGTACAATGGAATCGGTCGTATTTCCAGGGTTAATGTCTAAGTTCCTTAATGTTTTGGAGACCTGTTATTTGTTCATTTTACAGAATTCCACATATTGAATTATAATATTTTCAACTCTTTTGGAAAGAAAACTGGTTTCAATTTCATTAAAGTAACGTATTACCTGTTTTCCAATGGCATACAAATTGCATAATTCTTTGGCTAATAATTCATCTTTTTTCATAGACTACGCCGTTATTAATGATATAGCATAAACCGCCTATTTACCTCGTATTTTTAAAAACACTGTTCTATTGAAGGTCGCAATTAACCATCCAATGAATTCCAAATTTATCGGTGCAACGGCCGTACATGGATCCCCATTCTTTTTCGGTAAAATTGTGATTCACCTGGCCTCCACTAGAGAGCTTACCGAACAATTCCTTGGCTTTGTTCCTATCTTCCAAATCTATGGCCAAGTGGATTTTATTTCCATTGTTCAGCGGTGTATCAGGGGCGGCGTCATAGGCCATTAAGTGAATACCCTTCCCCTTAAGCTCGGCATGCTGTAAGTTGCGTCTATACGATTCAGGAATATCCATCTTGGAATCTTCGTAAGTTTGTCTATTAGTAATCTCGGCATTGAAACAATCGGCATAAAAATTCATTGCCTTCCGGCAGTCTCCCGAAAATGCCAAATAAGCTTGTACATTCATTTTTATATTTTTTTAGTTCACTTTTAATGTATTTGAAAAACAGCAATTTGGGATGCGCAATCGGGTTTAATTTTGCCTCGAATAAATGGCAGACCACAATTCCTTAAACCTTTCAAGCATGGAGACTACTGCAATCCTGTAAAAAATAACGCGAAAGCATAAATTTTTAATTCATTGACTATACCGGTTTTAAGATTGAACAAAATGAATTATCTTGAATACATCATTTATAAATATGCCACCTAAACCAGTGACCACCAACAAAAAAAATATAAAAATTTATCTTGCCGACGATGACGAAGAGGACCGTATGCTTTTCTTCGAAGCATTGGCTGAATTACCCGTCAACTGCGAAATTTATAATTTTAGGGATGGTATATATCTTGTGGGAAAGCTTGTGGTCAAGGAAACGCCATTGCCCGATATCATTTTTCTAGATATAAATATGCCGCTGATGGATGGTGCGGCCTGCTTGGCAAAAATCAGGGAAACTGAGCGTCTCAGTACCATACCGGTCATAATCTATTCCACATCCTTCGACAAAAAAGAAGTCGAAAAATATCGTAAAATGGGGGCCAATTGCTATCTAAAAAAACCTAACTCCTTCAACCAACTTAAGACCTTGTTGTACAAATGCATCAAACCTTATACCTTGGAAAACTCGAACATAACGGCCAGCAGCTTCGTTATTCATGTTTAAGAAGGTGTAATATTTTTTGAAAGGGATTAAAAAAATATGGATTATAGTTAAGGTAATTATGTCTTTTGAATTAAGTTGGAAACCAGGCCGATTCAGTTGGAATTTAAATAAACATGAGCAAAGATAATAGCAAACAATTTTCCATAAAAGCCTTACCTGGTTTGATCGTTGATACCTATAAGTCATGGTTGTCCAACGACCCTTTTAGGTCCAGTGCGGTGGTGGCCTACTACGCTATCCTCTCCCTCCCCGCCCTTTTGGTGATCATAGTAAATGTTGTGGGTGCGGTTTGGGGAGCGGAAATAGTACAGGGAAAACTTACAGAAGAATTTTCCATGGCCCTTGGTAGCGACGCTGCAACTTCTATCAAAACTATGATAGAGGAAACGCAAAGCGCAGAAAAAAGTACCCTATCCTCCATTATTGGTATTGGTATTCTTCTTTTTGCCGCCACTGGAGTAGTATATCATTTAAAAATTTCATTGAATGCCATTTGGAGAATCAAACCGGACCCTCAGGCCAAAATAAAAAAGGTAATCATAGACCGCGTGTTGAGCTTTGCCTTTATTCTGGCTATCGGTTTTCTATTACTGATCAGTTTTATAGTTACGGCCGCCATATCGGTTCTCAATGACTTTATACGGGAGGTTCTGCCCGATGTGCTGCTCTATGCGGCCTATACCATTGACTTTCTGATTTCCATTGCTATAATTTCGGTACTTTTTGGACTTATGTTCAAATATCTTCCCGATGCCAAGGTAAAATGGCCTACGGTTAAGATAGGTGCAATATTAACCTCGCTCCTTTTTGTACTGGGTAAATCGGCCTTAGGATATTATTTCGGACTGGCAGAACCAGGGTCCACCTACGGCGCAGCAGGTACCATTGTATTGATTCTCTTGTGGGTTTCCTACTCTTGCCTGATCCTATTCTTTGGGGCCGAGTTCACCTATAACTATGCCGAAAAATTTGGGTATGGCATTAAGCCCAATAGCAGGGCCGTTAGGGACAAGGAACCTTGTTGATGGTGTTAATGGAACTAATAAACCCTCACTGAAAATAGAGAAGTGAAGGCTTCCGCCTTTGTACTTTTTTTGTTTCCCTTGGTCGCCCAAACTGGGTTTGGCTCCATGGGAAACAAAAAAAGTGATTTGCTAATGCAAATCACTTTTCTGCTTGGTCGGGATGACAGAATACAACTACTTGTTACAAATGATTGATTATCAGTATTTTGCATGTACTTATCAAAATCAAATCCCTTTAAGGACACTCGATTTATAAATAGCTCAAGAACGTATTGATTATGTGTTATTTACGAGTTAAAATTACAAAGAAAATCAGATATCATCAAATATAGAAAACTCCAAGATTAGCTAGGTGTCTTCATTTTTAGCAAAGATACCCACCAATAGTAATGCTCAAATTAAAAAATGATCCCAATTAAAGTTCTTTTTACAGAACCAGGAAAAGGAATTAAGAACTACCCTAACTATTAAGCTATTAAAAATCATGACACTAGTGTCTTATCTTTAACCATGGTTATCTATCGGCCTTCTCTTTCCTATTATCCTTCATAGCTACAACCGTCACTTTGCCTTTATTGAAAATGTAATAAACAGTTGTGTTTTTGTGAATGACCGCTCGCCTTAAAAGTTTTTGACTTTTTGATTCAGGATATAATGTAGGGAAATTAGATACCGTTAATTCAAATTGCCGAAGCAATCTTTCAAATTTAACGACCTCCTTGACAGTGAACTTTTGAATAAGGTAATTTTTAATGGCAATGGCGTTTATCAGAGACCTTTTTGTCCATTCTACCCTGTAAGGTTTATCCATTGGTCAAACCGTTCCAGAATTCATTGGATTTCATGGTTTCACCTTGTTGATAATCTCTGATACCACTTAGAATATTAACCCTATCACTTTCTGTAAGTTCTTCCCACCAGTCGATGGATTTGCCCTCACTGGATAATTTAACGGAACTAAGCAGACTTAAAATAGAATCATCGGTTAAAGATTGGATCCATCCAACAAGCTCCTTTTTAGTATTGTTCAATTCTGCTGTGCCCATATTATCATTTTAAAGTAAAGTTACAAAAACCGTACAATTATGAATTAATTCAAAGACGAACTTTTTTTTCACCGGGTATGTCCTTGTATTTGAACTTTCAAATTTGCTTTATGAAGATAGAGATAAAATATTTGTGCTATAAATCGTTCATTTATTAAAACTAGGTAAAATTTAGTAGTTTGGTTAATTGAGCTTTTATGGGACACTTTTGGCCATGTATGTAATACGGCGAGATGTCCATACCAACGACATATATGCTGCATATGTCAAAATATTTGAGTTTTATCGACATACTTAACTTGTACAACAACTAGCCATCCATAAATGCCGCTGCCATTAATTGTTGTTCTGATTTTATCCAACCTTTATCATATTCGAAGCTAACGTCTTTTTTTCGCTTGGCATAATGGGCCACAAGAACACCTATCATCTTAGCTTCTGGCATTCCCCGCCAATGTGCATAAACGGATATATCAAATTTACCTTGTGCCATTCTTCCCTGTTATAATAAATCTAAGTCCTGAAGTTTTCTTCCGAATACATCATCTGTTGCCAACTTTAAAAAATCATCTTGCAAACCAAGTGCAATCAGAACATTAAAGTATGAACCAATCGCTACCTTTGAATTCCCCTTTTCTATCTGATACAAAGTCTTTCTATCTATACCTGCCCGTTCGGATACCTGAATAGTGGTAAGCTTTCTTCGTTTACGCGCAAGCTTTATATTCTCTCCTAATTGCCCCATTGTCCTCTGGTATTTTGGAAAAAGGACAGCTCTCTTATTTTTCATAATGGGTAATATTTTCCCCAAATATGGCAATTATGGGGATATTAATACTCTTTTTTAAATAGAATTATTTTCAAGAATCAATGAGTAATCATATCATAAATTGAGCTTACAGGAAAAATTCCACTATTATTTATAACAGTGAAAGCGTAACCCTTTCAATTTATTGTAACAAAGTCAGGGTAATTTTTTTAATTTTTTGTAACAAAGTAAGGGTAAATCGTATTCTAAAGCTCAGATTGAAATGACGTTTTAAAATTATGTTAGCAAGTAGCTCCATTATTATGACTGAATATAAATCATAGAAAAGGAAGGCCAATACACAAAAATTGAATAGTTTTCTTCCTTCCCCTTACTTTCAAAAAATATCCGTTATGACACAAATTGATATTGATAAAACCAGCTTGTTCATCTCTATTTCGATAGTACGTTTTTTATGGTAAGTTAGTCACTATTATAAATTCTTGTAGGCAATATTTAATGTATATGCATGAGTTAATTAATTAAAGGTTTCATAGAGAGGACTTTTGATGATTTTTACTATACCACTAGCCTTCGTAAAAGGCCCTTTAATTTATTTGGATATTCCCGAGGCCTATTAATTCAAAAGTAGCTCTTAAGCCGATTTTATAATGTGGCTAAAAAAAATCAATTTTTAATAATATCTGGTTTAAAAAAAACATATTACATAAACCAATGGTTTACATACAGTTTAAAAAATAAACTATATATTTACTTTGGTTTAAAAAAAATCAATTTTATCAACCATGAGTTTAAAAAAAGAACAAAAAATAAACTCTCTTCTAAAATCAAAGCCATCTTCAATAGTTTATCTGACCGCATGGCTAACTCAAAGAGGGTTTTCTAATCAGCTACTTGACAAGTATAAAAAAAGCAACTGGTTTACCTCAATCGGAACCGGTGCCATGATACGTTCGGGCGATAAGGTCGGTTATGAAGGTGCAATCTATGCACTTCAAGTACAAGCTGGGATGTATATTCATCCTGCGGGCAAGACAGCCCTATCCATACTTGGTAAATCCCATTATTTGGAACTATCACCAAATAAGGTAACACTTTTTGGTGGGCAACAAGAAAAGCTGCCCACCTGGTGTATACAACATGACTGGGGTGTAAAATTGGATTATCACAGTTCTTCATTTCTACCATCTAATATAGGCCTTGTTGAAGTAGAACTAAAAACCTACTCAATAAAAGTGTCCAGTGCCGCAAGGGCCATGTTAGAGTGCCTATTTTTAGCGCCAGAACATCAAGAATTAGTAGAGTGTTACCAACTAATGGAGGGATTAAACAATCTAAGACCCAATCTTGTTCAAGATTTACTGGAAAACTGTACCTCCATCAAGGTAAACCGCCTATTTATGTATCTAGCTGAAAAAGCCAACCATAGTTGGGTAAAACACTTGAATATGGATAAAATAAATTTGGGAAGTGGAAAACGAAGTATTGTAAAGAATGGTGTTTATGACCCAAAATATAAAATAACTGTTCCAGTTGAACTAGCCAATGGAGAATTATAAATCCCAAGTTTCATTGCTGTTAAGTGTACTACCCGAAGTAGCAAAAGAAAATAACTTTGCTCTTCACGGTGGTACTGCTATCAATCTCTTTCTTCGAGAAATGCCTCGACTTTCAGTGGATATTGATTTAACATATATTCCAGTTGAGGATAGGAATACTTCCTTAGTCCATATTTCAGAAGCACTCGCGCGAATCAAATCCAATATTGAAACTATTATACCAAATGCTCGAATATCACATAAAGAAAAAGAACTCAAGCTTTTAATTACCAATAATCAGGCCCAAATAAAACTGGAAGTAAGCCAAGCGATGCGAGGCATAATAGCACCGGTAACAGAAATAGGATTGTGTCATAAAGCACAAACGGCTTTTGATGCGTTTTGCTCCATTCATGTGGTACCTATAGGACAACTCTACGGAGGAAAAATATGCGCCGCACTGGACCGTCAGCACCCGAGGGATTTGTTCGATGTTAAATATCTTTTAGAAAATGAGGGGTTTGCTGATGAAATAAAAAAAGGATTTCTTTTTTGCCTTTTAGCAAGTAAGAGACCTATATATGAAATGTTGTTCCCAAACCTATTGGATCAGCGTTCCGCAATGACCAATCAATTCGACGGAATGAGCAATGAACCATTTACCTATGATGATTTTGAAACCACCCGGAATTTACTAATTCAAAACATCCATAAAAGTTTAACTACTGCCGATAAAGATTTTCTGTTGAATTTTGAAAATGTTACTCCAGATTGGAGTTTATACAATTTTAAAGGATTTCCTGCTGTGCAATGGAAATTGCAAAACTTACAAAAGCTAAAGGAAACAAACCCTGAAAAACACAGCAAGCTAATCAATATATTAAAGGATAGATTATAATTGCCTCCTATACAATTCAAATTATTCAATTGTTACAAGCCACTTAAAATTATATTTTAGCAGAATGCATATGCTGTACGTTGAATATATGAAGTATCTAGTATATCTCTAAAACTCTGATTCCGCATACTTATATTGGTTTAAAACAATTAAAATATATGCCAACAGTCTTTACTCTTTAGGTAGTTTAAGTCCTTTAAATACTTCCTTTAATAATTCACAAGGATCAATGTCTATTGCCAAGGCAATCAAATAGAGCTCATCCGCCCGAAGTTTAGTAGATTCATTAGAACTTAATTGGGAAAGCCTAGCCTGACTAATACCTGTTCGTCTTGAGACCATGGCGCGATTTACCGATTTTTTGGTTAAAAATAATCCTAACGGAGTCATAAATCTATTGAATTTGATTACATAAATATACTTTTCTTAATGAAAAATATAGAATATCTAAAATTTTGTTTGGAATTTCAATAGATTATCTATAGATTTGATTAGATAATCTAAAGATATATTAATGATTCTAACACACTATGTATTATGGGCCACGAAATCAGTAAATCAGAACAAAACATAATTAATACAGAATGCCGAAAGTATTTGGAAAATCGAGATCCAATCAAAGAAAACACGTTTGTTAAGGAGAGTACTTCTCAAGTGGAAAGTCGGGAATCGGAGGAAAAAAGCATCTTGGATAAAATAAGCGAATTGGCCAAAGAACATTTCCATACTTTAAAACGCTACCCCTCCAAAAAGGAACTCTATACCATAAACCTTATCACCGATGGCTATCTGGAAACCTCCTTTATGATTTCCAGTTTATTAAAGGTATGCATCACGGCATTGGATGCGGAACGCACCCCAAATAGTGTCGTTCCAGAACCCGAACAGAACATTCGTGAAGTACTCGGGTATATACTCAATATGATACCCTATGAGGAAATGGAATTCCTTGATAAGATCCGGCATATTTTACCGAATATGGAAACTAAATGACAACCCTAAAAATACAGCCTATGAAAAAGAAAAAATTAAAGACCCTGAACGACATTCACAAACTGCACCAAAATCTAGTTGGTTTATTAAAACAGGATTCTGGTTATTCATCTGAAAATTTTAAGGTATCCATAGAGGTAAGGGACAACAATGATCTGCTGTTGAACATAGCGAGCCTTCTTGAAGTATGTGTATTTGCTCTGGACGGGAACGGAATGCTATTGTCTCCAAACAATCAAAATGTAACCAAACATGACAGCGTTAGCAGGGTGCTGGAATTGGTCCTAAATATACTTCCGCATAGTCAAATGGATTTTATGGACTACGTAACCGAAAAGCTGAACCGTTTGAACAATGCCAAAACAAAATCATCTGAATAAATATGAACTATGAACCCAAACGAAGAAAAACTGATCAATAGCTTAAAACATCAGGCACTGGACCACCACCCTACCTTAAGGCCCCACCCGTTCTTTAATAATAAATATGAAGTAAGTCTCTTTTATGTAGATAATCATGTAGATTTGATGTTGACCGTCCGAGCCATGCTCTACCTGGCCATGAAGACAATCGACCCGGAATTGTACGATAACATCAATGACAGATATGAAAAGGAATATATTCGTCAGGCACTTACAATTGCCAATAGGTTATTACCGCAAGGGGAAGAGGCACTTTTGGACGACCTCAATCTTTATTATAGAGAGGAAAAATTGAGGGAGGGATTAAAATAATACCTTGAGCATGGTCCCTAAATCTTACCATAACTTAACTGCGCGGGGATCCTAATTCGATTTTATAGCGTTCGGGATGATAAGCGTAAAGTAAAATCGAATTAGGGCGCAACCTTACTCCGGATTTAGAACACTATCCTGCTTTTGGACCCACTTTTCAAAATCCTTATAGATGATCGGATGGTCTTCAAAATAGCCTCTTGCCCTACCCAAACTTTCCTTTTTTACTTTTAAAACCTCAGCCTTTTTTTTCCGTTCATAGTTGATAAAATAATAGCCCATGTAGCCAAATGCCGAAGTGTTCATTATTATGAAAAGGTATAGTATCAACATCTCCCATTTTGGTGTCCATCTAGATTTTTCTATATTTTTCAAGACTTCATCCATCCGCTTATTATAAAATTCCAAGTTGATCTTTTGCAGCCTTAAAAAATCTTTTAGTTGAAACTCCAAATGAGAAGTGTCCGCTGTTATTTTTAAGTCGTCAAATTTTGTGGATAGTTCTTCCAGTTTACCAATGGAGTTGTTGAACCCGGATATTTCTTGGGTAAGCACTTCCATAATTTCGTCCAGTTTTGCCATGATATTATATTTCCATTCCCAGTCCAATTGATTTCTTAATCGCAATAGTTACCACCTTTTTGGCAATAGTTGCCGCCAGGTTAGGTGATAGCCCAACGGGCTTGCCCAGTAGTTTTATCCTATTTTCTTTAGCCATCTTTTGGGCTACATTTTTATCCCATCCCATATTTCCAGCTATGTTTCCCATGGACATGGAGCGATGTACTTCGCTCCCCTTTAAATTATGCCCCTTGTATTCAAATCGGAAACCTTGGAGTTGGTTTTGCTTATTGATACTGGGAATCACCTCCACACCGTTCTTGGCCATATCGTTGATGTACTTATCAAAGTTTTTTGGTTTGTCCTTTTCCATAACCTTATCGTGTATCCGTTTGATTTCCGCTCTGACCTGTTGAATCTGGTTCAGTTTTTCCTGCTGCACTTCTTTTACCGTGGTCAGGCCCATTTGCTTGGCCACTTTTTCCGCCGCCTGTTGGCTCCGTTTTCCTATAAAACTATCCTTGTAGGCATTCCCATTGAAATCGATACGGTTTACATATACGTGTACATGGGTATGTTCCTTATCCCTATGCACAAAGCCGATGGCCTGGTGTTCCTGTAGTTTCATTTCCTTAAGGAACCTTTCAACAATTTCATTCAGATTTTCGTTGATCATTCCCTGCCCATCTTCAATTGTTGGGCTGAGTACAAAACTCAAGGTATTCTTTTGGCAAAGATGGTTTTGCTGCTGGATGACCTTGAACTCCTGAGTGATGTCCCTAGGATTGTCTCCCGACAAATGTTCGCGGTAGACGACTTCCGCCTCCTTCTCCCCGTTCCAACCATAACCCATGGAAGCTCCGGTATGCGATATGGATTTTCCCATGCCTATCATTTCCTAAAGGATAAAAGATGTCGTCGTATCTCACTGGCCAATTGAACTACTTCATCTGCCAATTTCGGATTGCGTTTCCGGAACATATTCCCGATTAGCTTAAAATTTGTTTCATACCTAGACAGCATCTTGAACATCTCTATTTGTTCTTGGGTCAAACGTTCTATTATCCGGTCATCAAAAGCCGCACGACGACAATATTCACTTATGGAAAGTCCACTCCTATCGGCCTTGACCCTTAGCAATTTCTTCTCATAAATAGAACATCTAAACTGTACAAACTCGTTCTTCATTTTTGCATTTCTGAATCCTTACCCTCTAACCCTTTATAAAATACCCATTGAAACTCCATCCATCATCTTATATCGAAAATCAAGTTATTGGTTCCTATTCTTTTGCGACCCATCGGGAGCAAAAGCAAGATTTGTCATGACAATGACACATCTTGAATTCTCACTCAATCGGATTTTTTACGGCTACATTCCGTTTCATCATTTTCTACCTATCCACATACTTCTTACTTATTAGCGCTACTACTAATTAGCGTGTATTTACAGAACTACTACTTCTTTTTTCGTGGTAAGTGCTTATTAAATTCCCGATCCAAATAGTCATCTGATAAATTAGGTTCGCCCATTAACCAAGCATCAATAATATCCTTATCAAAGAATTTTTGGCGGATGTGTTTGTTACCTCCCATGGGGATTAATCGTAACTGGGTCAGTTTGTAAATCTTGCTTTTGGAGAGTCCCGTGTAGGCAACAAGATCATCTACGTTCATCACTTTTTTTTGATGCGAAAGAAGTCCCTTGATATCCCTTAAGAGATCTACCATGTCATTTTCTATTTCCATAATTCTCGCTTTAAAATAGCCGCAGTGCGGTCTACCTGTGTTACAAATGTTCGAAGCAAAGAAAGGAGATGCAAGCGGGTGAAAAGAAAAAAAAGGGGAAATCTACCCCATAAAATATTCAAATATCCCCCAAGAAATGGAAGAATGAATCTATCTGTTGTTCAAATTCATGATTGGGAGGAAACTCATTGTACTTTTTTGAAAGTATCTCCGCTGATATCAAGTTACCCTTATGGTAAATTTTTTGGGATCTCTCAAAGGATTTTAAGCTAATCCCCTTTTTAAGTTGTTTGAACTTATCCAGAATATATTTTAATTGCGGTTGGGTACAGTTAAAATGCAGCACCGAATCGTGGTCCTCAAAATCCAGAACCATAACTTCATAAAAATTGGAGAAGCTTGTTAAGTTCTCGTCCAGATATTCATATTGGGTCAAGGAACCATAGATCCTTCTAAGGACACGCTCATTGAAATCCATATTGAAACCGACTAGTTTCATTCGTGAACTTCGGCTTTGGTACTTCACTTTCTCTTTATAAGCATCAGATACCAAAATACCAAATATTAAAATCACGAAAAACCATATCGGAAGCAATGCCAACCAAAGGTTTTCGTAGGTTTCATAAAGATCGAACGAAAAGTAGACCATAAGTATTCCAAAAAGAATAAGCCCAAAAATCAGTCCATTATAACCTCTTCTCATAAAGGCATTAAAGTTCTGGTGAATTTTGTCTTTTCTCACCTTCAAGGCGACCAACCAATTGGCGATATTTTCGATTATCTTTTCCATTTTACAAAAAGCTGATTTCAAGATAATTAAAAGAATTTAGACCTTTTTACATTTTCGATGTTATGGTTCAAAAAATGGATAGCGATTTACCAGATTTTGTGGGTAGGGAGAAGAAAGGTCAAGCGGCCCTTCGCCGTTTGTTCTTTCGTGCGCCAGAGGAGGTCGAAAAAACCTACCTATGGCGGCAGGCCAGAACGGAAAAACTTCCCATGCGGACTGTCGTAGTATGTCCGCGTAGGGAGGATTGGATCGGAAGGGATTTTCGACTTCCGCAGGCTTGGAAAATAAAAAGTTACAGAAACACTGATTTCTCAATTCATGATAAGAAAAATTATGGACCAAATGTATTGTGCGCAATTTCCGTATATCTGAGAAAATTAAACTACTAGCTTTCCATTTTGTTAATCCTATCTCTTAAACCTCTCAATTTATTCATTAGTTCGTCGAATGGTTCTGTTTTTCCATAAAACATACTTTCTTGCATTGCCACATAATCCCTTTCCCAATCCTTCATTGCCCGATCAGGCGGTATAAAATCCAATGTTCTTTTAGCGTGTTTGGAATAATCTACCCAAGATACTTTAGTAAAAATTTTGCGATGTTGAATGATATTGGAGTATAAATGACTGTCAATTAAAGCACTTTCTCCAAATGGAGTATCCATCAACCTAGAAATATCATATAGATGCCTTGTCATTCGTTCACTAAATATTTCTCTATTTTCAGGCTTTTGAAACTCTTCATGTAAAAGAAAAAGTTTTTCTAAAAATGTTCTTGTGGGGAGGACTGTTGGTATATAAATTATTTCATCAGCAAAAGGTTGTCCATTGTACTTTGCACCAATGAAAGAGATGATACCCTTCTTTTCAAATGGGTCTCTTAACGACCTTGAACTAATTTCCACTAGAATTCTCGGTGCCAAATAGTCTATATGCTCAACAAGCGATTTGTAATGTATTTCTATTGCTAAGGGATCAGTATCAGATAGTACAAATTCACGAACTTCTATTGAAAATTCTCCCACATTTTGTGCATGAAGAGTTTTGGCTAATTCCTTGGGAAACACTTCGCTTGCAAATTTACAAGAAGCCTTTCTCAGGTGAGAAACTTTAGTGCGATTAAGTGTACCACTAAAGCCAAAAAATGATCTGTCCATCGCCAAATCAATATCTTCAGAGAACCTTTCAATTACACCCCAGGCCTTACTTAAAGATGTCCCGCCTTTAAAGACAAGGTGTTCAGTATAGACAGTACTGAAAATGGCACGTAAAACCGTTACAACCCACCAATCCTTTTCAATGGCTGCGGCCGGTAGACCTTTATCTATACTCGTTTGTATTATAGCTTCTCTCCGGTCGCTTACTGACAGGCTAAACCACTCCTTCATTTATTCTTTATTTTTTAGTATCTCTTCCATTATTTTTGAAATCCATACAGGTGCCAATTTCATGTCATGTTTGATAAGATCTTTATCGACCGTTTTTAGTATGTTCTTAATTTTTTCAAGCTGATTTCCATCCAAGTTTTTTTGCCCTATTTCTCGCAATGCCTGTATCACCAAAATATTTGTCTCACTTTTGGCCGAAAGAATTTTAGGAGATGCGATTTTATACTTTATAGTGTTATTTTTAATTTTAACAGTTCTAGGAGATCCATCGGTTAAGTATACAAGATTCATAGGAACTTGTGTAGATAATCCCAGTTTATTAAGGGCTTGGATTCCCGTTGGAATTATTCTTGCTTTATCCCTTTTTGAAATCGCCAAAGCAATTTCCTCTAATGATGGGTAAAGCAGCCCCAATTGCTTATGCTCCTTGGGATATAAGTAAATACCTTGTGCCAGTCGAACCAAAAGCCCTTTTTCCTCTAAACGTATTAAAGCTTGCCTGATTGCTGTAGAAGACCCAAATTTAACAAAATTATTCGGGAAAAATATTTTTCCACGCTTGTGATTTAAAATTGCATTTTTTATAAATTTTTCAGTAGGTACAAGCATTTTAAAATATATATTTCGTCACAAATTTAATGAATATTTGTGACGAAATTACATTGAGATAATAAATAAGATTTTATGAGTACAAAAAGGCATTATACTGATGAGTCGACAGGGGCAGTAATTACTGCCCCTGTCGACTCATCAAAAGTTTTTACCTTACTGCTTCTACACGGAATACCAAAAAATAATTAAAAATAAAAAATTCCGTGTAGAAGCAGTAAGGCGTAAAGTTAGTTTTTCAAAAACTGAAAGTCAATAATTTTCGTGGTATTCAAAGCTATGATATGAACAAAATAATTAACAACTTAATATCGGAACCTTCCTGGAAAAAAAGTACCATCAGAAATTAAAGACATCACAGATGAGCTAAATTATCACGAGTCTGCAATAAAATAGGAATGACATACCATTATCAAACTTCCGAAATATATCACTTAATAGTTAACTTAAAATACCAAGTATAATAATATGTTTAAAGAAAAAAAATATTATGGAGAAGTGTGGTTTCCAAAAGAAGAAACTAGGTGTTTTTGTGTTTTGTTGATAAATGATAACGACATTCTACTTGAAACAAACCTCCTAACCACAAAACCAGTTCATAAGGAGCCGCTAATTAATGGCATTTTTACTGGTTTAGGACATCTTACTTTTGTGGATTGTAAAATAAGAAAATCAGAGTCCGGCATTTCTCAAATGAAAATTTATGCCCCCAAGTATTCATTTATCAGCGCCCACCACCCAATAAATGCATTAAATTTAAAATTTCAAGAATTTAATGTCACCAATGATGCTATAGTCAGCTGGGTTAATCACGGAACATGGTACAATTCTACAGATCAAAAATTGATCAAGGAGGACGATATCTCTCAAGAAATCAGAATTGATGATGCAGGTCTTACAGTTACGATAAATCACTCTTTGAATATTAATTCTAAACGAACAGAACTACTAATTCGAAATTTTGGTTATGTTAAATTCAAATTGGACAATCCAGTAGATACTCTCGAAGCAAGTATCCATCCGAGCAACTACATTAGCTATTGATCTTCATATTCTGTAGTGAATTCAATATCTTTTCCTTCCGCTCTTGCCTGGAGCACCATTTGTTGTATGTTTTCGGGAAGGTTGCCCAGGGGCAGTATTAGTCCGTCAACCATTACCATATTATTAAAAGGGCTGTTCTCCTGCATGGCGTTTGTAGAAAATTCAGGGCTATAATACCATAGGTCGAACATATCCTTTATGGCCCGGGCCTTATTCGAGACCGTAGTCCCCTTGGTCCCGAAGTATTCGTTGACCTGTTTGGAACTCATATAAGGTTGGAACGATCTGTCGAACAAAAAATTTATCGAACCTATGGCATGGACCACGGCTGCCGCCCATATCTCCAATTTTCCCCTTGCGAAGGGGACATCCCTTTTTCTCCCCATCTTTTTGATGAGCTTTTCGCAAAGCCCGAAGTATTCATCGTTAAGTTTCTGCGCGCAGAAGGCCCCTGTTATTTCCAATAGTTGTTTTTCCTTTTCTTTTATCAGCTCTTTGGTCATATGCTGTTCTGTTTTTGATATCCGGGCAGGAGATCTTCGAGTTTTTGTATGCTATGATCAGGTATCCGCTCTAGTGTGCTGGCCAGCCATTCCCTTGGATTGATATTCTGCATCTTGCAGCTACCGAAGAATGAATATAGCATGGCGGCATTTTGCGCTGCATCGTGCGATCCGCAGAAAAGATAGTTTTTTCTGCCAATGGCCATGGGCCGGATGGCATTTTCGATCAGGTTGTTGTCGAGTTCTATACGTCCATCTTCAAAGATCGCTTCCAGTTTTGGGTATTGATTGATGTAATAGGTCATCGCCTTGCCGATGGGGCTTTGTGGCAGCACCTTGAACTGTTGTCCTTCGATCCACGTTTTTATCTGTGCCAATAACGGCCTGATCCTTATGTCGCGCTGTGTTTTCCTCGCTTTAAGGTCATCTTGGGCCTCTTCCTTGATCTTGCGTTCTTCCAAATAGATCTCCCTAAAGATGGCCAATGCTTTTTGTCACTGTCCAGCGCATCATGGAACTTGCGCCTGGCATGTACCAGGCATCCGGCAAGGGTGATCTTGGGATCGGTCCCTATTTTGTCGTACACGGTATAGCCATCGCATTGCAGATAGCCATGATAATCGGCAAGCAATTCTTTGGGTCCGTTCTGTCCACGGCCTTTGCGGTAATTAAAAAGTACGAGCTTTTGAACGGGATCGTGATAGACCCATTGATATCCCTGGTGCGTACTGCCCTTTTTGTCGGAATCCAATACCTTGATCGGACTCTCATCGGCCTGGATATAATCAGAGGCCAGTATTTTCTGTTTCAGTGTATTGTAGAGCGGTTCCAGCAACTGGCAACAACTGGCCATCCAGTCGCCCATAGTGCTCTGGGCAGGTTCCCACCCAAAATCCCGTTTGAACATCTGGATCTGGCGGAAGAACGGGAGATGATCGATATATTTGCCAACCAGGATGTGCGCCAGCAAACAGGCTTCGGCTATCGATTTGTCGATGGGGCGGGTCGGGAGCGGTGCGATCAGCACGCCCTGTCCGTCCGCCTTGGCGTACTTGGGCCGGATCGTCCTTCTTTTGATAAGGCTTGCGGGAGTGTATTCCAGGGTCTCTGTCACTTCTTCCCCGATCTTCTTCAGTCCCGCGGTATCCTCTTCGGGCTCGATGATTATTTCCCTGACCGGTAGATGTTCCGGTAGCGCATTGCGCCCATTGTGCTTTTTCTTGTCCCTGGTATAGGTAATGGTCTCTTGCGGGGCTTCTTCTACGGTTTCCGACGGATCCCCTGAAAAGAGCGATAACTGATCGACCATGGTTTGGGAAACGAAACTCTCGGACCTGAACCCGCCAATGAGCTTGTAGAGCTGTGGACTTGCTATATTTAACTGGACTTAAAGTTAAGAGCGTGTTCGTTGTTTAAATTAACTTTGAAAAATGTCAAGAGAAAAAAGAAATTACACCGTAGAGTTTAAGGAAAAAGCTGTGGAAC
>JAVJOW010000009.1:0-366396 GCA_040216555.1 Arenibacter sp.
CTTTTTTTGAAGTCCCTCCATCTTACGATGGGGGGACTTTTTTTTTGCCCATATACAACACAATGGCACGCCCTTGGCGTGATCGGTTCCCCTAGCCCTTCGTACCGCACTGCGTTTGTACTAATAATTGGTAAACAGTAGCTGCAGAATCCAATCTTCAAATCAACCAATTGCCACATTGACACATTGACACATTGTATAATTGATAAATTGTAGCTACATCTTCAACCTATCAAATTGATACATTGCTACATTAAACCATTGTTACATTTCCAAATCTACTCATCTTCAAACCATTAATTTGATACATTGTAACATTGAATAATGATAACATTGTAGCTCTATCTTCAATTCAGCTTATTTTCAAATTGAACAATTACTGCATTGAATTATTGTTACATTAAAACATTGGTACATTTCCAAATTGAACAATTGCTACATTAAATTATTCTTTCCAACTAGCAATATTCAACTCTCTCCCAAAATAAGTTCCAACAATATCTTTTGAGTAACCCATTTTTTAATATCTTGTCTCTTCTAAAATAATCATCAAAATGAAAAATAGTTTCGCATATCTTATGAGCCTAGTATTCTGTCTAGGAATTTTGAATACAATTACAGGTCAAACAGGGGGTGACAAAAATAAAGATGGTTGGATTTCCTTGTTCAATGGCAAAAATTTGGATGGATGGAAAGTGGGGGAAAACGCCCAAACCTTTTCTATAGAAAACGGGGCCATTAAAGTAGAGGGACCCAAAGCACATTTATTTTACGTGGGTGATGTGGAAAACCATGATTTTCACAATTTTGAATTCAAGGCCTCAGTGATGACCAAGCCCGGCTCCAATTCCGGTATTTATATCCATACGCGCTACCAAGAGGCCAGTTGGCCAGTATATGGGTATGAAGTTCAGGTAAACAATTCCCAAGGGGATTGGAAACGTACCGGTAGTCTATATGATATAGTAAATGTTATTGAAACCTATGTTGGCGATGATGAATGGTATACCGAATATATCAAAGTAGAAGGCAAAAGGATAATTATTAAAATAAATGACATTGTGGTAGTGGATTATACCGAACCTGAAAATCCTAAACGTGATCCAGGGGAACGCCAGCATAGGGTATTAAAGGGAGGAACCTTTGCACTACAGGGTCATGATCCGAAAAGTATTGTTTATTACAAGGATATTATGGTGAAACCATTGCCTTAATGGAGAATAAGTTTATAATAGGAATGCGCTTGTCCAAAGCTATATCCATTATTAGTTCCCTTATATTAGGGTTATTAATGGTTGGCTGCCAACAACAATCCAAAAACTTAATTCAAAGACCTAATGTGGTTTTTATCCTGGTCGATGATTTGGGATTGGTAGATCTTGGTATAACCGGCAGTAAATATTATGAAACTCCAAACATTGATAAATTGGCAAATGAAGGTATGGTGTTTACCCAAGGATATGCCGCCAGCCGTGTTTGTAGTCCCTCCAGGGCCAGTATCATGACCGGAAAATTTACGGCTAGGCACGGAATCACAGATTGGATAGGAGCTGCATCCGGTACCGCTTGGCGATCCCATAATCGGCACGATAAATTGCTTCCAGCGGAATATGTACATAGCTTACCGGCGAAGGATGTGACCATCGCAGAGACCATGAAGAAAGAGGGGTATAAAACCTTTTTTGCAGGAAAATGGCATTTGGGGTCTGAAGGATCCTATCCCGAGGATCATGGATTTGATATCAATAAGGGTGGATGGGAGAAGGGAAGTCCTATGGGAGGTTACTTTTCACCTTGGGACAATCCAACCTTGCCTAATAAAGTTAGCGGGGAGAACCTTACCATGCGCTTGGGCAACGAAACCGCGGATTTTATTAAACAGCATAAGGATTCCACTTTTTTCGCTTTTCTTTCGTTTTATGCGGTACATGGGCCTATTCAGACCACCCAGGAAAAATGGGACAAATACAGGGACAAGGCGGAAGCATTGGGCGTAGCCGAAAAGGGTTATAAAATGGAGCGGGTCCTGCCTATTAGACAGGAACAGGATAATCCTATTTATGCCGGACTTGTAGAGAGTATGGATGATGCTGTAGGAGTGGTGCTCCAGGCATTAAGAGATTCCGGACTTGAGGATAATACAGTTGTAATCTTTACCTCCGATAACGGTGGAGTGGCCTCAGGGGATTCCTTTTCCACCAGTAATCTTCCTCTTAGGGGAGGCAAAGGATATCAATGGGAAGGCGGTATTCGGGAACCCTATTTTATTAAGGTACCTTGGCTTAAAAATGGAGGCTCTGAAAGTGATTTTCCTGTTGTAGGTACCGATTTCTACCCCACTATTTTGGATTTGGCCAATATTGATGCCTTACCCGAACAACATATAGATGGTATTAGTCTTAAACCAATTTTGGAGGGCAAAAAAATGGTTGTGTCAAGACCCTTGTTCTGGCATTACCCCCATTATGGCAACCAAGGTGGTAACCCTTCCTCAATTATACGCGAAGAAAATTGGAAACTTATCCATTATTGGGAAGATGGGAGCGAAGAACTATATGACCTGGCCACCGATGCGGGAGAGCACTCCAATGTGATAACCCAATATCCGGAAATCGCTAAAAAGTTGAATAAAAAACTTCATGAATGGCTTAAAGAAGTAGGAGCCAATATGCCATCAAAAGATCCTGAATACAATGCTGAACTGGCTCAAAAGCGACATGATCGAATTGTAAATGAAAGTTGGCCTGCTTTAGAAGCTGAACGCTTAAAATTCTTATCCAAAGATTTTGAACCCAACGAAGACTGGTGGGGTAGTAAAGTAACGAAGGATTAGTTGCTTTTCTTGAATAATAATAGAGGTGCTTATTTGCAACAATATGATAATCAAGGAGGTATGGTGAGGAGTGAAGAGTTGGTCAGAATACTTTAAAAGGTACGCTAAGACCATAAAACTTTGCCAAGCACTGGGAAGGTCTACCATGGATAACTATTGGAGGTTCGTGTACCAGTAGGCCTAAAAGATATATTATGAATATCGATCAAAGCAAACCAAGAATTTGAAGGACAAACATCCCGTGGTAGATACTAAACTGAAAGTTGAGTATCAATGGTGAAGGCTATAGTTGATTGACAAAGCCGTAACTTGCCTTTGTAGACCTCTATAAACCTAAGAACCCTCCAAGAAATTATAAGTCCCTATTTTAGACAAAGATATACTACTTGCAAAATATATGGAAGAGTGTTTATAGGCGGTGGTATGAGTGTAGATTCTGCTTATTCTGTTTATGTTGATAATTTAAAAAAGTAAGAGTTGATTGTAGGCTTGGCGTATTAGTGATATAGAGGTTATGAAGTTAAATAGTGTTGTATTTGTTTTTTGTTGGCTATGGACAGCTAGCTTGTTTTTGGGTTGCGCAGATGAGCGGAAAAAAAGGGAAACCAGTCCAGAGGAAAATCCAACCCCCAACATCATCCTGCTCATGGCCGATGACCAGGGCTGGGGAGATATGGCGTATAACGGCCATCCCCACCTAAAAACACCTAATTTGGATGCCATGGCGGCCAATGGGGCAGTTTTTGAACGCTTCTATTCGGCATCTGCGGTCTGTTCCCCAACACGTGGAAGTGTAATGACGGGCAGACATCCCCTTCGATATGGAATTTGCCATGCCAACTGCGGCCATATAAAACCTGAGGAAATCACCTTGGGGGAAATGGTCAAAGATTTGGGCTATGCCACGGGCCATTTTGGTAAATGGCATTTGGGAACCCTGACACGCGATATTGTGGAAGCCAATAGGGGAGGAAGGGAAAAGTATGATGGGGATTATGCCCCACCATGGGATCATGGTTTCGATGTTAGTTTTGTGACGGAATCCAAAGTACCCACATGGGACCCTATGGTTACGCCTCCCCGATCATCAGGTGATGTGAATGGGAATTTAAAAGAAGGGGAACCTTTCAATACCTCCTACTGGACCGGACCTGGTAAAATTGCCAAGGAAAATCTAGAAGGGGACGACTCCAGAGTGATCATGGACAGGGCCATACCCTTTATAGAAAATGCCGTAAAAAACGATACACCGTTTTTAAGTATTATTTGGTTCCATACTCCCCATTTGCCGGTTTTGGCAGGGGATGATGATAGAGCGCCCTATACAGACCTTTCCGAAGACCAGCAACATTATTATGGGGTGATAACCGCTTTGGACAAGCAGGTAGGGCGTTTACGCGATAAGCTTCGGGAATTGGGAATTGCCGAAAATACGGTACTCTTCTATACCAGCGACAACGGTCCCGAGGGAAAATCGGTTAGCGGTAGGACCCAAGGCCTTGCCAACGGACTCACCGGTAGAAAAAGAAGCCTGCATGAGGGTGGAATCCGGGTACCAGGAATTATGGAGTGGCCAGGAAGGGTAAAATCGGGAACGAAAGTGGATGTTCCTTGTTTTACTTCCGATTATTTTTCGACAATTGCGAACCTCTTGGGGGTAGACCTTGATAAAAATAAAAGACCTTATGATGGAGTGGATATGTTGCCCATTGTTAAGGACGAAGTAAAGCAAAGGACCAAACCCTTGGCTTTCGATTTTCAGAGCCAGGCAGCCCTGATAGATAATGAGTATAAGATTTATAGCGATGACAGTGGACAGCATTTTGCCCTTTATAATATCGGAAAGGATATTGGTGAAAGTAATAACCTAGCAAATGAGCAGCCCGAAAAGTTGAACGAAATGGTTGCCTATTGGAATCAATGGAAGGAATCTCAGGTAATGAGTGCTTCTGGCATGGATTATTGATTATTTTAATAGCTTGGAAATAATAGCGCTTACATCATAGAAAATATAACAAATTAAGTTGTAAATCAAACTAAAAACAACCTATATGAGATTACTTTTTTGCATACCCTTACTTAGTATTTTTCTACTTGGATCCTGTAAGCCATCAGGATCTGAAAAGAATGGTAAGGTCGAAGATAAGCCCAATATTGTTTTTCTATTTGCCGATGACCAGACTTTTGAAAGTATCAGGGCTTTGGGTTTTGACGAGGTTTATACCCCAAATTTGGATCGCTTGGTCAATGGGGGTACTTCCTTTACCCATGCTTATAACATGGGAGGTTGGAACGGTGCTATTTGTGTGGCATCACGGGCCATGATCATTTCCGGTTCCTATATTTGGAACGCGCAGGATAAAAGCGCATTATGGTCCAAGGGAGATAGCATAGCATTGAACCAGACTTGGAGCAGGCTGCTCCAAAAACAGGGATATGACACTTATATGACGGGCAAATGGCATGTACAGGCCCCTGCGGGTACAATATTTAACGATGCACGGCATGTTCGCCCTGGTATGCCCGGGGATCGTGGTAATGAATTGGGTGCCGCCATCAAAAAATGGAAGGAGGAATCCGGAGACATGAAGGACTGGAACGATTATATGCCGCTAGGCTATGGCCGACCAACAGGTCCGGACGATACGGAATGGCAACCTACAGACACCCTTCAGGGAGGTTTTTGGGAAGGTGGTAAACATTGGAGCGAAGTGATACGTGATGATGCCCTCGCATTTATAGATTTGGCCACCAAGAAAGAGGACCCCTTTTTTATGTACCTAGCTTTTAACGCGACCCATGATCCAAGGCAGGCACCCCAACGCTTTTTGGATATGTACCCCTTGGAAAATATTAAAGTGCCCGAAAACTTTTTACCAGAATATCCATATAAGGATGATATGGGCAATCAACCCGGTTTAAGGGATGAAGCCTTGGCCCCATTTCCTAGAACGGAATATGCCGTAAAGGTACACCGCCAGGAGTATTATGCCCTATTGAGCCATATGGATGAGCAGATAGGGATTATTTTGGATTCCTTGGAGGCTTCTGGAAAAATGGACAATACCTATATCTTTTTCGGCGCAGACCATGGTCTTTCCGTAGGACATCATGGCCTGATCGGGAAACAGAGCATGTTCGACCATAGTGTGCGTATTCCAATGATGGTGGTAGGTCCTGGCATTCCGAAGGGCAAAACTTTGGACCATGATGTTTATCTGCAGGACATTATGGCAACTTCCTTGGAATTGGCAGGTGTTGAGAAGCCGGATTACGTTCAGTTCAATAGCTTTATGGATATTATAAAAGGAGAAAGACAGGGAAGCCATTACCATGGAATTTACGGGGCCTATATAGATGTACAACGTATGATACGAAAGGATGGATTTAAACTCGTGATCTACCCAAAAATAGACAAGGTGCTTTTGTTCGACATGGAAAAGGATCCGAATGAAATGAAAGATCTGGCAGGAAGTCCAGAATACAAGGAGAAGGTCAAAACGCTTTTTACAGACCTATTGGAGCTACAAAAAACTATGGAAGATAAATTGGACCTAAATGAACTTTATAATGAAATGTACAATTAAAGGAAATTTATATTCATGTTGATACGAAGAATATTTTGTGCCAGTGTACTTGTGTTTTTATTTGGTTGTGGCGATGCCCCTAATACTAAGCCATCCACGGACAAGCAACCACCTAATATATTATTTATTTTGGTCGATGATCTGGGGAAGGAATGGATCAGCAGTTACGGTGCGGAGGATATTGAGACTCCCAATATAGATGCGCTGGCCAAGTCTGGCCTTAGATTCAACAATTTATATTCCATGCCCCAATGTACTCCTACAAGGGTCACTTTGCTTACTGGTCAATATCCGTTTAGACATGGTTGGGTAAACCATTGGGATGTTCCTCGCTGGGGCGGTGGCGCCCATTTTGATGAGACGGTAAACCCTGCCCTTGTAAATGAAATGAGGAGGGCGGGTTACAAGACCTGTATAGCCGGTAAATGGCAAATCGACGATTTTCGGGTAGAACCGGATGCGTTGGAGAAAGTAGGATTTGATGAATATTGTATGTGGACAGGTTATGAAGCGGGCATCGAGGCCAGCGCTGAAAGATACTGGGACTCATATGTTTTTACCAAGGAGGGTAGCAAGACCTATCCGGGCGCTTTTGGTCCGGATATTTTCCGGGATTTTATCATAGACTTTCTGAAAGAAAACAAGGAAGGTCCCATGTTTGTATATTACCCCATGGTATTGACCCATACGCCCTTGGTAAATACCCCGGACGAATCTGCAAACGATAATTTGGGCAAACACAAAGCTATGGTCCGCTATACCGATAAGATTGTTGGGCAATTGGTAGCTACTTTAAAACAAAATGGTTTGTTGGAAAATACTGTGGTTGTCTTTACAACAGACAATGGTACCACTCAATCCATAACCGGCACTTACAAAGGTGAACAAGTAAAAGGGGGTAAATCCAAAACCTTGGAGACTGGTATCTGTGAGCCATTTATTGTAAGTTGGCCCGGACGTATAAGAGCAGATCAAGAATCTAATGCGCTTATCGATTTTACAGATATTCTTCCAACATTTTTAGACATTGCCGGGGTTAACTCAAAGGATAAATGGACAGATTTGAATGCTTCACATATAATCGATGGTAAGTCTTTTGCGAAGGTTTTGTTGGAGGGTGACGAGGCCTCCCAGCGTAAATGGATTTTAGGCATGGGTGGCGGAAACAACGCGCGACTTACCGAAAATGGGGTGGAAAATCAATTTAAATTCAGGGATAGGGTACTCCGTGACGAACGGTACAAATTATACATAGATGCTAACCGTAAACCTGAAAAATTTTTCGATTTGATACAAGATCCCTTTGAGCGCTCTAACCTTGTAGACAGTCTGAAGACTGGAGAAATTGAAAATAGCTTTAAAAACTTTATGGAGATTGTTAATTCTTTTCCATTGGAGGACAGTGATCCGCAATATAAGAACAATCCACCACAGGAGTGGGATGTGGAAATTACGGCAGAGAGCGGAACTTGGAAAATGTGATGCCCCCAATCCTTCAGTACCTATAAATGTAATGGTACTTTGTATACGGGTTACTCGATTGGTTGCATACTTTGGTCAATTGCTTTTGCGCGGTTTTTGAGTCGTGTATTTATTGTGGAATATTGAGATACACACAATTGTTAGGGTACAATCTCTTCCATTATGATTATTTTGGAACTTAGCTCCATGCGGTCGACACCTTTGACTTCCAAAACGATCTGATAATATTTTGGCAGGCTTCCATATTTACCAATTAAGGCCGATTCCAGTTCCTTAAGCAGTTTAGGGGAGGTAAAATATTTTAAACTCTGCGAAGCTGCCGTATCCCAGATTCCGCCAAATAAATAAATGTTGTTATTGTTGGGCCCTGGTACTTTCGTTATAAAACCGTAATCGGTGTGGTGTCCGTTGGGGTCACCGTACGGACGGTAGACCGTTTCAATTCCATTTTGCCCATTGCTGTAAACAATGCTCTGATCCTGATTGTTGTAGTATAGCGAGGGGCCTGCCAGGTAGTCCTTGAATAGTCCAAAAGTTTTCATCATCCCAAGTACTATAAAATTATTGTCGGGGAGTTCTTTAGGATTAAAGCGTACCATATTTCGAATAGTAAAATCATTTTGGTTGTGCGAAAATATTTCACTGAGATCTTTGATCCATAAGGCACTATTGTAAATAAGTAGACTGTAGCTCAAGGGCTCGTAGATTATGTCAGTGTCGGACTGCTCCAAGAGAAACTTGTCATAGTCCTCCAACGAATTAATGGAGGGATCCCTAATAATTTTTTGAGTCCCTATTTTGGTATTATCTTCTTGGTATATAAACAGATCCCCCAATAAGACCATTAATGGCTTTTGGTTTATAAATAAATCCTTCCATAGACCATTCTCGTTGATAGGGTTGCGGTTGTGCCTCCCTGGATACAGGAATATATTATATGCCAAGGATATGGCAAAAAGAAAAAAAAGGATGAAGATGGTGCCCTTGGACCAAGTATTGGGTTTCTTTGATGTTATTACTTTTTTGTCAACAAATCTAACTTCGTAACTGCCCTTGGGAATCTGAAGAATTATCGTATCATCTTTTCCCTCCTTTGCGTAATACTTGGCCAGTTTTTTGCGAAGGTTGTAGATGTAGACCCTTACCAAGGTACTTTGGGACGGATCAAAATTGGGTTTTCCAAGAATTTCCGCGGCTATAGTGGTTTCCTTGGGAATGTCTTCTTCCAAGGTACTGGCTACCAAGAACAACAAAAGGTTGGCGTAGGTATTGGAATGGCCAAAGGATTTACTGTTTAAAATTTTGGCAATTATTTTGTCGTATTTGCTGTGATTTTCCATCTTTTGTACTAAAAATATAAAGATAAACAATAACTATTAACAGTTAACAAAACAGTTCATTAACCTATTAACAGTTAAAATGGATGTCTATATTTGCTTTGGATGGGAGTTTCCAGGTCTATATGCTCATAATTACATAATATGCAAATCGTACATAAAACCTAATTTATATACGGTATTGGATATACTGTTAGGTTTTGGAAGGCATTGGTTTTAAAAAGGTTAATGGCGCATGGATGCCGATTGTCCTAGAATTAACAATTGATCATTATTCAATAAATAAGTGTATGAAGAATTATAGTTTATTTTTCATAATTAACTTGCTACTGGTTCTCAGTGGCTGTGGATGGAGTGCTCCTGAGGAAGTGGAGTTGGCCCTGGCACAGACACCGGATGTCATTGATTTTAATTATCATGTGAAACCAATACTTTCCGATAAATGTTTTGCTTGTCATGGTCCGGATACTGATAGCCAAAAATCTGATCTTCGACTTGATATTTCTGAAAGTGCCTTGGCTCCCCATGGCGAGTCCAAAAATTTGGCTATCGTCCCCGGAAGGCCGGGATCCAGTGATCTTATAAAACGTATACTTACTGATAATCCGTCAGAACAAATGCCACCTCCGGAGTCCAATTTATCATTGACAACAAAAGAAATTGCCATTTTGGCCAAATGGATCGAGCAGGGAGCAGAGTATAAACCTCATTGGTCATTTATAAAACCTGTCAAGCCGGAATTGCCATTGATAAAACATTCCAACTGGGCAAAAAATGAACTGGACTATTTTATCCTGGATAGGCTGCAAAGGGAAAAGCTACATCCGTCCGAGAGGGCATCAAAGGAAACATTGATTCGGAGGCTAAGTTTTGACTTAACGGGACTTCCTCCCAGCTTGGAGCAAATTGAAAATTTCACAAAGGATACCACAGCCCATGCGTATGAAAAGCTGGTAGATAGGCTATTGCAGAGTCCCGCTTATGGAGAGCGAATGGCAGCTGATTGGATGGACGTGGCGCGTTATGCGGAGAGTGATGGCTATCTGGATGACAAGCATAGGGATTTTAGTGCATATCGAGATTGGGTGATCAAGGCCTTTAACGAGAATATGTCCTACAAAGAATTTTCCAGCTTACAATTGGCGGGAGATCTTATACCGGAACCGACCAAGGAAAGCATTTTGGCAACGGCGTTCAATAGGTTGCATAAAAGAAATTCCGAAGCCGGAATTATTTTTGAAGAGTATCGTGTGGAATATGTTGCAGATAGGGTATTAAGTGTTGGAAAGGCCTTTATGGGGCTTAGTATGGAATGCGCAAGGTGTCATGACCATAAGTACGATCCTATAAGTCAGAAAAACTATTACGAGATGTCCGCCTTTTTTAATAGCACCAATGAATTTGGTTCCGCTGTCTACGGTCCAGGTCAGGTACCGGGACCTTCACTACTTTTAACGGACAATGAGGCGGATAAGGTTCTGGCATATATTGATAGTGATATTAACAGTGCGGAGAAGAAACTAGATTCTCCGAAATCCTCGGAGCCGGAGGGGTTCAAAAAGTGGTCGGCAAATCCGTCTGCTATAAGAAATTCAATTGAAAATAATTATTCCAAAAGTCTTACGGCCTATTATCCTTTTGATTTTTTCGTGGAAAAAGGAAGTAAAAAGTATCAAAGCCCCAATAGGGCTGATAATAGTGCAGGACCTGCATTGATCAATGAACCCGAAATAAAAAAGGCTGCCAAAAACAAGGGTGTTTTCTTGAATGATTTTACATCTATTAGCCTGCCGGAGAAGGTAGGATGGTTTGACCAGACCGATCCATTTTCCATTTCCTTAAGTGTTTATCCAGATACTCAATATGATGACGTTGCCTTATTTTATCATTGTGAAGATTTGCGATTGGGGCTAAAAGGGTACTCTATGTTCCTGGAAAACAATCGGCCGAAGTTTATCATGGCCTTTTCTTGGCCAACCAATGCAATCCAGATTAAGGCCAAAGAGGAAATTCCTGTTAGGCAATGGACAAATATTGCTGTGACCTACGATGGACTGGGGAAAGCAAACGGACTTCATATGTATCTCAATGGCAAAGAAATACCGGTAGAGGTTGAAATAGACCATCTTTATAAGTCCATATTGTTTAAGCCGGATCTGCATACCTATGGGTTCAATGGTTTCGGAATGGGAATCAGGAATCATATGAAGACCTTTATCAATGGAGGTATTGACGAGCTTAAAATTCACAATGCTGAACTTTCTGCATTGGAAGTAAGTTATGGTTATGATTCCAATACCCTATCAGAAATTATGAATAATAGTTCCAGCACCAGAAATTGGTCCCTTTTAAAATCTCATTATTCCTTGAGGGAGAATAATGGACTTGAGAAGGTAAAGGAAAATATTCGCGGGCTAAAGAGGAAGAAAAATAAGGTAATCGATACTATTTCGGAAATTATGGTCATGGGAGATTTGCCTGAAGCGCGCCCTACTTATATTTTGGATAGAGGGGTTTACGATTCCCATGGGACGGAGGTGTACCCGGATGTACCCGAAGTGGTACTTCCTTTTAGCGATAGTTTGCCAAGGAATAGACTGGGCCTTGTTAAATGGTTGTTTGATGAAAATAATCCCCTAACTGCCCGGGTCTATGTAAATAGATTGTGGCAAATGCATTTTGGGACGGGATTGGTGTCGTCATCGGATGATTTTGGAAATCAGGGCAATTTGCCGTCACATCCAAAACTGCTGGATTGGTTGGCGGTTAAATTCATGGAATCTGGATGGGACATAAAAGCTATGAACAAATTAATTGTAATGTCTGCTACCTATCAACAAAGCTCCGTATTAACACCAGAACTATTGGAAAGGGATAAGGAAAATGCATTGTTGGCACGGGGGCCAAGTTTTCGTATGTCTGCTGAAATGGTGCGGGATAATGCGTTGGCCATTTGTGGCCTATTATCCCCCAAGATCGGTGGTCCCAGTGTTTATCCGTATCAACCAGAGGGACTTTGGGACGAAATAAGCAATAAACCATGGCGTTATAAATATCTTCAGCAACCAGGGGAAGGGCTTTATAGAAGGAGTTTGTATACCATATGGAAAAGAACTTCGGGTCCGCCATCCATGTTGATCTTTGATGTTGGGGAAAGAGGGGTGTGCACGGTAAAGCGCAGACAGACGAGTACGCCATTACAGGCCTTGGTTCTCCTCAATGACCCCCAATATTTGGAAGCGTCGCGGGTAGTGGCCGAAAATTTAATGGCCGATTACAGTGGGAATGTGGATGTACAACTGCAAAAAGCCTTTGTAATGTGTACAGGCAGAAACCCGAGTGACACTGAACTGGGAGTTTTGAGCAAATTCCATGCGGAGGAACTAAAACGTTTTACCGAGGCCAAAGAGGATGCTATTGCCTATACCCGTATAGGTAGCTCCGAAGTAAAGGCAGGTTTGGATCCCGTAAGCTTGGCGGCATTGGCTACGGTAATAAATGGAGTGATGAACACCTATGAGGGTTATACGATTAGATAGCTATTGAATATGGAAGATTTTAAAAAGCACATGGAATTTATGGAGACCCGGAGGGGATTTTTAAAGAAATCTGCACTTGGGTTTGGCTCTGTGGCCCTTGCCAGCTTAATGGGGCCATCATCCTTATACGGCAATAATCTATTGGACGGTGGTACCAAAAATTTAATGGGAGGAGCATTGGGAGGCACCCATTTTCCAGCAAAGGCCAAAAGGGTAATTTATCTTTTTCAAAGTGGAGGACCATCGCAATTGGAAACCTTTGACTATAAACCGGAATTGGCAAAATGGCACGGGAAGGAAATACCTCCATCTGTCCAAGGAACCCAACGTAACTCGGGTATGGTGTCCAGTCAATCGACTTTTCCTTTGGTTAAATCGATATACGATTTTAAGCAATACGGACAATCTGGAGCATGGGTGAGTGAGATTTTTCCATATACTGCCCAGGTGGTAGACGATCTGTGCATCATAAACTCCATGCGAACCGATGCTATAAATCATGAGCCGGCTGTAATGTTTCTACAAACCGGGAGCCAGTTAAGTGGACGGCCATCCATAGGTTCTTGGCTTAGCTATGGCTTGGCCAGTGATAATAAAAACCTCCCCAATTTTGTAGTCCTATTGTCCAAGGGAGGTGGGGCCCAACCTTTGAGTTCGGCTGCCTGGGGCAATGGCTTTTTGCCGTCCCATCATCAGGGAGTTCAATTTAGGTCCGGAAAGGATCCGGTGCTTTATTTGAACAATCCCCATGGTGTCCATGATGAAGATCGAAGAAGGGCCTTGGATTACGTTTCTCAATTAAATAATCATCAGTACGATGTTTGGAAGGATCCGGAAATACAATCCAAAATTAATCAATATGAAATGGCGTATAAGATGCAAAATTCAGTACCGGATGCAGTAGATACCAAGGAGGAACCTGATTATATCTATAAATTATATGGGGAAGATGCTAAAATACCGGGCACTTATGCTGCCAATTGTTTGCAGGCCAGGCGTTTGGCGGAAAGGAATGTAAAATTTATACAGTTGTACCATATGGGTTGGGATCAACATGGTGGCCTGCCCGGAGGAATCAAAAGACAGGCCATGGACACGGATAGAGCCACTGCCGGACTCATCAAAGATTTAAAACAAAGAGGTTTGTTGGAGGACACTCTTGTGGTTTGGGGCGGAGAATTTGGGCGGACCAGTTTTTCCCAGGGCAGATTAACGGCGGATAATTATGGTAGGGACCATCATCCTGGTTGTTTTACAATGTGGATGGCCGGAGCAGGTGTAAAAGCCGGTATGGTTTATGGCAAAACCGACGAATTTAGCTATAACGTAGTACAGGATGAGGTTCATGTTCATGATTTTCAGGCTACCTTGCTACATCTTTTGGGGATAGATCATGAGAAACTTACCTTTAAGCACCAAGGAAGAAGATTTAGATTAACAGATGTTCACGGCCATGTAATAAAAGACATTCTCTCCTAAAATTGGCCACTATGATTACCCGAAGAAAATTTGTCAAAAAATCCTCAATGGGAGGAAGTGCGTTATTGGCATCAGCAATGGTACCCTTTTATATATTACGGTCAAAACCTAAACTTGGTGAACAAATTTTGGGACATGGCGATTTTAAATATAAAGCGGAAACCCAATGGGGCAATTTGGATCCCAAAACGTTTCCCGTAAATAACTGTCATGAAATGGTCATGGATAAAAAAGGGAGGCTTTTGATGTTGACCGATCACCCTAAGAACAATATGTTGATCTATGATAAGTCTGGCAAATTGTTGCAGAGCTGGACATTGCATTTGTCCAGTGCACACGGGCTGACCATTCATGAGGCAGGTGGGGAAGAATACCTTTATATTACCGATCCAGGGAGTGAAAGAGTGTTGAAATGTACCCTGCAGGGACGGGTGGTTTTTGAATTTGAAGCTCCAGAAAAAATTGGAGCCTACAATGGGAAAATGCCGTATAGGCCTACTGAGACGACTATTGGCCCCAATGGAGATGTTTATGTTGCAGATGGATACGGTTCGCAATATATTTTGCAGTATAGTGCTCAGGGAGAATTTATAAGAAAATTTGGGGGGGATAGTTTTCTGCAACTGGACAAATTTAAGCAAGTACATGGGGTAACTTTGGATACAAGGGATCCCGCCAATCCCACTTTGTTGTGTACTGCCCGTATAAAAAATTCCTTTAAGAGATTTAGTCTGGACGGAAAATATTTAGAAACATTTTATTTGCCAGGCGCCTTTGTAAGTAGGCCTGTCATAGATGGGGATAATATTTACTCAGGGGTCTGTTTCGGAATGGAAAAGGGAAACTATAATTTGGCCTTAAACAAAGGGTTTGTTACTATTTTGAACAAGGAAAACAAGGTAGTGTCCAATCCGGGCGGGACCAAACCGAAATATAAAAATGGAAAACTTAAGTTGATGTTGCAAGATCAAACTTTATTCAAGCACTGTCATGACGTTTGTGTGGATGGGGATAAAAATTTATATGTCTGTCAATGGAACGCCAATGGCGTTTATCCCTATAAATTACATAGAATTTAATTATGGATCAGATTACAGATGTATCGGATTGGCTTATTTTCATTGGAAGGTTTCACCCATTAATCGTTCATCTTCCTATAGGGATTATTTTGGCAGGGGTTTCTATGTTTTTTCTGGCCAAGAAAAGGAAATTTACCCAATTGAAGGATGCTGTTCCCTTTTTAATGGGGGCTGGGGCAATTTGTGCCCTGCTATCCTGTCTGTTGGGTTTTATGTTGTCCTTTCAAGGGGGGTATGATATGGAAGCTCTCAATGCCCATCAGTGGATGGGAGTGGCAATGGCCATAGTTGCTGTGTTGGCCTATGTCTCAGTGGTATGGGAAAGAACCAAAGGGATTGTGCTCTTACAGTCGGGGCTTATGCTATTGCTTTTGATGGGATTGGGGTTTACAGGCCATAAGGGAGGCAACCTAACACACGGGCCTTCTTATCTTACCCAATATTCCCCCGATCCGCTGCGAAAGTTGGTGGGGCTGCCTCCCAAACCTTTAAAAAGACCCCCTGTAACCGTCCTTGATTCTGCTGATATATTTTTGGATGTTGTTTCCCCAATGCTTTCGGACTATTGCGTAAGCTGTCATAATCCTGGAAAGTCTAAAGGAGATTTAATTCTTTCCACTTACGAGGGTGTCATAAAGGGAGGGGAAAACGGACCGGCTGTTGTAGGTGGGGATTTGGTTAAAAGTGAACTTTTTAGAAGGGTAGAGCTTCCGGAGCATCACGATGATTTTATGCCGCCAGATGGTAAGAAGCCATTTTCCGAGGAGCAAAAGAAATTATTGGAATTATGGATAATGAACGGGGCTCCGGATAAGGGGCAAATGTGGAATTTTGAAATGGAGAGCGACTATTTGTCGGCAGCAAACAAAGTCCTAGGGTTGGAAGAAAATGGAAACAATCCGTTGGGAATAAAGGTAGAGCCGGCAGATTCTATGTTGGTAGCATCCTTGAGTGACCGAGGTTATGTTATTAGGGCTATAAGTGAAGGCAGTAATTTGTTGGATGTTAGTTTTTTGCCCAATAAGAGGGCGGAAAATATAAATATTGAAGAGTTGTTACCGTTGAAAGAGCAAATTATGTTTTTGAATTTGGGGAATCTCGATTTGAGGGATAAGGATCTTGAAATTATCGGGCAGTTTGAAAAACTGGTTAGATTAAATATCCACTCCAATCCTATCACCGATGGCGGAATATCCTATTTGGGAAACCTTCAGAATTTAGAGGCAATAAACTTGTATGGAACCAAAATAGGGGACGACGGATTGGAAAAGCTGAAATTGTTACAGAAATTAAGTCGCATTTATTTATGGAACACACCGGTTACCATGGAAAAAGTGGAAGATCTTAAAAGTCAACATCCCGATATGGAGTTATATTTGGGCGAAGTGGCTTCCTAGATTTATAAGGAAATTATCGCCAAACCTTGGGCCATCTTTGAAAAGTCGGCACTATGGTTTGAACAAAAAAAATCCAACCCGTTAAATGGGTTGGATTTTTTTTCTAATCAGATATTCAGAAAATATTTTAAACCCTGGGCAGGTCTCCCTCTCCTTTTAATGGTAAATAGGAGGTTCCCATGAGGTAAGTATCTACATGGTAAGCCGCTTGTCTACCTTCGGAAATGGCCCAAACTATTAAGGATTGTCCTCTTCTTTGGTCACCAGCTACAAATACGCCGGGGACGTTGGTCTTATAATCTGCTTCACTAGCTTTAATGTTGGTACGTGGATCGGCCTCAAGACCTAATTGCTCGGCAACAGTCATTTCAGAACCTGTAAAACCCATGGCTAAAAGTGCCAATTCACATTTCCATTCCTTTTCCGTTCCGGGAACTTCCTTAAGAATTGGCCGTTGCCCTGGTTGTGAAATCCACTCTACTTCAGAAGTAATAAGTCCCTTTAAATTGCCATCTTTATCACCAATAAATTTTTTGGTGGAAATGCTAAAGAATCGCTCAACACCTTCTTTGTGGGAAGAACTGGTTCTCAAACGCATAGGCCAAAAGGGCCATGGTTGATCTTCTGGACGTCCTACAGGAGGTTTTCCCAAAATTTCAAAGTTGGATACTGAAGTGGCGCCGTGTCTAATTGAGGTTCCAATACAGTCAGATCCCGTATCTCCCCCACCTATAACTACAACGTTCTTGCCAGTAGCTTTTATTTCTTCTCCCAGATCTTTAATGCCGTCTACTCGCTTATTATTTTGTTTTAAGAAATCCATGGCCTGTACCACCCCTTTAAGGTCTGCTCCTTCTATAGGCAATCCTCTTCTAACGGTAGCTCCGCCGGATAGTACAATGGCATCAAATTGATCCTTAAGTTCTGTGGCCAAAACATCAACGCCCACATGAACACCGGTCTTTATGATAATTCCTTCTTCTTCTAAAATCTTAACCCTTCTATCAATGATAGTTTTTTCCATCTTAAAATCAGGAATACCATATCTAAGAAGACCACCAACTTTTTCATCCCTTTCAAAAAGGGTGACCAGGTGTCCAGCTCTGTTCAATTGTTGGGCCGCTGCAAGTCCGGCAGGCCCCGATCCAATAACGGCAACTGATTTTCCAGTCCTGCTAACGGGAGGTTCTGCTACTACCCAACCTTTTTTGAAAGCTGTTTCAACAATGTTTTTCTCAATGTTCTCTATAGTTACCGGGTCTTCATTGATGCCCAATACACAGGCTTCCTCGCAAGGAGCCGGACAAAGTCTACCCGTGAACTCCGGGAAGTTGTTGGTAGAGTGCAATATCTCTGCAGCTTTATCCCATTTGCCAAGGTAAACTGCGTCGTTGAAATCAGGTATAAGATTACCTAACGGACACCCACTGTGACAAAAAGGAATACCACAGTCCATACATCTGGCACCTTGGTCTTTTAGCTCCTTTTCTTTCATCGGGAGCGTAAATTCCTTGTAGTTTTTTACTCTATCCTCTACAGGTGCGTATTCTTCTACTTTTCTATCGAATTCCAAAAATCCTGTTATCTTTCCCATATTTCGATTATATCGTTTCTAATTTTTCTTTTTCTAAACGTATCAAAGCCTGCTTGTATTCTTCAGGGAAAATCCTGACAAATTTTGGTAGGCAATCTTCCCAATTTTCCAAGATTCTTTGGGCTATTGGGCTAAGTGTAGCGTTATAGTGATTTTCTATAAGGCCTTTCAGTTCAGCAATATCATTGTCATCCTCTACCTTTAAAAGGTTTAGGGACTCTGTATTGCAATTTTTTCTAAAGGTATTTTTTTCATCAAAGATGTAGGCAATACCACCACTCATTCCCGCTCCAAAGTTTCTTCCTACTTCACCAAGAATAACCGCTGTACCACCGGTCATATACTCACAACCATGGTCGCCGATACCTTCTACGACAGCCTGTGCTCCTGAATTTCTTACACAGAAACGTTCACCTGCTTTTCCGTTTATATAGGCTTCTCCAGAAGTTGCGCCATAAAGCGTAACGTTTCCGGTTATTACGTTTTCCTCTGGTTTTAAAGTGGACTTGTAGGGTACTTTTATAATTAGCTTAGCTCCGGATAATCCTTTACCTAAATAATCGTTGGTGTTTCCATTGACGATCATGGTAAGGCCTTTGGTTGCAAATGCACCAAAACTTTGTCCGGCCGAACCGGTGAAATTAAGTTTAAGTGTATTTTCTGGTAATCCTTCTGCACCGTAAATTTTAGAAATTTCGTTACTGGTAATCGCTCCAACTGCTCTGTCGGTATTGTGGATTGGGAAATCCAAAGAAAGTTTCTCTTTTCTGAACAAGGCCGGATGCGCCTTTTCCAAAATTTCGAACTCAATAGATTTGTCAATATCGTGTTGTTGCTTCTGGGTATTGTAGAATTTGGTTCCTTTTGGTACGTCAACTTGATATAAAATCGGAGTAAGGTCTATGCCTGCGGCTTTGTAATGTGCCAAGGCTTTTTTACGGTCCAGTTTTTGTACTTGTCCGACCATTTCCTCAATAGTCCTAAATCCTAACTGGGCCATTATTTCCCTAAGCTCTTGGGCCACAAAGTACATATAGTTGACAACGTGCTCCGGCTTGCCTTCAAACTTCTTGCGCAGTTCAGGATTTTGTGTCGCAATACCTACTGGGCAGGTATTTAAGTGACATACACGCATCATGATACATCCTGAGGCTACCAAGGGTGCTGTAGCAAATCCAAATTCTTCTGCTCCCAACAAACAGGCTATGGCCACATCTCTTCCTGTTTTTAACTGGCCATCACATTCCAGGACTATCCTGTTCCTAAGGTCGTTCAGTACCAAGGTTTGTTGTGCTTCGGCAATTCCCAATTCCCAAGGAAGTCCGGCATGCTTTAATGAGGTTAATGGGGAGGCCCCTGTACCACCATCGTGGCCGGATATAAGAATAACGTCTGCTTTTGCCTTGGAGACACCTGCAGCTACCGTACCCACTCCCACTTCAGAAACCAATTTAACATTTATCCTGGCTTCGCGATTTGCAGATTTTAAATCGAAAATCAATTGGGATAAATCTTCTATAGAGTATATATCATGGTGGGGTGGAGGTGAAATCAATCCCACATACGGCGTGGAATTTCTGGTTTTGGCTATGGACGGATTTACTTTTGGTCCGGGCAACTGTCCTCCTTCACCTGGTTTGGCCCCCTGTGCCATTTTAATCTGAATTTCTTGGGCGTTGGTCAAATAATTGGAGGTAACCCCAAATCTTCCGGAAGCGACTTGCTTTATAGCGCTGTTTTTCCAATCCCCGGTTTGGTTCTTGTAAAAGCGTTCTGCATCTTCCCCACCTTCACCCGAATTACTTTTTCCACCGATCCTGTTCATAGCGATAGCCAAATTTTCATGGGCTTCCTTACTAATGGATCCATAGGACATTGCACCAGTTTTAAAGCGTTTTACTATTTCTGTCCATGGCTCCACATCATCCAAAGGAATAGGATCGTAATTGGAGAATTCAAAAAGACCACGTATGGTCATCAAATCCTTGGATTGTTCGTTCACCATTTTGGCAAAGTCATTATAAGATTCTGGCTCATTGTTTCTAACCGCCTTTTGCAGTTTGGCAATACTTAAGGGGTTGAACAGGTGTTTTTCACCATCCCTTCTCCAGCGATATTGTCCTCCAATTTCCAAATCTAGATTTGCGGCTATATCTTTATCTGTGTAAGCCTTGTGATGACGCTTTGAAATTTCCTTCTCTATTTCATATAGCCCTATGCCCTGAATTCTAGTAGGTGTGTTAGGGAAGTACTTGTCTACAGTTGAGGTGTTTATTCCAATACATTCGAACAATTGGGATCCGCGGTATGAATTTAGAGTAGAAATTCCAATTTTGTTCATTACCTTGAGAATGCCCTTGCCTACTGCTTTGTTGTAGTTGTTAATGGCTTCTTCAAAAGTGTATTCGGTTATATCGTGTTCTTCAATTTGTTCCGCTATAATTTCGTTGACCAGATAAGGGTTTATAGCACTTGCTCCAAATCCGAATAGCAAGGCAAAATGATGTACTTCCCTAGGTTCTGCAGATTCAATAATTACACTTAGTTTGGAACGTTTGCCCAACCTTTGAAGTCCACTGTTGACAAATGAACATGCCAATAAGGCAGGAATGGGTGCTTTTTCTTTGCTAACGTTTCTATCCGATAAAATAATGATATTGGCACCTTCATCAATAGCCCGTTCTGCCTGTAGTAAAATGGAATCCAAAGCATCTTCAAGTCCATTATGACCCTTTTCAATGTCATAAAGCATCGCAATGGAAACTACCTTATAATCCGGACTGGCATCATAATTCTTTATTTTATCCAGATCTTCCTTGGATATAACGGGGTTTTTGATTTTTAATTTTCGGCAATGAAGCTCTGAAAATTCAAAAATATTATGATCGCTTCCCAAGGTTAGGCTAATGTCGGTTATTAGCTCCTCGCGAATACCATCCAAGGGCGGATTGGTAACCTGAGCGAACAATTGCTTAAAGTAGTTGTAAATTAATTGAGGACGATCGGATAGGATGGCGATAGGAGTGTCTGACCCCATTGATCCCAATGGTTCCTTAGCCGTTTTTCCCATGGGAAGTATAATGGTATTTATATCTTCCAGAGTATATCCAAATATCGCTTTTCTCTTTTGTACCGACGCCTCATTTAAGAAAAGTGGGCAGTCATTGTATGGGATATCCTTAAGGTGAACCAAATTCTTGTTCAACCATTCCTTGTATGGATACCTTACGGCAATTGCTTCCTTAATCTCTTCATCGTTCACAATGCGCCCCTCTTCCATGTTTACCAAGAACATTTTTCCTGGCTCCAATCTTCCGTGCATTTCAATATTTTCGGGCTCAAGTTCTACAACCCCAACCTCAGACGACATTATAACATAACCGTCTTTGGTCACTGAATATCTGGACGGACGCAATCCGTTTCTGTCCAATACAGCACCTATGTAGTTTCCATCGGTAAAAGGAATAGAAGCAGGCCCGTCCCATGGTTCCATTAAACAGGAGTGGTATTCATAAAATGCCTTTTTTGCTTCGGACATTTCATTGTTCTTTTCCCAAGCCTCAGGTACCAAGATCATCATAACCTCTGGGAGTGATCTTCCTGTCATTAACAACAGTTCAACAACCATGTCCATAGTGGCGGAATCCGATTTTCCGGGTAGTATTATAGGAATAATATTTTTGATTTCGTCCCCAAACCAATCACTCTTCATTAATTCCTCCCTGGAGCGCATTCTTGTAACATTGCCTCTAAGGGTATTTATTTCCCCATTATGACACATATAACGGAAAGGCTGCGCCAAATCCCAAGTAGGGAAAGTATTGGTGGAAAAACGTTGATGCACAAGGGCCAGGCGGGTCACTACCCTTGGGTCCATAAGGTCCTTATAATATAAACTGATATCTTCAGGCATCAAAAGCCCTTTGAAAATTATAATTTTCGTGGAAAGACTCGGAACATAGAAAAATTTGCTTTCCGACAATTTGGAAGCGTTTACGGTATGTTCCGTAACCTTTCTGGCTATGAATAACTTTAGGTTAAAATGGAAGAAATCTTGTTCATCATTCTCCCTCGCAACAAATACTTGCTTAACGTAAGGTTCTGTCTCTGCGGCTATTCTTCCAGGAATGGATTTGTTTACAGGGACTTCTCGCCAACCTAATAATTTTAAACCTTGTTTTTTAATATTGGATTCAAAAACCTGTATACAATAGTCCCGTTGGTTTTCTTTTTGAGGTAAAAAGACATTGCCCACGGCATAACTACCTGGTTCAGGAAGCTCAAAGTTGCATACGTCCTGAAAAAAATCATGTGGAATGTCTATTAGGATTCCAGCACCGTCTCCAGTTTTTCCATCCGAACTTACAGCTCCTCTGTGCTCCAGCCTTTCTAATATTTCCAAAGCCTTATGAATAATATCATTCGACTTTTTTCCTTTCAGACTACAAATAAATCCTGCGCCACAGTTATCATGTTCAAATTCCGGTAGGTACAATCCTTGTTTTCTCAGCTTCATAAATTATCATATTTATTCAAAAATATCAAAATATTTACATTTAATGCAGTGCTATATTAAATAGTGCATAAGAAATTCAACGTTTATAATTCAACGTTAAAAAAAATGCATATTCCGATATTTGAGCCCATTAAATTGGGATTTCCTCAATATTAAACTTTATATATTGATTTTTCTCCTATTAAAGGGGGGTTTATAATATAAAATTGGTTATTTATGGTTAATTCCCCTTCTTAGGTTAGGGGTTGTTATTTATAAATTATATCTTTTCAGGACTTACCCCATAAAAAACAAGGGGTAAGTTAAATTTAGTGATTTTTATCCTTTTAAAATACTACGCGAAATTACAATTTTCTGAATTTCGGAAGTACCTTCGTAGATCTGTGTGATCTTCGCGTCCCTCATCATTCTTTCTACATGATAATCCTTTACAAAACCATTCCCGCCGTGTATTTGCACAGCTTCTATGGTGGTATCCATAGCTACCTGGGAAGCATAAAGCTTTGCCATGGCACTTGATAAGTCATAGCTATTGCCTTGATCCTTGTCCCATGCCGCTTTGTAGACCAAATGTCTGGCAGCTTCAATTTGTACGTGCATATCGGCCAGTTTAAAGGCGATGGCCTGGTGGTTACTGATCTCCGTGCCAAATGCTTTTCTTTCTTGGGAATACTTAAGGGCCAGTTCATAAGCTCCTGCAGCAATGCCTAAAGCTTGTGCAGCAATTCCTATTCTTCCCCCGGCAAGAGTTTTCATGGCAAATTTAAATCCAAATCCATCTTCGCCTATTCTATTTTCTTTGGGAACCTTCACGTCGTTAAATAGGAGTGAGTGAGTGTCACTGCCCCTTATTCCCAATTTATTTTCCTTAGGGCCTATTTCAAAACCGGGCATGCCCTTTTCTACAATTATGGCGTTTATCCCTTTATGTCCCTTCGAAATATCGGTCTGGGCAATTACCAAATATATTTCAGCCGAATTTCCATTGGTAATCCAATTTTTGGTGCCATTTAGGACATAGTGGTCCCCTTGATCCATAGCCGTTGTTTTTTGGGAGGTGGCATCACTGCCTGCTTCAGGCTCGGAAAGACAGAATGCCCCAATACTTTGTCCTGTGGACAAACGGGTTAAATATTTTTCTTTTTGTTCTTCACTGCCAAAAGTTTCCAGCCCCCAACATACCAAAGAATTATTGACGGATACGATTACCGAGGCGGAGGCATCCACTTTGGAGAGTTCCTCCATAACAAGGGCATATGAAATAGTGTCCAGGCCGCTTCCTCCGTACTTAGGGTCTACCATCATCCCCATGAAACCGAGTTCTCCCATTTTCCTTACTTGTTCTTCAGGGAATTTCTGAGCTTCATCCCTTTCGATGACCCCGGGAAGTAATTCATTTTGGGCAAAATCCCTTGCTGCCTGTTGTATCATCAACTGTTCTTCCGAAAGAGTAAAATCCATTTGTTAGAAAAAATTTATGAGAATGTTACAAATATACGAGTATAGAATGGAATAATAATGGGCATTAAAAACATTAAAACCTAATCTATATTTTTATATTTGTTTGGTTGTATACTTTTTTATCTGTAAAAGAACTTAACAATTATGAGACAACATTAGCTAGGCTGGTATAATAAACCAGAGGATGTGAAATATCCCTTAATAGCAAATGAAATCAATTAATTAATTGTGAGGTGCAATGAAAGAGTTATTAAAATTATACGAAAATAAAGCCCCTGAAATTGTTTTTAACTGGAAAGATCCAGAGACTGAGGCAGAAGGGTGGACGGTAATTAATTCCCTTCGCGGCGGGGCCGCCGGTGGTGGTACCAGAATGAGGGAAGGATTGGATATGAACGAGGTCTTATCTTTGGCAAAAACAATGGAGGTGAAATTTACGGTTTCAGGACCTCCGATTGGAGGTGCAAAATCCGGTATTAATTTTGATCCCAACGATCCTAGAAAATCCGGAGTGCTCAAACGGTGGTACCATGCGGTAGCCCCATTGTTGAAAAGTTATTACGGTACCGGTGGGGATTTAAATGTAGATGAAATTAACGAGGTTATCCCTATTACCGAAGACGCTGGGGTTTGGCATCCGCAAGAGGGTGTGTTTAACGGGCATTTTAAACCCACCGAAGCGGATAAGATAAATAGGATCGGCCAATTGAGATTAGGAGTGGTTAAGGTGTTGGAGGGGGAAGACTACTCGCCTTCGGTAGCCAGAAAATTTACGGTTGCGGATATGATCACCGGTTTTGGAGTGGCGGAAGCGGTTAAACATTATTATGACGTACACGGTGGTTCGGTAAAAGGGAAAAGGGCCATTGTTCAGGGTTTTGGCAATGTTGGTTCCGCAGCGGCCATTTATTTGGCCAAAATGGGTGCTAAAGTTGTCGGGATTATCGATCGGGCCGGAGGGGTAATCAATGAGGGAGGATATACTCTGGAGGAAATAAGAACATTCTTTCTTAATAAAAAGGGAAATGAGCTTTTTGCGGATAATATTATTCCATTTGCCGAAATGAACGATAGAATATGGAATTTGCCCGCCGAGATTTTTGTCCCCTGTGCGGCATCCCGTTTGGTTACAAAGGAACAGATATCCAAAATGATCCAGGCCGGGTTGGACGTGATTAGCTGTGGGGCCAATGTTCCCTTTGCCGATAAAGAAATATTTTTTGGGCCAATAATGGAGTATACGGATGAACGGGTAAGTCTAATTCCAGATTTTATATCCAACTGCGGAATGGCCCGAGTCTTTGCCTATTTTATGGAGGGGAGGGTACCAATGGATGATAAACTTATTTTTAATGACACTTCGAATACCATTAGAAACGCAATTTTAAATATATTTGACCAAAATAAATCAAAAGTTAATCTTAGTAAAACCGGATTTGAGATTGCTTTGAAACAATTAATCTAATAATCTAAACCAATAATAGCATGGAGACCATTATTATTATTTTATTCGTTGCCGGTTACTTGGCAATAACATTGGAGCATAACCTGAAAATAGACAAATTAATCCCCGCTTTGGCTATGATGGCTCTGTTGTGGGCGGTTATAGCTTTGGCACATATGCCGGTTTTTGAGGTCAATGCCGAGCTCCGGGAGTTGGAGGCGACCCATATAGATGAGATTCTACTCCATCATCTTGGAAAAACTGCAGAAATATTGGTCTTCCTTCTAGGAGCCATGACCATTGTGGAAATAATAGATTATTTCGATGGCTTTGCAACTATAAAAGGATTTATAAAAACTAAGAGCAAAAGAAAATTGTTGTGGTTGTTCTCCATTTTGGCGTTTATACTTTCTGCTATTATCGATAACCTTACTGCTACAATTGTTTTAATTACCATTCTTCAGAAGGTGGTCAACGATAGGGAAACAAGACTTTGGTTTGCCGGCATGATAATTATTGCTGCCAATGCGGGTGGGGCTTGGTCTCCAATTGGGGATGTTACCACTACCATGCTATGGATCGCCAACAAGGTGTCTGCGGCCCAATTAATAGAACACGTTCTCTTGCCTTCAATATTATGTATGGCAGTGCCCACCTTTATTGCAAGTAGGTATAAGGCTTTTTCTGGTAATATTGATACTGATATGGATCAGAAGGAACCGACTAAGTCCAGATATGGAGCTACCATGCTTTATTTAGGATTAGGGGCTATTATATTTGTTCCCTTTTTTAAGACCATAACCCATTTGCCACCTTACGTTGGTATGATGCTTTCTTTGGCCTTGGTAGCTACCTTTGCCGAAATATATAGTAGTTCCAAATTTAGTATTTCCAACATAGACGGTGAAAGTGAGGCAGAATCACATCACAGTCCTGTGCATGCGTCCCTTTCCAAAATTGAATTGCCAAGTATTCTTTTCTTTTTGGGGATCTTAATGGCGGTGGCCGCTTTGGAGTCTTTGGGTATGTTGTTCCATTTTGCTGGAACTTTGGATGAGGTAATGCCTATGTTGGGAACAGAGTCCGGTGGGGAATTGGTGTCGGATTTGGTAGTGCTATTCCTTGGAGTAGGGTCGGCGGTTATAGATAATGTGCCACTGGTCGCAGCCAGTATAGGAATGTTCTCCGTAGGAATGGATGATCCAGTTTGGCATTTTATTGCATATTCCGCAGGAACAGGTGGTAGTATGTTGATTATTGGTTCTGCAGCCGGTGTTGTGGCCATGGGAATGGAAAAAATAGACTTCTTTTGGTATTTGAAGAAAATAGCATGGTTGGCTTTCCTAGGATTTGCTGCCGGTGCCATAGGATTTATATTAATTAGAAATTTAGTGTTGAACGCATAATTTAATCGATAAAAGACCGTTATTAAGGCAACTTAAATAAAGAAAATATATGTTATTGATACAAGACCTGGCTCAAGAGACAGGATTAGAGGGAGTTGTGTCCGAGGAAAAGACGCTTTCTGTCATTGATTTAATAGTAAATGGCGGTACAGGAAGTATCTTGATCATAAGTGTTTTGTTTGTAATGCTTTTTGTGGCACTGTATATTTATTTTGAACGGATTTTTGCAATCAAGGCAGCTTCTAAGATAGACAGCAATTTTATGAACCAGATACGAGACCATGTTACCAATGGCAAATTGGATGCTGCCAAAATATTGTGTGCCCAGACAGATTCGCCAGTAGCTAGGTTAACGGAAAAGGGAATTTCCAGAATAGGGAAGCCCTTGGACGATATTAATACCGCTATAGAAAATGCAGGTACCTTGGAGGTGTATAAATTGGAAAAAAATGTGAGTGTATTGGCCACCGTAGCCGGAGCAGCCCCAATGATCGGGTTCTTGGGAACCGTAATTGGTATGATTTTGGCATTCCATCAAATGGCAAGTAGTGGCGGACAGGCAGAAATGGGTTCTTTGGCCTCCGGTATTTATACGGCAATGACCACTACGGTAGCCGGACTTATTGTTGGTATTATAGCTTATATAGGATATAACCATTTGGTGAACAGGACAGATAAGGTAGTACATAAAATGGAAGCCAATGCGGTGGAATTTTTAGATTTATTGAACGAACCTCTTTAGAACATAACATATGAAACTAAAAGGTAGAAATAAAGTTAGTCCAGATTTTAGCATGTCCTCTATGACGGACATAGTGTTCCTATTGCTTATCTTTTTTATGCTAACTGCAAATTCGCCCAATGCATTGGATCTGTTGTTGCCCAAAGCAAAGGGGAAATCTACAAATACCCAAAATGTATCGGTAAGCATCAATAAGAATCTGGAATATTTTGTGAACAACGAGAAGATAAACGGACAGTATATAGAAATTGAATTAAAAAAGGCACTAAAAGGACAGGAGAAACCTACTATTATTCTTAGGGCAGAAGAGAGCGTTGCCATCAAAGAGGCGGTGAACGTAATGGATATTGCCAATAGAAATAATTACAAGGTTATTTTGGCAGTGCGACCAAATTAATGTCATTACTTAACACGAGACACGAGAAAAAATCATTTACACTTACCACAATTCTGTTGAGTGTACTATTGCTATTGCTTTTTTATATTGGACTCACCTATTTGGATCCTCCAATAGAAAATGGTATTTCCGTCAATTTTGGTACAACCGATTTTGGTAGCGGTAGGGTACAGCCCAAAGAAAAGATTAAATCGGAACCCCTCAACACTCCGATTAAAGAACCCAAGGTTCAAGAGGAGAAGGTAGAAGAAGTAGTGGAACAGGTGCCAGAGGAAAAGGTAGCCAAGGAAAAACCTGCCGAAAAATTACTTACCCAGGAAAACGAGGAATCCATAAAAATTAAACAGCAGCAGGAAGCTAAACGCAAGGCTGACGAGGCTGCCAAAAAGGCCCAGGCCGAAGCGGAGCGGGTTGCTCGCGAAAAGAAGGAAGCCGAAGAAAAGGTTAGGAAAGAACAACAGGCGAAAAAGAACAAGTTGGATGAGCTTATTGGAGGCATAAATAAGTCCGAAGGAACTGCATCCGGAGGAGAGGGTGATGATAATAAGGCCGGGGATAAAGGCCAGCCAGACGGCGATCCATACGCAACAAGTTATTACGGAAGTCCGGGGTCTGGCAGTGGTACTGGAGGTTATGGACTTAACGGTAGATCTTTGGTGAATAAAGGCAAGGTGAAACAGGAATGCAATGAAGAAGGAAGGGTTGTAGTGAAAATTGTTGTGGACCGAAATGGTAAAGTGGTTAGTGCTGAACCTGGGCAAAAAGGAACTACCAATACGCATCCCTGTCTAATGGAACCTGCAAAGAAAACAGCTTTTATGCATCAATGGAACCTGGACTCCAATGCACCTAGTCAACAAATTGGTTTTGTAGTAGTGAATTTTAAATTGGGGGAATAAATTTTTCCCGCACTGCCCAAAATCAATTTTCCTAAAGTAATTTTACATATTCATTTACTTATTTAATTAGATTAATTGAAGGTATTGCAACGGCACTATGTTCTAACTTCAACAGAAGAGTATAAATGACCTATCAGGAAACTTTGGAATGGATGTTCGCGCAACTGCCCATGTACCAACAAAAGGGAATTTCTGCATTTAAGGGTAAGTTGGACAATATACTGGCCCTCTCCGCATATTTGGGCCATCCCGAACGAAAATTTAAAAGTATACATGTGGCTGGGACTAACGGGAAAGGATCCAGTAGTCATATGCTGGCCTCAATTCTACAAGAGGCGGGCTATAGGGTGGGTTTGTACACCTCTCCGCATTTAAAGGATTTTAGGGAGCGGATCAGGATTAACGGCATACCGGTCAACAAAAAATTTGTGGTCGATTTTATTAAGAAAAATAAACTTTTTTTTGAGGCGCATGACCTTTCGTTTTTCGAAATGACAGTGGGAATGGCCTTTCAGTATTTTGAAAAGGAAAAAATTGATATTGCCATTGTAGAGGTTGGGCTGGGAGGTCGTTTGGATTCTACCAATATAATTATCCCAGAAGTTTCATTGATTACGAATATCGGCTATGATCATGTGGAGATGTTGGGCGATACCATTGCCAAAATAGCTTTTGAGAAAGCAGGAATCATTAAGCCAGGGAAACCAGTGGTCATCAGCGAACTGCAGGAAGAAACAGCCACTGTTTTTAACAATATAGCTAGCGAAAGAGGGTCCAAAATTATTTTTGCAGGCGAGGTAATCCCTGGAAACTATAAAACTTCCTTGTTGGGGAGTTATCAGGCCAAAAATGTCAAAGGGGTTGTTGCCACCATTAAGGAATTGAAGGGTTTTGACATTAGGGAGAAGCATATTGCTGAAGGCTTGTTGAATGTTTCTACTAATACCGGATTACTGGGTAGATGGCAAACTATTGGCGAAAACCCAACGGTTGTTTGTGATACTGCCCACAATACAGAGGGATTGGCCATTGTTTTGGATCAAATAAAACAACAGAAATATACCGCTCTCCATTTGGTCATCGGGTTTGTAAAAGACAAGAATTTGGAACAAATTTTACCTCTTTTTCCAAAAAATGCACAATACTATTTTTGCAGCCCTAACATTCAGAGAGGTTTGGATGAACTTGTACTAAAAACCAGGGCCTTGGAGTTTGGCTTGAATGGTAATGCTTATTCTTCTGTAAATGAAGCGGTTAATGCTGCTTTGGGCTTAGCGGATAAAACCGATTTTGTGTTTGTGGGGGGCAGTACTTTTGTAGTTGCAGAAATCGTGTAAATTTTTCTAATTTTTCCTTTGGGGAAATTAAAAACTATTCTATATTTGCACCCGCCTACCGTTAGGCCGGCTCGCTTCTGGAGAAATTAAGAAGCGATTTTAAATACTGATTGATTAGGGCTCTTAGCTCAGCTGGTTCAGAGCACCTGCCTTACAAGCAGGGGGTCACTGGTTCGAACCCAGTAGGGCCCACGGTAACAAAGACAAGGCTTCCAAGAAATTGGGAGCCTTTTTTGGTTTTACAAATTACATCTTTACGCTCACTTTACGCTCACTTTTACTTTTAACAAAACTTTAATATATTTTGAACCCAAATGACCTCATTTGAGTTCATTTGTAGTACTTAGTCTGAGTATTTGGACCTCCGACATGTTCGCGACGGATGGAGTCTAATTTTATTAACCCTTACATTTTTAGCATCGATCTGAATTTTGAATATTATTTACTTGTGTTAATTCCTACATTTATTGTATCTTTTTGGGAGTTAAATGTAAGTGAAGTCATTTTTAAAGATTATCCTAGTGATTTATAGATATTGGATACGTTGAGTAGTTTGTATCCTTTTCTAATTGGAACAATACATTTTAATGAATAAATTCATTTAGCTAGTTCGCCCAATCAACTTTTCCTGCAAGAATTCCATGCAGGAATTGCATAGGTTTTTGAGTACGATAAGTAGTTCGTACGATTTTTATCTGTAAAAGTTATTCAAGACTAATCGGTCGTCATTTATAAACCATCTTCAAAGTCTAAAGGTTCATCTGAATTTTTGGGTTATTTTGAGATATTGTAATTGGAATGCAGATGAAGTTTGGTACCAGCCATTTTCCGAATTACCGCCAGCTCGATCAAATGGATTGTGGTCCCGCATGTCTAAAAATCATCACCAAACATTACGGAAAGGATTATAATTTGGAGTATCTAAGACAAATTTCCAACCTTAGAAGGGGAGGTGCATCGCTAGCAGGACTTTCAGAGGCTTTGGAAACCATCGGGATCGACGCCATAGGAATACGATCTGATATCGAGGAATTGGTGAATGACGTTCCATTGCCAGCTATTGCACATTGGGAGAACAATCATTTTCTCGTGGTCTACAAGGCAACTAAGGGGTATGTATATGTTTCAGATCCCGCAATTGGGATAGCAAAATATGGTCATAAGGAATTTATTCAGAAATGGGCATCCCCGGACAATGAAAAAGGCATTCTTTTACTAGTGGAACCCAACCACAGTTTTACCAACATCCCAGGAGAGGATACCTCTCACACGGGGTTAGGCTTCCTGATTAAATATTTAATGCCATTTAAGGTTTATATTGGCCAATTGTGCCTTGGACTTTTACTTGCCACCACAATTCAATTGCTTCTTCCATTCTTGACACAGAGCCTTGTGGATTATGGAATTGATTTTGAAAATATTGGTTTTATCCACCTTGTTGTAATCGCCCAGATTTTTCTTTTTTTGACTCGTTTGGCCTCCGAGATTATTAGAGACTGGCTGTTACTACATATGTCCACTCAAATCAACATTTCCATGATTTCCGATTTTTTGGACAAATTGCTGCTTATGCCCTTTGCCTATTTTGATTCTAAGACCACGGGAGATTTTATGCAACGAATCTATGACCACCATCGCATTGACGAATTTTTGGGCGGTCGTTCCCTTTCCATTGTGTTTGATATGTTCAGCATCTTGGTCTTTGGAATTGTACTGGGTTACTTCAATATTGACATTTTGGTAATTTTTATGTTGGGCACTTTGCTCTTTATGGGTTGGACCGTATTGTTTCTAAAACGTAAAGCTCTACTTGACCATAAGCTATTCAATCTGAACCGCTCGGAACAGTCGCTTTTGATCCAACTGATAACAGCTATTCGTGATATAAGGCTGAATGGTTCCGAACGTCGGCGCAAAATGGAATGGAAGAAAGTCCAAGGAAGGTTGTACAGGTTAAAGATAGATATCTTGAAACTAGATCAGATCCAGCTCAAAGGAGGTTCCTTTCTTAATGAAATGACCAGCATTTTCATAATTTTTTGGTCCGCAAAAGCGGTGGTATATGGCGAAATTACACTCGGAACTATGTTGGCCATACAATTTATTGTAGGCAGTCTTTCCATTCCAATTTCTAATACTTTGGATTTTATAGTAGGATTACAACGTGCAACCCTTTCCCTAAAGCGTTTGTCCGAAGTCCATTCTGAAAAAAATGGGTCTTTGCCAATTGCCAAGACCGAAATCATTGAACCAGGACACATTGGCATTACAAATCTCGATTTTGTTTATGGAGAAAGTACTTCACATAAGGTGTTGGACAATATTACGCTAACCATTCCCAAAGGGAAAATTACGGCTATTGTTGGTTCTAGTGGTTCTGGAAAGACAACTCTTCTTAAATTATTGCTCAAATTATATGAACCTGTAAAGGGTAAAATAAATATAGGAAAGGATAACCTGAGATTTATGAACACGAAAAAATGGAGAGAACATTGTGGTGCCGTTCTTCAAGATAGTTCCTTGTTCAATGATACTTTGGGACGAAATATTACGGAATCGAGGGCAAACCGACCTACGGATCGGAACAGATTGTTCGAGGTGGTCGTCATGGCCAATCTTAGCGAATTAGTGGAGAATCTTCCCTTGGGCTTGGACACCTTGATAGGCGAACATGGCAATCTCCTTAGTGGTGGTGAAAAACAGCGCCTGCTAATTGCAAGGGCCATCTATAAAAATCCAGACTATCTCTTTTTTGATGAGGCGACCAGTGCCCTTGATGCCAAAAATGAGAAGGTCATTTCTGAAAACCTAAAGTCTTTTTATGTCGACAAAACGGTAATCTTAGTTGCCCATAGGTTGTCCACGGTGCGCAATGCAGATCAGATATTGGTCATGGACAAGGGAAAGATTGTGGAAAAGGGCAGCCATAAGGAATTGGTAGAACTAAATGGTTTTTATCATCAACTAATCCTTAATCAATTATAGAACACATGGAAGACCAGGGTATTTACATATATGAGAAAGAGGCCTATATAAGTAGGGAATCCAATTGGATGCTTAAATGGGGAATAGTATTGGTGATTTCTTTTTTTGTCCTTGTTGTAGTGTTTGCCTCTTTTTTCTCCTTTAACGAGAGCATTAAAGCATCGGTGGTATTGACCACATTGGATCCACCTGTACATTTAAGGGCAAAACAGACTGGTAAATTAATCGAGGTAAATTATAATCCAGGGGATACAGTTTCCAAAGGTGACATTTTAGGAGTGTTGGAAAACACTGGGGAAGCCAAGGACATGGTCATGCTAAAACAAAAACTGACATCTGGATATCCTTTGGTATTAAAACCGCAGACCTTATCATATCAATTCCCAAACCAATTGAGGCTTAGCGGGCAGATTCGACCTTTTTATAATAGATTTCTAAATGCCTATCGCAATCTTATATTTTATCGATCCCTGGACAACGAAGCGTTGAAAGAAACTGAACTTAAACAACAACTTCTTGGACAATCCACTGCCATTAAAAACAAAAAGGAAGAAATTATTGTTCTTCAACGTGACCTTGAAATAGCCCAAATTGATTTTGATCGATATCAAGAGCTTTTAAAAAAGGGAGTCATATCACTTGGTGATTTAGAAAAAAAGGAAAAGGAATATTTGAAAGTCCAACGTGAATATGGGAATCTAGAACAGGAACTAAATCAATTACGCATGGTGGAAACGAGTATTCGGAACACTCAAATGCAGTTCGATAATTCTCGACTAAAAAACGAGAATACGCATGGTTCCATTTTAGAATTGGAGCAAGAAGAACTCATATCTGCATTGACCGAGTGGGAGGAACAATATTTATTAACGAGCCCTATTGCCGGACGGATCTCTTTTTTCGATGTTTGGGGAAAACATCAAAATGTTAAGGAAAATCAGGTAGTTTTTACGGTGGTTCCATTAAGAAACCAAGGGTTATTAGGAAGGTGCCAGGTACCCATCCTAAACTCAGGAAAGATAAGGCCGGGTCAGCGTGTCATCATTAAATTGGAAAACTATCCCTATCGCGAATGGGGGTCCCTTAAGGGAGAAGTAAAAACAATTTCCGAAGTCCCCAGAACGGGCGAAAATGAAGGTTATGTGGTATATGTAAAGATCAAGGACTTAGTGACTTCATACGGTAGAACTTTGGAATTTAAACAGGAAATGATCGGCAGCGCCGAAATCATTTTAGAGGAGGTAACGTTACTACAGCGTATTTTTTATCAGTTTAGAAATCTCTGGTCAAATACACAATAATGACTAGGACCGTAATCAAATATAGAGTCTATAGATTTAGCCCTTTGGCAATATTAGTTTTGTTGTTTGCTACATTGAGCGTCTGCTTTGCTCAAGAACCCAACTTTCTCAAGGATACTCTTTTATTGACTACGGATTACTTATCGGATACGACCTATCAAAGCATTATGGACTTGGAGGATGAAGCCTATGAAAATGGTGATTTACAAAAGCTAAGATATCTAACCGAGGTCCATATCAATAAAGCTAAAAGCGAATCCAACGTAATGGAGCTTGCCAGTGGTTATTATTACCGAACTATTATTGAAGAACCGGAATTAGCAATTTCCTATTCCGATTCAATTATTTTGGTTACCGCTCAAAGTGACCATCTCGAATATCCCACTTTTGGTTATATACTCAAGGCTATTATTTTCTATGACAAAGGAGATTATCAACTTTCCCTGCAGAATTACATTACCGCTTATAATCTAGCGGTAGAGAAAAACAATCTTAACGATCAACTTACATGTTCCATGGCCATTGCTGCAATTCGCAACCTTAATGGCCAGCCTCATGCTGCAGCAGATATTTACACCAGGTCATTAAAGGTGTTGAAAAAGGAAAAAGACTTTGAAAACACGTATTATAATGACTATATGATCTTGATGTACAATCTTGCCTTAGCCCACCTAAGGCTTTCACAATTGGACTCCTCACGGCAATATTACAAAGCCGGCATTGATAAGGCATTGTCCAATAATGACAAAATGGAATACCGTGATTTTGTTCTGGTGGGCGCTCAATTGGATTATTATGAAGGGGACTATCAAATAGCGAGGGATACTCTTCTAAAATATGTCTTTCAATTGGAAGGAAAAAGCAAGGCGATCAAACTTTATTATTTGGCCAAGATAGCTCAATACTCAGGTAACAATAAACAGGCCATAACTTATTTTCAACAAATCGATTCCATCGTGGGCGCGTCCCGGGAACCCTTTGATAATATTAAAGAGGTTTACCAACAGCTGGTTATGTATTACAGTTTGGAGGAGAATCAAAAACGTGAAATCGATGCCATTGAAAAACTTATATTTTTTGATAGCGTGATGACATCGGAACAAAAAGGAATTATAGAACAGGCCACTGTTGCCTATGATATTCCTTATCTGAAGCGTCAAAAAAGCAAAGCAGAGGAACAACTCAAGGCCAAAGGTATTTGGATATTTGTATTAGGGTCAATGGCAAGCCTTGCAATCTTGATAGGTGTATACTTCTATATTAAGGCCCAAAAGACTAAAACCAAAGTAAAGGAATTATTGGCAGGATCTAAGCGGCCTAAACCTCTTTCACCCAAAGTCGAGGAATATCCAACATCTGTACCTAAAGAAATAAGAGATGATATTTTGATGAAATTGGAGGCTTTTGAAAAGTCTGACCACTATTTAAGCAAAGAATTGGATATGGCTCAATTGGCACAGGAAATGGATACGAACACCTCCTATTTGTCCACTGTTATTAACCATTACAAAGAAATGAGTTTCCCGAACTACTTGAAGGATTTAAAAATCACAACGGCAATTGATAGGCTTTCCAGTGAGCCTGAATTGTTAAAATACAACTATCAGGGGTTGGCGGACACCTTTGGTTTTAAAACAGGGGAATCCTTTTCCAGAGCATTTTATTCCAAGACCGGAGTGTATCCTTCCAAGGTATTAAAGGAGCTTAAGAATAGACAAATTGGACGTCATTTATAAATGGTAGGATATATTATTTGTAGTTTTTTACAACACGGGCTATCTTGGGATAAACCTTTAATTTATTAACTATTAAAACCGGAAATCATGAGAAAAAAAATGGAAGACTTCAAAAAAAGAGCATTAAAGAACTTGACTAAAATTAAGGGCGGTGGAGATGGGCCTATCGATACTGATAAAATTAAAAGGCCGAAAAGGGGACACAGAGACTAATACTTTAAGTTACTATAAATTCAGCGATCGCTTCGGCCGGTCTTAGATTTCTACGTTTTAAAATTAAAAAACAATGATAAGGTACATCTTATTATATTCTGGTCTTTTTTGCTTGATTACTTCCTGTAACAATAGGCAGGAAGCGGATTCTTGGAATTATCCAGAAATTGCCGAATACTCTATATCCCATAAGCATTTTGGAATGTCAGTGGTGGATAGTTACCATAATTTAACGAATTTGAAAGACCCCAAAGTCCAAAATTGGTTGAAAGCACAGGATTCTTTGGCCGAAACTTATTTTTTAAACAATCAACGTTTTAGGCAGTTTAAAAAGCGTTTCCAGGAATTAGAAGGTAGGAGCAGAGGTAATATCAGTAACATACGTATAGATGAAAAAGGGAATTACTTCTATTTGCGCTATGACGAAACAAAGGATATTGACCTGCTATACTATAAGGAAAAACTGTCCAATAAAGAAACTGTTCTTTTTGATCCGAGTACTTATGCCATCAAGAGTAAAAATATAAGCTATTTAGAACCCTCTTTTGACGGAAGTAAGATAGCGATTGGGTTGGATCCAAGGGAGGAATTTACCTCTACCATTATCTTTTATGATTTGGAAACTAAAAAAATTTTAAAGGACCAAATAACACAAATTAATCCGGATTTTGGAGGAATACAGTGGTTGCCTGATAACTCAGGGATAATATATCTTTACTTTCCTTTTGTTGAACAGTCGGACGCCAGGTACAAAAGGCAATCTTTTTCAGCTATCCATTTTTTTGGGGATAATCCTCAAAAACGAACGCCTATTTTTGGAGATGATAGTTTTTTGGGAATTGCCTCTGATTATTTCCCCAAGGTAAAAATAGGCTCTAGTTGGGATTCCTACATAATAGGATATTCTGCTAAATCAGGCATGTTTTACGATAGTTTTATTGCCAAATTAAGTGATGTAATGAAAGGAAGTCCCCAGTGGAAGCCGTTCTTTAAGACTATAGATAAGATTTATTATAATCAGGGCGAAATAAGGGGCCAACATTTTATATATCGTAGAGCTACTCCAAACGGAAATCAACTTTGTCAAGTAGATATTGAACGTCCCAAATTTGATAAGCCATTAATTCTTGCTACCGGTAGTCGTGAAGAACCCATTACCCAATTTGAGATTACTAAAGACAACATATATTTTATTCGGGAAAAATATGGGGTTGAGATATCTATTTTTCGAATTGACAGTTTACAAAATACTATTCAACTAAAACCGCCCTTTGTACCGGGCTATGCTTCATTTTTAGGGGAATCGGTTACTCACAACAAAATTGGTATTGGTGTGGATGGTTGGACTTCAAATTACGTTCGATATTATATAGATCCACATGGAAAATTTATTAACGAAGGGCTTTTGGATTCTGCCAACTTTCCTGAATTCCGCAACATAACCTCCAAACAGATTTTGGTCACTTCCCATGATGGGGTAGAAGTACCTCTTTCCTTGGTCTATAAAAAAGATATAAAACTTGATTCCAATAACGAAGTATTTATATATGTATACGGCGCTTATGGGGAAAGTATGAGCCCATTCTTTTCGCCCACATATCTGGATTGGGTAAGTCAAGGGGGTATTCTTGCCTTCCCGCATGTTCGCGGTGGAGGGGAAAAGGGCGAAGAATGGCATATTCAAGGAATGAAAGCCTTAAAATATAATTCATGGAGAGACCTTATCGCTTGTACCAAATCTTTAATTGAAAAGGGGTACACTCGAAAAGGATTGGTCTCACTTTACACCAATAGTGCTGGTGGTATTACGGCAGGTATGGCTGTCAATGAATGTCCTGAATTATATTCTTCCTTTATTGCCGAAGTGCCTAGAATGCACCCGTTTGGACTCGAATCCTCTACGATGTCCAGCAGTACCAGTTATATTGAGTATGGTACGGTAAAAGATAGCTTGGAATGCCTTGGGCTTGTACAAATGGACCCATACTTAAACTTGAGATCCAAAAAAAATTATCCTGCTACCTTGATTATGCCTAGCAACAACGACGACAGGATCCCCTTGTGGGATAGCGGTAAATATATTGCGAAGCTTCAAAAATACAATCAAGGAAAAGTTCCTATATTGATGGATATCGATTATCATTATGGTCATGAGAATTCACAAGGTTATGACACTTCTATAGACCTGAATGCACGAATTTTTAGTTTTGCCAAGTCTAATATGAAGTACTAGACAATTTCTTCTCCCTTTTGGATGCTGTATTGGTTATTCTAATTTATTGGAATTCATAAGAGCGTTCAACTTAAAAGCCTAATTTACTTGATATCAATAATAGTGCTCTATTTAATTTCCTTGACCCTAATCTGAACTAGGTTTAGAATACACTGATAGTTTAAATTTTCATGATCTCAGAAAATTTCTAGTTATTACCCCGTCATTTATAAATGCACACCTTTCGTTTATAAATGAAGGTGGCTCCGGCTTTTTTTGCCTTACTTATTTCTAGATATTAGAGGTAATGACAAAGGGTTAAAAGAGAAAAGATGGATTGGGTAAGGTCACGAAGTGAAATTGAATCAGAACTGCTCCAGATTGAGCAATCGTTCAGCAACCCAATTGCGTCATTTGATAAGGCCATTTCTTTTTGCCAAAAGATATTGGAAGATTATCGTAAAGCAGTGATAGTACATGGCTTTCCTGATGAAGCTTCAGAAATTCGATTCTTTAAAAAGGACAAGCCCTTGCTTTTTGGTCTCCTTTTGCGATATTCCCATCAACTTACATTTGAGTTGGACTTCCCTAATATAGCTTATGGTATGAACAACGAAATTATAGTAAGAAAGATCCGGGACGTAAATGCTTTTTTGGCTGGTCATAAAGATATGGTGCTATATCTTGAACTGGAAAACAGTGCATTGGATTCACAGTATTTTTTAAGAAAGAATAGAAATTTATTTGTCTGTACTGGTCGAATTGGACATAGTTTTGATTCGGAATTTAGTGCTTCCCATGATGTATTGATTGCCCAGATATTGGGTTACCAAGGATTCTTGCAATTTCTTCAACAAAAATTGAGTACTTCTATGCCCTTACCGAAAATACCTATTCCCAAAATCAACTGGACCGGGTCAAAAATTGCCCTCACTGAGCTGGGGTTCGCCTTATTTTATAGTGGCATCATAAACCATGGCAATGCCAGTTTAAAATCTGTGATGCTATTCCTAGAACAGGTTACTGGCGTGGGTCTGGGGGATTATCACCATACCTCGGTCCGAATTAGAAACCGTACCCACCCAACCAAGTTTCTGGATAAACTGAAAAATTCCCTACAGTATTGGATTACTGATCTGGACGATTAAAAAATGTCAGGTCATAGTCAATTGACTGTTTAACATTTCCAAACGGAATAAATCAAATTATGCCAAAATTTGTATTTAATTCGGGGTATTTTCCTACCAATTTCTTCGAATTTAATGCAATAATAATTTATGTCAACTGACTATGACTTGGCTATTTATTCCAAAACTCTTTTTCATTTTTGTGTCCGAATCACAGACTACAACAATTAAGTAGGTTCTGTATTAAATCAATCGATATGCCAACGGCTATTATCACTACGGACGATCTTCGGGAATTTAAAATTGAACTTCTGGGGGAAATCAAGGAACTTTTACACGAAAACCAGGCCAAGGTCATTAAAAAGGAATGGCTCAAGAGCACCCAGGTTATGAACATGCTCAACATTAGCTCTGGAACGTTGCGGAGTCTGCGCCGCAGCGGCATTTTATCCTTTACAAAAATAGGAGGGCTTATATTTTACGATGCGGAGCAAATACAAAGAATTCTAATGGATAACCTTGTTAAGAACTCAAAACAAAAAAAATGAACTATATAAGACACCTCAATTCGGTATTCCAACATTTTGCCAAAGATTCAAGGCTAAACCCCACCCATGTGAGTTTGTATATGGCCCTGTTTCAATTTTGGAACATCAATAGATTTCCGGAGATTTTCTACATCAATCGCGAGGAAGTCATGGAAATGGCAAAAATAGGATCAAAAGCCACCTACCACCGTTGCCTTAGAAGACTTGACGATTGGAAATATATTCATTATATGCCATCCCATAATCCATTCAAGGGCAGTAAAATCAGGTTGCTCAAATTCTGTACAACTAGTGGTACGACCACTGGGACAAGTAATGAACAAGTAGTGGAACAAGCATTAGTACCTAATATAAACTATAATAAACAAATTAAAACAGAAAATAAACGCTCTAAAGAGCGCCATCCAAAAAATGAAGATGCTGTTATTAAATTTTTTAAAAAAAATAAATGGCCAATAATGGAGGGTACCAAATTCTACAACCACTATCAAGGTGTGGGATGGAAGGTAGGAAGGAAATCAACAATTGAGGACTGGAAGGCTATGGCAAAAAAATGGATGCTTAGGGCAATGGAATCAGATCGAGAGGGTGCTTTTTTAGGACGATCGAACAATAAACTTAAAAAGGATTTCTTGGATATTTCAATAAACAAAAATTATGGGGAACCCTTGTGATAAAATGGTAAATCTGTGCCCACATATTTTGATGGAAGGTGGCATTGAATACTGCCTGGGAAGCTTTGATGGCAAGCGTATTGATTACGACTTTTCCAAAGTGCTCACTTATCTGGATGCCAAGGGCAGGTCGCTATTCGGAGAAAGTTTTAAGGTTAGAGGAGAGGATAAGGGCACTTTCCTAAAGCTATGCAGTTACATGGTAAAGGATATCGAGAATTGCAGGAAAATGGAAATAGACACAAACAAAGGTATATTGTTGACCGGCCCTGTGGGATGTGGCAAGACAAGCATGATGCGATTGATTCGACATCTTGTCCCGCATAAAAGGACCTATGAAATTATTCCTGCCCGTAACATCACTTTTGCATTCAACCATATTGGATACAAGATTATCGAAGATTATGGTAATGGCCGCTTCTATTGCATTGACGATTTGGGTGTAGAACCCTTGGGGAGATATTTTGGCGACGATTGCAATGTAATGGGGGAGGTGTTGGTCTCCAGATACGAACTCTTCCTAAAAACTAAGATTATTACCCATATAACCTCAAACCTAAATGCTGAAGAATTAGAGGAACGCTATGGAAAACGTGTACGAAGCCGTATGCGCCAAATGTTCAATCTGATTTCTTTTGACAAGAACACTAAAGATAAACGAATCTAAAAACAACAAACATGAAAATCGCCAGCTTCAATATTGAAAACCTCTTTCATAGGGACAAAAGCTTGATAAGAAACGGCCTGAGCAAATGTGTGACCAATTGGATTTCGGAATTGGATGCCCTAATGCCAAGAATGCAAAAAAGTGCAAATGATATGGAACGCATTCGGGAACTTACCTTTTTATTGGGATTTGAAAAAATAGATAACCACCCTTATGGGGTACTTAGAAAAAGACAGGGGGAATTATTTTTAAAACAAAGAGGCTTTACTAATGAAAATAGGGCTTCGTTGCTTACCGATTGGAACGGATGGATAGCCCTACATTCAGTAGCAATCGATCATAAAGCAATCCTAAATAAGGCGAGGTTGGTCGCGGAAATTGACCCGGATATTTTAATACTACAGGAGGTTGAGGACAAGGCGTCGTTAATGGATTTCAATAGTATATTTTTAAGGGAATATGATATCGCTCCCTATGACCAAATCTTGGTCCTGGAAGGGAATGATTCCCGCGGATTAAGTATGGGAATATTGACCAAAAACGGTTATCGATTGGATGCCGTAAAAAGTCATGGATTGGATTTTGTGGATAGGGCGGATCCCATTTTTGATATTGATTGCCAAGAATATACTATAACCACCCCTGAAGGGGAAACACTTTATATCCTTTCTAGTCAGTTTTCATCAGACAACGAATCTAAAAGAAAAATACAAGCCAGGAAGGTTGCCTCCATCTATGACAAAATGAAAGCAGAAGGAAAGGAATTTATTCTCGTCTGTGGCACCCTGAACGATGTGTCGTATAGTGACTGTCTTTCTCCACTCCTTCGGGAGACCGATCTGGAAGATGTGTCCAGAAATCCAAGGTGTAGGGCGGACAAGGACAAGGGCAAAGATGCAGGATATTTCAGAATGGGTGCCTATCGTATGGGAGTTAACATTAAACAGAAGGACTATATGTTACTTTCCTTTGAGATGATCCAAAAGCTTACTGCTTGTGGACTTAATCGTAAGGGGATGTGGCCGGAGAGAAATTCAAAATGGGAAGTATATCCTACATTAAAAAATAAGGTGCATGCCGCTAGTTCCCATCCCTTGATATGGGGAGAGTTCGATAATGCTAAATGGCAATCAAGAACATACTTTCCCATATTGGAATAAATATTGGAATGTTATTTAAGGGTGCCGACTCTTCGGCACATTGCTCCTACATTACATTTCGGGCAATAAGCCTCATGCCCATCTTAGATACGAGCCATTGTTTTATGGCCCCCAGCCTCTCCCCATCCATAAAAAAATAGCTCAAGTCCGCTTTGCCAACTTCATTCAAAAAATTAATCGTTGTAAAACTGAACAAAGGAGCTTCATATGAGGGTAAGAACTGATCGGAATCTTTAAAGTTCATTTTGTACCGTTTCATAGGTTCTGTTTTCTTTTCATTGGATGTTGTAGACCTACTATTCCTCAGTCCCTCTAACCTTTTTTCGATAGCGAAATAACAACATTCGGTCTTGTGCGACGGCATAAACCAGGCTCTCTTCGCCTGCACTCTAGGCAGGCTCCACTCGCTCCTATTTATACGTCTTGCCAAGTTCGAATGTTGTGCACTGTATAGCATCAAAAAAGGTAACAGTGAGAGCACTATGGGAAGTAAGTCTAAATCAGGAAATCATGAAAGCGTATCCAAATCCTAAAAATGAAACCGTACAAAAAAATCAAAAAAAGGAAAACGCTCGAGATATAAAAAGTAAATCATTTTTAAATCAATTATTAACCGTCTGCAACAATGTGGACATAAATATTTTCAATTATGAGCAAATTAAGAAACCATGTACAGTTGATCGGGAACATCGGGGATGTTCCAGCGATTACGAATCTTGAAAGTGGTAAAAAGGTGGCACGTTTTCAACTGGCAACCAATGAGCATTACAAAAATGCCAATGGAGAGAAGGTCCAAAGTACCGACTGGCACACCATTGTAGCTTGGGGGAAGACTGCCGAGATCGTGGAGAAGTACGCCGGAAAGGGCAAGGAAGTGGGTATAACAGGTAAACTAAAAAGCCGGACTTATATCGCGGACGATGGTAATACGCGCTATGTTACCGAAGTGGTAGCAGATGAAATTCTATTGCTTGGAAACAAGTCATAGCAGATTCAAGAAAACAAAAGAGGGCGTTCCCGAAATTAAACGCCCTCTAAATCTTATCATTATTAACTATAAATCTATCAATAATGAACTGCAAAACTAAGGAAATAAGGGAAGGACTACAACATTTTAACGGTTCTGAAATGCTATTTCAAATACCCCTATTGAAGACTAGGTTTACCAATGGGATAAAATACCTTGCCAATGAAGCCGAATGTTTTTGGCTAGTTACGGATGCCTCCGTAATCGCCAAAAGTTTGATGAACAAAAGTCGATTTATTACAATCGATTTCAGAAGATTTTCAGAGGAAGAAAAAGAGGTCATGGGATACGAAGCCAGCATTGATTACAGTGATGGCAATGGCAACATCTTCGAAAGCCATAAATATCATATTACAGATTTTCCGTTGGACGAACTCAAGTTGTTCTTTGTGGACAATACCTTGATGCTGCCCAGCGAATATTAAAAATAAAAGAGGGCGAACTGACCATAGTACCGCCCTCTTTTCATTATTAACCTTAAATAAGAAAAACAATGAAAAGCGAAGTTAACGAAATTAAGATAAGTTATTGCGACAAATTAGGGACTTTTGACTCTGCCTCCCTTTGCGATTCCACGCATGTTGCCAAACTATTGTATGAAACATGGAACAAGGACACTATAGGGTTACAGGAAACCTTTAAAGTTCTTCTTTTGAACAACTCCAATAGGGTTAAAGGAACCTATCAGGTATCTACTGGGGGAATTACGGGCACTTTGGTGGATTTGCGAATACTCTTTGCCGTAATCTTAAAAACCTTATCTACGGCCGTAATTTTGGTCCATAACCATCCGTCAGGAACTTTGAAACCAAGTAGAGCGGATACGGATTTGACCGAGAAGATAAAAAATGCCGCCGTTCTTTTCGATATAAAGGTTTTGGATCATTTGATACTTGTGCCCAATGGGAAATATTTCAGTTTTTCAGATCAAGGAATATTGTAAGCTGAACAGAATCGATTATGAAAAATCATCATGGAGGAATCATTTAAAAAACGCTATACCTATAAATTTATAGATAAAGTTTAAAAATATTTAATCCAAAAGTAAAAGGGTAGCCAAGAGCTGCCCTTTCTTTTTTTGCGGGATTCGAAGCGTTTTTAAACATTAGTTGATAATTCCTCAAAAATCCATCTTCAAAACTCTTAAAATTTTTCAAGAAGAATTCAGAAAAACAAGACAACACTAAATTGGGAGGAAGTCTAAAAATTTGACCCTGCGGGAAAAACGGAATAGCAAGAGGACAACGCGCGTTGCGACGTTGTGGAGTTTGATTTGTTTTTAAATAATTGATTATCAGTTATTTAAATTATATAATTAAATTTTAAACCTGTTGAAAAAGAAGCGTAATAGGATAGAGGCCTTGGGAAGTCCCACTATACCTGGGCAGCACTGTCCCAGTAAATATGAAAGTCATGAAAGTACAATTTGCACGTATCAATTTTCTGTTGGAAACTGTGAATCGGTTTCGGATTTTTTCAAATAAACATGAAAGAACACATAGCGATGTTCTGGAAGGAATGATGGATTTTTTTGAGAAATATCAGTTATCCCCTTTTCAAGATTTTGGTCCCAATTTGTGGGACATGGAGGCTAATATCAAAAGGCGTATCAATTCTATGATCGGGATCATAAAGGATATAGAAAAGCATCAGACCAAACCCACAACTGCCATGCTGGAACTTATATTCGAACACTCGCCCAGAAAGAAGTACCGACAAGCACCATTGTTAATGGAAGGTCAGGAGGACAACCCGGAAAGAGATGCTTTTTTTCAGAAGATAGAGGAAGCTATAGTCCTAAAAAGGGAGCATACCAATCTTCAACGCGACCTAAACCAAAAAAAGTCGGAATTGATGGCGCTGGTCAATAAGGTAAACTTGGTGAAAAGCAATTTTGGTAAACCCAAACTGCAATTGGATATGACCACTGAAGAGTTCGAACAATTGAAAATGAAATTAAAAACAGAATAGCGTTATGTATATCAGTATCACCAAACAACATTTGGACACGACCTTTTCCCAGAGCTCTTCGGATTTTGTCGACTATTTGGAAAAGGAGAACGAGGGAAAAGGATTGGATCAGCAAGAACAGTTCTTTGATCAAAACCATGACCGTATCCCCCCGGAACAGGTGGTCAAGGAGATCGACGGCAATACCGCCAAACTGAAAAAGCAGGAACCCAAGTTTTATTCCATCACCATTAACCCAAGTCAGCGGGAACTTAATCATATCAACAATGACCCAAAACTTTTAAAGGAATATGTGAGAGAGGTCATGAAGGACTATGCGGCTTCTTTCCATCGTGATAATCCTGTATCTGTAGACAGTATCAAATACTATGCGAAGCTGGAATATGAACGCACTTTTAAAGGGTTTGATAGGCAGGTGAAAGAAAATCAGGTGTACAGAGCACAGATCGTAAAACTTGAAAATGAAATCCGTAAAGTGGAACGGGGGGAGGTTGCCGGCAATGCCAAAACTATGCAAAATGACATCGCCATGCTCAATGCTCAAATCCCACATCGTATCGATGGCAAGGTCGTTGTTCAGGGGATGAATAAGCCAGGACCACAGACCCATGTCCATATCATTGTCAGTAGAAAGGATGTTTCCAATAGATTTAGTCTTTCCCCAGGGAGCAAATACATGGCGTCAGAGTCCAAACTTAACGGCAAAATGGTCAAACGTGGGTTTAGGAGAGATCAGTTTTATGACAATGCGGAAAAGAGGTTTGATACCCTATTTAAATACAAACGAAATTTTGTGGAGTCGTACCAAGCCCGTAAGACTTATATCCATGACCCTAAAATTTATTTCGCCCATCTCTTGGGACTTCCGACCAATGAACGTAGCGCTGCATTTAAACTTATGGGTACTGCCGGGGTACATATTCCAAAACTTAATATTCCCACCAATAAGGTGGAAGCAGCCCTACAGGCCATTAAACAATTTAAAAAGGTAATAGACGTGGCCAAATCCTCAAGTTCCATAGCTATTTAAGAATGCCAGGAATTATTAGATGTTTCTAAAATAATCCAAGATGAAAATTACGGTTTTACTTTCTGTATTTATCTATGTGGCGGCCATGGCTTTGCAATATCTGTCCTTTAAGAAAAACAAGTATCCATTTGCTATCAACTTTATATTGTTGCTTGTTCTAGGAGGCGCATTACTAACCTTATTTGGGTGGCCAGTTTTTATCAAAATAGTATTGTTTTGGTTAATACCTTTTCAGGTGACAAACTTGGTATTATTTATATACTTCAATTATAATTTTGGAACTGCTATAGAACCAAAAAGATATAAGGTGAAGTTCGATTTATTGAACGGGAACCTGGTCCTGAAGAACATTAGGCGAGGGGCTTCCATAATTGGATCGGCGGGAAGTGGCAAAACGGAAAGCGTGGTCTATAATTTTTTGAAACACTTCAACGAGCATCAATTTGCAGGGGTCATCCATGATTACAAGGATTTTGAGATTACAGAAATGGCCTATCCCTTATTTAACAATACCGAAATACCGTTTCATATTATTTCCTTTGACGATATTCATCAGCGTGTTAATCCTATCGCACCTCGCTATATGGAGGACGAAGAAAGCGTTAATGAGGTTTCCAGGGTACTTTTGGAGAACCTTTTGGAGCAACGCGAGACAATTGCCATGGGTTCCTCAAAGTTCTTTAACGATGCCGTGGAAGGACTTTTGGGTGGCCTTATTTGGAAGCTGAAGACCAGCCATGGGAAATATTGTACCCTACCACACTTGATTGCTGCCTACCAATATTTGGATACGGAAAATCTGATACAATTTTTAAGTTCCGACTTTACATCCAAGGCTATGGCGGATGCCTTTATTTCAGGAAAGGATTCCGAACGTCAAACAGCCGGGGTAATGAGCACGCTGGCCAATGCCCTTAAAAAGATCAGTACCCAACGCATATTTATGGCACTGTCCGCCGATGAAGTGCCTTTGGATATAAATAATCCCGAACATCCCTCCGTAGTTTCCATAGTGAACAATCCTAAATTTGAAACGGCCTATTCCCCGGTGATAGCCACAATAATCCATACCATTACCAAGCAAATGAGCAAACGTGGCCGCCACCGTTCTTTCGTTTTGATGGAAGAAGCGCCTACGATACGATTGCTTAATATGCATAGAATTCCAGCGACTTTAAGAAGTTATGACGTTGCCACGATCTATGTGCTCCAGGATAAAATTCAAAACGATATGATGTATGGGGACAAAGCCAGCCGGGCCATTTTAAGTAATCTATCCTACCAGTTTTTTGGAAAGGCGAATGATCCCGATACCGCCAGATATTACGAACGTTTTTTTGAACTTGTAAAGCGGCCGACGAAGAGTGTTAGTAAGGGGGAGAATACGTTGAATTTTGATACCAGGATAACAAAGGGAGAGAGGGAGGTAAGCAAGATCCGGGCAGAGGAATTTTTTAGATTGAAGGAAGGGGAGTTTATTGCCTTCGCGGATGGCAAGGATAAAAAAGTAAGATTTCCAAAACCCAATATTGAGAAGGGGCTTCCAAAACCCAAATTTCGAATTAGAGATGGAGCGATAACGGAAAACTTTGAGCGGATCCATATGGACGTTCGAAAATTTCTGCCGTTAAAGCTGAAATAGTCTTAATTTGTTGATAACTAATGGATTTGGGTTTATATTCGTTTTAATAAGAGCATCGGATTTTGTAATTTAATAGGTCAACAATAATAAGGAAACCATGTATTTTAATCAGGCCATCTGCGATGTATATATCGGTACTGGAGCCGGCAAAAAATTGATGGAAGAAATTGAGAATGCAAAACGATCTGTAAAAATAGTATCGCCGTTTCTTTCTCCCTTTCTGGTCAAGAAATTGATCGACCTGCATTATAGGGGTGTTGAGGTACAGTTGATCACTATGGATACCATAGAGGACTTTTACGGGGATAGACAAAAGAATATCTGTCAACTTATTATTCAGGACAAAAGTATTGATATAGATGCAAAGGCCCTCCGATTAAAATGGATCAACATAAAAAGATGGCTTTACTTTTTTTTGATGGTAATGATTCTAGAGCTTGTTGTTATTGCATATAATATTCAGGATCGTATGGTTTTATGGGGAGGTATTCCTTTACTCCTAGCTTGGCTGTTGATTCGGAATTACACTTCGAAAATTAGGAACGCCAAAATCTACAAATATTCTTACCGACAGTTATTTCCTTTCAAGGTGTTTACAACTGCCGATTCCCATTCCTACTCACATCCTTTTATACATGGAAAATTGTACTTGATCGATGATGGGATTGCCTATTTGGGCTCATTGAATTTCACTGGTAATGGGACCAAGAATAACTATGAAACCAGGATCCGAATTGAGGACAGAAAAGCTATTAAAGAATTGGTAGGTGAATTTGATGCCTTGTTCCATAATGAAAACTACTTGGAAAAGGAGTTAACCGAGTGGGGTAAGGAGTTGTATCTTGAGCAAGGGAATTGAATAATAAGGCAATATTATACATTATAATAATAAATTTTAATCTGTTCCATTAAACATTCAGTTTACTGAATTACTTAGATTTATTACTCATTCATTAATTAAATCCAAATCATAGAAGGTTCTAAATCCAAAAATTCTAAATGTATCAATTCAATGCCTATTGTGAATCTTAAATTGAACTAATAATCCGAGCCAAATAGACCTTGGCAAACAATTTGTTACTCAAGGCCTGAAATGGTTCAGTTATATATCCGAAGATTTTTTATTTACACTAATTCCGGGGCGTCAGCAGCACTGGTCGGGCTTTTCAATACCAACTGATAAACACAAGGAATCACGACCAAATTTAAAATGGTAGCAGATAACAATCCCCCCAAAATAACCACCGCCATGGGGCTTTGTATTTCACTGCCAGGCTCGCCTCCTTTTAGGGCCAAGGGAATCAAGGCCAGGCCTGTTGTAAAGGCTGTCATTAAGATCGGGTTTAGGCGATCTAAAGCTCCTGTTTTTATCAATTCAAAACCTTTCATTCCTTCCTTTCTCAAATCCTCATATCTGGAAACCAATAGGATTCCATTTCGGGTTGCGATACCGAAAAGGCTAATAAAACCTATGGTCACTGCGATACTGATAATTCCGGAAGTGAAGTACACTATCAAAATACCACCGATTAAAGCCAAAGGCAGATTGATCAATACTACAAATGCCAGTTTTACATCTTTAAATTCATAATACAATAGCAGGAAAATGATAGCTATTGCAATGATTGCAGTGAACATAAGTAATTGTGATGCTTTGGACTCGCTTTCAAACTGTCCGCCATATTCCACCCGATAACCTTCAGGCATTGCTACATTACTGGCAACAACATCCTTTATTTCGTTGACGGCACTTCGTAAATCCCTGCCCTGTACATTGGCAGCTACTACAATTTTACGTTGCACATCCTCTCGGTTAATAGTATTTGGACTGCTCACGGATTGAACGGTGGCCAATTCACCTAATATTGTGTATCCGCCATTAGGAAGGCTCACCAATGTATTGTTGATGTTCTCAATGTCATTCCTAAATGGTTTTTCGTAGCGCACAACCAGATCGAAATATTGTTGACCTTCATAAATCTCGCCAGCCTCTTCCCCGGCAAAAGCAATATCTAACTGCTCCATCAAATTTCCAACTGTCATTCCATAGGCCGAGAGAATTTGACGTTTAGGTTTGATGCGTATCTGCGGAACTTCTATTTGTTGGTCTACCGCTACATCCGCCAATCCATCAATATCTTTGATGTTCTGCTCTACACTCTTGCCTACTTCAAATAAACGTTGTAGATCGGAACCATAAATCTTGATCGCAATATTGGCACGTGTACCTGATAACATATGGTCTATACGATGTGCTATAGGTTGTCCCAAAGTAATATTTACTCCTGGGGCAATGCTTAGTTTAGTACGGACCTCTTCGAAAAATTCTTCCTTGGTTTTGTCTTTGAGAACAAAAGGGACATCAATTTCTGAAGCATTTACACCTTGTGCGTGTTCATCCAGTTCTGCTCGTCCTTGTCGTCGGGTAACCACTTCAACTTCGGGCAGGTCCAGTAATATCGTCTCTATCAATTTTCCTGTTTTGTTGCTCTCTTCCAAAGACATTCCCGGGGGTCCTACCACACTGATCACCAAAGAACCTTCATTGAATTCGGGAAGAAAACTTCTTCCCAATTGCGTTAAAACCAAAAGACTTATAATAAAGGCAAGGACGGTTGTGCCAATGACAATTTTTGGAATTTTTGTGGCACGTTCCAAAATATTTCCATAATGTTTCTGTAACCAACGTTCCACCCGTGTCCCCTCTGCTTGTTTGTTTAAAAGCTTTTCGTTATTTAACAAATAGGAACACAATATTGGGGTTACCGTTACAGCCACGATCAAAGAGGTTAGAACAGAGGTTACAAATGCAATGCCCAACGGTTGCAATAATCGACCTTCCATCCCGCTCAAAAAGAATAGCGGTATAAATGATACAATGATAATCAAGGTGGCGATAATAATAGAACTTCGTATTTCTACGGATGCGTCCCGCACAACAGTAATTGTCGATTGTCGATCAGACTTTGGTTTTCTGATATTTTCGCGCAGGCGCTTATACACATTTTCTACATCAATAATAGCATCATCTACCAAGGCGCCTATAGCAATTGCCATCCCGCCTAAACTCATGGTATTAATAGTATAACCCAGCCATTTTAAGATGATAATGGATACCAATAAGGAAATAGGGATGGCAAGCAATGAAATTACCGTTGTTCTCCAATTCATTAAAAAGATGAAAAGGATGATCATAACAAAGAATGCACCTTCCATTAAGGTTTGATTCAAATTACTAATCGAGGCATCAATAAAATCGGATTGTCTAAAGATTTGACTTTTAATGTTTACACCTTTAGGCAAAGTTGCTTGTAAATCAGTAATAGCTTCATCCAAACGGTCTGTAAGTTCCAATGTGTTTACATCCGGTTGCTTTGAAATGGTTAAGATCACCGCAGGGTTTGCATTCAATGAACCATCCCCGATCTTATCGGCAGCTCCAATTTGAACCGTGGCCACATCCTTAATTTTGATGGTTTGACCATTGACTTGTTTTAAAACTGATTCCCGTAAATCCTCCAAAGCATAAGCTCTACCACTCCCTTTGATAATGTATTGATTGCCATATTGGTTGATAACACCACCTGGCGCATTGGCATTGGCCTCTTTAACCTTTTCGACCAATTCTGAAAGACTTAGGTTGTAATACTTCATCTTTTCAGGGTTTGCAAATACTTGGTATTGCTTATAATCGCCACCTATGACCACCACATTTGCAATACCGCCAATAGCTTTTATACGTGGTCTAATGGTCCAATCGGAAAGAGTTCGTAATTCCATTGCCGAAAGGCTATCCGACGTAACTCCCAGTAGCATTATTTCGCCCATAATGGATGAAATAGGAGCCATAGTCGGCGCACCTATTCCTTCTGGTAAATTTTCCCTTACCATTGGGATCCGTTCGCTCACAATTTGTCGTGCTCGATAGATATCGGTTCCCCAATCAAATTCTACCCAAACAATGGATATGCCTGCTGCCGATGAAGAACGGATTCTTCGAACATTTGGCGAGCCGTTCAAGGCTGTTTCCAGTTGATAGGTTACTAATTTTTCGACTTCTTCAGATTCCATTCCATGGGCTTCGGTAAGAATGGTTACCGTAGGTGCCGTAAGATCTGGGAATACATCGACGTTCATTGTCCTGGCATAGTAAATACCCAACACGCTCAATGCAACCGCTCCCAATAGAATGAGCAATCTATTTTGAAGTGAAATTGATAATATTTTGTTTAACATTTCTCTTCGATTTTTTAATGTTCGTGACCGTGTGCAGGTGTTGAACCGGACATTGAAGCCATTTTAACCTGATATGCTCCTGTGGTTACTACTACTTCCCCAATCTCTAGACCTTGGAGTATTTCTACATTTTCCCCATTGCGCTTTCCAATTTTTACAGGCCTTCTTTCAAAACTTTCTCCTGAAAGTTGTACCATAACGGAATAACTACCATAATCTTCCAACAAAGCATTTACAGGAATCATTGTGTTTTGGGTTGCGTTGCCCATTGCAATTTGAACCTGGGTCAAGCTCCCTTCCGGCATTTCAATATCGTCATTGACCTGGGCAAAAACAGAAATTAGCGGTCTGTTGTTATCTACATCTTTAGCAATGGAAAGGATCGAACCTCCAGAAGATGCCACATTGCGCCATTGGGCATCCTTGGTTTGATACCAAATGCTTTGTGCATTCTCCATGGTGAGTCCATAAGAAGGTGCAATTTGGGTCTTTAAAACCCTGGATCGAAGCGTTCCCAACGTTAACATTGCGGCGCCTTGGTCTACATATTCTCCGTTGGCAACATTTATCGCTGTGATATAACCATCGAATGGTGCCCGAATTTGCTTTCCGTCACCAGCAACTCCTGCCGCAAGGCCTTGATAATTGGATCGGGCGATATTGAAATTGCTTTCTACTTTTTCAAACTCTGCTTTAGGAACAATTTTCGATTCGTACAATTGCTTTTTACGTTCATATTCGGACTTAGCCTGTTCAAAACTGGAACGTGCCTTTGCAATTTCTGTACTCAAATTATTGGATGCCAAACCTTGACTGCTTATATTGATCAATAATTGGCCTTTTTTAACTGGCGTACCCTCGGTAAGATTGCTTTCTGCAAAATCCACCACCCCGTTAGATTTTGCTACCATTGTCTTAATGGAGCCTGGCGAAGGCATCCAAACACCTGAGGTATTTATAACATCATAGATTTTACCATTGATCGCAGCCGCTGTCTGAAAGTCTATTTTCCAAGCTTGTTCCTTCAAAAATGAAATGCTCCCATCATCTTTAGCTGCACCCAAGGCCTTTATGGCTTCATCCGCATTGGCAAATACGGTAACACTATCAATAACGATCTTATCTGAATATCCGGGCGTAGTTAATTCAAAGACCAACTGATAGTTCCCTACTTCTTTGGGCTGAATTGCAGGTGAAAATATCCCAGGTGATGTGGGTGCATCCGCCGTATTCCTGATGCCCTTACCATCTTTTATCAGGCTTACGGTTACCGAACCTTCCCTAACAGGCTGGTGTTTATCCATTTCGGTAAAATGAGCAGCGAATCTACTTCCTTGGCCTACTATTAGTACCGGAAACTCAACAAATAGTTCTGTTTTGTCCGTCCAAATCGTATGGTCCAAACGGGGAATTTCTTCTCCAACATGACTACCATCTGCATTATGTGCGTGTGCATCTTCTGTCTTGTCATTACAAGACATTGCCAAAAAGGCAAGCACTATAATTAGATATTTCATATGCTACAACTATTTATATATTAATGATTGTGGTGCTCAGAACCATCATCATGTTTATGGGTTTCAGGTTTAATTTCCATAGAATCCTTATCAACATGGAACTCTTCTTGTTCTATAGTTTCCTCATGCATATGACCACCGTCAGCATCGTGTTCATGACCGTGCTCTTCTGTGCTTTCTGGCTTTGATTTTGTGTCTCTACAAAAAGTTAAGGCCACAGTTGAAACTAAGGCTACCGCGAATACTATTTTTGAAATTTTCATTATGTTTTGTTTTAAAATTTATAATTGATGTTTTAATAATTCTGCTTGAAGCAAATGCAAATCTTTTTCCATTTGCAGCATTTTATCGAAGGCATTTCGGTAAAACTGAAGCTCTACATAGTAATCCATAAAAGAATACTCACCCAGCATATAGGCCTTAAAAAGTAATTTCTCACTTTCCAAATTGCCCATCGTAGTTTGATACTCATGGTACTTTGAACGCATTAATTGGTAGCGATTAAAAGATTCTTGAAAATGGGCGTAGAGCGTAGTTGAGATTACTTGCGAATTGGATTGCTGATACTCATGGCTTGCTTGAGCAGCTTTAACTTTGTTCTTACTGCCCCATAAGGGAATGGAAAGTCCACCGTAAAATCCCGAATAATTATTGCCATTTACACCCTGATGGTTGTAGCCTAGAGCGACATTTGGAAGTACCTTGTTTTGCTCCAATTTCATTTTTTGCAAGGAAGCAACCTCATTGGTCTTTAATTCCAGGAGGGCAGGGTCTTGCACTAATTTTTCCTGCCAAAGGTTGTCCTTACTTCCTATTTCTACGGGCAAATCAATTAGCATTGAAAGTACATCCAAAGGTTTGTTGCCATTTAAGGTTTTTAGTTTGGATACCAGGATTTGGATGTCATTTTCGATCTGTCCAAGCACAAATTGTTCCTGAATCCATGCAATTTTGGCTTTATTCAAATCTAAAATACCTACTTGCTCCTTGTCATAGAGCTCCTTAAGCTGATCAAATACCTGTTTGCCCTGAGCTCTTCTTTCGGCCTCAATTCCTTTTTGCCTCCTTAAGAAAGCAAGTTCTATAAGAAGCTCCTTCGCATTTAATAGCACCAACTGTCTCCTTTTTGTATAGGCAGTTTGTAGTTGCGCCGACCTTAAATGGTTCCACTTACCCCTTGCAGCATAAACCGTTGGGAACTCAAACGATTGTGATATTTGATATTCCGTATAAGTATCTGTGGTATTAGCGCCAAAGGGCAGATAATACCCAGAGAGCTGTGGGTCTGGCAAATTGTTGGTGCTCTTGTTTTCGAGCTGTTGACTTTCAATATAGGATTGATAGCCTTGTAACTCGGTATTATTCTGTTCTATTTCAAGAAGTAATTCCTCCAAATTTCTATTTTGAGAGAAACCACTAACAAAAGACAGGCATCCGCAAATAGCGAATACTATATGTTTATTCATTGTTTGTGAATTTTAGGTTTAATCTAAATTTATAAAAGGATTACTACCATAGCGGTAATTGCTCCTAAACGATTAACCTAAAGATGGGGGACCTCGTGTATCGAGGCATGAGAGATAAGAATTAAAATAAGTATTCGGTGGATGATAAATAGGAGATGTTCTATTTTGCCCATCATCAATTAAAAAAAGACCTTGAATGTCAAAAACACCATTAGCAATCTCTTTACCAATAATGGTCTGCTTTTCAACAATGTCTCTGTTAAATAGGCCAATATCACTAGACACCGTAGAATGGACGTGCATATCCAAAAAGAATCCAAAGAAACCTAAAGGTGAATTTTCGTCTTCTTGGGAATGGTCATCATTGTGATGGTGTTCGCCAGTATGTGCAATTTCTGAATGTGAATATGTTTCCTCATGTTGATGATGCAAATGAGGAAAGGCTTGATGCAGCATCATAAAGCTGAACAGGCCTAAAAAGAAAAATACTTTTATGTGATTGTACTTTTGCATCAAAAACAAAGATAACTTTTCCGATTTAATTTTAAACGGATCTAAAGCTTTTTTAAAATTTTGAATGGGCTACGGTAAAAAAGGGTTTTTCCGTTGAAATATAAACTCAAGCAGTCCCAAGAAACTAGTTTTTAGTATGGGGAATGTGCCTAAAAAGGTATGTTTTAAACCATTTTGCGATTATTGCAATGAAAGTTTTGCACAACATGTACTTTTAGATACTAATTCAATGTACGAGGCAAATTTTTGCTACTTTTCATTTTTTGAAACATAAAGGATTTAATATTGCAAGTATAGTAGACAACCAAGTTAGAAAAATTAGCAAGCTCAATTGTTGGCTATGTGACGTTAGAGGATATGTTATGCATGCGTGAGCATTTCTTTTTCCCAAACTATCGCTATATTATATATATCCTGTTATTTACACTATACCCATTTCACGATTTTACTTATCGGAGAAAAGCAGGTAAAAGAAATAAAAAATAGCCTCAAAAAAATAAATTATTAATCCTACAATAAATATTCCAGTGATTACAAGGGTGCCACATAATCTATCCTTCTTGGTCACCGTCCGTCCTTTAGGTTCTTCAAGTTTGTTATTTTCTCTTCTCTTTCTCCGACTTTGAGACATTTCATAGGTATATTTATATATATATTCACTTTTTATGAGTGCCAAACCATTTTTTGGAGCCGTATGGCATTGAGTATTGCCAAAAGTGCCACGCCTACATCCGCAAATACGGCTTCCCACATTGTCGCCATTCCGAACGCTCCTAGGGCCATTACCAACACTTTTACGCCAAAGGCAAGACCAATGTTTTGCCAAACAATTCGACGTGTAGAACGCCCTATTTGAATAGCACGTGCAATCTTACTCGGTTGGTCGTTTTGGATAATGACATCGGCAGTCTCGATAGCGACATCACTGCCAAGACCTCCCATTGCAATTCCTACATCACTTGCAGCCAAGACAGGGGCATCGTTAATACCATCGCCAATAAATGCAACTTTGGTATCGAGCTGCTTTTTTAGTTTTTCGACTTCGTTAAGTTTATCTTCGGGTAATAGACCACCCTTCGCCCAATCGATTTTCAATTCTTTTGCTATCTGTTGGGTAATGGAATCCTTATCGCCAGAAAGCATGATGATTTTGGAAATCCCTGATTCCCTAATTTGCTTTATGGCTTGATGCGCATCGGCCTTTAATTCATCCGCTATGGTCACATAACCTGCAAATTTTCCATCAATGGCAACCATTACAATTGATTCTACGATGCCATCTGTTTGTGAATTGACTTCTATTTTGTTCGAGGTCATTAAGGCTTTATTTCCTACCAACACGGTTTTTCCATTGACCGTTCCTTTTAATCCTTTCCCGGCGACTTCGGAAACCTCGGTCGCTTCAAAATCAGCACCCTCTGCCTTGTATTCCAAAATTGCCTTTGCAATGGGATGGGTGGATTGTTCTTCCATCGACATTAGGTACTGCATAAATTCCGCTTCGGTAAAAGCCGAGCTGTTTACAACTCCTTTGATTTTAAAGACCCCTTTGGTTACCGTCCCAGTTTTATCCATTACCACGGTATTTACTTTTGTCATCGTATCTAAAAAGGATGCACCCTTGAACAGTATTCCATTTCTGGATGCCGCACCCAGGCCGCCGAAATAACCCAAGGGAATAGAAATTACTAGGGCACAGGGACATGAAATCACTAAGAATATCAGCGCACGGTAGAGCCATTCACGGAACACGTAACCATCTACAAAAAAGTAGGGCAGGAATGTTAGCCCGATAGCTAGGAAAACAACGATGGGGGTATAAATCCTTGCAAACTTTCTGATAAAAAGCTCCGTTTTGGACTTTCGGGCGGTGGCGTTCTGTACCATATCCAAAATTCGTGCTATGGAACTGTCCTTAAATTCCTTTGTCGTTTCCACTTCTATAACACCATCGAGGTTGATGCTACCGGCAAATACCTTTTCATCCTTTGCAATGGTATCGGGTTTGCTTTCTCCTGTCAAGGCTGCCGTATTAAACGAACCTTTTTCAGAAAGTAGCATACCATCAAGCGGTACTTTCTCCCCCACTCGTACCTGAATCTTCTCACCTATAGAAACCGTTTCTGGATTGACGGAAATAAACTCGCCATCGCGAAATACCAGTGCTTCATTGGGGCGTACGTCCAGCAAAGCTTTGATGTTTCCTTTAGCACGGTTGACAGCGGCATTCTGGAACAGTTCGCCTACAGCATAGAATAACATCACGGCCACACCTTCCGGATATTCGCCTATAGCAAATGCCCCCAAAGTTGCAATGGACATCAAGAAGAATTCTGTAAAGAAATTGCCATTTTTAATACTGTTCCAGCCTTCTTTTATCACAGGGAAGCCTACAGGAAGGTATGCTGCTGTGTAATAAACAATACGTATCCAGTCTTTAAAATAAGGTAACGCATAAAAATAGTCTATGGTAATACCGACTATCAGCATCACAAAACTAAAAATAGCAGGTAGGTAGGTTTTAAATTTACTTATCCTTTCTGAACTGCTGTGCTTATGACCATCGTCGTGAGCATGTTCTCCTTTATGTTCTTCGATATTGATATCACGAAGATTATGTTTTTTCTTGCTCATTTTATATTATTGAAAATTTATCCATTGCTTAGCTTGTTCCTTGTTCCTTAAATCGAAATATTTCACTTCAGAACTTGTGAAAAAATTAGTTGCTTTTGCAGCCCATTCCTGCCATTCCTTTTCTCCTATAAAAGCCATTTTTCCATAATCTGAAAGGTGGGAAACATCGACTTTAATATCAGCCCAAAGACCTTGCAGCTCATATCCGTGGAAATCGTGCATTTCAAAATAGAAATCCACTTTATTATTGGTCTTAAGAATTTTGTGGATTAGCGGATGGACTTGTTCAACATCTTCTTTTGAGATTTTACCTTCCAATTTTACTGCAATCAAATTTTCATTTTTTGAATTTATTAACTGTATCATAATTTTAATTTTTATTCAATGTATTGAAATAAAGAATGCAACGGAAGTGCATTTAATGGCCGCTACACTTCTCACAAATTCCCGTTATTACCAGGTTTGCATCCTCGGCGATGTAACCGTCGGGTAAGTTGATATGAGGAATTTTATGATCTGTTAAGCAAACTGTTTTATCGCAATTACTACAATGAAAATGTAAATGTAGGTCTTGATCTAGCTCGCAATTACACCCTTGTTCGCATAAGGCATATTTTGAGATACCTGTACCATCATCAATATGATGAACAATCCCCTTGTCCTCAAAGGTTTTTAGTGTCCTGTATAATGTCGTTCTTTCAGCTTTAACAAAGGCATCCTCAATATCTGTAAGTGCTATGGCTACTTCTTTTTGAGCCATAAATTTATATATGAGAATACGCATCGCTGTTGGTCGTATTCCATTGTTTTCCAATTTTTTTTCTATTTCGGTCATTATTTAATTTATACGTTTTAATGATTCGCCCGTTTTAATCTGAAAGGCATCTTCAACATTGGAAACATAAATAATTCCGTCTCCTGGTTCGTCAGTTTTACTATTCTTCGTAATTATTTCAATAGCGTTTAGGGATACTTCAGTTTGGCAGACCAGTTCCAATTTAATCACAGGGCTGTCTGTAACATGAAAATCCAAGGATGGTCTTGAACCTTTAGACTTGAATGCGCCTGTACCTTCTGCTTGTGAAAGGGTCATACTTTTAAAGCCATTATCAGTAAGGGCATCTATTACTTTTTGAATCCTGTTTGGTTTTATAAATGCTTTTATTTCTTTCATCTTTTCCAATTATTTAATTATGAATTAATCATCGTGTCCCAATTCGCCCTTTATCATTTCTGATGATAATGTATACGCACCTTTGGTAACCACTTTTACATCTTGTACAATTTCTGTAGGAAGATTGATTTCAACATATCCTAAATCTATAATTCCAACGTTCACTGGAATCATTTTAAATTTCATTTTGTTATCTCCTTTTTCGTCATCTGCATCCAATATGAATATAAAGGACTGTTCGCCCTCTTTTATGATGGCATCTTCGGGTACTGCAAACGCCATTTTTTGGTCTTGGACTATTCTTCCTTCCACATACATTCCGGGAAGCAATTCTTTATCTTCATTATGAACGTCTGCGTGGACGTGCAATGCTTTAGGGTCAGTTTCAAAAGTTTTACCGATGGCGTGAATTTTTGCCTTTAAAAGCTCGTCTGGTTTGGCTGCAACCGTAAAATATATTTCCTGACCTACCTTAACTTTTCGGATATCCTTTTCGTACACTTTAAAATCCACGTGAATTTCAGAATTATCGCTTACTGTGAACATTTTGGACTGGGGTGCTACATAATCGCCAAGACTTATCATTACTTCATCCACGTATCCGCTTATAGGGGTTGTTATGGGAACTGCGGAGTAAATCTGCCCTTTAAGTACTTGGTCGGTGTTTATGCCTAACAATCTCAATTTAGAACGAAGTCCGTTTACAGAAGAACTGGTGGAACGGAACTTGGATTGTGCCATTTGAAATTCCTTGCCAGACGAAACTCCCTTATCGTACAAAGTTTGCTTACGTTCAAAATCCTGTTTTAAAAATACAAGTTCATCATTTTTTTCTTGATATTCCTGTTGCATCGTTATAATATCGGGATGTTCCAAATATGCCAATACTTGACCCTTGTTTACCTTATCACCTTCAATGACCTTTATGGATCGCACGTTTCCACCCACAAAAGGACTTATGTTTGCCCTGTCTTGCGGAAATAGTTCCAATTGACCAGTAACTTTAATGGTATTGCCTAAACTCTTTCTTTCCAGGGTATTCATTTCAAGACCAATAGTTTCAGCCTGCTCCTTTGTAAGTTCTACCACACCCTCTTCATGCTTTTCTTCGCTGTGCTCTGTATTTTCCTCATTATGTCCCGAACCTGAATCTACTTTGTTATTGCAACCAATCATCAAAAAGGTTACTAGTGCTATACTGATTATAGATATATATTTCATTTTTTTTTCTTTAATGTTATAGATTGCCCAACTGGTATTGTACCTCGATGGCCTGTTGGTTAAATTGATTGATATATTGTAAATGTGTTTGTTTTATCCTGATGGCACTATTTAGGATAGTGATATAGTTCACATATTCTATCTCGCCTTCCTTGGATGCCAATTGTGCCGTGGCTATCTGTTCTTCTGCCAATAACAATGCACCATCCTCATAATATTGCAATATCTTTTGTGTTTTTTCAAGGGATTTGAGCAATTGGGAAACACGGCTTTCAGTTATAGCTTTTTGTTCCAAATATTGATTTTCTGCGACCATCGCATCTGCCTTGGCTGCCTTTACCCTTGATTTCTGAGGATAAAACCATAACGGAATACTAATTCCTGCCTGATAGGTATTGAAGCCTGAAACATCATCTACCACTTGCCGTCCATAGGAAAGACTGAATTTTGGCAGGAACCCCGATTTTTCAACACCCACATTGGCTTTGCTTACTTCTACATTTTGAAGCGAATATTGCAATATGGGGTTATTTGCCACGGTCGTTGAATCCATTATATTGCTCAAATTCATTGGCTCATATAAAACCGAAAACGTTTCAATAGGTGCTTCCGTTCCCAAATACTGCTTTAGGGCCCGTTTGGCAATTTCAATATCATCATAGGCCTGTTGTCGCAATACTTGAATCTGCTGGTATTCCGAGGAAGCAGAAATAAATTCCAACTTTCCGGTTTCGCCCGTATCGTAACGCAATTGTGCTGCGGTCTTAAAATTGGCATAAACACTATCCAATTGTTCGGCAAAAAGAAGTTGCGCTTTATTATAATTTATTTGGTCATACGCTTGCATTACATTTCTTATCAATTGTTGCTCGTTTACCGCATAGAATTTTTCGCCCAGTGCCACACGCTGTTTGTAAAACTTCGATTTTGAAAAGCCAGAAAGCAAATCGATATTGCCCTGCTGTACACCAATAGTAGTCTGTATTCCAGGAAGATTATTGCCATATTCTTCTTTTCCTGTAAAAACCTGCGTGCTACCCATGTCGAAACTTGTACCTTTCATTGCTTGTTCGCGTTCAATAAAGGCTTGACTTTCTTTAAGGGATGGATAATTTTGCTTTGCCATTGCAATAGCTTCTTCCAAAGTAATGGGCTTCAGAACTGAAGTGGCCTGTTTTGTTTCCTGTGCAAAGCTATTTCCGGAAGTGAATACAGTACCCAATACTAATAGAACAATAATTACCGTGGTGCTTTTATTGACATAGCTTTCATCATCTTTATTACCCTTTTTTTCTTTTCGGGTTTCGAGCCAATAGTATAAAACAGGGATGACTACCAAGGTTAAAAATGTTGCCGTAAGCAGTCCACCAATTACCACTGTTGCAAGAGGCCGTTGAACTTCAGCACCACCAGAGGTAGAAACCGCCATAGGGATAAAGCCCATAATAGCCGCAGTTGCAGTAAGCAAAATTGGACGTAAACGTTCGTGCGTAGCTTCGTATATACGTTTTTTTAAATCTGTCATTCCACCTTCTTTTAGTTCATTGAATTTATTTATGAGTACCAGTCCATTCAATACAGCAACTCCAAAGAGTACAATAAACCCAACACCTGCAGATATACTAAAAGGCATACCACGGACCAACAGGGCGAAAACTCCACCAATGGCAGCCAAGGGTACGGCCATATAAATCATTAAGGACTGAGAAAATGAGTTGAGTGCGAAATAGAGCAATATGAAAATTAAGAACAATGCAATTGGTACAACAATCATTAATCGGTCTGTTGCTCGTTGCAAATTCTCAAAAGAACCGCCGTATGTGATATAATAACCCGCTGGTAATTTAACTTCGGCTTCCAATTTCTGCTGAATTTCCTCCACCATCGTTTTTACATCACGCCCACGGACATTGACACCAATGGAAATACGACGGTAGGTATTGTCCCTTGATATTTGCATCGGGCCAGGTTTGTAACTGATATCAGCTACTTCTTTTAAAGGTACTTGTGCACCACTTGGTAAATCGATATAAAGATTTTTTAGGCTATTGATGTCTTTTCTAAATTCCTTGGCCAAACGGATGACCACATCAAATCGTTTTTCGCCTTCGAAAATGACACTGGCTTTTTCACCCGCAAAAGCAGCACTCACATAATCGTTCAACTTATCAACGGTAACACCGTATTGTGCCATCTTTGCACGGTTGTAAACCACGGTCATTTGAGGCAGACCGCTGGTGGCTTCCACATTCAGGTCGGCCGCTCCGGGAACGGTTCTAATGACGGCTGCTATTTCTTTAATTTTATTAGCCAATACGCCCAGATCCTCGCCATATAATTTTATGGCGACATCTTCCCGAACACCTGTAAGCAACTCATTAAAACGAAGTTCTACGGGTTGTGTAAAAACAAAATTGACACCGGGAATCACAGAAATTTTCTCTTGAATTTTTTCTATGAGTTCTTCTTTACTATCTGCCGAAGTCCATTTGCTTTTATCTTTCTCCAGAATAATATAGCTGTCGGCGATGTCCATAGGCATCGGATCAGTTGGGATTTCAGCAACACCAATACGTGAGACCATTGTTTTTACTTCAGGGAATTGTTTTACGATATTTTGAAGTTTTTTTGAAGCTTCAATGGATTCCGTAAGGCTACTACCAGGTTTTATAAGGGCCTGCATCGCAATATCGCCTTCATCAAATTTTGGAATAAATTCGCCACCCATATTGCTGAAAATAAATCCTGCAATCAATAATAGCCCGACGGCTCCAATTACAACACCTGCCTTAAAGCGCAGTGCAAAATTGAGCAACGGTACATAGGCTTTGTTTAAACCGAACATTATTTTATCACTAAACCTGTCAATCTTGTTTTCAAATTTGGCGAACCAACTATTTTGATCTTTGATGGGTTTTAAAAATAATGCCGAAATCATTGGTACGTAGGTAAGACAAAGAATTATCGCTCCCAAAACGGCAAATCCAAAGGTAAATGCCATCGGACGGAACATTTTTCCTTCAATTCCAGTTAAGAATAGAATAGGTGTAAATACTATTAGAATGATCAATTGTCCAAAAAATGCGGAATTCATCATCGTACTTGCCGATTCATAGGCTATTTCATCCATTTCAGATTTCTCGATAACAGTTGTAGTTTTTTTCATCCGTTGATGAATATGGAATACCATTCCTTCCACAATAATTACTGCTCCATCTACAATAATTCCAAAATCAATAGCTCCCAATGACATCAGATTGGCCCAAACACCAAATTGTTTCATTAAGATAAATGCGAACAATAGGGATAGTGGAATAACCGAGGCTGTTATCAATCCGCCACGGAAACTTCCCAAAAGTAGCACCAGAACGAATATTACGATCAACGACCCTTCTATAAGATTTTTTTCGACGGTACTTGTTGTTCTGTCAATGAGATCGCTTCGGCTTAAAAAAGTATCAATGTAAACGCCCTCCGGAAGGGATTTTTGAATTTCGATTATACGTTTCTCGACATTTTTGACCACGTTGCTCGGGCTTTGCCCTTTTAGCATCAAAATTTGTCCACCAACGGATTCGTGTCCATCTTGGGTAAAAGCACCATAACGCACCTGACTTCCATAACCTACTTTTTCTGCAACGTCACGAACTAAAACAGGACTACCGTTCTGTGAGGTAACAACAATATTTTCTAAATCGGCGATGCTACGTGCCAAGCCTTCGCCTCGAATAAAATTGGCTTGATGGTTTTTTTCGATATAAGCACCGCCCGTATTGGCATTATTAACTTTCAGGGCTTCAAAAACCTGATTCATTGTAATGCCAAAACTTTTCAATTTATCGGGGTTAATGGCTACTTCATATTGCTTTACAAATCCTCCAAAAGCATTGACCTCCACAACACCGGGCACTAATGCCATTTGACGCTTTACAATCCAATCCTGAATGGTACGTAACTCCATTGCATCAAATTTATCCTCGTAGCCTTCCTTTACTTTTAGCGTGTATTGGTAAATTTCGCCCAATCCCGTAGTAATTGGTGCCATAAAGGGCTTCCCAAATCCTGCGGGGATTTCTTCGCTCACTTCTGCAAGTTTCTCTTGCACCAACTGTCGGGGCAAATATGTTCCTGCTTCATCATCGAAAACAATGGTAACTACGGAAAGCCCAAAACGGGAAACGGAGCGCAACTCAATAACATCGGGTAAATTGGCCATTGCCAATTCCACCGGATAGGTTACAAATTGCTCAATATCCTCTGTCCCCAGATTAGGTGCAGTTGTTATAACTTGTACTTGGTTGTTGGTAATATCTGGTACCGAGCCCAGGTTTATAGTGGCCATAGAGTAAATGCCCGTGCCTACAAGTGCCACTATAAATAGCCCAATAATAAATTTATTATTAATGGAAAATGAAATGATTTTGTTAATCATGGATTACAGCGTTAATTCAGTTAAAAAAATGATGGTGTGCGCAATTGAATCCGATACTTATCGAAACGAAAGCTTCATAATAGGACAGAGTTATCCTAGTTGTCCTATGAAAACTGAATTATCCCCGTGGGGGTTGGTAAAGTGATTCCAGGAATCTGGAATTGAAGAGGAATGAATATTTGCCATACTCAAAGCTGTTTTCAAATCTTATAGACTTAATTTCAACTGAATTAGCGGGAGCAACAAATACTATGGGATGGCAGCACTGATTATGGGTATGTGATGGAATTTTGTCCTCTTCCGAACCCGTATGGTGGAATCCATTATCGCCTTCTGAATTAAAATAATCCTCGACCACATACTCAAAAAATGAATCTCCATCGTACTCCCTGTGATCTTGATAATGTTCAACGAAATGCGAAATTTTTTCAATTTGTTCACATAAGTCCATATCCATAGCTACTCCTTGAAGAAGAAAAATAAATGACATTGATATGGAAACAAATATATTCATTTGAATTGCAAAGGTAATTGAATTTTAGTGCAACTGGGTTGCAAAATTTTTAAATCCAATTGGTTTCATAAAACGACAGTGGCTGTCGCAGAAAGGTTAATTCTATAATTAGAGCTGTTTGTATTATAATATTCCGCGATATGTAATTTCGCTTTGGTACGGTATGATATTAAAAGGGCTTGCAGACCTTTTAATATTTGAGAGGTTGGCATACTTTGTACCACACTTTGTATATGTTTTTCTTCTAAAAAGTTTCATTTACAAGCGTAATGTGAGCGGGATGGTAAATAATCCAATCCTTTCTTTTAGAATATAGATAGTTTTTTCGCCGTATAATTTTTCCAACCAAATTGCACCTTAGAAATAGAACTTTATTCTTACATATTACGGTAATTTGATGCTTTAGCCTCGCTCACTTCAGGTTTGACCAAAATGCTTTGTTTGCAAGGTAACATGATAGAAAAAATTATAACTGACATAAAATTCCTACAAAATATACAATATTCTCTACTAGATATACAATCTGTTCTTGGGATATTCATTTTTGAAGTACCTTCCTATATATTCTTTTTTTAAAGACCTCACGACTTGCCAACAGCGATTGAACTTTTGGCATGATTTCCTTCCTCCAGTTCTAAAACCTTGTTTTAGATTCCTTTATTTATAATACGAAAATATTAACAGTTAAATCGAATGCTATGGCTGCAACAGGAAACAATTATATCGATTTCGTTTCGGAATTAATTTACGGTGATTTGGGAGCCGGGGAATTGGGAGCAGTAGCCCCCATAGGAGCAAAAAACCATATCCATTGGACACGAGATAATATTCCTTCATCAGGTGCAACCGCGGTAACTGGTGATGCCTTTCTTGAGCATCACCTAGATTATATGCTAAGCTTATACGAATCATGGCGAAGTAAATATTTCCTTCCTCCGGTGAGACCATGGGATGGACAAAGCAGTATGGAAGGCGAGCAATCGGCTACAGTTCCTGGAGCCGGCCCCTTACCTGGAAATACAGATGCATTGGGAACGAGTATTCGACTATATTACAACACCAATTATCGTAGCCTATTAACAGAAGAGATGGCTGATGAAGTAAAGGCGCCCTATAGTTACCGATATTGGGCATTTGTAAAATGGGCAAGCGATTTAAGAAAACGAGTTTTGGGGCAACCGGTAATACATGTTCACAAGGTTTTTGATAGAAATGGTACGATACTTTCTGAAAAAGATTTCACCGATATTTTTCATCAGGTGCATCATGTTTGGCATCCTAATGGACCAATAGGTGGAGGCTGGACAACTGCAACACCTTTCTTCAATACGAGTGTAGGTCAGCACCAAGGAAAAAAGGAAATAAGCCGTACCCAAGTGGGTGCGGAATTCTTCACTTTTCATAGGGATCATTTGGAGTTATTTGATCGCTGGTTAATAAGCACAGGTCAGGATGTAATACAAGACATAAATACATGTGCCCACGATACCGATCCCAATGACCCACCTCCTGCCGGAGTGCAATCTGATTACTCAGGTTATCCACATATTGAAGATTGGAGCGATAATCCACCGGATGTTATCTTTAACGATATTCATACGACTTATTGGGAAAGTGATGTGGATGAGTTTAGTAATATCGGGGAAATGGGTCAACGTTTTGCCACAGATTTTAATCAGTTTCCTGCTATAAATATACCCGGAGTTTCGGATACCGGTTATCATGGAACAGGGCATGTACTTAATGCTGATCTAGCACCACCAGTTGATAATAATCATTCGCCTCGTTTTTTTGCTTGGCACGGTTATAATGATAGTGTTTGGCGTAAAAGAGAGCCTAGATTTGACACTTTTAAATTGGTGCAATCAGACAATTCAGATTTTCCACAGCCAAATATATTGACCATTCTAAGAGATCTTAATGCGTCAACTGATACTGTTGAACCAAGTTTGGGTGTTGCCGGTATTGATATTACTAATGGTCAGGGAGCTTTACAAATTAAATTAAATGTAGAACCAGACCCTTTTGGTCGCACTTTAGAATTGGAATTAAAATGTGAGGTTTTTCGCGGAGCACTAGGTAGTACTGCCGTAATAGCATTAACACGAAATCTAACAATAATTCCAGCGGGTGTTCCAGCGGGGAATCAACGTTTGGCGAACGTCGATTTTTTTGAAGATTTTGATTTTGATGGAACGGCCGGAACCGAGGATACAGATTTTGATGGGCCTTTTAAATCAGATAATTTACTTTTTGTACCTACTCCAGTTGGTTTTAAAAATCACACTATCCGAATTAGCGGTTATCTAACTTGTACTTCGAAGCCAGATGGAACTGTGCCCATCGTAACTGGAACAATTTCAAGTGCCGGTTTAAATGTAACCGGTGTTGGGTCTGCATTCTCCTCTGAATTGAGACAAGGCGATTTAATTCGTAGCAACGGACAGGTTAGGATGATTACTAATATAAGCAACAATACCAGTTTAATTTTGCTTGAACCTTTTAGCCCGGATTTACCGGCTGGATCCACCTATGAACGATTGGACGGTTTTGATCATAAATCGGAAATAGAGATCTCGTTAATTCAGGAAAAATCGGTACCTGATATCACAACTTATTTGGATTTAAGTACTTTTAGTATTGAGCAGGTAGCCGCTGTAGGAACCACGGTTTTTGACGATGCATTTTATGTTGTCTTACAAGATCAAACTACCAGACCGTATACAATTACATGGCCCGCAGATGTAGAGCCTGCCCTGTACGGCCTAATTGCTCCTCCATTATATTCAGCTGGTCTTTACACAGATTTGGCACACCGTCCTACCATTGAGTTGCGGGATGCTATAACGGATGCAGTGATACCGGGCGTGGAGGTGCTGGTTACCTCCTTACAACCTGAAGACCCGGGATTACATCCTACATTTCAGCAACGGGTCACTTGTCCTTGCCAGGTTACATTTACCGGGCAGGATGCGTTTGCCGGCTTAATTGCAGCAGGCGATTTCACTATGGTAAAGGTAGTGGTTACTGCAACAGACCGTTGTGGAAATCAAGTAGTTGATGATAGTATTCAAATCAGATTACAGTTTAATCCAAATCCATATATGTTGGATGGTCCAACGCATTGGTTAAGCACCGATACAAGGGTATTTCAAATTCCAGAAGGGCAGGCTCGTTTTGGGGTTCCAGCCGGATGGACAGATCCAAATACATTTATTCAACAAGTAATTTCTAATTTTAGAACAGGGAACGGTACTGCAGGAGGGGAAACCTTCGACGGTTTGGAGGCTGATCAAGGAGATGCTAAATTGGAGTATTCTACTAGCATAGGTGGAGTTAATATTTATAATTTTGCTTTGGCACAAGTGCATTTACAGAGTGAGGTTCCACTTGATGATCTACGGGTAACATTTAGGTTCTTTCGTTGGGGAGTGGCAAATGTAGAGTTTAACAATACACTGGCATATCGCTCAGATGCATCAACCATTGGTTTGCTCGGGAAAACCACGTCTAACGAGTTGGCATCCATTCCGTTTTTTGCTGAACCTCGGGTGGCAACCACTATGGATATGGGCACACAGATCGATCCTTTCAACTTATTTGATTTCGCCCCTACCGGAGGAACGGAAGCGCTAAGTTATTTTGGTGCTTATCTGGATATAAATCAGACAACGCCACGCTTTCCGCAGACGTACACGGGTGATGGACCCTTTATTGGCGCTTTGCAGAGCATTCGGGATTTATTGGAAGATCATCACCAGTGTATGGTAGTTGAATTGCTACATCCTTCAGATCCCACTATAAATGGATCTACACCTGGCAATTCAGATAATCTATCCCAGCGAAACTTGCTGATCGTTCAAACAGCAAACCCCGGTTCGGAAATAACCAGGACTGTACAACATGCTTTTAATATTGATTTAACAAGGAGTATAAAAAGACCACAAAAAGATCTTCCTCCAATAATAGATCCAATTCATTTGCATCATTCCCATAGTGATGACGGGCACGGTCTGTCCGTGGCTGACACTGATAATCATGAAAATCACGATAAGGGCAATATACTATTGAACAATAGTTTATCACCAATAAAAATCAATCGAGCTCGACCCATAGTGGATGGAAACCACCATAATGGCGACTTAAAATCGGAAGTATTACATCTTGAGGAAAGTTGGTTGGCGCAATCTCCTGGATTGCTAAAGCGCTTTAAGGATAAGTTGCATGCCAAGCATGAAGCAATGGAAAGGTGGACCTTTAGTATTGACAAATGGAAACCCACAACTGGACTGGATGAGTTGGCGATTTTTTGGAATAACCTTCCCAAAACCTCAGAAGTTGAACTCTACCTACCAGGGGTGAATGTCGAGGAAATATTCAATTTCAGAAGCCTAAGACACGCACCCTCTACGGTAAAAATAGTTGATTCACATACTTTAAGACTTTTCCCCACTGGGACCACATATTTGCCAATTGCCCCATTCTGGGGTGATAATATATCGGGCTTGATAAAAGTAAAATTACCGGCCGGTATAAAAAAAGGACAACGCTTTAAAGTTGATATTTTGCAAATGCGTGCAGATGAAGCACGTACCTTAGGTGGGTTTCAGCTAAATATTCAAGTGGAAAAAGCGTTAGAAATTCTAGATGCCGATCTTCGCATACTTGAATTGTTTCACAAGCGGTTTAGTGTGAAAAAGGCTGACGACAGATGGTATCCTATAGTTGCCAGACAGGTTGAATTTGCAAGAAAACGTGCAAAAGATATGGTTGCTTTGGCAAATGAGGAGAACCCGGAAATGGAGCCTTTGGAATGGAAGGACCCCACAGAATTTCAGAAGGGTAAAAAGGTGAGGGTCGTAATAGAGAAAATTCAAATCACAGATGATAGGGAACCATTTTTTAAAGGCAAAGGTGAGTTTCGTTTTTTTGCCAAAGTATATACGCCGAACAACGGCGGGATATTAACAAAAAACATATTTCCTTTAAAGGGGCACTACCATTTAAGTGATATCAAAGGGTCGAATGAAATTATTCTCAATGCCGCCATATTTGAAAATTGGGTTGAGGACAAATTAAGGATCCAGATCGGCGGCGTAGAGTTGGACACCTTTGATCCGGATGATCATCTTCTTAATTATAAGCAAGAATATGACGGAAATCCAGTGTCATGGTTTAAAAATTATTCACCTTCAGGAGACCCCATTGATTCGATGGATATGGATGGATGGAAACTATGGTATCGAATTGAGCAGGCGGGATAGAAATTAAGACTTTTGGAAAAATATCTTGTAGGTTGGGATTTGAACCTATTAAACTTATATGTCAATCTGTACTATACTGTCTTGCGTGGCGCATGTCTCTACCCACCCGAGGGAAAACTTTGAGCGGATCCACATGGACGTTCGTAAATTTCTCCCGTTAAAGCTAAAACGGCCTTAATTTGTTGATAACTAATGGCTTTGGGGTTATATGCGTTTTAATAAAAGCTTCGGATTTTGTAATTTAATAGGTCAACAATAATGATGAAACCATGTATTATAATCAGGCCATCTGCGATATATATATATCGGTACGGGAGCCGGAAAGAAATTAATGGAGGACATTGAGAATGCCAAGCAATCGGTAAAAATTGTATCGCCATATCTTTCTCTCTTTCTGGTCAAGAAATTGATCGACCTGTATTTTAGGGGCATTGAGGTGCAATTGATTACTATGGATAACATAGAGGATTTTTACGGGGATAGACAAAAGAATATCTGTCAACTTATCATTCAGGACAGAAGTATTGATAATGATGCAAAGTCCCTTCGATTAAAATGGGTCAATAGAAAAAGATTGCTTTACTTTTTTTTGATTGTAATGATTTTAATGTTGTGTATCATGGCATTTATTACCTGGAATCGCATGGTTTTATGGGGAGGTATTCCTTTGATCCTGGTTTGGCTCTTGATTCGGCATTACACATCGAAAATTAGGAACGCTAAAATCTACAAATATTCCTACAGACAGTTATTTCCATTCAAGGTATTTACAACTCCTGAAGATAACTCCTATTCACATCCTTTTGTTCATGGGAAATTGTACTTGATCGACGATGGGATTGCGTATTTGGGTTCCTTGAATTTCACTGGAAATGGGACCAAGAATAACTATGAAACCAGAATTCGAATTACAGACAGAAATGCGGTTAAGGAATTGGTGGTTGAATTTGATGCCTTGCTTCATAATGAGAACCAACCCGAAAGATATATTGTTGAGTGGGGAAGGGAATTGTATGAGGAGGCCAGATATTGACAGATAACGTTCTGCGTTATCTCTTTCCATAGAAGGCATTACAATGACAAGTCTTCAATATCTAAATTTTTTGTGCTGGTTGGTGCGCTGGCGTATTTGTCTCATCTTTTTCTTTAAGTTTATCTTTTAAAAATATTCTTCGTAAAAGGTAATAGAACACTTAATACGCGAGATGACAATAAGAGGTAACTGTAATGTCTGTGGAATGTTTTTGATAAATGAAGTATATGTCCTAAATTTGAGATATGGGGAAATCAACGATTTATTCAATTGGTCATGGGAATAAGCAATTTGATGAGTTAGTTAGTGAACTTAAAAGATATCGAATTGAATTTCTCTTAGATGTTAGGTCTAGTCCTATGTCTAAATTTAACTTCCATTTTAATAGAGCGTGGCTGGAAAAAGATTTGCCTGATAATAATATTACATATGAATTCCTAGGAGAATATCTTGGGGGCCTGCCCAAAGACAGGTCTTGCTATACAAATGGTAAAGTAGATTATGCTAAAATAAGAACTAAAAAATTCTTTAAAGATGGTATAGATTTATTAATTGAAGCAAATGAAGAAAAAATGCGAATTGCTTTAATGTGTAGCGAGTCCAAGCCAGAAGAATGTCATAGGTGTAAATTAATTGGTCAGGAACTAATGAATCATGACATTTCAGTCCAGCATATTACTGCAAATGGGCTTAAATCTCAAGAGGAGGTCATTGAAATATTAACTCAGGGATTCGGGGTCAATGATCTTTTTGGAGAGAATGACTTCACTTCTAGAAACACATATTTGTAATAATAATGGAGTTTTATACTATAGGTGTGTACAATTCTTCAGAGGCTAATTTTTATCAGAAGCTTATTGAAAATAAAATTGATACTTTTTGTGATATACGCCAAAGAAGAGGTGTTCGTGGTTCCAAATACTCATTTGTAAATAGTAAACAATTACAATCCAAGCTTCAAAATCATAATATCAAATATATACATTCCCTTGATTTGGCTCCTACCAAAGAAATTAGAGCATTACAGAAAGAGGCTGATTTAAACAATTCTGAATTAAAAAGAAATAGGAGATCTTTGGGACAGGTATTTATAAATGAATATAACAATCAAATTATTAATACTTTTAATTTTAACCAGTTCATTATTGATCTTGAAAATCTTAATGCTAACAAGATTGTTCTATTTTGCGTAGAAGAAGATCATAAGGCATGTCATAGGTCATTGGTAGCGGAAAAGTTATCTTCTATGGAGTATCAGTTCCAAGTAAAAAATATTTAATTTTGGAGGTACTGATAACATCAAAAACCAAATGGAGCAAATATTATTGCATAGGTGGGTTGGAATTGCCTTCCAATAGGATGGTCAGGTTAATGACTTCAATTGGCACTTATCAACCACTTAACTGTCCCTTCGAAATTGGAAATATTTGGGATTTGGAATACAATTATTACCCCGATTCCCCACCACATATAGAAGATGTTAGAGTCATTCGCAGAAATGGATTGGTAGGTAAACATCATGACTTTGTTAGCTATGTAAAAAACAATTGTGTTATTTGGAATGGTGACTTTAATGAATTATACGAAGGAAAACTACAATGGACATATGCAGGTAGTGGATACTTAAATAATCCAAATAATGTACCAGCAAACAGTGTAGGATTTTGGATTTCTGATAATGAATTAACATGGGATGGTAAGGAATATTATGTTTATGAAAGAGGAATTTTGCTTAGAAATCGAAAATTTAAATACAAGGGTATTGTTCCGCCAATTGATGTAATACCAGTTGGCACATTAATTAGAGTTTCACTTGCGAAATGGTGGGATGCACATGGGGAAAAAAGATGTTATTTACAACTATCTGGTTGGCATTTATAAGTTCCCCTTTTTCTTAAATTATTGCAGCAAAATCTTTAGATATTCTCGAGTGGTGGTCACTTTAGCATATTTCTTCGAAACCTGCTAAGTCCTTCAATAGTCTTTCCTTAGATAAACTTTTAAGAAATTCGACGCACTTGAGATGACATCTTTTGAATTTTTTATCTAATCCGCATATACATGGCCGATCATTTCTACCTGGCAGGGCGTTGATCAAAATGGCATTTAGAATTCCAATTATTAAATGCTTATTATCCAACAGCAGTTTTTCACTATAAAATTGTTGCACACCCTTAAAAAAATGACGGTATTCTCCATTCGAATATTTCCCAAAATTCATTTTGTATACCGTATTTGCAAAAAAAGGGTAGATACTATTCTGATAGAAATCTATAAATTCAATTCCTTTTTTAGCTTTATATTCTAACTCATGTTCAATATCCAAACAACAAATACCGTCTTTATCAATATGCCAATCCTCGTGTCTTTTAATCTTGGTGGAGCGTTCTTTAACAATTGGTATAAAATATGGGTATCTATCATTATCTAAATAAATTTCAATATTAAAAGAGTCTAGGTAATTCCCCATAGTATCACAAACATCAATTTCTCCCTTAATTACTGAATATTTCTCTCCATATTTTTTATAGTAGGAATAGCCAGGGTAGATTTCCAAAAAAGACTTTACATCTTTTTTTAGTTGTTGATTCGTCCTAGTTGAGATTTTCTTCATGACTGTTTACAGAAATATGGTTTGTTTTTAACTGCAATGGGTCTTAAATTCGTATCTGATATTGGCCGAGCGTAGTCCCTAAACTTGACAATGGGATTGCCATACTGGTCTAAGGCAATAAAATCGAGTGTTTTTAAGAATTTGGACCAAAGAAAGTCATACTGTGTATAATAGAATTTTTTGGCGTTATCTATATAAATATAGCGTTCGTTTTCTCCCTTTCTTGCGGCCACCGGAGTAAAATAATCGTCCCCATTACTGATTTCATTCTTAACATGAGCGCCAACCACCACACCATTTTTTTCGGCGGATGATTGCATCTTACTTGCTAAACTAGTATGTAGACTGCACGTAGTAACTTCACTAATATCTCCAATCCCTGAATTACCCCAAATGACATGCTCCTTATATCCAAGATCTACCCCGGTTCTAATTCCGATATATTCAATACCAACCGATTCCAAATACTCCTTCAAATCCGTTTTCACGAAATGTGTAAAGACGCTTACTGCTGAAAGAGCCTTTTTTACAGCTTCCTTCTCGTTCATCTTTTTGTCACCAAAATAGACAAAAATTCCATCGCCTTGCAAACGATGAATATATCCGCCAAAAACTAACATTGTATGAATTCCAGCTTTCAAAATCGTGTTTGTTATAAGAAAAACAGTCTCTTTGTCAAATTTCTTGAAAAGGTTAGTGCTACCTTTAATATCAATAAAGCTTGACACTACATAATGCTCTTCAATAGCTTCTGTTCCTTTTAAATAGTTAAAATCTGGGTGTGATCCAAGTTGTTGCTTATAATTAATTTCTCTATTAATGCTCTCAGATAAATTAACCATGCTAGGAGCTATTTCGTTTTGTTTAATTCTAGAAAATAATGCCTTAAATTGATCATTACTTCTTTTTATGTTTTCAATTGGCACACCAAGCCCTTTAGATAAATAACTAGAAGAATCTGAGTCAACAGCTTCCTTTATTAATTTCATATAGTCTTTATATACATCCATTTTTTAAAATTTATTTATTATTAAAATTGATATGAGCAAAGAAAGAATCACGAACTGTGAAAAAATCAACCAACCGGATATCTTAAGTCGCGTAAACTTCAGGTTTAGACCTTTTGAAAGTGTATGAACTTGATTTCGTAAATCATCCATTTCATTTTTCTTACTTATGCTCTTAGAACAGTTAAAGAATTTTTCTTTAGTCATTGAACCGATACCTCCAAAGTAATAAAGGGAGTCCGAATCTTTCGAAAAATATGGTATGCTGGCAATAGTTATAACCATTAGCCCAACAACACCCAAAAACATTTCAAATGCTAGTAACAAATTAAACGTAAACTGGAATTGACATATATGTTCTTGTACTGCTATGTATCCAGTAATTATACCACCAAGCAGAAAAGTATTCATGGCTAAATAAACAGCAGTTTTATTATTTACGCTTTCAAAATAATGATCAAATCGGTTTATAGAATATAGCAGTCTATCCTTTTCAATATTTCTTTTGTCTTTATCCATCAATTATTTTTCTTTTCTTACACCTTTAAACTTGCCGCCAGTAGTTTTTACATCCATAAATCTTCCCGTTTCAGTATCTCTCTTTACATAGAGCTTAGTTTTCGGGTTTAATACTTGGGAACGTCCTTTTACAGCTCCTTTTCTAGCATTGTCTCCTTTTGGTGGATTTTTAGCCATTTTATTGTTTTATGAGATTAATATTTTTGTTTTTGTAAGTAAATGCTCACGGTTTTTTATATTTTTCCATAACGAATTAAATAAATGAGCAAACCTTTAATGTTGTCCCATTTTTATATTTTTCCATAACGAATTAAATAAATGAGCAAACCTTTAATGTTGTCCCACAATTGTATATGCTCATAGGTTTTGTTTTTTAGCCATTCACATGGATAATTTTTAATAATAATGAGCATACTCTATTGAAATATGGCTTTAGCGAGTAAAAAGGAAATTCTTGAACATCTTGATTCTATCGATTTGAACGAACTTTTAGATAGGATGGAGAACTATGTCCGAAATCGTTTTTACAATAAGTCAGAGAAAGAAAGAGAAGGGTTTGATTATCTTGATTTTTGTTATAATGTTCTAGTTAAAGCTTCTACAGGTGTTAGAAATTGGGATAAGGAAAAGACCTCTTTTGATAAGTTTATTTTTGGGTGCTTAAGAAGTGATTTATATAACTTCTTTAGAAAACAAAAGAATAAAAAAAAAGAGGTAGAAGATTTGCAATCTAAAGACCAAGAAATATACCTAATTGAAGTAAATGACTTTATTGAATTAGATGAAGTTGAAACGTATGATGAACCTCCAGATATTGATTTTAAAGATATATCACAAGATGCACTAAAGTCTTTACGAGAGCAAGGGTCCGATAAATTAGAGATAGAAGTATTTGACTGTTGGCTAAATGGTTATTATAAGCCAAAAGAAATAGCTGAATTATGTGGAATAGATACTACAGAAGTAAATAACACTGTTAAGAGACTTTCTAGAAAAACTATCAAGTTAAAAGAAAAATGGAAAAGCTTAAAAAAATAATAGATAAAGGTTTTACCGAGAATTATCTTTTTGGGGATATAAATGATGTTCGTAAAAGTTTATCTGATTTCGGAGTCAATTTAGGCGATAATCGTGAGCGTCAGGATAAATTGATTAAGCAATTAAAGTTTAAACTTCGTTCATCCATAAACAAAGAAAAAAATGAAATCCTTTTACTTAAGGCAACAGAATTCTTTCAAGAAGCAATAAATAAGGGGTTAGATAAACCGATTGCTTATTTAAATAACCTGATTGAAGATAATAGATTGTTAGTTCAGTATAATAAGTTGGATAAGCTAAGCCCTGATGAAATAAAAGAGATTATTAAAGACCAAAATTTGATTGAAATAATTGAGTTACTTGAAAACGAACAGTAAAGGGAAAAATAAGGCCAAAGAGGTACTAAATGATATTGGTTTTGATGAAGTAACAAAACTCAAAAATTCAGATTTAGTTAGTGGTTTTGGTATACTTTTTATTTCTGAACCTTTAAAAAATGCTGATGGAAAAATTATAAGAGGAAAAACTAAAACCATAATTAAAGTAAACTCTTTAATACCATATCCTCAAAGAATTCGCTACGTAGTAGCTCATGAATTAGGACATTATTTTTTACACGAAAAACTGGAAATTCATACCGATGATTCTAAAACACTAAATTGGTTTAAGGTAGAAGACCAGGCGAAAAGAGGGCTACAGGAATTTGAAGCAAACGATTTTGCATCGGAATTATTAATGCCAGAAACTGTTTTTAGAAAGTTTATTGAATACAAATCTTTTAGTCCACCTTTAATAAAGGAAATTTCGAATAGATTTCAAACTAGCTTAACTTCAGTAGTTTACAGATTAATAACTTTAGATGTTTTTCCGTTATTAGTAGTTTTCATTTCTGATGGAGTAGTTCTGTATTGGAGAAAATCCCCCGATTTGAAAGGTTGGCTTAAAGATATGACCAAGCTTTCCCCACCAGAGGATTCTGTTGCAAAAGAATATATTGACGCCAATTACGATTTTATTTACAAAGGAGATGAAAAAGCTCAGGAAATATACCGTTCTACTTGGTTTAAATTATATGAAAATCAAGAAGATTCTGATTTTATGGAGTATTGCATTCCAACCAAGCAGTACAAAACTATCATCAGTATAATATGGGAGGCTTAATATTGATTTTGATGGCCTAAGAGAATTTCAGCTAAAGTAATAGGGGAGAGGAGCGTTAACAATTTTAGGAGGGTGGTTATAATAGTTGTTGACTGGCAGTATTGGTTATATTGCCTTTGAGCGGTTTTAAGAGTTACAATGGATCCTAAAATTTAGTGACCGACCCGTACGTTGTTTCCAAAATTATCTGTAAGCCTTGATTTTTTTTGTTTCTTTTTTCATCAAGTAAAAAAGAAAAGAAGACTTTTATTTTATTTCAAAAATTTAAATCAACTTAAAGCTACTATGAATCTGAAGATTCCGGTTTTTTCTTTCCAGCTTTTTTAGAAATCATAGAACTTATATAATTCCCAAATGCACTTGCTAGAGCTCCTAAAAAAAAACTTGCTAAAAGATTAATGAATGAATATCCATTAGAAGATTTGTCAAACTGTTTAATTACTGCAGTTGCTTCTTCTTTACTTAAATTGGATAAATTTTTGTAAAAATCTATTTGTTCTATATATCCAGCTCTTTCACTTTCAATTTTTTTGAGTTCTTCATTTTTATTCTTTATCTGCTCCATTAAAACATCAAAAGTACTATTGATATTGCTAGTTTCTATGGAAATTACGCTGTCCAATGAGCTAATGTTTTCATTTATTTTATAAGCACTTTCTTGTATACCCTCAATACCAATCTGATAATCATCTATTTTTTTATAGGGATGATTCATATCGAGTGTCGCATAAGTTATTACACTCAGTGCGAGGAAAAATCCAAGACTTTGACCTGTCATTCGTATAATTTTCATTATAAAACGTGGAAGAATTGGAAAATAAAATAATAACGCATCTAGTAATATCGGTAAAATAGCCAGGAATAATAATAATATTATAGTATTGGAAATTGGCCCTTTTTCTGGCACGTAGGAATATAAGCCTCCTATTGTAATAAGTGGTACAATTATGTAGGCCCATGAATGGTAGTAAACCGATTCTATTGGTCTAAACGAAAAATCAATATCTCTTGACCTTTTAACTAGATTATAAAAGCCTAAAAAAAAGGTAACTATAGCTAAGCCCAAAAAAATATACAAATTCATCATCGGATTTTGATTGGTTCATTCCTGTATTATTTTGAAAGATAAAAGAATTTATGGGTAATATAATTTCTATTTTTCATAATATTACATGCACTATTTATAAAAGGCTAAAACAAAAGAATGGTGGTAGCAAGTGCTAAGAATCTTACTCGCTGAGAAAATTTTAGCTGTTGCGCCAAGAAATCTAAAATTCCCTGAAAAATTTACTGGCAGATCGTTCCTCATAAATCGCATATTTAAAAATATCTAAAAAGTTTTGCTTTTTTGGCACTGGCAAAGCGGCTGAGAATTGCGTATAAAACTAAATGCATATGTATTTAGTTTTATGAAAGCAATAAGTTGTTGGCCGATCGGCAATTTGACATAACGGCAAATTATAGATACAAATGCAAACAAACTCTGCGCAGCAAACCGATTATTAGTTTCATGACCCTGCTCATTATTCGTATAAATAATAAAATGCTCAGGGATATTTTACATAATAGAATTATTGCTACATTTATTAAACTTCTGTGGAATTTAGATAGCACGCCAGCTTTCTTGATTATTGCTTCAGCCACTGGCTAAACCAATAATGCAAAATGTACGATAATGTTCTGCGTTATGTAACCTGAGCTTTGGTTAAAAGCGGAAGGTTCTTCTTAAGTTTCTTAAAAAAATTTATTTTCAAAAGGTTCTTCTACCATTTTAATGGAACACTCTTTTTACGAAGCGACGATAGGAGAGTAGTGGAATGTGTGTGGAATGGGTTTAAAGTCCTAATACACAACAAAATAATCAAAAATTATCACGATGGTTTGTATAAATATTACGTTTATATGTAAAATTATTACGTTTTATTATAAATATATTACGTTTTATTATAAATATATTACATTATTTACTATCTTTGTAACATAAATCCAAAATAATATCACACATATATGTATACTGAGCTCATTAAAATAATTGAAGGTGGTCTTAATCACGATCCAAAGAAGGTTATTAGCTATTCTAAACACTTGGCTAAAAAGTTAAGAGAAGATGGAGCAGATAAACTTGCAGATAAGATTATGAAAACTATTGAAGGCTCAACAGGTATTCCTGTTTTTAAAGATCAATTATTTGATGCCCCTGTAGATAATGATACAAGATTAAATATTGCTGATATTATTTTACCTCAAGATATAAAATTAGATATATTACTTTCTGAAAGTATTCAGAACCCTGTAAATAATTTTATCTCTCTGGTTAATTCAAAAAATGAAATAGAAAGTAAGGGTTTGCAAATGAATTTATCATTATTGCTTTATGGACCTCCTGGATGTGGTAAAACTACTTTAGCTAAACATATTGCTAAAGAATTAGATATTCCTATAGTAATAGCTCGATTTGATTCTTTAATATCATCGCTTTTAGGTAATACAGCAAAGAATATTAGAAAATTGTTTGATTACGCAAAAAGCAAACCATGTATATTATTTCTTGATGAATTTGATGCAATTGCTAAAGCAAGAGACGATAATCATGAAACGGGTGAGTTAAAAAGGGTAATCAATAGTTTACTGCAAAATATTGACGATTTTTTAGAAACAGGTATTCTAATTGCAGCTACAAATCACGAACAATTGCTAGATAGCGCTATCTGGAGAAGGTTTGAAAAAGTAATCAATGTAAATAAGCCTAGTTCAGACGAAATTAAGAACCTTATTGGGAGCTATTTTAATAAAGTAGATTCTAAATTAGACATAGAAGACAAGAAGTTTGATATACTAAGTTCTTATTTAAATGATTTTTCACACTCTGAAATTATTAAGATTATAAATAGTGCATTTTATAATTCAATCATTAAAAATAAAGAATTTGAATATGATGAAATTTTTTCTGAATACTTCAAATACAAACATAACAATAGGTTTACACAAGAGGAAATGATACGTTTTTTAAATGAGAGTCATATACCTCAAAAACAAATAGCTAGTTACCTAGATATTTCAATAAGACAAGTAAGAAACGCATTAAATGTAGAGTAAGATGGCTAAAAAAAACTTACCAATAAAACTCTTTCAAAAGAGACAAAAAATTGATGATAGAAGAGTTGAAGGCATGAGTAGTAATATTCCACCAAAATGGCAACTTGGTGGTGAAGAGCTTCTAGCTAGGGCAAACAGTCTATTAGAACCTTTAAATGAGTTAGATACCTTTTTTGATACTCGTGATAAAGCAAGAAGTTTCATACCAGCAACTTTGCGTGTGGATATTGATGATAACGCTATTGCAAAATCTCATAGAACAGACATTCAGAAATTATTTAATGGTCAGTTTTCTAAAAATAATATAATTGGCTTTATAGATTCTAATAGTGCTATTGTTAAAGTAGACAGTATTGAAGATAGTAAAGTTATAAGAAGAAATATCAAAAGTTATAATCAAAATCCTAAAGCTATTTCTGCGGTAGAGGCTGTTAAAGTATTTGAACCGTTTATAGCAGATATTGAAAAAAATGAGACAGTTAAAATTTCACTAATAGATTTTCTAAACTACGAAATAAATAACGCGGTCAAGGTCTCATTTGAAAAATACTGTAAACAAAAAAACGTAGATATTATAGAAACAAATTACTCATCAGGCTTAATCATTTTTAAAATCAAAAATGCGACCAAAGCACAATTAGATAGTATTAGTGATTTTGAAGCTTTAGAATCTATAACTTTTATGCCAAAATATAGCGTTGGTATGGACTTATTAGGCACAACGGAGGCACTAGAGGTTAAAGACCCCATTGAAGGAGAAGAATACCCTATTATTGGAGTACTGGATTCTGGTATAGCTAAAAACAAATATCTACAACCTTGGCTTCTTGATAGAAATTATTCATCATATCCAGAGGATTTAATAGATCCAACTCATGGCTCTTGTGTTTCTAGTATTATTATTTATGGTGATGAATTGGAAGGTCAAAATTGGACAGGTAATTCAGGGTGCAAACTTTTTGATGCAACTGTATTTCCTGATGAAAAAAAAGAAAGTATAGATGAAGATGAGCTTGTCATAAATATTAGAACAGCAATAAAAAACAATTCTGATATTAAAATTTGGAACCTTTCCTTAGGTACAGGATCTGAATCGGATTTAAATGATTTTTCTGATTTTGGAAAAGCTCTAGATGATATTCAAATATCAAATGATGTAATTATTTGTAAGTCTACAGGAAATTGTAGAAATTTTGAGAGAGGATTTCCTAAAGGCAGAGTTGCGAGGTCTGGGGACTCAATGCGTTCACTTGTGGTGGGATCTATAACGCATTCAAAAAATGGAAATGATATTGCAGAAGTAAATCATCCATCACCATTTACTAGAATTGGACCAGGTCCTGCTAATAGTATCAAGCCAGATTTAGTTTCTTATGGAGGCAATGCTGGAATGAAAGGAGGCAGAAGAGTTGAAAACGGGGTTAAAGCTATTGCACCAGATGGTAGTTCAGTAAAAATCATTGGAACTAGTTTTTCAACACCAAGAGTGACTTCGCTATTATCTGAATTGAACTTTAAAGTAAAAGAAAATTTTAATCCAACATTATTAAAGGCATTAGCTATTCATTCAGCAAAATATCCAATAGGAGTAGATTTTTCTATTAGCGAAAAAGTAAATCAAATGGGTTTTGGAGTTGCTTCGTCTGCAGATGACATTATCTATAACGACCCACACGAAATTACTTTAATATTACAGGAGAATATTAACAAAGGAGAATTTATAGAAATTCTTGATTTCCCCTTTCCAGAAAGCTTAATCGATGAGAATGGTTTCTTTTATGGTGAAGTTAAGATAACATTAGTTGCACAGCCCGTACTAAGGGAGAAACAAGGAGCTGAATACTGTCAATCAAATCTAAAATTACAATTTGGCACTTATGATGACATAAAAAATAGAGATACAACTAAATCAAATATTCTAAATCCAATTGGACCAGAGGACCCAAAAAATGTAATACTAGATTCGAACTATGGCAGCTATTATAAGAAGGATACGACAAGTGATTATGCTAGAGAACGAATGCTTTTAAACTACGGTAAAAAATATCAGCCTGTTAAAAAATACTCAATAAACCTAGATGAAATGACAGCTGCTAGACAAAGAGACAGTTTAACAAACGGAAGAAAATGGTATGTTAAAATTAAAGGGGAATATAGAGAATTTGCCGAAACAAGGTCAAAAGAAGATGGCGAAGTTTTAAATCAAGATTTTACTTTGATAGTGACCATACGAGATACCAAAGGACAACAACAAGTTTACAATGAAGTGTCTAGGTTATTGGCTGATAGAAACTTTCTGCACTCTAATATAAAAATAAGGGAAGAAGTGCGAATAGAGGTTGATGCTTCAATAGGTACAAAAACTGTTAACGATGAGCTACAACTTTGGGAAATTGAGGCAATTAAAAGAGCTGAATTACTAATGAATAGAGCTCAACTTGATTTAGAAGATAATTTATTGATTTTCGAATATGATTTTGAGAATAATATAGAAGGATTCACAGCAAACAATCTAGATACACTAACCACGTATTTGGAAGGTCAAGTTGAGAAAGAAGCAATTAATTCTATGCCATTAGATGAAGAAATTAGAAAAATGGAAATTAATAAATTGGATAGTAATAAATTAATACAATCTGGCATCAATGGCAATATTGATAAACTATTAGCGCTTGGTTGGGTAAGATAATTATATATGTTTAATTTTAAAAAAAATAGCTGATAAGAAAAAAAATCCAATTTATTGCGACAACAATAAATTGGATTATAGTAATAGGAATAAAAGTTTCGACACTCTAGTATTAAGGCTTATCACCTTAACAATTCCTTTGTTTTGTTATACAATAGTAGTATTTTTTTGTAATCTACACAAGTATAACGACCAATATCTTGTCTGAACAGTATACTCAAACTGTTTTAAAAAAGTGAGGTGATCCATAAAAAAAAAGAAAAAATGGAGAAGTTTATATTTAAAGTTAACAGACAAAAATTTGAATCTGTTAACGCAATTATTACAGGTAAAGAAATTTTAGAAATAGCTAGTTTATTACCTGTAGAAGATTACGAGTTATTAATTAAGGTAAACGAAAAAGGTTTCGAACCAGTTCAATTAGATGAAAAAATTGATTTAAAAGGCGCTGGAATTGAAGGTTTTTTTGCAAAACCTTATAAGAAGCTAATAATTTATATTGATGATGAACCTTTAGAAGTTGATGAATGTTTCATGACACCAAATGAAATATTAACTACTGCAGGAAAAGATGCTAATGGGTTTTATTTAAAACAAATTAGTGGGCATAAAGAAGTTAGTTATAAGAATGACAGAGAACATAAAATAGCAATTAAAAATGGTCTTAAATTTAGTTCTTGCAAGCTTGAACCTACAACTGTTTCATAGTTATGGGAAATCAAGAGTTGATGAGTCAGTTGCAAAGCAAAGGACTCGAAACTTGGATGCACACAAATAACTTTGTGTGCTTCAAGTTTATCGTACCATTAGGAAGGTTTAAAGGACAAGAAATTGAAATAGCTTTACAAGGTCTTCAATTTCCATTATTACCACCTTCGGGACCACATATTAAACCACATTTACTTCCAATTAGTGGAGGTGGAGGAGTACATCCTTTTGGTGGAATACATGACAGAAAAGTTCCTACACCAGAATATCAGTATTGGAGTCGACCATTTAGAGGTTGGACTTCTGGTATGACTGCGGATGACTATTTAGCGTTCTTAAGAACATTATTAGATTTCGAATGAAGTACAGCATAACAATGACAGAAAATGTCAATAGGATATTTTTTGAACACCTCATTAGAGAGGATGGTCAAGAAGATTTATGCTTTGCTTTTTATAAATTATCTTCTGGAAAATCAAGAAAAACAGGAGTAATTAATGAGGTGATTTTACCAGAATTTGGGGACAGAAATGTACATGGAAACGTAAGTTTTAATTCAGTTTATTTTGATAAAGTGACTTCTTATGCGTTAGCTAATAATTTAGGAATCTGTTTTATACATAGCCATCCTTATCCAGGTTGGCAAGGAATGAGCTTTGATGACATAGAAGCAGAAAAAATGTTAGCACCAAGAGTTAAGGCCGTTACAGGATTACCTTTAATTGGAATGACACTTGGAACAGATAACTATTGGAGTGCTCGCTTTTGGATTAAAGAAGCTCCAAATACTTATGAACGTTATTGGTGTGAATCTGTAAGAGTAGTAGGGAAGTCTCTAAAAACATATTTTTGTGATGATATTTTGCCAAAATCTAATTTCGGAGAAGAGTTTAAACGTACTATTTCATCTTGGGGAGATTTAAAACAGCATGAAATTACTAGGTTAAAAATTGGAATAGTTGGATTAGGTAGTGTTGGTTCCATTGTTGCTGAAGCTCTTTTAAGGACTGGTATAAAAAACTTAACCTTTATAGATTTTGATGTAGTTGAATTGAAAAATTTAGATAGATTATTAGCAGTAAATAGAGTAGATGTAGGCAAATTTAAAGTAGATGTTCTAAAAGAACGTCTTTTAAGTACTGAGCTTATTTCAGATTTAAGTATTAATGCTGTCACATTTAGCATTACTGAAAAAGAAGGACAGGATGCGGCTCTAGATTGCGATATATTATTTTCTTGTGTAGATATGCCTTTGCCGAGATACACTTTAGATTGTTTATCATTTGCTAATTTAATTCCTGTAATTGATGGAGGAATTGATACAAATCCAAAGGAAGATTTATCAAATATAGATCAAGCAAGATGGAAGGCTCACACAATAGGACCTGAAAGAATCTGTATGCAATGTTTAGGGCAATATAAACCCGAAGATGCTGCGTTGGAAATGTCTGGAGAGTTGGATAATCCTAACTATATTAAAGGCTTACCAAAGAATCATTTTATTAATAGAGGTGAAAATGTTTTTGGTTTTAGTTTAAGTTTGGCAGGAATGGAAATACAACAATTCTTATCCTTGATTTTGAAACCTAGAGGGATTTATTATGGTCCAAAAGAAATGGATTTTAATACAGGAAATATAGATTTCGAATTTGACAATGAATGCAGGAATGATTGTTCAATTTCTCAAGGTTTACTTGGTAGTGCAGATGAAATAAATAAATCTTTGATAATAAATCATTTAGCAGCTGAGAATAGCAGAATTAAGCATGAAAATTCGTTAGTAAATAAAAAGAACAAAGGATTTTATGCTTTTTTAAAAGAATCTATAAATTCCTTGCTTAGTTTTTAATTTTCTTGGCCTCATATAATTTTGGTTAAATAATAGGTGAAATAAGCGTTTATATTTTAGGGGTTTAGTAATACAGTTTCTTAAGAGTTATAATTACATAATAACTTCAGAGCAATCTTAATTAGTTACAATGTTTCCTAAAATATAGCGAATGAGCCGTTAATTGTTTCCAAAATTATATGCAGCCTTGAATTTTTGTTTCTTTTGTTTCAAGACAAAAGATAATGAAAGAAGAAAAAAAGATTAATTGAAGTTCTACCGTTAACAAGTGTATAGAAATTTTTAAGCAAGGATTTGAGCAAGGGAAAATTTTATACTCTTGTGGCAAGCTCACGAGAATCTCGTAAATTTTTTTATTACGTACATTTTATCGAATACGCGATTTTAATAAGTGCAAAAAGGTTAGCTTTTATTTTGGCGTTGGCAAGCGTTGGATAAGTGTGTTTAAAATACGACGTAAAAAGTGAAAGTCTAGTAGACTTTTGATTTTTCGTGCGAGACGATGCGGCTGCAGAGCAATTTGATTTTATAAAACAATCGAGCGCTTGGTAGCGGCTATTTTACATAACGGCTAATTATAGATACATAATGTTTTAAATAACTCTGCGAAGCAAACCGCTTATAAGTTTAATGACCCTGTTCATAATTCGCTTAATTGACGAAACGTCGAGGGATATTTGATATAATAGAATTATAGCTTACTAATATGAACAAACTTTTCAGTAAAACGGCTTTGACATAATTGTTGACGATATAGAACACTGGTGTGTCGCTATATCTACAATTATATCAAATACACGGTATGCGCCGTTTTACAACACAAGCATATATGTACTATAATTTTATTTATGTATAACAGGAGTAATATTTTCACCACAGAGTGAAGTTTATTATGGACGTTTTACCAAAACATCTCTAGCCCCATTCAATTCCTCCAATTTAACTAATAGCTTTTCACGGACCCCTAAAGTAAATTTAGGATATACACATACAAATTGTACTTGCTGGCCTTTTGGAACCGTTAGTGGCACCTTATACTGATAAATAGGCGAAAGGAGTAGTTCCTGGTAGGAAGCCTTTCGTTTTTTGGTGCCGTTTGCTTTGTACAGGTTCAAGGTGTTGATTTCGAAATCAATTTGGGAATCGTTATCAATTTCAAAGACCACATAGACCTCGTTAAGATAATAGATACTTTTCGTCATGCCAATAGTGACTCCATCCTTATATTTTATCTGATCAAAAGGCCTGGGATTTCGAAGCAATTGAGAACACAGCTTGGGATAGTCCAAAGCTTTATCTGAGTTTGGGATGGTGTCCAAATCAATCGAAGACAATTCCTGATGTGGCAATATAGTGGGGCCCGTCCTTTCATTGCCTATACTCTCGGATCCGGCAATAAAATAATTGAGCCTTTCCAATTTTTGGGAATACCGTAGCAGATAGGAATAGATCCCACCGTCCTGGGTTACTACCAAAAGATTACTTTCCTCGCCGGGAGTGGCCTGTAGCAGCCCAAAGTACTGTGCTTTTTCCCTATTGAAGCTAAAGGCGAAATTGGAGGCCCCTGTAACTCCCTGTCGAATGGGACCTGGAAAGAACAGGGATACCGTCTTTTGTTCATTTGCATAAATGGTGTCGATGACTTTTCCATTTTGCGCCTCTAAAGTGGCCATAATGATCAGAAGACCGAGCAAGGGTATCAATTTTTTCATAAGAATGTAAGTTTATTGCCCCATAGGAGCTTTTAAAATGAGTTTATAATTGTTGAGCACGGCTACTTTTGTTTTTCTGTTATTCCGTTGAAAGACTTTTTTGATACCGCTTACCTGTGGTACCCCAGCGATGTTGATATCGTCCAGGACATCATCAACCACCTCGTTTGCTACTTCGCCCCGAAAACTGTTCTCCACATAAATGCCCTCCAGTCCGTCCTGTAGATCGAAGGCCTTGAGCTTAACAGGAATATGATTGATATTATCAATTTTAAGGAGTGTCCGGTTGGGCTTAAAGCTGACAATGCCATAGATCAAAGTATTCTTAGGAATTTTTGTATTGCCCAATTGTACTTCTTGCAGTAGGCGCAGCTGCAGCCGGCTGTATGCCCGTACCACTTGACTGCCATCCACTTCTACTTTAACAACAGGGGGATCGAGAGCAAGGGATATAGGATTTGATTTTGGATCCGCAGCAAAAAAGAGCTGGTGCTCCAACGCCAATTCCTTAGTAGAAATAGGTAGCTCAGCTTCAAGTTCAATAGTATCCTTCTCTATGGGTGCAACCACCTTAGCTTTTTTGGTTTCCACTTTCCGGTACCTGCTTTCTGAATAGTCGATCCGCCCTTGGCTGTAGATGCTATCAACGATACGTTGTTTATCCCTGTCCAAAAAATCGGGATCATATAGCCCGGTAGAATCCAAAAACCTTTCATCATATACGCTGGGTGCATTTTTCACGCGTTCTTCTGGGATATTGTCTACAGCTTCCAGTTTGGATTTGTACTCATTTTGTTGTTCTTCCAATTGGGGTACTTCGGTCTGTTCCAAAGACTCTTCCGAATTCTCATCGTTTCCTATAACCATCATGGTATATCCCCCAATGAACAGTACAATGACCAGAATTACCGACCCAAACACGATCTTGTTCTTTTCAATTTTCATCCTGTATTTTTTTTAACGAGTTTTCGAAATAGTTGGTGATCAAAAGCCCATGGGTATTTTTTGGAAAGTTCCGGTCCACGTGAATCAGATTGCCGGTTGTCACCAATTCGTAGATGTCCGTTACCTGACCCCGATTGATTTCGAATAGGGTTGTGGTACGGAAGGTATAAGGTTCTTGGGAAATCTCTATTTCGGATTCGATCTGGAGTACCTTTTGGACCAAGGAATACTGCAATAACCGATTATAGACCCCGTCCGATTTTTTCTGTCTATATAGGGCATCCACCGAACTGTTGCCCAACCAAAGTGCTTTTTCCAAGTTCTTTTCATAGTTGCTTGGGTCTATATTGTAAAAATAAGTGTGGAACAATTCCAAATGGGACAAAACTTCTACTCCCAAATTTTCTTTTTGGGAAACCAATTTTAAGGGGATTACATTTCCATCGGTATTGACCATAAAGGCCTTGTTGACAGTTTCCCTATGCAGTTTTATGACCATGCATATGGAAAAGATGCTAGTTAAGGTTGCAGCTACAACTACGGACAAAACGATAAAACGATTTTGGTTCAGGATTTTGTAAATATTTTTATAAGGTGTTTTCATCAGTGGTTTTTTATTGTTTATATACCGCTAAATAGTTTCAACGTAAACGAGATAGCCCTACGGTACAATTTGAATTTTAAGAACACAATAAATCCTATGGACCCCAACTGTATTACAGGCGCAAAGAATTGGCTTCCCCAGTCCGTTCCGAACAGACTTGACCAAAAGTTGGTGTTCAGCTCGGTATATATAAAGTTGACAAATACATTGACCAAGAAAAATGCCGGCACCAACATATAAACCCCTGCATAGAGCTTAAAGAAATTGTATGCCAATGACCTAAACTTTTCGAATACGGCTAGGCTGATGATCAATGGAAAAAAGGCCTGCATTATCCCCAAGAGAAAGAAACGTTCTGCCAAAAACAAAGGATAGATGAACAGGTCCATCAACCAAAGAAACAATCCAATTATGAACGCCAAAATCTTTAGGCCGAACAAGGGTGTCACCAAAGCCTCATATAAAAGTGCCATAGCCTTTTTTGCTGCTTCGATCGCCCCCACATCCTGTTCTATGTCAATTTCCTGCATCTGCAAGGGAAGTAGGGCAGGGGCCGTGTCCCTATATTGAGACTCAACGGCCACCAAAATTGAGTCGAAAACCCCCAGCACCTGAGTGGAAAAAATGACAATAATGATTACCGCAAAATTCTTGGCCAGTTCGGCAGGGGTCAGTCCCCAGGTGTAACCTTCATTATTGGCCACGCCTTCATTGTATTTTTTTAGAATATTGATCAGAAAGAACAGTACCGCAAGGGTCTTCATTCCCGTAATGGTGTACCGTGAGAATTCACTGTTCTTAATGGCTTGAAAAACAGTGTCCACATATTCCAGACCGATACCTAAAAAAATGTCCGACATTAATACTTGGCTTCTCGGTTATTGATCTTGTCCTGCATTTCCCTAAAGGCGATTATTTCTCGATAACGGCGTGTTTTGGCCTCTATTTCGGCCACCATTTCCTTGGATTGCAGTTCCTTTTCCTTGAGGACCGCAGCCCGTTCGGCATCGGTCATTCTCAGGTTGTCACTGGACAGCACCTCTTCTATATAATCCATGCCGGACAGAGAGTTTTCTATGATGTCGTTGAAGGAATCCGAGATACGGGTAACTTCATCAGGTTTGATATAGGGAGAGTTGAAAATCTCCCTCAGGTCGTCCTGTACGAAATCGAACAGACGTTGGTTGCTATTGGCGAGTTCCTTTACGGCCTTTAGTTGTTTGATCACATCATTGACCTTATCTACGTTTTCCTTCTGTTGTTTTAAAAACTTGACAGTCTTTAACAATTGTGAGGTCTGTTTTCCCGACTCTAGAAGGGATTTCATAAAGGAGATGAAATTGGTGTTGTCGTAGACCGGCACTCCTTGGGCCGTGGCACGGCCTGGCAATAATATGGCCATGGTCAGGGCAATGACCATGGTAAGTACGCTTTTCTTAAAGGTTTGTTTCTCATATGTTTTACTCACGGCGAATCTATTGCCGAAGTGTTCGTGAATTTTTTTTGAAAATTTCATGTTTTCTTGTTATTTGGGTTAATAAATTCGGTTATAGCTTTCTCCATATCATTGGTATTTTCATAAATCCGCATTATGCGGGCGTTTTCTTCGCCATCGGTTAAATAGGCGGCATAGACTTCAGGGGGTACTTCCAACCTGAAAATGTTGCTTTCCTTCCCTATCTTGATAAACATTTCCGTGTACTTGCGTGGCCCGGAAAGATTATTCTTGATGGATTTTAATTGGTTTAGGTCATGGCTGGACAGGTTCAGCCTGTTCTTCAGTTCCCCATAGCCCTTTTCGTTGTTTAGGCTATAAATGACCTGGGTGTTTTCCAGTATGCTCGCCGAAGTAGAATTATTTGGCAATTGGTTGATGGATTGCAGGATGATCCCTATGGCCCCGTTCTGTTTCCGGATGGCCTGATAGTAGAATTCCACGCTTTCCAGGACATTCTCGAATTTCAGTTGTTTGGCAAACTCATCGAAAAGGATGATGCCCTTTTCCGCTCGATTTTTCCAAATGGTTCTTTGGATGGCGGACTTGATAAGTTTCAACATTACCGAAAGGATTTCTTTATTGTCCTTTACTTCGTCCAGCTCAAAAACGATCAAGCGTTTGTCTTCGATCTTAAAGGTCTGGTCCTCGCTGACCTCGAAAAGGAAGCTGTACAGTCCATTGCCAACATATTCGGACATAATATGGAGGAAGCCGGGGATATTGAAGTAATCGGCCTGTATTTTAAGTTCGTCCAACAAACCCTTTTGATGTTCCTCTATGAAGCGATAGAAGCTGTCCAAGGAATGGTTCTCCCCAATTATCTGATAATAATACAGTAGTATCTTTTTTATGGAGACCGACTGGGCTTTAGTGGCTTTTAGCTCAGAGGCCAACAATTCAAAAAGAAATACCGAAAGGTCCTCCAATCGCTCCGGGGTAAGGTCTTCAGGATTTTGAACGTAAAATGGATTGATGCCCAGGTTTTTACCGCTCTCATATCTCAGTACGGTGTATTGTTCGGGATAAAGTTTCGCAAACTTGGTGTAGGACCCTCCAAGGTCGATGATGACCAGCCGGACTCCGGCCTCGAAGTATTGACGGAGTATATTATTGGCCAGAAAGGACTTGCCTTCTCCCGTTGGCGCGAAAATGGCAAAATTCCGTGCTTTGATTCGTTTTTTTCTTTCATCCCAGACATCCTTTAGTACCGGAATGTTGTGTTCCCGGTCATTGAAGATGATTCCCGTAGCATCCGATTTGTAGTTGCTATTGTTTATGTACAAACACAGGGCATGTTTCAGGTCGGTCACATATAGGTCCTCGTCAGAAAAATTGGGGGAGAAACAGAAATAACTATTGAGGATATAATTTTTGCGTTCCTCCCCCCTGGGGTAGTAGGGGACAATATCAAGCTCTTTGAACTCGGTCCTTATTTTTGAACCTATTTTAGCAAGGCCCTTGGCTTCGGGATTCCAAAAGATGACATTGAGATGGCCACGGATGATGCGCGAGCTGTCATCGTTATTGATCTGGTCAAGAATCAGTTGGACTTTTGAAAGCGTTACCTTGTTCTGGGAACCGAAATTGGAACTTTTTTTAAGCTCTTCGATCTTCTTGTCCAACAGCTTGCGCCATTTATGTTTATCGTCCAGGTAGATGATCTGGTTTACGATATGGTTTTCGTTCAACGCGAGTCCTATTCCATCGATGAACCCCTGATGGAACACAAAATCGTCCGAGGTAAAACGTTCATTGGTCTTGCTGCTCTGGACATTCTCCCCAAAGCAAAGCTCACTGTTTATGGCCAAAACATCAAAGAGATTCTCCCCAATGGAAATCTTGGACCGGTCCAAGAGGATGTCGGTATCAAAACCCTCATTGAACCCGTTGAAATAGTTGTCGGTAAGGGTTAGGATTTCCTTTTCGGTCAAAGGGACAAACTGCATTTTTCGACTGTTGTTGATATAGGAAACGGAGTCGTTTACTGAGTCCATAAAACTTTTAATCTGATCGTTCAGTTCCTGGGGAATCCCTTGGGGAACTTTTCGGAACGGGTTCACATATTTGGCATTGTTTAATGCCTTGTTCTTGGTAAGGATAAAAAACACAAAACACCTATGTTCTATATAATCACGTCCTTTGAAATGCTTATGTGTAGCCTTGGCCAGAAACGTGGTATTGGGCAAATTTTCAGAAGTGTACTGTTTCTTTAAATAAACATCCTGTTTGTGGATTACACATCCGATGGGTAAGGATTTGATAGCCTGGAACCAAGTACCATGGATATCCTCAAAATCCTTCTCGGAAAGGGAATAGATCTCGGGTAAGGAACCCTCATAACACAGGATTACATTGCCATTATTGGCAAAGACCATATTGGATCTAATATCCGCAATAGGATGGTGTGCCGAAAGATTAATCTTGTCCATAGCTAATTAATGACGATTTTTTATTGCTGATGATTTTTGGATATACCCCCCAAAGTGTAATTGATTGTGGGTTGTTTGAAATCCTGATCAAGGCTACATAAAGGCCAGCATTGAATACCAATACACCCATGATCATCGCAAGACTGAACGAGAAAATGATAACCATTAAAGAACCGACCACGCAAATCATTTGTAGGGCAAAAAAGGAGATGGATAGGCCGAATATCACGGCCTGTTTTCTGATGTTGCGATATACCTCGAACCTTTTCATTAAACGACTATTCCAATTAGGTACGTAAAGATGCCCACCACGGCACCTGCGATAAGGACAAAGACCAGTACCCTGGTTATACCCTTTTTAAGATCTGAATTTTCGCCAAAGAAATGGCCGGCATTGAACAGGAAGCCGATAAGGAAAATGACACCTAGGATAATGGGAAAAATGGTCCTAATGGTATCCGAAACATCATTGACAGAGTCTTCTATTCCCCCGATTTGGGCAAATGTTGATCCCGTCGTCATAAGTAAGAGGAAAAGAGTTTTAAGAGGTTTATTCATGACTGTTTGTTTTTTATGCTCCCCTAATAATGTTGGAAAGACCGATTGATGAATTATTCGTTATGGAATTTCCAAAGGATGGTAGAAATTGATAGGAATCGAATAAATTTTAACAGTTGAAAGCGTTAAAATTTCACGGATTGGAAGCGAATTCGACGAAACGATGAAAATTGTGCAACACGCACATTAAAAATCGAACAAAATGAAACGCCTTTGGATAGTTTGCCTTTGGATAGGTTTTGCTCTGTTTTGCAATCGCACACAGGCACAGGAAAATAGAAGACAAATGGTAATCCTTGATCCCGGACATGGCGGAATGGATTCCGGAGCGATTGGAATTAATGGAATAAAGGAAAAGGATATAGTTCTGGAAGTTGCGAAAGAAGCCATCCGATTGAACAAGGAATTGTTTGGAAACACCCTAGATATCTATTTGACCAGATATAAAGACACTTTAATTTCTTTGAGTAATAGGACCAAATTGGTGAAAGTATTGCAACCTGATGTTTTTATTTCTATTCATTGTAATCAGGCAGCAAGGAAGGCAGCACAAGGAATTGAGGTCTATGTGCAGCAACACAATACTTCCATGAGCTCAGAACTACAATTCGTATCCGAAAACTTGTCAGAAGCCATCTTGTTAGAATTCGATCAGGCTTTGGGGTTTAAAATTAGGGGTATAAAGTATGCCAATTTTCAAGTGCTCCGAGAAACCCAATACGATAGTCCAGGGGTACTTTTGGAAATAGGATTTTTATCTAATTGGGAGGAGGCGGAGCACAGTAGAAGGAAGGAGAGTGTTAGGGGATATGCGATGGTTATTATTCAGGCATTATATCAGTTAATAGATGCAGAATATTATTAGAATTCTGGTTAGATTATCAATAATAATTATCAGCGGGCAATAACAATTACTACAAATTATTCATAAGATTTGTATCTCTTTTTAAGAACTATGAATCTATATTCTTTAATTATTTAATTGAACTATGTTGGGCATATGAATTATTTTAAAATCGATTCCCCATAAAAATCTGTGAATGATTTTTTCCAAGGTTGAGGAAAGGGATGTTTTTTTAATTTCTCCATATCATAGGCCATTAACAACGATTTAGATATTGCCACAATTCGTTCATGTTTTATACTGTAGATTTTTCCTTCGCAAAGCACTCTATCTTCCAACAATTCAATTATATCCAAAGAAATGACAACTTGATCGGGATAGGTCAGGGGAAAGACATACTTACAATCCTGCCAGGCCAGTATAGGAACTATCTTTTTAAATTTGAAATCGCCTTTATGCATTTTTTGAAACATCTCAATACGTGCCGATTCTATCCAACGAAGGTAGACGGTGTTGTTCACGTGTTGTGCAGCATCCATATCACCCCATTGTACTGGAAGTTCAAGAACTACATAACTATTGGAAATATTATCTATCATGCCAACGATTATTTAAACTTTAAGCGATTCTACTGAATGGTCATTATACCATCTACGCCTATGTATTTAGGTTTTAGTTTTTGGATGGGCTATCGAGTATTTCCGACTGGCCACTCAACAATTTCCACCCGCTTTCCCGTTTTATGATTGTTCCCGATTCTATTATTGATATTGCTGATTCGAGTCCAGATGTATCTACCATAACCCCTTCAACAATTCCGAAATAATTTGCAATTTCGTTTGTTAATGGAAATATTTGCAGGGTATCCCATTCCATTTTAACCGATTGAAGTGCCTTATGGCTAGCATTCAAAATTATCTCCACCGAATCGAATGATAGGGCCGAACTGTAGCCAGGAGGAACCCAAAAAAAATCAGGAGAATCATCCAAAATATTTAAACTCCGCTATCAATCCTTCCTTACCAATATCCCTATGGTACTCCTGAAGCATAAGATAAACTTCTTTTGCCGTACGCTCTTTGTCCAGGCCATTGAATTTATTAGGTTTACCACAAGAAATAAGCATAAATAGTATTGAAATGTAACTTAGTAACTTCATATCCGTGTTGCAATTATTTTTTGTTTCTAAATAAAGTTACATATTTCACCATCAAAAATGGAGGCAATTCTTGTTAAGAGCAATTCTTCTTGAAATGTATCACCTGTTTTGCCTAAAACAACAAGTAATCCACCAGGGCACCAAAGATTATTTAATCATTTGCCAACACCTTAAATCCTATAGTTTTTCAAAAACCTTAAATGTGGAAGAAAAGTAAGAAAAAGCATCGCTGTACGTACCATTTGATAGGAAACCCAATTGGCTAACACTTTGAAAATACCCGCTCTATGACTTATAGTATCTGATGTAACTTCGTTACACTGGCTTATAACTTTTTCAAAGTGAACCTTAAGATTTTCGGCAAATTCTTCGGAGTGAATTTCTACGTTCATTTCAATACTGCCATAGCAACTAAGACTGTTCAGGTTAAATGAGCCGATAGTAGACCATTTATTATCAACTACTGTCGCTTTACCATGCACAACGGACTTGTTCCATTCATAGATCCTCATATGATGACTTAAAAAGGACGAATACAAGTGTTCGGTTGCCCTACGTACCAAAGGTACATCGCTAATGCCAGCTAGGATCACCGTTGTTTTTATGCCTTTTTTACAGGCTTTTTTCAAAGCCTTTGCCATAATGCTACCAGGCAAGAAATAAGAGCCTACGATTACTATTTCTTTTTCAGCATGAATTAAGGCATTTGTGTAGGCATCACAGACTTCTGTTTTTCGATGTAGCCAGTCGTTTTGTAAAATTCCCACAAGTGCGCTACCGGCCGAATGTAACACAGGTGGTATTTTTTTGAAGCTTCCTTTTTTGAAAAAGTAATCGCTGCATAGCTTTTGCAGATTCCTGGCTGCCGGGCAGTTGAGCTGAACAGCATAGTCCAACCAAGGCTCCGAAGCTACTGTTCCGTGGTATTTATCGGCAATGTTTATTCCACCGATCAATGCTACTTTTTCATCGGCGACAAATATTTTATGGTGCATTCGTCTTCCGATATAAAAATTGTTCAAAGAGAATAAAGGCGAAAAAAAACGAAGTAAAACTCCATGCTGTATCAAATCCTCAACAAAACTATTGGGCAATGCTGCACTACCATAAGCATCCAATAAGACGTATACCTTCACCTTTCTTTGAGCGGCTTCCTTCAGACTTGCAGCTATACTGTTTCCAGTTTCATCGTTTTCAAAAATATAAGTCTGTAAATGGATTTCCTTTTTGGACTTATCTATAATTTCCTTTAACCGTACAAAATAGTCTTCTCCCGAATGGACCAACTCAATATATTTAGTATTGTCGACAGAATTTAAAAATGCCGTTTTACTATGTCTTTTTGTTGTTGATTTATGGTCCATTACTATATTTTTTTATGTTGGTCGGCCAATAAAACTGGATCAATCTCTTTTTCTTGATGATTCAATAAATAAACCAGTCCCATAGCGCCCAAAACGGTTGCCCCGGAAATGATGAAGGGATAATAAAATCCACCTCCAATCAGCCAAGTTCCCAATACCGGGCCCAATATTTGACCGATACTGTTAGTGGAACTTTGTATGGATATATTTCTTCCCGTGTTCTGCTTGGAAATTAAGGAAACTGCTGAAAGCAGATTAGGTGTTACCATAGCTCCTCCGGCCGCAAATGTTACTATCGTAATATATACGTATAGCTCATTACTTAAGTAAGGGAACACAATTAACGAGACTCCGGATATTAACAGACCTAGTGTAATTTGTTGTTTTGAGGTCAATATTTTTTCGCCATAGGTCGCGAATACAGGCTGTAAAACGGCCATAACTGAACCACAAAGCATAAATCCAATACCGACTTGATTGCTTGTAAATGCCAACTCATCCTTCCCATAAATAGAAAACACGGTTTCAAATAAAGTAACCACAAATTGCATAACAAAGGATAGCAGCAACAAAATGATAAAATATTTACTTAGCGAAAAACTGAATTTAACTACCTCCGAAGCAATACGACTTTTTATTTCAGTATTCTTCAACCATTTTACTATGATCAGTACTACAATAAAGCCCAAAAGAGCAGCAAAAATAAAAGGAACCGAAAAACGATCTAAATGAAATACTCCGAAGGAAAATTTAAAGTGAAGGTTCGTTTGCGACAGAAATCCTCCCAAAACAGGCCCAAAAATAAGGCCCGAACTGATAGCCACCCCGGACCATGCCATTATTTTTGTACGTCGCTTTTCTGAAGTAATATCACTTAAATAAGCATTACTGACCGGAATGACAGATGATGTAAATATGCCACCTACGATTCGGGCAATATAAAGCATTGTAAGTGACGTGGCCAGACCCGTTAACAAGTTCATCACTACAAAACCAAATAGACCGATTACAATTAAGGGCTTACGACCATATTTATCGGAAAGCTTCCCCCAAACGATTACAAACAAAAGCTGGAACAGCGGATAAATACTGGTCAACATTCCAATATGAAAGTTGATCAGATCCTTATCTAGATTGTCTTTTAGCGCTAATCTTTCAGTGTAATAGGGTAGGGTTGGTAATAATATACCGTACCCCAACATTACCACAAATAAGCTCAACAGGACTAAAATTATCCTGTTGAGCTTTTCCTTATTATTCATTATTTTTTTCCTATTTTCCTTTTCAATAATTGTGCATTAATGGCTACTATAATGGTGCTCAAACTCATAAATATCGCACCCACGGCAGGACCAAGAACAAAGCCTGATGAGTACAACACACCGGCCGCCAGAGGTATGGCCACTACATTATAGCCCGTAGCCCAAATGAGGTTCTGGATCATCTTGTTATAGGTAGCTTTCCCGAATAAAATCAGGTTGGCGATATCCTGCGGGTTGCTATTGACCAAAATAATATCGGCAGTTTCAGCAGCTACATCGGTACCGGAGCCTACGGCTATTCCAACATTGGCTTGTGCCAAAGCAGGAGCATCATTCACTCCATCTCCAGTCATCGCGACAAATTCATTTTTACCTTGTAGTTCTTTAACGATTTCGACTTTTTGATGGGGAAGAACTTCGGCATAATATCCATCCAACCCCAATTTATCACTTACGGCCTTTGCAGTTTTTTCATTATCCCCAGTGGCCATCAACACTTTAATATTGTTCTTTTTGAATATTTTTATAGCTTCTGCTGATTCCGGCCTGATCTCATCTGCCAAGGCAATATATCCAGCCAATTTTCCATCGATTAGAACAAAAACCACGGTTTCAGCGGCATCACTATAGGCATCCTTGGGAATGGTTATTTTCTCGTCCCTTAAATATCCGGGACTGACCACTTTTACTTTTTTGCCCTCTACATTTGCTTCCACACCTTTGCCGGTAATCGCTTGAAAATTTTCAGGTTTTGGGATGGCAACTTTATCTTCCTTTACCTTTTTTATAATTCCAATGGCAATGGGATGTTCCGAACTTTGTTCCAATGCACTTGCAAGCCTCAAGACTTCATCGGGTGAATACTTTTTATCAGCCGATTCAATACGGGTAACGCCAAAATCACCTTTGGTCAATGTTCCTGTTTTATCAAAGAGCAATACCGATATTTTTCGTGATTCCTCAAAGGCAGTTCTGTTGCGAATCAACAAACCATTTTGTGCAGAAACTGCGGTGGATATAGCCACTACTAAGGGGATAGCCAAACCTAGGGCATGTGGGCAGGCAATGACCATTACGGTAACCATTCTCTCCAAGGCATACACAAATGGAAAGCCTAAAATCAACCAAACTGCCAAAGTGCCAAAACCAATGGTCAGTGCTATATAAGTCAACCATTTTGCGGCCCTATCGGAAAGGTTCTGCATTTTGGATTTGGTTTTTTGGGCTTCCTCGACCATGGTAATTACCTTGTTGAGATAGCTGTCCTTACCGGTATGTTCCACTTTGACTTTTAAGGTGCTGTTGCCGTTTACCGAACCTCCGATTACCTTATCGTCCAACTCTTTTTTAACTGGTTTGGATTCGCCTGTAAGCATAGATTCGTTCAAGTAACTGGAGCCTTCCACAATTATTCCATCCGCAGGAACTTTTTCACCAGGTTTTACTAAGATGATATCATCTTTTAATAAATCAGCCAATTGGATATCTTCTATGGTTTCACCTTTCACCCGATGTGCTTCCGCAGGCATCATACTGACCAATAATTGTAAAGCTTTTGATGCTCCTAGGACGCTTTTCATCTCTATCCAATGGCCAAGGAGCATAATGGCGATCAGGGTAGCTAATTCCCAAAAGAAATCGACCCCTGCTAAGCCAAAAACAGTCGCCGAACTATAAAAATAGGCAACGCTAATGGCCATGGCAATAAGGGTCATCATTCCCGGAGCCGCTTTTTTTACCTCGGACCAGAATCCCTTGAGGAAAGGCCAACCGCCATAGAAATACACAATGCTGGAAAGTGCAAACAAAATATATGGGTTTCCAGGGAGCAGTAAACTATATCCAAAAAAATCTTGGATCATTGGGGAAAAGAAAAGGATAGGTATCGACAATATCAACGTAATCCAAAACCGTTTTCTAAAGTCGGCAATCATCATTTTATGGTGGTCGTGGCCTGCCATGCCCATTGGGATGCTACCATGATCATGATTACCATGATTCATCTTACTGTGATCCATTTTTGAGTGATCCATTTTACTATGGTCATCCGATTTTGGGTCTTCCATTTTCGAGTGGTCCATCCCTGCCTTGCCGGCAGGCAGGTTTGAATGGTCCATTTCTGGGTGATCATCTTTATCGTGATTCATTTTCGAGTGATCCATCTTTGAATGGTCATCTTTGTCGTGATTCATTTTAGAATGGTCCATCTTCGAGTGGTCCATTTTTTTGTCCTTGTGATCTTTGTTATTGTCCATATTGTTCTATTTAAGGGTTAACGCAATTTTTTTCGCATTTCTTCCGAGATATTCTCGGCATATACTCCGTAGGCATCCACTAAAATGCCTTTGACTCCGTTTTTAGAAGAAATGGCATATAGGATACTATTATCATCCGTACTGCTCATGCCTTCAAAACGGTGCAGTTCATCTACTTCAAATTCTTCCGGATGGATTTCTATTTTCAGTGACGCACATTCCAGACATTCTGGCTTTAAGTTGAAATCATAAGTATATCCTCTTTGCTGGAGATTGCTTATGGCTTCTGAAAGGGTATCGTAATTGTTCATCTTTTCATTATTTATAGGTCATTATAAAATAGCTGCCGTCTTCCTCGGTAAATTTCTGAAAGGTCAATAAACCCTTGTCCGTCAATATTTCACTTGCGACATAAATTAACTGTTTAATTCGTATTCCAATGGCGTATGCTTTAATATTGATTTTAGATCTAATTTCTTTTCCATTCCCATTGGATTCCAACACCCGGTCATAAATTTTTATTTTACTATTGGAACCAAAAAAATTTAGCAATCCCGAATCAAAACTCATTTCGAGTTCAATATCTTCTAAGTTTGTCAAATCATAGAGTTCCTTGAAATTTTTGGACACCGTATTGATTTCGGTTTCCTTTGATTTTGGTTTTGAAAAAGGAAAGGCCATGATCATAATACTAGATTCTTCCGGTTTACATCGGTAAGTGGTGGTAAATTTATCGGTGGAGGCACCATTTTCATCAAAGAGTTCGGTCACGACCTGAATTTCATAATATCCATCGGCTTCTTTAAGCTCACCTGCCTCAAAGGTTTGTTTGTTCAGAAAGTTACCATTTTTATCAAAATTTTCCCGTACCACCAGCCTATCGGACAATTGTCCGATCAACATTTTGTCTTGGGCATAGCCGGAAATAATCATTAAAACGAATAATATTAAGTGTAATCCTATTTTCATAAATGGCGCATCAATTCCGTGACTTCCTTTGCAATGACATCGCTTAAATCAATGGCGTTCGATTGGTGTGGGATGGTATTGCAGGTAATAATATCCTGTACATCGGCATCCCACAAATCTTGATAGGCGTTTCCTGAAAATACGGCATGAATGCCTATACATATCGGGGGTTTCATTCCTACATTTTTTAAATGAGATACGGTTTCAATCATGGTCCTTGCGGTAGAAATAATATCATCTACCAAAACAGGTGTGGACTCTTTATATTTATCCACATCTGGCACAGAAACTTCAACGTCACGGTCGCCATGTCGAACTTTTTGTAATACGATAAAAGGAGCCCCTGCTTTTTTTGCCACATCGGAAACCCATTGCTCACTTTCGGAATCAGGTCCGATAAGTACCGGATTGTGAATCTTTGTCTTGATGTATTTCGATATTTCATCTGCAGCATGGATGACCCTGTTCGGAATATCATATACCTCGCTCAAAGAACTTATTCTGTGCAAATGAGGGTCAATGGTCGTGATGCTATCTGCAAAACCAGAAATCAATTTTCCGAAAAAAGTAGAGGTTACCCCTTCCCCTACGTGAAACACCTTGTCTTGCCGCATGTAAGCCAAATAGGGGGCCACTAAGCAGGTACACATGGCTCCCAATGACTTGGCCGTATGGCTCAAAAAATATAAAGGCAATAATTTTTCGTCTGGATTGTGCAAGGTGCAGATCATGACCACACACTTTCCCTTCACATCGGAAAGGATGCGGGTATAGGATTCCCCATCAGGAAATTTGCGTATGGAACATTCCCCTATTTCTGCTTTCATTTTTTTTGCTAACAATTCCGTGAATTCTTGGTTTCCCGGAAGGCTGAATAATATAGTTTTCATTTTTCTTTTTATTTATTCTATTACTATAATATCATTGTGATTCTCATAATATTCCAAGGCATAATTCAACTCGCCTTCAGATTCTGCAAAGAGCGTATAGAGCAATTGGCCTTTTTCTATTTTATCGTTCAAATGAACGTTCAATAAAATACCCGCAGATTTGGATTGCGGAGCTCCCGATAGTTTTGCGAGTTTAGAAACCTTTCGGTTATTTATTCGTTGAAGTACCCCTCTTTTTCCTGCCCGAATTTCATGCGAATAGGATGCCTTTAGGGGGCGTGAAAACCTTCCTTGTGCCCTGCAAATGGCTTCGAATTTTTTATAGGCCTTTCCCGATCCCAAAATTTGCGTCGCGGTTTCGTAGCCTTTATCTTTCACAACTTCTTCCGATAATTCGAGCAGTTGCCCTGCCAAGAATAAGGCCCTTTCTTTGAGGTCTTTTGGTGCTCTTTCTTCATTGCGCAGTACACTTAAAATATCGATGGCCTCCAAATTGGGGCCAATTCCCCTTCCAACAGGCTGGCTGCCGTCGGTAATAACTACTTTTACTTTTAAACCTACAGTATTGCCAACATTTTCCAATTGTTCTTGCAGTTGTTGTGCCGTTGCCAAAGATCGTACTTTGGCTGTCTCGCCTACTGGAATATCAATAACTACATGGGTAGAACCAGCGGCCGCTTTTTTGGAAAGTACCGATGCAATCAACTGCCCTTCACTATCAATATCCAAGGCTTTTTCAATTTTGATAAGCATATCATCAGCCGGACTTAATTGTGCAGTACCTCCCCACACAAAACATCCACCTTCTTTTTCTACCACAGCTTTAATTTCTTCCGATGAGAGCGCAACATTCGTAATTACCTCCATCGTATCCGCTGTTCCTGCCGGGGAAGTTATCGCTCTCGATGATGTTTTTGGCATTGTAAGTCCATAAGCCGCAACAATGGCCACAACGATAGGGGTTGTGCGGTTACCGGGCAAGCCACCGATACAATGTTTATCGACTATGATTTTCCTGTTCCAATCCAATTGCTTTCCAGAAGCGATCATAGCCTTGGTCAGGTCTGAAATTTCAGTGACATCCAATCTATTTCCTGCACAGGCGGTAATAAAGGCAGAGAGATGAATGTTGGAATAATCTCCTTCAACGATATCGGTAATAATCTCATTAAAGGCCGTATAATCTAGTTTTTGATTATAGATTTTGGCCCTTACATGACTTAATGAATCTATGGGTTCTAAATGGGATACTCTTAATGTTTCATTACCGGATACCTTTAATCTTTTTGCCGCCGCATCTGATAGTCCAATTTCATGAGGCAACAGAATGTCCGAATTTATTACGTTAAGGTTAGCCACTATAGAGTTGGTCGTATTGGCAACCCTAATTCTGGTAAGTGCTTCAAACCCTTCGGAAATACAAACGTGACAATCTTCTCGCATGTAGACCACATGCTCGTTCTGTGTGTAAATACCGAGGTGTTTGTATTTTAGGATATTTGACCGTTGTTCCATATTATCTGTTGTTTTTGAGATTTTTATAACTATCCTATTTTTTCAATGCTATAAAGCTGAGGAATTTCAGAATCCCAATCATAGGTTTCTTTTATTCCCTTTTGAAGGGCTTCTGCACCTTCTTTTTCCCCGTGCACAATGAAAATTCTCTCCGGTTTATTCTTTATTTTATCCATCCAGTCCATAAGCTCTGTATGGTCTGCGTGCGCCGAGAGACCTTCTATTTCTGCTACCTCCATTTGAAAAGGAACTGTTTTTCCATATACTTTCAATTCCCTGTTGCCTTCCAACAATTTTCTTCCCCGAGTACCTTCCGCTTGATAACCTATAAACAGCAGCGTATTATTGGGATTTTGAGCTTGTGTTTCAAGATAGTTCAGCATTCTGCCTCCTGTGAGCATTCCGCTACCTGCAATTACAATTTTTGATTTGTTGTCGGTTCTTAATTCCATAGTTTCTCGATAGCTGCTTACGACGGTGAAATATGAACACATCTCATCACATTCAATTTCTTTTAGTTTGTGCCAATCCCTAGTGCGATGGAATAATTCCAGAACATTGGCTCCCATAGGGCTGTCCATTATCATCGGGACTTTAGGGATTTTGTTTTCCTTTAATAACCTCCAGAAAATGAGCATCATCAACTGGGCACGTTCTACCGAAAAACTTGGGATAAACAGGCTGCCGCCTCTATTGATGGTATCATTGACCAATTTTTCAATCTGCGGAATGGCTTCCACTTCGTCAGGATGAAACCTACCACCATAGGTCGATTCTATAAAAAGTACATCAGCTTTTTTAGGTTTTAAAGGCGGATAGAGTAATAAATCATTGGTTCTACCAATATCTCCAGAAAAGACAAAACGTTTTCCGTTTACGTCCAACTCGATGAACGTTGCACCCAAAATATGTCCATTATACTGAAAACGAGCTTTGATACCTTCAAACAATGGAATCCATTGAGATTGGGGAATCGCTTTAAAATGCGGTATGGTATTTTCAACATCCTTTAAATCGTAAAGTGGTTCTGCGGGACTATGTTTGGAATAGCCTTCTTTATTTGCCCGTTCAGCTTCTTGTTCCTGGATTTTTGCACTATCGTTCAAAATGATTTTGGCAATGTCCAATGTTGGGTTGGTACCGTAAATGGGACCTTTAAATCCTAGTTTTACCAACCTTGGCAAATAACCTGTATGGTCCATATGGCCATGGGTAAGCAATACCATATCGATTTCTGAAACCACCACTGGCGGATATTCCCAATTTTTTAGCCGCAAATCCTTAAGTCCTTGAAATAGTCCGCAATCTATAAGTACTTTTTTATCCCCTGTATCCACTAAATATTTTGAACCGGTTACAGTACCTGCTGCGCCCAAAAAGTGAATGTTTATTTTGTTGTTGTTCATTTTTTTAGTTTAAAAGTGCTGTAAATAATTTTACTGTTTATTCTGAAATCTTTTTATTGCTAGTATCCAGAATCACTATTACCTTCTAACCATTACTATTGTTTATTCACCTGTTTACGGACTTCAAGGCTCGTGCTTTCACAATTCCAAATATTAAAGTCCACCACAACAGGAAGGTGCGTTCCCTTTGTCTTCATCCGATTTGCATAATTCCGCTATTTCTTTGTACAGTTCATGAAAGTCCTTTTTGATAAGAAGTGCCAGTTTCTTTGCGGATTTAGGCTCGGAGTTTACCATCTCCAACAGTGTTTCAAAGGCCTCTTCAAGTAACCTTGGTTCATCCTCCAATGCTTGGTAAAATGGCTCAAGGTCTATTTTGTTCTGTTTTTGTAGTGCTTCTGTTTTCATCTGTATTCTATTTAAGATTAATAAATGTTTATTTACTTATTTTTCATTTTAATGCGTGGTACATAATTTTTCCGAATCTTCAAGAATGTCTTTTTGTCGCCGTTTGGATATACCTATTTGTTCCAATAGTGAAGGGCTTTTGTTAATTTCCTTGCAGAGCACAATGCCTTTATCCAATAATTTGGACTTCTCGATCTTTGTCAATGTTGTTAAAGAGGTTAAGGGATGTAGGCCGGATCTGTCTATCCGTTCTTTTAGACCGTCCCCCTTTGGATAATCCCAACTTGTGAGCAACAACCCAACACAGGTTCCATATTGTATTGCATCTGTCGTGAAGCGGGTGTTAGTATATACACCACCTTGATGGAATTTGGTTTCATGGCCCTGCTGTTTCTCCCATTGTTTTTCTACATCCAAAAATCTGGATTGGATGTAGAGTGGAATCTTTACATTGCAGTTCCTGCCCTGATCACTATGATATTTGCATTCGATCATATAATGTTTATTGTCTTTTTGGGCTATCACATCCACTTCGTGCTGTACACAATTGCCCTGAACAATTACTCCGACTTTTGTGTCAAAACCTTCGTGTGCCAATAGTTTACCTACCAGTTTTTCAAATGGATAACCTGAAGGACCAAGTTCCATAAGTGCCTTTTTAAGCTTATATCGAGAGGCATTTACCCTAGCCTTGCCTTTGAGCATCCTGAACGCCATTTGATATATCTTTTTGGTAGTCATTCCATCGTACACTTCCTTTACAATATCTTGAACTATCTCTTCCACCAACAATTTATCGGTTCCAGCTCGTTCTAATGAAATTCTTACCTTTTCTATTTCAAAAGGTACTTTGTCCCCGTTTGCTTTTATAATATTTATCTTATCCATTGATGTGTATTTTTTTAATATTGGCCAAAGCAAAGACTATCAAGAAAAAACTTAAAAATATTTCTAGCATAACAACGAATCTGGCTACGTCAGAAGTTGGAATAATATCGCCGTAGCCTACTGTTGAAAAGGTAATCACACTGAAGTAAAAAAAGTGGTACAAATTATACAAGTAAGAGTTTGAATAATCGGGAACACCTTCAAATGTGGTAGGACTGAATTGGAAAAGACAGGCATAATCGGTTGCAAAGGAGAAAATACTTATGGTGATTATCAATCCAAAAACCCAAAGCAATCTCTCCAATGAATGACAGATTTTTATCAATTTTGACAGTCGTTTCAAGGTAGTCATCGTAATCACTATGGTCTTTCCCAATGCGGCTGTTATTATGATAATGTGGAATGGCAAAGTACTATGATCGATTGTTGACATTAAAACAACATAGAAGATGCCAATTCCCAAAATGGTGACGAGTGGCAAGACCGTTCTTCCCAACAATAATTTGTAAAAGGGCTTTTTTTGTATTTGATTTAAGCTATCCGACATTGAATTATACTTTTTTTTAAATTTTAATCGTCATTACCGGAAGTGCGGAATGGTTGGCCATTCCTTCAGCGATACTTTTGGAAAACAAACTCAAAAATCCCGTACTGCCGTGGGTGGACATAGCAATCAAATCCGTTGGTTCGTGTTTAACGAACGTGTTTATGCCAGTTTCCACAGACGGTTCGTTATTGACGTACATGGAATAGTTTTTCAAATCGGGAAACTTCTCCAAAAATCTCTTAATCGGATCCAGACCTGCTTCGATACTATTGGTATCAGTTTGGGTGTTGATTCGCAACAAACGAATATGGGCATTGCATTTTTTCGCAATTGAAATTACATGCTCGAAAGCACCACTCACATCCTCCATAAAATCAGAAACAAATACTATATTTTTAAAAGGGAACGCAACGTCATCTCCTTTCACCACGATTACGGGTACATCTGATTTTCTAATGATTTTTTCCACATTGCTACCCAATAATTCCCTTACGGTCCCTTTGGTACCACTGCTTCCCGTTATGATAAAATCATGATGAAAATGACCGGAATGTCGTAAAATATTGGTTGTTTCTATTTGGTATTCCAAGAATGTCTGGCATTTTAAGCCTTCCTTTTCAGCCTTTTTTTCCAATTCCCGTAAGGCGGATTTGGCCGACCCGATTTCCCTCAAGGTATCAGGGTATCTTTTTTCTTTTAGCTTGTCAAGTTTTACCCAGTCTACGGGGGTATGTATCAAGTGAAAGAAATGGATTTCCGCTTCATACAGCTTGGCCATTTCAATTCCCAAATTAGCTGCTTTGGTACAGTTTTCGGAAAAATCGGTAGGTACTAGTATATTTTTCATAGTGATTGTTTTTTAAGATTCATATATTTAAACGATTAAAAGAAACTTGTCGTTTTTAGTTATTAGCAACTTCGTTTCCCGAATCGATTTGTTTTTCAAAGCAATCCAGATTATAAATTGTGGTGTCCGCAATGTTTGTCAGTGCAGTATCGGTCAAGAAGGCCTGGTGGCTCGTTATCAGAACGTTGTTGAAAGTCATTAAACGCGCAATCACATCATCCTGAAGTATTTCATCCGAATGATCTTCAAAGAAGAGTCCTTCCTCTTCTTCATAGACATCCATCCCAAAATAACCAACTTTTCCTGATTTTAATCCTTGAATAACCGCTTTGGTATCCACCAAACCACCTCTACTTGTATTGATAAGCATTACTCCTGGTTTCATAAGAGAAATATGCTTGTCATTGATCAAATGTTTGGTGGAAGGAGTTAAAGGGACATGTAAGCTAATGATATCAGATTCACTGCATAGCGTTTTACAATCAGTATAGCAAACCCCATATTTTTCAACGAGCGATTCATCTTCGGAGGTATCAAAGGTCATTATTTTACAGCCAAAACCATGGAGTATTTTAACAAGGATAGCCCCGATTTTCCCGGTGCCCATTACCCCGACCGTCTTTCCATTCAGGTCAAAACCCGTCAATCCGTTCAAGGAGAAATTCATATCCCTCACCCTATTGTGTGACCTGATCAGTTTTCTGTTCAAGGCCAATATCAGGGCGACGGTATGTTCAGCAATGGCATAAGGGGAGTAGGATGGAACGCGTGAAACTTTGATACCCAATTCAGCGGCCTTTTTAGTATTTACATTGTTGTATCCAGCGGTTCGCAGGGCAATGTATTTTATTCCAAAGGCACTTAGTTTATCAAGTACTTCGGCCGAAGCATCGTCACTCGTAAATAGGCTCACTGCATCTGCTCCCTGAGCCAAGGAAACAGTGATTTCGGTCAGCCGTACATCAAGTAGGTTAAGCTCGTGCTTGCCTTTGTTTGCAGCTACCAAATGGGGCTCTTCAAATTTGTGGGTGCTGAATACCGTTGTTTTCATTTTGTTTTATTAAAATTTATTGTACTAATTCTTGGAGTTCTAATAGTCCTTATAAAGAGCCCATTTAGTTTTTCCATTTCCAGTTTCTGATCTCGGGCATATCCAAACCGTTTTTCCGTATGAAATAGTTGTGCTCGATCAGCTTGTCCTGCATTTCCTGTTTTAGATAGGCCACTTCATCTCCTAGGTTCGGCAACCTGTCCAAGACATCCTGTACTAAATGAAAACGATCCATATCATTTAGAACCGTCATATCAAAAGCGGTCGTGATAGTTCCTTCTTCCTTATACCCCCTTACGTGAATATTGGCATGGTTAGTTCGATTATAGGTTAGCCTGTGTACAAGCCAAGGATAGCCGTGAAAAGCGAATATGACAGGCTTGTTTTTAGTGAACAACATATCAAAATCGGCATCCTTTAATCCATGAGGATGCGCCGTATCGGTTTGTAGCTTCATTAGATCCACCACATTTACAACACGTATTTTCAGATAAGGTAATTTTTCACGTAATATGGACACTGCTGCCAACGTTTCAAGAGTTGGCACATCCCCTGCGCAGGCCATAACTACATCGGGTTCCGCATCTCTATCAGTGCTCGCCCAGGTCCAAATACCGATGCCCTTGGCACAATGTATGACCGCTTCTTCCATGGGAAGCCATTGGGGTGCGGGATGTTTACCGGCTATCACGACATTTACATAATGTTTGCTGCGGAAACAATGGTCCATTACGGATAAAAGACAATTGGCATCCGGTGGCAGATATACCCGGACTATTTCGGCTTTTTTATTTACGACATGATCAATAAAGCCTGGATCCTGATGGGTAAACCCGTTATGGTCTTGCCGCCATACATGGGAGGCCAATAGAATGTTCAGGGAAGCAATTTTTCTGCGCCAAGGTAACTCTGAGGTTACTTTTAGCCATTTGGCATGTTGGTTGAACATGGAATCTATAATATGGATAAATGCCTCGTAGCAATTAAACAGACCGTGTCGTCCAGTCAAGAGATACCCTTCCAACCAACCCTCGCATTGGTGTTCGCTCAGCATTTCCACTACACGTCCGTCTTTTTTAAGAAGTTCATCGGTTTTCATGATCTCGGCTTCCCATTGTCTACTAGTGGCCTCGAAAACTGAATTCAAACGGTTTGAAAGTGTTTCATCAGGGCCAAAAATCCTAAAGTTTCGTTGTTTTTCGTTCAACTTGATAATATCCCTTGCGAATTCTCCAAGAACGCGAGTATCGCCTTTTCCCATCTCTCCACGTACCGATACATTTAAGCCATACCCCCTAAAATCGGGCATGCGAAGATCTTTCAGTAAGATGCCTCCATTGGCATGCGGGTTGGAACCCATTCGCCGCTCACCTTTAGGGGCCAAATCCACCAGATCGGCCAAAAGATGCCCTTGTTCATCAAAAAGTTCTTCAGGTCTGTAGCTTTTGAACCATGTCTCAAGTTGCTTAAGGTGTTCCTGATTACTGGCAGCATCAGCCAACGGCACCTGATGTGATCGAAAATGGTTTTCCACGGGCAAACCATTCACAAACTTGGGGCCCGTCCATCCTTTGGGGGATTTTAAAATAATCATTGGCCAATGGGGACGTTCCCAATTGTCATTTTGAGCCGCATTCTCCTTAATCGTTTTTATTTCCTCGATTACTTTATCCAACAATGCCCCCATTTTCCGATGCATTGTCATAGGTTCATCGCCCTCGATGAAATAAGGCTTCCAGCCGTACCCTAAAAAAAGCTGTTCCAGCTCTGTATCCCCGATCCGGGCAAGAATTGTTGGGTTGGCAATCTTATACCCATTGAGGTGCAGAATAGGAAGTACCACACCGTCCGTTACAGGATTTAGAAATTTGTTGGAGTGCCAAGCGGTAGCCAAAGGACCTGTTTCCGCTTCCCCGTCGCCCACTATACAGGACACGATCAGATCTGGATTATCAAAGGCCGCCCCGAAAGCATGGCTGAGCGAATAGCCCAACTCGCCCCCCTCATGAATTGATCCTGGGCATTCTGGGGATACATGGCTGGGAATACCGCCAGGAAAAGAAAATTGGGTAAACAGTTTTCTCAATCCCTCTTCGTCTTGGCTAATATCAGGATATACCTCACTATAGGTTCCCTCAAGATAAGTGCTTCCGACGATGGCGGGTCCTCCATGTCCAGGACCCGACACATAAATCATGTTCAGGTCATATTTTTTGATGATACGGTTTAGATGAACATATATGAAATTTTGGCCCGGGGTAGTGCCCCAATGACCCAATAACATGGGTTTAATATGTTCCGTCTTCAGGGGTTGTCGCATTAAGGGGTTATCCCTTAAATAGATCTGGCCTACGGAAAGATAATTCGCCGCCCGCCAGTACGCATCCATTTTATCCAAAAGTTCCTGCGCTATTTGAACTGACCCTAATTCACTATTTTGATTTTCCATGTCTTATTAATTTTTATGCTGTCTTTCTTTACTTTTAAAATCGTTGTATAGATCTGCCGTGCATTTTGCAATCATCAACTCTTCGTTAGTAGGGATTACCAATACTTTTATTTTGCTCTCTGCCTTCGAGATTTGAAATCCATTTTGTTCGTTTTGCTCTTCATCCAATTCTATTCCTGTAAAGCCCAAACCTTTACAGATTCTCGAACGGATGATTGGGGCATTTTCACCTATACCGCCGGAGAAGACCAATATATCAAGTCCACTTAATACAGCCATAAATGAACCGATCCACTTTTTTATCTGATAACAAAATAAGGCTACCGCCTCAGCTGCCCTTTCGTCTGAACTTTCTTTTTGCAGTAGGTCCTGCATATCGGCACTGGTTTCCGAAACCCCCAAGAGACCAGCTTCATGATTGATCAAATGATTGAACTGTTTAGTATTCAGACCTTCGCTTTTCATCATAAACCAAGCAACCCCAGGATCCAAATCCCCACTTCGGGAGCCCATGACACACCCACCTGCAGGGGTAAATCCCATAGTGGTTTCGACACTCCTCCCTTCTTTCAAAGCCACTAAACTGGCCCCGTTTCCCAAGTGGGCAAGAATGATACGCCCTTTAGCTTCTTCCACACCTATTGTTTTTTTCAGTTCTTCCACGAGGTAGGCATACGATAGACCGTGAAAACCGTATTTTTGAACGCCGGCTTGGTCAAAGCGCCTTGGTATGGGCAGAATCTTTGCTATGCGTGGTAATGTTGCATGAAAGGCAGTATCGAAACAGGCTACTTGAAATATTCCAAGGCATCGCTGCCTGAAAAGTTCGATGATTTCGATTTCGGCAGGAAGATGTTCCGGGTCATAGTCCTTTATTAGCTTTAATTCCTTTAACAAAGTTGCATCTATTACCTCCGCACAAGAATGTGCCTTTCCGTGGACGATGCGATGGCCGATACATTTGACCCTATCAAAACCAGCTTGCCTTTTTAACCAAAGGATCAAAAAGATGGCTGCCTCGTAAAAACCGGGACAGTATATTTCATATCCCTTCTTTTCATCAAGGTCGAGATTGGAAACATTGAAAGTCGTAGTCGCCAACCCAATTCGGTTAATACACCCAGAAAATATGAGTTTCGGAGTTTTGGCCATTTCATACATAGCGAACTTGATGCTGGATGAACCACCATTGATCGTTAAGATATTTGAATTTTCCGGAAGCATTTATTTTCTAGTTTACATTTATAAATTATCTATACCTAAGGTTTTGATGACGTGATTGCTATTTGGATCCTATCATAAATCCAGATAAGTAAAATCACAATCCTTTTCTTTCATAAAAGATGATGCCATTTCTTTATATTTCGCCCCAAGCTCATAACGCACCATTCCAATAATGCCGGTTGTTCGGAACAAGTGGTATTTCGAACCGCCTTCTTCAGTTCTATCTGCAACAGCTCCTCGTCGAAACAGACTTTTTTTATTATGGTTTCATGATATTTCAGTGTCTCCATTTTTCTTTTTATATTTTAAGTTCTATTCTAATACTGCCACAAAATCAAGTTGTCTTCTAATGGTACAGAAATGCCTTCGTAGCTGGGTACAATACGAACGGTATAATGATCTGAAGGTCGGGAAGTATTTGCCTGTGCATAAAAATTATGTGCACCATCTTCCCCCAACCAATCAAATGTCATTTTGATCCTTTCGGACGCTTCACCGTTCAAGCCTTCCGCGAATAGTTCTACCTGAATATGTTTGGGGTCTATTCCTTTCAACCATATGACTACTTTAAAGTGGTGCTTTTGGCGTTCACTTTCAATTTCGACTCTCCCAAATTGTATGGTATCCCATTTATTTTTAAGATCATGTCCTGCGCTGACAATTCTTTTCCCTTTAGCTCCTTTCCTAGCTGCGCATTTTTTATAGTTGATTGCCGCTGGCAGATAATAGTCCTCCGTATATTCGCGAACCGTTCGATTGGCGGAAAAACGAGGCGTTAGGATCGCCATACTTTTTCGCATGCGTTCCACCCAGGATTCCGACACCCCTTTTTTGTTACGTGCGTAAAATTCGGGGACGACCTGTTGTTCCAGTATTTCATATAATTCTGCTGCCTCGTGTGCGTCCCATGCCGGATCATCTCCATGTTCTTGGCCATCGCCCAATGCCCAACCCACTTCAGGACTATATGCCTCGGCCCACCAACCGTCCAGTACCGACAAATTGAGGCCTCCATTTACAAGTACTTTCATGCCACTGGTACCACTGGCTTCCCATGGTCGTCTCGGCGTATTGAGCCACACATCGACACCTTGCACCAAATTTTCCGCCAACATAATGTCGTAATCACTTAGAAAGAGGACATGCTTGTACAAATTATGTTCTTGGATAAATTGCACCCATTTTCGTATCAAGGCCTTCCCGGATTCATCGAAAGGGGGTGCTTTACCGGCCAACACCAATTGTACCGGATGTTCTGGATGGGTAAGAATTCGTACAAAACGTTCCGGATCCTGCAATAAGAGGTCCGGTCTTTTGTAAGGCACAAATCGGCGGGCAAAGCCCAATGTCAAGGTGTCCGGGTCAAAAACTTGGTTAGCGATACCAACCACTTCCGACGGTAGGCCCGAGACTATTGCCTGTCTCTCAAACCTTTGCCTTATAAAACCGACGAGCCTGTTTCTGGATTTAGTCCTAAATTGCCATAACTGCTCATCGGATAACTTTGAAATATGTGCAGAATGATCATCGAGTTCGCCCCTCCAGCGGTCCTTTCCGCAGGATTCCGTCCAGATTTCATCTGCATATTTGGAGTCCCAGCATGGCATGTGCACTCCATTTGTTACATGGCTTATCGGAACTTCCTCCAATGGCCAACGCGGGAAAAGATTGTTAAAAAGAGTTCTACTTACCTCTCCGTGCAATCGGCTAACGCCATTTACCCCCCCGCTGCCACGAATGGCAAGATAGGCCATGTTGAAACTCTCCGATCGGTTATTGGCGTCTGTCCGCCCCAAGGCCATCAAATCATGAAAGTTTATGCCCAATTGTTCTTTGGCATAAGTACCTAAATGGTATTCCATAGACTCATGACTGAAATGATCAAAACCAGCTGCAACCGCAGTGTGTGTGGTAAATAGGTTGCCCGCTCGAGTAACGGTAAGTGCCTCTTCAAACGAGGTACCGTTCGCCTTCATAAAATCGTTGGCTCGTTCCAGGACCAAAAAAGCGGCATGCCCTTCGTTCATATGGCAAACTTCGGGAATTATATCCAGGGCCTTAAGCAGCCGGTAGCCCCCGATACCCAAAATAATCTCCTGTTTTATGCGGAGTTCTGGCCCACCCCCATACAGCTCATCTGTTATTCCACGATGTATGGGCAAGTTGGCAGCGTCGTTGCTATCCAACAGATAGAGCTTAGACCGTCCTACCTGTACCTGCCATGCCCGGAGCCATATCGGGTGACCCGGCAACGATACCTTTATACGTAGCCACTCCCCGTTAGGTAAACGTAAGGGCGTAATGGGCAATTGTCCCGGGTCATTATAGGGAAATAAGGCATTTTGCGTTCCATATTTGTCAATTTCCTGACGGAAATAGCCTTTGGCATAAAGTAGTCCCACGGCAACAACGGGTACCCCCAGATCACTGGCTGATTTTAATTGATCACCCGCTACATTTCCGAGGCCTCCGGCATATATGGGTAGGGCCTCATTAAGCATATATTCCATACTAAAATAGGCAATAGTGGTAAGCGGTGTCTTCGGATGCTTTTTCTGAAACCAAGTGGGAGTTGAATTCGCTTGCTCATTTGCCTTTAATAGGCCATCGAGCTTTTCCCGAAAAGCTGGATCTGCCAAATGTTCCTCCAGTCGATTTCGTGAAATCGTTTGCAAAATTACCCATGGGTTCTGCGTGAATTCCCAAAGTTCCGGATCCAGTTGTTGCCATAGTTCATCCGAGGCATGGTTCCATGACCATCGTATGTTCAGGGCCAGTTCTATCAGTGCATCGATTCCCTCGATGTCTGTGTGCATTAATCCGTAGATTTGATTTGCATTGTATTTTTGTTTTTTCATGCTTGTAATGCTTGTTCTTTATTAAGTTCCTTTATTTAATGATTCTTGAATATCAAAAATTCCATGGGTTTTAGCTTTACCTTGATGAAAAGGCGGTCAGCATCTTGATCTATATTTTTTTCTATCCTGATTTTTTTCTTGTTCCCATAAATGCATTGCATAAGTGTACCCTCTTTATTGATAGTGGTATCAATTGCTATATATTCCTCTTTGATATCTTTTGGGGAAGAATTATAAACAACGAGAATTTCACCCGTATGCAGAATCCTTGAAAATGCCAAAAGACATTTCTCGCAATCAGGAAACTGAAAATCGAGTCCGTTTTTTGAAGTTTCCCGAAAATACATTCTGCCGAACTTTAGAATGGCCTCTTTTTGTCTTAGATGTGCCAAGACAGCAATTCTCTTGAATATCCATGATTCTTGGTTCAATACGTTCGACTCCTTATCATCGGGATTGAACATTCCTTCCCTAATATATCGGTCATCCATGCCGTTACCCTCAAAACCTTGTTCGGTACCATAATAAATACACGGAGCGCCAAGGGCACAAATAAGAAATCCCATTCCCGCAACAACTTGTGCAGTAGTGGCGTTATGGCCAAATCGGTGTTTAAAGTCCATCCCCACCTGATCATGGTCATCGATGTAGGTCACGAGGAACTCCCCATGCCTACCTCGGCTTAGAGCATTCTTTTGCAAATCCGAATACCTCTGTATCAATCTATTCGGGGATGAATTCCCTTTTATCACTTCTGCTAAAACACTGTGTAATGGATGATCTAATATAGAATCAAGCCCGTAATATATATTCCGGTCCTCGGGCAGTATTTTGGGACCTATATAGGGATTACCCGTCTCATCGTCCCCGATAATTTCACCAAATAGAAAAAAGTTTCTTTTGCCTAAGGAGTAGGCATATTCCCTTATCGTAGAGCAAAAACGGTTAATGTCGTTTCCCTTCATATGTTTGACGGCATCCAAACGGAAACCATCCACATCTGTCTCACGAATCCAGTAACAATGTATCTTGGCCAGTATCTCCCGTAAATCTTCACTATCAGGGGAACCATCGTTTCTAAATGTTTTTAAGGTAAAGAAGTCGCCTTCCTGTGTCTCGGGATAATTATCGAAATTTATAATCTGCCCTTTACGGTTATACAGTTCCATATTTCTCAGTTCAACTGGAATTGGCCTATCTTTTTCCCGCCATTCGTCCAAGGGAAAACGCTGGCCGTTAAAATAGTAATAGTTGTAATCAAAAGGATACGACCAATTATCTCCGGAATGATGCAAAACGATATCCAAGAACACCCTTATATCCAACCCGTGTGCCTTGTCCACTAGTTTTTCCAAATCTTTCTTGTTGCCCCAGCGTTTGTCCACGTCCATATAATTCTGGATGGCATATCCATGATAGGATTCTGGATTATTTTCAAACACAGGGCTTAACCAAATGGCGGTACAGCCCAAATTTTTGATATAGTCAATGTTGTTGATGATTCCTTGGAGGGTACCGCCAAAAGGCTTTTGCAATTGATCTTCATTTCCGAAACCGGGATGTCTCATGTCGAACTTTAAAGAATGTCGTTTTCTACTATCATGAAATCGGTCGACCATCAGAAAATAAATGACCTCCTCCCGCCATTCCCTGTGACAGTTTACCCAGTAGGCCTTGCCCGGTTTTGGAGAAAAATCTATTTCGTTAATTGATTTTATCATCTTCTTCTTTAAATATTTAAATAGTGGAAAATTCCGTATTTGCTTTTACATCAGTCTCTTTGGATCCTTCCATTTTATTCCCGTAAAAACGATTGAAAACCATACAGGCTGTTAGGTCACCGGTAACGTTGACTGCTGTTCGGAACATTCCAAGCAAGCGCTCAACCCCTATTATTATGATAATTCCTTCGGCGGGAATTCCTACGCTGGATAGCACAGAAGCCAAAATCACGACGCCACCTCCTGGAATGGCCGGAGTTCCAATGGAAGCTGCAACTATGGTAACTACTACAACAATAATATTCAGAAGGCCCATTTCCAATCCGTAGGCCTGCGCTATGAACAAAGTCGTAATGGTCTGATAAAGGGCCGTCCCATCCATATTTACAGTAGCCCCGATGGGAATAATGAAATTGCTGATGGAGGCATCCACTATGAGCCCTTCCTCTGCTGTTTTTAGAGATAGGGGCATTACTGCGGCTGAACTTGTAGTTGAGAATGCCAATAGTTGAACATCCGTTATTTTTCGCAAAAATGTCAATGGGTTGCTCCGGCCAAGAATGCTTACCAACACGAGGTAAATACCTACCAATATTAGCAATCCTATTAGCACCACGAGCACATAAAAGCCCAAACCCCTTAGGGAGTTCAAACCGACGCTGGAGGTCAATTGTGCCATTAAACCGAATACGGCGATCGGAACTAATAACATAGCCCATTTGACCACGGTCATACATATTTCCTGAATGGCCCCTAGGAGTAACTTTACCGGTTTAAGCAAGTCGTCGGTTAGTGATAATACGGCAACTCCAATTATAATAGTAAAAATAACGATACTCAACATTTCGCTGCTTACCATAGAGGCCAATGGATTTTCAGGCAACAAATTTGTTATGGCGTTCGGAATATCATTTATTCCAAATGACAGTTCCGAACTTTCGGCAGTATTGGCCACTGCATTTGCATGACCAACTTCCGCCTGTTGGTGCAGATACTTTCCAGGCCTAAAAATTAATGCAAGAATTGTACCTATTGTCACTGAAATAATGGTTGTTGATATAAAATATAATAGAACACCACCACCCAACCTTTTCAGGTTTTCCTTATTGTTACTTGCAATACCAGTAATGATTGATGCTACGATCAAGGGAATCATGATCATTTGTACCAATTTTAGGAATAACATACCTGGTAGGGCCAACCAATTTCCTAATGCATCGGCAGTGTTTTTGGTTATCCAACCATTTTGAGGACTTAACAACAGGCCAACACCAACACCTAAAAACAAAGCAATGATAACCTTAAGCCAAAGCCTATTTTCTACCAACTTTTGCAAGTAGTGGTGTAGGGATTTTAATGATTTTATTTCCGTATCGACCATTCTTTTATCTGTATTATGCTACCGTGATTCTTTTCTCAATGTAAACGCCCTGAACCGCATTTATTAATTCCACCCCATCCTTGAAGGGTTTTTGAAAAGCCTTTCTTCCCAGAATTAAACCCGATCCTCCGGCTCGTTTGTTTACGATTGCGGTTGTGATGGCTTCTGCCATATCGGATGCTCCTTTGGAACCTCCACCTGAATTTATCAATCCTATCTTGCCCATATAGCAATTGGCAACCTGTAATCGACAAAGGTCTATAGGGTGCTCTGTCGTCAGATTCTCGTACATGGCATCGTCGTATTTTCCAAATTTCAGGTCTTTAAAACCAAAATTTGTGGTGGGCAACTTTTGTTTGATGATATCTGCCTGTATCGTTACCCCAAGGTGATTGGCCTGCCCCGTTAAATCTGCTGCTGCGTGGTAGTCCACTTTATCCGTTTTAAAAGCGTCGTTCCGGGTGTAGCACCATAAGATCGTAGCCATGCCAAGACTATGGGCTTCGGCAAATGCATCCGAAATTTCCTTTAACTGTCGATTACTTTCCCTAGATCCAAAATAGATGGTGGCCCCGATCGATATAGCACCCATGTTCCAAGCTTCCCTGACCTTTCCGAATAAGGTTTGGTCGTAGGCATTGGGGTATGACAGGAGTTCGTTATGGTTTATCTTAACAATGAAAGGAATTTTATGCGCATATTTACGGGCATAGAGACCCAACGCCCCGAAGGTTGAGACGACCCCATTACAACCAGCACTGATGGCTAATTTTATGATATTTTCCGGATCAAAATAATCGGGATTCTTATAAAAGGAAAAGGCTGCACTATGCTCAATACCTTGGTCAACGGGCAGTATACTTAAATATCCTGTATCTTTCAGATTGCCATGCCCGTAAAGCTGGGCAAGACTTCTTAGCACTTGTGGATTCCGATTACTATTGACAAAAACTTTAGAGACAAAATTTTCATCAGGCAAATGGAGTTCATCCTTGGTAATCCTTTCGCTTACGTGGTCCAAATAGAAAGATGCTTTGTCCCCTAAATGATTCACTAAATTTTCATATGTTTTCATAACGCTATGTTTATATGATTCCCAAACTTATATTGGTTTTGGCGATGGATTTTGCTGCATCTGTCTCAATCCCAGTAAGTGCACGAATGGCATCTATAGTCTCTGGGATAACAATCGCCTGGTTATCCACCACATAAGCATAAAAAAGCTCATCACCCACTACTTTAAGCATATCTTCCCACAGGGCCACCTCGTACATATCTCCCCAAGGCCTGCCCATATCCAAGAACATTTCTTTTATTGTATTGTTTGAAACCAAACCTTGGTCATAATTAATTAGCTTAATCCTTGTAGAAGTTTTAAAAGCATTTAGCACTTCTTCTTTTGTGGCTTGTTTTTTTAATTTCACGTTCCAGTAATGCATATGGCTCAATGTTTCGGGCACTTTTACTGCGGCAGTGATGACATCCAGTTCGGGATCCACACTTTTAGCGTCAGGACCTTGATGGCTTGGAATATCTTTTTCGGGAACCATTGTATTCATAATACCACCTAAATGGCTTTCCCATGGGTCGGTGGCCCTTCTTAATAATGTTCCCCGTGCATAGTCCAATAGATCTGCTCTCTTCAAAGTTGTCAGGGTTCGAAGAATAGAAGTGGTATTGCAAGAAACTACCCTTGTAGCATCTAAATTTATCGCGGATTGATAATTATTTTCTGCACTAAAGGAATGGCCAGTAGTATGGTGTTTTTCACCACCTTGAAGAATGAATTTTATACTCAGTTTTTTATATATTTCCACATTCTTTGCCGCTATATTCTTTGGGGTGCAATCCACCACTAAGTCTGTCTTTTTCAACAGGTCTTGCAGGTTACCCTTTGCTGGAATACTTGCGGCCTTCATTTCTTTTTCGGCCTCGGCGGTTGCCGCGTAGATATCATACTCTTTTCTTATGGCATTCTGTATCCGCCAATCGCTGATGACATCGCAAACCCCGATCAAGTTCATATCGTCTTGTACATTAATGGCGTCGGCCACTCTTTTTCCGATGACCCCATAACCTACTACTGCAATACTTTTCATATCCTTATTATTTTACTGTTATTAATTTTTTACTGTTTCTATGTAATAGTATAGCGCCTATTACACCTGCTAACATAGAAGCGAATAGGATACTTACCTTGGCCGTGAATATCAAAGACTCGTCTGTGAAGGCCAGCTCATTTATAAACAATGACATGGTAAAACCAATACCTCCAAGAAAAGCTATACCATAAATCATGTTCCAATTCACTTTTTCCGGTAGTTTTGCAAGTTTAAGTGCGACCAGTATTCTTGAAAAAGCGGCAATACCGATAAATTTTCCAAGAATCAGGCCCAGACCAATCCCCAAACTAACGGGGCTGGATAGTACTTTCAACAAATCACCATGAAGATGTATTCCTGTGTTTGCCAAAGCAAACAAAGGGAGAATGATGAAGCTAACTATTGGGTTTAAGGACCTTTCCAATTTTTGAAGGGGAGTCTCCGCCTCTGAACTTGTAGTCTTGATATCCTCCAAAATATCCAACTGCGTTTTTGAGATAAGCGCGCCCCTTATCGACTTGGTTTCTTGAAATTTTTTGTGTAAGTTGTCTAAACGGTTCAAAAAGGTATTTTCCTTAATTTTTACCCTGCCTGGAATTGCAAATGCGGTAAGAATTCCAGCTATCGTTGGATGTATTCCTGAGAAAAAGAAGGCCAGCCAAACACCACCTATACCAATAATGGCATAAAACCATGTGCTTCTTACTCCCGCATAATTTCCGATAATCAAAGCTCCGAAGAACAATAGTCCATGAAGTAGATCCATCTCGGAAATACCGGAGGTATAAAATAGCGCAATGACCAAGACACCACCCAAATCGTCCACTATAGCAAGAGTAATAAGAAAGACCCTCAAAGCGGAAGGCAGTCTTTTTCCGACAATGGCCAATACCCCTAGAGAAAAGGCAATGTCCGTAGCCATGGGAATGCCCCAACCATTTGATGCCTCGCCCGAGCTATTGAACATAAAATAAATAAGGGCAGGAAGTACCATGCCTCCAATAGCCGCTCCAATAGGTAATACCGCACTCTTTGGAGATGAAAGTTTACCGCCGATTATTTCACGTTTCAGCTCTAAGCCAACTTGTAGAAAGAATAGGGCCATTAGGCCATCGTTGATCCATAACAATAGCGGCTCCGATAGCTGAAGGATGCCAATAGTGAAGGCAATATCGGTTTGCATTAAGTCGATATAATATTCCTTCCATGGCGAATTGGCCCAGACCATTGCGATGACTACAGTGATAAATAGAATAACACCATTGTTATTGAGTTCTTTGGCCGTGTTGCCAAAGAATTTCATAATACCGCTATTTGTATCTTGTTTATGCATCAGTGCTGGATTTTTTGTGTGTTTGTATCCTTTTCTTGAGCATTGCTAGTATTGTTTTTTGATGGAGTTTCCACGGTAGAATCACGTTTGAAATTCCGGATTATTACCCTATTGCTCTTTTCATAAGAAAAATAACTTATGGCCCAATTGAAGCCGACCAAAAGTTTATTTCTGAATCCACTGATTGACATCAAGTGCACCACGGACCATAACAACCATGCAAAGTATCCGGTAAACTTTAGTTTTCCCAGATCCGCTACCGCTTTTCGCTTTCCAACGGTCGCCAAAGACCCTTTATCAGTATATTTAAAAGGCTTTGATGGTATGTTGCTATTTAGGTTGTTCAACATTAGGGCAAGATAATTTCCTTGTTGAATCGCAGCCTGAGCTACCTGGGGATGGCCTTTTGGAGTCTCTTCGGAAATCAGAACCGCAATATCCCCGATGGCATAAATGTTTTCTTGCCCTTCAACCTTCAAATAAGCATCAGTTTTTAAGCGATTGCCCTTAGCTACATGCTTCTGATCGATACCCTTTGGAAAGTCCCCTTTTACACCTGCCGTCCAAATAAGGTTTTTGGCCAATATTCTCTTCCCGTTTTTGGTTTGGACAACTTTACCGTCATAATTGCTAACGGATTCATTCAACAAGACAGTCACATTTAGATTTTCCAGATAGGTCAATGTTTTTGAAGAAGCTTTGTCGGACATTGCTATAAGTAGTTTATCCATAGCTTCCACCAAAAAAATATTCATTATTGAAGAAGGATATTCTGGATAGTCCTTTGGAAGGATGTATTTGCAAAACTCAGCAAGTGCACCTGCCATTTCTACTCCCGCAGGGCCACCGCCCACGATTACAAAATTGGTAAGGGCATCACGTTCCACATCATCGCATGTAATTGCCGCCTGCTCCAAATTCTGCAACATCATATGACGGATATTTAGGGAATCCCGGATATCTTTCATGCCCAAACTATTTCTTTCCACTTCTTCCATACCAAAAAAGTTAGTTTTAGTTCCAGTCGCCAGTACCAAATAATCATAGGTAAGTTTTCCTTTGTCCGTTATGACAGTATTAGTAGAGGCCTGGATTTCCCGTACCTCGGCCAGTCTGAAGCTTACGTTTTTGTACCCTTTAATTTGTTTCCTAAATGGAAATACAATACTATCGGGTTCGAGGCCGCTCGTAGCTACCTGATAAAATAAGGGCTGGAATTGATGAAAGTTGTTACGGTCTATAAGCACTATCTGAACATTTTTGTTTTTTAGTCCTTCCACCAATGCCAAACCCGCAAAGCCACCTCCAACTATAACTATTCTCGGTTGCTCGGAATCGGGCAAGCAAATTTCATCTTCCACTTTACATTTATCATGATCTATACCGCCTAATATTTGATTATTGCACATGCCAAATTGATTTTAATACGTTTTCCGATACAAGTGCTTAAATAGTCCATACCCGCACTTACTAAACTTTTTTCTCTTATATGCTGCGTTTTCTTACAATCAAAACCGAGCAGTCCGCATGTGTTGCCAAGGACTGGGAAACCGAGCCAAGCAAAAATCTAGAGAATGCACCATGGCCCTGAGACCCGACTACGATTAAATCTGCATCAAAGGCTTCGGCCTTTTCTAGAATTGCACTTTTGGGAATCCCATTGACCACTACTGTTGAAATCGACAATTTGTTATTTTCGATTTTTAATAATTTTGAGGCATCATTAACAATTGCCTCTGCCGAATTTCTTGCATTGGATATAGCTTCTTCGTAATAATTACCAAGCGTGCCACCCATTGGAACGGCCAACATGGGATTTTCGAACACATTTAATATACATACTTCCGTGCCTGCAGGCAATGGCATCGCTCCAAGTTCATTTACGGCTATCTTGCTATAATCAGAACCGTCTATTGCTAATACTATTTTCATCTTATGATTTTTATTTTTTGTTTATATCTACGCTATGTCTCCTAATCTCAACTTATGATAATAGGCTTCATTAACTTTTTCCAATACAAGTGCTCGTATAGCCCTGACCAATACATTCCGAAAGTGAACGCGAACAGCAGTTCCTCAATTGGGATACCTAGAACAAGGATTTGGGTCAGATTTTCTAGGTTCCAGTACAGTTCTACATAATCTGGATAGAAGGGAAGAATACTTCCAAAATACACAAAGTAGAGCAGCGTGAACAAAAGACCCCCAACCCATATTTTCCCCTTTAGATCTGGCCGGCAATACAGCGTTGTCAAACCTCCCATGAACATGGCCAAAATCCCGCAATAAATATGGTTCAAATCGGTAAAGAGACTCAAAACCAAAAACACAAGAACTGGGACGAAAAGGATGTATATGTGAAGTCTGTGCATGGCATGTCCGCGTTCCGTATGCGGCATTTCAATGTATCTTCTCTTAAATAGAAGGTTATATAACACCATACCAATACCCCCAATGGCGAATGAAAAGATGAGACTTTCAATATCGAAGCCGGTCTTTATCGCTAAATCAAAAAGGGACGGCGGATGCCAATATTCAGGGACGAACAAAGTTTCTGTAAGCCCAAAGGGTATGGTAATCCAACTCATTTTGAGCATCTCTTTCCTAGAATCCTTTTTCAAAAGATAAACCAGGCCCCAGAGGGCGAGGAGAATAAGGGACCATATGAACCAGACGTATTGCATTTATTTCTTTAGTTGCACATTGTAAAAAGCCGCTATACAGGCCCCAATAAGCCATCCAAGGATAAAAGTTTGAATGATTCCGAAGAATGCTTCCGATAACGGCACATCCATTCTTATAATACTGGAAGTATCCAAACCGTGTAAAAGGCTGTTGAAAAATGATATTGTACCTTCTTGACCTGCTGTTGTCATTACAATCATACAGCCCAGATAAATTAAGGCGCCTGTTAGGCCAAAAGCAAATCCTAATTTTTTTACATTAAATCGATTCATAATTCTTGTTTTAAAATTAATTGTCCAGTTTTTAAATATAATTTTTGAAACCCGTACAAACTATTTACAGGTCCCTGTTAATGATCCATCTTTTTGTTGCCATCCATCTTTTCGTGCAAGGTCTTTTCCAAATTTTCATGTTCCAATGTGTGGTCGCAAAAAGTGTCGCTTAATTCACCGTGAGCCGCTATGACGGGCATAAAGTGGTGAGTTGTAAGGAGCATCAGGTCAGGGTATCTGGTAATCATATCGCTAAGTTTACCGGCCAGGATGGTATCGTTTGCAGCCGTTCTTACTAGTTCATCTACTATCATGCCCGTGGCATGGTCATTTTCCATCATCTTGGCAATATACTTTTTGCCCAAATCGTGGTCTTCTACCATCAATGTCAACACCTTCTCTTGTTGTGAAGGGTCTTTAAGCATATCCTTTACAGAACTTTCTTGTTTTTGTGCACAAGCCGACAAAGTGAAAGTGGCCAAAACAATTCCTATTGCTTTTTTAATTTTTGATTTCATTTCGATTAATTTTAATTGTTAAAGTTTGTTGATACTTCCTATTCGGATTTTAGAATCTTTTTTGATTCTTCATATTCCTCTTTTGTAATCTCCCCTTTCGCAAATCTTTTTTTGAGAATTGTGAGCGGGTCTTCTTTTTTTGATTTTTGGTAAGGGATATCATATGGAACAAAGAATATCCATATTAAGAAGATGAACCATATGATCCACCATAAAAAGTGCATACCACCAAAGTGTCCGTTGAAAAAATGCATAGTTTTTAGTTTTAAAGATTAGACTTATTGCTTAAATAATTGTTGTTGATGTACTGACTGTTTTCTGTAATTATTTTTACGTTAAAAAACTATTTCAAGGTCTCCTTTACCGAACCGCATCCGGGCATTTTCAGCCCCATATAGGGATTGTTGATTTTTTCGCTCAGAGCTAGCCAATTTGCACCCTTACCATCCATGGCCATGGGACAATGATTCCAATAAAGTGTTTTCCCCTTCAAATCCCTTTTCTTGAAAATAGTGTACAGTTGTTTGGACAATGTTGCAAAGTATAATCGTTGTTCAGTAAGACTGGAGGCTATGGAAAGTTGATTCAAGGTCTTTTTCAGGTAGGTCTCGTTCACGGCGGTCGAGTCGTTAATCAATTTTATTGCCGCTTCCTGTACGGACTCGTAATTATCTTCGGCCAATGCATTTTCGATGTTCATATATCCCGCCAAAATTGAATCCATGTCCTCCTCTATACTTTTCTCCTTAAAGAAGCAATGTACTGCACAGGCATGAAGTTTGTAGTTTTTATGTATATAACCCAAGGAATGGCCCTTAGTATCCAATATTTTACATTTTTCATCATTTCCTTCAACATAGAGCACAAACTCACCACTATCGTTATAATACTGACCTCCTTTTTTTGCCTTTCCCAAGGAATTGCCCTCAGCATCATATACCTTCCCGTTTTTAATGAAACCGATTTTCCTTCCCAGGTTATTGAACACAATATCTTCCTTACTTATATAGCCAAGGGTTATACCACGGTCCGAGACTTCACCTTTACCGTTGATATACATCTGCCTTTTGGTTTTATCGCTTGCCTGTGCAGATATAGATTGTACCGAGAGCAGCATTCCAGTCAGGAATACAAGGCTCATGATGAGATGTTTTTTCATTGTTACTGTTTTTGCGTGTGTTTATGGCTTATTCATTTTAGGTATTGAAATCCCTCTTTAGGGCTTTATTTCATTTTCCGATTTTAATGTTCTTTTTAATTCCTCGTATTCTACCTGAGTGATCTCACCCTTGGCGAACCTTATTTTTAGAGTTGTGGACAGATCATCTTCCTTAGTTTCTGTGGAAGATGGGCTGGAGGGCGTAAAGAAAATCCACCATAAAAATATGAACCAAATTGTCCACCAGATAAGGTGCATTCCCCAAAAAAATCCATTGTTATAGAACATATTCTTAGTTTTAAGATTATTAATATTTTAAATTATCTCCGTAATGGTATAACCTTCAAGTTTGTTGAGTTGCTGTTGTAATTCCTCAACTGAAAGCCTCTCTTTCATACTGATGATCGTTTTGCCTTTCGGGTTCAAAAAGATTTCCGTTTTCTCAATGTCCGGATGTTCTTCCAAGGTTTTTCTTACCCTTGCCACACATCCGCCACAGCTTATTCCGTTTATTTGATATTTATGTTTCATCTGTTTTTCCATTATTAATGGTGACTATGGCCCTTATGCTCCTCCTTAGTTTCTGCCGACAATGGTTTTTCTTTACCATGTTCGTGTTGCTTATTATTCTGTTCCGTATGGTCATGCGCCCCGTGGCCATGTGCACCATGTGGCATAAAGAGATGAAAAATGAACATTAGGACTATGAAGCCAAAAAGCCCATTATATCCGGTAATGCCCAGTGAGGGAGCGAAAAATATTAGTAACAACGGCAATCCACAACCGATAACCATCCATATCCAGTGACCTTTCATAATTTTTATTTTTAGGTTTAAATGTTATATTCTTTAATGATGATCGCCATGGCTTTGGCTTTTGCTCAATTCGAGTTCGCCTTGTTCTTTGGCATCCAATTCATTTTCTTCCATCAATCCCATTCCTTTCATGTCCATTCCCTTGTTGCCCATCATCTTCTTGCACGACTCCATACAATCTTCGCTCATCATGCCTTTTTCGTGCATCATTTTCATCATATTGCCCATCATCTTGCCATCTTTCATCATGGATTGCATCATGTTTTTCGTCATCATGCTATCTTTCAACATCGTTTGCATTCCACCACTCTGCATCATATTGCCCATCATTTTATGGTTACCCTGCATCATCTGCATTGCATGATCGTTATCTTGCATGTTGTCCATGAATTCCGCCATGTAACTGTGGTTGCTGGCAATCGCCTCAAAAAGTTCCATTCTAGTTTCCGGATTTTCGAGGATTGCTGTGGGGTCTGATTTCTGATCGCAACTGGATAGGATAACCAGTACGAGGACAGAAATAATCATTGTTACTGTTTTCATTGTATTTAGTTTTAATTAATATTAATTTCTTTTTATTAAAGTACATTTCCCTAAAGCCCTAAATTTCCATTCTCATGGAAAATGTGCTTTACCAATTCAATTAATTCGCGGATTTCAGAAATTCCTCGATTTTTGCAACGTCCTTTTCTGTAAGATTGGCCCTTACGCGCATGTGCAAACTGATGGTTTCCCAATCCGTGTCGTTATAATCGGCTGGAGAAGGTGCTAAATGGCATCGATTACAGGTTTCTCCCCATAATTGGGCTCCTGATTTTTCCAGTTTGAACTCCTCTTCCACCCCTGCCACAACAGGAATATTATTTTCTGTAAGTGTTTTCTTAGAAGAAGAACAGGCAACTACGGTTATTCCAATGGTCAGGAAAACCATCACGATTACTAAAAATTTATTTATTGTCTTCATGTTTTCTATTTTTATGTATTCTTAAAATCCTATTGCCCAGTGGAGAAATAGCCCATTAGTAGTCGTTATGCCTTCTCCGCCATGCCCACCTTCGGTTTCAGTGGTCTGATAACTTATTTTGATAAGGGATCTCCAGGTTAACCAGTAGTTCAATCCAAAGGCAAATTGGGTCGATTTCTCTTCCCATTCAGAACCCTCCGGAGCATTGAAATTTGAATATCTTCCAACAAACTCCAATTTTTTCATGAAGTCACTCTCCGCCATGGTAGGTCGATAACTCAATTGCCCATAAAAGGAATTACTTTGGTTATCGAACGAATATTCTTCCTCATCTCCATCCTCATGCATCTCAATGAAGGTTGCCGTGTCCACATTGGAACTGTTGTATTGAGCCTTAATGTCAATAAAGCCAATAAGGGGCGACACTTGTTTAACAAAAGCAAAATCGATGGCATATAAGAAAGCACCAACGTCCTCATATGGCGAATCTTTTGCCCCGGCACCATTTGTTGAATAGGCCGAAATCCCTAATTCGGTAGAAGAATCTGAAAATGGCAATAACCCCAATCGGCCCCCAAAGGCCTTACTTGTATTATTATCTTCATAATTTTGAAACATGAGCATTCCCGCTTCCTCCGGCTCAATACTTCCGTCCTTTAATCGCGGACCGTTGGTAGAATAAATGGCATAGTTTAAAGAAGGACCGCCAAGATCAAAGGCACCTCTGAGTTCAACACCGATCCCTGAGGCAGGAGCTATCCCATCATGGCCAAAGCCCAAAGGTCTTGTCGGAAGTCTGTTTATCCATGCGGGATGAAGCCTCTCCATAAATGTTCCGAAAGGAAGTAAAAATTTTCCTGCCCTAACGGTCATGTTCTTGTTAAGGACATACATAACGTCGGCATATTCCAAGCCCACCTCAAGTTCGTTACTTTCTAGAACAAACTCTAATTCGGCTTCAAACATGAGTTTGTCCGAATGTTTGAATAAAAAGATCGGCGCGAAGGCCGAGCCTACATAAGAGGATTCTTTTTCATCTCCGTTACTCATATAGTTTAGCCCTGTATGTCCATAACCACGGATCATGAACTGGGTCTTACTTGGTTCAAAATTGTTGTATGTTTGGCTATATATAGGATTACCAAAAACAACTACGGTTAGTAATATTATTAGCTTTTTCATTTTTTAAGTGTTCTGATATAATTAATAATTTCCCATCGTTTGTTCTCCGGTATTGAGGTTTCGTATGAGGCCATTGGAGCCCGTCCTATTTGAATTTTCCAAAAAATGGCTCCATCGCTCTGGGATTGGAATTCTGCGCTGGTCAAATTTGTCGGTTTTGGCGTTAGACCTGCACCGGCCACACCATCACCTTTTCCTTTTGCCCCGTGGCATACAACACATAGTACTTTGTAAAGTTTTTGACCGTTGGCAGCCGCATTGACATCACCTTTTAATGGGTTGACAATCTTATCCGCACTAAGGGGTGCTACCCATTTTTCCTGGGAATGGCTATTGAATCCCAGGAATAAAAAACTTACAACCATTACTATGGTCATACCCGGAAAAATTCTTTTTTTCTTCATTTTATTGGCATTTAATTGTTAATAAATCTATTTCTTATTGAATGTTTACGTCTGCATAATCTTCGTTCATATTTATATAATTTCGTCAAGGAAACTTCTATCCCACATTTGGCCATTTTTATAATCGGTCATGCTTAATCCCGTAATGGTCTTAAACTGTCTCGATAAATGGTTTATGCTGCTGTAATCCAACAAATAGGCTATATCCGAAAAAGTGTGCTGTTGCAATTGAATAAGTTCCTTTGCTCTCTCAACCTTTAATTTTATAAGGTATTTTTCTATTGTGGTATTTTCATTTTTTGAGAATATTTTGCTCAACAACTTATAATCCCTATGAAGTTCAGATGCCAAATGTTCAGAGGTCTTTTCCTTAATATGAAATGGCAGGTCACCTACCAGTTCGATCAAAGCAATCTTTATATTTTCAACGATCATTTCCTCCTCGTTTTTCGCGATTTCAAATCCGTTGGAGTGAAGAACCTCGGTTATATTCGAATCGATTAGATTGTCAATACCAGTACTGATACGGACAGTAAGTTTCCCCAATTCGACGGAAAGTACTGCTACATCGATCTCTTCAAGCTCCTGTTTTATGACTTTCAGGCACCGCCTGCAAACCATGTTCTTGACCCAATATGTTTTTATGGATTCCATGTTCACAATATGTTATTGTTCCTTAAGTATAAGGTCCGTCAGAGTATTTAATCCCTGATAAATTAAAATTGGAAAAAGGTTGTCGTTGGAAAAAGGGTACGACATGAGGTAGCCTACAACTTGTTGCAGACTAATAGGAAGTACAGATTATCGTGACAATAATCTGCTCAATAATATTCAAATTAAGAAAGTTTCGTGAAGTACAAGGATGTCCTTCTCGATCCAAGGTGGATTGTAGTTTATAAAGGAAACCACATTAAATTCAAGTCCTTCAAAAAGATTTACGTAGGAATGGAAAAATGCCTGTAGGAAAACAATTTTATTCGTATCCAGTTCAACTTGTGACTTTTTAAGATTGTCTTCGGCCTTTTTTACAATAGATTTATTGCTACAGCAATCCATTTGCCCTATGGAACATTTTTTAAAAGGTTTTGATAAATTCTGCTTTTTATCTTTACAAGGCTTTGCTTTGCCAAAAACCGCAACATCTACCAACTTGTTGCAGCAAAAATGCATATCCACCATGAAAGACGAAGTTGCAAAAAGCACTGCGAAGGCTAGAGTAACGGACAATATTTTGGTCAAAATCTGTTTCACTTCCTAAAGATTTGAATTTTTTTTGTTCCAGTATCGGGTATTAAATTATTTTCAAAAAAATCATAGTTATTTTAAAAATAATATAGTTCGTGTTCTAAATGCAAAGAACAGTATCAAAAGTAGAACAAGGTTTTTAACCATCACATGATAAATGTCATATTGGTAACCTAAATTAGAAATTGGATGGCATTCTATTAAAGGCCTATGTAAGTAGATTGCCATTGCCATCCCATTCTGCCATGACCCCTCTTTGACTTTGATCTACACATTTTGCCAACCATTCTTCTTCATAGGCAACGCCATGCTGTTTCAATACGTCTGCGGGCACTCCGTCCCATACATTTGGGGTATTGCCCTTATACCCCAAATCCTCTAGGCCGATCTTCGATGTGTAATAACCTGTTAGCGTCAGATTTCGCAACATGGAAAAAAACTGTATTTCCAAGGGGCGTTCGCCCTCTGGAATTAATATATCGGGATAGGCTATAGTATCCAATAGTTTTTTTTGCCAAGCCTCAGCACTCGATTTGAATTCGGTACCGAATTGGGTATTGCTCTCATGGTCCAACCACATGAGGCCGCCCCTGAGGGTCGTTTGCAATTCTGGGATATCCTTGGCCATGAATTCTATAAAATTTGGTACTCCTGCGTCCGTAGCACTACCAAATTTATCATTGGAAGGCAATATCAGATCACTCAAAACGGCAATAGTCCCCAACTCGTGTCCGTTAAAAAATTGTACCGCTTCCAGTTCCATGATCCGTTCTTTCTCCTTCTGGGTCCGACCATATTTGTAACTATAGCCCTGCAGCACTTCAGTGTTCTCCGCTTTGGCCTCATCTTCAGGTTTGCAGCCGTGGACTGCCAATCCGCCAGCGACCGACCCTATGATAATCGATTTTATACTATTTCTTCTATCCATTTTCCTATATATTTTGCTGTTTCAATTTTTCTACAATATAATCAGATGTTCTCCAGGCTAGCGCTAGGATGGTCCAAGTGGGGTTCTTGTCGGCCTGTGACACAAAAGGCCCGGCATCGACGATAAATACATTGTCGGTATCGTGAAGTTGCTGAAACCTGTTCACTACAGAGGTCTTGGGATCATCGCCCATTCTTGTCGTACCCACTTCATGGATGATCCACCCTGGTGGGGATATACCATAATCTTGTTCCTTGGTGGGTTTTTCTCCTAAAGCTTCTCCGCCCATGTTGTGGATCAGTTCTTCAAAAGTGTCCTGCATGTGCCTTGCCTGCTTTCGCTCGTGGTCGGACCATTTGTAATTAAACCTAAGTACCGGAATTCCAAACTCATCTACTTTGGTAGAATCTATTTCACAATAGTTATCCTTCATGGCGATGGACTCTCCCCGGCCACCAAAACCAAGGACGGCACCATAGTATTTTTTAACATCGTCCCTGAGGCCATTGCCATAGCCCCCCACTTTTGTGCCGAAGAATTTATTGAACTCGTTCGCATTGAAACCAAACCCATAGTTGGGCATGCCCATTCCGCCCCATACCTCGATATGGTATCCGCGGGGGAAGTCCAATTTCCTGTTGTCGCCCCACCAAGGGGAATATACGTGCATGCCCCCCACGCCATCCTCGTTATAGGAAACTTTCCGGTTCATCAGATCCGGAATGAAGGCCACCCTGCTCGCTCCCGTGGAATCGTGAAGATATTTTCCAACAATATCGCTGCTGTTGCCCAATCCGTTAGGATGTTGGGCACTTTTGGAATTCAAGAGTATCCGGGCCGAGCTGCAGGCGGATGCGGCAAGGACTACGACCTTCCCTTTTAACTTATATTCCTTTCTATCCTCTTTATTGATGTACGAAACGCCCGTTGCCTTACCTTCTTGATTGGTAGTAACCTCCCTTACCATGGCATTCAGGAACAGATCGATCTGACCGCCGCTTTTTTGTGCCGGGAAAATCAAACAGGTTTCCGACGAGAAATCGGCATATACCATACATGCCCTGGAGCATTGCGCGCAATAAAAGCAGATGCCCCTATCCTCGTTTATCATTTTGGTCAGGATCGACATCCTTGAGGGATAAACGGGAATATTTGATTTCCGTGCCCCACGGATGTAAAAAAGCTCGTGCAACCGAGGTTTCGGTGGTGGCAGAAAGAAACCATCGGGATCATTAGGCAGGCCCTCGTTGGTGCCGAAAACCCCGATCAATTTATCTACTTTGTCATAATAGGGTTTGACATCTTCATAGCCTATAGGCCAATTATCGCCCAGCCCGTCCTCATTTTTGTGTTTAAAATCCCTTGGCCCGAAGCGCAATGAAATCCTGCCCCAATGATTGGTCCGACCGCCCAACATTCGCGAACGGAACCATCTAAAATTGCTTCCGTTACTATTTGTGTAGGGTTCTCCCTCGATATCCCACCCACCGTATGCGCTGTCGAAATCGCCAAAAGGCCGGACGGTACCTGCACCTCTTCTAGGCGATTCCCACGGCCACTTTAATTGGGTTATCTGTTCCGGGTCTTTAGGGTCAAAGAACGGCCCGGCCTCCACAACGGCAACCTTTAGACCTGAATCGGCAAGTATTTTGGTCGCCATGCCTCCGCCTGCCCCAGAGCCGACTATGATTACATCATATAGTGTCGAAGATTCCTTTATTTGCATGTTAATTTTTCTTTTGTAATATACTTAGCAGTAAGACCTGTTCATTTTAAGCGAAACCCCACATTCGGCTTGGGTGAACAGGCCTTTGGAATATAGATTTGAATTATGTTTCCTTTTCCGTTAAATAGCATAAAGATTTATAGATGCTTAGCATATCGTCATCTAGATTTTTTGTTTACACCCCAAGGGAACATAGGCAATAAAAAGACAAAAGCTTTTCTACTATTTTCAGAACATTGTATTGAACTGATAATCCTACAATCTATTACGTTTCCTTTTTTGCCATTATTGTTTGGCCGCTGTTAAAAGTATTAGTTCCCCGCAACCTTTATCTACATAATTTTCTTTCTTTTTTATATAATTTCTCTTTAGTACTTTCTCTTGAATTCTTGGTTTTCAAAAAAGACTATGGTTGTTTTTGTATAAACACTCTCAGCACAGCACTAAAAATAGGTGTGTGGTTTTGGGCATATTACAGTATATATGGGGGTGGTCAAATACTTAAATTTGGCCCATGTCTAGATATTGTAAATTTTATTTCATTTACAATATGCACTGAAGACCACATATGTGTTATCTGCATACGATTTTCAAGTAAAAGACGTTTAAAATTTAAAAGTTATATGTTATGGAAAGAAAACAGTTTTTAAGAAGTCTAGGGGCCGGTGCGGCATTCGCAATTGTTTTTCCATGTGTTCAAGGTTGTTCCAAAGATGGTAACGGAGACGTTTCACCAGAGGATATGAGGCCTATCCCTGTCGGAATCGATTTTAATATAGACCTTAGCTCCGATGAAGGAGTGGGTCTGCAGAACAATGGGGATTTTATATTAAAAAATTATGTGGTCGTAGTTAAAAATTTAGAAGGTAATTATGTGGCGGCAAGTCAGGTATGCAGCCATCAACAGACCGAGGAAGTGAGGTTTGTAGCCAAGGATGGAGGTGTGTATAAATGTTCCACCCATGGGGCGCGGTTTGACCAAACCGGAAAGCCCTTGAACAGTATTACGAGCAACCCTTTGAAAATATTCCAGACAGAACTTTCGGGAAACATACTTCGGGTTTTTGAATGAATTAGACTGTGCTAAGGTTTGGGTATCGTTTTGATTTTTACATTTTTCAATATGATTAGTGATAGTTCCTCCAGTTGTTCGTTTTCAAAAGCCTTCTCGATTTCATCAAAATCAATGCCTCCTTCTATTTTAGGCTGTAGGTTACGGTAATCCTGTAGGAGTACACCATTGACCTTACGAGTATTATAAGCTTCCCGAAATCGCATTCCACCTTTTCCGGTAAAATATTTGTACGCAAGATAGTCCATACTGTAATCCTCAACATCGAACCAATATAGGAACACATCCTCAAAATCATGGCCACCGCCCTCTTGTTTGAAAGTAACAAGGATTTTATGGTACTCCTTACCTTTTATCACACTTCTACCTTGATCTTCTAAAATGACTGCTGGGTCTTTTAGCCATAGGGGCAAAAACGCAAAATAGATGACCGAATTCACAGAATTGGTATAGGCATTTTTTCTTTTCTCGGTAAGGTTTACTAGCGTATCGGTAACATGGCGGACAAAATTTTTGTTGGTGTAAACATCGCGGACCAGTCTGTTTTCTTTATTCTTACCGATTCTTGTATAAGTAAATTGTCCGTTTTGACGTCTGTACTCATAGGTATCTTCACGGAAGATAAAGGTAGCCTCGGCATTCCTCATTTTTACCATTCCGGAAACCTCGATGGCCTTATCAACTATGTTCTCTTGTGCGATGGATAAGTTAAATAATAGTATGAATACGATTACTGGAATCGAAAAAAGCGATAGTTTATGATTTATTTGTTTCATGTATTCCTTAATCGGTCAATTTGTTTTTAACAATATATATTATTCACTGTTTACAGATACTTTCTTATTTTTCTTCATCAACAGCTTCGGCCTCTGCCCTTTAAAAAGTTGGGTGCCAAGAACTGTATCTGTTCCCGTGTTTTTTTTGCTTATCCTGTTCGCCTGCACTTACATACTGAACATAGCAATAGATATTTTTAAATTTTTGGTCGTCCCTTCAAAATAAATATTGGACTAGTGCAGTTTTAGGCCGTCATTAAATCACTAAATCAATTAAAACCCATAAGCCATAGTAAAATTAATCCCAAACGGGTGACCGGGTCTTAGTCCGGCCGGAACCCTAGATACCGCATAGGTTTTATCCAATACGTTTATGACATTAGTAGAAAATGTAATATTCTTATTGAAAAAATTGACTGATTTAATTCTAAAATTTTGTTAAATACAAACCATGAGTTAAAATTTTTGTAGTTTTGCATATCTGATGAAAAGAGTTTTATTTCAAATATCATCTTTTTTAATGGCACTTGTAGTGTTGTTCTCGACCTTCTCTTTTACGGTTGCACAACATTATTGTGGTGATGATCTTGTTGATTTCTCTTTCTTCGGCCAAGCGGAATCTTGCGGAATGGAGATTCAACAACCTTCGGATTCACACAAACACAATTTCGTAAAAAAGGATTGCTGCGACGATGTAACACTTTCAATAAGTGGACAAAATGACTTGAAACTTTCACTTGAAAAATTAAGTTTTGAACAACAACAGTTCGTTGTTTCATTCGTTTATAGTTATCTAAACCTTTTTGAGGGACTGCAAGAAAATATAGTTCCTTTCAGCCATTACCCACCACCTCTTTTGGTCAGGGATATTCAAATCCTAGATCAAACCTTCCTTATTTAAGAGCATTTTTATGAAGTATTACCATGCTATTGATTTAGTATGGTTATAGGCATTTTTCGCCTTTGGAACATTTCTTTTAATTCCAAATCAACATTTCATAATATGCTTAATAAACTAATCAAATATTTTTTGGAGAACAAGCTGGTTACGGTTCTCATTCTATTAACAATTATAACCTGGGGCGTTGCCACCTCGCCCTTTAATTGGGATACGGGATTCCTGCCCAAAGACCCGGTTCCTGTCGATGCCATACCTGATATTGGGGAAAACCAGCAGATTGTCTTTACCCAATGGCCCGGACGATCGCCACAGGATATAGAAGATCAAATATCCTACCCTATGACTACTTATTTATTGGGGATACCGGGCGTTAAGACTATCCGTAGTTCTTCGATATTCGGATTTTCCAGTATCTACATAATATTCAACGATGATGTAGAATTCTATTGGTCGCGTTCCCGGATATTGGAAAAACTAAATTCACTCCCAGCCGGGCTCTTACCGGATGCTGTGACGCCGACCTTAGGGCCCGATGCCACTGCTTTGGGCCAGGTCTATTGGTACACCTTGGAAGGTAGGGATAAGGACAACAATCCTACGGGTGGATGGGACTTACACGAAATACGTACCGTTCAGGATTTTTATGTTAAATATGGTCTAAATGCCGTTGAAGGTGTCTCCGAAGTGGCATCCATTGGAGGGTATGTTCAGGAATACCAGATAGACGTGAACCCCGACGCCTTAAAGGCCTATAATATCCCGTTGCACAAAGTGATGCAGGCTGTACAGAAATCCAATAAAGATGTTGGGGCAAAGACCATAGAGATCAATCAAGCGGAATATTTGGTTAGGGGCTTGGGCTATGTTAAAAAGACAGAGGACATCGAAAAGGCGGTCGTTGCAGTTCAGGACAACGTTCCAGTTCGAATCAAAGACATTGGTGTCGTAAGTTTAGGCCCGGCCACTAGAAGAGGTGTACTTGATAAAGGAGGGGCAGAGGTTGTTGGGGGCGTTGTTGTTGCCCGGTATGGCTCCAACCCATTGGCGGTCATTAACAATTTAAAAGAAAAGATCAAGGAAATTGCCCCGGGACTTCCAAAGAAGACGTTGGCCAACGGGACGGAAAGCCAATTGACCATCGTTCCGTTCTATGACAGGACGCAGCTTATCCACGAGACCATAGGGACATTGGAAAATGCGCTATCCCATGAAATCCTTATAAGTATTATTGTAGTATTGATTTTAGTACTTAATCTAAGGGCCTCCATTATCATTTCAGGGCTTTTGCCCGTTGGCGTTTTAATGACCTTCATTGTTATGCGGTATGCCGGTGTTGATGCCAACGTAGTGGCACTTTCGGGTATTGCCATTGCTATCGGGGTCATGGTCGATGTCGGGATTATTTTCATTGAAAATATTATTCGCCATCTAGAAATGCCAGAAAACCATGGTGTAAAGGGGAAGGAACTCATGCAGGTTATCTATAAGGCGACCATTGAAGTGGCATCGGCAATAACAACGGCCTTGGCTACTACCGTGGTCAGTTTTGTGCCTGTTTTTGCAATGGAATCTGCCGAGGGAAAACTTTTTAGGCCATTGGCATTTACCAAAACTTTTGCCTTGTTAAGTGCTTTTGTACTTGGTCTCGTGGTATTACCTGCCCTTGCACATTTCATCTTCGGCATCAACTATGACAAGAAAAGGGTCCGCAGGTTCTGGGGTATCCTTTTGATTGTGGCTGGAATTATTTTTGCGGTCTATGCCTCGATGTTGTTGCCACTTGCACTTACTTTAATTGGAATAAACAATCTTTTGGAACCCAGGTGGCCCAAAAAATATAAAGCATATCCCAATTATATCAATTTAGGGCTTACCATTTTTATAGCCTCTTTTTTCCTTACGGAGGAATGGATGCCCTTAGGGCCTCAAAATGGCATTATAATCAACTACTTCTTCGTATTGTTTTTGATAGGAATCATATTGGCAGCCTTAATGGCGATAGTGCATTTTTATGAACCTGTACTCAAATGGTGCTTGCAGAACAAAGGGAAATTTATGTTGATTCCCTTCGTAACCATATTTTTTGGAGTATTGATATGGCTAGGGTTCGACAGTACTTTTGGAATTGTAGCTAAAGGTTTCGAATTCGTAGGTTGGAAAAACGTCAGGCAAACTTCTGGCTGGCAAGCTTCCTCAAACAGATTTCCTGGAATAGGCTCTGAATTTATGCCATCTTTGAATGAAGGCAGCTATTTGTTAATGCCAACTTCAATGCCACATTCAGGGGTGGAATATAACCGAAATGTAATTGGTCAATTGGATATGCTTCTTGATGGAATTCCAGAAGTGGATATGGCAGTCGGAAAATTAGGACGTGTGGAATCGGCACTCGATCCTGCACCTATTTCCATGTTCGAGACCATTATCAACTACAAACCCGAATTTATCCTAAACGAAGCAGGTCATAGGGTCCATTTTAAAGTGGACCGTAAAGATCGGTTCATTACCGTTCAAAAGGATACCCTTACCAATGGAGAGGCATTGGAAAGGGGTATTACAGAAGAAGACTTGATTGCGGACGAAAATGGAGAATTTTATCGAAATTGGAGGCCCCACATCAAATCGGCAGATGATATTTGGGACGAAATCGTCAGTGTGACCAAAATACCCGGAATCACTTCAGCACCAAAATTGCAGCCTATAGAAACTCGTTTGGTAATGCTCCAGACAGGGATGCGCGCCCCTATGGGTATCAAAGTTTACGGCCCGGATTTGAAAACAATAGAAGATTTTGGGATGCAGTTGGAAGTGATATTAAAAGAAGTCGCTTCCGTAAAGTCAGAAGCGGTATTTGCCGATCGGATCGTTGGTAAACCGTATTTGCATCTCAATATCAATAGGGATGAAATATCACGATATGGTCTCAATGTTGAGGACGTGCAACAAAGCATTGAGACCGCCATTGGAGGAATGAAAATATCCTCTACCGTCGAAGGTAGGGAGCGGTTCCCAATTAGAGTGCGCTATCCAAGGGAACTAAGGAATGATCCTGAATCTTTAAGTAAGATATTGATTCCTACCCCCGTGGGGGCCCAAATTCCGCTTTCACAAGTGGTCGATTTTGAATATGTAAGAGGGCCACAGGCCATCAAGAGCGAAAACACATTTTTGGTTGGTTATGTTCTTTTTGACAAAAGGGATAGTTTTGCGGAGGTCGATGTGGTAAACGATGCACAAGATGCCATCCAACAAAAAATCGATGCAGGGGAATTAACGGTCCCTGCGGGAATAAGCTACAAATTTTCTGGCAGCTATGAAAACCAGATAAGAGCGGTCAAAAGATTGTCTATAGTAATACCGATCAGTTTGGTAGTCATATTCTTGCTGCTGTTCTTTCAATTTAAGACAGTTATTGCATCATCAATCCACTTCTCGGGGGTATTCGTCGCATTTGCGGGCGGATTTATCATGTTGTGGCTCTATGGGCAGGACTGGTTCCTAAATTTTGCCATATCGGGTGTGAATATGCGAGATCTTTTTCAAATGCACACCATCAATTTGAGTGTTGCTGTTTGGGTAGGATTTATTGCCCTCTTCGGTATAGCAACAGATGACGGGGTTATTATGGGGACCTATATTCATCAAGTTTTCGAGGAAAAAAAGCCAGATACTATAGAAGGGGTAAGGGCAGCTGTTTTGGAGGCCGGTAAAAAAAGGGTCCGCCCGGCAATGATGACCGCAGCCGTTGCTATTATTGCCCTCCTCCCAGTATTGACATCGACTGGTAAAGGCGCTGATGTAATGATTCCCATGGCAATCCCCACCTTTGGAGGAATGACCATCCAGATCATGACCATGTTCGTCGTGCCAGTTCTTCAGTCGTTTTGGAGGGAAACGGTCATTAATAATAAGAACAAAAAAAATAGAATAAAATGAAGAACATAATCGCACTGTTACTATTATTTACCTGTTTAGGATTGCAGGCACAGACATTGGAAGATTATTTCAAAATAGCTTCGGACAACAATCCGGGCCTACTTTCCCAATATAAGGAGTTCGAAGCGGCTTTGGAAAAGGTACCACAGGTAAGCACCTTGCCAGATCCATCCATTTCTTTCGGGTATTTTATATCTCCGGTAGAAACAAGGGTCGGGCCACAAAAGGCACGGTTTTCATTGACCCAAATGTTCCCATGGTTTGGCACGCTGAAGGCCCAGGGCGATGTGGCCACACTTATGGCAGAGGCAAGATACCAATCTTTTTTAGATACCAAAAACAAACTCTATTTTGAGGTATCCACGGCTTATTTTCCTTTATACGAATTGAGGGAGTGGATGAAAATCGAGGAAAGGAACATTGCCATACTAGAATCATATAAGTCCATTTCCAACTCAAAGTTCAAAAATGGTAATGGGACACTGGTTGATGTGTTGAGAGTGGATATCATGCTAAAAGAGGCAAAGACAAATTTGGGAATTCTGAATAAAAAAGAGACGCCCCTGTTGGCATCGTTCAATAAACTATTGAACCGCGACGAGATAGAACCAGTTATTATCGCCGATACCATTGAAATAGATCATATACTATTGGATTATGCGAAGGATTCCCTTGTTGTGGACCATCCACTTTTGAATTCACTTGAATTAAAAATAAAGGCAAGCGAGGCATCTGAATATGCTGCAATAAAACAAGGCCTTCCAAGGCTCGGGCTCGGGTTGGATTTTGTAATAGTCGATGAACGGACCGATATGGCTTTGCCTGACAACGGGAAGGATGTATTGATGCCAATGGTAACCGTAAGCCTTCCCATCTTTAGGGGAAAGTACAAAGCAGCTGTCAAAGAGGCGCAATTGATGCAAGAAAGTTATTCGCTTCAAAAAACGGAAACCGTAAATGCGCTGAATTCAAATTATGAAATGGCACTGTTCGATTTACGACAACAGACCGATTTGATTTCACTTTTTGATCAGCAGATATCGGAATCAGAACAAGTTCTCAATCTCTTGTTCACGTCTTATGGAAACTCGGGAAAGGATTTCGAGGAGGTACTTCGGATGCAGCAACAACTGCTTAAATACGATAGACTTAAAATAACCGCATTTACGCAATATCGCATTGCGCAAGCAAAACTGAATTACATCACAGCAAAAAAATAGTACTATGAAAACAGAAACTAAAAAAATAATAGGTATAGCTGCAATTACCTTGATCATAGGGTTATTGCTTGGATGGCTGTTTTTCGGAGGTTCGGAAAACAGGACAGTGGACGAACACCAACACGACGGCGAAATCGTCAGTGAGACCATTTGGACCTGCTCCATGCACCCACAGATCAGACAGAACGAACCGGGTAACTGCCCCATCTGCGGCATGGAATTGATTCCTTTGGATAACGATAGCAATGCTGAATTGGATCCCATGGCAATCAGCATGTCTCGGACCGCAATGCAGATTGCAAATGTCGGTACAGAAATTGTCGGAAAGACCAAGCCTGTAAAGTTATTGCGATTGAATGGAAAGGTACAGGCCGATGAACGGTTGGTCTATTCCCAATCTTCCCATATTCCTGGCCGCATTGAAAAATTGATGGTTAATTTTACCGGCGAATACGTTAATAAAGGGCAGGTAATCGCCTCTATTTATTCTCCAGATCTGGTCAATGCCCAAGAAGAACTTTTCGAGGCCCGAAAAATAGTCGAGACCCAGCCAATGCTTTTTAACTCGGCAAAGGAAAAACTTAAAAACTGGAAGCTTTCGGATATCCAGATTACACAAATTCTGGAATCGGGTACAGTTCAAGAAGAACTCCACATACTGGCCGATATATCTGGCTATGTGACAGAAAAGAAGGTCAATCTTGGGGACTACGTCAATAAAGGCATGCCTATATACCAGATTGCCAACCTGAGCACTGTTTGGATATTGTTCGATGTTTATGAATCCGACATGGTCTGGATAAAAAAGGGTGATGAGGTAAGTTTTACGGTACAATCTGTACCAGGCGAAACCTTTAAAGGAAAGATTTCGTATTTGGACCCTGTGATCGATCCTATGACCAGGGTTGCAAAAGCAAGGGTAGAAGTGAATAATCGGAATCTACAACTGAAACCCGAAATGTTCGTTTCCGGCACTGTTGAGGCTAAATTGCCTTTAAAGTCCGATGCAATCGTTATTCCCAAAACAGCGGTCATGTGGACAGGAAAGCGTTCTGTGGTCTATATAAAGAATATTTCGGACAAAGGTGTAAATTTTATGATGCGCGACGTCACGTTAGGCCCGGCTTTGGGCGAAAGTTTCGTAGTGAACGAAGGACTGGAAGAAGGTGAGGAAATTGCCATTAACGGAACCTTCAGCATAGATGCCGCTGCACAACTTGCCGGCAAGCCCAGCATGATGAATCCCGAAGGGGGCCCAGCCATGACAGGGCATAATCATGGAGGTATGGATAAGGGAGGAGAAAAAGAATCGGAAAGTGGAATGAGATCCAATGAATCTACGGACCATTCTGAAATGCCCGATAAGACTGACCACAGCCGTATGGAAAAGAGAATGGAAGTGTCAAAAATCTTTGTTGGGCAGCTTGAGAAAGTCTTTGACAACTATCTGGACCTCAAAGACGCCTTGGTAAAGGACGAGGCCACTGCGGCAAAAAAGGGGGCCGATAAATTGTTGGCCACATTGAAAAAGGTAGATATGAAACAATTGACCGACCAGGAGGCCCATAATCACTGGATGGCCATTTCAAAGGAGATCAAGTCATCTTCAGAAGCTATTGGCAAAACCTCTGATATTGAAAAGCAAAGGGGTCACTTTAAACATCTATCGGCACATTTATCAAAAGGTGTACGCCTGTTTGGTGTAAACAAGGAAGTATATGAGCAATTTTGCCCAATGGCAGATAACGAAAAAGGGGCATATTGGCTTAGTATCCATGAGGAAATCAGGAATCCTTATATGGGAAACAAAATGTTGACATGTGGCACCACGGAAGCTATCATCAGTAAGTAGCAATAACATTTTAGAAAATTAAAATATAGCTTAAAGTTGACATATAAAAGAATTAGGACCCTCTACAGTAAGAAATATTAATTGGAAATTAAAACAAAAAATGATAAGACAATGCGAATACTACTTTCAGGAATTTTAGTATTGACCTTAATGGGTTGTAAATCAGAAAATAAGAACGTGTCGGCACAAGATACTAAACAAGTGGTTGCCACTGTAGAACCTGAAGATATCATAAATAAAAATCCTCAGGTGGGCTCCCAAGTACCAAAGGAGTTGGTCTGTATGGTAAATGATGCCTTCATGGGAAAAATGCAAATTCCCGTTCCCGTAAATGGCAAGACTTACTATGGCTGTTGCGAAATGTGTGTTAAAACATTGAACAACAATGATGAAGCCAGAACGGGCATTGACCCTTTTAGTAAACATAAAATCGATAAAACAGAAGCATTCATTGTACTGATGGGCGTGGACAACAAAGTTGCCTACTTTGGATCAGAGGAGAATTTTTTAAAGTTCAAAGAAGTTAGCCGAATGGACCATTAGGACAAGTCTCCATAACAAATTGAGATTTATTTTCGAATATCAGCTTAGTGAAAAATTCAGAAAAATGATAGCGAAATTAATTTCAAAATGATTAGAAAAGAACACAAACTATGAAATGATGGAAATGTACTGGTGGGCTTTGGGTGTTGGTATTCTCGTGTTCATAATATCAATAGTCGTGGGTAGGTTCAAAGGACGGTCGGACCGTTCAGAGTAATACATAGCGTTTGATTGAAAATACAATGATGTTCAACCATATGTTTCTATTTCTTACGGAAATGGATAATGAGACAACTTTAAAATCAATCAAACCAATATATGTGCTAACCAAGGAATAATATGAACTTGAGAAAATAAAATATTAACTATGATTAAAAAAATGACAATACTATTTGTGTTTCTCATAACATCTATGAGCATCGCCCAAGTAGGTACCAATGGTAAGGATAGAAAGGAAGAAGGACGTGCCGTTAAGGAATACAGCCTTATTTTAGAAAACAATAAAATAACGCTTGGAGGGATAACTGCCCACGGGATGACCATCAATGGCAGTATTCCCGGACCAGTCTTGAAATTTACCGAAGGTGACCTTGCCATAATCAACGTAACCAATAAAATGGACGTTGAAACATCGGTACATTGGCACGGATTGATTCTTCCAAATTTCTATGATGGTGTACCGTATTTGACAACACCACCTATTGAACCTGGAGAAACATTCCAGTACAGAATTCCTATCAACCAGTCAGGGACCTATTGGTACCATTCCCATACGATGCTACAAGAACAGAAAGGTGTGTATGGTTCCATTATGATTCAGCCCAAGGAAAAAACCTTGGACTATGATAAAGATTTAGTTGTAGTACTGTCTGACTGGACCAACGAAAAACCGATGAACGTACTGCGTAACCTAAAAAGGGGAAACGAATGGTATCAAGTTAAAAAAGGTACAGCGGTCCCTTTGGGCAGGGTCATCAAGGAAGGTGCTTTTGGTGCACAACTTAAATTTTGGAGAGACCGTATGGAAGGAGCGGATATTGCCGATATCTATTATCCAGCATTTCTGACCAACGGGAAAATATTGGCAGAATATCCAGAATTCAATCCAGGGGAAAAGGTGCGGCTTCGCTTTATCAATGCTTCGGCCTCTACCTATTATTGGATGGATTTTGGAGGGGGTAACCCAATGGTGGTTTCCGGCGATGGTATTGATGTGCAACCTGTATCCAAAAGCCGATTTCTATTTGGTGTTGCCGAAACCTATGATGTAATCGTTACCATACCTGACGGTACTTTGGAAGTTAAGGCAACAGCACAAGATGGCTCTGGGCATACATCATTGCGTTTAGGACAAGGGACACTTTATCCTGCAAAAACGATTGACAGACCGGACAAAGTGGAAATGATGAAGCAAATGGCAAAAATGGATATGAAAATGGGAGCACCTGCAATGGCTGGTAATAAAAAGAAAAACACCCCTGAATTTTTAATGCAGAAGTATGGAATGAAGATGGATATGAAAGACGGTCAGATGAATATTGGGATGCACGATAAGATGTCGATGAACAATGGTAAGATGAATGATCAAATGGAAATGAAGATGGATGATAAAAAGCCTGTGAAAAGTGACCATATGAATATGGACAATAGGTCGGGAATGAAAAAAGACTCGATGCCAATGAACCATAACGGAACATCGGATAAAATGAAAGGCCATATGGGTCACAATATACCCAAGATGCAGCAGGATGCTTCCTCATTTAATTACGACACTCGTAAAACTTATTTCAACTACGACTTTTTAAAGGCCAAGGAAAATACCACCTACAATGCGGATTTGCCGACAAACGACATACTGTTGAACCTAACGGGAAATATGCAGCGCTATGTATGGAGTATGAACGGTGTACCACTTTCAGAAGCCGATAAAATAAAAATCAAGGGAGGTGAAGTAACGCGGATTACGCTCAATAACCTTACGATGATGCACCACCCGATGCACCTGCACGGTCATTATTTTAGGGTCATCAACGAAAATGGCGAACGTTCCCCATTAAAGCATACAATAAACGTACCGCCAATGCAAAAAGTGGTCATAGAGTTCTATAACGAAGAGTATGGCGATTGGTTTTTTCATTGCCACATACTGTATCATATGATGGGAGGTATGGCAAGGGTTTTCAGTTATGATACGCCAAGGGATGAAAGAATGAAGGATTATCCTGTTCAGAAACTTATTGATGAAACAGACCATTATTATTCTTGGGGAAGAGCACGTCTAGGTTCAAATTTTAATGAGCTCAATTTAATATCGAGTAATATTCGAAATGAATTTGGCCTACGTGCCGAATTTGACTACAACCAAAACACCGAAATAGAAGTGAATTATAATAGATACCTGAATGATTGGGTCCGTGTGTATGCAGGAGTAAATACCGAAACTTCTTCTCCGGATTCTTACGACACATTTAATACAGTAGGATTGGTTGGTGTTAAATATTTTATGCCTTATAGATTTAATGTAGATGTGAGTATGGATCATCAACTGCGCCCAAGAATACGTTTGGACAGAGAATTATTGATTTTTCCTAGAGTTTTTCTGGAAGGTGAATACGAGTATAGAGCAGACTTTGGGTGGGTAAATGATATAGAGAATAATAAATCCTTTGAAAGTGAAACCCAATGGTTGGTAGGGGTAGCATACATTCTTTCCCGCAATTTTTCAATCCAAGGAAACTACAATAATCGATATGGTTGGGGTGGTGGACTATTAGCCAGATTTTAAATATGTCACAGTACAAAAAAAATAGTCTCAGTTTAACAGGTGCCGTATCTCTTGGTACGGGAGTAATGATCGGTGCCGGTATCTTTGCATTATTAGGTCAGGTAGCCGAATTATCTGGCCAGTGGTTTCCGATTGCATTTTTAGTTGGTGCGATTATCTCTGGCTTTAGTGCCTATTCGTATGTTAAGATGTCAAACGCATACCCCTCTGCCGGGGGAATTGCCACCTATCTTAAAAAGATTTATGGCAAAGGTGCACTTACAGCTTCGGGGGCTTTACTGATGGCTTTTTCCATGGTCATCAACGAGAGTCTTGTCGCCCGTACTTTCGGCTCGTACACCTTGCAACTGTTCGATGTTAGCGATAATAGTGTCTGGGTTCCTGTTTTGGGGGTCATACTTTTGATTACGGCGTTCTTGATCAATATTTCGGGAAATAATGTTATCGGGAAATCTTCGTTGGTAATGGCCATCCTGAAAATAGGTGGTATTTCCATTTTTGCGATAGGCGGTCTATGGGCCGCAGGATTCTCCTTTTCGGAAGTAGTCCCATCCAGCAGTTTGTCCGAGTATCCGGTCTCCAGTTACCTAGGGGCTTTGGCATTGTCCATTTTAGCCTACAAAGGTTTTACTACTATAACCAACAGCGGTGGGGAAATCGTTAATCCTAACAAGAATGTCGGTAGGGCCATTATTATTTCATTGGCCATTTGTACCATTATCTATCTTTTGGTCGCTTTTGCGGTTTCCTCTAATCTTTCGATTGAGGAAATCATACGGGCCAAGGACTATTCCTTGGCGGAGGCATCTAGACCTGCCTTTGGTAAATACGGTCTTTGGTTTACGGTAGGTATTGCCATTGTTGCTACAATTTCGGGAGTTATAGCCAGTGTTTTTGCCGTTTCAAGAATGACTGCCATGCTAACGGATATGGATTTGATACCCCATAGGCATTTTGGAATGCCTGGAGGCATACAGAAGCATATGCTGGTATATACTGTAGTCTCGGCAATCGCATTGACCGTTCTGTTCGATTTGACAAGGATTGCATCTTTAGGTGCTATTCTCTATTTGGTCATGGATATTGGAATCCATTGGGGCATTTTGAGAAACCTTCGAAAGGAAATAAAGGCGAATGCAGCCATTATTGTAACCGCCATTATCCTTGACCTTATCGTTCTGGGAGCTTTTTTATGGATTAAAGTATCAAGTGATCTGTTGGTGGTCGTTGTAGCGGCGGTACTTACGGTACTCGTTTTTACTGGGGAAAAATGGTTTTTAAAAAAAACGGATAACATTTAAAATTTCAAATGATGATGATGTACGGGTGGGTAATTGTTTTAGCTGTTTTGGTTCTAGGCATATGGATGTATGTTGGGAAGAACGGGAACACGCTAAAAAGAAAACAGAAACCTATGGATATTCTGGACGAACGTTTCGCTAAAGGCCAGATATCCAAAGAAGAATATGAAGAACAAAAACGAATGTTGAATTCTAAAAATTAAAACAATGAAATATTATTTCAACAAGACTATTAACGAAGATTTTGAAAAAGTAATCGACAAGGTTACGGAAGAGCTGAAAAAAGAAGGTTTTGGTATTCTGACCGAAATCGATGTCAAAGAAACACTGAAAAAGAAACTCGATGTAGACTTCAAAAAATATCGAATCCTTGGTGCCTGTAATCCGCCCTATGCCCATCAAGCTTTGGAGGCCGAAGACAAGATTGGCACCATGTTACCTTGCAATGTGATCGTACAGGAAATTTCAAAAGGGGTTGTTGAAGTTGCGGCAGTAAATCCAATGGCATCGATGCAGGCTGTCGATAACAAACAATTGATGGAAATTGCCGATGAAATAACAGCTAAGCTTGAAAATGTAATTGAAAAACTTTAAGAGGCCAATCTTTAAATTATGTAAAAAAATTATATAAATAAATCTAAATCTAAAATCAGGTATTATGGGAAAATTAAAAGTGACTACAAGTATAATGGCGATTGCATTCGTAACCCTTATGGCTACTTCATGTAAAGACGCAAAAAAAGAACACAGTACTACAGATGGGCACCATTCAGAAATGGGAAGTGGCGAAAACCATCATGATGAAGGTATGGACATGCCCCATGATGGATCCCTGGAATCAAAAAGCATGATGGGTGACGGGCAAAAGTCATCAAAATCGGATATGTTGGTGGCTAATTATTTGGAACTTAAAGATGCTTTGGTGGAGGATAACCAGAATGCTGCATCGAAAGCAGGTGGAAAAATGGTTATGGCTTTTAACAATTTTGATATTAGTTCTTATGCTTCCAAACAACAGGAAGAATTAAAGGACATCATCGAAGATGGCAAAGAACATGCAGAACATATCGCCGAGAGCCCAATCGAACATCAACGTGAGCACTTTGATGTTTTGAGTATAGATTTAATAGATCTGATAGCTATTACAGGAACGGAAAAAACCTTGTATCAGGATTTTTGCCCTATGTACAACAATAATAAGGGGGCACAATGGTTAAGTGCCACGAAAGAAATCAAGAACCCCTACTATGGTAGTAAAATGATGACTTGTGGCAGTGTGCAAAAGCAAATTAACTAAGAAGGTAGTTACGATCATAGGATCAATTTTGCTGGTAGTTTTGGTGGGTATCCAGTTTGTGCCCACCAAACCCAATCTGAGCGAAATTGTACCTGAAACTGACTTTATGGTAATCAATTCGGTACCTAAAACGATTCAAAACAAGTTACAAGTAAGTTGTTATGATTGCCACAGTAACAATACGGAATATCCGTGGTACAATAAGATCCAGCCGATCGCTTGGATTTTGGAAGACCATGTAGTACAAGGTAAGGAAGAACTTAATTTTAACGAATGGGGAAACTATTCAGCACGGAGGAAAAATAGCAAATTGAAGTCCATTATCAGCCAAATAGAAGACGATGAAATGCCGCTTTTTTCCTACACCATTGTACATGGGGATGCAAAACTCTCAGAAGAGGATAAAAAGGAAATTATAAAATATTTGACACAGGTTAAAAAAGACTTATAACAAAATGAAAGAATTAAGTCTCAGCATTTACGTCGTACCGACCATAGCATTGGTTTTGGTAATTCTCTTCTATTACCATTTTGTCAATCAAGTTGGGAACAAGCTAAATTATAGAAAGTCCATAATTACGGTGTCTTTATTGGCGTTTATTTTGAATTTTATTTGGGAATTCGCACAAGGTCCATTATACAAAGGATTTAAATACGATTGGCAGCATATTTCATTCTGTATGTTGGCATCCATAGCAGATATGTTGATGGTACTCATATTGCTCTTCTCGTTTGGATTGATTTATAAAAATTTGTATTGGATAAATAGTATGGATTTGAAAAAAGTGTTGCTTTTGGTCTTTGTCGGCTTTTCGGGTGCAATACTTGCGGAAGTTATTCATACCATACGTGGCGATTGGTCGTATACCGATGCAATGCCTTTACTGCCAGTAGTGGAGGTAGGTATGTCGCCCGTGCTACAGTTTATGATATTGCCTTGGCTAATTTTTTTGTTAGGTAAGCATATGGTGAAAGAAAAATAATATAAAGCTCTGGGAATGATGGGGTAGTTTTTCCCACTAATGTACAGACCTTTATTGATTAAGACAAAGTCCTGTTATGGGAAGGGAATATTTAGTTAGTTATTAGTGTTTAATGCCCTTCCCTTGACAGGCACAATAAACTAAATGAGTTGTTATGACATGAGCCATTACAATTTTAGATACCAATAGATATTTTCAATGGCGCATTACACCCGCCTGAAAGAAATAGTCTGCCAGGTCTGATTTACAAAAAATAAATAGATATCATCAGATGAAAGATTGTTGTAAAAATAGACCTCCAAAGTCGAAAAAACGAGGTTCGAAAATTTGGTTCAACTATGCAATTTACATCATTATAGGCGCTATTGTCATAGGTGCACTTATTTTACAAATAATTAAAAACAATTGAACATGAAAATATCGATTTTATTTTCATTGCTGCCTGTAAGCCCCGACTCTGGTAGCTCGGGCTATTAGTTGTGCATTTTATTCTCCGTGGCTTTATAAACTATTTAGAAAAAACTGGTACTATCAAAAGAAAAGGTGAAACTAAAACTAATTCGTATGAATAAATTTATTACAGTTGAAAGTGATAGGGATTTATGTCTATCCAGAAACTTGATTATTTTATTATCGACCTTGTTACTGCTTCTTAGCAGTAATGTGTCGTCTGCACAAGTATATACCACCAAGGAAGGAATTGCGAATTTCAAGGCAAAAATGTCATTTAATTCATATACTGGCGTGTCCGACCGGTTAAACGGAACCATTAATTTTGCAACTGGAGAAGTAGCTTTTAGGCTACCAGTTAAATCCATAAAGACAGGTAAGGATAAACGTGATGAACACATGTACGAGTTACTTAAATTGCAAAAATATCCCGATGTTGTCTTTGAAGGAAAACTAATCGATGACTTTGATTTTGATAAAAAGGCCAAGCAAACGGTCAAGGTAAAAGGAGATTTTACCCTTGCGGGATCCACCCGACAAATAACGGTTCCCCTAGATCTGGATCCCGTGTCAAAAGGCATACAACTGAACGCAACATGGTCGCTGTTGATTACCGATTACGGTTTGGAACGCCCAAGTTTGGCATTTATAAAAGTTAATGATAAGCATGATTTAATGGTTGTTGCAGTGCTTAAAGAGAAATAAAATTCAAAAAAATATGACCTTACCAAAGATGATATCCAACGTATAATTTCCTTTTTCAGTAATCCAATAGTAATGGTAACAAGACAAACAGCAATAAAAATCAGAAAAGCACACCGGTATTTAGGTCTTTTTTTGGGTATCCAGTTCCTAATATGGACGATTAGTGGCATGTATTTTAGCTGGACGGATATTGATGAGATACATGGCGACCATTTCAAAAAGGAAATTCTGGAACAAACCGCTTTTTCCGATTTATTGGGCACAACACAATTAGAAATTGAACAACCAGTTCGATCTATGGAATTACTTGAAATTGCAGGCAGTCCCTATTATTGGATTAATGGAACAACCCTGTACAATGCCCGAACAGGGAACAAAAAAAATGAAATTACCCAACAGGAAGCCCAACAAGTAGCCAACCGGTATATGCAACCTGAATTAAAAGTGTCAGGAATCAAACGTATAGAAGAAGTGGATAAGCACCACGAATACCGCGGTCGCCCCTTGCCAGCTTATGAGATTTCCTATGAAACCCCTCAAAATCTCAAGGCCTATGTAGCGATTGAAAATGGGGAGTTCCAAACGGTACGACACCGCAAGTGGCGTTGGTTCGATTTTCTGTGGATGACACATACCATGGATTATGAAGGTAGGGATGACTTTAACACCTTTGTACTAAGGGCATTTTCCCTATTGGGATTGATTACCGTAGTAAGCGGATTTACCTTATGGTACATATCCTCGCCAACCATCATAAAATATAGAAGATAACAGTGAATAGCGAAAAGTTATAATACAATACAGCAAAATCAAGATGATAAATAGTATCCGAATGAAAAAATGAGAGGATGAAATTATGGCCATTATTGAACTAATATTAATTAACTATTAGGGTACTTTTAATAGAGAACTACGAGAGTATGGGTTTAGAATTAATTGAGGAATTATCATAGCGAAAATGTCTGTTGACAACCACAATCGTTATGAAATTTGTTAGAATGCGTTGATTATGCATTGATTAGAATTCAATTTTTTATTAAAATGCGTTGGAGTTATGTCCCAGAATAGAAGAAATAGAAGAAAAAATCAAGAGAAACGACTAAAAGGAAGTATTTCCAAACGAGATAAAATATACGGAATACTGGCGATAGTGTTGTTATTTCTTTTAGCGGCAATATTGGTTATTATCAATGCAATTAGATAATCGAGTGGCGTACTATACAATTTGAAACTGGAATTATATGAGCAACATCATCCACATAAAAAATATGGTCTGTCCAAGATGTATCTCTGCAGTATCCAATATTTTGGAACAACTTGAGATACCGTATGTTTCTATCAATTTAGGAGAGGTCAAATTACTTTCCTCTTTAGATACCAAAACTAAAAGCGATTTATCTAAGGCCCTTCAAAATTGGGGTTTTAATTTGATCGACGATCGTAAAAGTCAACTTATTGAACAAATGAAAACATTGGTTATAGATAAGATCCATCATTCAGCGAACGAATTGGATATTAAATGGGCAAACTATATAAGCGAAAAACTCCATCTTGATTACAAGTACTTAAGTTCCCTTTTTTCATCCGTGGAAAGCATCACTTTTGAACAGTATATCATCAACCAAAAAATTGAACGTGTAAAAGAACTTATAGTGTATGATGAATTAACTTTGAGTGAGATAGCTTTTAAACTTCACTACAGTAGTGTTGCCTATTTAAGCAACCAGTTTAAAAAGATAACTGGGATGGCACCTTCGGAATTTAAAAAAAGGACGAATAAGAACCGTAAATCTATAGATAGGATTTGATTGAAGAACCTTAAAGTTTGAGGTGGATTTAAACGCAAGTTCTTACTTTTCATAATTCCGTATTTAAGTATTTGCTTAATTACGTAATTAATTATATGTTTGTGCGACAAAGCAAATAACTTTAATAAAAATATATACACAAATGAAATTAGAAATTACCTGTACAAGAGCGGAAGCCAACCATAAGCAGTTACAAACCTGTATGGAGACATTGCATGAAATGGAAGGAAGTTTTCAAAAAATGACAAAACTTTTATCAATTGCCGGAAGCGATGTAAGATTGAAAATTCTTTATTTATTGAATTTAGAAAATGAGCTATGCCCTTGTGATTTAGCAGATATTCTAAAAATGAGTATGCCTGCAATCTCACAACATATGCGCAAAATCAAAGATGCAGGAATAATCAATTCAAGACGAGATGGTCAAACGCTTTACTATTCTTTAAATAGAGATGAAACAGAGATATTTAGTAGCATTTTTAAATCAATAGAATTAATTAGAAAAACAGCATAATTCATAAACAAATGAAAACAGAAAAAACATCAAAAAACGCTGCATACACAGGTTTATTTGCTGCTGTAGCAGCATCGTCTTGTTGCATACCACCTGTTATAGCATTAATTGCTGGCGTTGGAGGAAGTGCGTCTGCCCTATCTTGGATGGAACCATTTAGACCATATTTAATTGGTTTAGCTATAGTCGCAATTGGCTATGCCTGGTATAATTATTTAAAACCAAAAAATGCCGATGATTGTGGTTGTGAAGTTGATGCAAAACCAAAATGGTTTCAAACCAAAGGGTTTTTAGTTGGTATTACATTGTTTGCAACGTTTTCAATTGCTTTTCCTTATTATGCTCATATTTTTTATCCTGATAATAAGAAAGAAGTGGTTATAGTCAATCAATCCAATATTCAAACATTAAATTTTGATGTTAAAGGGATGACTTGTGCCTCTTGTGAAGAACACGTTAAACACACAGTTAATGAGTTAGAAGGTATTGTAAATATCAAGGCTTCCTATGAAAAGGCAAACGCAGAAGTGGAGTTTGATAATTCAAAAACTACTAAAGAGGATATAGAAAAAGCAATAAACTCAACCGGATATAAAGTAATTAATAAAGAAAAAGATGAGTAATAAAACAATAAATCTACATATAGATGGAATGACTTGTAGTGGGTGTTCATCACATATTGAAAAAGATTTGAACCATAAAGATGGTATTGTAAGTGGTACTGTAAATCACGAAACTGGAGAAGGTAAATTTGTTTTTGATACCAATATAATAAGCAATCACGATGTTATTAATGCAGTTAATAGTGTTGGTAATTATTCAGTTGTTGAAGATATTGAAAAGGAAGATTGCTGTGTTACAAATTCTAATTTCAAAAATCAATTCGATTTAATTGTTATTGGTGGTGGTTCAGCAGCATTTTCAGCAGCCATAAAAGCGGAAAGCATTGGTTTAACTACTTTAATGGTAAATGAGGGATTAGATTTTGGAGGAACCTGTGTCAATGTTGGATGTGTGCCTTCTAAAAATTTGATTAGAGCTGCCGAAACAGCGTATCACGCAACACATTCTAATTTTAAAGGAATTAAACCAAAAGGTGTTGAAATTGATTTCACGCAAATTATAAAAGACAAAAAAGCATTAGTTGCCACATTACAACAACATAAGTATATGGATGTGGTAAGTGATTTCAAAAACTTAACAATGCTTAAAGGTTGGGCAGAATTTGTAGATAATAAAACCATTCTTGTAGATGGAAAAAATACATACACCGCAACTAACATCATTATAGCAACAGGAGCAACAACAAACATTCCAAACATTGAAGGACTCAATAAAGTAGGCTACTTAACCAATGTTTCTTTATTCGATTTAGAAGAAAAACCAAAAAGCTTAACCATAATGGGAGCTGGATATATTGGATTGGAAATTGCAATGGCATATAACCGCTTGGGAGTAAAAGTTCGTATTATGGAATTTACAGATAGACCATTACGTAGTCAAACCAACGATATTACAGATGTTTTAGAAGCACAAATGAAAAGTGAAGGGATTGAAATCCTTCCGAATTTTAGAGCCATTAAATTTGAAAAAAATGGTGATAATACCATTATTCATTGCAAATGTCCTGATGGTTCTACCACTCAAATAATTGAAGAAGGCCATATTGTCGTAGCTACAGGAACAAAACCAAATACATCTAAATTAGGTCTTGAAAATATTGACTTAAACCTGACAGAAAAAGGACATATTTTAGTTAACGAAAAAATGGAAACTAATATTTCCAATATTTATGCAGCTGGCGACGTAACAAACACACCTCCTTTTGTTTATACAGCAGCAAAAGAAGGAAGTATAGCAGTAAATAACGCCTTTTCATTATCAAAAAACAGTGTAGATTATACATCGTTACCTTGGGTAGTATTTACAGATCCACAAATTGCAGGAGCAGGTATGGATGAAGTGGAAGCAGAAAAAGTAGACATCCCTTTTGAAGTATCTAAATTAGATTTAATTCACGTTCCAAGAGCATTAGCAGCACAAGATACCAGAGGTTTTATAAAGCTAATTCGCAATACGGTAACAGATAAATTAATTGGTGCAAGAGTAATAGCACCAGAAGGAGGTGAACTCATCCAACAATTAAGTATGGCTATTAAGTTTGGTATCACAGTAAAAGATTTGGCTGAAAGTTTTTATCCATACTTGACACTTGGAGAAGGAATCAAATTAGCAGCAATTACTTTTGGAAAAGATGTTTCTAAATTGAGTTGTTGTGCGAGTTAGTTTAAGCATCCAAGAAAAATAATTTAATATGAAAAATTGCGATGTATTTATAATTGGTTCAGGAATGGCAGGAATGACCATCGCCAATAAATGCGCCTCAAAAGGCCTGAAAGTCGGAATAACGGATGAATTACCATACGGTGGCACTTGTGCATTGAGAGGTTGTGACCCTAAAAAAGTGATTATAGGCGCTACGGAAGTACGAGACTTTGCCAAAAGGCTTAAAGGTAATGGCATTGATACCATACCTAAAGTCAATTGGAAGGATATAATGGGCTTTAAACAATCCTTTGTGGATGAAATGCCACCAAAAATTGAAAAAGGATATAAAAAAAACGGAATAGACACTTTTCATAGTTCAGCTAAATTCTTGTCAGAAAACTTGTTAGAAGTTGGAAACGATAAAGTAAAAGCTAACAAAATTGTAATCGCATCGGGTTCCAAGCCACGGGTTTTAGAATTTGAAGGTGGTCATTTTGCCAAATCCAGTACCGATTTCTTGAATTTGGCAGAATTACCAAAATCTTTATTATTTATCGGTGGCGGGTATATCGCTTTTGAGTTTGCGCATATCGCGGCTCGATGTGGAGCAGAAGTAACCATTGTTCATCGTGGAGAAAACCCCTTGGAAAATTTTGAACAGGACATCGTAAAACATCTTGTTTCTGCCACAAAAGAATTAGGTATAAAACTCATTCTGAATACAGATGTTACGGCTATTGAGAAAGTGGATAACCAGTATCGAGTGAAAGGTAAATCCGCGAAAAAAACAGCATATTTTGAAGCCAAAGCTGTTTTTAATTCTGCCGGCCGTCCACCAGCAATATTCGATTTAAATTTAGACAAAGCGAACATAGCCTTTACTAAAAAAGGTGTTACGGTAGACAAATACCTTCAAAGTACTTCAAACCCTCATATTTATGCAGCCGGCGATGCCGCAGATTCAGAAGGTTTACCTTTAACGCCAGTTGCGGTTTTAGAAGGTCATACGGTTGCCTCAAATATAATCAAAGGCAATTCTAAAGAAATAAGTTACCCACCAATGCCAACGGTAGTTTTTACATTGCCTACAATGGCGTCTGTTGGCCATTCTGAATCGAAAGCGAAAGAGCTTAATTACAATATTCGGATAAATTATAAAGAGGTCGGCAATTGGTTTAATGCTAAACGCTTGAACGTAGAAGAATATGCGTTCAAAACTATAATTGACGTAGAAACACAAACAATTTTAGGTGCGCATTTAATCGGACCACATACAGAAGAAACCATAAATCTCTTCGCAATGGCCATAAAAACAAAAATGAAAGTTAATGATATTAGAACAATGATTTTCTCATATCCAACATTGGCCTCGGACATACCACATATGCTTTAGTTAAAAAATGAATGCAAACCATATAAGACCGTGAGGCATAAGTTTAAAACAAAAGATATAGCGATGAAATTAGACAGAAAGAAACATTGGGAGACAGTTTATGAAACTAAAAGCCCAGACCAAGTAAGTTGGACACAGGAATCGCCTAAAACTTCTCTTGAATTCATTCATTCATTCGGACTAAAGAAATCTGCAAAAATAATAGATATTGGTGGTGGAGATAGCAAACTTGTCGATTACTTACTTGATGAAGGATTTGAAAGTGTGACTGTACTTGACATTTCGGCTAAATCACTCGAAAAAGCAAAAGACCGACTTGGAGAAAAAGCAAATAAAGTAAATTGGATTGTAAGCGACATAACAGAATTCGAACCCAATATGACTTTTGATGTTTGGCACGACAGAGCAACCTTTCATTTTCTTACTACGACTGAACAAATTACAAAATATATAAAAACTGCAAGAAAATCTGTAAGCGGATTCCTGACAATTGGAACCTTTTCCAAAAATGGACCTGAAAAATGTAGCGGTCTCGAAATAAAACAATACAATGAAGACGAGTTAACATTAAAGTTGATAAATGGATTTGACAAAATTAAGTGTGTAACGGAAGACCATTTAACACCATTTGACACAACGCAGAACTTCTTGTTTTGTAGTTTTAAAAGACAATTGAACTAAAAAACTAGTGGCTAACAAAGAACCGAGTGAATAAAACAGTATTTGAAATTACCAAAATGGATTGTCCATCGGAGGAAAATCTAATTCGGATGAAATTGGACGAAATTTCAAGTATTGCGAATTTAGATTTTGATATTCCCAATCGAAAATTGACTGTTTTTCACAACGGAGAAATTTACCAAATTGAAAAGTCAATAAACGAACTTAATTTAGGCGGAAAAAAATCTCAACTGAAAAAACTGAGCAAACCGATTTTGAAGAACATACTAACCAACGAAAATTACTTTGGACTGTTCTTGGAATTAACTTTGCTTTTTTTGTTATTGAAATGACAACGGGCTTGATTTCAAAATCAATGGGACTTGTTGCGGACAGTTTGGATATGTTAGCAGACAGTTTTGTTTATGGAATTAGTCTTTTTGCAGTTGGCGGAACTTTAATCAAAAAGAAGCGAATTGCAAAAATTGCAGGATATTTTCAAATCACACTTGCAGTTATTGGATTTATAGAGATTTTAAGACGATTTTTGGGAAACGAAAGACTTCCAGATTTTACGACAATGATTGTTGTTTCAATTTTCGCTTTAATCGCAAACGGAATTTGTTTGTATTTATTGCAAAAGTCAAAAAGCAAAGAAGAAGTGCATATGAAAGCAAGCATGATTTTCACTTCAAATGATGTGATTATAAATTTAGGCGTGATAACAGCAGGACTTTTAGTGAATTGGTTAAATTCAGGAAAACCTGATTTGATTGTAGGAACAATTGTCTTTGTTTTAGTTATCCAAGGTGCTTTTAGAATATTAAAATTGAGCAATTAAAGTGTCGTTAGTTTCCATAATCAGCTAATTCTACAAATTTTTCAGTAAATAACGTAATACATTAAAGTCCTTTAATTCCGAAATTTGAAGTGTACAAATAAGAATGGGATTATGGAGACAGTTAACATATTGGAAACCAAAGAAAAAAGCAATAAACAGGGAATAAAAGAATCATTCCCAGTTACAGGTATGACCTGTGCGTCTTGTGCAGCGAGTGTTGAATCTGTATTAAAACACACAGAAGGCGTTTTTGATGCCAGTGTCAACTTTGCCAATAGTTCTGTTCTTGTGGAGTATAATCAAGAGTTGAGCCCTAATCAACTTCAAGATGCGCTTCGCGAAGTTGGTTATGATATCATTATTGATGCAGAAGATCCTTCAGAAGTGCAACAAGAACTTCAGCAGAAGCACTACCAAGATATTAAAGAGCGTACTATCTGGTCGGCGATTCTTACACTTCCCATTTTTGTATTAGGAATGTTTTTTATGCAAAGGGAACCTGGGAAATGGATATCCTTGGTATTAACTTTTCCTGTCCTCTTTTGGTTCGGTCGCAGCTTTTTCATCAATGCTTTCAAGCAAGCCAAACACGGTAAGGCGAATATGGATACATTGGTAGGCTTGAGTACAGGAATCGCTTTCCTCTTTAGTGTATTTAATACTTTTTTCCCTGAATTTTGGTTGAGTCGCGGTATCGAGCCTCACGTTTATTTTGAGGCGGCTACGGTAATTATAACCTTTATTTCATTGGGGAAACTATTGGAAGAAAAGGCTAAATCCAACACGTCTTCTGCTATTAAAAAGCTGATGGGTCTGCAACCGAAAACCCTCAAAATTATTGAGAATGGGGAAGAAAAGGAAATTCCTATTTCCGCTGTGCAAGTGGGTCAGAACATTTTGGTACGTCCGGGAGAAAAGATACCTGTAGATGGAGAAGTTTCCAAAGGAAGCTCGTATGTAGATGAAAGTATGATTACGGGAGAACCTCTTCCAGTAGAAAAAACAAAGGATGAAAAAGTCTTCGCTGGTACGGTAAACCAAAAAGGGAGCTTTCAATTTACCGCTGAAAAAGTAGGTAGGGAAACCTTACTGTCCCAAATCATAAAAATGGTTCAAGAGGCACAAGGTAGCAAGGCTCCCGTTCAAAAACTTGTAGATAAAATTGCTGGAATATTTGTTCCAATCGTTTTGGGTATTTCTATCATTACGTTCATTGTATGGATGTCAGTAGGTGGCGAAAATGCATTTTCACAAGCCTTATTAACCTCAGTAGCGGTATTGGTTATAGCCTGTCCCTGTGCATTGGGATTGGCAACACCTACCGCGATAATGGTAGGTATCGGTAAAGGAGCCGAGAACAATATCCTAATAAAAGATGCCGAAAGTTTAGAACTCGGTCATAAAGTAAATGCGGTCATTCTTGATAAAACAGGTACAATTACAGCAGGAAAACCATTAGTAACTGATATACTTTGGAATGGTAAACTTGAAAATAATAATGACTACAAGCAAATTCTTTTAGCCATTGAAGCGCAATCAGAACATCCTTTGGCGGAAGCAGTAGTCAACCACTTAAAGGAGGAAGATATTGAACAAGCTGAAATTGCTTCTTTTGAAAGTATCACGGGACAAGGTGTGAAAGCTCAAATAGAAAATGGTTCACAATACTATGTTGGAAACCATAAATTAATGCTTGAAAAAAATATCCGGATCGACCCTTCCTTAATGCAAACAGCAGAAAGTCTCGAAGAGCAAGCGAAAACGGTTATATTCTTTGGGAATGAAAAACAAGTACTGGCGATACTCGCCATTGCCGACAAAATAAAGGAAACCTCAAAATTGGCCATAGCAACACTTCAAGAAAGAGGTATCGAGGTATATATGCTTACCGGAGATAATAATAAAACCGCATCTGCTGTCGCAAAACAAGTAGGAGTAACAAATTACCAAGGCGAAGTAATGCCTTCAGAGAAAGCAGCTTTTGTTGAGAAATTACAAGCGGAAGGAAAGATAGTAGCTATGGTAGGTGATGGCATCAACGATTCCCACGCTTTGGCACAGGCCAATGTTAGTATTGCTATGGGTAAAGGTTCGGACATAGCGATGGACGTCGCGAAAATGACATTGATAACGTCAGATTTACAATCCATCCCAAAAGCGTTGGAACTATCAAAGAGGACTGTATTGGGGATACGTCAGAACCTGTTTTGGGCATTCATTTATAATCTCATTGGTATTCCTATTGCAGCAGGCGTTTTGTATCCTGTAAATGGATTTTTATTGGACCCAATGATTGCAGGAATGGCCATGGCTTTCAGTAGCGTATCTGTAGTTCTAAATAGCTTAAGACTTAAACGAGTAAAACTTTAATATTAATTATAAATTCAAATACTATGAAAACTTTAAAATTTAAAACAAATATTAATTGTGGTGGTTGTGTATCAAAAGTAACCCCATTTTTAAACAAGCAAGAAGGTATAGAAAGTTGGGAAGTGGATACCGATAATCCTGACAAAATTTTAACCATAAAAAGCGCTGGTGCTTCAGAAGAAGATGTAAAAACTACGTTGCAAAAAATTGGGTTCAAGGCAGAAAGTGTAAGTTCGAATTAGTGGCATTTTTTTGGTCAATTGGGAGAAAACAGAGCATTCAAAAACCATAATAAATTTGGAGCTTAGTATTGGCCATTTTGAATGTAATATTTAAATATCGTGAGGGGTGAAGGAGTACTATTTAGAAGTTTTAAAGAGTTTAATAAGTTATTGAAAATTCTCTATGGTGAAGTTTTGGATGATATCATTCGGATATTTAAACGAAAATAAAGAAGGAGTCTAAGAAACAACAAGCTCATTGGCCTCATCCAAAACAGAGTTGGTAAAACTTTTCAAATAGATTTCGGTAGTTCTTAAGGAACTATGACCTAAACCTTCACTGATTATTTCTGTAGATATGCCCATAAATTTGGCTATCGTGGCCCAGGAATGGCGGATGTAGTAGGTCGTGAATTCTCCTTCTATCCCCGCATCTTTCGCAATGATCTTAAGACGTTCGTTCATTCTCCTCCTTTGGGATTTGTACTTTTGAAAATGTTTGGTGCTGCCGTCATAGTTCGTGGGAAACAAATAATCCTCTGGTTGTTTCCCCTTAAGGTAGAACTCCAGGGTGTTCCCCAGACTTTCGGTAATCCTGACGGAGAATGGGTCACCCGTTTTGCTCCTGCCATATTGAAGTCGGCCGTCCTTGATATTCTGCACTTTAAGCTTTACAAGATCTATAAAGTTCATTCCCCTGCAGTAGAACATGATCAGGGCATAGTTCTTTGCATGCCAAAGAGGGCTTTCGTGCTCATATTCCAATTCCTTTATATCCATAATCTTGACTTTTGCCACGGCCTTCTTTTTGGTCCTCGCCATTGATGGCGTCCTATAATGATCGAACGGATTTTTGATCGGAACAAATTGGTCCTCTTTAATGGCACTATTGTATATGGACCTAATCGCCCTGATGTACATCCCTATCGTGTTCTTGGAATTTCCCTTGCTCAGTTGTTGGGCCTCGAAGTCCTTGAGAAATGTCACGGAAATATCGTAGAGAAATATATCCTTTCCATTGTTAAATTTAGTCATGGCATCCAAGCCACTTTGGTACCACTGTGCCGTGCCCGGAATGTTCGCTGCCCGTTTTCTTTTTATCAACACACTTCCCCATTGGGATAATGAAATATTATTTTCCACCTTCTTTTTTATCTCAAAATCCAGTTCGGTATCCCATCTGCCCTTGATATGGCCCAGAAGGAGGTCTACGTCCATCCGGTCGATACTATCGCCGAGCTCGTATACCACTTGTTTGGCCCAATGGAACTTATCGCCAAGTTCAGCGTTTATCTTTTGGCAATCCGAACTATTGTTCACTGCTGCGGATTTGCGCAGAAGATGGTTTTTTGAGTCCCATCCTGCAGGGGAGGTGTAATGGCCAATGCCAAGCAGTCGATTCTTTATATGGAAGACCCTGAGGACTATGGGATATAGGCCGGTAATCCTACTTTTGGATTTCTTCCTTGTGTCGAGTATCAGACTTACCTTGGCCATTGATCCTTGGATATTATAAGTAAAAGGTAAGAAATAAAAACGCTCACTTTACGCTCACTTTTCCTTGATATCAAAAGGCTACAAATGACTACAAAATAAGTCAAAATGATTTAAATTGTTGATATTCAAGTACATAAGATAGGCATATAACATGTTTTGATGTCCTATCTTATAGACTTACAAGCAGGGGGTCACTGGTTCGAACCCAGTAGGGCCCACAGTAACAAAGATAAGGCTTCCAAGAAATTGGGAGCCTTTTTTGTTGTGTAGTATGTGAAGGTTGATGCCCCTTGAATCAAGCTCAGTGCTTGTCCTGTCTCTTTTTTTATTTTAGTTGTCCTGGTGTTCCAAGTAGCTTAATTATTTCATAGTCGTTATTTGCCTATCATAAACTGAATTATTTCAGGAGGAAAAGGGTTGGAGTAGGCTGTAATTCAAATAATAGTTATTATCTTTTATCAATTTATATAATAATTGGCTTGTGCTGTTGTATTGAGGTCTTTTTTATTTAACCATCTGAGGTTAAAATGTTTCGCTCCTTTTTTTGTGCTTGCCACCAAGGTCATAAAATTTTATAAGATGAAAAACCAGAACAATGTAGTATCGCGAAGAAAATTCTTGGATTCCATTACTTCAGCCGCACTTGCGGTTCCCTTTTTAGCGAATTCCGCCGTAAGCTTCACTGCCCCGGAGAGAAAGCTAAGGCATGCTTGTATAGGCGTTGGAGGTATGGGGTGGCACGATTTGAAAAACTTTAAGGAGCATCCCAATGTACAGATTGTGGCCTTATGTGATGTGGATGAAAATAATTTACAAAAGGCAGCAGAAGTGTTGCCGGATGCACGAAGGTATACCGATTGGCGAGAACTTCTTAAACAGGAAGGGGACAAGATAGACTCGGTCAATGTTACTGTACCAGACCATAACCACTTTGCTATAGCCTATCAGGCTATCCAGAATGGAAAACATGTTTATTGTCAGAAGCCTTTATGCCATGATGTGGTCGAAGTCCGCAAGCTTACCGAAGCGGCCATTAAAGCCGGGGTAATAACACAGCTTGGCACACAGCATGCCTCGGGCCAGGGTGATCGTACAGCAGTCCGGATGTTAAAAGATGGCGTTATTGGAAAAGTAAAGCATGCTTATCTCTGCTCCAATCGTCCTGCAGCAATAGAAAGATATAGATTGCCCGGACCACGGCCAATGCAAGGGTCGGATGTTCCTTCAACTTTAAATTGGGACCTTTGGATTGGAACCGCTCCTATGCGTCCTTATGCGCCCAACATATATCATCCGGCCATTTGGAGAACGTGGCAGGATTTCGGAACTGGTTGGTCAGGTGACATCGGGTGCCACATATTCGACGCTGTTTGGAAAGGCTTGGATTTGAAAGCACCTATTTCCGTTATGGCGAAGGTTCAGGATTCATGGCAGAAATCTTCGGAACGTAATGGTGATACTTGGCCACAGGGCGATCACATCACTTGGATGTTTCCGGGTAACGAGTTTACAGCAGCCGATGTGTTGCCCCTGGAATGGTTCGATGGGGAGTTTTATCCTCCTTGGGAAATACAGGCCTTGTTTCATGGGGAGCCCTACCCGGCAGAATCGGCCATGCTTATTGGAACTGAAGGTGCTATGCTTATACCACACAAAGAAATGCCGGTACTGTTACCGGAAAATAAATTTAAAGACTACATAATTCCAAGTTTGGACGACCGCAATCACTACCATCATTTTGTTGAGGCTTGTTTGGGTAGAGATAAAACAGAATCACATTTCGCTCAATCCGGTCCTATGACAGAAGCCATCCTATTGGGCACGGTAGCAATACGTATGCCGGATACGGTCTTGGAATGGGATCCGGTCAATATGTCGTTCCCCAATCAGCCTAAGGCCAATAAATATCTTCAACGAGAATATCGCAAAGGCTGGGGCGTGGATGGGTTTTAAGTACTTGGGGAGCGTAATTTTATTTATAATATAAGACCATCAGGATGCATGATAAGTCTAAGGCTTTATTTTAAAACCGACCTTATATATTTGTTGTTCAAAACATAACTATCAAACATTACCGCATTTTCGGGAACTGCCCCTTCAATATGGATCCAACCTTCATAGCCGATGTCATCTATTGCATTTCTTACTTCTTTAAAATCTATTAAGCCCTGTCCCAATAAATAACCGTTTTCTTTGGCATGAAATTCACAGATATGCTTTTTGCCCAGCCATCGGATTTCGTCATAAATATTGTAGCCCATTTTGTTTGAATTGGCCACATCATAATACACTTGTACATTGGGGGACCCTACCGCGCTGATGATTTCCATGTGTTCTTCAGCACTTAACCACGATTCTATGCCCAGGATGATTCCATTATCCTCGGCTTTTTTAGATACTTTTTTTAACCTTCGAATAGTTTCTTGGGTGCCTTTCTTGTCATTTTTAAGGTCTCCATTATGGAAGAAGGCCAAGAGAACGACTTTGACGCCCAATTTTTTGGCCACATCTATACTGTCGGAAACCCAAATTTCGGCACGTGGATCCGATTTGTAGGGAATGTTGTTCATTTCGCCAATGGCTATTCCGCCTAAGGCAAGCCCATATTCATGGCAAGCATCATTATATTGTTGTTGTATGTGGGCTTGCCTTAGGTGCATATCATTAGCTAAGTTGCCTAGACTTATCTGAACACCATCCAATCCAATTTTTTTGCCCACTTTTATGGCCTCAATCTCCGACATTTTCTGAATTGACCAATCGCAGGCACCAATCTTAAATCGACTTCTTTTGTCCATGGCAAATGCCTCGTAGGCCCCAAGAATACCAAGGCCAAGTAGGCCAGCGGAGGATTTTAGTACTTCCCTTCTTGTTATTGCGGTACTCATAATTTAAAAATTTATTGGTTGGTAACTTTAAATACTACTATTTTTGAGTGTTAACAAGTATGTGGATAGGTTGGCTAGGTCTTGTTCCGATAAACCTAGGGATGTTGCATTGGGCATAATGCCCATTTTCATTTTCTCTTTGCTTTCTATGTCATCGGGCGCAATCACAATCTGTTTTCCGGCCATATCCTTAAGGACGGTCGTTTCTCCTTCAGACAAAAGAAAACCGAAAAAGGCCTGGCCGCTTTTAGTTTTTATCATAATCGGTTCATATCCAAATACAATGGAGGCATTTGGATGAATAATGGCATCCAGAATCGCTGTTTTGTCGAATTTTTCCCCTATCGAGGATAGGTCGGGTCCTATATCGTTGCCAGTAGTTCCATTTTTGTGACAGGCAGTACATTTTGACAGAAAAACAGTTTCTCCATTACTGCTATCACCGGTTAATTTTAAGATGGCCGGTATGGACATTGACTTTTCACCGGCTTTTTTAAAATATTCACTGGCCAAGGTCCGGATTTCCAATTCGGGATTGTTAAGTATGGCCTCGGATACTCCGTTTATAATGTCATTGGAAAGTCGCTCTTTGGCGGCCAAGCTAATTAGGAGACGGCCACCTATTAAGCTGCCTGCCATTTTTTTCCCTGCGTCGATCCTTTGCTGTGTAGAAGTATCCTCGTTTAAAATTATTCCATTGAGCTTGGCAATTGCGTCAGGGATCCGGAATCCTTCGCCCTTTTTCTCCTCCCAATCCCATAGGGCATACCAGTCATTGCTTTTTCTGAAGTTGAGCCACCATTGGGAAACTTCTTTAACCGTTTTGTCATCACTGGATTCATTTATGGCCAGCATAGCCGAGACCGCTTCTGTTTCATTAATAAAGGCCAGGGCATCTACGGCTTGTTTTTTAAGATCCGGCGACAAATTTTCTGCCAATGCCCTTTCTTGTAGTGCAGGGATGGCCGATTTTGGATGTATTCGCCATACTAAAGAAGCAAAGGCATCCGACCAATTTAAAGGATCCTCGGGCTGATTGGAAAGCAATTCGATATAGGCCGATTCTTCCTTGCCGTCCAAGGCCATGCCCAAGGCCTCCAGATACCATGGGTCTGTGCCATTATAACCGTTATATAATTCCGTAATCAAAGGACCGCTTTCTTCCCAGGACTTATCGCGTAATGAAATGGCCACCTCTCTTCTTATTTGAGGCGAAGGGTCATTAACCGCTATAGTGGCATATTTTAAAAAGGATTCAGCATCATCTTTCAGAGCCCGGTAAGCCACGATCCTTAATCGTGGATCCGGCTCGCTTTTTAATACGTTTTTTACAATGGCTTTTCCTTCGTTGCCAAGTTTGGACAACAACCAGATGGCTCTTGATTGATGATAGGGATTGTCAGAATCCAATATTTTCTTGACCACCTCAACCGCTAGTTCACCTTGCTCCAGTAATTTTTCAAAGCCTTGATTTCTAACATTTATAGCGGGATTTAGAAGGGCGGCAACTTGGCCTTCAATGGTGCTGAGGTCTATTTTTGGGATGGCAAGATTTTTTCCTTTAGGGCTAATTCTATAGATTCGGCCATAGCCTACCGTGTCCATCATCTGGTGGCCCCCAACTACGGGATCGTACCAATCGGCTATGTAAATGGCACCATCTGTGCCAACGGCCACATCGCTTGGCCTGAACCATTTGCGTTTGTCCTCATCTATATCGTTCCAAACATAACCTTCTGTCGATTCTTGAGTGGAGGTTATTAAATCGTGTCTTTTTAAATCAAATCCGGCACCATTAGGCGAGGGCTGGTAGGCAAATATTACGTTGCGTCCGGCATCGGCACTTAACAGCATTCCACGATACTCAGGGCCAAAAGCGTCCCCTTCATACACTACCACACCGGTAGGTGATCCGGCCCCTGAATTGTCTCCAGCGGGCATAACACCCGGATCTTCCTGGTGCCAGTGGGCAGAAAAAATATCCTGCCCAGGTTTACGATCGGCCTGCCATGTACGTTTGCCGTTGGCATTGAAATATCCTGCGTTGCCACCTTCCATAAGCCAACTTACCCTACAGGTTACCACTTGATCATCGTTGTCGTTTTGCCACATATTTCCATAGGAGTCCAGTGCAACCTCGTAGGAGTTTCTAAAATTATGACCCACCACCGCAAGGCCAGTGCCGTCATTGTTCATTCTTAAGGCCAAGCCACCGACCCAAATACGTCCGTCGTCACTAACTTGTGCCGGTTCATTTTTGTCGTTATAAGGGGTGCCACCCGTATAAACGCTACCTGATCGGAGCTGCCAACCGGCTTTGTCCGTTACACGGTGCGGTCCGGCATTCCCCGTATTGAAATACCATTTTCCATCAGGGCCTACTACTAGCGAATGAAGGCTGTGGTCGTGATCAAAGCCTCCAAACCCTGTAAGGAAAGCTTCCTTTTTGTCGGGTACGTCATCGCCATCTTCATCAGTATAGACGAATAAGGTGGGCGCACAGGATACAAAAACCTTGTTCCCCACAACTGCAATGCCCAAGGGTGCAACCAGATCTTTATCCTGGATAAATACCTTGGAGGTGTCGCTAATTCCATCGCCATCAGTATCCTCCAGTATCACTACTCGGTCCCCTTTATCGAAATTAAGATGATGTTTAGGATCATTGTTAAAATCCCTGTAGTTGACAGCTTCGGTAACCCAAATCCTTCCCTTTGAGTCCACATCCATATTTGTTGGGTTGAATAAGGCAGGAGATTCTGCCCATAGGTTTACTTCCCATCCTTCCGGGACATTAAAGTCATTTGCCATGGTGGTTTGGAAATTGAGTTTAGGGGTTTCATAGTCCGCCCTTCTGGAGTCTTCACAACAAATAAATGAGCAGGCCATGGCAACAACCCCGATAATTGTCAACTTCCTTCCAATTTTTTTAATAAACACCATACTTATTACTTAAATATTCTTAACATGTGCATACAAGTTAAAATTTAATTTTATATAAACGACTGTTTTCTTTCAAAAATCGGGAGTTGGAATGTGAAGCCCACTTGTGGAGGATTTGGGTATCTGGAATAAGCTGATGGAAGGTCGTAAATAGAAGTCGATTCTATTGTGTAAACCTATATTAAATAGGGTAAAAATCTGCTAATCAATAATATGTGTACATGTTTGCTAGATAGTGAATTAAGTTTAATTTAAGATGATGTTTTGCTATAAAGCATTGTTTAAAAAGTTGCTGCAATGGTCTATTCTTAATTATTCCATAGGGCGGTAGATTAAACGGCAAAAATAACTTGTATAGACAATAGTGAAGGTTTATTTAAAGGTAAATTCATTTAGTAATCTTGGATATTGATTATAAGATAATGTAAATTAGACCTAGATACTTAAATTTTGTAAGTGAAAAGGATTAAGAAATACCATCAGATTCAAGACTATATAAAAAAAAGGATTCAGACACAAAAGTATCCTCCCGATAGTTATTTGCCTTCTGAAAATGAATTCTGTGCACAATTTGGTACCACTAGAACTACGGTTAGAAAAGCCTTGGACGAGCTATTGAAAGAGGGGTTTATAGCTAAGGAACACGGCAAGGGCAGTAAGGTCTTGGAGAGGGGAAAGTATTTGGGACTTTTGTCTATCAAAGGTTTTTCCGGATCAACGGATTATAAGGTATTGACCAAGGTGACAGAGGAACCTAAAATTGTGGAATGGGACCCGGTAATTGGTTTTCCGTTATCCGAAGATGAAAGGAGTTCTAAATGCGTCTATTTTCAAAGAGTTCGTTATATAGACAACAAACCTGTAGTTTTGGAGAATAATTGGTATGCCTTGAACGCTTTGGAGCCTATAAGGTCTGAAGAATTTGTGGAGGGATCTTTTTTTAAAACCCTTAGCCAGGAATACTTAATAGAGATTATGGGAGCAGAGCAGGAGTTAAGGTCAGTACCGGCCAGCGGGGATATCGCCGAAAAATTAGGCATTGCAGTTGGAGCCCCTATTTTACATATATCAATTAGGTTCAGAACCAGTAGGCCCAACCTTAATTTATATGGTGATTTGTATTGTAATACTACGGAGTATCCTATTCGAAATAGTTACTTTTTGTAGTTTGGCCATGGGTATTGGCTTAAGATTTGGAAAAGGAATATAATTTTTTTGGATTGTCAAAAAACACTTTTTTATAATGCTCTTCCAGCCCTTTGGATTTTAAGAATTGGGGAATGGTTTCTATAAGATAATTTAACCCAGGACTGCCTCCATAACTTTTCCAATATGCATTTTTTGCCATATCCATACCCATGGTAATTTGATCTGGGTATTTGGGGAGAAGATTTTCCAAGAGATTCAGTGTATAATTGGGCTCTTGTTCTTTCCAGCGAAAAGCACTGTCATACTCCAACCGAACTCCCATATCAAGTACCGCCTTGTTATAATTTAGCTCTTTGGCCCGGTCCACATGGGAAAGCACTACATGTTGGAGATTTGCCCCCAATTTTTTGAACAGTTTCGCTTGTTCCAAGGCCTGTTTTCCAAAATTGGTGTGTGTTAATATAGGAGCTCCAGTTTCCAAATGTGCATTCACTACAGCCCTGAAAATTTTTTCTTGATGGGTAGTTATCGGTCCATCCCCGGTAGCCAATTTAATTAGACCTGCCTTATACTGAGTCCTTTTTAAAAATGGTCCGGAATAATCATATTGATCAATGCCTTTTTCAATATCGTCTATAAAAAGCTCGGTTAATTGGTCCTCTGAATAGTGATATCTCCAGTGATTTTCCGGGTAATAAATTTCTAAATGGATTCCTGTTGGTACAATTATATTTACACCGCTCAGTTGGCTTACCTGCACAGATTTTAGAACGTTCCGGCCGCTATTGGCAGGCATCGTATCTACAACGGTGTTGCCACCGGCCTTATGAAAGTTCAGAAGTTCTGCTGAAATCTTATCCACATCATTTAGTAAAAATTCTGGGTGTGCGGCTGTCACATAACTATCTTCGATAATGATATGTTCATGGGAATAGGTAAGTCCCATTTCTGAAGTTGGCTTATCGCCCAAAACTGTTCTAAAGAATTCTTGAGACATAATCTTTTAATTATTATTCCAGCCGTTTCGTGATATATCGGCTATTTTTTCGGGCATTTCCAAAATAGCACCTACTTGAATCAACGCATGCTGTAACTTGTTGAAATTAATGTTTTTTGCATTCTGATCCTTTTCCAAAGAAATAATGGCTGCTAGACCAGCGGCCTGCCCCATACTCATAGTCTGTGCCATAGATCTACAAGAGGCATGGGCATCATGGGTTGCCGAAAAACAACGGCCCACTACCCAGGTATTCTCGCTAGCTTTGGGAACTATGGTGCCGTAGGGTACACCATATGAGCCGCCATTGGGAACGTATTGCCAATATGTTTCCGAATCTCCTTGGTCAGATTTTCGATGATCTTCTATTGGGGCACCGCATAGAAAAATCTGGTCATCGAAGCTTTTTGCGCTCATGCAGTCTTCTTTGGTAAGTCGATATTCCCCAAAAACCCGTCTTGTTTCCCTTACTCCGATCTGATGGGAGAGTCCAATTATCTTGGCATTTTGATATCCAGGTACCTCCGCTCTAAAAAAATTTTCAAAAAGAAAGGACTGTCTACGTCCTTCTATCTCGGCCTTGGTAATGCCCTCTAGATCTAAAGGATCTAAATCAACTACTTTAACAGCAACGGTAGAAATGCATTTGGGCTGGCACATTTCATGCGCGGATCCTTCTTTGCGTGGCAAGCCATAGATTTCTTGGTTGTAGGCTTCTGCCATCTTTTCTTTCAGCATCTTTTTTCCTCCTGCCGCCTCATACTCTTGTTGTTCCACATTGGCCATGCGGAAGGTGGTGGTCATACTTTGGGCAGCCTCCTTCTCTCCAGCGCGTTCATAGGGTATACCTGCCCAATGACAGTAATCGGCATCTCCAGAAGCGTCTATAATCCGTTTTGCCGTGATGGAAAAAAACCCGATGCCTTTATGGAAAAATATGCAAGTGGAGGTTTCTCCAACATTTTCAACCGCTACAAGGGTGGAATGATAATATATTTGAACACCACTTTCCAGCAAAAGCTGGTCCCAAACCTGTTTCAGTTTTTCCGGGTTGTAATTCACTCCCGTACCCGCTCCATAGGTATTGGGGCGTAGAAAAATATTGCCCGATTGGTTTAATGCGTTTACAATTTTATCGGGAATGCCCCCGACAATTTTTCTGGGCGATTCCGATGGCGTAAAAAAACCGTAAAAAGTGTCCAGCATTTGGGTAGATGTGCCACCCGGAAAACCATAGCGTTCCACAAGTGTTACTTTATACTTCCCGTTTGATGCGGCAATGGCTGCGGTAGAACCGGCGCTGCCACTTCCAATAATGAGGATGTCTGTGCGAAACGATTTAGAAATTACAGTTGAAAAGTTCATGTATAAAATTGGTTAAATGCGAATAATGGGAATTGCAGGAGAAAACATGGTAAAACGTTGCCGTGCCTTCAATTTTGCCCTGAATTATTTCCCACATTTTGATATAATTTTGCCATTAAGTGGGCATGTTCATCATATGCAGATTCGAAAAGATCTACCGCCCGTTTTTCTCCAACGATTTTGCCACTGCTCAATACTTTCGGGGATTTGCCATTCTCGTGCAAGATTTTGGCTACCTCGGCCTTTATACAGTTTATGAGCAGTACTCCACCTAATGTAGAGCCAGGTGCAACTGGAGAATCCAAACCATTCAGGTATATCATGGCATCGCCCAAAGGTGCTCCGGTATCCAATACATAATCGGCAAAATCGGTCAATTTTTTGCCGTCCGACTTTTTAGAGGTACTGCCTTCCAAGTGAAGCTTGCTCACTAAGGCAACCACTTTTATATTTCTTTTTTGAAATTCTTCCGCCATTTCTATAGGCACTACATTACAGCCACTGGAAGAAATAACAAGGGCACTGTCCTGCTGACTAGTATCAAAATTGCGGAGGATCCGTGCTGCCAATCCAGATACATTTTCAAGAAACATGGCTTGGCGCTGTCCGTTGGCGCCGACCACTAAATTGTGGAAGGATAATGAAAGTTCCACAATGGGGTTGAAGCCAGGGAAGGATCCATACCTGGGCCACATTTCTTCTACCATCATGCGACTATGTCCAGATCCAAAAAGATGAACGATACGTCCGTTCAAAATGGATTGGGCAAAAAGTTGGGCCACTTCCTGAATCTTCGATTCTTGTTCCCCAATAACAGAGATTATTTCTTTTCCTTTTTCTAGATAAAGTTTTGTTACACTCATTGTTTGTTTCTTTGAATATTGTTTTTAGCAAAAAATGCAGCGCCTATGGCGCCTGCATAAGATCCATGTCCTGCGTTTACAAGGCTCACTTTGTGATCTCCTGGCCGCCATTCATATTGTGCCATGTATTCCTTTAGCGGGTGCATCAAGGATGCTTTGGCTCCGGCTGTTATTCCTCCACCTAAAACTATGACTTCCGGGGAAAGTATATTGTTCAGCGCAGCAAGTGCGACAGCTAATTTCTCAACCGATTCCAACCACCATAACCTAGCCTTTTCTTCGCCATTTTGGTAAGCTTCCACTAATTTCCTTGTACTTTGAAATCTATTATCTGTTCTTTCTGCCACCGAAAAATTACCAATGGCATATTCCAAACTTCCGGGCATCTTGGTCATGGTAGGAGCGCCGTGCATGTCCACTGTCATATGCCCTAAGTGACCGGCCCTTTGTAGGTGCCCTTGGTATAGTTCCCCGTTAATGATAATGCCACCGCCTACACCGGTACCAAGAGTAAGCATCAGCATATGGCGAATTCCTTGGGACCTGTGGAAGGATTCGTATTCCGCCACACAGGCAGAATGTCCATCGTTCAATACCTTAATGTCTCTATCCAATTCAAGGGTCCAATCGAAATTTTCTATGCCCTTTAACCGCTGTGGCATGTGAAGGATTTTTTTATTATTTGGATCCACTAGGCCTGGCGCTGAAATTCCGCATTTTAACAAATTTACATCCCCATTGGCGTACTGTTGGGTTTTAAGGGAAATTTGGGCAGCAATTTTTTTCTTCCAAACTTCACTCTTTCCGCAACCGTCTTCGGTCATTACCTCATTTTGCTCTAGTATTAGGCCATCTTCTTGGATGACAACGGTCTTTATTTTAGTGCCTCCAACGTCTATGCCCATATAGTTTCTAGTCATATGGCATGGTGTTATTTGTATTGTCCCTCACTTATCGTCCAGCCCCCGTCTACCGCCAAAACCTGTCCCGTAATAAATCTTGAATCAGGATGTAGGAACATCAATACTGCATTGTTAATGTCTTCGGAGATTCCCGGTCGCCCACCATCCAATGGTTGTTTTGTTTCAAGGAATTCTAGAATCTTATCATCCTTTACTGCCCGTTGGGCCATAGGGGTAACAAACAGACTGGGAGCTATGACGTTTATTCTAATATTATGCTCTGCGTAATATGATGCTATGGATTTTGAAAACCCAATTATGGCCGATTTGGCGGCGGCATAAGCATGGGTAGTAAAATATTTTGGGGAGGGAGAATAGCCCAGCACCGATCCCATATTCAAAATTGATCCCGGCTTTTTATGTTTTAAAAAATAATTTATAATGGCCTGGTTGGACAGCATTAGGGAAGTTAGATTGAGCTCCATGGTCTTGTTCCATCCCTCCAATGGTATTTGGTCCAATGGGCCATCGCCCCATCTACGTCCACTTCCACCGGCAACGTGAAATAATCCGGATATCGTCCCATAAGTTTCATGGGTAATCTGAATCGCTTTTTTTATGGTTTTTGGATCGGTGGCATCACCCACCAAGGAAATACTTTCCTTGCCAAGGATTTCCTTTGCTTTTTCGCAATTATCCAAGTTTCTTCCGACCACCATAACGTTGGCTCCATTTGTCCTTAAAGCGATGGCAGCGGCAAGACCCATTCCTGTGGTTCCGCCCATGATTATATAGGTACTGTTTTTAAAGTCCATAGTGTTTTTATGATAGTCCAAGGAAAGTTATCTTGTTAATGCACGTGCAAGTCCCATTGATCCCATGGACGTACATTCTGTAAAAAGCTGTACAGTGGACCAAAATAGTGCCTTGGAGGTTATGGTAAATATTTTGTTTGCCATGGTTCTTTTCAAGTGGTTGATATGGACTGGTTTTTATTTATTGGCTTGGGTTACTTTTTGCGTTACCGCACCGGTTTTTTTGTGTTTTAATATTATTTTATTGTCTCCGTTTGGGAGAACCTCTTTTTTTATGATATAGTGGTCCTCGTCATAGGAATTCCAGCTTTTTTGTTGTTGAAGAGGCTCATCACCTCGCCAATCTTCCAGAATAACGGGTTCCCATTGCTTGCTTTCGGCAGATTTGAATGCCGCGTCGAGAATAGCATTTACTACATAACCGTCATAAAATGTTTCAAGCGGCGGTCTGTTTTCTTCAATGGCCGTAAACATATCTGTAAACATATGGGGATAACCCAGTTCGTGGGCCTCATCTCCAACGGGAAATAGCCAGCCGGTGTTGGATTCTGCCTTTTCCGCCACATAACCTTCACCTCCTTTTCCTGTAGTGAACATTTCGAATCCTGTGCGCAAAAAGCTATTTATCCATATAGTACCTTCGGTGCCCATCACCTCGTCGCGCAAGTCCATTCCTCCACGAAAAGTCCAACTAACTTCAAACTGCCCTATGGCTCCATTGGCATATTTTACCAGTCCTATGGCATGATCTTCGGCCTCTATGGGATGCACCTGTGTATCGGCCCAACACATTACTTCTATAGGTTTTATGTTTTTTCCAATAAAATTGCGACTAATTTCTACGCAGTGGCATCCTAGATCAATGATCGCACCACCGCCAGATTTTTCCTTATCCCAAAACCAATCGCTATGTGGACCAGGGTGGGCTTCCCTTGACTTTGCCCAAAGTACTTTGCCAATTTCACCGCGCTTAATGCTTGCCATGGATTTTAAGAATTTTGGCGTATAGCACAGGTCTTCAAGATATCCTCCAAAAATTCCAGCTTCCTCAACCATATCCAACATGGATTTGGCTTCCTCAGCCGTACGGCCCAGAGGCTTGGTGCAGATGACGTGCTTCTTATGTTTTGCGCATTCACGAACGGCGGCCTCATGTAAGTGATTGGGCAGGGATATGAGCACTACTTCAACATCAGGATGGGCTATGGCTTCTTCCATAGACGTTGTGTAATGCGGCAAGTTATAATCCTCTGCAAACCGTTTGGCGTTTTTTTCATTACGTGAATAGACCATTACCAAATAATCTTTTCGTCTTTGGGAATGCAGTGACTCGGCATAAAACCGGGCAATAAAGCCGGAGCCTAACATGGCTATTTTCATATTCGTGTTTTTTATTTCAATTTATCCGTTTTACATTTTTTGGCATGTATTTTACTTCGGTGTTCTTTAAGCATGGCAAATCTATTTACGGTCATTAAGTAACAACTAGTCTTGCTAAACGTGGTAAGTAAATATAAGAATTTTACTTGTACGTACAAGTTTTTGATTTAAGATTGATTTGATTCAATGGTTTCAATTTGAGTTTATGAAAAAGAAAGTCGCTATGAAGAAAGATTGACCAAACTTTACGGCCGAATGGATTTTGGTCCCTTCTGGGTAAATACTGTTAGATATGGAAAGTGGACTGGAATTTCAGAAATTGATGTTGATAACCTTAAGTCCTGTAATAATGCACTGTAAATAAGTTATTTGGGATGGGTGTACTAGATTTTATACAAGGCGATTCTATTTTGAGCACCAATGCCATATGCCCTACAGGATAGTTTAGGGCCAATGGTTGAAAAACTTAAAATTGATTTTTTGTGCTTTCACCTATTTTTCTTTTTTCCAAATTGTGAACGGAGTCCATATCCAGTGAACGTGTTTTTTTTGAAATATACATTCCATGTAGGATTACAAAAATGGTGCCTCCTGCAAAGCAAAGATTCAATACGAGTATAATGCTTATAATCTGTGACATGATAAATGATTTAATGGGTGTTATACAAATGTCGAAAATAGGGGAAGCAATATGTTATACAATTATTCCAATAGGTTATATAATTATTCTAAAATAAACTGTCCAAATACGAAAAGCCCAATCGGTTTAATTTAAAAATTAGTTTAATGCTAGGCTTTAGGGATCATTTCATTTTAATTTTCAATGAAGATAGGGAGTATAAATAAGGGTCTAATCTCAAAATGTATAAATGGTAGGATTTGCTGCACAATCGGTTTGAATGGTTTAGCCGCCACATGGATAACTCAATACTTCTGATAGTGAGTTAATTGAACACGGGATAATTGATTAATTTATTTGGATACTACCCATGTATTGGTGCAATTATGCTTTCCTTCAATTACAATTTTATAAAAACTGGAAGTATATTTACTTAAATCGATTTTGGTACTATTTTTGGTCCCCTTCACTTTTTTAACCAGTTTGTAATGGTCGTATATGCCGTTTTTAAATCCATTTTCCGTACTTAAGTAAATTTTGAACTTCTTATCCCTATTGTAACTCTTCCAGTTAAGGGTTAAATCGTTTTCGTGGATGCTCGCCTTTAAATCACTCACGGAAAGTGGTCCAGTGATGGAAACCCCATCAATTTCAAATTCCCTGTTGCGCGCAGGGCCAATTTCCAAGCTTCTGAGCATTGCTGGTAAGATGTCCACAATACCTGGGGTTTCATTCTTAAAATAATCATTTATGCCATCGGCATCGGTTATGATCCAGGTAAGGCGTTCCCGATCGGATTGCCCTCCATGTCCTTTGCCGGTTTCCTTGTCCCTACCGTGATCGGTAGTGATAAATATCTGCCAATCCTCGCCATATTCCTTTCTTCTATAATCTATTGCTTTGTATATGCGTCCTATTTGATTATCCATTATGGTAATGGCATCGTGAAATTGCTCGCTATCTCCATATCGGTGCCCCATATCATCTGTATATTCAAGATACACCCATGAAAGATCTGGACTTTCATCCTTTATATACCTGGTAGCTTCATCTGCTACCATTTCATCTATTTTATGAATATAAAGTCGGTCTGCGTCATGTGGAAAATTCAGAGTGTCCAATTCAAAACCATCAAAATGATGATTTAACTTTAGGTAATTGGTTTGGGGAAGGCCCTGCCCAATTAATTTTGTCCTATTGTCCAACCAGGTTGAAAAAATAGCTGTTTTCAATTTCGGCCTATTCTCTTTGGCATATCTAAAAATTGTCCAGTAGTTGTAATTGGGATCTTTTATGCTGTTGCCCCATACATTGTGTTTATTTGCCCAGGTGCCGGTCAAAAGACTGTTGTATCCTACGGCGGAAATAGTCGGAGTTTCTGAATAACCATCTTTCGTACCTCCTACATAGGCACGGGTATAGCCTCCTTTCTTGGCAATGGCATCGAGGTTTGGTGTTTCTATTTTTTCCAATACGTCAGCAGAAATACCATCTACAATAACAAACACTATTTTGGTATTAAGCTTCTGTCCGAAGAGGTTGGAATAACTAATAAAACTGATTAAAATGAGGATATAAAGTTTCAAGATGACGACTATTTATTGGTTTTTTCTAAGGCATGTAATGCAGATAAATTTACTTTTAATTTTAAGGATTATTAAATTCAATTGGAATTAATTTAAAGACGGCAATTAGAATGATTAAAATGTATTGACATAACCCTTGTTTCCGTAACTTAGGTTGCTCTGACCGCAAGAAAATACATAATTATGAAATACAAAATTAATCTTAAAAAGTTTGAAACCATACGTGAATTGCCCAATGCTTGGGACAGTAAAAACTATATAGAACTGTTGGGAATTATGGAATTTGGGGATACTGCCAATATTCCGAATTCAGAATTGAAGGAAATGTGTATGTTGTCCTTAACAGATTTTGAGCCCCCAGAGGCAGCAGAAATAGTTTTGGGCTATTTGTTCAAAGATGTTTTAAATAGCAGTCAGATTGCCAATTTATCACATGAAATGCTCCATGAAAAAATGTGGGAGGAGTATGCGGATTTATCATTGCACGAACAATTTTTTAATGCTGGACAATTATTGTTTCAGGCCTTTAATGGCAAGTTTCCCCAGTCCGAGGCACTAAGGTTTAAGGTTGAGATAGAAGCTGCTAAAAAGGAAGATATGTCTGTGTTTAAGTCCCGTTTTGAAGCATCCCTTATTAGATTATTGGCAGCTGGGATGCCAAAGAATACTTTGTTGAATAGGTTGTTTTCAGAACAATTGGAAGGGCAGGATTTCCCGGATGCCAAGGATATAATTTGGCAGTACAACAGTGAAGCGATAAGCGATAAATCGATGAGTATAGAGGTGATTAGCTCAGTTTATTGGTTTCATGATCTTAGATTTACCGATCCGTTTGAGGCAGAACTGTCAGCTGCATTTTAAAGCGAATATCATGGGAGATTTCATCAGTGGGTTTTCACATCTTCACCCTGCAATTTTTTATAATTCTCCGTATGTTTGAAATAAATAGATAAGGTCATGTATATTAAAGTCGTTTTTGGGTTAATGATTATTGCTACCATTGGGTTCACTTCATGCAAAATGGAAAAGAAACCCTCCGATTTAGGTTTGGCGGAAGTATCAAAAACAATTGCCCCGCCAAATATTATTTATATCCTTGCCGATGATTTGGGGTATGGGGATCTAGGTGTGTATGGGCAAAATAAGATTAAAACTCCCAATATAGATAAGTTAGCGGCCGAAGGCATGCTTTTTACTCAGCATTACTCGGGAAGTACCGTTTGTGCCCCCTCTAGATCGGCTCTTATGACCGGTATGCATACAGGTCATACTGTGGTTAGGGGCAATTATGGAATAAAACCGGAAGGTCAATTCCCTATTCCCGATAGCACCCTAACCATTGCGGAAGTCTTAAAGAAGGCTGGATATAGCACCGGTGCTTTTGGTAAATGGGGGTTGGGATATCCAGGGTCGGAAGGGGATCCCAATAACCAGGGATTTGATACTTTTTATGGGTATAATTGTCAGACGATGGGACATAATTATTATCCCTATCATTTGTGGTCCAATCAAGACTCTATAGTGCTGCCGGAGAATGCTGGCACGAAAAAAGGTATTTATGCCCCGAATCTTATCCATGATAAAGCATTACAGTTTATTGAGGAGAATAAGGACAGGCCATTTTTTGCCTATGTGCCGTCTATTATTCCACATGCAGAGTTGGTGGCCCCAGAGGAGGTGCATAATAGATTTAGAGGAAAATATTTACCAGAAAAGGTATATCAGGGAATAGATGATGGCCCAAAGTATAAAATAGGGGGGTATGGTTCCCAAACAGAAAGCCATGCGGCCTTTGCGGCCATGGTGAGTATCTTGGATGAGCAAGTGGGTGAAATTGTCAGAAAGGTCAACGATTTAGGAATAGCGGATAATACAATTGTAATTTTTACATCCGACAATGGTCCACATCTAGAGGGTGGGGCAGATCCCGATTACTTTGATAGCAATGGTTTTTTAAAGGGCTACAAAAGGGATTTATACGAAGGTGGAATTCGTGTCCCTATGATAGTTAAATGGCCATCTAGGATTAAGCCGGGTAGCGTTACGGACCATGTTTCGGCATTTTGGGATGTCTTTCCCACTTTAGCAGAAATAGCGGGGATAAAGGAAACTCCAGGTTTGGACGGGATTTCCTTACTGCCCACTTTGTTGGGTAGGTCCAAGGAACAGAAAGAACACAAGTATTTGTATTGGGAGTTTCATGAAAAAGGGGGTAGACAAGCTGTTAGAATGGGAGACTGGAAGGCGGTTAAGTACAATGTGCTACGGAATCCGGATGCCCGGATAGAACTATATGATCTGTCCATGGACACTGGTGAGGAGAATAATTTAGCGGCCGATTTCCCAGAGGTGGTTGCTGAAATGGAAGGCATTTTGGAAAGCGCCCGGACACCTTCAGAGGTGTTTAGGTTTGGAAAATCAGAATAAGACGGGAGTAGTTGTTAATGGATTACGTTCCAATCTATTAGGGGTTAATTTTATTTCTCAAGTAGCTGTGGAAACCTAGATCTACAGGGGAAGTAAACTATTTTTACTTCATCAGTTGAGAAATCGATTTTGAATCCAAAGGAGGTAATTTATTGAAAAAAACTTTTCAAGGTTGTTCCAAACTCTTAAAAATGGTGTAATTTTGGCGGACTATTTTTCTGTTGTACTAGAAAATGGGGTATTAGCTCAGTTGGTTTAGAGCGCTGCCTTGACAGGGCAGAGGTCACTGGTTCGAATCCAGTATGTCCCACAAAAAATACTTTGGTTTTGAAGGTTATAACAAATCCAGTATTCTTTCCAAAGCCATGCCCCTAGATCCTTTTATCAAGATAGTGGCATTTTGCAGAGGTTTGTTATTAAGAGTTTCCTTAAGATGGTCAAAGGACTTGAATTTACTACAGTCGTTTTTTGTCTTGAAAAAGTTTTCCCCAATTAAAAACACCTGATCAAAATTCATATTGGTGGCTAAATCGGAAATTTCCTGATGCTCTTTTTCAGCCGTTTTTCCTAATTCGAACATGTCTCCCAAGAAGGCAATCTTATAATTGGCTTTTATTTGCTGAAAGTTTTCCAGGGCGGCCTTCATACTTGTAGGGTTGGCATTATAGGCATCCAGAATTATGTGGCGGCCATTTTTGTCTATTATTTGGGAACGATTATTTTGTGGGATGTAGTTTTCAATTCCTTTTTTTATTTCGTCCAGCTCCACATCAAAGTATTTTCCAATTAATATAGCGGCACAGCAGTTGGTGAAATTATAACTGCCCACCAGTTGGGTTGTAATATGAATATCACCTACGCCAATTTTGACATATGGATCGGCGCCAATAAGTTTTATTTTAATGAATTCATTATCGTTCTGGCTATATCCAAATTTCTTGATAACCGTGGCTAATTTTTCCTTCTGAATAGGATCGTCCGCATTAAAAAAAACGTATTTATCATGGCTTGTTAAGAAGTTGTAAAGCTCACTTTTGCCTTTAATTACTCCTTCGACACCCCCAAAGCCCTCTAGATGCGCTTTTCCAAAATTGGTAATATATCCAAAATCCGGTCTGGCCAAATTACATAAGAACTCTATTTCCTTAAGATGGTTGGCACCCATTTCTATAATGGCTATTTCCGTATCCGGGCTAATGGAAAGTAGTGTTAATGGTACCCCAATATGATTGTTTAAATTGCCTTTTGTAGCAATAGTTTTGTATTTTCTGGATAGAACGGAGGTAATAAGTTCTTTTGTGGTGGTTTTGCCATTACTACCTGTAAGGCCAATTACTTTTGCTTTGCAATAATTCCGGTGAAATTGGGATAGATTTTGGAGCGTAGTAAGTACATTTTTCACCAGTATGCTGTTGTCGCCTACAGCATATTCCTCTTCATCCACAACGGCATATTTGGCGCCTTTGTCCAGAGCTTCGGCGGCATAGGAGTTACCATTAAAATTATCTCCCTTTAGGGCGAAAAATATGCAATTGGGGCTTATTTTCCTAGTGTCTGTGCAAACTTGGGGAAACTCTAAAAAGAGTAGGTGCAATTGTTCTATTGTCATAAATCTAAGATATAAAAAAAGCCCTTTTTAAAAAGGGCTCTTTTTATTTTTAATTTGTTCCGTCCTAAAATTATTTGGCTTTCTTTCCTCTAGGTGTTTTGTTTTTAGTTTTGGATTTGGATCCTACTCTGGACATAGCACATCTAAATCCAATATAATCGGTTGCCATATACTGTGGTAAATATCTTCTCTGAGCTGGGTCTAACCAATAGGCCCTATCTCTCCATGAACCTCCTTTGAAGACCCTAACCTCATCATTGATCAATGAAGTTCTATTGTTGGATTTGTCATAAGCTCTCACAATATTTCCTGTAGAGTCTACCTGTACTTTGTTCACCGGAGAGTCGTACATTTTCTTTTCGTCCTTTTCGTCCTCCTCATCGCTAAATCTGTCATAAAATCTGGTAGATCCTGGTTCACCGTCCCTATATCCTCGGTTGTCACTGGATGAGAAGTTTGTCCTTAAGAAGGTTTCTTCTTCATCTACTGGTACCATTTTTATCTCTCCAGGTAGATTTACCGCTATAACTTTACCATTAGGCAAGGTATCGTATACAATAGAGTCTCGAATTACATTTACTTTTCCGTCTTTTCCAATGGCTGTTTTCATATACACGTTACCTCGGAAATAGTTGAAGTCACTTACTTCGTCGTCTACGATTGGTCTGTAAACATCCGCAACCCATTCGGCTACGTTTCCAGCCATATCATATAATCCAAAATCATTGGGTTTGTAAGATTTGACTTCCGCGGTAATATCGGCACCGTCATCTGACCATCCTGCAATTCCGCCGTAATCTCCTTTCCCTTGTTTAAAGTTGGCCAATTGATCTCCTCTGCCAACTCTTTGTCCATTTCTGGTATAATCTCCTTCCCAAGGATATTTTTTTCTGCCCCTGTAGTTATTGTATTCCCTACTTCCAATCTGTGCCTGCGCTGCATATTCCCATTCGGTCTCCGTTGGCAATCTATATTCTGGTAAAATAACTCCTGAACTTCTTTTGGCAAAGACGGAAACTGAATCCTTTTTCATTTTTCCCTGTAAAGAGTCTATCTGTCCGTTGTATACGGATTCCGGTCTGTTTAAATATGCCTCTGTGCTAAAGCCACCCTCTGCCTCACCGTTTATGACTTTGTATTTGGCATCTTCAGAAAGATAGCCTTCTCTTTCCAACATTACTTCGTTCACACGGTCTGTTCTCCATTCGGCAAATTGGGTAGCCTGGATCCAATTTACACCAACCACTGGATATTCCGCATAAGCTGGGTGGCGAAGATAGTTATTGGTCATGGTTTCGTTAAATCCCAACCTGTTTCTCCAAACCAATGTATCTGGTAAGGCACCGGTGTAAATATGTACATACTTAGGATTTTCTGGAGGGTAAACACTCTTCAAGTAATCCAAATATTCCAAATACATAACGTTGGTAACTTCGGTCTCATCCATATAGAAAGACTGCACGTGCTGTGAGGTAGGGGTGTTGTTCCATTCGTGCATCACATCATCTTGAACCTGACCTTTTGTAAAGGTTCCTCCCTCTACAAATACTAAACCTGGTGCAGTTTCCTGCTCTTTAAAGTCTGAATTGTACTGAAATCCACCTTCCTTGGCGTTAATATTCCAGCCCGTAGCCCTTGAAACATTTTTAGAAGACGATGAGTTTTTACAGCTTGAAAAACCACCAGCTACAATAGCGCAAGAGAGTACAACTTTGATGAATTGTTTTTTCATAATTAGGACTTGAGTTCAAAAGACAAACTTCTTTTTGAAGGAGTTTGCGATTCATATTTTATTAATATTTTGTGTCGCTTTCGGCATTTAGAACGATGATTAAGGCATAATATTTTGTTAAATGAAAAAAAATTGATCATTTATTTAACATGCTAAGAGCATCGCTTAACATGAATAACGACTTAAAATTTAATATAGTATGGATAGTTGATAATTCTTTGTAAAATATCAAGTAAAATCAATAAGAGTGAAACAATCTAAGCCATGGATTATTCCTATATATAATGTCTTATTGTAAAAAGAATTTAAATGCCGATTTTTTTTAATGGTTTATATAAGATATTCAGAAAAAGGACGTTTGACTATAATGAGCCGAAATAATTTTATTCGGGTTCTTTTGGATAACTTTTGAAACCAAATCTTAATTTTAACAAGTAAAAATGAAAAAATTATCAATACTTTTCTTGCTTTTCTTGGTGTTTAAAGTTTCTGCTCAGGAAGATAGGGTGATTACTACTGCTGTGCCTTTTTTGACTATTGCTGCTGATGCCAGGGCATCCGGTATGGGCGATATGGGGGTGGCAACTTCTACAGATGCTTTCTCCCAACAATGGAATCCGGCAAAATTTGCCTTCGCGGAAAGAGAAATGGGGATTGGACTTAGTTATACGCCTTATTTGGAAAGTATAATTACAGACATAGCGCTGTTAAGTGCAAATTTTCACAAAAAGATCAATGATAGAAGTGCCTTTGCCTTAAGTATCAGATACTTTACCTTGGGGGAAATAGAACTTAGGCAATTTGCAGGGGATCAGGCCCGATTGGCCAAGCCCAACGAATTGGCTTTTGATGGTTCCTATTCTTTAAAGCTAAGTGAAACATTTTCTATGGCTGTTGCAGGTAGGTTTATTAGTTCAAATCTTAAATTGCCGGATAATGGCAGTGAGGATTCCAAAGCCGCAAGTTCATTTGCCGTGGATGTTTCTGGTTACTATCGCTCTCGGGAAATTGCCTACAATAGTTTTGATGGCCGTTGGAGGGCAGGCTTCAACATTTCAAACTTAGGAAGCAAATTGAAGTACGATGACGCTGGACAAGAAAATTTTCTTCCTACCAATTTGAAAGGTGGAGTTGGTTTTGATTTTATTTTGGATCAGGATAATGTGCTTGGGCTTACCACTGAATTTAATAAACTTTTGGTGCCTACTCCACAAGATTATAATGATGACGGGGTAATTGATGGAACAGATAATGACGAATATCAGCAAACTACCTTTTTTGAAGGGGTTTTTAAGTCATTTGGCGATGCACCTGATGGCTTTAGTGAGGAGTTAAAAGAATTTACATGGGCACTCGGTGCGGAATATACCTACCAGAATGCATTTATGTTAAGAACGGGATATTTTAATGAGAGCGATTTAAAGGGATCGAGAAAGTTTTTCACTTTGGGGGCTGGTTTTAGGTTTAAGTCAGCTCAGGTAGACCTGTCTTATTTGTTCTCTACTTCTCAAGTCAGAAACCCTTTGGAGAATACACTTAGATTTTCTCTGACATTCAATTTGGGAGAAGAATTTTTGAATGATTAATACCAAAAAAAATATATAGCTTAACTACAAAACCTGCCCACAAGCAGGTTTTGTTTATTTTTACTAAATTATTTAATGCTAATTGTCTATGAAACTACGTAGGGTGGTGTTCGATCTATTGGTCTATGATTCTATGAATGAACTGGATCAGGGGGATCAAATTTTAATGCATGAAGCAGTAAAGGCTAGGAAAAATGCCTATTCCCCTTATTCAAAATTTAATGTTGGGGCTGCGGTATTATTGGACAATGATGAAATTGTAATTGGCAATAATCAGGAAAATGCCTCATACCCTTCCGGTTTGTGCGCGGAAAGAGTGGCCATATTTTACGCTTCGGCAAAATATCCTGGTATGGGTATCAAGGCCATTGCCATAAGCGCCACTTCCAAAAATTTTGTAGTCAATAAACCTGCCGCCCCTTGTGGTAATTGTAGGCAGTCCATTTCAGAATATGAAATAAAACAACTGAGACCTATATCCATTATTATGTCCGGTGAAACGGGGGAGATCTTAAAATGTAACGCTGTTTCCGATATTCTTCCTTTAGCCTTTAATAGTACATTCTTGGGTTAGTGCCATAAATTAACACATTCTGTATTTAGGATTTAGATAATTCTCAAGTATTCCTTATTTTGTTTTATATAATCGCTTTATGCGAAGCTTTTGATTTAAATTTTTTTCCTATTGATTTATATATGTATTTTTGTTTTCCGTTTTTGTCTTAAACTTGTTTTTGATCAAAGCGAATTACTACATAAATTATCAATTAATGGAAAAAATAACCAAAGAAGTCTACCTTAAATGGTATGAGGACATGTTGTTCTGGAGAAAGTTTGAAGATAAACTTGCTGCAGTCTATATTCAACAAAAAGTTCGTGGATTTTTACATCTTTACAATGGACAGGAAGCTGTTCTTGCAGGGGCATTGCATGCAATGGACCTTAGCAAGGATAGAATGATTACTGCTTATAGGAATCACGTTCAGCCAATAGGTATGGGAGTTGATCCCAGAAAGGTTATGGCGGAACTCTATGGTAAAGTTACGGGAACTTCCAAAGGAATGGGTGGATCCATGCATATTTTTTCCAAAGAGCACCGTTTTTATGGAGGCCATGGTATAGTTGGTGGTCAGATTCCATTGGGAGCTGGATTGGCTTTTGCTGATAAGTATTTTAAAAGGGATGCCGTAACCCTTTGTTATATGGGAGATGGGGCAGTAAGACAAGGATCGCTGCATGAAAGCTTTAACCTGGCAATGCTATGGCAATTGCCGGTTGTTTTTGTTTGCGAAAACAATGGTTATGCCATGGGAACATCGGTAGCCAGAACCTCGCATTCAACGGAAATTTGGAAACTTGGATTGGGATATGAAATGCCATGTGGACCGGTAGATGGAATGGACCCGGTAACTGTTGCCAAGGAAATGAGCAAAGCTATTGAGCGTGCCAGGTCCGGAGGCGGTCCTACTTTTTTGGAAATGAAGACCTATAGGTACAGAGGACACTCCATGTCTGATGCACAGCATTATAGGACTAAGGAGGAGGTTGAAGAGTACAAGAAGATCGACCCAATATCTCAAGTATTGGCTACTATAAAGGAAAATAAATATGCCACGGATGCCCAGATAAAGGAGATAGATACTCGGGTTAAAAAGTTGGTTTCTGAATGTGAAAAATTTGCAGAGGAATCGGATTATCCACCTCTAAATCAATTATATGATATGGTATATGATCAAGAGGACTATCCATTTGTAAAACATAAAATATAAGTAAATGGCAGAAGTAATAAACATGCCAAGACTTAGCGATACCATGGAAGAGGGGACCGTTGCTAAGTGGCTAAAAAAAGTAGGAGACAAGATTGAAGAAGGTGATATTTTGGCAGAAATCGAAACCGACAAGGCTACAATGGAGTTTGAATCTTTCAATGAAGGAACTTTATTATATATAGGTATCAAAGAAGGGGATACAGCTCCAGTGGATTCATTATTGGCCATAATTGGTGAAGAAGGAGAAGATGTTTCCGGTCTAATCAATAGTGCATCTTCAGAGGCCAAAGAGGAAAAACAAGCGGAAGCGGTAGAATCCAAGAAGGAAGAAAAAAAGGAGGAAAAAAAAGAAACACCCAAGACTTCAAGTGCTATCCCTGAAGGGGTAGAAATTGTAAAGATGCCTCGTCTTAGTGATACTATGGAAGAAGGTACCGTGGCTACTTGGCTGAAAAAAGTTGGGGACGAAGTTGAAGAAGGGGATATCCTTGCAGAAATTGAGACTGATAAGGCCACAATGGAGTTTGAATCCTTTTATTCGGGTACCCTATTGTACGTGGGAATCAATGAAGGTGAAACCGCGCCGGTAGATGCAGTACTTGCCGTTATAGGTCCTAAAGGAACAGATGTTGATGCTGTATTGAGTGCAGGATCAGGTTTCACTTCTGAAGAAACCGCTCCTGAAGAAACTAAGAAGGCTGAAACCGCTTCCGAAAATGATCAGCAAGCTGCACCTATTACTGCCAATGATGGTCAACGAATTTTTGCATCGCCATTGGCCAAGAAAATTGCCCAGGATAAGGGAATTAATCTAGAGGATGTTAAAGGGAGTGGTGATCAAGGAAGGATTATAAAGAAAGATATAGAGGAATATCAGCCTAAACAGAAAGCTGCCGAGAAGGCACTTCCTGCCCAGGATAAGGCTTCCTCCCCACAAGCTGCTGTTGCGGCTCCAATTAATTTGCCTGTAGGGCAAGAGGGGAGTGAGGAAGTTAAGAATTCTCAAATGCGTAAGGTTATTGCCAAACGTTTGGGAGAATCAAAGTTCTCCGCGCCACATTACTATTTGACCATTGAGGTCGATATGGATTATGCAAAGGTTTCAAGAGAGCAGATCAATAGCTTGCCGGATACCAAGGTATCCTTTAACGATATGGTGGTAAAGGCTTGTGCTATGGCGTTAAAAAAGCATCCACAAGTAAATACATCTTGGAACAATGAGACTACCAGATATAATCACCATGTGCATATCGGAGTTGCCGTTGCGGTAGATGAAGGCCTTTTGGTCCCTGTTTTAAAATTTGCGGATCAAATGACCCTTACCCAAATAGGGGCAACAGTGAAGGATTTGGCCGGAAAGGCAAGGAATAAGAAAATAAGTCCAGCGGAAATGGAGGGCAGTACCTTTACCGTTTCCAATCTGGGTATGTTCGGAATTTCTGAATTTACTTCTATCATTAACCAACCCAATTCCGCTATACTGTCTGTTGGTGCCATTGTCCAGAAACCAGTGGTTAAGAATGGCCAGATCGTGGTTGGTAATACCATGAAGGTAACATTGGCCTGCGATCATCGAACAGTGGATGGAGCTACTGGAGCTCAATTTTTGCAAACACTTAGGGCGTATTTGGAGAATCCGGTTACCATGTTGGCTTAAATCGAATACGTTAAACAATTATATAAAAAGCATCCTGATTTTCAGGATGCTTTTTTAACTTTAAGCCCTATCTAGTTCTTGATGGTTATATGAATTGAACTAAGGTATTCATGATTCATTTAGACCTTGATATAAATTTTGAATAAAATACAACTCGATTACATGTCAAATAAAAATCAATTTATGAAAAATATTATTGGTCTTGCCATATTAGCTTTAGCCTTTGGCTGTGGTAGCGCTAAAATAAATCAGTCGGTTGGTCTGGCAAATGGGACCAATGGTTCTGGTGTAATTGCCATGAATACCGCCGCAGCTCAGGGTAGTGCGGAAGTTTCCTCGGTAATTTCTGGTTTTTCCACAGAAAAAAGGGTTGGGGGCATAATTTCCTATTTGGCGTCGGATGAACTACAGGGCCGGGAAACTGGTAGCGAAGGAATAGAAATGGCAGCTGAATATATTGAAACTATTTTTAAAAGTAATGGGATTGGTCCCTACTTTAAGACTTATAGGGATACCTTGACCAATTTTGAAAAACCGGCATACAATTTAGTTGGCTTTATTGAAGGCTCGGACGAAAATTTAAAGAACGAGTACGTTATAATCGGTGCCCATTATGACCATATAGGTACTGCTGATCCGATAGCCAATGATAGTATTGCCAATGGAGCCAATGATAATGCCTCCGGTACTACCGCGGTCTTGGAGTTTGCCCGTTATTTTGGTAAGTATAGAAATAATAAGCGAAGCGTAATTTTTGCCTTGTTCAGTGGTGAGGAAAAGGGTCTCTTGGGCTCGAAGCATTTGGCCAAAAAGCTGAAAGATCAGAATTTGGATCTCTATGCCATGCTAAATTTTGAAATGGTGGGGGTTCCTCTGGTAGGTAAGGATTATTTTATGTATGTTACCGGCTATGAGGAATCCAATTTAGCGGATATTTGCAACACTTATGCCGGGGAAAAATTGGTTGGATTTCTTCCAACGGCAAAGGAATACAATCTGTTTAAAAGATCCGATAATTATCCCTTTCATTTAGAGTTTGGGGTTCCCTCCCAAACCTTTTGTACCTTCGATTTTACCAATTTCGATCATTACCACAAGGTGGGCGATGAGGTTTCCATAATGGATTTTGACCATATGGCCTTATTGGTAAATAAAACCCTTCCGGTTTTGGAAGATATTATTAATGCCCCTGTGAGGGAGTTAGAATATAAATAATGGCAAATATTGTAATTACTGGAAGTAGTAGGGGGATAGGCTTTCAAATGGCAAAGCTGTTTGCCAATGAAGGTCATCAAGTGTTGGCCTTATCTAGAAATAATGCCCCCATTGCAGCATTGAATCATAGGAATATTTCCAGCTTTTCGTTTGATTTGGCCAATGAATTGGATTACATCCAAATGGATGAGTTCATAAAGAATAATTGGAAACAGGTTGATGTCCTTATAAACAATGCCGGTAAATTGCTGAACAAACCTTTTTTGGAAACTTCTATGGAAGCATTTGAAGAGGTTTATAAGGTGAATGTTTTTGGGGTAGCCAATATCACTAAAAGAATTATTCCCTTAATGCCCAAAACGGGTCATGTGGTAACCATTAGTTCTATGGGGGGTGTTCAGGGGAGTATGAAATTTGCTGGATTATCTGCCTATAGTTCCAGTAAAGGTGCCGTAATTACCATGACAGAATTGTGGGCGGAGGAATTTAAGGAATCGGGACCATCATTTAATGTATTGGCCTTGGGGGCTGTACAGACCGAAATGTTGGAGGAAGCTTTTCCCGGTTATAAGGCGCCTACGACCGCTTTGGAAATGGCTACATATATCAAGGATTTTGCACTTAGCGGCCATAAACTGTACAATGGAAAATTACTACAGGTGTCCAACTCAACGCCTTAATTTTATAAACCAATGAAAGAATACAAGTGTGTTATTTTCGACTGTGATGGGGTATTGGTAGATAGTGAGCTGTTGGGCAATCAGGTATTTGTGGATATGGCCAATGAACAAGGCGCTGGGATAGATATTTCCTATGCTATGCAACATTTTAAAGGAGGTTTTCTAAATGATAGTATTAGACAGGTGGAGGCGATTATACAAAAGCAATTGCCCTTGGGATTTGAAAAAGAATATCGTCAAAGGTCCTACGAACTGTTTTCGACCCATCTGAAACCGGTAGAGGGTGTTGAACAAGTCTTGAATAAATTAACAGTGCCATTTTGTGTTGCATCCAGTGGGCCACAGGAAAAAATTAAAAAGAATTTGGCAACCGCCGGACTCTCCTCGTTTTTTAAAAACAATATCTTCAGTTGTTATGATATTGGAAAATGGAAACCCGATCCGGCCATTTACTTGTATGCTTCAGAATCCATGGGTTATTCTCCAAGCGAATGCTTGGTGATAGAGGATTCCTTTAAAGGAGCTAAGGCGGCCACCTCTGGAGGATTTGATGTTTATGGTTATACCCTGTTGAACGAAGATCCTGATTTTGAAAAAGAGGTTACCAAAACCTTTGAGCAAATGGAAGAGTTGATCTCTTTGCTTAAATTATAGCCAACTACCTTTCTTTTAGGGCTTAGGTTTTAAAGGTTGGTTTCCTGAAATGAGACTGGCTATTATTTTTGTTTGTGGGAATTGTTCCAAAATAATCTTGATAAAAACGGTAATTGGTATTGCCATGATCAATCCAGGTACCCCCCAAATATATCCCCATAACATCAACATTACCAATACCGTAATGATGTTAATGGAAAAAGATTTTCCCATAAATATGGGTTCCAGTATCGATCCGAACAAAACCTGTACTCCGGTAATTGAAAGAACAAAGAACAAGAGTGTGCTTGTGGGCTCCAATTCAACAAATGCAAATAGCGCCAATAGCACTACGGAAATAATGGAGCCGACCATTTGGACAAAATTTATGGCAAAAGCGAAAAGTCCCCAGAAAATTGGAAAACTTACGTCAAAGAACACGCATGCCAATCCAATTCCGATTCCCGTAAAAAGACTTACTAGAAATTTGACCTTAATAAATGTAATAAGGTCTTTTTCAACTTTTACAAATGTTTTAACCGAGGTGTGCTTTTGTTTTAGAATGGTATTGTTCATTAATTTCTGAACGTTTATTGATTCTGCCAACCAAAGCACAACAAAAAACACCGTCATTAATATCATGGTGACCGTATTGCCAATAAAATCCAGGGTCGTCCCAAAGTTCTTCATCATACTTTCTTTGGGAATAAAATTATTTATGATGTTTTCCTCTTTGGCATAGGGTATTCCAAGGTAATCTTCCATTCCTAATAACAGGGCTTCCAACTTGGTCTCCGCTTTTTGAAAAAAAGCATTGTCTGCAGATAGTATTTCCTTGCTGGTAAGTTGTATAAGTTCTCCCCCTATTTTTAAGGCTCCAATGAAAATCAGTATAACAATAAAAATACTTATAGGTTTGGACACATTCTTTTTATTGAGCCATCGCATAATAGGCAGGAACAATAAAGCTATGAACATAGAGAAAATCAGGGGGATAAAGATGAACGAAAGCAATTTTAGTAAGTAAAACACTAAGGGGATTACTATAATAAGCAATAACTTATTGGTGGTTCTTAACTCGTTCATAATTGTAATAATAGTTTGTTTTTTGCTGTGTTCAACGGGAATGCAAAGTTAGTGGAAAGAAGTTGTCTTTAATCGTTAATAAAAGTGTAAATATTCTAGGGGTACAATTTTTTTTAGTATCGTTAATTGTTTTTTGATAAAATTTCTACTTAAGGTTATATGGAATCTTAAAATTTCTAATTTTGTTGCTATGCAGGACACTTTGGAAAAGTATCTTCCTGAAAGGGCGGTAAGTTTAAGTCTGGAGCTTATAAAGGAAAATGGGGTACACCTTAAGATTGTGAATCAACGGGTTACACGTCATGGAGATTATAGGCGGATGCCCAACGGATCCCATCAGATTACCGTGAACGCTACCTTAAATAAATATCGATTCTTGATCACTTTGGTTCATGAAATAGCGCATTTGGTTGCTTTTGAAAAATATGGCCGTAAAATAAAACCACACGGATTGGAGTGGAAAAGAACATTTCAATATCTAATGTTGCCGTTTTTAAGGCCGGAAGTTTTTCCAACCAATCTTTTGCCCATGTTGGCCAGACATTTTAGAAATCCAAAAGCGAGTAGCGATACGGACGCTGGCCTATCTTTGGCGCTAAAACAATTTGATATTCAGGATACTGACAAATCCTATATTTTTGAATTGCCACATGGTAGTGTTTTCAGGATATATAATGGGAAATTATTTCAAAAAAAGAATAAAAGGGTAAAGCGATACGAATGTATCGAAGTAGCTACTGGCAGGGTATATCTTTTTCAGCCCAATGCCGAAGTAGAATTGATAAAGGATTAAGATAGGGAACTATGAATAAAAATTATTATGCAGTTTTAATGGCAGGCGGAGTTGGTTCCAGATTTTGGCCAATAAGTACAACTGCTTTTCCTAAGCAGTTTCATGATATGTTGGGTACAGGGGATACCTTGATACAGAAGACTTTTAAAAGGCTGGCTAAGTTTGTGCCGGTTGAAAATATATTGATCTTGACCAATGAAAGATATAACGAATTGGTCTTGGAGCAATTGCCAGAGGTCAAACAAGAGCAAGTAGTGTTGGAGCCGGCCATGCGCAATACTGCTCCATGTATACTATATGCGGCCTTAAAAATACAAAAGAAGAACCCTGATGCTGTTATGATAGTTGCCCCCAGTGATCATTGGATAGAAGATGAGGAAGCATTTGCCAAGGACGTTATAACCTGTTTCGATAAGTGTGAAAAGGAAAATGTACTCTGTACCTTGGGTATAAAACCTACTTTTCCCAATACCGGCTTTGGGTATATAGAATTTGAAAAGAATAATAGTCGGGAACCACTGAAGAAGGTTAATCAGTTTAGGGAAAAACCTGATTATGAAACGGCAAAGGATTTCATAAAAAAAGGTAATTTTTTATGGAATGCCGGTATTTTTATGTGGAGTGTAAAAACTATTGTCGATGCTTTTAAAAAATATCAACAGGAACAATACAATTTATTTTTAAGTGGTTTGAAATACTACAATACCGCTGAGGAAAGGGCATTCATAATTGAAAATTACCCTAAGGCAGAGAATGTTTCCATAGACTATGCTATTTTGGAACCGTCCAGTAATATTTTTGTCCTGCCGGCCACTTTTGATTGGAACGATCTTGGTACCTGGGGCTCATTGTACGATAAATTGGATAAGGACGATAATGACAACGCTTTGGTGAATTGTCAAGTTTTAGCTGAGGATTCCCAAGGGAATATGATTCGTTCCCCAAAAGGAAAAATTATCGTTATTGATGGATTAAAAGACTATATTGTGGTAGACAAGGAGGAGGTTTTACTCATATATCCCAAATCCAAGGAACAGGACATTAAAAAGGTACTTGCAAAAATTAAAGATAAATTTGGAGATCAGCTGGCTTAATTATGGAGGATAATTTGAATAAAGACCAGAATCAGGATTTTCCTGAGGGTAGTGGGCAGGACATTAAGAAGGATTTTACGGGTCTTTTACATGGTATTAAGGTATTTATGGCCGATTTATTGGACATTCGGAAAAATACCGATCCAGAAGCTACAAAAGAATCCATTATTGCTGATATTCCATTTAAGGGCCATACCTCCTGGATTTTAATATGCTCTATTTTTATTGCATCTGTTGGTCTTAATGCCAATTCCACTGCAGTAGTTATCGGCGCCATGTTAATTTCTCCTTTAATGGGCCCTATTTTGGGTATTGGGCTGTCTTTGGCCATTAATGACATAGATACCTTGAGACGTTCATTGAAGAATTTTGCCGTCATGGTTGGTTTAAGCGTTATAACCGCATTTTTATTCTTTTATTTATTCCCCTTGAGGGATGAATCATCGGAATTGCTGGCTAGGACCGCTCCTGACATCAGAGATGTGCTTATTGCCTTTTTTGGAGGTTTGGCATTGGTAATTGCCAGGGCTAAAAAAGGGACTATTGCCAGCGTTATCTATGGAGTGGCAATTGCTACGGCATTGATGCCACCCTTATGTACTGTTGGTTTTGGGTTGGCCATTGGTAATTTTGGTTATGCTACCGGTGCCATGTACCTTTTCACCATTAATACTATTTTTATTGCTCTCGCCACTTTTTTGGTTCTAAAACTATTGCGTTTTCCTATGGTGCGCTATGCCAATTCACAGCGTAGAAGGTTTATCGCTAGAATGGCCTCTACAGTGGCTATTTTAGTTATGATTCCGGCCGGATTTACCTTTTACGATGTGTTTCAGGAATCTTTGTTTCGAAAGCAGGCCAATCAATTCGTTGCTAGCAATATTGTGCCTTATGAATTACCTGGGGAGGGTAGATATTTAGAGAATTTGACCGATATTCAATACAATCACGGTGAAAATGGTTTTATTGAACTGGTGTTTATGGGCAACGAAACTATTCCCGATAATGTTGTAGCTACCTGGAATACTCAAAAAAACACCTTTGATAAGCTGAGAAATGTGGAATTGAAAATTGTGCAGGGATCTAAAAATTTGGAATTGGATCAGATGAAATATGTAAGCGAATTGTACGAATCCAAAAAGGCGGAATTGCTCAGTAAGGAACAGCAGATCCAGGTTTTAAAGGAAGAGGTTGGTAAAATGAGCAAGATTGTTGAACAGCAGATTCCTTTTCAGGATATTAGTGCGGAAGCCAAGACCAATTATGAAAATTTGACCAGTTTAGGATTTTCCTATACCATTACTACCGATTTTAATACATTGGATACCATCCCAGTATTTAGTGTAAAGTGGAAAAAGGGGGTGCCTGACAAGCAAATTAAAACCGATTCCCAAAAACTAACGGATTGGTTGCGCCTAAGGCTTAAGAATTCCAAGATACAGGTCAGGGAAGAACAGAGTTAATTCCGCTCCTCTATATACATTTGTCTCACCTTTTTAAATAATTCGGAGGAATATACAAAGTCGGTTACGGCTTCGTTATCCGTTTTAAAAATTTCCTTATTACTGCCTTCCCATTCCTTTAGGCCATTTTTAAGGAAAATTATCTTCTCTCCAATTTCCATAACAGAATTCATGTCATGCGTATTGATTACTGTGGTAATATCGTATTCTTGGGTAATTTCGTGGATAAGATTGTCTATTAGGATTGCTGTTTTGGGATCCAATCCTGAATTGGGTTCATCACAAAACAAGTATTTTGGATTCATTACAATAGCCCTGGCAATGGCAACCCTCTTTTGCATTCCACCCGATATTTCCGAAGGAAATTTATTATGGGCATCAACTAGGTTTACACGTTTAAGTACAAAATCTACCCGATCCTGCATTTCCGATTTCGATTGTTTTGTGAACATGCCCAAGGGAAACATAACATTGCCCTGTACGGTCATGGAATCGAACAGGGCGCTACCCTGAAACACCATGCCCATTTCCTGTCTTAAGTTACGTTGTTCACTTGCGGATAGTTCGGAATAGATTTTTCCGTCATAGCTAATGGTGCCTTCATCAGGCGTAAAGAGGCCCAAGAGACATTTCAAAAAGACCGTTTTACCTGATCCACTTTGTCCTATAATAAGGTTGGTCTTGCCTTTTTCAAAATTGGAACTAATGCCTTTTAAAACATGGCTTTCACCGAAGGATTTATGTATGTTGTCTACTTCTATCATTAGCCCAAGAGTAATTGTGTTAAGATATAATTTACTATGATGATCACAACACTTGTCCAAACAAAGGCGGTGGTACTAGCCTTGCCAACCTCCAACGCTCCTCCTTTCATGTAGTAACCGTGAAAGGACGGTATGGTAGCAATAATTAGTGCAAAAACTATCGATTTTATAAAGGAATAGGTGACGTGAAACGGAATAAAATCCAATTGTAAGCCTTCAACAAAGTCCGCACTGGAACTAAATCCTCCAAAAACACCAGCTGTCCATCCACCAAAGATACCCACATACATAGCTATCGCAATCACAAAAGGATAAAACAACATCGCTATTATTTTTGGAAAAACTAGATAGTTTAAGGAATTTACCCCCATGATTTCCAAGGCATCAATTTGTTCCGTTACCCTCATGGTGCCAATACTGGATGTGATATAGGAACCCACTTTACCGGCCATAATTATTGAGGTGAAGGTTGGGGCAAATTCCAGTATCACCGATTGTCTAGTGGCAAACCCAATAAGGTTTCGCGGTATAAGCGGATTGGTAATGTTCAATGCGGTCTGTATGGAAACTACACCCCCGATAAAGAAGGATATAAAAATAATAATACCCATAGACCCATAAACCAGCTCGTCTATTTCCTTTAATATTAGGGTTTTCATAATGGACCATTTGGTGGGTTTTTTAAAAACCTCCTTGATCATTATAAAATAGCTGCCTATTGATGCTATATAATTCATTCAATATAAAATATTGCTTAGGAATGTAAAAATAACAATATTAAGAATCATTTAACTTCCAATTAAAATTTAAAGGTTTTATTTCTATATTTTTGTTTCTTTAAAAATAAGAAGAATGCAAAATAAGAGTCTGCTGCTATTGCTTTTAGCGGTTTTGATAGGATTTAATCCAGTTAAAGTAAATAGCCAAAGAAAATCCAAAAAAGATAGGGTAGAGGCCATATCCAATGCCGAGATTGTAACAAATATGAATATTGCCACTACGCCTAAGTTAGTAGTGGGGATTGTGGTAGATCAAATGAGGTACGATTATTTGACCCGTTTCTGGAATCAATATGGGGATGGTGGATTTAAGCGATTGGTTAATGACGGTTTTAATTGCAAGAACAATCATTTTAATTATGCACCAACAGTTACTGGTGCCGGACATGCCTCTGTGTATACGGGAACAACCCCATCTGTTCACGGTATTATAGGGAATGATTGGTATGATAAATATGCGGATAAAAGCGTATACTGCGCAGGAGATCCCGGTTATAATTCGGTCGGAACGTCTTCCGATGCCGGAAAAATGTCCCCTCATAGGATTAAGACTACCACCATTACGGACCAAGTAAGGTTGCACACCCAAATGCGCGGCAAAGTAATTGCTGTTGCAATTAAAGATAGAGGTGCCGTTCTGCCTGGAGGCCATGCGGCCAATGCTGCTTATTGGTTTGATGGTGGGGCTGAGGGCAATTGGATTACCAGCTCTTATTATATGGATGAATTACCTAAATGGGTCACTGAATTCAATGCAAAAAAAAGTGTGGATAAATATAAAAAACCTTGGACGACCCTTAAAGAAATTAATAACTATATAGAAAGTGGTTCTGATAACAATAATTATGAAGGGCTCTTTGAAGGTCAGTCTACCCCAACATTTCCGCACGATTTAGTTGGCTTGTGGGACAATAACGGCAAATATAGTATCCTAAAAAGTACTCCTTATGGCAATAGCCTAACCGCTGATTTTGCTTTGGAGGCTGTGGATAAGGAGTCACTTGGAACTGATAGTTTTACGGACTTCTTGGCCATTAGTTTCTCAAGTACGGATTATGTGGGACATAAATGGGGGGTGAATTCCAAGGAAGTTGAGGATACCTACCTGCGTTTGGACCAAGATTTAAAACGGCTTTTTGAAACCTTGGATAAAAAAGTGGGAATTGGGGAATATACCGTTTTTCTAACTGCAGATCATGCCGCTATTAATGTTCCGGCTTTTTTAAGGGATCAGAAACTTCCAGGGGGGGTAGTGGAATCAAAAAAATTGGACGACAGACTTAACGAATATTTGAAGTATACCTATGGAACCACGGATGTTGTTAAGAAGACTTCCAATAATCAGTTGTTTTTGGATTACAGGGTAATCAAAAGTTTGGATTTGGACATAGATGATGTTGAAGAAGAATTGGCTTTGGAGTTAATTCAATATGATGGTATTTATAAGGTGTTTACCGCCAATCAGATGTGGCAGAACCAATATACCAGCGGAATTCCTTATATCGTTCAGAACGGCTTTAATCAAAAGCGTTCGGGGGATGTGTTGATCGTATTCGATCCAGGAAGTGGAAATTACGGGGACACAGGTTCAACACATGGGTCGCCATGGAACTACGATACGCATGCACCCTTACTATTTTATGGTAAAGGTATTAAGAAGGGAAGTACGGTAAATAGAACCGAAATTCCCGACATAGCTCCAACAATAGCGGCATTAATGGGAATGAACGCACCTTCAGGAACTACTGGAGAGCCTATTGAAGAGGTAATAGAATAATATTTTGCCGTAAAAATAAAAAAGCCAAACTTTTCTTATTGGAAGAGTTTGGCTTTTATTTTTCTCCATCGCAGCTGGCGAATAAACTTACCCTCCGCGGGGCTTACAAGAAAATCTGTTTTTTCTTTCCGAGCCAAAAGATAACCTTGAAGATTATCTAAAAATGCTCTTGGCTTTTTTTGTTTCAAGGCCATTTTTACCGAAGCAATCAGAGTAATCAGAAACCCGTACCTCATAGTGAACATGGCCTTTCCTTGGAGTAATTTGGCTTTTTTGTTATAAGCATTTCCCAATGGGCGTAAGTGTTTAACATGCAGGTTGCTATCGGTATAGATATTAAAACCGTTGTATTTGGCAAGTAGTTCGTCCACGGTATCCCATCCCATGGCAGTCTTAAGTCCGCCAATGGAATTAAAACATCTCTTGCTGTAAGCCTTAAAGGCCCCGCGCACATGGTCTATGTCCATAGGGTGATTTAATTTCCATTCACCGTTTTTGTCTTCTTCATAAGCAAAACCACCGGCTATTCCAATTTTTGCATCTGTTGAAAATATCTTGGCTACTTTTTCGAAATAGGAATCAGGAAGAATTATATCGGCATCTAACTTCACTATAAAGTCGTAGTCGTCATCCAATTGCTCCAAGCCTTTATTAAAGGCATTAACCACCTTGCTTCCGGGTAAATGGGTAGCGGATGATTGTACATTGATCTTTGAGATAAAATTGTATTTTGCAGAGAAGCTGTCTATTATTTGCTCGGTATTATCCGATGAATTATCATTTACCACGACAATTCTTTTTGGGGGCATGGTTTGTATAACTACGGATTGTAGGGTGTCCATTAAGAATTGACCTTCGTTATGAGCAGGAATGATAATATAGTAGTTCACCGCTAAAAATTTATTTGTTTTAATGGTAGGAACATTTTGCCCTCAATTTTTGTTGGGATTCTATTGGGAACTGTCTTTTCTTTCGGCATAAACTATGTAATATCTGGGTGTAAAACTACGTAGCAGTGGCCTTATCCCAATTTTTTTTACGGGATTGGTCCATTTTGCCCGATCCTTAATTTCCCATCCGGCCTTTTCCAGTAACCAGTCGAACTGCCAGTCTTCAAACTCGTGATAATGCCTGTCCCACGGATCGGTCTTGCTTTTGTAGGCCGATGAAAACCATAATCTTAGAGGGATACTGGCCACCAATTTATCGGTTTTAATTTGACTAAGTATATTGAACGGGGCCAAAAGATGTTCAAAAATTTCAAAGGCAGTGGCAACTTCGGCCTTGGTGGTCAGGGCAGCCGAAAAATCCAGATCCAAATCCTCTCCTGTTGTATTCTCTACTTGGTATCCATTTTCCTTCATAATCTTGGAAAAGGGATTTTCGACCCCAAGATCTAAAATGGATTGATCGGTAGATACGTGTTTTTGGAGAAATTCCAGGGTATGTTTAAAACGTTTGTTCGGGAAGGTTCTTTCGTACATCGGCGGTGATCTGGTTTGTTGTTTAACATGTTCATTGCGGTTTAATAAGGAATGACCTTAAAACCAGAAGCAAAGATATTTGAAATAGTGTTAAGTAGTCTATGGATTAAACCTTATAGACAATGGCGTTTATGTTCATGCCTGCACCAACACTGGCAAATATAACCACATCTCCCTTTTTTATCGATTGATTTTCCATTTTTCCATTTTTCACCCTATCAAATAGGGTGGGTATGGTAGCTACGGAACTATTTCCCAATTTTTCTATGCTCATGGGCATAATTCCATTGGGCATTTCCATATTGAAAAGATTGTAAAAACGTTTTACTATGGCCTCGTCCATTTTTTCATTGGCCTGATGAATGAATATTTTTTTTACTTCGGTTATAGGTACTCCACTTTTGTCCAAACAGTCTTTCATGGCCTGGGGCACATGGGTTACCGCAAATTCATATATTTTTCTGCCATGCATTTTTATGTATCGCGTGTCGTCTTGTGTTGTTTTGGAATAGGACTCGCCAAAGAAAAGAAAAAATGCTTCCTCATTGGCATAGGTCGCGCTATTGTGCGAAAGGATTTGGCCAGCATTTTCCCTAGCTTCAACTATGGTGGCCCCGGCACCATCCGAATAGATCATGGAGTCCCGATCATGCTTGTCCACAATCCTTGACAGGGTTTCTGCGCCAATTACTAGACATTTTTTGGCAATACCACTTTTGATAAATGCATTTGCCTGGATTACTCCTTCTATCCAACCTGGACAACCAAATAGGAGATCATAGGCAACACATTTGGGATTCTTGATTTGTAATTGGTGTTTTACCCTTGTGGCCAAACTTGGTAAGGTGTCTCCTTGGTTTTTGCCAACGGATACATCACCAAAATTATGGGCAAAAATTATATAGTCTAGTTCCTCTTTGTCAATTTTGGCATCAGCTATTGCCTTTTCGGCTGCAAAAAATGCCAGTTTGGAGGTGTTTAAGTTATCTTCTGCATAGCGCCTTTCTCTAATTCCGGTAATGCCTTGGAATTTTTGAATGATCACATCATTTGGATGCTTAAAGGGAGTGCCATCCTCATTTAAAAAATCATGATTTTTAAAATCTAAATTCTTTGTTACGATAGATGGTAGGTAAGAACCAGTGCCAGTAATGCCAATGTTCATAATAATTTGCAAATTTAATAGTATAAATATAAACCAATTGGGCCGAGGTAATTTATGTCCTTTGGATTTGATATGATGTTCAAGATAATTCCGCTTTTGTATTTACCAATAAAAAAGCCTTTCACAATTGAAGGAAAGGCTTTAAAAGGCTTGATTTTGTTGAAGTTTTTAGGCCTCTACATACGCTTCGATAGGAGCGCAGGTACATATTAAATTACGGTCTCCATATGTGTCGTCCACGCGTCTTACGCTAGGCCAAAACTTGTTTTCCAATATATATGGCAATGGGAAGGCCGCCTGTTGTCTGCTGTATGGAAATTCCCATTTGTCAGTAGTAATCATTTCCAGGGTGTGGGGTGCATTTTTCAGAGCATTGTTGCTGTCATCAACGGATGCGGCATCAATTTCTTCACGAATAGATAGCATAGCGCTACAGAATCGGTCCAATTCAGCCAAGCTTTCGCTCTCCGTAGGCTCTATCATAAGGGTTCCGGCAACCGGGAAAGAAACCGTAGGTGCGTGAAATCCATAATCCATTAATCTTTTTGCGATATCCGTAACTTCTATTCCATTTTCTTTAAAAGGCCTACAGTCTATAATCATTTCATGGGCAGCCCTTCCTCTTTCTCCAGTATAGAGCACATCAAATTTTCCGCTCAGCTTATTTTTAATATAGTTTGCATTCAGGATAGCGGTCTTTGTAGACTGGGTCAAGCCGTTTTCCCCCAACATTTTTATATATCCGTAAGAAATTAAACAGACCAACGAGCTTCCCCAAGGTGCTGCCGATATGGCCGTAATAGCCTTGTCTCCACCCGTTTTAATCACAGGGTTTCCTGGTAGAAATGGTACCAATTGTTCCGCTACGCAAATAGGCCCAACTCCAGGGCCACCACCACCGTGGGGGATAGCGAATGTTTTATGTAGGTTTAGATGGCAGACATCGGCCCCAATGGTAGCGGGATTGGTCAGTCCTACCTGTGCATTCATATTGGCCCCGTCCATATATACTTGCCCCCCATTGTCATGGATCAGTTTTGTTATTTCCTTAATGGAAGATTCAAAAACACCATGGGTAGATGGGTAGGTCACCATTAAGGCTGATAGATTGTCTTTGTACAACTCGGCCTTTTCAGCGAGGTCGGCCACATCAATGTTCCCGTTATCGTCGGTTTTTGTGACTACTACCTTCATGCCGGCCATAACTGCTGAGGCTGGGTTGGTGCCATGTGCAGAGGCAGGTATTAAACAAATATTTCTATGACCTTCCCCTCGGGATTCGTGATATGCCCTTATGACCATTAGGCCGGCAAATTCTCCTTGAGCCCCGGAATTTGGTTGTAAAGACGTTCCTGCAAATCCAGTGATGATATTAAGATCTTTTTCCAATTCCTTAAGGATGATCTGATAGCCTTCCGCTTGGTCAATAGGCACAAAGGGATGTATATTTCCCCAACGCGCCATGCTCAATGGCAACATTTCGGAGGCAGCGTTCAATTTCATGGTACATGAGCCCAAGGAAATCATGGAGTGGTTCAAAGCCAAATCTTTTCGTTCCAATTTTTTTATATAACGCATCAATTCGGTTTCTGAGTGATAGGAATTGAATACGCTATTCTCCAAAAAGGTTGAAGTACGCACAAGCTTGTTTTCAAGAAGGGATTGTGGTAAAAGGCCATTGATTACAATAGGTTCTTTCCCTATGGCTTCAGCGAAAATATTTACTATTAATTGTAGATCTTTCAGGGAAGTGGCTTCGTTCAAGGCAATCGATATTGTCTCAGAATCAACGTATAGGAAATTAACCTCGTGTTTTTCAGCAATAGGCCTCACTTTGGAGGAATCTGACTTTATGCTTATGGTGTCAAAATAAGAAGTGTTGGTTTGGTACAACCCTAATTTTTCAAGACTATCCGCAAGGGTAACCGCTGTGGAATGAACCTTATTTGCAATATATTGTAATCCTTTTGGACCGTGATAAACAGCGTACATTCCGGCCATTACAGCCAAGAGGACCTGAGCTGTGCAGATGTTGGAGGTGGCTTTATCACGTTTAATGTGCTGCTCCCTCGTTTGTAACGCCATCCTTAAGGCAGGCTTGCCATCGGTGTCCTTTGTAACTCCGATTATTCTGCCTGGAATACTTCTTTTGTACTCTTCTTTTGTGGCAAAAAAGGCGGCATGGGGTCCACCGTAGCCCAAGGGAATTCCAAATCGTTGGGTGGTTCCAACCACCACATCGGCTCCAAATTCACCAGGAGGGGCCAATAATGCCAAACTTAAGATATCGGCAGCAACGGCAACTTTTATATTTTTTTCAACCGCTTTGGCCACGAATGGGGCATAATCAAATACTTGGCCATGCTTTCCTGGATATTGCAGTAAGGCACCAAAATAATCATCTCCAAATTCAAAGCTTTCATGATTGCCAACAATCAGTTCTATTTCCAGTGGGGCCGACCTTGTTTTTAGCAGGGACAATGTTTGGGGCAATATCTCTTCCGAAACAAAGAATTTTAAAACGTTGTTTTTCTTTTGATCCCTACTTCTCACATCAAAGAGCATGGTCATGGCTTCAGCGGCGGCAGTACTCTCGTCCAAAAGGGAGGCATTGGCCAATTCCATTCCAGTGAGTTCCGCTATTACGGTCTGGAAATTCAATAAGGCCTCTAGGCGGCCTTGGGCAATTTCAGCTTGGTAAGGGGTGTAGGCCGTATACCATCCCGCATTTTCCAAAATATTCCTTTTTATCACGGAAGGGGTTATACTTTCGTGATAACCTAGACCGATATAAGACTTAAAAACTTTATTCTTCTCGGATAAAACTTGAATATGGGACAAATACTCGTGCTCACTCATAGGCGTCTCCAAGGCCAAGGGTTTAGCAATACGTATATCGTCCGGAATGGTTTCATTTATCAACTGGTCTACAGAGTTGACATTGATGGTTTTTAGCATCTGTGGAAGGTCTTCTTCTCTAATGCCGATATGGCGCAAGGCAAATAAGTCTGTCCTCATAAATTCAAGCAATTTTAATCTAAAATATAGGTGAGCAAAATTACTCATTATTTATGTTTATTTTGCAGCTTTTACCTCCAACTCCTTCAAAGTTTTTAACTAAAATAAGAGGTTATGAACACTTTGGCTATTTTTGATTTATGAACTGGCGCAGTTACTTATTTCATTTTTACTTGGATGCCAGTATTCATGTAGCATTATCAGTGTTTGCATTAATTGAAATTACCTGCGTTTTTTTTGAACTCTCCAGGGACAATCATATCTCGTATCTGGTATTTTTTGGTACAATTGCATGTTACAATTTTGTGAAATATGGGGTGGAGGCAAAGAAGTATTTTTTAGTGGCCAATACTTACCATAAGAATATTCAGGTCGTAAGTTTTATTGCGGGGGCCTTTGCTCTGTACCATTCTTTTTTTGTGTCCTTTGAAGCTTGGATCGGCCTTGCAGTTTTGTCGGTTCTCACCAGTTTATATGCTGTTCCGTTATTGCCCAACGCAAAAAATCTTAGAAGTTTGGGGGGTCTCAAAATTTTTATAGTGGCTTTGGTGTGGGCAGGTACAACGGTAATTTTGCCCATTGTAGCGGCAGATAGGGTTTTGGATTGGGATGTTGCCGTGGAGTTGACACAACGATTCCTATTGGTCCTGATCCTAATGTTGCCCTTCGAGATCAGGGATTTGGATTATGATGATCCGGAACTAAGAACTTTGCCCCAAAGATATGGTTACTCAAAAACAAAGTTTTTGGGAGCTGCTGGAGCGGTTGTTTTTTTCTTTTTGACTTTTATGAAGGATTACCTTACTTATTTTGAGGTGTTGAGCAAGGGTCTGGCCTTTCTAGTTCTGGGAGTGTTAATGTTGGTTACCAGAAGAAATCAATCCCAATTTTTTTCATCCTTTTGGGTCGAGGCCATTCCAATATTTTGGTGGGCTTGTATTTTGGTATTGGATGCCTTGTTAAGTCCTTGATTTTAACTCCGTTTTCATCTTTTCCTTCTCCTCGATTGGTAGCGTCTTAATGTTGGCTTGTGAGCAGAGAGTAGTGAGTTCGGTGTTTTTTTTGGAAAAAGTTTTACAGGTTTTACAAAACAATACGTGAAGTTTGATCTTGATTTTCTCCAAGAAAGAGGCTTCCTTATACTGAACTTTAGTACAAATTATTTCAACGTCCTTACAGCTTTTCATATCTTGAACCAATTGTTGTTTAGGCAATCCATGAGAACAGTTCTTGCTCTATGGAGAATAACCCAAAGATTAGACGGATTGATATCTAGCTCCTTACATACCTCCTCGGTACTGAGTCCGTTTATGGTCTTTAAGGTAAATGCCAAAGCATGTTTTTTTGGAAGCTTGGCTATACATTCCTGAATGGCCATACCCAATTCTTCGTTTTCTATTTGGCTGTTTTCCAATAGACTCATCGGGTCCGCAACCTGTTCCTCCAAAAAGTTACTATCGGCCTCGCTATTTTGGTTTTGGGTGATGCGGACCATAGATTTCGCCTTTTTGGAATTTATTTTGCGATAATGATCGATTACTTTTCTTTTTAGGATAGAGATCAGCCAAGTGCGCTCAGCAGCCTCCCCTTTAAAATTTTTCGCAGATTTTAATCCCGCAAAAAAAGTCTCCTGTACCAAATCTTTGGCAATTTCAGAATCGCTTACCCGGCTTACCGCATAGTTGAATAGGTAATCGGAATAATTATCGACCCAAATGTCCGGATTTAATTCTTGTTTTGTCATACCTGTTTGTCGTTTCAAAAATAAGTGATTTTTTTCTGAAGAAGAATTCTTATTTTTGATAAAGCAAATAAGTTATGAGAATAATATTTCTTTTTTTGGTAGTACTAGTATTGCAAACGGGCTGTTCCCAAGAAAAAAAGGACAAAATGCCGATGGGCGACTTTAAGCAGGAATTATTGGATAACGCTATTTTGGTAGATGTCAGGACTCCTGAAGAATTTAGTGCCGGGCACTTGGAGAATGCCGATAATATAAATTGGTATGATGCTGATTTCTCGGAAAAATTTAAAACAGTGGACAAAAATAAAACCATATACGTCTATTGCAAGATGGGTGGACGCAGTGCAAAGGCGCAGGAAAAATTAAAATCCTTGGGCTTTACCCATGTAATTAACCTGGAAGGGGGATATGATGCTTTTAAGGCGAACAATTGAACCTAAGGCATAGACCAGGTTATAACTGATATATTTGGTATACCAAAAATGGGTCGGGGCAATATAGTTCTTATGGTAAGATATAAGTCGAAAATAGGTTGGATACTGGTAGTTGTAATCCTGTTTTTACTTCTGATTCCAATTTTCCAGTTATTGAAACACCCGTTCAGTATAGGTCCCATATTTTTGTTGTTACCAGCACTTTTTATTGGTTACATATTTATTGCTACCTATTATGAGATTGATGATGGGGTCTTAAGGGTTAAATGTGGATTTCTGCTGAATCTTTCCATTCCCATAAGTTCCATTACAAAAATTGAGGCCACCAAAAATCCCATAAGTGCACCAGCCACTTCCTTTGATAGGTTGGAGGTGTTTTACAATAAATTTGAGAGCGTCATCATTTCCCCTAAGGAGAAGTGCGCATTTATAGCCCATTTAAAACAAATGAATCCTAGGATTCAGGATAATACGGGATTGTAACAAGTTTTAGGTTCCAAAAAGTGAATTTAGTATTTAGCAGCCCGAATATAGTTAAAGCCTACGTCAATCCTTGAATTATACTTTTTCCTATTTACTACTTCTATCAGTTAACTGAACACACCCCTAACCCCTATCAAGAGGGGAATGTGATAGGTGCCATTATAAGATTAGGTCACCTGAATAGGTTGTTTTGGAAAAAGGCAAGAGAAATTATTTCGGCCTAAGACCATATCCGGGGTTCCAAATACTTATTGAGAGGGAAGTCCCATTCCTAGGGACGATTTGTTTTCGTTGTTTTCCACTTTTAAGTGGTCGGCCTATATCATAGACGATTACCCATCAATCTTAATCCTTGAACTTACAATTGCCCCGTGAATACTGTCAATTTACTTAATTCACGGTCTCGGACAATAAACCTGCCCTTTTTAACAAAGCCTCTATCTTAGGTTCGCTCCCTCTAAAACGTTTGTACAATTCCATGGGCTTTTCAGTTCCGCCTTTAGACAATACATTGTCCTTAAATTTTGTGGCCACTTCTTGGTTAAAAATACCTTGCTCCTTAAAAAAGGCAAAGGCATCAGCGTCCAATACTTCTGCCCATTTGTAGCTGTAATAACCAGAAGAATATCCGCCTTGAAAAATATGGGAAAATGAAGTGCTCATACAGGTTTCGGGACATTCTGGGTATAAATCTGTTTGTTCAAAAGCCTTTACTTCCTGTTCCTTTACGTTGTTGATGCCGGATGGATCCGTGCCATGCCAGGACATGTCCAACAGTCCAAAACTAATTTGTCTCAAGGTAGCCATTCCCTCTTGGAAGGTGGCCGAATCTTTTATTTTTTGTACCAATTCCATTGGTATTGCTTCACCTGTTTGGTAATGTGTGGCGAATAATTCCAAAGCTTCTTTTTCATAGCACCAGTTTTCCATTATTTGGCTGGGCAGTTCCACAAAATCCCAATATACAGAAGTGCCGGACAGGCCGGGATAAACTGTATCTGCCAACATGCCGTGCAATCCGTGGCCAAACTCATGAAACAAGGTGGTAACCTCGTTAAAAGTAAGTAAGGAGGGTTTGCTGGCAGTGGGTTTGGTGAAATTGCAGACATTGGAAATATGTGGACGCACGTTAATTCCGCTTTGTACGTATTGGGCTTTAAAGGATGTCATCCAAGCTCCCCCGCGTTTTCCGGGTCTAGGGTGAAAATCAGCATAGAATAGGGATACTAGATTTTTGTCCTTGTCGTAAATGCGATACGTCTTTACATCCGGATGATATTTGTCAATATCAAAAACTTCTTCAAATTGCAGGCCGAACAATTTTGTGGCTACTTTAAATACTCCGGCAATTACATTTTCCAGTTTAAAATAAGGTTTTAGCTTTTCATCGTCCAGATCGAAAAGTTTTTGTTTCAATTTTTCAGAATAATAGGCTCCATCCCATTTTTCCAATCGGTCTATTTTTTCCAATTGCTTTGCAAAATTTTCCAACTCGGCAAATTCCCTCTCCGCTGCCGGTTTTGCTTTTTCCAGTAATTCCTGAAGAAATTGGTGGACCTTTTCCGGGGTTTCTGCCATGCGCTCTTCCAATACGTAGTGGGCATGTGTTTTATAGCCCAGTAGATTGGCCCTTTCATGACGGAGGTTGGCAATGCGTATTATATTCTTCTGATTGTCCAATTCATCATTATGAAAGCCTTTGCTGCCAAATGCGATGGAAAGTTCCTTCCGTAATTTTCTATTACTGGAATATTTCATAAAAGGAATATAGCTAGGGTAATCCAAGGTAATCAGCCAACCCTCCTTGTGCTTTGATTTTGCCAATTGTGCAGCTGCCTCTTTCTCCCCTTCAGGAAGACCGTCCAAATCTTCTTCCTTGGTAAGGTGCATTTCGTACTTGTTGGTCTCGGCCAAGACATTTTCTCCGAATTGAAGTTTAAGTTTGGATAGTTCGGCATCTATTTCCCGTAGGCGCTTCTTTTTATCGGCGGATAAATTGGCGCCGTTCCTACTAAAACTTTTGTATTTTTTATCCAAAAGGGTCTGTTCTTCAGGGGTCAATTTCAGATCCTTCCTTTGGTCGTATACCGTTTTGACCCGCTTAAATAAATCCTCGTTCAGGGTAATGTCATTGCTGAATTCCGACAAGAGGGGAGATACCTCCTGGGCTATTTTCTGAATTTCTGGATTGGTCTCTGCAGAATTCAAATTAAAAAAGACGCTGGATACCCTATCCAATTGTTGTCCGGCAAAATCCAAGGCAGCTATGGTATTTTCAAAAGTAGGAACCTCTTTAGAGTTTGCAATAGCATCGATTTCTATTCTGGCATCCTCAATGGCCTGCAAAAATGCGGGTTTAAAATGTTCATTTTTTATTTTGGAGAATGGTGCTGTATCAAATGGGGTCAATAATGGATTCATATAGGGGTATTATATTTTTTTAATTCGATATTTGGTTTCAAGGCAGGCAGGACTATTTTTGTTCAAGGTTCAAGGTTCAAGGTTCAAGGTTTGTCCATGCCTATATAGCATTGACCGTTTTAGGGCAAATTTCATTATCAAAAATAGTTATTGTTTTCCTTTTTACGTACTAGCATACCGGGCAATTCCAGTTCAAAATATATTGGGGACCTGTAATCAAGATTATTATGGAACCATTGGATGTTGTAATTGGTAACGCCTCTTTTTGCCATAATATACTAACTTTCATCATTCAACCTGTCAACTGCTACTGCCCACTGATTACTGCCTACTGATTTCTGTTCACTGTCCGCTGTTCACTTTTTTCATTTCCTCTGCTCCGTCAATTACCTTTTGCTTTAGGCCTTCTTTGTAAAAAATGATCTTGTCCAGCACACATTTGTCCGAGCTTCCAATGATCTGGGCCGCTAAAATTCCGGCATTTTTTGCGCCATTAAGTGCTACTGTCGCAACGGGAACACCTCCCGGCATTTGGAGAATGGACAGGATAGAGTCCCACCCATCAATGGAATTGCTGCTTTTTACGGGAACACCTATTACGGGCAGGGGGGACATGGATGCCACCATTCCAGGTAAATGCGCTGCACCGCCTGCACCAGCAATGATTACGGAATATCCGTTTTTATGGGCATTCTTGCTAAAATCGAACAATTTTTCCGGGGTACGGTGGGCAGAGACAATATCTACATCTACCTCAATATCAAAACCTTTTAATATATCAATGGCTTCTTGCATAACAGGGAGGTCACTGGTGCTTCCCATAACTACGGCTACTTTACTCATATCATTGAAAATTTTTATTCGCTAATCACTTTTATAGTATTCTTGACTTGTTCGGCTATTTTTCTCGCCTCCTTAATGTCGTTGTTTACAATGGTGACATGGCCCATTTTTCTGAATGGTCGGGTCTGTTTTTTTCCGTAAATATGGGGCGTAACACCGTCCAGGCTTAAAATTTCCTCCATATTTTTATAGACCACATTTCCAGTTTGGCCTTCTTCACCAACTAAATTCACCATTATACCAGCTACTTTGCTACCTGTATTTCCCAAAGGAAGGTCCAGAATGGCGCGGATGTGTTGTTCAAATTGGTTGGTATAACTTGCTTCAATACTATAATGGCCACTGTTATGGGGTCTTGGTGCCACCTCATTCACCAGAATTTTATCGTTCTGGGTCTGGAACATTTCCACGGCCAAAAGCCCAACATGTTTAATTTTACTGGAGATTTGTAGTGCAATTTCCTGGGCTTTTTCGGCCACTTTGGTGTCTATCCGCGCGGGACAGATAACATATTCCACCTGATTGGCTTCGGGGTGGAATTCCATTTCCACTACGGGGTAGGTTCTTACTTCCCCACTGGCACTACGAGCTACGATTACCGCGAGTTCATTCTTAAAATTTATCATTTCTTCGGTAATGCATTCCCCAGCAGGCAAACCGTTCAGATCTTCCAATTTACGAACTACCTTAACCCCTTGGCCGTCATATCCAAATTGTGTGGCTTTCCAGATAAAAGGAAATTTTAGACCTCCGTTGGCAACACTGTCTTCTATTTCGCTTTTATAGGCGAAACGCTGAAAATCTGCAGTGGGGATATTATTGTCTACATAAAACAATTTTTGTTTAGCCTTGTTCTGTATAATGCGCAGTGCACGGGTGGGCGGAAATACCTTCAAACCTTCGTCCTCCAATTTTTCCAGGGCATCCAGGTTTACGTTTTCGATTTCTATGGTAAGGACATCTACCTTTTTTCCAAGGGCGTAAACCGCATCGAAATTCATTAAATCGCCCTTAAAAAATTCATTGCAGGCTATTTTGCAAGGAGCTTCGTCAGACGGGTCCAATACTTTGGTATGGATATCAAATTTTCTTGTTTCGTACAAAAGCATTTTACCTAATTGACCGCCTCCTAGTATTCCTAATTTAAATTCAGAAGAAAAATAGTTCATTGGAAATGATTCGCTAGTATTAAAGTAGATTGTATATTAGGAACAAAAATACAGCTAAATCTTAGAAACTAGGCCTGGACCTTTAAAAAAGAGAAATCAAAGTGCTATATTTGGCATCTTGAATTTATTATAAAAACATTAGTCTTGATTAAGCTACACGACAAATATTTTAAGCCTTTTATAAGTGAAGGCGAGATTATGGCCGCGATAAAAAAGATTGCGGACCAGGTCGCTGTGGATTACAAGAAGGAAACCCCCATTTTTGTGGGTGTCCTTAACGGCGCATTTATGTTCGTTTCCGATTTTCTTAAAGCCTATCCATACCCTTGTGAGGTTTCCTTTGTGCGTTTAAGCTCCTATCAGGGACTTACTTCTACGGGAATTGTGGAAACGCTATTGGATGTTCCGGAAAATATTGAGGGCAGAAGTGTAATTATCCTAGAAGATATTATTGATACAGGTAGGACCGTTAAAAAATTAATCGACCTATTCTCCAATACCAAGGTAAAGGAATTTAAAGTCGCAACCTTGTTTTACAAATCCGAAGTGTATAACGGAGAGTATGATATAGACTATTTTGGTATAAAAATCGAAGATAAGTTTATAGTAGGTTATGGATTGGATTATAATGAATTGGGAAGAAATTTAAGAGCAGTATATCAACTAAACCAAAAGCACATGATAAACCTAGTTTTGTTTGGAAAACCTGGTGCAGGAAAGGGCACGCAGGCTTCATTTTTAAAGGAAAAATATAATTTAAAGCATATTTCGACCGGAGATGTCTTTCGTTATAATATTAAGAATGGTACCGAACTGGGAACATTGGCTAAGTCATATATAGACAAAGGAGAATTGGTGCCGGATGAGGTTACCATTAAAATGTTGCAGGATGAAGTGGAGAAAAACCCGGATGCCAGCGGATTTATCTTTGATGGTTTCCCAAGAACAACGGCACAGGCCAAGGCATTGGATGATTTTTTGATAAGCAAGGAGATGAGGATTGATGCTACCATAGCCCTAGAAGCCAATGATGAAGTCTTGATACAAAGATTATTGGAACGTGGTAAAGTTAGCGGTAGAAGCGACGACCAGGACGAAAATATGATTCGTAACCGTTTTGATGAATACAATGAAAAAACAGCTCCCTTAAAGGATTACTATGATGATCAAGGGAAATTTCATAGTGTTAACGGAATAGGTTCTATAGAAGATATTACGAGCCGCTTGGCAAAAGTAATAGAGGAGTTACAGGCAGTCTAAGATTGTGGCGTACTGCAATAAATGCTCCTAGTTAAGAGGAATTAACTTTAAATATGCCTCAGGGGTTCTTATAATTGGCCACTCATGATTTCTTGGTCTATAAGTTGAACTATAAGAATTTTGTGGTCCTACTTTGATAGAACTTGGAACAATAAACTAAAAAAATGACGGAAGGAAATTTTGTGGATTATGTAAAAGTGCACTTGGAATCCGGTAGCGGAGGAAAAGGTTCAGTGCACTTGCATAGGGAAAAGTTTATAACAAAAGGTGGGCCAGATGGTGGTGATGGGGGTCGCGGTGGACACATAATTGTCCGTGGCAACAAAAATTTATGGACCCTTCTGGGCTTTAAGTTTACCAGAACTTTTAGGGCCGGTCATGGGGAGCATGGCAGTAAGAACCGCAGTAGTGGTGCAGACGGACAGGATGTGTATTTGGAGGTGCCCTTGGGGACCGTTATTAAAGACGCTGAAACTTTGGAAGTTTTAATGGAAATTACCGAGGATCAGGAGGAAAAAATTCTTTTGGAAGGTGGTATGGGAGGTCGTGGTAACTGGCATTTTAGAACAGCTACCAACCAGACGCCAAGATACGCCCAACCTGGTATAAGTGGCCAGGAATTGGACCTTATAATGGAGTTGAAAGTGTTGGCCGACGTAGGCCTGGTAGGTTTTCCAAATGCTGGTAAATCTACACTTCTTTCCGTGCTTACTTCTGCACAGCCCAAGATAGCGGATTATGAATTTACGACCCTAAAACCCAATTTGGGGATTGTGGAATACAGGGATTTTAAAAGTTTTGTTATTGCGGATATTCCCGGTATTATAGAAGGGGCGGCCGAAGGAAAGGGACTTGGACATTATTTTTTAAGGCATATAGAGCGCAATTCCACTTTGCTGTTCCTGATTCCTGCGGACAGCAAGGACATTTCCAAGGAGTATGAAATTCTGTTGGATGAGCTGCGCAGATATAACCCTGAACTATTGGACAAGGACCGATTGATAGCCATCTCCAAAACCGATATGTTGGACGAGGAACTTATTGCGGAAATGAGAATTGAACTGGACAAAGATTTCAAGGATATACCTTATATGTTCATATCCTCCGTGGCCCAGATTGGACTGGTGGAACTTAAGGACAGATTGTGGACCATGTTAAATAAATAGTCTAAAAATATACATATGCCCATTTTTATTGGTCATAATGCCCTGCGTTTTAACGAATACTTACCCTCATAAAAAACGGCAATAATAATTTTCACTATTTTAGAGTCTATTTAGGAAATTCCAATCACAATTTCTTAAACAGGCTCTTATAAAAATTGGAATAATGAAAAGTATAATCCCATTCTTGCTCTTACTCTTTTTAGCTTCCTGTAGTACCATTCGTGTAAATTATGACTATGATAGGGACACTGATTATTCTAAATATACCACCTACAATTACTTTTCGGACATGGATACCGGTTTAAGCGAATTGGATACCCGGCGATTATTAAGGGCCATTGATTCCACTATGCGGGGTAAAGGCTTTTTGTTATCCGAAGAGCCTGAATTTTTAATAAATATTTTAAGCGATTCTTTTCAGGCCCCTAGAAATAATACAGTAGGGGTAGGTATAGGAGGTACAGGGAGAAACGTTGGTGGCGGAATGACAATTGGTATTCCTGTGGGAGCAGCAAATGTGGAACGGGAGATTCAGTTCGATTTTGTGGACAGTCAGAAGGATGAGCTTTTTTGGCAGGCAATAGCCGTAAGTAGTCTAAGGGAAAACAGTTCTCCAAGTGAAAGGGAGTATAAAATACAGGCGTTGGTGACCAAAACTCTTGAAAAATATCCCCCTAAAAGTAGAAAGTAATACCCATGGCAAGTGTATTTGTTATAGGGCTAAAATATTATAAATAAGAAGCGGGACCCATTTTAGGTCCCGCTTCTTATTTTCTATGATATATTTATTAAGGATTATGGTCTCAAGATATCTTTATATCTTTCTTTGTAGGCGTACAGCATTACTATATTAAGAATAAGCAATACCAAAGTTAGGCCAATGGAACCTGGTTCCAAAAATGCATTGAACAATAATGCATTAATAGAGACGGTCATCAGTATGATCATCATTAAGGCTCCAAATTTGTTCGTCAATAAGGAAAGTCCCGAAAGAATTTCCACTATGGCTACCACATAAAGGGTGTTGGTGCTCATTAAGGCTGAAAAATAGTTCATGGCCGCTTCGGACATTTGCCCTGCCGGCATAAAATGTAAGAATTTATTCGTCCCGAAGACGATAAGAAAAATTCCAAAAACAAAGCGTAACGCGATAAAAAAGGTAGAGTTCATAATTCGTTGAATTTACGTTAGTTATTTATGAATTTATGAAAAAAAGCAATACCTTTTTAACAATATTTTATTTTTTTGTCATTCGATAAGGATTCTCACTCCTTCGCTATGACTACTAAATTCCGGGGCGTACATACTCTGAATGGTGGAAATTCCGTTGCTGAAATCCCCGGCATTGTTGACCCGTAGGTCGTATTCAAAGACATATATCCCCTTGGGCAGGTAGTCGAAAAAGAAATTGGTACTGGCATCTTTTGTGCTTTCATAATATCCTAGACCATCTTGCCATTTATAGCTGGACAGCACATTGATGGGTTCCATCCCCGCTGCCCTCATATCCTTCATATGCACATATTCCATTTGCCTATCTGCCCTTAATTCAATTCTTATACGAACCAGATCCCCAACATGCAAAGGTGTTTTGCCATTAATTTCGGACAATACTTCACCGGTATCCGTGTTCTTTTTTAAGAAGACTTTCTTTTTTAATTTCAAAGGTGTATCGGCAGGGGTTATTTTGTCCAAATCTTCAAAATATTGCCAGTACAAAGCGCCCCAAGCCATACCATCCCCTTTTTTGTTAAGCTGAACCTCTGCCATTTTTGGACTTATTTCGTTTTTGTTCCAAGTGGTTTTGTAATATCCTGTTCCTGCTTCCACTTGAACATTTTCGAGTTTGGAGGGTTCAATTTTTTCACCTCCGACCCATACATCAACAGCTTCGGCTACGGACAACCATTCACTTCCCTCTAAAAGTAGCGCATATACTGCATCTGTGGTAGCTTTGGTGGTTTTCCATTGATTGGTCTGTTTGTTTTTCAGCAACCATATTTTTAGGTTATCTACTAACTTATCGTCATCCTTAATTTCGGAGAAGGCTTCTATTAACATGGATTGGGTCTCAATTGGTGCCTGGTACCAATACCAGGAATTGTTGTTTTCTTTCCAATACATACCCAACTCATCACTCAAAATACTATTTTCCTCCAAGGACTTAATTATTTTATTGGCGGTAGCTGTACTTCCGTTTCTAAAGAGAATTAGGGAAAGAAGTCCTTTTGAATACAGATCCCTTTTTACCCAATATTTTTGTGCTTGGATTTTGTAGTAATCCATTATTTCAGCTACTTTTTTGGAAACCTTTATTTCTGGATAATAACTGCGCATGTACAAATAATGTATTTGGGTATGGCTCAAATGGTCATCGTTAAGGTCCGTGGCGTATTTTTTCATTTGCTCGTATTCCTTCACAAACTCATCGTCCAAATAGGCAACGGCATTTTTTATTACCTGCTGTTCCTTGGTATTAACGCTCTTTCCAATCCCCGATTTTTCCTCACTTCCACTGGACGATGTTAATTTCTTAAGGTGTCCTAGTCCGGTAACAATATGTTGGGTAATAAATCGGTTTTCAGGGCCTCCCTTGAACCATGCCCAAGCCCCGGACGACATTTGGTTCTGAACCAGTTTATTAAAGGTGTTGTCTTGATCATTTTTCAATTTGTTGAGATCGAAGAGCAGTGCTATACGTTTCTTTTGTTCGGTTTCGGATTGGGCATCCCGCAACCATGGTGTTTCCTGAATTAAAATTGATTTTAATTCTTCATTTTTCTCAAGATTGCTCAGCAAAGCATCTGAGTTGGCCCATTGGTCGAATACCTGTTGTATTCTAGGATTCGAATTGGCAATATATCCTCCCAAAGTGTTGGCGTAATATCTCGAAAATATTTGCTCGTTACAGTCATAGGGATATTCCATTAAGTAAGGCAGTGATTGAACGGCATACCATGCCGGATTGGAAGTTATCTCCAGGCTAAGTTGATGATGCTTCAGGGTGGTTGAGGTAGTGTTCTTTAATTTATCCAAGGTAAAGGTCTTGGTTTCATTGCCGCGCACCCACATTGGTAGGGTTTCGGTAACCAACATTCGGTTTGTAAGCACCGGAAGTATATTTTTTTCCCCATCACTAAAATCACCCGCCTTGGCCATTACCTTGTACTGCACAGCTCCAATACCTTCAGGAATTTTTAAGTTCCATGATACCTGGGTGTTTCCCATGGCATCAACCGTAAAACTATTTTCGGACATAAGAGTTCCGGAAGTTGGATCACTGATCAATAGCTCTTGGGTTATATCCCTTCCGCTGAAGGCATCCACTAATTCCAGCCTGGCATTGCCGTTGAGCAATTTGTTGGTTAGGTTCGCGATTTTGGTGCTGATCACTATTTTATCTCCCTCGCGCAAAAAACGGGGTGCATTTGGGGTAACCATCAATTCCTTTTGTGTAACGGTTTGCATGGTGGAAGTGGTACTTTCCATGGTCTTGGTATGTGCCAGTAGCTGTAGTTTCCATTTGGTCAAAGCCTCTGGGGTAGTGAAGCTAAAGGAAATATTTCCGTCTTTATCGGTTAGGAGCTGGGGAAAGAAAAAGGCAGTTTCCTGAAGGTTTTTTCTGATTTGGATGTCGTCAAAGCCACTTTTGCCATCATTCCCTTTAGGGGCAACTGCGTTGTTGTTCCCATTGTTTTCTGGGGCTGGTACAGCACTGCCGGTAATAACTGTTTCTTCCAAGGCTTCGCTGTCAGCTAATTCCTCCCTTTGTATACCTGGTGCACTACCTTTAATCATCATTCTATCGCGCATGGCATAGCCATATCCAAAATGTAGACCGAACCAATCAAAGGAGTCATAATATTGAGGGGTATAAGTAAACCTGTCTCCAAAATTTAGATAGGTGTTAAATGAGTTGATACCGTAACTTTTATAGGCATTCAAATTTCTGTTCGAGTAATATTGCCCCCTGTAATTCGGGGAAAAATTCCAATGATGTCCTTTAAAGGCATCCAATGAAGCATCATACATACTGGCCAATAGTTCAGCTGTTACCTTATCACCTTTGGGACCTTTAATATTAAAGGACCATGTTTCTTCTTTTCCGGGCTGAAGCTTATCCCGGAAAGTAATTGTTTCAATTTTTAGGTCGGCACTGGGATAGGGGACAGTAATGGCAAGGCTGCCAGATTGAAAGGAATTGTATGCCGAGAAGCTATAATTTATGGCAAATCCTCCTTGGTCTTCCGCACTCACAGGAATTTCGATGGTCTTTGAGTTATTGCGCAATTCAATTAGGTGTGTTGCCACAATTTTCCGATCCTTTTCAATAAATAAAGATATGGTAAGGTTTTCCGCGGCGCTGCGCAAAGTGACTTTCACTTTGTCTCCAATAGCATAGGAGTTTTTGTCGGTCTTTATTTGAAAAAGCTGATTATCTGCCAGCATCTTGTCCTTATCACTGTAAAAAGTAGTTTGTGCAATGTCCTTTACCAGTTGACCGAATTTATCCTTTGTCTCCAATTCAATAACATATTTTCCGGACAACCACTTTTTTACATTGCCCAAGTCAATTTCCTTGGATTTCCCAGTGTCAAAGCTAGATTCCCATACCAATTCCCCTTTTTTCCAAAAGGCCGGATTGTCTTCCTTGCCAAAGGCATCATGTGGAAAAAGTTCCTTGAATTTGGTTTCTCCAAAGCCATCATAATCCGGAGCAGCCCAAGTTATTGGTCTAAGGACATTGCTCGGCGCCTTTAATTTATACATTTTGAGGCTTCCCTGTGCCGCAATAAACTCACCGTTAAGGTTGAAAGTGGAGATGGATAACTTAGGGCTTTTGCCGTCCTTGTTCAAAGGGTCTTCAATTTGGATATCTGCCGTAAGTGTATGATAGCCTACATTGACCATGGTAGTTGCACTGTGGGTTTCACCATTGAGGTCCGTGACATCTGCTGTAACCTCATAGTTGAAGGTGGGCATATTTTCCTTGGCGATACTTATATCTGGTATAGCCTTGAAGTTAATCTCGTATTTGCCGTTGGCATCGGTAACCGTTTCGCCATGGGCAATTTCTTGAGGGGTGCCATCAAAATAAGGCAGGTGCCAATAATACCATTTAGGGTAATACACTACTCGTCTAACAGTATAGCTTACTTTAGCATCTGTAATAAGGCTTCCAGCATAGGCATTGGCCTTTCCTTGAACAGAGATAGTATCGTTTACCCTATACGTCTCTGTAATGGATTCCAATAAGGTTTCAAATTTGGGACGCTTATATTCTTCTACTGAGAAATAACTATTCCCACTAATTTCAACTTCCTCGGAATCCAATTTCAAATAATAATTCCCGGTAAGCCCATTATTGGGTAAAATAAATGTACCTGAAAAGGAGCCATAATCATTGGTTCTAAATTCCTGTTGGGCAACTTCTTGATGATTAACATCCATAAGGCTTACAGTAATTTTAGTTTTGGTAAGTACGGAGGATTTATCGTTCTTTTGCACCATCGCCAATCCTTTAAAATAAAGGGGTTGTCCAGGCCTGTAAATGCTACGGTCCGTAAACAAAAAACAGGAATAGAGGTCGTCTTTCTCCCCTTGGTCATATTGGGCATTAACATAAAAATCTTCAAAAAAGGCCTCTTCATGTTTAGTGCTGATCAGGATATCTACATTGTTCCAGCTCTCGCTGGATAAAGGAAGGTTTACCATCCCTTTCTCGTCGGAAATCAAGGTCTTGGTCATGATGGGTCTTTCGTAGTTCCGTTGATAGGAGAACTTTAGGGTAGCCCCGGATATAGGTTTTCCGTTGTTACGGTCAATTACTTGAAAGTTATGGTCGGTACTGGTTTGTCCTTCCACCAATGCCAAATTGGCAACTTGGATAGGGCTAAAGGCAAAGGTGCTGCCGGAATCGGAAAGAGGGGTGGCCAATATAATGTAGGAACCGTTGCTTAGTTCGGGCAATAAGATTTCAATTTTGTGGGATTGATAATCATTTTCGTTAATTAGCTCGGCATCCCAGCGCTTAACTTCTGTGAGTTTTTTAATAAAGGCCAATATTTTTTCCTCGGGATAAAGGGAGTTGAGCTGCTTCATCTCCTTTTGGGAAATCTTTCGGGCCGATAATTGAAGTGTATGGAGATTTTTGTATTCCAAGAGTAAACGTGACGGTTGGTTTACCGGTATATGTTGTTCCGAAGTCAATTGAAGGTCTTTGGATAAAATCTCCGATTTTAGTGCTTTACATTTTTCAGCGCCCCTGCTATTTGGAAAAAGATCTATTACAGATTCACACACGGTCACAGCCTCTTTCTGCTTCCATCTGTATTCGTCCTTGATGTTAGGTTGATAACTGTTGCCCCATTCGCGGTATAACATGGCAATTTCATATAAGTATAAAGCCGAGTTCTTGTTGTTTTTTATAGATTCGGCGGTATTTTGCAAAACCTCCAGGTATTTTTGGTCCTTGTTCGGAAATACCGCATTTTCCTTAATATACCTTAGACGTTCAATATCAACATCTACATATGCTTCCTCCATAGGGTCATGGAAATCCAAGAGTTGCTGATAAAGTATTAAGGCCTTACTCTGTTGGGAAGTCTTGTCCTTGGTGCTAATCTGTTGTTCAACAAATTGTTTTCCCTCGCATAAGATTTCCGGATTGTCCAATTCAAATTTATCGGTCGGACGTGCAATGCTATTTTCACTGGTTTTATAAAAATCCAATGCCGAATGGGCCAAAAGATCAAATAGGGTGGGCCGATAAATCTCGGAACCTTTTTGTGCAATAAGAATTTCTTTAAAAGCATTCACTTTTAGTTGCTGTAACTCTAAAGGCTTTTGCAATGAAGCATCAAAATGTACACTTATTTCATAGAAAATAGTATTAAGATCCCAGGTTCTAAAATCAATACTGTCCACTTTTTCCTGTGTTGTCGTCCTGTCGTAGAATCGATATCTATTTTGTTGAAAATATTGCCAATACATATTTGCCAAATAGCCTTCCAAGATATTTTTGGTCGGGAATTGGCTTTGGTCTATTTCTTCTTTAAAATCGCGTATAATTTTTAATTGGGCATCCTCCTCCAAGGTTAGTGCATATTTGGAGGTGTAGATAAGTGATCTTATAATCTGAACAGAATTCTGCTCTTTTTTGGCCTTTTTTGAGATTAAAGCTACTAGGTCCAATGCGGATTTGGTCATGGCCTCGTTCTCCAATTTTTGTACCTTTTGCCATAAGGAGGAATAGGAATCCTTGGGAGATTGGGATTGTGCCATTTGAGAGAATAGGATTAAGGTAAATATTGTTGCTATTTTTTTCATCTGTATAAGTATATATAACAAAATTGGAGTTTATTTCATGGGGTTACAATCCATAATGAGTGAAACACACTTTTAAGTGAGTGAACGTGCCATGAAGTGACTAGATGCAAAAAGAATACCAACGTTGCTTTATTAGAGCAGCGATTTTTTTAGCATCCTTTGAAGGCTTGGCACCTATGGGTTGCTCTTTGTATTTTTTTTGCTGGCCATTTAAAGCGACTTTAGCAAACCACCATCAATGGGAATATTGGTCCCTGTTATAAAAGAGGCGTGCTCAGAGGCCAAAAACGTAACCAAATACCCATATTCCGTTGGGTCTCCAAATCGTCCCACAGGTACATGGGAGAGCATTTGATTCTCAACTTCAGAAAGAGGAATACCCAAGGATTTGGCCTTGGCGCCGTTCAGATTCTTTAGTCTTTCCGTGTTAAAATATCCGGTTAGGGTACAGTTTGCAGTAATGTTGTATTTGCCTACATCGGAAGCCAGGGTTTTGGACCAGATAACAACAGCGGCGCGTATGCTATTGGAAAGGGTCAAATAGGGTAAGGGTTCCTTTACGGAAACTGAGGCAACATTGATGATACGACCGTATTTCTGGGATATCATTCCCTTAAGCGCCTGTTCTGTGGTAAATACCGTGGTCTTAAAAAGCAAGTCAAAGGCTACCTGATAATCATCGATCTTTTTCTCCAAGGCACCTCCTGCAGAGGGCCCCTGGGTATTGTTCACCAAAATATCGACTGTGTTCGTTTTAAAGAAGGTGGATATACTTTTCTTATAGGCATCAAAATTGGAATAATCCACCACCAAATACTGGTGTTGCTGTCCGTTATCCGTGGGTAAATCGGCTATCAGGGTTTTTAACTGTTCCTCACTGCGGGCCATAACGGTAACGCTCGCACCACTGGCTGCCAATTGTTGGGCAATGGCCCTGCCGATCCCACGGCTACTGCCTCCTATCAATGCTTTTTTGTTCTTGAGTGATATCTTCATCTTGCTAATACATTTTAACATTATCCCAGTGGGCCAATAGTAGGTTTATCTATATTCTTCCCTTGTGGGACTAAAAACATCCATCAATTTACAGGGGGTAAGTGCCAATCCGCTATGCGGAACGTGGGGCGGAATTATTACCAGATCGCCCGGTTCATAGGTTTTGGTATTGCCGCCAAGGGTAAATTCGAATTTTCCCTCCAATACCTGCATTACCTGCTCGTTCATGTGTGCATGTTCGGGAACTTTTGCTCCTGCTTGCACCTCCCAAAAAGCTAAACTCATATTTTGGGTATGAATAAGTTTGCCGTGGTAGCCAGGCATAATTTCCTTGGGGACAATTTCAGCAAGTTTTATTTTCATGGATAGTGTTCTTTGGTACTAAATTAAAAAATATTGAGGTTTAAGTTATTGTTTTAATACTATTTCCGGTATTTGTTCTTGGAATAACTGAAACCATTCAATAACTTTTTTGATAGCCTTGAACAATGTTTATCTTTACCCCCTTAAACCGATCTTTTCATGCACATTCATTTTATTGCCATCGGGGGCAGTGCTATGCACAATTTGGCTTTGGCATTACATCATAAAGGATATACTGTTTCAGGGAGTGATGACGTAATTTTTGAACCTTCCAAAACTAGGTTGGCAGCCAAAGGGCTATTGCCGGAACAATTTGGCTGGTTTCCAGAGAAATTGAACTCCAATTTGGATGGGGTAATTTTGGGCATGCACGCCAAGGCAGAGAATCCTGAGCTTCTAAAGGCCCGGGAATTGGGATTAAAGATATTTTCCTATCCCGAATTCCTGTACGAGCAATCCAAGAATAAGACAAGAGTGGTCATAGGAGGAAGTCATGGCAAGACTACCATTACTTCCATGATATTACATGTCTTAAATTATCATGACAGAGCCGTAGATTTTATGGTAGGTGCCCAATTGGAAGGGTTTGACCGTATGGTACATCTTACCGAGGAGAACGATTTTATAGTACTGGAGGGTGATGAATATTTGTCTTCCCCCATAGATAGGCGGCCGAAATTTCATCTTTATAAACCCAATATTGCCCTTTTGAGCGGAATAGCCTGGGATCATATTAATGTATTCCCTACCTATGACAATTATGTGGAGCAATTCCAGATTTTTGTGGATAGTATTGTAAAAGGAGGAAGTATAACCTACAATGAAGAAGATTTGGAAGTGGATAGGGTAGTGAAAGCTTCTGAGAACAGTATAAGGAAGCTCCCCTATAAAACTCCTGAATACACGGTTGAAAATGGCCAGACTATTTTGGAAACCCCGGAGGGCCCTATGCCTATAGAAGTTTTTGGAAGGCATAACCTTAGTAATCTGGCCGGGGCAAAATGGATATGTCAAAATATGGGCGTGGATGAAGATGACTTCTATGAGGCTATTGCCTCCTTTAAAGGCGCTTCCAAAAGATTGGAAAAAATTGCTGAAGGTAGGACCTGTGTCGCCTATAAGGATTTTGCCCATTCACCCAGTAAAGTAATGGCCACGACCAATGCCGTTAAAGAGCAGTATCCGGACAGAAAATTAATTGCGTGTCTGGAGCTGCACACTTATAGCAGTTTTAACCCGGAATTTTTAAAGGAGTATAAAGGTGCCTTGGAGGCTGCAGATGTAGCGGCAGTTTTCTATTTGCCGGAATCCGTTAGGATTAAGAAGCTTGAGGAGGTTACCCCAGAACAAATATCCGAAGCCTTTGAACGAGAGGATTTGCAGATTTTTACCGACTCCGAAGATTTCAAAAACTTTGTGTTTGGTCAGGAATATGATAATTCCGTGCTGCTTTTAATGAGCTCTGGGAATTATGGTGGGTTAAATTTGGAGGAGGTAAAAGTGCTGGTGGAAAAGTTTTAGGCAGTCTATCTTTTGGTTGTATTGAATCAAGGAAAATAAATAAACCATAGGGAAAGGAGTGTTTTATTTCCCAAAAAGAACTGCTCCAAAAAGCAATATTAATGTAACTTTAGGCGGTATAATCTTTTTATTTTAAATGAATAAAGGTCCCATAGGTATTTTTGATTCCGGCATTGGAGGTACTTCCATATGGAGGGAGATCAACAAGGTGCTTCCCAATGAATCTACTATTTATCTCGCAGACAGTAAGAATGCCCCCTATGGAGAAAAATCAAAGGAACAGATACTTCAACTTAGTGTAAAAAACGTTGAACTACTTCTGCAAAAGGGATGTAAACTTATAGTGGTTGCCTGTAACACGGCTACCACCAACGCCATTAAGGAGCTTAGGAATAGTTACCCTGTGCCAATGATAGGGATTGAACCGGCCATTAAGCCCGCCGCCTTAAATTCCAAAACCAAAACAGTAGGTGTTTTGGCAACCAAAGGAACATTATCCAGTGCTCTTTTCAATAATACTGCGGAAATCCATGCCAATGGTATAAAGATCCTTGATCAGGTTGGAACTGGGCTGGTTGAGCAGATTGAGAAAGGGGAGGTCAATACTTCCAAAACTAGGAAGTTATTACAAAAATATCTGAAACCTATGTTGATCGAGGGAATGGATCAATTGGTTTTGGGCTGTACACATTATCCCTATTTGATTCCTTTGATAAAGGAAATTTTACCGGAAAATATTACGATTATCGATTCTGGTGAAGGAGTGGCCAGACATACCAAAAATGTAATACAACTAAATAATTTATCCGCAGTAGCAGATGGTGAAAGTAGTTCGCACCAGTTTTTTACCAATGGGGATATTGATGTATTAAAATACTTTTTAAGGGATGTTAGTGTACCTTATAAGGCACAATTTCTGAATTTTTAGCTTTTTACCTTTTGCGGTCTCATACTCCTTATTGGTTTTTTGTGTAGGTTAAATACGTAAAATCATATTTATGGCGCTCATCCTTGGGGTGGTATTCCTCTTTTGTCAATTGCCATTTATCATTGTCGAATTCTGGAAAAAAGGTATCCGCTTCAAAGGTTCCGTGCACCCTGGTCAATTCTATTTGATTGGCAAATTCCAATCCGAGTTTGTATATTTCACCCCCACCTATAATAAAGGATAAGGGGTCTCCTTTAACAAGATTCAATGCCTCTTCCAAGGAATGTACTACTATACAATCTTCATGTTTTACCTTATAGTTCTTATCCCGGGTTATTATGATATGGGTTCTGTTGGGCAAAGGTTTGGGGAAGCTTTCAAAGGTTTTGCGCCCCATGATTATTTTATGCCCGGAGGTAAGGCTTTTGAAGCGTTTAAAGTCGTCGGGTAGATGCCATAGCAGGTCATTGTCTTTTCCTAAGGCGTTATTCTCCGCAGCTGCGGCTATAATGGATAAAATGTTCACTCTTCTTTTTTTTTATTGATGTTGGACAATGGAAATTCCGTTTCAATCTCCTTCTGCAATTCGGCTATTTTTTGTTTCTGTTTCAGGACCAATTTTTCTCTTTGCGCCCTTTCCCAATCCAGACCCATAAATGTGGTGGTGACAAATACGTTGAAGACATGAATTGCGAACAAAAAGGCCCAGAAGGTAATGGCCCAGACAAACCAGTTGTATTCCGCGCCATACTTTAATATTTTATTGATGATGATCATAAATACACTGCCGATCAAAAACACAACAAAATGATTATAAAGTCGCTTCTTTTGCTTTATTCTCGTTTGGGCATGTTCCAAAAGTTCATGCTGTTCAATTTCTATGAGTGATTTTTTTTTATTCTTGGAGAACATCCTAATTCCTATCTTTAGACAAAGATACCATAAATACAAATTTTACCTCTTTGGTTATGCAAAAGATTATCAAGCAATTCCCAGTTTTAAGTCAATATATTTATGCAAATACAGCCACTTCCGGCCTTCTTTATGACGGTCTTCTGGATTGGCGGCAAGAACATGATCTTGATTTTCTTATTGGAGGAAGCACAATGAAGATGAAAGGTCACCAGCTTATCTCGGAAACTAGAAATTCTGTTGGAAAATTCTTTGGCTGCAAGACCGATAATGTGGCCTTGGTGCCCAATTTTTCCATTGGACTTAATTTATTGTTGGAAGGTATGCAAGCTAAAAGGAACGTTTTACTGTTGGAAGGGGATTACCCTTCCCTGAACTGGCCATTTGAAAGTAGGGGGCATGCCACCTATTATCTAAAAGTAACGGATTCTTTGGAGGAAAATATTTACGATAGGATAAAATTGGATAACATAAATGTCCTTGGTCTTAGTTTGGTGCAGTGGTTAAATGGAATCAAGGTGGATTTGGAGTTCTTGAAAAATTTGAAAAAAGATTTCCCCGATCTGTTGATCATTGCTGACGGCACACAATTTTTGGGCACGGAGATTTTTAATTTTGAGGATTCTGGTATAGATGTACTGGGTGCCAGTTCTTATAAATGGTTACTTGGTGGTTATGGCAACGGTTTTATGCTGTTTGCGGATGAAACACCGGACAAATTTAAGTGCAGGTCTACCGGATTTAATGCCGCCGACGGGGATATGGAAGGTAGGGAGAAAGTTTCCTTCGCAAAACAATTTGAGCCGGGACATTTGGATACCTTCAATTTTGGGAGTCTAAACTATTCTTTAGGGTTTCTATCGGACATTGGCATGGAAACAATTTCCAAACAGATCAAAAAGCTCTCCTTAAAGGCAAAGGGCGAGCTGGAGAATTTGGGTTTGTTGGAAGAGTCCGTGGTCAAAAGAAAAGCACATAGTTCAATATTCAATATCCAGTGGGATAAGGATTTGTATGCCAAGTTTATGGAGCAGGATGTGGTATGTGCGCAACGTGGAAATGGCATTCGTTTAAGTTTTCATTTCTACAATACGGAAAATGAGATAGATAAGATTATTGGAATCTTAAAAAGTAGTTGAACAATGTTAATTACTTAGGAATTTTACCTACTAAAATTATCAAAGAAGGTCAATTGTTAAACTTATTTTAAGAAAATGATAAAAATGATATTGGTCATTGGTAATGAGGCATTTAATGATGTAATTTTGCGCTTTAATCTAAAATATAGAGGTTATGGGAATTACAAAACAATATTTAAAGAGTAAACCAATATGCAAGGTAACTTTTTCTGTACCTGCTGAGGATGCAAAGAAGGTGGCCGTGGTTGGAGATTTTAATAATTGGAGCCCCAAAGGTAGCGCATTGAAGAAATTGAAAAATGGAACTTTCAAGGGGACTTTCGATTTGCCAAAGGAAAGTACATACGAGTTTAAATATATAGTAGACGGCAATTACGTAAACGAAGCTGAGGCTGATCGTTTTCAGTGGAACGAATTTGCCGGAACTGAGAATTCAGTATTGGAACTTTAACTGATCAACATCCGATGCCATTGGAGCCATACTTTCAATGGTGTCGGATTCATTAGGGTGTTTTATCCTCCTTTAATACAGAATACCAAAGGTAAAGGTGGATGTATAGCCATGTTTCAGGGCTATTTTATTGCCGCCGTTTACAGGGCAATTATATTCTGAAATGCTTGTTTCCTCTTTCAGGTTTGGCGCACTTTGCTAAACTGCTACAATCCCCTTTATATGTGGGTGCGGATCATAGTCCAGCAAACTAAAATCTTCGAAAGTAAAGTCGAATATATCCTTTACCTCTGGGTTTAAAACCATTTTTGGCAAGGATCTGGGTTGTCTACTTAATTGCAATTCTACTTGTTCAAAATGGTTGTTGTAGATATGAGCGTCCCCAAAGGTGTGAATGAATTCGCCTGGTTGCAATCCGCAAACCTGTGCCATCATAAGAGTGAATAGGGCATAGGATGCTATATTGAACGGAACCCCTAGAAATATATCGGCACTTCTTTGATATAATTGACAGGACAACTTACCATCGGCAACATAGAACTGAAAAAAGGCGTGGCAAGGAGGCAATGCGGCTTTTCCATTGGCTACATTTTCCGAAAATGACAATGAGGTGTCTGGTAGTACACTGGGGTTCCAAGCAGAAACCAGCATGCGGCGACTGTTGGGGTTAGTTTTGAGGGCGTCTACAATGTCCTTTATCTGGTCGATTTCATCACCGTTCCAATTGCGCCACTGATATCCATAAACAGGACCAAGATCCCCATTCTCATCGGCCCATTCGTTCCAAATGCGCACCCCGTTTTCCTGCAAATAGCAAATATTGGTATCGCCCTTTAAAAACCAGAGCAATTCATGGACAATGGATTTTAAATGGAGTTTTTTCGTAGTCACCATTGGGAAGCCTTCCGCTAGGTCAAAACGCATTTGATAACCAAAAACACTTTTGGTACCTGTACCGGTCCTGTCGCCCTTTTGGGTTCCATTTTGCAATACATGTTTTAGTAAATCGTGGTACTGTTTCATAAGCTTTAGCCGGTAAGCTCTCCAATAAAATATGGCGAACCTATTTTAATTTACATCAAAAAAAAATTGTGTAACGAAATTAGGCAAAACTACTTTCTGTACGATTGGGAAATGTTTTAAGTTATTAAATTTTATTAACGGGGATCAAAGGAGAATGCTTCTTTGGTGAGCAATTTTATCGAAATAGATAAGGGGATTACCCCAAAATCATACCGGCAATAGTAGCCGAAAGCAAAGAGGCGATAGATCCGCCTAAAACGGCTTTCATTCCAAATTCCGACAACGTTTTCCTTTGACCGGGCGCCAGGGAACCTATGCCCCCGATCTGAATGCCAATGGATGCAAAATTGGCAAAACCGCATAACATATACGTGGCCATTATCACAGATTTGTTATAGGTAAAATGGGTGCTGCTTGCAATATTTTTTAGTTCGGCCAATTGTATATATCCTATAAATTCACTGGCCGCCAATTTAATGCCCAAAAGCTGCCCCATAAGCATAATATCTACGGAATCCACTCCTATTAGCCACATGAGGGGAGCAAAAATAGTTCCGAGAATGGCTTCTAGGGAAAAATTCTCGTAAGGTGAATTCAGTGCAATCCATGAATTTAGATCCGTAATATCGCCTGTCCAATTTAAAATGCCATTTATCATGGCAATAAAGGCCACAAATACCAGTAGCATGGCGCCAACGTTTACGGCCAATTTCAAGCCTTCGGTAGTTCCATTGGAAATGGAATCCAGAATATTGGAACCAATTTTTTCGTTGGAAACATGTACATCGGTGTTGATTGCTTCGGTTTGCGGGTATAAAATTTTGGAGATAACAATGGCTCCTGGAGCTGCCATTACTGATGCTGCCAAGAGGTGTTTTGCGAACTGCAACCTGAGGATTGGGTCGTCTCCACCTAAAAAACCAATATAGGCAGCTAAAACGGCCCCGGCAACGGTTGCCATACCACCGATCATTACTAAAAGCATTTCCGATCGGGTCATTTTTTCCAAATAGGCCTTTATTAATAATGGGGCTTCTGTTTGCCCTAAAAATATATTCCCGGTTACGCTTAAACTTTCAGCGCCGGAAATCCCCAATGATTTGGTCAGCAACCAAGCCAATGCTTGCACTACCTTTTGGATGATACCCAAATAGAACAGGACCGATGTCAATGCCGAAAAGAAGATAATGGTAGGCAGCACCTGAAATGCAAAAATAAATCCGAAGGTATCCATGTCCACTACCAGACCTTCAAACAGGAACTTGCTTCCAGCCCTTGTGAAATCCAGAATACTGACAAAAATTTTCCCTCCAATTTCAAAGATCTTGGAAACAAAGCTGAGGTCGAATCTATATCCAAAGGCATTGAATCCTATTTTTTCACCAATTAGAATGCAAATGGCCAAAAGCAGTTGGATAATGAGTCCGATTCCCGCGGTTTTCCAATTAATGGCTTTTTTGTTATTGCTAAAGAGATAGGCAATAATAATCAACGATATCATTCCAAGAATTCCTCTCCATAGACTTTGAAATGATGCCCCTTGATTGGCGATGATCTCCGTGGAATTCTCCGGTAAGTTCGGGTTGCTTATTTCTTGGGCCAGGGATGGAAACGCTATAAAGCAGAAAATAAATAAAACCCAAAGCTTATTTCTCATCCAGTAATCTTATTTATTCCTAAACTATTTGCGTTTGGAGATTTCGTCCCTGAGTTTTGCTGCCTTTTCATAGTCTTCGCTGGCAACGGCCTTGTCCAGCTCGGCATATAATTCCTCGGTACTGAGTTCTTTGTAACCTTCGGAAGCGCCTGGATTTATTTCTACCGTTTCTCCTTCCTGAAGAATTTCATCGACCATAATGCTATCGTCAGAATCTTCCTTGTCCTTCTCTTTTGAAGAAAATTTAAGGAATATACCAGCTTTGTCCAATATGGTCTTGTAGGTGAAAATAGGGGCATTGAACCTTAGGGCCAGGGCAATGGCATCACTGGTCCTGGCATCTATGATTTCCTCTATTTTATCACGTTCGCAAATAATACTGGAATAGAAAACCCCATCAACCAATTTGTGGATGATTACTTGTTTGATTACGATATCGAAGCGATCGGCAAAATTTTTAAAAAGATCATGGGTCAGGGGTCTTGGAGGTTTAATTTCCTTCTCCAGGGCAATAGCTATGGACTGGGCTTCAAACGCTCCTATAACTATAGGTAGTTTGCGGTCACCATCAACTTCATTCAATATAAGGGCATATGCGCCATTTTGCGTTTGGCTATAGGAAATCCCCTTTATTTTTAATCTAACTAAACTCATAGAAATTTATCAACTAAAAAAGGCTGTTCAAAATACAGGACAGGCCAAGTATGTTTGAGCAGCCCTTTAAGGGGCACAATTTAACAAAAATTAAGCGTTTTGCGCCTTAAATTCCTTTAATTTTTCTATTAGCTTGGGTACCACTTCAAAAGCATCGCCAACTATGCCATAGTCGGCAGCTTTGAAAAACGGGGCTTCCGGGTCTGTATTGATCACTACTTTTACCTTGGAGGAGCTAACTCCTGCCAAATGTTGAATTGCCCCTGAGATGCCTATGGCTATGTATAGATTACTGGCTACAGGTTTTCCAGTTTGTCCAACGTGCTCTCCATGAGGTCTCCAGCCAAGATCGGAGACAGGTTTGGAGCAAGCTGTTGCCGCTCCCAATACTTCTGCCAATTCCTCTATCATTCCCCAGTTTTCAGGTCCTTTTAGTCCGCGTCCTCCAGAAACTACAATATCGGCATCGGCAATGGTGGCTTTCCCTATTACCTTATCTATTTCTATAGATTTGGTGGTAAAGGAATCGTCCCCAAGGCTGGGTTCAAAACTCTCAACCGTGTTAGTGGTTTTGTTTTCCGCACTCCCGTAAGCATTATTGGAAACGCCAACAATTTTAATTTCAGAATTAATTTCGGTTATGGCAAAACCCTTATTGCTAAAGACCGTTCTTTTTACCTTGAACGGGCTGGTACTTTCCGGTGCCGATACTACATTGGGAACATAGCCTGCCTTTAATTGTGCAGTTAATATTGGCGCTAGGAATTTAGTATCTGCACTGGAACTAAGAATAATGACTTTGGCCTTTTCCTTTTCTGCAGCTTGGCCAATTACTTGGGCAAACGCCTTAGCGTTAAAGGTTTTTAGTTGGTCATTGGAAACATTCAAGACTTTGGAAATTCCAAAGTCGCCCAGTTCTTCAGCCTTACTGGCATTTATGGAAATAGCCGTAGCCGTAGTTCCCAATTGCCTTGCTACCTCATGGGCATAGGAGGCAACCTCGTGGGCATTCTTTTTAAATTTCCCGTTTTCGGATTCTGTATATACTAAAACTGACATAGAGTTAATGTTTTTTAATTAGTGCCATGTTCCAAAAATATATGGTGATTGGCGCTATAAATTATTTTCTTTTAGATGGTTAAAAACATTGCTTATTTAAATTGATTTCCTAAAGCAAATAGCTTTTTTAGATAACCTTCGCCTCATTGTGCAATAAATTGATCAATTCGTCAATATTATCGGCATCCACCAATGTAACCTTGCCTTTTGGCGCTGGTTTTTCAAACTTAACATCGGCTGTTACGCTATTGGACGAAGTGGGTTCAACTACATTTAATTTCTTCTGGCGCGCCATCATAATTCCCCTCATGTTCGGAATTCTTAGGTCGCTTTCCGCCACAAGTCCTTTTTGTCCCCCGATTACCAATGGCAATGTGGTTGCTATTTTTTCCTTTCCACCATCGATTTCCCTTGTAGCAGTGGCATTGTTGCCGTCAATTTCCAAACTTATACAGGTGTTAACGAAGTTCATGCCCAATAAAGTTGCTAAAATTCCAGGGACCATGCCACCATTGTAATCAATGGATTCCCGCCCGGCGATTACTAGGTCATATTCTCCGTTTTTAGCAATTTCAGCTAACTGCTCGGCCACAAAAAAGCCATCTGTGGGAACTGCGTTTACACGTATTGCTTCATCGGCACCAATGGCGAGCGCTTTTCTAATGGTCGGTTCGGTGCTGGCCTCGCCAACGGTCGCTACATGTATAGTGGCGCCTTGTTTTTCTTTGAACCACATGGCACGTGTCAGGCCAAATTCATCATTGGGGTTAATTACAAATTGAACCCCATTGGTGTCAAATTTGGTGTCACCGTCCGTGAAGTTTATTTTTGAAGTAGTGTCCGGGACATTACTTAGACATACTAAAATTTTCATATATTAATTTTTTGTTGACCGTTAATTAAGAAATGGTGGCTAAGATACTCAATATTTTTTTAAAATACTATGCATGCATAGTATTATTTTGAGGTATTTTTAATTATTAACTTCTTAGTTTTGATATATTATTTCCTACTTTTGCTAGCGCTTTAAGTATTTTAACATAAAGATTCCATTTTAAAGATGAAAACACTACAGTTTAGGGAAGCTATACAGCAGGCAATGTCCGAGGAGATGAGGAGGGACGAGACTATTTATTTAATGGGTGAAGAGGTTGCTGAATACAATGGGGCCTATAAGGCTTCCAAAGGAATGTTGGAAGAATTTGGCCCGGAAAGGGTAATAGATACCCCTATATCCGAGCTTGGTTTTTCCGGTATTGGTGTGGGTTCGGCTATGATCGGCAATAGGCCTATTATAGAGTTTATGACTTTTAATTTTGCTTTGGTAGGGATTGACCAAATCATCAATAACGCGGCTAAGATCAGGCAAATGTCCGGAGGTCAGTTTAATTGTCCTATTGTTTTCCGTGGTCCAACTGCCTCTGCAGGTCAATTGGCAGCTACCCATTCGCAAGCTTTTGAAAGTTGGTATGCCAACTGTCCTGGGCTAAAAGTGGTGGTTCCTTCCAATCCAAAAGATGCCAAGGGCCTCTTAAAATCAGCTATTCGCGATAATGACCCGGTTATATTTATGGAGTCGGAACAAATGTACGGCGATAAAGGAGAAGTGCCGGAAGGAGATTTTACGATCCCCTTAGGTGTTGCCGATATTAGGAGGGAAGGTACGGATGTCACCATTGTTTCCTTTGGTAAAATAATTAAGGAAGCGGATAAAGCAGCCGACGAATTGGCAAAGGAAAATATTAGTGTAGAAATTATTGATTTACGTACGGTTAAGCCATTGGATTACGAAGCGGTTTTAAAATCGGTAAAGAAAACCAATAGATTGGTTATTTTGGAAGAAGCCTGGCCCTTTGGCAATGTAGCTACTGAGATTACCTATCATGTTCAGTCCAACGCATTCGATTATCTGGATGCTCCGATCGTAAAGATCAATACGGCCGATACCCCTGCGCCATATTCCCCAGTGCTTTTGGCAGAATGGTTGCCTAATCATGAGGATGTGGTAAAGGCGGTAAAGAAAGTATTGTACAAATTATAATACAAATCTTAAAATGATGTTATGGCTTCGTTGACTTTGGGTTGACGGAGCTTTTATATTATAAATCTAATTAAAAGGGTAAGTATGGACTATTGGTTACGTCTATACGCTCGGTTCCTTGCTATAATGGAGAGGTGCTTTTTTATTAGTAGTCTTTTTAAATAAAAAAATGACAAGAATCCTTTTAATCTTATTTTTATTTATCGTTCAATATGCTGTTTCCCAGACCAAGGTTGGGGGAATTGTAGTGGATGAGTCGGGTGAACCCGTTTCATTTGCCAATGTTCTGTTCAAGGATTCTTCAGAAGGTACCATAACCAATGACAATGGTAGGTTTTATATGGAATCCGAGAATACCTATTCTACTTTATTGGTATCTTTTATTGGATACGAAACCAAGGAAATAACGCTTACCGCTAGGGTTACCTATAACATGAATGTTGTACTCACTGAGTCCAGCGAACAGTTGGATGAGGTAGTGGTTTATTTTGGCAAAACTGATAAAAAAAATAATCCCGCGATAGATATACTCAAAAAAATATGGGCCAAAAAACGTAAGAATGGGGTTCATATGTTTAAACAATATCAGTATGACAAGTATGAGAAAGTAGAGTTCGATCTAAATACTATAGATAGTGCCCTTATGAAGAGTAGGGTTTTTAGGGGGTTGGAATTTGTTTTCAACGATTTGGATACTTCACGGATAACAGGGAAGACCTATTTGCCCATTTTTTTGAACGAAACCTTTTCCAAGGTTTATGGGAATAATGAGACGGCCGTAGTAAAGGAAGATGTTTTGGGGAGCAAGAATTCCGGCTTCAGCAATAATCAGGCTATAATTGCCTTTATTGCCGATCTTTATTCCGATTACGATATTTACAATAACTATTTAAAATTTTTCGATAAGAGTTTTACCAGTCCATTGTCCAAGACAGGTGTGGATACCTATAATTACGTCTTGGCAGATAGTGCCTTTATAGATAATAAATGGTGTTATAATATTATTTATTATCCGAGAAGAAAGAATGAACTTACGTTTAAAGGGGATTTTTGGGTGAACGATTCTACCTATGCGGTGAAGAATATAAATTTAGCCGTTACCAAAAGTGCCAATATCAACTGGGTAAAGGAAATTTATATTGAACAGGAGTTCGATGTAGTCAACGATTCGGTTTTTCTTCTGACCCGGGATTATATGTTATCCGATTTCAGTTTTAATAAAAAGGAAAATTCAAGGGGGGTATATGGCAAGAGGACTACGGTCTACGGGGATTATAAGTTTGATCAGCCCAAACCCAATGAATTTTATAAGGCCAAAACCGACCCATTTGATCCTTTGGTCTTGAATAAGGAAGATGACTTTTGGGAAGCCAATAGGTTGGAGTCGTTAAATGCTGATGAAAAAGGGATTTATAAATTATTGGATACCTTAAAGACAGTTCCAAAATTTAAAAGCTACTATAACATAGTGAGTATCCTGGGATCCGGATATGTGGAAATTGATAAATGGAATTTGGACCTAGGGGATGTTTACAGTATTTTTGGTTATAATCAAGCTGAGGGGGTTCGACTAAGGGCAGGGGCCCGGACATATTTTGGACAAAATGATCCGTGGCGATTGCAGGCCTATCTGGCGTATGGGTTTGGAGACGATAAGTTTAAATACGGGATATCCGGAAAATGGCTAGTGGACAAGAAATCGAGGTTTATAATTTCAGGTGGTAAAAGAAGGGATATAGAACAATTGGGGATTAGCCTTACATCCACCACGGATGTCCTGGGAAGAAGTATAGCCTCCTCTTCGGTGTTTACCGTTGGTTCCAATGACCGACTTACCAATATTGATCTTAGCACTTTTAATCTGGAGCTGGAACCTGTCACCAATTTTAGGATAGGAATAGGTGGGTCTTATAGGTCGCTTAGTTCTGCCCTGCCCAATGCCTTTAGCCTGGATTATATAGATCCTACCGTGCCTTCAGGGATATCTTCGGAAATTAATCAATTTGATCTTACTACTATTCTTATATATACTCCGGGAAAGAAAACTATTGGAAACGGAGTGGAAAGGCGCGATGTCAACGATAATTACAGCACCTTGTTTTTGTCCTATACCAATGGAGTTAAAAACTTCTTGGATAGTGATTTCGATTATAAAAAAGTTCAGTTCAGTTATACACAGCCTTGGCAGGTGGGTGGTCTTGGCAGGTTACTAAGTACTGTTGAGACAGGGAAGACTTTTGGAGAGGTTCCACTGGGATTGCTTAACGCCATTCCTGGAAATCAAACATTTTTCTCTGTTTACAATACTTTCTCGAATCTCGATTTTTATGAATTTGTTACCGATACTTATGTTTCGGCACATTTGGAACATAATTTTAATGGAAGGTTTTTTTCCAGGATTCCCTTTATGAGAAAATGGAACCTAAGGGAAATAATAGGACTAAGAGGAGTGTGGGGAGAACTTTCGGATGAAAACAGAGCCTTGAGTGCTCCGGCAAATATTCCTTTAATAGCTCCAAAGGATAAGATATATTGGGAGTATTCGGTAGGAGTAGGGAATATTTTAAAGATTTTAAGGATAGATTTTAACTTTAGGGGAAATTATTTGGAAAACCCTGGGGCAAGGTCTTTTGGGGTAACTGGGTCTTTCGGATTTCACTTCTGATATACTTTTTTAACCGCTAACTGATATTAATTTGTTACTTTAGAAAATTATAAGATTAAACATAACCATATGAGCAGTGAAGATATTACGTCGTTCGATGTATTGATCGAAATACCAAAGGGCAGTAGGAACAAATATGAATACGATTTTGCCCTAAAGAAGATAAGGTACGATAGGATGATTTTTTCATCCATGATGTATCCGGCCGACTATGGGTTTGTCCCAGAAACCTTGGCACTGGATGGCGATCCATTGGATGTTCTTGTGTTGGTGACCGAAGCAACATTTCCCGGTTGTGTAATGGAGGTAAAACCCATAGGCGTATTTCATATGACCGATGAAAAAGGACCCGATGAAAAGGTGATCTGTGTGCCTGTATCCGATCCGGTCTGGAATAAGATCAATGATCTAAACGAATTGAATCCTCATTTAATAAAAGAAATTGAACATTTCTTTAAAGTCTACAAGGATCTTGAAAAGAAAAAGGTTGATGTTGGCGGATGGGGAGAGCAACAGGAAGCTAGAGAAATTGTTGCAAAATGTATACAAAGGTTTAAGGATAGTGACGTTCCAAAACAGGATGTAAGTATAAAGTATTAATCCTTAATTTTTTAAAAAGTTAAAAAGCAATATTGCGGAAGTAATATTGCTTTTTTTATTCAGCCATATTTTACTACTTTTGCCCCTCAAAATATATAACAAATAATCAAACAAATGGAATCAATAATTATTTACTTGCCAATAATTATGGCATTGGTAGGTCTTGCTTTTATGGCTGTTAAAAGGTCTTGGGTATTAAAACAAAATGCTGGAGACGGTAAAATGAAAGAAATTTCAGATTATATCTATGAAGGGGCCTTGGCTTTTCTTAAAGCAGAATATAAATTATTGACGATCTTCGTTATAGGGGCCAGTGTTGCATTGGCCGCAATTTCTTTTATAGTACCTACTACCCATATTCTTATTGTAGTAGCTTTTATTTTCGGCGCATTCTTTTCTGCATTGGCAGGTAACATGGGTATGAAGATTGCCACCAAGACAAATGTTAGAACCACGCAGGCTGCACGTACCAGTTTGCCACAGGCGTTAAAGGTGTCTTTTGGAGGCGGTACTGTAATGGGGCTTGGTGTTGCAGGTCTGGCGGTATTGGGTCTGACTACGGCCTTTATTCTGTTATTTCAATTTTTTATGAACGGTGCATGGACAACTACCGAGGACATGACCATTGTCCTTGAGACATTGGCCGGTTTTTCCCTTGGTGCTGAATCCATTGCCTTGTTTGCAAGAGTTGGTGGAGGTATCTATACTAAGGCAGCAGATGTTGGGGCGGATTTGGTCGGAAAGGTAGAGGCAGGTATTCCTGAAGATGATCCCCGTAACCCGGCCACAATTGCCGACAACGTAGGAGATAATGTGGGTGATGTTGCAGGTATGGGAGCCGATTTATTTGGATCATATGTAGCTACCGTTTTGGCGGCCATGGTTCTTGGAAATTATGTTATTAAGGATATGGGCGGTGCCATTCAGGATGCCTTTGGTGGGATAGGTCCAATTTTATTGCCCATGGCCATAGCCGGTTTCGGAATAATATTTTCCATTATTGGTACTATGTTGGTGAAAATAAAAAACAACGAGGCTAAGGAAAAAGAAGTACAAGGTGCTTTGAATATAGGAAACTGGGTTTCTATTGTATTGACCCTAATTGCTTGTTTTGCTTTGGTAAAGTACATGTTGCCTGAAACTATGCAAATGGAGTTTTTTGGTGAAGGTTTAAAGGATATTTCATCCATAAGAGTATTTTATGCCACGGTTATAGGTTTGGTCGTTGGAGGGGTTATCTCCTCGGTGACCGAATATTATACTGGTCTGGGAACAAAGCCGGTATTGGCCATTGTTCAAAAATCCAGTACTGGTGCAGGAACCAATGTAATTGCCGGATTGGCAACAGGGATGATCTCTACCTTTCCAACGGTTCTTTTGTTCGCCGCTGCAATCTGGTCTTCCTATGCCTTTGCCGGTTTTTATGGGGTGGCATTGGCCGCTTCCGCAATGATGGCAACAACAGCTATGCAGTTGGCTATTGATGCGTTCGGGCCTATTTCCGATAACGCAGGGGGTATTGCAGAAATGAGTGAGCAGGATCCTATTGTAAGGGAGCGTACCGATATTTTGGATTCCGTAGGGAATACAACGGCAGCCACAGGAAAAGGATTTGCGATTGCCTCTGCGGCATTGACTTCTTTGGCCTTATTTGCAGCTTATGTAACTTTTACAGGGATCGACGGAATTAACATTTTTAAGGCCCCGGTATTGGCCATGCTTTTTGTTGGTGGAATGGTTCCGGTTGTTTTTTCTGCCTTGGCCATGAATTCAGTCGGTAAAGCCGCTATGGATATGGTTTATGAAGTGCGTAGACAATTCAAGGAAATTCCAGGTATTATGGAAGGAACAGGAAAGCCCGATTATGCAAAGTGTGTGGATATTTCTACAAAGGCTGCCCTTCGTGAAATGATGTTGCCAGGGATACTGACCATTGGATTTCCTATTGCTATTGTACTTTTAGGGAAATTGGTGTATGGAAGTGATAATCAATTGATCGCTGAAATGTTGGGAGGTTATATGGCCGGTGTTACCGTTTCCGGGGTGCTTTGGGCCATTTTCCAAAACAATGCCGGTGGTGCTTGGGATAACGCTAAAAAATCTTTTGAGGCAGGTGTCGAAATTAATGGTGAAATGACCTACAAGGGGTCAGATGCCCACAAAGCGGCAGTAACAGGGGATACCGTAGGCGATCCTTTTAAGGATACTTCCGGACCTTCAATGAATATACTTATAAAACTTACCTGTTTAATTGGATTGGTGATCGCCCCAATATTGGGTGGACATCTGGAAACAGGAGTTGCAGAGCAAGAAGTGCAGATTGAAATGAATGTGGAATCCGCAGATTTTGCACAGGCTGTAATAACTTTTAGCACTACGGTGAATGGTGAAACCACCACGGAGGAAAAAACCTTCAATGGAACCAAGGCAGAAGTAAAAGCCCAATTGGAAGCATTTGAAAAGACTACTCAAGTATCGGATAAAAATGATAAAAAAGTGACTATTGAGAAAATAGATATTAAAAAGTAAGTTGCAAAACTTATATTTTGGCATTATATTAAAAACCCCGTTTAAACGGGGTTTTTACTTTTTAAGTTGTCAATACTTAACGGCAAATGGATTATCACGATTTAACTACATTGGGCATTGCCTTCGGATTAGGTCTTTTGGTTGGTCTTCAGCGTGAAAAGGCCAATAGTGAACTGGCGGGGGTAAGGACCTTTACCCTGATTGCAATTTTAGGGGTTTTGGCGGGGTTCTTAAGTAGGGATTATCAAAATCCTTTTATTTTGCCTGTTCTCGGTATTGCCCTAACTTCACTTCTAGTGGCCGCCAATTTTATAAAGATAAAGGTATTTACTAATCCGGACGTTGGGCAGACAACGGAGGTGGCAGCTTTAATGATGTTTGCTATTGGTGCTTACTTGGTGATGGGGGATAGGGTGTTGGGCATTATAATAGGGGTGTCTATGTCAGTACTTCTGTATGTAAAGGAAAGGCTTCATGGTTTTATAAATAGACTACAGGAAAAGGATCTTTCAGCTATTATGACTTTTGCGGGAATTTCATTGGTAGTGCTGCCCATTCTGCCCAATAAAACCTATGGGCCTTACAATGTGCTTAATCCCCAAAACATTTGGTTAATGATTACGCTTATAGTAGGGCTGAGTGTCTTAGGGTATTTTATATATAAGTTTGTCGGAAAAAAGTTGGGGATTATTTCCAATGGTGTTTTGGGGGGATTGATCAGCAGTACGGCGACTACGGTCAGTTATGCCCGTAAAACAGTGGGTACGGCTTCTATAAGCAAAATGGCGGCCTTTGTAATCACTGTGGCTTCTGCAATTTCCTTGGTAAGGATAATGGTAGAGGTCGGGGTGGTAATACCGGAAAAATTACCTGTAATTCTACTGCCCTTAATGGTAGAATTTGTGGTCATAGCGCTTATTTGTCTGGGTATGTTCTATAGTATAAATAAGGATTCCAAGGATGATACAATGCCGGAACCGGATAATCCCGCCGATTTTAAAAGTGCGTTGGTGTTTGGCCTGCTTTACGGGGCCATATTATTGGCCGTAGCATTTGCCAATGCGGAGTTTGGAGATGATGCCCTCTATTTAGTAGCTATAATAAGCGGATTAACAGATGTGGATGCTATTACCCTATCTCTGTCGCAACTGATCAAAAGTGATGCCTTAAACGCTGCTACCGGTTGGAAACTTATTCTGTTGGCCAGCTTGTCTAATTTGGTCTTTAAGGGGGTTATGGCTGGAATTCTGGGCACTAAACAGTTGGCGAAATGGATTGCGCTTTCCTTTGGGATAGCTATAACTGTAGGTATATTTTTAATATGGCTATGGCCTGCTTCCTGGCATTTTTGACGAAGGTGGTTTCGTAAAATTGTGATCAAAGGTTTTTAGCAGTAATAAAGTAAGAACTAATGCAGGTGTATTTTTTCTATTGCCTATAAGGTTTCTTAGGTTCAAAGTTCAAAAAAGGCCATTGATCTCGGCGTCAATTTTATTGATGACCAAGCCCAAATCTTCCGGTTCGTCCACAAAATTTAATTTGTCTACATCAATGACCAAGAGATTGCCTTTTTCATAGCTTTGCGCCCAGGCTTCATAGCGTTCGTTCAATCGGCTTAAATAGTCGATAGAAATGCTATTTTCATATTCACGTCCGCGCTTGTGGATTTGATTCACCAAATTTGGGATGGAACTTCTTAAGTAAATTAATAGATCTGGAGGTTGTACCAAAGATTCCATTAATTCGAATAGACTGGTGTAATTGCTAAAATCCCTATTGGTCATTAAACCCATGGCATGGAGGTTAGGGGCGAAAATGTGGGCATCCTCGTAGATGGTCCTGTCTTGAATAGTGTCTTTGCCACCCTGCCTTATTTGTAAAATTTGTCTGTACCTATTGTTTAAAAAGTATATCTGGAGATTAAAGCTCCATCTTTCCATTTGATTGTAAAAGTCGTCCAAATAGGGGTTGTCAACCACATCTTCAAATTGGGCCTCCCATTGGTAGTGCTTGGATAGTAATCTTGTCAAGGTTGTTTTGCCAGCCCCAATATTTCCTGCAACGGCGATATGCATAGGTTTGTAATTATGGTTAGTGTTTTTGCACTTGTAATAAAGAGGTACAATATACAAGATATAGAGTGCATGTTAAAATCTTTGGAAGAATATCCGATAAAAAACTTATAGGCAAGGATATTTGTATTTTTTATGGATTTTGGATTAAACCAAATCAAATAGTTCTAGTCTTAAGCTTGATATAAAATGTAAAATAATGAAAAGTTTCCAATTTTTATTTTTGATGCTATTGGCATCCCATTTCGGAATTTATGCCCAGGATTTTCAAGGAGAGGCCACTTATTTTAGTAAGACTACTGTTAATATGGATTTTGGCGGAAGGCAAATACCGGAGGATAGAAAGAAGGAAATAATGCAAAGGATGAAGGACGCCAATGAACGGACCTATATTTTAACCTTTGACAAATCCACATCAATCTATAAGGAGGAGGAAAGATTGGAGCAGCCTGGCAACCAAAGGGGCGGTGGGCGATTTGGAATGATGAGCGGAGCCGGAGGTGATTATTACAAAGATGTGAGGGATGGTAGATATTTAGTTAAAAATGAACTTTTCGGAAAGATTTTTTTGGTAGATGATAAATTGCCCACCTTGGAATGGAAACTCGGAGGAGAATCCAAACAGATTGGAAATTACACGGCCTTTAAGGCTACTGCAACCAAAATTATTAAGAGGCCTAACATGCGGGCAATCTTTCGTAGGGGAGGGGACAACGATGAAAATAAGGAGGAGGAATTTATAGAAAAGGAAATTGAGATAACCGCTTGGTATGCTCCAGATGTTCCAGTAAATCAAGGTCCAGGAGAGTATTGGGGACTTCCGGGACTTATTTTGGAGGTCAAGGATGATATTACGGTTATACTTTGTACAAAATTGGTGCTCAACCCAACTGAAAAGAAAGAGATAAAGGCTCCAAATAAGGGCAAGACGGTTACCCAAGAGGAATATGATAAAATTTCCAAGGATAAGATGGCAGAAATGAGGGAGAATTTCCGTCGTGGTGGCGGAGGTGGAGGAAATAGAGGCGGTGGCGGCGGCAGACCATAATTTTAACTGCTTTTTGTCATAATCAATCATTTAGGTTTTTTAATTTGTTTATAGATGTACAATAAGAACGTTTATTCTGTACTGGTAGCTATTTTTGCCTTTACTACTGTTTTTGGTCAAGAAATTACCCTTACGGGAATAGTTAAGGATTCCACCGGAGTGGGGGTCGATATGGCAAATGTCATCGCCATAAATACAGAGACCAAAGCCTTGGAATCTTACGGTATTACAAACCATAGTGGACTCTATAAATTAAATTTAAAAGCGGGTTCAAATTTTAACGTTCGCGTAAGTTATTTGGGTTTTAAAACGGAAGAATTCTCTTTTACTGCACCTACGGCCGATGTAAATAAGGACATTGTTCTTTATGAGCAGACCAATCAATTGGACGAGGTTGAGGTTACCTATGAGATGCCTATTTCAGTAAAGGGAGATACCATAGTATATGATACGGATTCCTTTGTTACGGGGACGGAAAAGAAGCTTAAGGATGTGCTTGCCAATTTGCCCGGTGTAGAAATAAATGATGATGGGCAAATAGAGGTGGAAGGAAAAAAAGTCACCAAAGTAATGGTAGAGGGGAAGGATTTTTTCGACGGGGACTCCAAGTTGGCGGCAGATAATATTCCAGCCAATGCATTGGATAAGATAGAGGTGTTGAGAAACTTTAACGAAGTAACCCAAATGAAAGGCCTTACCAATGATACGGATAATGTAGCGCTCAATATTAAGTTGAAGCAAGGGAAAAAGAGATTTTGGTTTGGGGAAATAACGGCTGGCTATGGAACCAATGATAGTTATCTGGCACATCCTAAACTCTTTTTTTACAGCCCTGATTATAGTATCAATATTATTACCGATCTCAATAATATTGGGGAAGCTCCCTTTAATAGAAGGGATTACCAGAGTTTTACCGGCGGATTTAGAAATCTGGGCAGCTCAAGTGGAAGTTCTATAGATATTGGTGGGGATGGCTTGGGACTTTCCAGCCTTCAGAACAATAGGGCCAAAAACATAGACACCAAGTTTGCTGCTGTGAATTTTAGTTATTCTCCAAAAGAAAATTGGGATTTGAGCGGATTTGGTATTTATTCCTATACCGGAACCTTAATGGAAAACCAAACGAGAAGGGTTTATATCTCCTCTAACGAAACGGAGGATGCCACTACCTCAACAGATCAAACCGCTCATCTTGGGTTGGCGAAATTTAGTTCCATGTACAAGCCCAATGAGAGATTCCAATTTGATTACGACATACTTTTGAAACGGTCGGACGATGATGAAATTCAGAATGTATTATCAGTTTCGACGATTACGGATGAAATTACGGAAACGAAGAAACAAAAGCCTGTTTCCGTAAACCAAAATGCCAATATTTATTATACTTCTTTAAATTCAAAAAATATTATTGCTTTTGAGGCACAGCATATTTACCAGGACGAAGATCCATTTTATAATGCCATAAGGGATAATTTTGCTTTTATCGATATTTTTCCGGTAGATGAGGATCAGAGTGTTTATAACCTTAATCAAGGTAAAAATACAATAACCAATAAAGTGGATGCGAAGTTGGATTATTATTGGGTTACGGGCCAAAAAAGTAATTTAAACTTTACGCTGGGTACAACACAGAGTCATCAGAATTTCAATTCCGATATTTTTCAAATATTGGATGGAGGAGCGCCATTGAATTTTATAGAAAGCGAATTTAACAACGATGTAACCTATAATGTTTCGGATCTGTACTTAGGTTTTCATTATAAGGTAATCGCTGGGATTTTCACCTTTAACCCCGGTGTTACCTTACATCAATACGGTACTAAAAATAATCAGCTAGGGACTACTGTTGAGGATAATTTAACAGCCTTGTTTCCAGATCTGTACATTAATGCGCAACTTAAAAAATCGGAAAATATTCGGTTCAATTACAGGGTATCAAGATCTTTCACGGATGTCAATAATTTTGCAGAGGCCTATGTACTCAATAACTATAATTCCGTTTATTCCGGGAACAGGGATTTGGAGAGTGCTTTGAACCATAACCTATCATTGAACTTCTTCAGCTTTAATATGTTCAATTTCACGAATATTTTTGGAAATATTGCCTATACAAAACGAATAGACGCGCTTAAAAGTTCTTCGGAGATTATTGGAATAAATAGGACAGGCACCACCATAAATTCAAATTTAGAAGATGAATCCTTAAGTGCCAATGGTAGGTATCAGCGGACTTTTGGAAAAATAAAGGCTTCTTTGGGAGCAAATGTTTCTTGGTCTGCCACCAACAATATTATTGACCTTCAGCCAAGAAGATCGGAATCCTTTACCCAGAATTACACTTCCTCACTGGCTACCAATTTTAGGAATGCCCCCAATTTGGAGGTGGGTTACAGATATACGGTAAATAACTATGATAATGGAGGTAGGACTTCTACCTTTTATACAAACCAGCCCTATGCCAAATTTGACGCTAACTTTCTAAAAAGTTTCATTTTTACCTTGGACTACGATTACTATAAGTATATGGACAAAGAAAATACCATCGACAATACTTATAGTTTTTTGGAAGGTAACCTCAGTTACCAAAAAAAGGATAGTCCATGGGAATTTGGGATAAAGGGGACCAACCTACTTGGAACGGATACCTTGAATAGGGATAGCACCAACGAATTGTATTTTACGACCTCATCTTATTTTATACAGCCCAGGTATATCTTGTTTACCGTTAAATACGATTTATAGTTTTTTAGGGTCAATTTTAAAATTGTTGTTAAACATTTTTAGTTACGTCAAGAATTCTTGTACTTTTGTACGCGAAAAAATATCGAGGAAGGATTTGACTGATTGCAACCTCATGTGCTGAATTAGTTTCGGCATAACTAAATGCTAAAGCAGTTTAAGTTGTTCTGTTCCATTGGAACTGTAACATCCACTCTTCTCTAGTGTTCTTGGTCAAATCCCTATTAATTTTTATTTAGAAAGGATTTATGGCATATTTATTTACTTCAGAATCGGTTAGTGAAGGGCATCCAGATAAAATAGCGGATCAAATTAGTGATGCGTTATTGGATCATTTTTTGGCTTTTGACTCGGAAAGTAAGGTGGCTTGCGAAACCTTGGTAACTACTGGTCAGGTGGTATTGGCCGGAGAAGTAAAGAGCCATACCTATCTTGACGTACAGCAAATAGCGAGGGATGTTATCAATAAAATTGGGTACACCAATGGTGATTACAAGTTTAGCGGAGATTCCTGTGGTGTTATTTCCTTGATCCATGAACAGTCCAAAGAGATCAACCAAGGCGTGGATCGTGGTGCAAAAGAAGACCAAGGGGCAGGCGATCAAGGTATGATGTTCGGCTATGCCACTAAGGAAACGGAAAACTATATGCCCCTAGCCTTGGATATTTCCCATAAAATATTGCAGGTTTTGGCAGAATTGAGAAGGGTAGGAGATTCAATTTCCTATTTAAGGCCAGATGCCAAGGCACAAGTAACAATTGAATATTCTGATGATAATGTTCCGCAACGAATAGATACTATTGTTGTTTCTACCCAACATGACGAGTTTGATAAGGATGATGATGTGATGTTGGCCAAAATCAAGAAGGATATTATCTCTATTCTTATTCCAAGGGTCAAGGAACAATTGCCAATGGCAATACAAAAGCTTTTTAACGATACCATAAAGTACCATATCAACCCAACTGGGAAATTTGTAATTGGAGGTCCCCACGGCGATACCGGTTTAACCGGAAGAAAGATTATTGTAGATACCTACGGTGGCAAAGGAGCCCATGGCGGCGGTGCTTTTAGTGGAAAAGACCCCAGTAAAGTAGATCGCAGTGCCGCTTATGCCGCAAGGCATGCAGCCAAAAATCTTGTAGCTGCAGGGGTTGCCGATGAAATATTGGTTCAGGTTAGTTACGCTATTGGAGTTGTGGAACCTACTTCTATTTTTGTGGATACATATGGCTCCTCTAAAGTAGCCTTGAGCGATGGCGAGATTGCCAAGAAAGTGGCCCAATTGTTCGATATGCGTCCTTTTGCCATAGAAGAAAGGTTAAAACTTAGAAATCCCATTTATTTGGAAACGGCGGCCTATGGACATATGGGCAAAGAACCTAAAAAAATAACCAAGGTTTTTGAATCGCCATACAACGGACGGGTAGAAAAGGAAGTGGAATTGTTTACATGGGAGAAATTGGATGCCGTTGATTTGGTGAAAGAAGCCTTCGATTTATAATTTTTTTGAAAAGATTAGGAAAAAAGAATTTTCCATACCTATATTTGCAAACCTAAAGTTCAAACACTTATTGAATCGTTATCAAGAAAGGTGGAGGGAATAGACCCTTTGAAGCCTTAGCAACCCTTTGATCATTAATTAAAGAAGGTGCTAAATTCTACCTAAATACTGGGCCAAACTATTCTGGTTTCATTTACAGTATCCATGGCAGATAACACTAACGGTTACTTCTGTAACTGATTTTCTTTTTAACTTTTTGATTTTATAATATTGCACTGTCCGCATTATTTGTTTTGGCTTTTTATTTTATCTATTTTAATAATATAAAAAAACAAGAAATCATGAGTACTCAAAAATTTTCAACAAACGCTTTGCATGCCGGACATGACACAAAATTAACAGCTGGCACCAGAGCCGTACCTATTTATCAGAATACCGCTTATGTATTTAATAATACGGACCATGCGGCCAATCTTTTTAATTTATCAGAACCTGGCTTTATTTACACCAGGCTCAACAATCCTACCAATGACATTTTGGAGCAGCGTTTGGCGGCTTTGGAAGGTGGTCTTGCCAGTGTGGTTACCGCATCCGGTACGGCAGCCATTTCTACTGCTTTGTTGGTTTTGCTTAAGACTGGGGATCATATTGTAGCTTCCAGTAGCCTTTATGGAGGCACCTATAATCTTTTGGCAGTGACTTTGCCTAGATTGGGGATTACTACCACCTTTGTTGAGCCAGGGGACGAGGAGAATTTTGCCAATGCTATTCAGGAAAATACCAGAGCAATTTTTGTAGAATCCCTTGGGAATCCGAAATTGGACGTACTGGATTTGAAGGCAATATCCGAAGTGGCCAAAAAAGCCAAAATTCCTTTTATAGTAGATAATACGGTTGCCACAAGTGCTTTGATAAAACCTATTGAGTATGGAGCAAACATCGTAATACATTCCCTTACAAAATATATCAATGGCAATGGTACCTCTATGGGAGGTGTCATAATAGATGCTGGTACTTTCGATTGGAGCAGTGGTAAATTCCCTGAGTTTACAGAGCCATCTGCTGGATACCACGGTTTGGTTTATCACGATGTCTTGGGTGCAGCGGCCTTTATTGCAAAAGTTAGAATTGAAGGTTTAAGGGATCTTGGTGCTGCCTTAAGCCCATTTAATGCCTTTCAGATTATTCAAGGTTTGGAAACATTGGAGCTTCGTATTAAGAAACACAGTGAAAATGCTTTGGAATTGGCTAAATGGTTAGAGGGTAGAAAGGAAGTGGCATGGGTAAACTATCCTGGCCTTTCATCCAGCCCCTATTATTCCTTGGCTAAAAAGTACCTTCCAAACGGACAGAGTGGAATAGTGACTTTCGGGGTTAAAGGAGGCTACGAATCGGCCAAAAAGGTGGTAGATGAAACCAAGCTATTTTCCTTATTGGCAAATATTGGGGATACCAAGTCTTTAATTATTCACCCTGCAAGTACAACGCACCAACAATTGGATGACGAAGCACAACAGACTACCGGTGTAACAAAAGACCTAATACGTTTATGTGTAGGTTTGGAGGACATTGAAGATATAAAAGCCGATTTGGTGCAGGCATTTTCAGTCATTGATAAATCTGTTTTAGCGTAACAATTTTTTATTTCCTTATAAAGTCATTAATAAAGTGATACGGGAGTGCAGCAATTAATTTGTGAAATATCAATGCACTCCCTTGTCATTATATAATCAATGACCAAGTTCTTTCAAGAAATTTACTAGTTCAAACAACCTATGTTACATCATCTTTCAATAAATAAATACGTTACCTATAGCGGCAAAACTTTGGATATTAATTTGTCCTACGAGATCTTTGGCCAACTCTTGCATACCGCGCCAATTATAATGGTGAACCATGCCCTTACAGGTAATTCCAATGTAGCGGGCGAACATGGTTGGTGGACAACATTGATAGGAGAGGGCAAATGTATTGACACCAAGAAGTACACCATTCTTTGCTTTAATATACCAGGAAATGGGTATGACGGGTTTGTGATAGATAATTATAAGGATTTTGTTGCCAAGGACATTGCCAAAATTTTCCTTCTGGGGTTGGAAGCCTTAAAAATAAGTAAGTTATATGCGCTTATAGGGGGGTCTTTAGGTGGAGGTATCGCTTGGGAAATGGCGGCCATCGATCCTCATTTAACGGAACATCTTATTCCGGTAGCATCTGATTGGAAGTCTACGGACTGGCTTATAGCCAATTGCCAGATTCAAGAACAGTTTTTAATAAACTCCAAGCAGCCAGTGCATGATGCACGTATGCATGCCATGCTCTGTTATAGGACACCGGAGTCCTTTAAGGAGCGCTTTAAAAGAAGCACTAATGAGGAGCTGAAAGTCTTTAATGTAGAGAGTTGGCTAACGCACCACGGTAAAAAATTACAGGAGCGATTTCAATTGTCTGCCTACAAACTGATGAATCAACTGCTGAAGACTATTGATATCAATAGAAATGGGGAAGAGGCATTCATTAATCTTCAAAATAGCGATACCAATATCCATATCATTGGGGTAGATTCAGACCTTTTTTTTACTGCCCAGGAAAACAAGGATACTTTTAAGAAATTGGCCCAGGCCAACAGCAATGTAACCTATGGGGAAATACATTCCTTGCACGGGCATGACGCCTTCTTGATAGAATTCAATCAAATGGAGGAGTTGCTAAAGGGTGTTTTTGAGCGTAATGGAAGATCTAAGAAAGTCAAGGTCCTAAAATTTGGAGGCAAGTCATTGGCCAATGGAGAGGGGTTGGATACTGTACTTAAAATAATAACGGACAAGGTTGCCGATGGAGAGAATATTGCCGTAGTCGTTTCGGCCAGGAACAAGGCTACGGACGAATTGGAAGCGATGCTGGACAAAGCGGCCAAGGGGTTGGATTATGTAAAGGCTTTTGAAGAATTTGAAAAATATCAACAACACGCTTATGGCAATGTAAATCTCTCGGAGGAATTTAAGGGATTGGTAAAGTTGTTTGAAGGTGTAGCGCTATTGGGAGATTATAGCCCTAAAATAAAAGATCAAGTTTTGGCTTATGGAGAATTGCTCTCTGCAAAATTGGTAACCAAATTGCTTATTGGGAAAGGTGTCAATGCCAAGTTTATTGATTCCAGACAGCTCATTAAAACAGATTCCAACTTTGGGGATGCAAAGGTCTTGGAGACCTTGTCCAAGGAAAATGTAAAAAGTGAATTTGGGAAATTGGATCTGGATACCGTAGTGGTAACCACGGGGTTTATAGCCTCCAATGAACTTAACGAAACCACCACTTTGGGTAGAAATGGGAGCAATTATTCTGCTGCCTTATTGGCCAATTACCTCAATGCCGAGGAATTGCAGAACTATACCCATGTAGACGGTATTTTTACGGCCAATCCTGATTTGGTCACGGAGGCCAAAAGAATCTCAGAACTTTCCTATAGTGAAGCGAACGAGTTGGCGAATTTTGGCACCAATATTTTGCACGCAAAAACAATTATCCCCCTTATAGAAAAGAATATTCCACTGCGCATCCTAAATACCTTCAACAACGATAATGAAGGAACTTTAATCAGTGCCAAGACCAGTAAGGAAGGTATAAAATCCTTATCCGTTATTGAAAACATGGCTCTGATCAATTTGGAAGGCCGTGGTTTATTGGGCAAGGTGGGGGTAGATGCCCGTATCTTTAGGACAATGGGCAATAATAACATAAGTGTAAGTATAATTTCCCAGGGATCATCGGAAAGAGGCATTGGTTTGGTGGTCGATGCCAAAAATGCGGCTTTGGCAAAATCATCTTTGGAAGAGGAATTTCAGACCGATTTTAAACTGCAGGACATCAATAATATTACAGTGGTGGACCAAGTGTCGGTTATTTCCATTGTTGGACAGGACTTGAGTACCTTCCATAAGCCCTTTAATGCCCTTATAAAGAACCAGGTAGTTCCCTTGTTGTTCAACAATACTATTTCTGGTAAGAATGTAAGTTTGGTCGTTAAAAAAACCGATCTGCACAAGGCTCTTAATGTAGTTCATGGTCAGATTTTCGGGATAAGTAAAAAAGTAAATTTGGCCATTTTTGGTCATGGAAATGTGGGTGGTACCCTAATTGATCAAATTCTTAAATCCAATAAGACCATAGAAAAAAGGAAGGGCATCAATATCAATGTTTTTGCAGTTGCCAATTCTAAAAAGGTGCTTTTGAATAAAAATGGTATTTCCAAAAATTGGAAAAGTTCTATGGATACCAAGGCAGTACCCTATAAGTTAAACGATATATTTAAATATGCCAAGGATAATCATTTGGAGAACCTTATTGCGGTAGACAATACTGCCAATGAGGAATTTGTGGCCTCCTATTTTGATTTTGTGGATAACGGTTTTGATTTGGTGTCGTCCAATAAGATTGCCAATACCTTGCGCTTCGATTATTACCAGTTGCTTAGGGAGGAACTGGCCAAGCATCAAAAGCAATATTTATATGAAACCAATGTTGGTGCGGGATTACCCCTGATAGACACCATTAAATTGTTACATCTTTCAGGAGAGAATATTACAAGGATAAAAGGAGTGTTCTCTGGATCTTTAAGCTATATTTTCAACACCTTTTCGGAAAAGGATGCCTTATTCTCGGCGATTCTAAAAGAGGCCATGGACTTAGGGTATACTGAACCGGATCCTCGCGAAGATCTTTCCGGTAACGATGTAGGGAGGAAATTGCTGATTTTGGCCAGGGAACTGGATCTTAGCAATGAGTTTTCTGATATTCAAATTGAAAATTTAATCCCCGAGTCGCTGCAAGATGGTGATGTAAAGATCTTTTTGGAGCGATTGGATATCTTGGATGAAAAGTTCAGTAAGATAAAGAAAGCCCAAAAACCAGGTCATGTATTGCGTTATGTAGGAGACCTTTCCGGAGACCTGCAAAAAGAAAAAGGAAAATTGGAGGTAAAATTGATCTCGGTTCCCAAGGAAAGTGCACTAGGGCAAATAAAAGGTTCCGATTCCATTATTGAAATATATACGGAGTCTTATGGGCAGCATCCGTTAGTAATTCAAGGTGCAGGTGCTGGAGCTGCAGTAACGGCTAGGGGTGTTTTTGGAGATATATTGCGAATCGCGGAAAAGGGATAAATTTCTGTGGCTTCGGCTCCGCCTGTCGGTAGATAGGCGTAGTCGAAATCGGATAAATTTGAAAAGAAATATTCTTGTGTGTGGCTTCGGCTCCGCTCAGCCACCGGGGAAATGTCCTAGATTGATCGGTAGCGATTATGCGTATTTGAGATAAAACAGTTTTAATTATATAGTAAGTGTGAAAGGTTTCCTGTACATATTGGAATGCTCAGATGGGAGTTATTATTGTGGTAGTACGGTAGATTTAGACAAAAGGTTGAATGAACACAATGCTGGAAAAGGTGCTAACCACACAAAGAAGAGGCTTCCTATTAAGTTGGTTTACGTAGAGGAGTATGATAGGATTGACAAGGCATTTTATCGTGAAAAGCAAATCCAAGGTTGGAGTCGTGACAAAAAAGAGGTGTTGATAAGTGGGGATTTAGCTGAATTAAATGGCCTTGCTGAATGTAAAAATGAAACCCACTTTAAGTATTATATTGAAGAGAAGAATAAGTCGTAAGTGAATTGGGGCTTCGGCTCCGCTCAGCCACCAAGGAATACCGGAGATTGAGCGTAGTCGAAATCGGATAAATTTGAAAAGGAGAATGTTGGGTATGGTTTCTACTCCGCTTAGCCACCTTTGGGATTCGGAGATAAAGCAGAGCGGTAAGGGAAGTTTGCCGAGGCCTAATGTTATGATTGACAATGGCAGATAAAAGAATTAGATAGATTAGAAATAATGAAGAAGAAATTTAAATTTGAAACGGAAGCAATACGCACCCAAACGGAACGCACCCAATTTTTGGAGCATTCTACTCCGATGTACCTAACATCGAGTTTTATTTTCGAGGATGCTGAAGATATGCGAGCCTCCTTCGCGGAAGAAAAGGAAAGAAATATATATTCAAGGTATAGCAATCCCAATTCTTCCGAGTTTATAGAAAAGGTTTGCAAGATGGAAGGGGCCGAAGATGGTTTTGCCTTTGCCTCGGGTATGGCGGCCGTGTTTTCAACTTTTGCTGCTCTGTTGGACAGTGGGGATCACATTATTTCTTCTAGAAGTATATTTGGGTCTACCCATAGTTTGTTTACTCAGTTTTTTCCAAAATGGGATGTTTCAACCAGCTATTTTAAGATAGATGAACTGGATAAATTGGAGGAATTGCTCACACCAAATACTAAAATTATCTATGCGGAAACTCCTACCAATCCTGGAGTGGATGTTTTGGACCTTGAGGAATTGGGCAAGTTTGCCAAAAAACACAATTTAATTTATATCATAGATAATTGTTTTGCTTCCCCTTATTTGCAGCAACCTATTAAGTATGGGGCCGATTTGGTTATCCATTCTGGAACAAAATTAATGGACGGTCAAGGAAGGGTGTTGGCAGGTATTACAGTGGGCAGTAAGGCTTTGATAGATAAAGTATATCGTTTTTCCCGGATTACAGGACCTTCTTTATCGCCTTTTAATGCTTGGGTGATATCCAAAAGTTTGGAAACTTTGGCGCTGCGCGTAGATAAACATTGTGACAATGCACTAAAACTGGCCGAATTCTTGGAAGGTCACCCTCTGGTGAATTGGGTAAAATATCCCTTTTTGAAATCGCATCCTAAATACGAAGTGGCCAAGAAACAGATGAAGGCAGGGGGTTGCGTCGTGGCTTTTGAAGTAAAGGGAGGGGTTGAAGCCGGACAAAAATTCTTCAACGCTATAAAAATGTTGTCCTTGTCCGCTAATTTGGGGGACTCAAGAAGTATAGTCACACACCCAGCGTCTACCACGCACAGTAAATTGTCCGTGGAGGAAAGATTGGCATCTGGAATTACAGATGGTATGGTGCGGGTTTCGGTGGGCTTGGAGCATATAGATGATATCATAGCAGATATTGAACAAGCGCTGGGATAAGCGGTGTTTTATATATCTCTTGGTTGTGCCAGACCTGTTTTTGTAAAATTGAGCCGGGCCATATTGGGAATGTTAATTTTCCTTATCTTCGCTGCATGCTTTCCAAAAAAACAAAATACGGATTAAAGGCACTAACCTTCTTGGCGGCTCAAAAAGGACGCGCTCCTGTGCAGATTTCTGAAATAGCCAAACACGAGAACATTTCCCAAAAGTTTCTGGAGAGTATACTTCTCACGTTGAGAAAAACAGGACTTCTAGGTTCCAAAAAAGGAAAGGGTGGAGGCTATTACCTTATTAAAGAACCCAAGGATATACCGATGACCACTGTCATGAGGGTGTTGGAAGGTCCTATAGCTATGGTGCCCTGTGTAAGTTTAAACTTCTACGAGAAATGTGAGGATTGTCCCGACGAGGCCAGCTGTTCTGTGCATAAATTAATGCTACAGGTCAGGGACAGTACCCTGGAGGTCTTCCGAAACAATACCCTGGCCGATCTAGTGCCTTAAGGGTTTAAGACTACCGTCATAACTGTTAATTCTATTCCAAAGCATTAATTATCTTTAAATTTTAAGGAGATTTTTTATTAATCTACTAAATTTATAGGGTAAGTTGAATTTTAACTTTATTTTTTTATTGTGGTTTGCAAATTATTTCTATTTTTGCTTACTCTATTAAATCGATAGGGTAATAAATTTAAGTTTTTTGTCGTATGATTGCTGAACAATTAATTGCAAATAATAATTCAAGTACTGTAACTAAAAGCTATAAGGCGGATAAGTCTTCCGAAAATCCTAAAAGGAGTATTGCCAAATCTATTAGTTGGAGAATTATTGGAACCTTGGACACCATTCTTATTTCTTGGATCGTAACCGGGACATTGTCAGTTGCATTTTCAATAGGAGTAGTAGAGTTGTTTACCAAGATGTTGTTGTATTTCTTTCATGAAAGAATCTGGAACAAGATTAGTTGGGGAAAGTAATACGGCAAAATTCAAATAAATTAAAGAATTTAGGACAATGGCATATACAGAGGAACAAATACACAAATTGAACCAACAATTTAAAGGTATACCACCTGAAGAAATAATTTCTTGGGCAATACAGTCGGCCGAGAAGCCTTTGGTAACCACAAATTTCCGTCCATATGAAGTGGCTATTTTACATGCAGTGACGGATGTTTCCCCTCATATACCTGTTGTTTGGTGCGATACGGGTTATAATACGCCCAATACCTACAAACATGCCGAAGAGTTAATTGCAAGATTGCATTTGAATGTAAAATTATATGTACCCAAACAGACTTCCTCCCATAGGGATGCTATCATGGGGATTCCTGGGATAGATGATCCCAGGCATCAGCTTTTTACGGAGCAGGTAAAGTTGGAGCCGTTTAGAAGGGCCATGGAGGAGCATAAGCCAGATGTTTGGTTTACAAACCTAAGACAAGGTCAAACAGCGTTAAGGGATTCTTTGGATATTTTAAGTTTAAGTAGGGACGGGGTTTTGAAGGTGAGTCCTTTTTACCATTATAATGATAGTCAGTTGGACGCTTATCTCAAGGATAGGAATTTGCCCAATGAACATAAATATTTTGATCCCACAAAGGTTTTGGAAAACCGGGAATGTGGATTGCATACCTAAGAAAGGAATATTAACAATTGGTGAATGATTCCTATATGGGAAGCCAATTTAATACAGAATTATCGTGAGCATTGTAGAATCAGAATTGGAAACATTAGTAGGCGTGAACGAATCGAATGAATTGGAAGTATTGAACAATAATGCTTTGGAGAACGAAGCTATTTATATTTTAAGGGAAGTTGCGGCGCAGTTTGAAAAGCCAGTGTTGCTTTTTTCCGGAGGTAAGGATTCCATTACTTTGGTGAGATTGGCACAGAAGGCCTTTTTTCCGGCTAAGATACCCTTCCCTTTAATGCATATAGATACAGGGCATAATTTTCCGGAGACCATTGCCTTTAGGGATAAATTGGTCAAGGAATTGGGAGTGGAGTTAATTGTTCGTAATGTTCAGGATTCCATAGATCAAGGCAAAGTTATTGAGGAAACGGGCAAATACTCCAGTAGGAATATGCTGCAGACCACCACCTTGTTGGATGCTATCGAGGAATTTAAGTTTGATGCCTGTATTGGTGGAGCAAGAAGGGATGAGGAAAAGGCACGTGCCAAAGAACGTATCTTCTCCGTTCGTGACGATTTTGGCCAGTGGGACGAAAAAAACCAGCGTCCAGAATTGTTCGACATGTTGAACGGTCAGATTGAATTGGGACAGAATGTAAGGGTTTTTCCAATAAGTAACTGGACGGAATTGGATGTTTGGAGCTATATCCAAAAAGAGGACATAGAAATACCTTCCATCTATTTTGCCCACAAGAGAAAGATATTCCTTAGGGACGGATTTATATGGTCGGCAGAAGATGATGTGGTTTTCCGTGCCGAAGATGAAAAAGTGGAAGAGCGTATGGTTCGTTTTAGAACTGTAGGGGATATGAGTTGTACCTCGGCGGTACTTTCACATGCAGATACCATTGAAAAGGTAGTAGGAGAAATTAGGGAATCCAAGATTTCCGAAAGGGGAGCAAGGATAGACGATAAGCGTTCCGAAGCCGCAATGGAGAAAAGAAAACAACAAGGATACTTTTAAAGCCGGCATTTGAAGCAGGTTGACAATTAAAATAAATGTCAACAAAATCCAAAGCCCAATACAAAATACAAAAGAAATGGAAGTACTAAAAATAGCAACAGCAGGAAGTGTAGATGACGGTAAAAGTACCTTGATCGGAAGATTGTTGTACGATACCAAATCGTTGACCGATGATAAGTTGGAAGCCATTGAAAAAACATCAAAGCAAAAGGGCTATGACTATCTGGATTTCTCTTTGGCCACAGATGGTTTGGTAGCGGAAAGGGAACAGGGAATTACTATAGATGTGGCACATATCTATTTCTCCACGCCCAATAAGAGTTATATTATTGCGGATACTCCCGGACACGTGGAGTATACCCGTAACATGGTTACCGGTGCCTCTACTTCACAAGCGGCCATTATATTGATCGACGCTAGAAAAGGAGTGATAGAGCAGACCAATAGACACTTTTTTATCAATAATTTATTGAGGATCAAAGATGTTATCGTAGCCATAAATAAAATGGACTTGGTCGACTTTTCGGAGGAAAGATATAATGAGATCAAGTCCGATTTTGAGCAATTGATGAGCAAGCGTGATTACCAGGATCAGAAAATTACATTTATCCCGGTAAGTGCACTTAAAGGAGACAATGTGGTAAACAGGTCGGAAAAAATGGCTTGGTATAAAGGGCAGACCTTACTGGAGCATTTTGAGGCATTGGATAGAAAGGATATCTACAACGTAGGTACCCCAAGATTCCCGGTTCAGTATGTGATACGACCCAAAACCGATGAGTTCCACGATTTTAGGGGATTTGCCGGAAAGGTATATGGCGGTGAACTAAGTGTTGGGGATGAAGTAGTGGTACTGCCATCTATGACCAGATCCAAGATCAAGGAAATTTATTTTTACGATAAGAAGTATAAAACAGCAACCAGACGTTCCTCAGTGACCATTACTTTGGAAGATGAGATTAATGTGAGTAGGGGGGATATGTTGGTGAAGGCAGGTGACTTGCCTACTATCGACAAGCAATTTACCGCTACTGTTTCATGGATGGATTCCCAAAAATTGACCGTGGGAGGTAAATATGTAGTGCAACATGGTGTAAATAAGGTTTTGGCCAAGGTCGAGAACATTCACCATAAGATTCATCCGGATTACTCTGGCATAGATACATCAATCACTGCTTTGGGAATGAACGATATTGCACAGGTTACTTTTAGACTGAACAAGCCTATTTTTTATGATTCCTTCAAGAATCACAGAACCAATGGCTCTTTTATCCTAATAGATAATCAAACCAATACAACGGCCGGGGTTGGGTTTATAAATTAATCCTGCTTCCAGCCCCAAGGGGATGGAGTTGTTGTCAATTTAACCTATTAATCCTATGGGATAAAGGTTTTAAAAGAATTTAATAATCATTTTGAATAAAAAATATAAGTAGCATGCGGACTTTCAGAACAGAAGTGGAAAACCCGGTTGTAGAACAGGACATCATAGCATTGGAAGCTAAGATCCGTGAATTTCAAGGCGGTAATTTGGACGAGGAGAAATTCCGTAGCCTTAGGTTGGCCAGGGGAATTTACGGGCAAAGACAACCTGGGGTCCAAATGATTCGTATAAAGCTGCCCTATGGGAAGGTTAGCTCCCAACAGCTTAGGAGGATTTGTGATGTTTCGGAGGAATATTCTACCGGTCGACTTCATATTACCACCCGTCAGGACATTCAGATACATTATGTGGATATCAACCGTACACCGGAATTATGGGCACAGTTGGAACAGGATGATATTACTATTAGGGAGGCCTGTGGAAATACGGTTCGTAACGTAACGGCCAGTGAAACTGCCGGTATAGATATAAAGGAACCTTTTGATGTTTCTCCATATGCACATGCACTTTTTCAATACTTTTTAAGAAACCCTATAAGTCAGGAGATGGGTAGGAAGTTTAAAGTTTCCTTTTCTGCCTCGGATGAGGATACAGGTCTTTCCTACATGCACGATCTTGGCTTTATTGCCAAGATTGAAAATGGAGTAAGAGGCTTTAAGGTGCTTTTGGGTGGTGGATTGGGATCGCAGCCCCGCCATGCTGATGTAATCTACTCTTTTCTTCCTACAGACCAGATTATTCCTTTGATGGAAGGTGTGGTACGTGTTTTTGACCGTTTTGGAGAAAGAAAAAGTAGGGCAAAGGCAAGAATGAAATTCTTAATTAAAGATATTGGCCTGGACGGATTTAAGCAATTGTTGGAAGAGGAGAAATTGGCAATACCTGTCCAAACATATGCAATAGATGCAGATGCCTATCCAAAAGTAAATATTGCGGAGAATGATGCTCCTGAAGTAACTATTAAGAATCAAAAGGCATTTGAAAAATGGAAGGCCACAAACTTGGTTCCCCAAAAACAACAGGGATATGTTGCTATTGGAATAAAAGTACTATTGGGGGATTTTTATATTGAAAAGGCTAGACAATTGGCTGATTTGGTGGAAAAATATGCTGCAAGTGAAATTCGGTTGAGCCTGCGCCAAAATATATTGATTCCTTACGTTAAGGAATCCTTGGTGCCCTTCTTTTATCAGGAATTGGAAAAACTGGGATTCGCTGAAGTTGGATACCATACGGCATTGGACATTACTGCCTGCCCTGGTACGGATACCTGTAATTTGGGTATTGCCAGTAGTACAGGGATTGCTGATGAATTGGAAAGGGTTATCAAGGCCGAATACCCACATTATATAGATAACCCGGATGTGGTTATTAAAATAAGTGGATGTATGAATGCCTGTGGCCAGCACAATATGGCCAATATTGGTTTTCAGGGAATGTCCGTGAGAACAAAGGATAAGTTGGTGGCCCCTGCACTTCAAGTGCTTTTGGGAGGCGGTAATTTAGGTGATGGAAATGGCCGCTTTGCAGATAAGGTTATTAAGATACCTAGTAAGAGGGGACCAGAATCTTTGAGACTTATTTTAAATGATTACGATGCAAACGGCAACGGAAAACCTTTTGTTGAATATTATGAGGAAAAGGGACAAATGTATTTCTATGATTTTCTAAAGCCTTTGTCAGATGTGGATAACCTAACCGCATCCGATTTTATTGATTGGGGGACTTCTGAAAAATATGAACAGGCCATTGGTATAGGAGAATGTGCCGGGGTGGTAATCGATTTAATAGCTACTCTGTTGTTTGACAGTGAGGAAAAGATTGAAACGGCAAAACTGAATTTAGAAGAGCAGAAATGGGCAGCCAGCATCTATCATTCCTATTCATCAATGGTAAATACGGCCAAGGCTTTATTGACTGCCGAAAATACCAAGGTAAATACCCATATCAGTATCATAAAGGATTTTGATGAGTTGTTTGTGGCGTCCGGTAAATTTAATTTGGATCGAAGCTTTGAGAAAATGGTACTTCAATTAAATCAGAATGCCCCTACCGAAGCTTTTGCAAAAGCTTATTTAAAAGATGCCGAAGAGTTTTTGGCCAATGTAGAGGCTTATAGAAAATTAGAATTGACAAACGTATAACAATGATTAATAAGGTAAATGATATTCACGTTGATGCCACAGTGGTAATTCCTGATTCCAATCAGGAATCCATGAGCCATGGACAGTTAACCGTAGTAGGTGCTGGACCAGGCGATGTGGAGCTGATAACGCTAAAGGCCATAAAGGCCTTGCAGGCGGCAGACGTGGTACTGTACGACGCCCTTGTGGACGTAGCCTTATTGGAGTATGCGCCTAATGCCGAACATATTTTTGTTGGGAAGAGGAAAGGATGCTACGCTTATCAGCAAGAGCAGATAAACGATCTTATTGTTAGCAGGGCCAAAACCCATGGGCATGTAGTCCGATTAAAAGGCGGGGATCCCTTTGTTTTTGGTAGAGGAGCAGAAGAAATGGAATATGCGGCCAGTAAAGGTATAAAAGTGGCCATGGTGCCCGGAATTTCTTCTTCAGTTGCCGTACCGGCATCCCAAAACATCCCAGTCACCAAAAGGGGTGCGGCGGAAAGTTTTTGGGTGATTACCGGGACCACTAAAGATCATAAATTATCTTCTGATGTAGCTTTAGCAGCCCAATCCAATGCCACCATAGTCATATTGATGGGGATGGGAAAACTAGCGGAGATAGTTGATCTATTTAAGCAGGAAGGTAAGGCGGATATGCCCATTGCGATTATTCAAAATGGTACTCGCGAAGATGAAAAGTTGGGTATAGGTACCATAAGTACCATAGAGCAAATAGTGGTCCAGTGCCAATTGAGCAACCCCGCTATTATTGTTGTAGGAGAAGTTGTTAATCACAGATCGGCGGTATTGAATTATGCCGAGACATTACAGGTACACCAGGAGGTGTTATAAATAATAATGAAAAGTACCTATCTAAACTAGTTTAGGAGTCAAGGGTGCAATTATAAATTAGGAATTAATCAAAGTAGTATGATAAAGACAGATATACTTATTATTGGAGCAGGTCCAACAGGGTTGTTCACGGTTTTTGAAGCGGGATTGTTGAAATTGAAGACGCATCTTATAGATGCTTTGCCTCAACCAGGGGGCCAATGTTCGGAAATTTATCCTAAGAAGCCTATTTATGATATTCCAGCATTCCCTGAAATTCTTGCCGGAGATTTGGTTAAGAATCTAATGCAACAGATTCAACCCTTCGAACCTGGGTTTACTTTGGGCGAGAGAGCTGAAACTCTGGATAAATTGGAAGATGGATCCTTTGTGGTAACTACTAATAAAGGAACAAAACATCATGCTCCCGTAGTAGTAATTGCTGGGGGATTGGGTTCTTTTGAGCCTAGAAAACCTTTAATTCCCAATTTGGTAGATTTTGAGGATAAGGGTGTAGCCTATATTATTAAGGATCCTGAAGTGTACAGGGATAAGAAAGTGGTTATTTCCGGAGGTGGTGATTCTGCCTTGGATTGGGCAATATTCCTCTCCGAAGTTGCTTCCGAGGTATCTTTGGTGCACAGAAGAAATGAATTTAGGGGCGCTTTGGATTCAGTGGAAAAAGCTGCCGATTTAGCCAAACTTGGTAAGATTAAATTATTTACCGAAGCTGAGGTGGTCAGGTTGTACGGAGACGATAATTTGGAAGCCGTTGTAGTAAAACACAATGATGAGGCCAAAGGCGAAACCTATGTGGAAGCGGATAATTTTATTCCTTTGTTCGGACTTTCCCCAAAGTTAGGTCCAATCGGCGATTGGGGACTTGAAATAGAGAAAAATGCTATTAAAGTTAACAACGCCTACGATTATCAGACCAATATTCCAGGGGTTTATGCTATTGGGGATGTAAACACCTATCCCGGAAAGCTTAAATTAATATTGTCCGGTTTCCACGAAGCTGCTGTGATGTGTCAGAGTGCTTATCAGTTGATCAATCCTGGAAAGCGTTATGTAATGAAATATACCACTGTTGGTGGTGTGGAAGGATTTGACGGTAGTAAGAAGGAAGCCAAGAAAGAAGTAGTTCAAAGTATTTTGGCTTAATAACCATTTTAGACCAATCTTTTAGCCTGCCAGGTATTAAAATCTGGCAGGTTTCATTTTTACATAATATTCCTGAATTTGAATTTTAGGGAGTATTAAAATAAAGTAGTGTTTCCTTGTTTTTAAGGGCACTGATGCGTTACTTTGCACCTAGTTCATTATCAATTTGAAACGTTATCAAGAAAGGCGGAGGGACTAGACCCGGTGAAGCCTTAGCAACCCTTTTTCGAAGTCGGTCACTATCGCGAAGAATAAAGAAGGTGCTACGTTCTAATCCTATGTTTTATTCTGTTTATCTGGAATTTCATTTGGGAATAGATAACATAAAGAAAGGCGCAGGTCCAAAACTTTTCCTTACTTGATTATTTATTTTTTTGATACCGATAACTGGGTTGTTATACTTTGTTTTCGGGTGTCAATTTTCTAATTTTGTGGTCCCAAATAGTTTGGGGACATATGTGATGGTATCTTTGTTTGTTCTTAAGGGAGCAAACATTTTTGAAAAGTAATATGAAGAATATTCAGGACGAACTCAAGGAAAGGATTTTGGTGTTGGATGGTGCCATGGGAACCATGCTTCAAAGGCATAAGTTTACTGAGGAAGATTTTAGGGGAGAACGATTTAAGGATTGGGAACATCCATTACAGGGAAATAATGACCTATTGTCCCTTACCCAGCCTGAAGCTATAGCAGAGGTGCACCGCCTGTATTTTGCCGCTGGGGCCGACATTGTTGAGACCAATACTTTTTCCAGTACTACCATTGCGATGGCAGACTATCATATGGAAGATTTGGTCTACGAATTAAATTATGAGTCGGCTAAAATAGCAAAAGCGGTAGCTGACGAGTTTACAGCCAAAGAACCCAATAAGCCGCGTTTTGTAGCAGGGAGTATTGGGCCTACCAATAAAACGGCCAGTATGTCTCCGGACGTAAATGATCCGGGCTTCAGAGGGGTATCTTTTGATGAATTACGGTTGGCTTATAAACAACAGGTGGAAGCCCTTGTGGACGGAGGGGTGGATATTTTGTTGGTGGAAACAGTTTTTGATACTTTGAATGCCAAGGCTGCATTATTTGCCATTGAAGAAGTAAAGGAAGAACGAAATATAGATATTCCCATTATGGTAAGCGGTACTATAACCGATGCTTCGGGTAGAACCTTGTCCGGCCAAACCGCTGAAGCCTTTTTAATATCCATAAGCCATATACCCATTTTGTCCGTAGGATTCAACTGTGCCTTAGGGGCTAGTCAGTTAGTGCCACATTTAGAGGTGCTCTCCAGTAAGACGGAGCACGCCGTTTCTGCCCATCCTAATGCGGGTTTGCCCAATGCTTTTGGGGAATATGATGAAACACCGGAGGAAATGGCAGCACAGATAAAGGAATATGCCGAAAAAGGCTTGGTGAATATAGTTGGTGGATGTTGTGGGACCACTCCCGAACATATAAAGGCAATGGCCGATGTGGTTAAAGATTATTCGCCTAGAATTCTAAATACCTTAGAAGCGTATAACCAATGATACCTAGCAGGCAGATTGTTATTGAAGCTGGGAACAGGGTTGCAGCCTTTGTTCATAGGACACCGGTGCTCACCTCCCGTTTGCTGAATGAAATAGCTGGGGCAGAGATTTTCTTTAAATGTGAGAACCTTCAAAAAATGGGTGCTTTTAAAATGCGGGGTGCTATCAATGCCATCCAACAATTAAGTGCGGCCCAGAAAAAGGCTGGGGTGGTAACCCATTCGTCCGGAAATTTTGGTCAGGCCTTGGCTTTGGCAGCCCAGAATTTGGGGGTGAATGCCTATATAGTAATGCCCTCAAGTGCCCCGGCTGTAAAAATTGAGGCCGTGAAAGCTTATGGAGGGTTGGTTATCATTACGGAACCTACCTTGGAAGCCAGGGAAAAAGCGGCAGCAAATATTGTTGCGGAAAAGGGAGCTGTTTTTTTACATCCATCCAATGACCTGAATGTTATTTTGGGACAAGGTACAGCGGCATTGGAACTTTTACAGGACCAACCTGTTCTGGAATATATTATGAGTCCGGTAGGAGGTGGTGGACTCCTTGCAGGTACGGCATTGGCCGCCCATTATTTAGGGGATAATTGCAGGGTCGTAGGTGGTGAGCCAATGGAAGTGGATGACGCCTATAGAGCCTTTAAGAGCGGGAAAATAGAGTACAATATATCGGCGAACACTATAGCGGACGGACTTAAAACCAACTTAGGGGATATAAATTTTCCCATTATCAAGGAATTGGTCTCTGATATCATTAGGGTTGAGGAGGACGAAATTATTGCTGCCATGAAATTAATTTGGGAGCGGATGAAATTGGTGATAGAGCCATCTAGTGCAGTACCCTTTGCTGCCTTGTTAAAGGAAAGGGAAAAGTTTAAAAATAAAAAGGTGGGGATCATTCTCTCAGGAGGCAATGTAGAACTATCAAATTTGCCATTTTAAAGACGCAGTTTGGTGTTTGTAATGTCGAGGTCAATATGAAAATAATGAGCAATATAACGGATAAGGAACAACATATTACAAAACGGTTTTTAAAACTCTCCGGATTGGAACCTTTAGTGATTACCCCAGAAAGCAATTTCGTAAATGTAGGGGAACGCACCAATGTGGCGGGTTCCAAAAAATTCCTTCGACTGATCAAGGAGGAGAAGTTTGAGGAGGCGTTGGATATTGCCCGCGAACAGGTAGAGGGTGGGGCCCAGATCATTGATGTTAATATGGACGATGGTCTTATTGATGGAAAAGAGGTTATGGTAAAGTTCTTGAACCTTATTGTGGCCGAACCGGATATTGCCCGGGTCCCTATTATGATCGATAGCTCTAAATGGGAGATCATAGAAGCAGGTCTACAGGTAGTGCAAGGAAAATGTGTGGTGAATTCCATAAGTCTCAAGGAAGGGGAGGAAGAGTTTATTAAGCACGCCAAATTAATTAGGCGTTACGGGGCTGCCGTCATAGTTATGGCTTTTGACGAGGTAGGGCAGGCAGATAATTACGAAAGGCGATTGGAAATCACCAAACGATCCTATGACATTTTGGTGGATAAGGTAGGATTTCCCCCAGAGGATATAATATTCGATTTGAATATTTTTCCAGTGGCCACCGGAATGGACGAGCATAAGTTAAACGCGCTCGACTTTATAAAGGCCACCGCTTGGGTAAAGAAAAATTTGCCTTTTTGTAGTGTAAGTGGAGGGGTAAGTAACGTGTCCTTTAGTTTTAGAGGGAATAATCCCGTACGGGAAGCTATGCACTCCGTGTTTCTTTATCACGCCATAAAGGCGGGGATGAATATGGGAATTGTAAACCCGAGTATGTTGGAGGTCTACGATGATATTCCAAAAGACCTTTTAGAGCATGTAGAGGATGTAATCCTGAACCGAAGGGAAGACGCCACGGAGCGATTATTGGACTTTGCAGAAACCGTAATTGGTAAGGAGAAGGAAAATAAGATAGATCTTTCCTGGAGGGAAGAACCCTTACAAAATAGGATTACCCGTGCCTTGGTCAAGGGAATAGATCAATATATTGTAGAGGATGTAGAAGCGGCCCGTTTAAGTGTTAAGGCACCTATAGAAGTGATAGAAGGGCATTTGATGACCGGAATGAACGTGGTAGGGGATCTTTTTCAAAGTGGTAAGATGTTCTTGCCCCAAGTGGTAAAATCGGCCAGGGTCATGAAAAAGGCTGTAGCTTATCTATTGCCTTATATTGAAGAGGAAAAACTTAAAAATCCACTTCCCGAAGGAAGCAGCTCGTCTGCAGGTAAAATACTCATGGCTACCGTGAAAGGAGATGTTCACGATATAGGAAAAAATATTGTTAGTGTGGTCCTGGCCTGTAACAATTACGAGATAGTAGATTTGGGGGTAATGGTACCCCCAGAGAAGATTATTAATGCCGCCAAGGAGGAAAAAGTGGATATTATAGGGCTGAGCGGTCTTATAACCCCATCCTTGGATGAGATGGTCTTTTTGGCCAAGGAAATGGAGCGACAAAATTTTACGGTTCCCTTGCTTATCGGGGGTGCCACTACCAGTAAAGCACATACAGCGGTTAAAATAGACCCTCAATATAAGAGTACTGTGGTACATGTAAATGATGCTTCCAGGGCAGTTACAGTGGTGGGCGACCTGTTACAAAAGGAATCATCCAATAGGTATAAGGAAAACATTAAATTGGACTATGCCGACTTTAGGCAAAAATTCCTGAATAGGGGCAAGCACAAAGAATATTTAACCCTTGAGGCGGCAAGAGAAAACAAATATCAATTGGATTGGTCAAAGGCCGAAATTGTAAAGCCTAAGACCTTGGGTATCGAAATGATCGAAGATTTTGACCTTAACGAACTGGTGCCATATATAGATTGGTCTCCCTTCTTTAGAAGTTGGGAACTGCATGGCAAGTATCCGGATATTTTAGAAGATGAGGTAGTGGGCAAACAGGCAACCGAGCTTTTTGCAGATGCCAAGGCAATGATGCAGAAGATTTTGGATGGTAAGCTATTTAAGGCAAAGGCTATTTTTGGGCTGTTTCCCGCGAATACTATTAATGATGATGATATTGCCCTTTCCCATAATGGGGAAGAGTTTACTTTCAGGACTTTGCGTCAACAGGCTAAAAAATATGTAGGGAAACCTAATTTTGCACTGTCCGATTTTATTGCCCCCAAAGAAAGTGGTTTGCAGGATTACATAGGTTGTTTTTGCGTATCCACCGGCTTTGGCACTGATGAATTGGCAGATGGTTACCGCAAAAATTTGGACGACTATAACAGTATAATGGTCAAAGCGCTCGCAGACCGTTTTGCCGAGGCTTTCGCAGAATATTTGCACAAGGAAGTAAGGGTTAACCATTGGGGTTATGCCGCTGATGAAGGACTTAGCAATGAAGAGCTGATCAAGGAATCCTATATAGGCATAAGGCCTGCGCCCGGTTATCCTGCCTGTCCGGACCACTTGGAAAAATTGACGTTGTGGGAATTAATGGAGGTGAAGGAAAAGATTGGGGTAGAATTGACAGAGAGTTTGGCCATGTGGCCAGCGGCCAGTGTAAGTGGTTATTATTTTGGAAATCCAGAAGCTCGTTATTTTGGGGTAGGTAAAATAAAGGAGGATCAGGTGGCCGACTTTGCAGCGAGAAAAGGGATGCCCTTGGAAGAAGCAACAAGATGGTTGGCTCCTAATATTGCCGATGATTAAGGAAAGGGCATGGACCTGCAAGGTTTTTGATTTGACCTGCAAGGTATACAAAACCTTGTAGGTCTCGAAGAGAAGGAGACGTATATTGGTGCCCAATGCTGGCAAAGTTAGACCTACAAGGTTAAAAAAAACCTTGTAGGTCTTGGTCAAGACAGAAGAAGAAAGAATATGTAAAGTTGGGTTGAAGTTGGATATTCCTTGCAGCAGGGATAGGAACGATATCTTTTTTATGACTCTGGAATAAAAAAATTAAGTGGATAGCCCGGCCACAAACCGATAGAAAGGAGTGTTTGGGGGCTGCCATAATAGAATGGAAAATAAATATTAAGAAAAGCCGCAGTGCAGGGAAATAAATAAAATAATCGCTAATGAGCCTTTTCTTTAAGAAAGGATAGAGGGAGAAATTATGAAAGTAACGGAACACATTAAAAAAGCGGAGGGGAAGACCTTGTTTTCCTTCGAGATCATACCACCGGTCAAAGGAAGAAGTATTCAGGAATTATACGATAATATTGACCCACTAATGGAGTTTAAGCCACCCTTCATTGATGTTACTACTTCCCGGGAGGAATACGTTTACATAGATAGGGACGGGTTGTTGGATAAAAGATTGACGCGTATGAGACCCGGAACTGTGGGTATCTGCGCCTCTATACAGCACAAATACGGGGTAGATACTGTTCCACATGTACTTTGTGGCGGTTTTACCAAAGAAGAAACCGAATATGTGTTGGTAGATTGTCAATATTTGGGTATACAAAATGTGATGGCACTTCGTGGCGATGCACGTAAAGAGGAGCAGTATTTTAATCCTACCAAGGGCGGACATGCCTATGCTTCGGAGCTGGTGAAACAGATCCACGCCTTAAATCACGGTAATTATTTACATGACAAGGTAGAGACGGTACATAGTGCCGATTTTTGTATCGGCGTTGCCGGGTATCCGGAAAAACACCTAGAGGCACCATCCTTGATTACGGATTTGAAACGATTACAGGAAAAGGTAGAGGCTGGGGCGGATTATGTGGTGACACAAATGTTTTTTGATAATCAGAAGTTTTTCGAGTTTGTAGAGGCTGCAAAGAAAATGGGAATCAATGTGCCTATTATCCCAGGAATCAAGCCCATTGCTGTAAAGCGGCATTTGCAATTATTGCCACAGGTGTTTAAAATAGACCTGCCACAGGATTTGATAGATGCTGTGGACGATTGTTCCACTAACGCGGATGTGCGCCAGGTAGGTATAGAGTGGGCCATTCAGCAATCCAAGGAGCTGAAGGCGGCGGGCGTACCTGTATTGCACTTTTATTCCATGGGTAAATCCGATAATATTGAGGCTATAGCCAAAGAGCTGTTCTAAAGAGGCCATTTGCTGGGCTTTCCACGAATTATTTTCCAGGGTTTAGGAAAGTAAAGCTGGCACTGTTAAGTTTTAGAAAACCTATTTTTAATTTTTCATTACATTTGCTCCCCATGAACCTAAGGCTATTTCTTATAGGCTGTCTGTCGACAGCTTTTTGCTTTTCACAAAATCGGAAAGAAACCAAGAGGTATACCTTGGATGTTAGCCAATTCTATGGTTCCGTGCTCTTGCACAATCCCGATATTTCGCATTTGATTACCAATCATCCGGGAGGTATTATCCTTGGATACAATAGGAAGACTTATGGGGACGAGGAATGGCAGCAACTCTATAATTATCCGGATACTGGTTTTTCATTCGTTTATCAGAATATGAACAACAGTACTTTGGGGGAGAATTTTGGATTATATGCCCATTATAATTTCTATTTTTTTAGAAGAAACCTTCAATTTAGGTTGGGGCAGGGCATAGCCTATAACACCAATCCCTTTGATAAGAACGAAAATTTTAGGAACAACGCCTATGGTTCCCATTTCTTAAGCTCTACCTATCTGATGTTCAACTATCACAAGGAAAATTTATTGAAAGGCTTGGGACTTAAGGCCGGGATTTCCCTTATACATTACTCCAATGCCAACGTTACAGCACCCAATACCTCTACCAATACCATGGCCCTAAACATGGGGTTGACCTATGATCTGGATGGTGGGCAGGAACGGGAATATATTAGAACCGAAAAATTAAAGGTTTCCGAACCTATTAAACTTAATTTGGCCTTTAGGTCCGGAATAAATGAGAGTGATGTAGTGGATTCTGGCCAATATGCTTTTTATATTTTTTCTGCTTATTTAGACAAGCGCTTTACTCGAAGAAGTGCCCTGCAGCTGGGTACAGATGTGTATTTTTCCAACTTTTTGAAGGAACTTATACGCTATCAGTCGGTTGCCTTCCCTGAGTATGGGGTACAACCGGATGACGATTATAAACGTGTGGGTGTGTTTTTGGGCCATGAACTTTTTATTAATAAAATGTCCGTTATTGCCCAGTTGGGGTATTATGTGTACTATCCTTTCGATTTTGAAGGAAAGGTCTACAATAGGATTGGCCTAAAGCGATATTTTTCGGATAAGGTTTATGGGGTGATAACGCTAAAATCGCATGGTGCAAAAGCGGAAGCCGTAGAATTTGGGGTGGGAGTTAGGCTATAGAATCAATTAATTGGGCAGATAGTCTGCTCAAATAATATAATATAATAAACTATTTTATTTTGAAAATAAGATTAGGGTGTAGGAGCGCCGCGACAATTGTTGCTAGTAACGGTATGCTATTGGCGATGTTGTTGATGCTTGTGAATTGCAATAGCGAGAATGCGCCCGATTGCTTTCAAAATGCAGGAGATATTAACAGGGAAGTCGTGGAAGTGCCTAATTTTAATACAATTACGGTCTATGAGAATGTGCAATTGACCCTAAGACAGGGAAGTCCATTAAAAGTGGAGGTGGAAACAGGGGAATATTTGCGGGACGAAGTTGAGGTAGCGGTTGTGGATGACCGGTTGTTGTTGCGCGATACCAATGATTGTAATTTTACCCGAAAATACGGACTTACCAAGGTTTTTGTAACAGCCCCCGATATTTCGGAGATTAGGAGCAGTACGGGACTCGATATCTTGAGCGATGGCGTTTTGGCCTATCCCAATTTAACCCTAATTTCAGAAAGTTTTAACGACCCGGATGCCGGGTATACCAGTGGGGAGTTCGATTTGGAGTTGGACACCCAAAATTTGGCCATTGTTTCCAATGGAATTTCGTATTATAATTTAAGAGGCAAAACCATTAATTTTAGTATTGTTTTTGCCTCTGGAGATTCCCGTTTGGAGGCCGAGGCACTAATAGCGGAAAACATTAGCTTCAACCATAGGGGTTCCAACGATATGCGTTTAAGTCCGCAGGAATCGCTTAAAGGCACTTTACGCGGTACTGGAGATGTGGTTAGTTTTAATAGACCGGCCGTAGTGGAGGTAGAGCAATTGTATAAGGGGACACTTATTTTTAGTGAGTGAGCAGGCAGTGTTTTTGATCTGAAATTGCAAGTTTAACTCATGTAGAGGATTACTCCCAGAATTTGGTAGAAGCGATCGCCAAGTGAGGCTCTAAACTGGAAAGCCTTAATAATAATCCATAGCAACCCGATGAATCCCATTATAAAGTATTTAAAGAATTTTTTTGCTTCCCAAAGGGTAATCGGTGGGGATAAGGAATTATTGGGCAAGATCCAAGCGGATCAAATCTTGCAAAAACTTATAGAGGACCAACGGGTTCCTGGTCTTGCCATTACAGTTCTCAAAAACAAGGAAGTGTACTTTGAGAAAGGCTACGGATTTGCAGATGTGGAACAGCAAACCACTATAGATCCCCAAAATACCATCTTTAGGATTGCCAGTGTGTCCAAGCCTATTGCGGCCGCTGCTTTGGCAACCATGGTGGCGGAAGGACAATTGGATTTGGACGCTTCCCTTTATAAGTATGTACCGTACTTTCCAAAAAAGGAGTTCGATTTTACAGTGAGGCAATTGGCAGGGCATACTGCAGGAATAAGAGGGTATCGCGGTGGGGAATATGGCTTAAACAAGCCCTTGGGAATAAAGAAGTCGCTTGCCCTATTCCAGGATGACGACCTTCTTTTTGAGCCTGGAAAGGGATTTCAATATACCAGTTTTGACTGGGTACTCATTTCTTTGGCAATGCAGGAGGTAAGTGGTATACCCTTTGCAGACTATGTTAAGGAAAGAGTCTTAAAACCTTATGGTTTAGAAAATACCTTCCCGGAAGTCCCGGGGAATCTTCCTCCAAACTGCACCACTTTTTATTCTAGGGGCAGATTGGGGTTTAGGAAGGCTATCCCCGTTAACAATGCCTATAAATTGGCAGGAGGGGGCTATTTGTCAACGGCTTTGGATATTGCGCGTTTTGGACAACTTTATTTTGACTCCCATAAAGGGGACGATACCGTAAAGTCCCAATTTCTCTCCTCTGGGGTCGTTAATGGGACTCCCACTTTTTATGGACTTGGATGGCAAGTTACCCAAGATAAATTAGGTAGGAACTATTATGGCCATGTGGGCAATGGGGTAGGAGGATATGCGGTATTTTATGTGTATCCCGAGCAGGATATGGTTTTTTCCATTCTGATCAATTGTACCAATCCTGGGGTATTGGACACCTTGGAAGAGGTTATTTCTATATTTCTTGGAGATGTGGATAGTACTAGGCTTACCTAAGTGTGTATCCGACTACGCAACCAAATTATAATTTATACATCTTAATTACAGTATTTTACTAATAGGTAAGTTCCCCAAGGGAATCTGTTTTAACACTGGCAACCAATGAAAAAGGGTGTATTTCTTTTATTGATGATCGGACTATTGCTTTCTTGCGAAAAAAATGAGGTGAATCCATCCGATATAAAGCAGTTGGGTTATGGCACTTCCTTTGGCATGTGTGTTGGCTATTGTAAGAACGACATGTTGCTAAAGTCGGGCACTGTAATTTATTCCCGTTCAGGATGGAATAATCAGGTAGAATCTATTGATTGTAAAGAAAACTTGACCCAACTGAGTTGGGACTCTATAAAAAAAGCGGTAGCTTTAAATGAATTTTTTTCGTTGCCAGAAATCGTGGGATGTCCGGATTGTGCCGATGGAGGGGCAGAGTGGTTGGAGATTGAAAATTATTCTGGCAAGAAAAACAAGGTTACCTTTGAGTACGGCAAGGCACCCGAGGAATTGGAAACTATTATAGCTGCCTTAAGGAAACAAATTGAAAAGGGTATTCATTGCGGGGAGTTTTAAAAAATTGCACTCAAGTTGTGCCCACAAAAAATATAAAATGAAACATTTCATCTTTTTTTGCTCATTAGTATTTTTAATTGGCAGTAGTTTAAATGCCCAGCATAGCCCAATACCTTCTTTAGATAACGACGCATTGGTAACGCATTGGAGCGAGCACGAGGCCAATGCATTTAAAAAAAAGGGGAATGGGTCAAAGGATTCCATTGTTTTTGACTTTAATTATAAAGATCGGCTTAGTAGTTTGATGGACAATGAGAAGTCCAATAACATTTCTTCAAAGAAAAAGACCGTGGAAATGCCCATTGTTAAGCCTTCAGGCAGTTATCCCATGACTATTTATCGCATTGACAGCAGCAACACCTACGCTGCAAGAATTTATAAGTATTGATGATATCCGTTCTAGTGGGTGCACAAAATTTCAGGGCGGTAATTAAAGATTGATTTTCACTTCAAAATCACTCCTAAAATGGAAAATGAATATACTATTCCTGCACAGGCCCGAATTGGGCACGTACATTTAAAGGTGGCAGACCTGGAACGGTCGTTGGATTTTTATTGCAATCTATTGGGCTTTGAAGTGACCACTATGTACGGGAGTCAGGCCGCCTTTATTTCCGCCGGGGGATACCACCATCATATTGGTTTAAACACATGGCATAGTAAAGGTCTGTCTCCTGCACCTATCAATAGTGTGGGCCTGTTTCATACGGCAATAGTATATCCTACCAGAAAAGATCTTGCCAGCATATACCTGCGTTTGCTAAAGGCAGATTATCCATTAACAGGAGCAAGTGATCATGGTGTTTCGGAAGCTATTTATTTGGACGATCCCGACAAAAACGGAGTGGAACTTTATTGGGATCGCCCAAAAAGTCTTTGGACCTATGAGCCGGATGGATCCTTGACAATGTTTACAAAGCCATTGAATATGGTGAATTTGTTACAGGAATTGTAATCCGTTTAAATTACACTTCACTACCTTAGGTCTGTTGTGATTTTTTTTTATCTTCATGTTTTTATAAATTCTTCAGAAAAAGTAAAAACATGAAACTCCTAATTGCCTTTTTTTCCTTTACATTGGTACTATCCTCCTGCAAAATTAAAACTGATAACAAACCTGAAGCTGAAGCTAAGGCTGACATTCCAGCAGAAACCGAAAATTGGATATACTTGTTCGATGGAGTAACTACCAAGGGATGGAGAGCTTACAACGGGGACGCCTTGCCTCCTGGCTGGGTTGTTCGGGACAGCGTATTGACATTTGATACCGAGTTGGGATTGGAGCAGGATTATACCGGAGGAAAGGATATCATCTACGGTTTGGAAGAGTTTGATAATTTTGAGTTTTATGTGGAATGGAAATTGCCCAAAGGCGGCAATAGTGGCATTTTTTACCACCTAAAGGAGGGTATACCCAATGCCGGGCCACCAAATATTTCTCCTGAGTATCAGTTGATCGATGATGAAAACTATGCAAAAATCCATGATCTTACGGCCTACAACCTTAGTCTTGGACATACCGAAAATCCGGCGGCACTCCAACCCTTACAGCAAACCGCCTCGGATTATGCCATGCATGTGGCCGATCCCGAACAAAAAATATTGAATCCTGTTGGAGAGTGGAACTCTTCTAAAATAGTATTTACACCAGAGCAGGTGGAGCACTGGCTCAACGGGAAAAAAGTACTATCTTTTGTGCCTTGGTCCAAGGATTGGTATGAAAGAAAGAATTCCGGAAAATGGAAGGATGAGGAAAATTATGGTCGATTTAAAACTGGATATATCGGATTTCAGGATCACTCAAGTCCCATTTGGTTCAGAAATATAAAAATTAGAAAATTATAGCACTTAATTCTGTCGGTTTGGTTTGACCGCTAAAAACAATAAAAAACTTACTTATGAAAAAAAGAGACTTTCTAAAAAGTACCGCTGCCTTGGGTTTAACGGCACTACTGCCAAGTTCTGTTTGGGCCTTGTCCAAAAATGGACGCTTAAGAACTGCCCATATCGGCGTTAGTAATATGGGAGGGGCCGACCTTGCTTCCATATCCTCACATGAATTGGTGGATGTAGTGGCACTTTGTGATGTTGATTCCAAGGCATTGGAGGGGGCCAAAAAATTGCATCCCAACGCTGTAGTCTACAAGGATTATAGGGTAATGCTCAAAGAAATGAAGAACGATATAGATGCAGTAATAGTCTCTACCCCGGATCATACCCATGCTCCTGCTTCCATGATGGCGATGGAGATCGGAAAACCGGTATATTGTCAAAAACCCCTTACCCATCACGTGGTAGAGGCCAGAGCGATGCGCAAAATGGCAAAGGAAAAAAACTTGGTGACCCAAATGGGAATTCAGGTACATTCTTTCTACGATTACAAATTGGCCACCTTATTGATCCAATCTGGAATTATAGGGAAGGTAAGTACGGTTAGGGCATGGTCTCCCAAGAACTGGGGCTTTGATGGTCCTGAGCCGAAAGGATCAGATCCGGTACCTGAGAATTTGGACTGGAATCTGTGGTTGGGAACTGCTCCCGAAAGACCCTATAAGGAGGGGTATTACCATCCGGCCAATTGGAGAAAATTATTGGACTACGGTTGTGGTACTTTGGGCGATATGGGTGTACATATTTTTGATACCCCTTACAACGCCCTTAAATTGGACGTGCCCATGACCATAAAGAACCAATGTAGAAAACCAACAGGATTCGGATTTCCTGAAAAAAACACCGTTACCTATACCTTTCCCGGAACTGAATATACGGCCGATACCTTAAAGTGGATCTGGTACGATGGCAAAGGGGCCCCGGAGAAACATAAAGACTTGGTACTTCCCAATAAGGAGAAACTACCTGGACAAGGGGCAATGTTTATAGGCGAAAAAGGGCGACTTTTATTGCCACATTTTATGGAATTGCCAAGACTCATTGTAGATGGTAAATATCAGGAACTGGATTTGTCCATAATCAAGGATCAAGAGGCCATTGGCGAACCGGTCAGGGATTATGATTCCGAAGGAAATAAGCACTACCATCAGTTCGTAGATGCCTGTTTGGGCAAAGCCGAAACCACCGCTCCCTTTGAATATTCGGCACGACTTACAGAAACTATATTGTTGGGGGTTATAGCAGGCCGCTTTCCAAATAGGACCTTGCATTGGGATAATGCCACCGCTAGATTTTCGGAACCTGAGGCCAATAAGTTCTTGGACGCACCGTACAGGGATTTCTAAAATTTAATACTTTGCGTAAATCATAAGAGCCCATGGGCCATTTTTTATCGGAATGGCCCATGGGCTTTTTTTATTGATGAATTAATGTTGCCAGCCATTAGTAATATTTGAATTTGTGATTATGATAAAACCATAAGATTCTTATCTTTAGGTTATGCAACAAAAGCCATCTTCTTTTTCCATTAAAAATTGGTCCGATGATGATAAGCCTCGGGAAAAATTGGTGCAAAAAGGAAAATCCGTTCTTTCTGATGCAGAATTGATAGCCATACTAATTGGTTCAGGAAGTCGCAATGAAAGTGCCGTGGACCTTTCGAAACGTATTTTGGCCTCGGTAAACAACAACTTGAACGAATTGGGAAAATTGTCCATTAAACAGCTAATGCAATTTAAGGGAATAGGGGAGGCCAAGGCCGTTTCTATCGCTGCTGCCTTGGAAATAGGGAGGAGACGCAGGGGAGAAGAGGCTCAAAAGATAACCAAAATCAACAGTAGTAAAAATGTCTTTGAACTATTACAGCCCAAAATGGGCGAGCTGCCACATGAGGAATTTTGGATAGTTTTTCTCAATAATTCCAACGCGGTACTGCACGCTGGGCAACTTAGCAAGGGAGGTATTACAGGGACATTGGTAGATGTACGCCTGGTTTTAAAACAGGCATTGGAGTTAGGTGCTGTTGGCTTGATTTTGGCCCATAACCATCCTTCAGGTACTTTAAGGCCAAGTGAGGCCGATAAGCAAATAACAAGAAAACTAAAAGTGGCGGCAGAGGCCTTGGATATAAAAGTTTTGGACCATATCATCATCACACAGAAAGAATACTTTAGTTTTGCAGATGAAAATATCCTTTAAAACAGAACATGTGATCTATAGTTTTCGGCAAAGACTTCCGATATCAAAAAAATGCACGACTTTTTAAAAGGAATAAGTAAATAGTTATGTTGCTCATCTATACCCATAAAATTACACATCGCTTCAGTTATATTATGCGGCATATATTCACCACTATTTTGGGAATAGAGGTTACCTACACTACCAAAGTTGAGGATTTTATTAAACATACCGGGCCAAAGATAACATACACCAAACAACCTTTACAGAATGAATTCTTTGTACGGAGCAACGACCTGTTGTTTGAACAAGGAATTAACGACATACAGCTCTATTTAGCGGATTGGGAGGGTACTCCTTGTTTTTTTGCTACTGGGGACAGAAGCAATCTGCCTTTCGATATTTTTTCTGCAAGTTTTTATTTGTTAAGTAGGTATGAGGAGTATTTGCCCCATGTAAAGGACATGCATGGTAGGTTTTCACCTAAGGATAGTTTGGCCTTTCAGAACGATTTTCTGGAAAAGCCACTGGTAGACATTTGGGCGCAAAAACTATTATCCGCACTAAAGGAAAAATTCAAGGATCTTAAACACAAGCCAAGAAATTATAGTTATACCTCCATCATAGATGTTTCCAGTTCCCATTGTTTTGCCCATAGAGGTTTTGTCCGCGGTATGTCGGGATTTCTTTTCGATTTGGCTTCCCTTAAGATCCGTAGGGTTTTTGATAGGGTTTCGGTATCGGTCAATTTAAAAAAGGATCCCTATGACAATTTTTTCGAACTAATAGAATTGCACAAGAACAACAAGGTAAAGGGTATGTTCTTTTTCCAGTTTGCAGAGTATTCCACTTACGACAAAAATGTATCTCCCAACAATAATAAATTTAAGCACCTAATTAAATCGGTTGCGGACTATGATAAGGTTTCTTTGTCCTGTTCCTATAGTTCCTTTAATGATATAGCCTTGCTCAAGGAAGAGAAAAAAAATCTAGCCAATGTAATCAATAGGCCTGTTGGTAGTTCCCGTATGCGCTATAACAGGGTAGACATTCCTGAAACATATAGGAATTTGATCGAAGCGGGTTTTACGGACGACTATACCATGGGATATACCCATGAAATTGGATTTAGGGCAGGTACCTGTACGCCTTTTTATTTTTATGATATTCCCTTGGAAGTTCAGCAGCCCATTAAGATACATCCATTTGCGGTGCACGATTATGGCTTGTTGAAATACAGGAATAGGACGGAGGCATTTTCTGCTGTGGAAAGGCTTTATTTGGAAACAAAAAAGGTAAACGGAAAGTTTATAACCGTTTTTTCAAATGAATTGATTGGGGGCGAAAGTAAATTGAATTGGAAGAAATTGTATAGTAGTATCCTAAAACGAGTAAATGTTTAAGAACGTTGTTACCGATATTTTTTTTGATTTGGATCATACGCTTTGGGATTTTGAAAAAAACTCCGCTCTGACATTTCAAAAAATTCTTTCTGAGAACACCGTCAGTGTAGAGCTGAACGATTTTTTAAAAGTATATATTCCCATAAATTTTGAATTTTGGAAGCTTTACCGGGAAGGGAAAATAAACAAAAATGAATTGAGGTTCCAAAGATTGAAAATCACCTTTGATACGCTCGGGTATTCCATATCCAATGAATTAATTGATGTTTTATCCGATCAATATATTGAGTATTTGTCTTCCTACAACCATCTCTTTCCCAACACAACAGAGGTTTTGGACTATTTGAAGCCCAATTATAAATTACATATCATTACTAACGGCTTTCAGGAAATACAGTACAAAAAATTACAAAGCTCCAATATTCATAATTATTTTGAGCATATAATCAATTCGGAGATGGCCGGTGTTAAAAAACCAAACCCGATTATCTTTAGATTGGCACTTGAAAAGGCCAAAACGTTGCCCCATAAATCCTTGATGATCGGTGACAGTTTGGAGGCGGATATTTTGGGAGCAAAGTCGGTAGGGCTGCATACCCTTCATTTCAACGCCAATAATGAACCAAAGCACGAATATTGCGACATGATTCACGATTTAAGTGAAATAAAATCTTATTTATAGAGTTATAATTTAGAGTAACACTAAAGCAACACGGTACCAGTAGTTGTTCTTGGAATGTTTGGTATGAAAAATAGATTTTTGCTTCCCGCCATTATTTTACTTGCGCTCTATTCCTGTATAGAAACGCAAAACTTCGATCAATATGATGATTTGGAAATTACCCCTACAGTAGAGGCGAGTATATTGTATATAGAATCGCCGGAAAGAATCATAAATGAGGCTAGTGGGCAATATTATTACAGTCAAGATTTTAATTTTGATGGCTTAAGTGTGGATGCCTTTGCCGATAGGGTTATAGAGGGCTCTATCTTTTTTGAAATAGAAAACACAACAAGCAAGCAGTTTAAGCCTACTGTAGAATTCTTGGATGAGGCGGGGAATACAATTGACACTATAGATTTTCCTTTACAACCTGCTGGCCCAGCACCTCTTTATCGTAGGCAAGTTCCTTATGGCCCAGGAAAGCAAAGAAGCATAGAAATCATAAAAAATACTTCAAGTATAAAAGTCAGTGTTCTTATAGAGGACAATACTAGTGTTTCCAACCTCCCAGACCCTAAAATTATTTTTAGGTCCAGCGGGAAATTCAGACTTCGTTTAAAATGAGGCAAGTTAAACTCGTCTTATTATCCTGGTTACTGGGCTGTATCTTTGTTACTGCCCAGAATAAGCAGATACTATACGATTTTACGGAGATCCCTCAGGCTTTGATGATCAATCCCGGAATGTCCACAGACTTTCAATGGTATGCAGGAATCCCTGTAATGTCCGGAATTTCCTTTCAGGCCGGTAGTAGTGGGCTTACGGTAAACGATTTGTTTGCGGACGACGGAGTGGATTTTAACGTGAAGGTCAGGGAGCGGGCCATATATGGTATGAATACCCATGACGAACTTAGCGGTACTTATCAGGTAGAATTATTGAATGGAGGTTTTCGCGGCCGTAATCGGGATAATTTCTATTCATTTGGGATTTATAATGAAGGTGATGCTATAGGTTATTGGTTTAAGGACTATGCCATTTTGGCTTTTGAGGGCAATGCAGATCAATTGGGAAGAAAGTTTGACCTTGGGCATTTAAAAACTCGTGGAGAGATGCTCAATGTGTTTCATTTCGGACTAAACAAAAGAGTAAATGGGGCCCTTACCCTTGGCGGGAGGGCAAAAATATACTCTAGTGCCTTTAATTTTTCGTCCACGAAAAACAAGGGCTATTTTGTAACCAATCAGGGACAAAACAATATTTTGGCCAATACCATTGATGCCGACCTGGAGCTAAGGTCCTCTGGACTTAATGAAATTGAGGATGCCATTGACAATGATAGTTCCCTATTACCTGGAATCTTGACCAGAAGACTGTTTTTTGGGGGAGATTTAGGATTTGGTATAGATCTGGGATTTACTTACAAACTTAACAAGCAAACCGTGATAACCGGAAGTTTGTTGGACTTGGGGCTCATATATAGTTCCACCGACGTTAAAAATTATACCATTAAGGGCAATGCCACAGTGGAGGGGATAGAAGTTATTTTACCAGATGCATTTTCGAACTCCAATACCGATTTCTGGCAAGATTTAATAGATGAGGTAGATGCTTTGGTTCCCCATGGGACCAATAATGACAGCTATATTTATTTTAGGCCTACCAAACTGTATGGTTCCATACGTTATAATTGGGGAGAGCCCTCTAGTCCAAATATGGATTGCGACTGTAATTATATGGTGTCCAAAAGAAAGGACTACACCAAATACGCCAATGGCGTTGGCGGACAATTGTATATGATCAACAGGCCCAGAGGGCCACAGGCCGCGCTTACTGCCTTTTATGTACGAAGATTTGGAAGGGCTTTGGCACTAAAAACAACCTACACCGTAGATAAGTTTTCCTGGAGCAATATTGGTTTGGGACTTAATCTGCAGGCCGGTCCCGTAAATATCTATGTTATGGCGGACAACTTATTGGCCTATAAGAACCTCGCGGATAGTCATTACTCCTCTTTTCAATTAGGATTAAATATTATATCTTGGGGGAAGAAATAATATAGGAACTATAAAAACCAACATTAAGTTATTTAAATGCTCCTTTCAAGGGAATATTATTCAAAGTGTTTAATGTATAAAGGGCGTATTGGTTTAGTTTTTGCTCTCATTATTATTTAAGTCTATCAATTTACGCCCGTGAATAGATCTCAAAAGGATGTAGTTGCCTTTTTATTTTATACAATAAGAAATTCAAGGAGCACAGGGCGGCATTATCAACACTAACAATGAAATTTGAAATGATGAAAAACTTTATTTTACCCCTTATTTTAATGTGTGGCTTTTATGGCATGTCACAAGCCGAATTAAACAAATACAAGTACATAATAGTTCCGACCAAATTTGAAGTTTTTAAAAATGAAAATCAGTATCAGACGAGTACTATGATCAAATATAATCTGGTCGAAAATGGCTTTACAGTCGTTTATGATAATGATATGCCAGCGGATCTGGTTGCCAACAGATGTCTTGGCCTGCTTTTGAACCTTAAGGATGATTCATCCATGTTTACTACCAAGGTAACCCTAGTACTCAAGGATTGTCAATCTAACGTGGTGTACACTACGGTGGAAGGTAGTAGCAAGGAGAAAGATTATAAGTCTGCCTTTTCAGAGGCAATAAAGGAATGTTTTAAGTCTTTGTCGGGGGTTGGTTACAAATTTGAGCCTTCAGAAAATAATGTACCTCCAAGCGTGAGCTTTAAAAATGATGTTAAAAGAATTGAAGAGAAGGCAAGTGTAGCGCCAAAACAGAATATACCTAACCCGGTAGTGGAACAAAAGGCCACCTTGGAGGAGCAGTCCTACAAAAGCATGGAACCTGTTCAGTCCAATTTTACCAAGGCAGAAAATAAGCCTGCTATGGCATTGCCGAATGTAGATTACAAAAAAGAAGAGGCTGGGGTGTTATATGCACAGGCTATTGCAAACGGATTTCAATTGGTAGACAGCACACCAAAAATAACATTGAGGATGTACGCTACCTCACAGGCCAATTTCTTTATTGGCGAAGGAGATGCACATAGTGGTGTGGTTTTGAAAAAAGGCGACAAGTGGTATTTTGAGTATTATGAAGGCGACAAATTAATGGGGCAGGAATTGAATATTAAATTCTAATATTCTTTCCTAAGTTTAATAGGTCAGCGATATGAATAACCTCTAGATTTCGTTTAAGGGGTCATTTTATTATTAAATAGAATTGTCCGGTCGAGCGAAGACGAGACCTTCTTGATTGGATCTCAAAGGATTAGAATTTATCATTTTTGGATAAACCAGGGCATAACGGGGGTTGAACCAATTTTAGAACTCATATTTATCTTTCCACCGTTTTCTTAGAAAATCTTTAATGGCATTTTCACGTTGATTGTTGCCTGGGCGGTAAAAGCTTGTTTTGGCTACTTCCTTGGGCATAAATTCTTCAGCTATAAAATTATTTTCATAATCATGGGCATATTTATAATCTTCCCCGTAACCCAAATCTTTCATTAGTTTTGTTGGCGCGTTGCGCAAAGCCAAGGGTACGGATAGGTCTCCTGTTTGTTTTACGGTTTGCTGGGCCTTGTTGATGGCCATATAACTGGCATTGCTTTTCGGGGAGGTAGCCAAATAGATGACGCACTGACTCAATATAATCCTAGCTTCGGGATATCCTATGGTAGTAACGGCTTGAAAAGTGGTATTTGCCATTACCAGGGCCGTAGGATTGGCATTGCCAATATCCTCTGAGGCTAAAATGAGTAGGCGCCTTGCAATAAACTTCACATCCTCTCCGCCTTCTATCATCCTGGCCAACCAATATACCGCCGCATTGGGATCGCTTCCCCTTATCGATTTTATAAAAGCAGAGATAATGTCGTAATGTTGCTCGCCTGTTTTATCATAAAGAACAGTATTTTTCTGTATTTTGCTCAAAACCAGATCATCCGTAATGGTTATAGTATCCGTTTCTTCCGAGTTGATGATAAGCTCAAAGATGTTTAGCAATTTTCTTCCATCACCACCAGAGAGACGCAGTAAGGCTTCGGTTTCCTTGAGTTTAATTTTTTTGGTTTTCAAATATTTATCCTCTGCCATGGCCCTATGGAGCATAGCTTCAAGATCTTCCTTTCCAAAAGGGTTTAGAATATAAACCTGACACCGGGATAGTAAGGCCGGAATTACCTCGAAGCTCGGGTTTTCGGTGGTGGCACCGATAAGGGTGACCCAACCTTTTTCCACGGCCCCCAATAGGGAATCCTGCTGCGATTTGCTAAAGCGATGGATTTCATCAATAAAAAGTATCGGGTTTTTTGTAGTAAACAGGCCTCCGCTTTGCTTCGCCTTTTCTATAACTTCCCGTACATCTTTAACACCGCTGCTAATGGCACTAAGGGTATAAAAAGGACGGCCACTTGTCTCGGCAATAATATTGGCCAAAGTGGTTTTCCCCGTACCAGGAGGCCCCCATAGAATCAATGATGGTAGGATTCCTTTTTTTATTTGATGGGTCAATGATCCATTTTCTCCCACCAAATGATTTTGGCTAATATAATCCTCCAAGGTTTTGGGGCGTACCCTTTCTGCTAATGGCTCGTTCATAGGACAAAAATAAGACATTTATGGGGATGACAATTTATCCGAAAAAGGATTCTTGGCCAGACTATTGAATTAAGTTTCATATTTCTGTTGATTATAAAAAAGTTGAAAAGTAGCATCAAATAAGTTCCCCTCTTGAGAGAGGTTAGGGGTGTGTAAAAAAAACAAAGGCAAATGCAAAAAGAAAGATTATACCGTATAATCCAAACCTTAAAGAGTTGGCAAGGCAGCTTAGGAACAATGCCACCAAAGCCGAAATTATCCTTTGGCAAAAACTTAAGGGGAAACAGATGTATGGGTATGATTTTCATCGCCAAAAACCAATGGACAATTATATAATAGACTTCTTTTGTCATGAATTGATGCTGGGCATTGAGGTGGATGGCTATTCTCATCAAATTATAGAAGTCTTCGTTAAAGATGTAATGAAAGAAGGGGTTATGAATAGGTTAGGGATCTATATACTTAGATTTTACGATGAACAAGTGTTAAAAGAAACCGACAATGTGATTGGGCTATAGAATGGTATATTGCCAATTTTGAAGAACACACCCCCGGCCCCTCTTGAGAGGGGAGCTGAAAGAAGCTTTATGTTTTTTAGGAGCATTAGAAAGACTATTGAATTAAGTTTTATATTTCGGAGATGACAGAGAGTAATTATTTCAAATTTTCCAATTCCGTATTGGTATTGCCATTGTTGGCGGTACTCTCTATCTGGACCGTGTATTGGTTTGAAATCAGGTTTCAGGTCAATTTTAACGATTATGGTGTTTATCCAAGGACCGTAAAAGGATTAAGAGGTATTGTCTTTAGTCCGTTTATACATTCGTCCGTAGAACATCTCTATAATAATACCATTCCAATTGCCATTCTCACGGCGTCCCTCGTTTATTTCTATAGGAATATAGCCATTAAAGTGTTGTTGTGGGGAATTCTGTTATCGGGAGCTATAACCTGGCTTATAGGAAGGCCATCCTACCATATTGGAGCCAGTGGCTTGATTTACGTATTGGTTAGTTTTATTTTTTTTAAAGGAATAATATCCAAGCATTACCGTTTGGTTGCCCTATCCTTGATGGTAGTTTTTATCTACGGGAGTTTGCTGTGGTATATTTTTCCTGTAGAGGACGGTATTTCTTGGGAGGGTCATTTAGGCGGATTTCTTACAGGTATATTTTTGGCATTTGCCATGAAGGCCCCTCTGCCCAAATTGAAAAAATATGAATGGGAAAAGGAGGATTATAATGAGGAAGACGATGAATTCCTGAAACATTTTGACGAACACGGGAATTTTATTGAGAGCAGGCCTACTGTCCAAGAAGAGGATATTGTAATTAAATATCATTTCAAAAAAGACTCAGGAGAGAGGAAAGAAGATCATTAGTCAAATTTGGGATTTATAACCAAGAAGCAAATAGAACATTCTATGGTTCAGATCCTTGGGCTTTTGGACTAATTTGAACGCTTTTAATGTGGTTATTGGTTATTTCTACAATTCCTGTCGCTGTCTTACCGCTTCGTAAAGGAAAACTCCACAAGCTACCGAAACATTTAGCGAACCAATTTCACCCAATAAGGGAAGCTTCGCCATATGGTCCGCGGCCTTTAGAATGGATGGGGAGATGCCTACATCTTCGGAGCCCATGATAATAGCGCAAGGTTCCTTAAAAGAAACCTCATATATAGTGTTTTCTGTTTTTTCGGTTGCGGCAATAACCTTTATTCCGGAAGCCTGTAAATAGAATACGGCATCCTTTATGTGGTCTATCTTGGCAATAGGTACGCGAAAAGCCGCTCCTGCAGAGGTTTTAATGGTATCTGCAGTAACCGGGGCAGCTCCTTTTTTCTGAATTATGATTCCGTCTACTCCTGTACATTCAGCCGTTCTTATGATGGCTCCAAAGTTGCGCACGTCCGAAAGTTGGTCCAATAATAGGAAAAGGGGAGTTGTCTTGGTCTCCAATGTCTTTTCTACCAATTCTTCCACGGTTAAAAAAGTGATGGGGGATATATTGGCAACAACGCCCTGATGGTTACTCTTTGTAAGTCTGTTTAATTTTTCAATGGGCACATAGGAAGCGGTAATCCCATTTTTTCGAATTAGCGTTTCCATATCCCTGGACAGGTCGCCCTTTAGGCCTTTTTGGATAAAAACCTTGTCTATGGGTTCATTGGATTTTATGGCTTCAATTACGGCCCTGATGCCATAAATTTGTTCTGTGTTCTTCATGGGGGTAAAGGTAGAAAAAAAGGACATCCTACAATGTCTTTTTGTTTTTGTAATTGGAAAATCTATTGACTACAGTTCCCAATTTTAAAATTAAGTTCTATAGGATCGCCCGGCACCATATTTTTATTCGAAAATCCTGGAAAATTCTCACCGTATTTAAGAGCCATAAATACATTGCTGATGGCTTCTTCTCCTTGACTTAATATATCGCCCGAACTCGTTTCGGGGTTAATGTATTCCCATACAATTTCGTTGTTAGGATTTATTTCAAAAATTTTCCCTTTCGTTCCTTCGCAAATTAAGGTATTGCCATTTGGTAGTCTTTGTACACTTGACAATATCTTGGAATAAAAATCGGCTACATTGGGAGCTTTATAAGTCCAATCAGGCTGCTGCGGCCCAAATGATGTACCTACTACATATGTATAATTTCCAATAGCATCCACTTTCGGGTTAATGATGTCGATGGAGGAATAATTAGGGTTTCGGCCGGTACCGTTATTGAAAAGTATAATTTTATCCTGATCTTTAAGGCCTTGGGCAATCCATTGGGGGTTGTGTTGCCCAAACAATAATTGATTCATTTCGGTACCTTGATAGTATGCCATGGGATTCCCCCAACGAAACAAAATATCTCCTCCTTTACCCGTTCTTCCTCCATTGTTTGTGGCGGCTTCTTCTGTAGTGGTTGAATGGTCTATAATATATATTTCGTTTAATTTTTGGGAACTTAGCAGAATTTGATCCAAAGACTTGTTGTATTGCAATGAATTAAAATGAAGCCAATCTTTTTCTCCTGTTGAAATTCCCAAAAAATTAATATTGATTAATTGAGGGTTTAAGGCAACGGTACCAAAGTTTTCTTTTGAGCTATCAATATCTTGTATCATATGATCCCAAACATTCCATTCCCAAACAATGTTGCCTCCGTTATTGCCTTGAGGTTCTATTTCCACGACTTGTTCATTATATAGTTCCCCCTCTGTAATATATTGTGGGTCCCGGCCTGCAGCAATAGCTTCTTCATATGTTTTTCTTGTTGCTGCCAATAATAAGATATTGCCATTTTCCATCGGGTAAAGTCCATGGTGTTGACTATATAAGGAGGTGGAGTAGATATACTGCCATGTTTTGTTTCCGTTCCAATCAAATTTTTCAATTATTCCGCCCAATCCTCCGTAAGTAATGTCGGGATTGTTGTACTTTCCTGATCTAAGCAATGAGCCGTCCTCTAGAAGATAATAAGCACCACCTCTATCATAATCGCTGATCCAATGATTAATGACTTGACCGCAATTATTTACTAAATAGGTATCCTTGTGGATAGTAAACAAGGTGTATCCAGCGTATGCTTCAGAGTTGTATGTAATGGTTCCCAGAGTATTGTTGTCTGGAATTTTAACAGGGTCAGTATCTGTTACAGGATCTGGTTCCTGAACGGTGGTGTTAGTTAGTTCTTCATTGGAACATCCCAGCACGACCAAGCACAAGCAAAAAGTAATAATGGAGCTAATTTCCTTAAACATTAGTCAAAAATTCGTTATTAATAAAGATATCAATATTAAATAGATCTATTATTTAGGCAATGGGAGTGAAATAAAAAAAGCGGCCATAAAGACCGCTTTTTAATTTTATACTGATTTAGTTGGTATATAATTGCGGCCAATCCAATCCGCCTTCCCTGGTGATTACCACTTCACCAGAATCTCCGTAGTCATTGGACCATGTCATTGTTAATTCTGGACCGTTCACATCCGTAATTACCCAGATATATTCCAGTCCATATTGATCAAGGCCTCCTGAAATGATTTCGCCACACACTTCGCTAAAAGTAGCTCCACCACTAGTGGCCGGTCCATCGTCCCAGCAAGATGATTCGTACTGGCCAAAACCTAGGTCGGAAGTAAGGTAAGTACCTCCGCCCTGATCGGTCCAGGTAACGGTTCCTGTAACCTCTCCTGTAGGACATGCAGTAGGACTGTTAGCAGCTTGAAGATTGGTGGTTACGTATGTATGGGTACCTCCCAAATCTGATAGACAGGACACTACATAATCCAATTTAACAGTAAAATCGGGATAAGCGTTGAAATCTGCAGCATAATAATTTGGTTCTCCTTTACTATTAAGAACTTCAAGTTTGGAGCCATCTTTAAAGGTGTAGGATGTAAAAAATTTAAGGACATCTCCTACTTGTATGTCAGCAGCACTATTTAGTTCTGAAAAGGCACCTATTATTTGGGTCCCAGTAATTGAATACTCCTTTGGAAATTCGGTAACACCTGCATCCAAAGTAATTGGCCCGTACAATTCGCCATCTACAGTAAGGTAGTATGCCTTTAGGTCAAAGGATGTAGGTTCTCCTACACCTACACCAACTGTGAATTGTAAGTTTAGATTTGCTATTCCTGTAAGGTCAATAAAATCTGGGCTTCCAGCTACCATTTTAAAATCGGGTAGGGCGCCATTGGTCGTAGTGATGGCCGAAGTGCCTCCGTCATCATCGCAGGACATATTTAGCGCAAATAACGCTAAAAAGAGGCCTAATATATATATGTTTTTCATGATATGAATTTTATAAATTAATTGTCCCAGAATATTTTATAGGTTGTTGCATCCTTTTGGGCAGGTGCATTTTCATTAACGTTCAATTCGGCCTGTGGCCAGAAAAGGGAAACCTGGAAAGGTCTTGTCAATGTTGTTTCACTGTCGATCAAAGGCCAGGCATCTCCATTGTCTAATTGATATTCAGGAGAAGGTCCTACAGGATTTGCCAAAACAGGATACCCTGTTCTTCTGTAATCATTGTATTGATCATAGGGATCACCAAAGGTGGACACCCATTTTTGGGTCATGATAATTTCCATTTTCTTTGCATCGGAAGCCGCATCAAATTCGACCAAAATGCCATCGATAAAATCAGATACTCCAGTAGAGCCGATAAGTTTAGGGACAGATTGACTTGTTTCTGAATTGCTAACTACCTGATCTACTTTTGCAAAAGCAGCGGTCATGGCCTCTTCCAATTTTACCTTCGCATCCCCAGCGATCAAGCCTGCCTGAATTAATTCGGCCTGAATAAATAAAAATTCATGATATGTTAATATTCTGTGGGGGGCGGCACCTGTCCCAGCATTGGTATCGGCGGCTCCGCCTTGTCCATCATCGTATTTGCCACCTGCAGGATATATTCCTGGATAGGTCGAAGAATTTCTGGAAGCAAAATCCCTATTGGCACTTACGCTACCAAATCTAATGGTATGGAATCCTGTGTTTCTATCCCAATAATCCGCCTTAGGGTCACCTGTTGTTGGATCCCCAACATCTGGAGGCAATTGTCCTGGAGTTAACTGATTAAAGAAATAATAAGGAAGTCTTGGATCCTCAACCCCATTGTGAATGTTCGGGTTCCATCCTTTTAGGATCTCATAAAACCAAGGACTGGCATAATGCGCAGCCTGTCCAGCCAAATACGTATCTGTGTATAGGGGATTTCTTTCTTCAGAAGGGGACTGCGTTGTTGAATAGGGATATTCGAAATCATCTGCACTCCCGGACATAAAATTATCTGCAGCAACCAAGGTGCTTAGTTTACCGGCATCAAACAGGTTTGATAATCTAATCTCATTATAGAGCTTTAATTTAAGGGTATTGGCAAACCTATTCCATTGAGATATGCTACCACCATAAAATAGATCCTGGGTGCCAGGATTTTGTCCTTGGCCACTATTGATGTTCGCAATGCCTTCATCGATTAATGTCAGGGCATTTTGGTAGATATCTTCCTGTTTGTCAAATACAGGGCTCACTAAACCATTTGCCAATTGTGCCGCTTCCGTAAATGGAGCATCACCCCATATGTTCACAATAATGGTTGCTGTATATGCTTTGATAATTTTCGCCATACCTACCATGATCATTTCATTTTCTTCGGTCCCTTGGTTAATGATAATGTCGGTTTCGCCAAATACAGAATAGGCATTGTCCCATGAATTCTGTATGTTAGAATTATCTTGCCTTGTTCCGTATTGATCTTGTTCCTCACGGTATGTAAATTGGTGTACATACGCAGAAAGTATTTCTGCCGAATAAAGTTCAAATTCAGTGATATCGTTAAAATTAGTTTCAATATTGGTCAATAACTGATCCAAGGGTGCTACCGTAGGGTTATTGGGATCTGTATTCACATCCAAATAGTCACTACAATTATAGAAAAGTAAGGATACCAATGCTGCGGCGAACATGGTAAAGCCTTTCAGATTTATTTTGAATATATTTTTCATAGTTCTTTTTATTAAAATGTTACATTAATCTTAAAACCATATCTTTTGGAACTTGGCGCAGATTGGGTTTCAATGCCTTGTAGGTTGGATGCTCCATAGGCAGTTACGTCTGGGTCGTAATTGGTATACTTAGGTACGTTTGGTGCAAAATACCAAAGATTATTACCAATTAGGGCGATGGATAAAGAACCAATAAATGTTTTCTCAAGAAACTTTTTAGGTAAATCATATGCCAATGCCACCTCTCTTAACCTAAACACGGTACCATCATAAATGGTGCCCTCATCTACTGTGTTAATACCAAAAGTATTACTATTGGTGGTAGGCGAGAAATATAGGTTGTTCATTGTAATTTGTGTGGTGTTTGGAATTTTGTTTCCTTCTCCATCCAGAATAGCTTCCCCTGTAGTTGGGTTACCATAAAAACCAGGTATAATAAATGTGTGTTCCCGATCCTCGGTATCCTTGGTTACCCCTCTACCCAATAGTGCAGCCAAACCTGATGATGAAAAATCCCCTCCTTCTTTCCAGTCAACCTGAGCTCTCAGGCTTAGCGTTTTATATTTAAGGGTGTTGGTAAATCCAATTTTAAAATCTGGGGTCGGGTCTCCTATAACCGCATCTGATGTGGCTTGTAGAACACCGCCGCCACCTTCTTCAATAAGATAGTTGCCCTCTTCATCCCTGGCGAAAGCCGTGCCATAAAAAACACCATATGGCTGTCCTTTTTGAACATAGGCAATCTGGTTAACATCAATTGGAAATCTTTCCAATCCATCAATCAAATCTTTAACCTCATTTTTGTTTTTGGTAAATGAAGTAAAGGACGTCCAGCTAAAGTTTTCGGTTCTTACGGGTATCAGTGTCAATCCAACTTCAACTCCCTTGTTTTCCATTTCACCTATATTGGTCAAGAATGAGGTGTAACCGGTAGATGTCGGAACATTTACTTCAGAAATCAAGTCGGTTGTCGACTTCTGGTACCAAGTGAAATCAATCATAACACGTCTATTGAAAAACTCTAGATCAGCACCAATTTCGAATTCCTCTGTGTTTTCAGGAACCAAGTCGGGGTTCCCCAAGGTGGTTGGTACAAATACAACAGGTTGTCCGGCATATACGTCGCCTAGGCCAAATACTTTGTTGATTTGGTATGCATCGGCATCACGGCCAACGTTGGCCCATCCCCCTCTAATTTTACCGTAGTTCAGTATATCGCCACCAATGCCAAAGGCATCGGTAAAAATAAATGATGAGGAAACGGATGGATATAGGAAACTGTTGCCATTTTTCGGTAAGGTGGAAGACCAGTCATTTCTGGCAGTGGCATTTAAGAATAGATAATCCTTATAGTTTAGCCCCATATCACCAAAAACACCGACTATTCTTTTTCTCGTAGTATCATTAAAGTCTGCCGTTACGTTGGCCGTATTTTTAATAGTAAATATATCATCAGCGATAAGGCCTGTACCAGTATATCCAACGTCGTGTGTGGATTTTTGGTTTACGTTGTTCCCTACCAATAAGTTTAGGTTCAGATCTTGGGCCAAATCATAATTAAAGGTTAATAAGAATGTAGATTCAATTTCTTCACTGTCGTAATCTTGGGTTCTTACTTGGCCTATACCAGCGGCTGCCCTAGAACCTTTGTCAGTGATTTCAACCCTACCCAAGTCATATTTGTTTATACCTAATTGATATCTCGCATTAATGTGGTCGTTAAAATCATAAGAAAAATTCACATTGGCAACAGTTCTATTAACACTACTTATGATCTGGTTGTGTTTCCATGACCATAAAGGGTGGTCATAACCGCCATTTGGAACTACAGGTGCACCGGTCACTGGGTGCTCATAGGGTAAGTTGAAATCCCATGTCCTTCCCAGTACCATTGTTCTTGCAAAGGAGGAAGCTGCTCCGGCATATTGATTTTCCCCAAAGAAAGCACCTACTTGTTCACTATCGGAATAACTTAAATTGGCTCCGACCCTTAAACCATTTTCCAATTTAAAATTACCCCCTGTGGAAATATTGGTCCTTTTATAGGTGTTATAGGGGATATATCCTTCTTGATCAAGATTTGAAAGGGTTAGGCTAAAATTGGAATTTTCGTTTGCCGTGCTTACGTTAATTGAATTATCACGGACAATACCGGTCCTGAACAAATCCTTCACATTGTTCGGTTGTGCTACATAGGGAACAGTAGGTCCAAATAAATCAGGGAAAGCAGCTAAAAGCGGTCCCCAGGTGGGAATAGTTTCTAGGGAGTCAAATCTAGCACCCCAAGAACCGTTGGCATTATTGTAATTAAAGTTAGTACCGTTACCGTATGTATTTTGGTATTCCGGAAGGTTGGCTATTTTTTCAAAATATAGCCCGCTACTCAGGGAGACTTCAAATTTCTTATTAGAAAACCCGCCCGACTGACCTGATTTTGTTGTGATAACAATAACCCCGTTAACGGCTCTGGAACCGTATAGTGCCGCAGCCACAGCGCCTTTTAGTACTTCAATATTGGCAATGTCATTTGGGTCCAAAGAGGATATCCCGGATTCATAGCTACCACCACTATCGGTAACCTGATCGGAGGTTTCAAGTTCATCATTACTATAAGGAGTACCATCTACAACAAATAATGGTTGGTTTCCTCCTTGAAATGAAGTTGTTCCACGAATATTGATTTTGTTGGCAGCTCCGGCAACCCCAGTTGAGACGTTAACGTCAACTCCAGGTACTTTACCGTTAAGGGAACGTATAAGGTCTGGTTCGGAATTCTCGGTTATATCTTCGGATTTTACGGATGCAACCGAATACCCTAAGGATTTTGGCTTTCTTTTAATCCCAAATGCCGTAACAACCACTTCTTCCAATGCCTGTGCATCTTCCTCCATTTGCACGTCTATGGTATTGCTGGCACCTATGGTCATTCTAATATTTTTCTGACCTATATATGAGAATACCAAAACGTCGCCCACGCTGGCATTGATGGAATAAAGTCCATCAAAATCGGATTGGGTTCCGGTCGTCGTACCTTCTACCAGGATATTCACTCCAGGGAGCGGCAGACCGTCTTGGTCCGTAACCGTACCTGAAACCGTTTTTTCTTGTGCAAAGGATAATTGCACAATCAACGCTAGAAACAGCGTTAGGATTCCACTTAAGTTTGTTTTCATTTTATGTTTATTTGAATTAGCAACTGCAAAAATCTTAAATCCCTGTTAATAAAACAACTTTTTAGATCAGTTTATTATGCGTGCATAATAAAAAAGTGTTAAAATGGTCAGCTTAGGGGTTAAATAATGAATTTTTAACACATAAATACATGATAATTTTACATTTAAAACATTAGTCTGATATTTTTGTAGGATTTTTTTTCAATAAATAAGTTAATATATTGACAATTTCGCAATAATCACAATTTGAGAGGGTTATTTGGACTTTGGATTGAGTTATCTTTTGAGATTAATCGATTAAGCTGAGAATCTTTTAAAACATCCATAATTTTTATGGTAAATATCCTCGGTTTTAAACGTGTTTTGATTCTAATTTCGTAATCCCTATGATTCATTTTTGGTTGTTTTGAAACCTTATTAAAAGGTGCAATTGGATTTAATTCTGAGCTAGTGAATATGTTGCGGATAAAAAATATAAAAAATAAATAGCGTAGGGTTTGAATTATTGTGAATAATTACTACATTTGCCAGCCCTTAAAAGAGGGGTTAAGTTTTTATTATACAAAAATAGTATGCCAACAATTTCACAATTAGTACGAAAAGGAAGAGTCACGATTACTAAGAAGAGTAAATCGGCTGCTTTGGATTCGTGTCCTCAAAGAAGAGGTGTATGTACACGTGTTTATACTACCACTCCTAAGAAACCAAACTCTGCAATGCGGAAAGTTGCAAGGGTAAGGTTGACTAACGGGAAGGAAGTTAACGCTTACATACCAGGTGAGGGTCACAATTTACAAGAGCACTCGATAGTATTAGTAAGAGGCGGAAGGGTAAAGGATTTGCCAGGAGTTAGGTATCATATCGTTAGAGGTGCCTTGGATACAGCAGGTGTTGCTGGAAGGACACAACGTAGATCTAAATACGGAGCAAAACGCCCTAAGAAGTAAAAATTTGTTAAGAGTCATATTATTATAAGGAGTAAGTTCTTTTAATATTTGGCTATTGACCATTAACTCAAAAAGAAGAAATGAGAAAAAAGCAGGCAAAAAAGAGACCACTTTTACCAGATCCAAGGTTTAATGACCAATTGGTGACCCGTTTTGTGAATATGATGATGTGGGATGGTAAGAAGTCGGTAGCCTTTAAGGTTTTTTACGATGCTATTGATATCGTAGAAGAGAAAAAAACAGACGAAGAAAAAACCGCATTGGAACTTTGGAAAGATGCATTGTCCAATGTTATGCCTCATGTTGAGGTAAGAAGTAGAAGAGTAGGTGGTGCTACATTTCAGATTCCTATGCAGATTAGACCAGATCGCAAAATTTCAACCGCTATGAAATGGCTTATCAGTTATTCTCGCAAGAGAAATGAAAAGGCTATGTCACAAAAATTGGCAGGGGAAATTTTGGCTGCATCAAAAGAAGAAGGTGCTGCTGTTAAGAAAAGAGTGGATACTCATAAAATGGCCGAGGCCAATAAGGCATTCTCACACTTTAGATTTTAATAAGCAGAAATGGCAAGAGATTTAAAATATACAAGAAATATTGGAATTGCGGCACATATTGATGCTGGAAAAACAACTACGACCGAGAGGATTTTGTTCTACACCGGCGTTAGTCATAAAATAGGTGAGGTGCACGATGGTGCGGCTACTATGGACTGGATGGAGCAGGAGCAGGAAAGGGGTATTACCATTACTTCTGCAGCTACTACCTGTGAATGGAATTTCCCTATGAAAAATGGGGCTGTTACCGATGAAACCAAGCCGTATCACTTTAATATTATTGATACTCCGGGACATGTTGATTTTACTGTTGAGGTAAACCGGTCCTTAAGGGTATTGGATGGTCTGGTATTCCTGTTTAGTGCGGTTGATGGCGTTGAGCCACAGTCTGAAACCAACTGGAGGTTGGCCGATAACTACAAGGTGCCAAGAATGGGCTTTGTGAATAAAATGGACCGTCAGGGATCCAATTTCCTAAACGTGTGCAAGCAGGTTAGGGAAATGTTGAAATCAAATGCTGTTCCTATTGTATTGCCAATTGGTGATGAAGCTGATTTTAGGGGTGTAGTTGATTTGGTTAAGAACCGTGCGATTATCTGGCATGAGGATAATTTTGGTGGGACTTTCGATGTAGTTGATATTCCTGAGGACATGAAGGATGAGGTTAGGGAATATAGAGCTGCTTTGATAGAGGCCGTTGCCGAATATGACGAAACTTTAATGGAAAAATTCTTCGAAGATGAGGATTCCATTACTGAAGATGAAGTTCACGCTGCCTTAAGGGCTGCTGTTATGGATATGAGTATCATACCTATGATCTGTGGTTCTTCATTTAAGAACAAAGGGGTTCAATTTTTGTTGGATGCTGTATGTCGTTACTTGCCGTCACCGATGGATAAGGAAGCTATTATGGGTACCAACCCTGATACTGAAAAGCCTGAGTCCAGGAAGCCAAGTGTTAAGGAGCCATTTGCTGCTTTGGCATTTAAGATTGCTACCGATCCGTTTGTAGGTCGTTTGGCATTCTTTAGGGCATATTCAGGTAGATTGGATGCAGGATCTTATGTGTTGAACAATCGTTCAGGCAACAAAGAACGTATTTCCAGAATTTACCAAATGCATGCCAATAAGCAAAATGCAGTGGAATATATTGAAGCTGGGGATATAGGTGCGGCTGTAGGGTTTAAGGATATCAAGACCGGGGATACCTTGTCTGATGAAAAACATCCAATTGTTTTGGAGAGTATGAACTTCCCTGATCCAGTAATCGGTATTGCTGTGGAGCCCAAAACAAAGGCGGATGTTGATAAATTGGGAATGGCTTTGGCTAAATTGGCTGAAGAAGATCCTACTTTCCAGGTAAAAACTGATGAAGCTTCAGGCCAGACTATTATTTCTGGTATGGGTGAGCTTCACTTGGATATTATTGTTGACCGTTTAAGACGTGAGTTTAAGGTTGAGGTAAATCAAGGAGAGCCACAAGTTGAATACAAGGAGGCATTAACGAAAACTGCTGCACATAGGGAGGTTTATAAAAAGCAATCCGGTGGTCGTGGTAAATTTGGTGATATCGTCTTTGAGATGGGGCCTGCTGATGATGATTTTGTTGGTACTGGTTTACAGTTTGTTGATGAAATTAAAGGTGGTCGTATTCCAAAAGAATTTGTAGGTCCTGTTCAAAAGGGATTTGCTGCTGCTATGAAGAATGGTCCATTGGCCGGTTTTGAAATGGATAGAATGAAGGTGGTTTTAAAGGATGGATCTTTCCACCCTGTGGATTCCGATGCACTATCTTTTGAATTGGCAGCGAAAATGGGTTATAAAGCTGCTGGTAAGGCTGCTGGAGCAATAATAATGGAACCGATCATGAAAATAGAAGTTTTAACTCCAGAAGAAAACATGGGAGATATCGTAGGAGATCTTAACCGTAGAAGGGGAGTTGTTACCAATATGGATGATAGAGCCGGAGCCAAAGTAATTAAGGGTGAAGTGCCTTTATCCGAAATGTTTGGATATGTAACTTCTTTAAGAACATTGTCTTCTGGTAGGGCAACGTCAACAATGGAATTTTCACATTACGCTGAAACCCCGTCGAATATTTCAGAAGAGGTTATCAAGAAAGCAAAAGGATTAACAGCTTAAATCGTACTAAGATGAGTCAAAAAATTAGAATAAAATTAAAGTCGTACGACCATAACTTGGTAGATAAGTCTGCTGAGAAGATCGTAAAAACGGTAAAGACTACAGGTGCGGTGGTAACTGGACCAATTCCTTTGCCAACACATAAGAAAATATTTACGGTTTTGCGTTCCCCGCACGTAAATAAGAAAGCAAGAGAGCAGTTCCAATTAAGTTCTTACAAAAGACTTTTGGATATTTACAGCTCTTCATCAAAGACTATCGATGCCCTAATGAAGTTGGAACTTCCTAGTGGTGTTGAGGTTGAGATCAAGGTGTAGTGAATCTTGGTTTTCTGGAGCAATAGCGAACTGAAAATCTTAGATGAATTGCATTCCGAACTTGATTCGGAATCTGTAGAAAGAAGAGATAGACCCTGAAAGGAGTTTAGGGTAGACATGTCCCGAGCGTTTCGCGAAGGAAAAACGGAAAAAAATATATTCAGGGTTGAATTATTTTTTGACCCTGTTTTTTTGTCGATAATTTAAATAGTAATTAATTAATAATCAATTATAAATATGTCTGGGTTAATAGGTAGAAAAATAGGTATGACCAGCATTTTCGATGAAAATGGAAAGAATATTCCATGTACAGTAATCGAAGCTGGACCATGCGTAGTTACCCAAGTCAGAACCGCAGAGGTCGACGGGTACAATGCCCTTCAGCTTGGTTTCGATGACAAGGCAGAAAAACGTGCTAATAAAGCGGCTACAGGTCACTTTAAAAAAGCAGGGGCTTCTCCTAAGAAAAAAGTCATGGAATTCAGGTATTTTGAAGAAGGTGCGCACAAATTAGGGGATACTCTTGGAGTAGATCTTTTTGTAGAAGGAGAATTTGTTGATGTAATCGGTACCTCAAAAGGTAAAGGTTTTCAAGGTGTTGTTAAAAGACACGGCTTTGGCGGTGTTGGTCAATCAACCCACGGTCAGCATAATAGGTTAAGAGCTCCAGGTTCCATTGGTGCAGCTTCATATCCTGCAAGAGTTTTTAAGGGAATGAAAATGGCTGGTAGAATGGGAACTGATAGAGTTACCGTTCAGAACTTGAGAGTATTGAAAATTGTTCCAGAAAAGAACCTTTTAGTAGTAAAAGGTTGTGTTCCTGGCCATAAGAACGCTTACGTAACTATTGAGAAGTAATGAAGGTAGCAGTTTTAGATATTAAGGGAAAAGAAACAGGTAGAAAGGTTGAGCTTTCGGATGCTGTATTCGCAATAGAACCAAACAATCATGCTGTTTATTTGGATGTTAAACAATATTTGGCACACCAAAGACAGGGTACGCACAAATCAAAAGAGCGTGCTGAAATAGCAGGTAGTACAAGAAAGATCAAAAAACAAAAGGGTACAGGTACTGCTCGAGCGGGTAGTATTAAGTCTCCGGTGTTTAGAGGTGGTGGACGTATATTTGGGCCAAGACCAAAGGATTATAAGCAAAAATTGAACAAGAATGTTAAGCGTTTGGCCAGAAGGTCTGCCTTGACATTGAAGTCAAAAGACAATGCTATAATGGTGGTTGAGGACTTTAATTTCGAAGCCCCAAAAACTAAGGATTTTAAGCAATTTTTGAAGTCTTTGGGCTTGGAGAATAAAAAATCCTTAATTGTGTTGGGTGATTCAAATAATAACGTATATTTGTCCTCACGCAATTTAGAGCGTTCTGAGGTTATAACTAACTCAGAATTAAGCACTTACAAAATATTAAATGCTAACAACCTAGTGTTGTTGGAAGGTTCTTTGGAAGGAATCGAATCGAACTTAATTAAATAAGCGAACCATGAGTGTGTTGATAAAGCCAATTATTACGGAAAAAATGACTGCTGATAGCGAGTTGCACAATCGTTATGGTTTTTTTGTTGATCCAAAAGCCAACAAAATTCAGATTAAGGAAGCAGTAGAAACAACTTATGGTGTTTCTGTCGATAAAGTTCGAACAATGAATTATGGTCCTTCGCGCAAGTCGCGGTACACCAAGACCGGTGTACAGCACGGAAAGACAAGTGGTTTCAAAAAAGCCATTGTTGATGTAGCAGAAGGAGATATTATTGATTTTTACAGTAATCTATAAAGACAAAAAATGTCAGTTAGAAAATTAAAACCAATCACTCCTGGACAGCGTTTTAGAGTAGTAAACGGATTTGACGCCATTACTACTGATAAGCCGGAAAAAAGCTTGCTTGCTCCGTTAAAAAAGTCGGGAGGTAGAAACAGTCAAGGAAAAATGACCATACGCCAAAAAGGTGGAGGTCATAAGAGAAGGTATCGTGTAATTGATTTCAAAAGGGATAAGCAAGATGTTGCGGCCACTGTTGATTCAATTCAGTACGATCCCAACAGAACAGCTTTTATAGCATTATTGGTATATACCGATGGCGAAAAAAGATATGTAATTGCTCCAAACGGTTTACAGGTAGGGCAAGAAGTATCTTCTGGTGCCGGAGTTGCTCCAGAAATCGGGAATGCACTTCCTTTGAGTGAAATACCTTTGGGTACTATCATTTCAGGAATTGAATTGCGTCCAGGACAAGGAGCGGTAATGGCAAGAAGTGCCGGTACATTTGCCCAGTTAATGGCGAAGGACGGTAAGTTCGTAACCATTAAATTGCCATCAGGTGAAACCAGATTGGTTTTAGCGGATTGTTTGGCCACTATAGGTGCAGTATCCAACTCTGATCATCAATTATTGGTGTCAGGTAAGGCTGGTAGAAGTAGATGGTTGGGAAGAAGACCAAGAACAAGACCGGTAGCGATGAACCCTGTTGATCACCCCATGGGTGGTGGAGAAGGTAGGGCTTCTGGAGGTCATCCTAGATCTAGAAACGGAATTCCTGCAAAAGGATACAGGACCCGTTCCAAGACCAAGAGTACCAACAAGTATATTTTAGAACGTAGAAAGAAATAAAAAGTAGAAAGAAATGGCACGTTCATTAAAGAAAGGACCTTACGTTCACTATAGTTTGGATAAAAAAGTCCAACAAAATGTTGAATCTGGTAAAAAGGCAGTCATTAAGACATGGTCTAGAGCTTCTATGATTACTCCTGATTTTGTAGGTCAGACAATAGCGGTTCACAATGGAAAGCAATTTGTACCTGTTTTTGTAACAGAGAACATGGTGGGTCACAAATTAGGTGAATTTTCTCCAACACGATCTTTTAGAGGTCACGCAGGAGCAAAAAATAAAGGAAAAAAGTAAGCTATGGGAGTTCGTAAAAAACAAATGGCCGAAAGAATTAAGGCGGAAAAGCAGCAAATAGCGTTTGCAAAGTTGAATAATTGCCCTACTTCCCCTAGGAAAATGCGCTTGGTAGCGGATTTGGTTAGAGGTGTAAAGGTGGAGAAAGCGCTTGCTATTTTGAAATTCAACCAAAAGGAATCATCTCGTAGATTGGAGAAGTTATTGCTATCTGCAATAGCTAACTGGCAATCCAAGAATGAGGATGCCAGTGTTGAGGATGCTGAACTTTTTGTTAAGGAAATCAGAGTGGATGGTGGAAGTATGTTGAAAAGACTACGTCCTGCTCCACAGGGAAGAGCACATAGAATTAGAAAACGTTCCAACCACGTTACCTTGGTTTTGGGATCTAACAATAACACACAAAGCTAGAGCATTTAGTATGGGACAGAAAACAAATCCAATCGGAAATCGTCTAGGAATTATCAGAGGATGGGAATCTAACTGGTACGGTGGAAACGATTATGGTGATAAGCTTGCCGAAGACGATAAGATCAGAAAATATGTTCATGCACGTTTGGCAAAAGCAAGTGTGTCTAGAATTATTATTGAGCGTACCCTTAAGTTGATTACGGTTACTATTACCACTGCAAGACCAGGTATTATCATTGGAAAAGGTGGTCAGGAAGTAGACAAATTAAAGGAGGAGCTTAAAAAGATTACGGATAAGGAAGTTCAGATCAATATTTTTGAGATTAAAAGACCTGAATTGGACGCTAATCTTGTTGCTGCCAGTGTAGCACGTCAAATAGAAAGTAGAATTTCTTTTAGAAGAGCTATAAAAATGGCAATTGCAGCGGCTATGAGGATGAACGCTGAGGGAATTAAAATTCAGATATCTGGACGTTTGAACGGAGCTGAAATGGCAAGATCCGAATCTTATAAAGATGGGAGGATTCCCTTGTCTACTTTTAGAGCTGATATAGATTATGCTTTGCATGAAGCTCATACTACCTACGGAAGATTGGGGATAAAGGTATGGATCATGAAAGGTGAGGTTTATGGAAAGAGAGAGCTTTCTCCGTTGGTTGGTATGGCTAAGAGCCAGGCGCCAGGTAAAGGTGGTAAGCAAGAAGGACCGAAGAAACAACGTCGTAGAAAGTAATTTTTTAAAGAAGTAAAGAAATGTTACAGCCAAAAAGGACTAAGTTCCGAAAAATGCAGAAAGGTCGTATGAAAGGGATCTCTGGAAGGGGTCATCAGCTTTCAAACGGTATGTTCGGTATTAAATCAATGGATACCTCTTTTATAACATCACGCCAAATTGAAGCAGCTCGTATTGCAGCAACTAGGTACATGAAGAGAGAAGGCCAATTATGGATTAAAATATTCCCGGACAAGCCTATCACCAAGAAACCTTTGGAGGTACGTATGGGTAAAGGTAAAGGTGCTCCAGAATATTTCGTAGCTGTGGTATTGCCAGGAAGGGTTATGTTCGAGATTGCCGGTGTGTCTCTTGATATTGCAAAAGAGGCTTTGCGTCTTGCGGCACAGAAACTACCAGTAAAAACGAAATTTATTATTGCTAGGGACTATTCTGCTTAATATAATTGCAAGGTATCATGAAACAATCAGAAATAAAAGAATTATCAGTTGAGGGGTTAAAAGAAAAGAGTGCTGAATTTAAAAAGCAGTATTCTGATTTGAAATTGGCCCATTCTGTTACACCATTGGAAAACCCTTTACTTATCAGAAAAGTAAGAAGAACTGTAGCAAGATTGGCAACTGAATTAACTAAAAGGGAATTACAATAATTGGTTCTGCTTTATGGAAAAAAGGAATTTAAGAAAAGAGAGAATAGGAGTTGTCACTAGCAACAAAATGGAGAAATCAGTAGTGGTTTCAGAAGTTAAACGTGTTAAGCACCCTATGTACGGTAAGTTCGTGTTGAAGACTAAGAAATATGTTGCGCACGATGAAAAGAACGATTGCAACATTGGCGATACGGTTAAGATCATGGAGACACGTCCATTGAGTAAGACTAAATGTTGGAGATTAGTGGAAATCATTGAAAGAGCTAAATAATTATGTTACAGCAAGAATCTAGACTAAAAGTAGCGGACAATACGGGTGCAAAAGAAGTTTTGACCATTCGTGTGTTGGGAGGTACAAAAAGAAGATATGCTTCTGTTGGGGATAAAATTGTAGTTGCCGTTAAGGAAGCTACTCCAAACGGAGCTATTAAAAAAGGTGCGGTTTCCACAGCAGTTGTTGTAAGAACAAAGAAAGAAGTTAGAAGACCTGATGGTTCTTATATTCGTTTCGATGATAATGCCTGTGTACTTTTGAACCCAACCGGGGAAATGAGAGGTACACGTGTTTTTGGACCGGTGGCCAGGGAACTTCGTGATAAGCAGTTCATGAAAATTGTATCATTGGCTCCAGAGGTGCTTTAATAAAAATAGCAAAATGGGAAAATTAAAAATCAAAACAGGGGATACTGTTAGAATTATTGCCGGAGACCACAAAGGGGTAGAGGGTAAGGTTGTAACTGTAGACCGTGAAAAAAACAAGGCGATTGTTGAAGGAGCCAATATGGTGTCCAAACACGAAAAGCCAAGTGCTAGCAATCCTCAAGGAGGGATTGTTAAGAAAGAAGCTCCCTTACAGATATCCAATCTGTCATTGATCGATCCAAAATCTGGAGAGACCACTAGAGTTGGATTTGAGGTAAGAGATGGTAAGAAAGTAAGATTTTCTAAGAAATCTAAAGAAGTAATTTAGTTATGGCTTACGTTCCAAGATTAAAACAGGAATATAAAGAAAGAGTTGTTAAGGCTCTTAAGGAGGAGTTTGGTTACAAAAATGTAATGCAGGTTCCTAAATTAGAAAAAATTGTTGTTAGTAGAGGTGTTGGTGCCGCTGTAGCGGATAAGAAACTTATAGACCATGCGGTAGATGAGTTGACCAATATTACTGGCCAAAGAGCAATTTCAACGATGTCTAAAAAGGATGTTGCTGCATTTAAATTACGTAAAGGAATGCCAATTGGGGCAAAAGTAACCTTACGTGGAGAGAGAATGTACGAATTCTTGGATAGATTGGTGACAACTGCATTGCCTAGGGTAAGGGATTTCCAAGGAATTAAGGCCACTGGTTTTGATGGAAGAGGGAATTATAATCTTGGTATTACGGAGCAAATCATATTTCCAGAAATAAACATTGATAAAATTAACAGAATCAATGGTATGGATATTACATTTGTAACCTCTGCGGAGACAGATAAAGAAGCTAAATCATTATTAACCGAATTAGGACTACCCTTTAAAAAGAATTAGTATGGCTAAAGAATCCATGAAGGCCCGTGAGGTCAAGAGAGAAAAGACTGTAGCTAAATATGCTGAGAAGAGAAAAGCCTTGAAAGAGGCTGGTGATTATGAGGCGTTACAGAAATTACCTAAGAATGCTTCTCCTGTTCGTTTGCACAACCGTTGCAAGCTGACTGGTAGACCAAAGGGTTACATGAGAACTTTCGGTATATCTAGGGTTACTTTTAGGGAAATGGCCAATAATGGTCTTATACCGGGAGTAAGAAAAGCTAGCTGGTAATAAAAGAGTATAAACTGGTTTCAGGTTTAACAATTGTGTTAAAAACCGTTACCGTAAATCAATAATTATGTTTACAGATCCAATTGCGGATTATTTAACGAGAATTAGAAATGCAAGTAGCGCAGGCCACAGGGTGGTTGAGATTCCTGCCTCTAATTTAAAGAAAGAAATTACTAAAATATTATTCGATCAAGGATATATTTTAAGCTACAAATTTGAAGATAACGCGGTTCAGGGGACTATTAAAATAGCCTTGAAATATGACAAATTCACAAAAGAGCCGGTTATAAAGAAAATTAAAAGAGTTAGTACACCAGGACTTAGAAAATATGCTAGCTCAGAGGAGTTGCCAAGAGTATTAAACGGTCTTGGTATTGCTATTATTTCTACTTCCCATGGTGTAATGACCAGTAAGCAAGCAAAGCTTGAAAATGCAGGTGGGGAAGTATTATGTTATGTTTATTAATACTATAAAGATTTAGAATAATGTCTAGAACAGGTAATAATCCAATAGCAATTCCAGAAGGAGTAACCGTAGAGGTTAAGGAAGATGTTATTACCGTAAAAGGTAAGTTGGGAGAACTCTCCCAAGAATTTTCTGGTGCTGCTGTTAAGGTTGAGGATGGTCAAGTTTTTGTTACAAGACCTTCAGATTCCAAGGAACATAAAGCGAAACATGGTCTTTATAGATCATTGTTCTTTAATATGATCGAAGGAGTTTCTAAAGGATGGGTAAAGGAATTGGAATTGGTAGGGGTAGGATATCGTGCCAGTAACCAAGGACAAACATTGGACCTAGCTTTAGGGTTTTCACACAACATCATTTTGGATGTGGCTTCAGAAGTAAAAGTGGAGACCGTTTCCGAAAAAGGTAAGAATCCAATTATAAAGCTAAGTTCGCATGATAAGCAATTAGTGGGGCAGATTGCCGCTAAGATTAGATCTTTCCGTAAGCCAGAGCCTTACAAAGGAAAAGGAATTAAGTTCGTTGGTGAACAATTAAGAAGAAAAGCTGGTAAATCGGCTTAATAATTAGCATTATGGGATTAACGAAGACTGAAAGAAGACTACGTATCAGAAGGAGGATTAGAAAAATATCCTCAGGTACTGCAGAAAGGCCAAGGCTTGCTGTTTTTAGAAGCAATACTGGGATATACGCTCAAATTATTGATGATGTGGCCGGAACAACTTTAGTGTCCGCTTCCTCAAGGGATAAGGCGTTGGCTAAGGCTAAAGGGACTAAAACAGAAGTGGCTAACCTAGTAGGAAAGGCTATTGCCGAAAAGGCAAAAGAAGCTGGAATAGAAGCTGTTGCTTTTGATAGAGGTGGTAATTTATACCATGGAAGAGTAAAATCATTAGCCGATGGCGCTAGGGAAGCAGGATTAAAATTCTAAGAATATTATGTATCAGAAATACAAAAACGTAGAGACTGTTAAGCCGGGAGGTTTAGAATTAAAAGATAGATTGGTTGGGGTACAACGTGTTACCAAAGTTACGAAAGGTGGTAGAGCGTTCGGTTTCTCTGCTATCGTTGTGGTAGGTGATGAAAATGGTGTTGTAGGTCATGGTCTAGGTAAGTCTAAGGAAGTTGCTACGGCAATTGCCAAGGCTATAGAAGATGCAAAAAAGAATCTTATTAGAATTCCATTGAACAAAGGTACTTTGCCGCATGAACAAAAAGGGAAATTCGGTGGAGCTAGAGTTTATATCCAGCCAGCATCACACGGTACCGGAGTAATTGCAGGAGGTGCGGTTAGAGCGGTATTGGAAGCAGTAGGTGTTCATGATGTATTATCTAAATCACAAGGTTCTTCCAACCCTCACAACGTAGTAAAAGCTACTTTTGATGCGCTTTTACAACTTAGAGGTGCAAAGACAGTTGCAAACCAAAGAGGTATTTCTTTAGAAAAAGTTTTTAAAGGATAAAACCAAGAATATAATGGGAAAGATTAAAGTTAAACAGGTAAAGAGCAGTATTAAAAGAGCTCAAAATCAAAAGAGAACATTAGAGGCTCTTGGTTTACGAAGAATAGGACAGGTTGTAGAACATGATGCTACCTCAAGTATTCTTGGAATGATAAATAAAGTTAAACACTTAGTTTCCACAGAGGAGGCTTAATATAATTTTAGTGTTATGAATTTAAGTAATTTAAAACCAGCGGAAGGTGCTGTCCGAAAAGCCGGTAAAGTCATAGGTAGAGGTCAGGGTTCCGGTAAGGGAGGCACTGCTACCAGAGGACATAAAGGTGCTAAATCCAGATCTGGTTATTCTAAGAAAATTGGTTTCGAAGGTGGACAAATGCCATTGCAGAGACGTGTTCCAAAATTTGGTTTCACGAATATCAATAGAAAGGATTATGCTGGGATCAATCTAGAAAAATTACAGGAATTGGTAGATAAAGGAGCCATTAAGGATACGGTTACTTTGGATATGCTTGTAGAAAACGGATTGGTTGGTAAAAACGATTTGGTTAAGATTCTTGGTAATGGAGAGTTAAAAGCTTCCCTTAAAGTTTCTGTACATAAATTTACAGCTACCGCAAAGGCCGCAATTGAGGCTGCAGGTGGTGAAGCTATAAGTTTATAAGCAAAGAATACTATGAAGAAATTTTTCGAGACATTATCAAATATTTGGAAGATTGAAGAACTAAAGGGTAGGATAATCGTTACCCTTGGTTTGCTTTTGGTGTATCGTTTTGGTGCGCAGGTAGTTCTTCCTGGTATTGATTCAACCCAGTTAGCTGGTTTGGCCTCCAGTACTGATAGTGGTATTTTGGGTATATTGAATGCCTTTACCGGAGGAGCATTGTCCAATGCCTCGGTTTTTGCGTTGGGAATTATGCCTTATATTTCTGCTTCTATTGTAGTGCAGTTAATGGGTATAGCCATTCCTTATCTTCAAAAATTACAAAAGGAAGGAGAAAGCGGAAGAAAAACAATCAATCAAATTACCAGATGGCTTACTATCGGTATTTGTATTGTTCAGGCTCCTGCTTATTTGTACAGTTTGGGAGCTTTGGGAGTTCCTGACAGTGCCTTCGTATTTGGTAAGGGACTTGATTTTGTGATCCCATCGGTAATAATTTTGGTTGCAGGAACTATTTTTGCCATGTGGTTGGGAGAAAAAATTACCGATAAAGGTATTGGTAATGGTATATCACTTCTGATCATGATAGGGATTATAGCTACAATGCCTCAGAATTTTGTACAGGAATTTATATCTAGGACAGCAAATAATAATGGTGGACTTATGTTCATGCTTATTGAAGTTATTATTTGGTTTATTGTGATTTTGCTATGTGTATTGTTGGTAATGGCTACTCGCCAGATACCGGTTCAATATGCTAGAAGGACTGCCTCCGGTGGATATGAAAAGAATATCATGGGATCTAGGCAGTATATTCCCTTAAAGTTGAATGCTTCTGGAGTAATGCCTATTATATTTGCACAGGCCATTATGTTTGCACCTGGATTGTTGGGCAAAACCTTTAACAATACCGCGGTAGGACAGTGGATGGAAGTTCAATTCCAAGATATATTTGGATTGGCCTACAATCTTTTGTTCGGGTTCTTGATTATTGTTTTCACCTATTTTTATACGGCGATTACAGTACCTACCAATAAAATGGCCGATGATCTGAAAAGAAGTGGTGGATTTATTCCAGGAATTAGACCTGGAAAGGAAACTGGGGATTTTTTGGATAAGATAATGTCATTGATTACATTACCTGGATCTGTTTTCCTTGCTTTATTGGCGGTGTTGCCGGCAGTGATTGTGAAGATTATGGATGTACAGGCGGGCTGGGCATTATTTTACGGAGGAACATCATTGTTGATCATGGTAGGTGTGGCGATTGATACAGTGCAACAAGTAAATTCTTATTTGTTGAACAGACATTATGACGGTTTGATGAAATCAGGAAAAAATAGAAAGGTAGCATAGATTATGGCTAAACAATCAGCAATAGAGCAAGATGGAAGCATAATTGAGGCATTGTCAAATGCCATGTTTCGCGTGGAGTTGGAAAACGGTCACGTGGTAACGGCACACATCTCTGGAAAAATGCGTATGCATTATATTAAGTTACTTCCAGGGGATAAGGTTAAGCTCGAAATGAGCCCTTACGATTTAAGTAAAGCAAGAATTACATATAGATATTAAGTAAATAGGATGAAAGTTAGAGCATCAATAAAGAAAAGAAGTGCCGAGTGCAAGATTGTGCGTAGAAAAGGCAGATTGTACGTAATTAATAAAAAGAATCCTAGATTTAAACAAAGACAAGGGTAATTATGGCAAGAATTGCAGGTGTAGACATACCAAAACAGAAAAGAGGGGTAATAGCCCTAACCTATATCTTTGGTATAGGAAAAAGTAGGGCTAAGGAGATTTTATCTACTGCCCAAGTAAGTGAGGATACCAAAGTATCTGAATGGAACGATGATGAGATTGGTCGTATTCGTGAGGCAGTTTCTTCTTTGACTATTGAAGGGGAATTGCGTTCTGAAAACCAATTGAACATTAAGCGTTTAATGGATATAGGTTGTTATAGAGGTATTCGCCATAGATCTGGTCTGCCTTTAAGAGGTCAGCGTACCAAAAACAACTCTAGGACAAGAAAAGGTAAGAGGAAAACAGTTGCTAACAAGAAGAAGGCAACTAAATAATAATTAGGATATTATGGCAAAGGCAAATGCAAAAGCGGCAAAGAAGCGTAAAGTTATAGTAGAGTCTGTGGGCGAAGCCCACGTTACTGCTTCTTTTAATAATATTATTATTTCTTTAACCAACAAGAAGGGTGATGTAATTTCTTGGTCTTCAGCAGGTAAAATGGGTTTCAGGGGTTCTAAAAAGAACACCCCTTATGCAGCTCAAATAGCTTCTGAGGATTGTGCTAAAGTTGCTCATGAAGCTGGTTTAAGAAAAGTAAAAGTTTATGTAAAAGGACCGGGAAATGGTAGGGAATCTGCTATCCGTTCCATACATAACTCAGGAATTGAGGTTACAGAGATTATCGATGTAACTCCAATGCCGCACAATGGTTGTAGACCACCAAAAAGAAGAAGAGTATAATTAATAGTAATCAATTGCCCCAATGGGGTGTTTCAAGGAAATGTAGTTACGATTATCGAAGGATAAGCCTTAATTCATGATCACGTTTCCAAACTAAAAGAAAATGGCAAGATATACAGGACCAAAAACAAAGATCGCCCGTAAATTCGGAGAAGCGATTTTCGGAGATGATAAATCTTTTGAGAAAAGAAATTATCCTCCAGGACAACACGGTAATAACAGACGTCGTGGTAAAAAGTCTGAATATGCTATCCAGCTAATGGAAAAGCAAAAAGCAAAATACACTTACGGTATTTTGGAAAAACAATTCCGAAACATATTTGCAAAAGCAAATAGAAGTAAAGGAGTAACCGGTGAGGTGTTACTTCAATTGTGTGAATCCCGTCTTGACAACGTTGTTTACAGAATGGGTATTTCCCCTTCTAGAAGTGGAGCAAGACAATTGGTTTCACATAGACATATTACGGTAAACGGAGAGTTGGTTAACATTCCATCCTATACCTTGAAAGCTGGTGATGTTGTTGGTGTTAGGGAAAAATCAAAGTCTTTAAAAGCGATCGATGACGCTCTTTCTGCAAATAGCAGTGTGTACGAGTGGATCACTTGGAATTCAGAAAAAATGGAAGGAAATTTTGTTTCCGTTCCAGAAAGAATGCAAATTCCAGAGAATATCAAAGAACAATTAATAGTCGAGTTATACTCTAAATAAAAACAACACTGATCCAATTATGGCATTATTAAATTTTCAGAAGCCCGATAAAGTTATAATGATTGATTCCTCCGATTTCGAAGGTAAATTCGAATTTCGTCCATTGGAACCAGGTTATGGCTTAACTGTTGGGAACGCATTAAGAAGAGTTTTGCTTTCGTCCTTGGAAGGTTTTGCTATCACTTCTGTTAGAATTGATAAGGTGGAACATGAGTTCTCTGTAATTTCCGGTGTTGTGGAAGATGTTACCGAAATCATTCTAAATCTTAAACAAGTTCGATTCAAAAGACAGATAGACGATGTTGATAGTGAGACAGTATCTATCTCTGTTAGCGGAAAGGAACAATTGACTGCAGGTGATTTTCAAAAATTTATTTCTGGTTACCAAGTATTGAACCCAGATTTAGTTATTTGTAACATGGATCCCAAGGTGAACATTAATATGGAGATTACCATAGATAAGGGTAGGGGATATGTGCCTGCTGAGGAGAATAAAAAATCCAATGCACCACTAGGTACCATAGCCGTAGATTCTATCTTTACTCCTATTAAAAACGTAAAGTACAGTATAGAAAACTTTCGTGTAGAGCAAAAGACCGATTATGAAAAATTGGTTTTTGAAATCGCAACCGATGGTTCAATTCATCCAAAAGAGGCATTGACCGAAGGTGCAAAGGTACTTATACACCACTTTATGTTGTTCTCCGATGAGCGTATTACCTTAGAGGCGGACGAGATTGCACAGACAGAGACCTATGATGAGGAATCATTGCATATGCGTCAGCTATTGAAGACCAAATTGGTCGATATGGATCTTTCTGTAAGAGCATTGAACTGTTTGAAAGCTGCGGAAGTTGATACACTTGGAGATCTGGTTTCTTTTAACAAGAACGATTTGATGAAGTTTAGAAACTTTGGTAAAAAATCCTTGACCGAATTGGAAGAATTGGTTATCAACAAAGGTTTGAGCTTTGGAATGGATTTGTCAAAATATAAATTGGATAAAGATTAATTGAACTTTCATGGGAATTGGGAAACCCAAAACCAGGAAAGACTATAGAAAAGAACAATGAGACACGGTAAGAAAGTTAATCATTTAGGAAGAAAGGCGGCCCATAGAAAATCTATGTTGGCAAACATGGCCTGTTCATTAATAGAGCACAAGAGAATTAATACAACTGTTGCAAAAGCAAAAGCTTTAAAACAGTTTGTTGAGCCATTGATTACCAAATCAAAAACTGAGAATAATCAAACAGTTGAGAAAGGTACACACAACAGACGTATTGTTTTTAAAAGCCTTCGCGACAAGTATGCGGTTACCGAGCTTTTCAGTAGCGTTGCCGAAAAGGTAGCTGACAGGCCAGGAGGATATACAAGAATTATCAAATTAGGTAATCGTCTTGGGGATAATGCTGACATGGCAATGATAGAGCTAGTAGATTTCAACGAAATTTACAACGCTGGTAAGCCTAAAAAGCAAAAAACGACTAGAAGGGGTAGAAGCAAAAAGTCAGATGATGCTACTGCAGTTGTTGAAGAAACGGCAAAAGCTGAAGCTCCAAAGGCTGAAGAACCAAAAGTAGAAGAGCCAAAGGCTGATAAAAAAGCTGATGATGCTAAAGAGTAAAATTGTTATTAAATATTAATAATTGTAAAAGGATAAGCCTAAAAGCTTATCCTTTTTTTATGTTATTTTGCAAAACGAAAAATTGTAACGCCAAAAAATGAAGTATCAAACAAGAAAAAAAGCAATATTGTTGCTTGCCGATGGGACCATTTTTCACGGTAAGGCTGTAGGGGACAAGGAAGGAACTGCCTTTGGAGAGGCTTGTTTTAACACGGGAATGACCGGTTATCAGGAAATTTTTACGGATCCGTCCTATTTTGGACAAATCATGGTAACCACAAATGCCCATATAGGGAATTATGGTGCAAATAATGAGGAAGTGGAATCTGATTCTGTGAAAATTTCAGGCTTGGTTTGTAAAAATTTTAGTTACCACTATTCCAGACCGGATGCAGATTTAAGTTTGCAGGAATTTTTGGATAAAAATAATCTGTTGGCCATTTCCGACGTTGATACCAGGGCCTTGGTGGGATACATCAGGGATAATGGGGCCATGAACGCCGTAATATCTACGGACGTGGATAATATTGAGGAGTTAAAAAAGAAATTGGCGGAAGTGCCAAGTATGGAAGGTTTGGAGCTTTCTTCCAAAGTTTCAACCAAAGAAGCCTATTACTATGGGGATAAGGATGCCAAGTATAAAGTATCTGCTTTGGATATAGGAATCAAGAAAAATATTCTTCGAAACTTGGCGAAAAGGGGTGCTTACATAAAGGTATTTCCGTACAATGCGACTTTTGAGGAAATGAGCTCTTGGAATCCCGATGGATATTTTATTTCCAATGGCCCAGGGGATCCGGACCCATTGCACGAGGCAATAGCATCTGCCAAGCAAATGATAAAATCGGACAAACCATTGTTCGGTATATGTCTAGGGCATCAGGTGTTGGCACTGGCCAATGGGGTTTCTACCTATAAAATGCACAATGGGCATAGAGGTATAAATCACCCTGTAATGAATTTAATTACGGGAAAAGGTGAGATCACTTCCCAAAATCATGGTTTTGCCATTAATAGGGAAGAGACCGAAGCTAATCCCGATTTGGAGATAACCCATCTTCATCTTAATGACAATACGGTGGCCGGGATTAGAATGAAGGATAAGAATGTATTTTCTGTTCAATACCATCCTGAAGCAAGTCCGGGACCACATGATGCAGAGTATCTGTTCGACCAATTTTTCGAAATGATCCAATCCACGGTAAACTAAAACGTTATAGTTTTATTTTATTGTTATCAAAGGGTCATTAAAGCCAATAATAATGGGGTTGAAAGCGCTCCCTTTGCTATATTTGCATAATAAATTAACTAAAAAATAAAAGATAGACATATGAGTATCATCCTAAGTGTTCATGCACGACAAATTTTGGATTCAAGAGGTAATCCAACAGTAGAGGTAGACGTAATTACCGAAAATGGAGTAATGGGGAGGGCAGCAGTTCCTTCAGGAGCTTCTACAGGTGAGCATGAGGCGGTTGAGCTTCGTGATGGAGGAAAAACCTTCATGGGTAAAGGAGTAGGAAAGGCCGTTAACAACGTAAATACTGTTATTGCCGAGGAGATTCTGGGTATGTCGGTTTTTGAACAAAATTTGGTTGATCAAACTATGATAGATTTGGATGGTACGCCCAATAAATCGAAATTGGGTGCCAATGCCATTTTAGGTGTTTCCCTTGCAGTTGCCAAGGCAGCTGCCAATGAATTGGGATTGTCCCTGTTCAGGTATGTGGGCGGTGTTAGTGCCAATACCTTGCCAGTACCAATGATGAATATTATCAATGGAGGTTCGCATTCCGATGCTCCCATTGCCTTTCAAGAGTTTATGGTGATGCCGGTAAAGGCTAATAATTTTTCGCATGCCATGCAAATGGGAACGGAAATATTCCATAACCTGAAGAAAGTATTGCACGATAGGGGACTAAGTACAGCTGTTGGGGATGAAGGTGGATTTGCTCCAAATCTTGCTGGCGGTACAGAGGATGCCTTGGATACCATTGCAAAAGCTGTTGAAAAGGCAGGTTACAAATTAGGGGACGATGTAATGATTGCCTTGGATTGTGCTGCTGCAGAATTTTATGTGAATGGAAAATACGATTATACCAAATTTGAAGGAGATAAAGGGGTAGTTAGAACTTCTGAGGAACAGGCTCAATATTTGGCAGATTTAAGTGCCAAATATCCTATTATTTCCATTGAAGATGGAATGGATGAAAACGATTGGAAAGGCTGGAAGGCTTTGACCGATAAAATTGGGGATAAAGTTCAATTGGTAGGTGACGATTTATTTGTGACCAATGTTGAACGTTTGTCCAGGGGAATAAAAGAAGGTATTGCCAATTCCATTTTGATCAAAGTTAACCAGATAGGAACTTTAACGGAAACAATAGCAGCTGTTAATATGGCCAAAAATGCGGGATATACCTCTGTTATGTCGCACCGTTCTGGAGAAACTGAGGATAACACCATTGCCGATTTGGCAGTTGCCCTAAATACGGGTCAAATTAAAACAGGTTCGGCTTCTAGATCTGATAGGATGGCGAAATATAACCAATTGTTAAGGATAGAGGAAGAATTGGGGAGTACTGCATATTACCCCGGAGTACAAGCTTTCAAAATAAAATAAAATAAAATTAAGGTTCTAAAAAAAGCCATTCTATGTAGAATGGCTTTTTTTTTTAAATATCATGGAGGTTTGTTTACTTATCAGAAATAAATAATTATATTATCCTACTTTTATCAAAATACCAATATTTATAATAAAATTCTAGATTAAATGAATAACTTTCTATTTGTTGCTGCTGAGAATGACGGTATTCCAAAGTGTAAGGCCGGCGGTATGGGTGATGTGGTCAGGGATGTGCCTCGGCAGATTTCTGAAAGGGGGGACATGGCACACGTTGTGGTGCCCTCTTATTCAAGACTACATCAAAATGGAACCTTTATTACCAATCTTAATCTAAACCTACGGGGAATGGTCTATGTTGCAGAGCTGTACGAAGTACCCCCTAAAAAGGAATTTGCCAATTTACATCATTACGTAATACATCATCCTGAAATTACCGCTGGGGAAATAGGTCACATATACCACGACGATCCGGAAGAAGCTTTTTTTACGGACAATATTAAATTCACCATTTTTTGTACTGCTGTGGCCGAAGCAATTAAAGTGGGGGCTTTTGGGGAATTGGATATTGTTCATATGCACGACTGGCATTCCAGCCTGGTCTTGTTTTTGAAAACCTATCATCCCGAGTATCAGGCCTTAAAGAAAATGCGCTATGTATATACCATTCACAATTTAGCCATACAGGGTATACGCCCGTTTTATAATAATTACTCCTCATTGGGTAATTGGTTTCCCAATTTACCTATAGATGAAAAGAAATTGATGGATTATAGGTACCAGGATTGCATTAACCTTATGGCCGTAGGTATCCGTTTGTCGGATGCCGTACATACCGTATCCCCTTCCTATAAGGAAGATGTACTAAGGCCTAGCAATCCACCCGAATTTATTGGAGGTGAAGGTTTGGAAATGGATCTACAGGAAGCAAACAATCAAGGCAGGTTGTTCGGGATTCTTAATGGTTCTAACTACAAAAATATTCGCGCGGCCGAGAAGGGATTGTTATATAGGAATACTGTTAAGGCACTATTTAGGTGGCTACAGGAGGAATCCAAGAAATATAAGGCCGATTTTCTGGCACATACCGGTGAAAAAGTAATGGAGTATGTCACGGATAGGCCTAAATTTATAGTTTCAAGTGTGGCCCGTTTAACGGAGCAAAAGTTCTATTTTTTTAAGCGTTCACCGGAAGCATTTGTAGAAATATTGAACCGACTTAAGAAAGTTGATGGGATTTTTATGCTCTTGGGAACGGGTGCCCCTGAGTACGAGGAACTTTTTCGTCAATTGAGCTATGAACATAAAAACTTTATTTTTACCAACGGTCAATCTGAGGATTTGATCGATTCCATATATTTGGAGACCGACCTGTATTTTATGCCCAGTTTGTTTGAACCCTGTGGCATAAGCCAAATGTTGGCCATGCGAAACGGCAACCCTTGTTTGGTGCACAATACGGGAGGCTTAAGAGACACTGTGGAGCATATGAAAACTGGATTCAGTTTTGACGGCAAGACCTATGATGATAAAATTAAAAATATGATCCTCGTACTTGACCAGGCTTTGGATGTTTTTGTAAATGACAAGCCAAAGTGGAAGGAGATTCAGGATAATGCCAAAAAGATGAGGTTCACTTGGGAAAAATCGGTAGATGATTACTACAAATATCTATATTCCATTAACCAGTAGAAATACATTTATTTCAGGTTTCCAAAATATTTCATAATTATTCTATAAATAACAAAATCTTCAATTGTTAACCTTAGGTGTTTTTAGTATTTTTACGAAGAATCGAATAAAACAGGAATTTAAGAAATGGCGAATAACGCAACATTAGAATACAACGGAAAGAAATTTGAATTTCCAGTTATAGAAGGTACTGAAAACGAGTTGGCTATAGATATCAAAACGATGAGGGCCGATTCGGGAATGATAACTATAGACCCAGGTTTTAAGAATACAGGCTCCTGCGAGAGTGCCATTACTTTTTTGGATGGTGAAAAAGGTGTTTTAAGGTATCGAGGATATTCTATTGAGGAATTGGCGGAAAAGGCCGATTTCTTGGAAGTTGCCTATTTGTTGATTTTTGGAGCCTTGCCAAATAAAGAGCAATTGGATAAATTCCATCAGGACATAAAAGCTGAGTCCCATGTAGATGAAGAGATGAAGAAGATTTTGGATGGTTTTCCAAAATCAGCACATCCAATGGGTGTACTTTCCAGTTTGACCAGTGCCCTGATTGCTTTTAATCCAACCTCGGTGAACGTATCCTCGGAAAAGGAAATGTATTGGGCCATTGTTAGGATCTTGGCCAAATTTCCTGTTTTGGTGGCATGGACCCTCAGAAAGAAAAAAGGTTTGCCCTTGGATTATGGGGACGACTCTTTAGGCTATGTTGAGAATATTCATAAAATGATGTTCAAAAAGCCCAACCAAGAATACAAAAAGAATAAGATCGTCATAGAGGCGTTGGATAAATTATTGATCTTGCATGCAGACCATGAACAAAACTGTTCAACTTCTACCGTTCGTATTGTTGGATCTTCACATGCTGGCTTATTTGCTTCTATTTCTGCAGGTATCTGTGCGCTTTGGGGACCTCTTCACGGAGGGGCCAATCAGGCGGTTTTGGAAATGCTGGAGGCTATTGAGGCCGATGGCGGGGATACCAAAAAATATATGGCCAAGGCCAAGGACAAGAGCGATCCTTTTCGCTTAATGGGCTTTGGGCACAGGGTGTACAAGAATTTTGACCCCAGGGCAAAGATTATTAAGCAGGCCGCAGAGGAAGTTTTGGGAGATCTGGGTATAGATGATCCAATTTTGGATATAGCCAAGGGCTTGGCCAAAGAGGCCTTGGAGGATAAATATTTTGTGGACAGAAAATTATATCCCAATGTAGATTTTTACTCGGGAATAATATATAGGGCATTGGGTATACCTACCGAAATGTTCACGGTTATGTTTGCTCTGGGACGCCTACCGGGCTGGATTGCCCAATGGAGGGAAATGAGATTGAAAAATGAGCCTATCGGTAGACCAAGACAGGTATATATAGGGGAAACGAGCAGATCTTTTGTTCCTTTGGACAAGAGATAAATGTAAAATGAATAATTTGTGACTGCCCTTTGTGTGAAATATACAAAGGGCAGTTTTTATTTATCAAAATAAGTATTTCTATCTTTACCCAAAAAGCAGCCATGCTAAAGTTGAATGTACAGGATGAAACTTCAAGGTTAAGATCGGTAGTTCTTGGAACCGCCAATAGCTGTGGACCCATTCCAAAACCAGAAGAGGCCTACGATCCCAAGTCATTGGAGCATATATTGGCCGGTACCTATCCAATAGAAGGGAATATGGTTAGGGAAATGGACGGTTTTGCTCAAGTATTTGCCAAATACAATATTCAAGTGTTCAGGCCTCAGGTTTTAAAGGACTGTAATCAAATATTTTCTAGGGATATTGCTTTTGTTATCGATAATAAGCTGGTTAAAGCAAATATTCTTCCGGATAGGGAAAAGGAATTTCAAGCTATTAAATATGTCCTTAGTAAAATAGATGAAGATCAGATAATCTATCCCCCTAAAGAGGTTCATGTAGAAGGAGGCGATGTTATGCCCTGGGGAGAATATATTTTTATGGGAAGTTATACTGGAGCGGACTACGCCGATTATATTACGGCCCGTACCAATCAGGAGGCAGTAGATTTTATTGCTGATCAATTCCCAAATAAAAAGGTTAAGGCTTTTGAGCTTAGAAAGTCGAATACCAATGCCAAGGAAAATGCCCTTCATTTGGATTGTTGTTTTCAGCCAGTAGGGACTAATAAGGCCATTTTGCATAAAAATGGATTTTTAAGGGAAGAGGAGTATCAATGGCTATTTGATTATTTTGGGAGCGACAATGTTTTTGAGATCAGCAAGGATGAGATGTATAATATGGTGAGCAACGTTTTTTCCATATCCCCCAGTGTAGTGGTCTCTGAGCGTAATTTCACTCGATTGAACAACTGGTTGCGGGAACACGGTTTTACGGTCGAGGAAATAGCCTATGCCGAGATCGCTAAACAAGAAGGTCTTTTAAGGTGTAGCACCTTGCCCTTGGTAAGGGACTAATGTTTTTCTAATTATTTCATTTGGCCTGGAACTGGAAATAAATGAACTAATTTTGCAGAAATTTAAAAGCAGGAACGCTTTATAATACCAAATTTGAAAAGTGACTAATAAGATGCAAATTACGAATACCATTTTGATGGTGCGCCCAGTGAATTTTCGAATGAACGAGCAAACCGCAGTAAATAACTATTTTCAGGAGGACCTCGATCTAAAAAACCAGGAGATAAATGTGAAGGCACAAGAGGAGTTTGATGCTTTTGTAATGGCGTTAAGGGAAAAGGGGGTAAATGTTATCGTGGTGGATGATAAGAAGGATTTGGATACTCCAGATTCCATATTTCCCAATAATTGGGTTTCTTTCCATGCCGATGGAACAGTGGGACTTTATCCTATGTTCGCCGAGAATAGAAGAAATGAACGAAGGGAAGATATCCTTGCCCTTTTGGAGCAGAGGGGGTTTGTTATAGAAAATGTAATGGATTATACCTCGGCTGAGGAAGAGGGCTTTTTTTTGGAAGGCACTGGTAGTATTGTGTTGGATAGGGTACATGAGAAGGCCTATTGCGCCCTTTCGGATAGGGCGGATGAGGATTTGTTTATAGAATTTTGTGAAGATTTTGAATATACTCCTATCCTATTTACCGCCAATCAATCCGTGGCAGGCACCCGAAAACCTATTTATCATACCAATGTGATGATGTGTCTGGCAGAAACTTTTGCCGTTATCTGTTTGGATTCCATCGACGATAAAAAGGAAAAAAAGAATGTAGTGAACCACTTAAAACAGGATGGTAAAGAGATTATAGCCATTTCTGAAAAGCAAATGCACCATTTTGCAGGGAATATGCTACAAGTCTTAGGAATGGGTGAAAAACGATATTTGGTAATGAGCACTGCGGCATACAATAGTCTAAAACCGCAACAGATTCAATCTATAGAAAAGCATTGTGCCATTATCCATAGTACTTTGGATACCATTGAAACCTGTGGAGGTGGAAGTGCACGTTGCATGATGGCAGAGGTGTTTCTACCTAAAAACCAATAAATTTAAAAGTTTTTATTTTTTGTTGATCAAAGGATGATCCTTACGGTACCTCAATAACGTGAGTTCGATATGTATTTTATTTAAAATCAGTTGTTTATATGGCATCTGTCCGGTCGAGGGGAGTCGAGACCTCATTGTAAATACATTACAGTAAAATAACCTCTCGACTCCGCTCGAGGGGACCGTAGCATTTATTATAACTTACATTAAATCAATGTATTGATAATATTTTTATGTCGAACTCACGTTCAATAGTTCTTTAAGAAATACCATGGCCATAAATACCATAAAAAAGGCAAATGGCAATGATGTGATAATCAGTAACTTTTGGGCGGCAACCAATATATCTACCTCTGGTTTGGCATTGCCCAATAAAATTAGGGCGATCGTAGCCAAATAGATAAAAAGGGACCAAATTATGCGATGTTTTTTACTGGGGTCCTTTTTGCCCTTGTCCGAAAACATGCTCAGTACAAAAACAGCCGAGTCTACGGAGGTAACCAAAAAACCGATAAGTAATACAATGGTGATGATATTTAAGAATGTGGCGAAGGGGTAATTTTCAAAGAATACAAAAATTGAGGAAAACACTCCATTAAATTCGTTATTATAGCTTCCCCATCCCTCAATAAGCTGGAAGGCCGAGGTGCCAAAAACTGAAAACCAAAAAAAAGTGCCCAAACTGGGGATGATCAGTACTCCCAATAACAACTGCCTTAGGCTACGCCCTCTGGAAATCCGTGCAATAAAAATCCCGGTAAAGGGAGCCCATGCCAACCAAAAGGCCCAATAGTAGAAAGTCCAATCGGTAAGAAAAGTTATCCCGGGGTCATAACTGCCATAGGCCAGGCTTAGGGGTATGAACTCCATTATATATTGAAGGGTGGCTCCAAAAAAATTGCTTACCACCTTAAGAATATCACTGTGGGAAAAAGTAAATAACAGTACGGACAGGGTGATAAGGATATTGATTTTTGAGAGTACCTGAATACCTTTATCAACTCCTTTCCATGCAGAATAAAAAGCCAATGCCGAAATAAGGGTGGTGAGCAATAAGGTAGTGACCAGGCCTAAATTGAAAGAAGTAATGTGGATCAGGCCGCCATTAATTTGGGTTGTCCCCAGACCTATTGCTGCAACCAAACCAAAAACCGTGGTCATGATAGTAAGCACATCAATACCTGTTCTAGCTACTTTATTGTGCAATATGTCTTCAATAGTTGAGCTGACCAATACTTTTTTCTTTCTAATAAAAAGATAATAACCTATGGTCATGGCAAAAAGTCCATAAAAAGCCCAAGCCGTAAACCCCCACTGATAAAAGGTAAATTCCAAGGCAAGGATATCTGACGGTAAATCTGAAAGGTAGGGAGGATTTTGCTGCATGAAAACGGGTTCCTGTACTGCCCTGAGTAAAATTCCTGCTCCCATTCCTGCACTATAGAGCATGGCTGTCCATGCCCAAATGGTAAATTGGGGTTTTTCATTTTTTGTGCCCAGCTTTATTTTTCCTAAAGGGGATAATGCAATAGCCAATAAAAAAAGGACACATCCCAGTCCAAGATACAAATAGAAATATCCAAAATAGTTCCTGACCCAAATGGAGGCCATTTCAATAGCGTCATAGGTTTCCTCTGTAGCAATAAAGACCATCAAGGTAGATATCGAAAGGATTCCAATGGAAACCGATAATAATGGATTTTTACGATAAGAATTAAATATTTTGATAGTACCGATTTTAAAACAAGGTAACGAAAAGCTTCATAGTTTCATGGGATGGCTTTTGGATTTATACAGTGACTTACTAAAGGTCCTCTATATTGGTAGGGGCATTGTCCGCCCTATGACCCAACAGTTTTGTAAAAAATTTCTGTATGGCCTTGGTGTCCGATTTTATTTTGATAAAGTACTGGTCCCTGTATATAGTATATAGGCCTAGATCGGTCTTGTATAGGGTAAACTTGTAGTATGGAATAATAAGTCCAAAGGTTTCCAATAGGGATCTAAAGCGAATTATGATGCCTTTTGGCCGCAATTCAATATTACAGGTATTGGTATTATTGTCCAAGATCAATAAATTTTTAATTTCTACACTACTGTCAACAATGAATAATTTGGGAGATCCAATTCCGTCAAGGGCAAAGCGTTCCTTTAAGGTAAAGGGCTTGCCAACTTCTTCATCTATTTTTCTTGTAATTTCTTTATTGTTATAGGAAACGTTCACTAACATAAACTTTATGGATATCTGGATTAAATCATCATACGAGGACACTTCGTGCCCCATAGGCTTATAAAGTTAAAAAAAATCTTCCTTCTTTATGGTCTACTTATCTCCAACAATAAGGGGAAAGAATAAAAATTGCTTAATTTTGCAGCCGTAAACACCGAAATTAATGAACATTCAAGAAGTCCTTGCGCATAAGGTAAAAGAAGCCGTTACCTCTATTTTTAAAGTTGAATTGCCAACGGCAGAATTTCAACCCACACGAAAAGATTTTGCTGGCGACATTACTGCGGTTATTTTTCCCATGTTGCGCTATGTAAAGGGAAATCCGTTACAAATCGGGGAGCAAATAGGGCAGTTCCTAAAGGATGAAGTGAAAGAGGTGACCGATTTTAATGTGGTCAAAGGCTTTTTGAATATTACCATTAGTAATGAATATTACCTTGATTTTTTTGAAGGAATAAGGAATCTGCAAGATTTTGGTTTTGTTTCCCAAAGTTCTAAGGATGCCATAATGGTGGAATATTCGTCACCCAATACCAATAAACCTCTGCATTTGGGCCATGTCCGAAACAATTTGTTGGGTTTTTCCGTAGCAGAAATTCTAAAGGCTTCTGGGAAGAAGGTTTATAAAACCCAGATTATTAATGATAGGGGGATACATATTTGTAAAAGCATGCTTGCATGGCAACGTTTTGGCAATGGGGAAACACCAGAGAGTACAGGTCTTAAGGGTGATAAATTAGTGGGAAATTATTACGTGGCTTTTGATAAGGCCTATAAGGCCGAAATTGCTACAATGATTTCTAATGGGATAGATGAAAAAGTAGCAGAAAAAGAGGCGCCCATCTTGTTGGAAGCTCAGGAAATGCTTAGAAAATGGGAGGCCGGCGATGAGGAGGTGGTAGGGCTGTGGAAGACAATGAACCAATGGGTTTATGATGGTTTTGAGATCACCTATAAAAACATGGGGGTCGACTTTGATCAACTCTATTACGAAAGCAATACCTATTTGTTGGGAAAGGATTTTGTAGAGGACGGATTGCAAAGGGGGGTCTTTTATAAAAAGGAAGATGGTAGTGTTTGGATAGACTTAACGGACGATGGTCTGGATGAAAAAATTGTACTTCGTTCCGATGGTACGGCTGTTTATATGACCCAAGATATTGGCACGGCCATACAAAGGGTAAAAGATAATCCTGATGTGAAGGGCATGGTATATACCGTTGGCAATGAACAGGATTACCACTTTAAGGTATTGTTCCTAATATTACAGAAGTTGGGCTTTGCGTGGGCCGAAAAACTGTATCACTTAAGTTATGGAATGGTAGACCTGCCTAGCGGGAAAATGAAGAGCAGGGAAGGTACCGTAGTGGATGCCGATGAATTAATGGATGACATGACCCAAACTGCGGCTGATATTTCCGAGGAATTGGGCAAGCTGGAAGATTACTCTCAAGAAGAGAAACAAGAGCTGTATAAGATTATAGGACTGGGAGCCCTAAAGTATTACATCCTTAAGGTGGATCCAAAAAAGAGAATCTTGTTCAATCCGGAGGAGTCTGTGGATTTTCAAGGAAATACTGGGCCTTTTATTCAGTATACATATGCCAGGATTCAATCTATTTTGAGAAAGGCGGAAGAATTGGAGCAGAACCTGAACAGTTCTCAAAAGTTGACGGAATTACATGAGAAGGAGAAAGAGTTGCTAAAGCAATTGCAGTTGTTTCCAGAAACTATCCAGTTGGCGGCCGAAAACTATAGTCCGGCATTAATTGCCAATTACACGTATGATTTGGTTAAGGAATTCAATTCCTTTTATCAAAATGTTTCCATATTAGGGGAGCAGGATCAGAACAAAAAAATATTCAGGGTTCAATTGGCGAAAAAAGTTAGTGAGGTTATAAAATCGGCCTTTGGACTTTTGGGGATACAGGTGCCAGATAGGATGTAGGCAAATCTTAGCCATTCTAAGGGATAGCATTTCCAGGTCTTGAAATTCAATTGTTGGGTGTAGATATACTTCTGATAATTTCCGCGCGCGAAATTTTATTTATTCTTAGTAAATTGCGTAGTTGATATAAATGCCCTATGCGGGATTATTAGGAAAATATTGCTAAGAAGAATTCCATTTTCTAAATTTTGTTTGTTGTTCTTGCTTCTATTGTTAAAAGTGGGAACTGCACAGGAATATCGACTTCTTTCTGAAGAGGATAAATGGGATATACGTCTAAGGTCCCATGTTTTAATAGATATTGATCAAATTACAAGTAGTAATTTGGCTGTTCTTCTTAATGGCAAAACTTCCATAGCCCTCTATATTTCGGACTATCAGGAAAATTACGATACACTTTTGGAGCAATTAATGGCAAAGAATGATTCGCTCATCTTGGTGGGCGATAAGATTTTTAGCAAAGACTTTTTGTCACAATCCTGGGTTCCACAGATTCCTATACAAAAGATAGAGACTATTCTATTGGATACCTTGCCAACTGGTCAGCATGCCCCCAAATTTGAGACCAACAAAGAATTGGGGGCAGTGAGGTTATTGGATAAGGAATTTTTAAATGATAGTGTTTTTGTAAAAATATGGAGGCGTTCCGGGAAAATGCCCAATTTCATTCAAATTGATCCCGAGTTGTTTCCTAAGGCAGATCGCCTTGTCTTTGGCCTAAATAAGAAAAGCAGGGTGTTTGGTGCTGTTAGGTCCAAATCTGGATTGTTGAACGGGGTAAGCTTCAAAAACCATAGGAACCTTATTGTAAACGGCCATTTTAGCCTTCCCATAGATCCAATGGAAAGCTTACCGGTATTTATTCCGCACAAGGCCGGTTATTATTTCTCTCCCGATATTATTTATACTACCCCGGAAAATAGAGGTAATCTTAAAGAGTTTATTGGTTTTCCCTTAGATTTTGAATATGGTCTAACAGATCATTTTACTTTTGGCCCTACCATTAAAAATGCTATTAGAAAAAACGATAAGGAGCTTATCGTTAATAACATAATGATTCAAGAAGATGAGGTACATGGAAAGGTGGGCTATTTTGATAAGGGGGCTTATGTAGATGCCGGATTGGATAGCAGAACGGCCTTGGAGGGAAGTTTTACCATCTCGGCATGGGTTAAACCTACGGTCCTAACAAGTAACAATAGTATATTGGGAAAAGGCGATAATTTTGTCCTAAAGTTGCACGAAGGGTTATTGACCTTTACTGTGGCCGATATTAAGGACTATATATCACAGACATCCCCAGTCCCACTAAATAAATGGACCCATGTGGCTTTGGTGCATTCCAAAGTGAACGACGAACTTTTATTTTTTGTGAATGGGGTACAGACGGATAAGATCAAACTCATTGAGGATTATGATACGTCCGAATATAATATTGTTATAGGAAGTAATTTGTGGCAAGAATTTTTTATCGGATACTTGACAAACATTAAAATATGGAAACGTGAACTTAATGCCGATGAAATTGCCAAGGAATACCAAAAAATAGAACTGAACAATGTTGTTGTATCATCGCATTATATAAAAATAGGGATAGTTATTGCTGCATTTTTACTTATTTTCTTGGCCCTAAAGTTTGGGAAGAAAGCAATAGTTTGGGCAAAGATGTCGCCGGTACCTGAAGGTCCGGTAAAAAAGCTTCCCAACAGGGACCATAAGAGCTTAATTAATACAGCTGAAAAAATACTTTGCTTTGGGTCACTGCGCATCATTAATTATGAAGGTGTTAATATTGCCAAAAAATTGTCCCCCAAGCTAAAACAACTATTTGTTATTATCTTGTTGCATAGCATTGGGGACAAGGATGGCATTAGTACCAAAAAACTTAGCGAGGCACTATGGCCGGGGATGAGCCCAAAGAATGCCAAAAATACCAGAGGGACCAATATTCAGAATCTTAGGGCCATTTTGTCCGAAGCCAAGGAAATGAATTTGACCTTTCGGGACAAAAGTTGGTATCTGGAAATCGGAAAAAATTGTTTTTGTGATTATCAGGAGGTTTTAAATTATTTGAATGATTTGGGCAGAAGTGGTGTGACGGTCGCTTATTTGGAAGAACAATTGCCCAAATTGTTATCCATATTAAAGGCAGATCGGTTTTTTATGAATATGAGCGATTCATGGTTGGATCCCATTGTTGAAAATATGAGCAACAGAATTATAGAATTCTGTTATGATATTTCAAAAATACTAGACTTGGACAAGCATGGCGTTTTAATGTACGACTTGGCATCAGTCATGAATATATACGATGATTTAAATGAACATGCGCTACAGATCAAATTGCAAATTCTTATAAGGCAAGGAAAATTAAGTTTGGCGCATACGGCCTACGACAATTTTGCCAAGCTTTATGAAAAAATTTATGGTGAGATGTATGCCGTTAAATTTGAGGATATGGTGGTAAGTAATCCCCTATAGAAGCCATCACTATTTAAAAATATTTATGTAAATCACTTTATTTTAATTTTATTACCCCAAATATTACCCCTTTTTTTACGCATTACAGTTTTACTTTGTGAGTTTAAATATTGAAACTTCAAATAATTAATAGAATAAGTATAGATGGAGAAAAAATCAACCAGCCGTAGGGATTTTGTTAGAAAGTCGCTAGTGGCAGCTGCAGGAATCAGTATAATTCCAAGACATGTCATGGGAGGGACGAATTTTATTCCGCCAAGTGATCAATTAACGAAGGCGGTTATAGGTGTTGGGGGCATGGGCCAAGGCCATTTGGATTATGAAGGAACAAGACTTTTAGCTATTTGTGACGCTGATGCCAATCATCTGGCCAGTACCCTTCAAAAAGTAGGAAGTGGTGTAAAGGGATACCGTGACTTTAGGGAAGTTTTGCAGAGACCGGACGTGGATATTGTGCATATAGCCACTCCCCCGCATTGGCATGGTCTTATGTCTATTATGGCGGCAGAAGCAGGAAAAGATGTTTGGTGCGAAAAGCCAATGACCAGGACTATAGGTGAAGGTAAAAAAGTAGTGGAGGCTATGCAGCAGCATGGGAAAATGTTCCGCTTAAATACATGGTTCCGTTTTAAGGATAATTTTTACGGGATGGGTACTCCGGTAAAGAAGTTGAAAAAGGTAGTGGATAGTGGTGCCCTCGGATGGCCTTTAAAGGTTACCATTAGCGGGGTTACTGGATTTAACTGGAAATTTTACTGGGTGGGCAAGGAAAATCTTGCGCCGCAACCTGTACCAGTAGAGTTGGATTATAATATGTGGCTAGGGCCAGCCCCGGAAAAACCTTATCACCCACATAGGGTGCACGGTACCTTTAGGGGGTATTGGGATTACGATGGCGGTGGATTAGGCGATATGGGCCAACATTATATTGATCCGGTACAATACTTTTTAGGAAAGGATAACACCAGTCCAGTTAAGGTTGAGGTGGATGCTCCAGAGCAACACTATGATGCCATAGGTACCTGGAGAAGAATTACGTATACCTATGCAGATGGTTGTCAAATTATCTTGGATGGCGAAAACAGGGATAAGGATGCTGCTTATATTGAAGGACCCAATGGGAAAATTTATAACGGATTTAAATCTACTATCCCCAATATAGAGGGCTTGATCAATAGTATTCCAGATCCCGAGGAGCAGATTACCGTATTCTCGGAATCGGTAAAAACCAGACAGAAATTTGCCCTTAACGAGGAGAACGGTCACCGTTCCGCCACCGTTGTGAACATGGGTATTATCGCTTTGAGATTAGGGCGTACATTGGAGTTTGATCCGGTAAAACAGGAGTTTATCAATGATGAGGAAGCCAATAGATTAATAGATCAACCAATGAGGTCCTCTTGGGCTTATTAACCAAATACTAGAATTATAAAATGAATACATTATATAAAAACATAGGTGTGCTAATGCTATTTGTTGGCACACTCGCCATTAGCGCACAGGACAATAGAACATTGGACACCAAGGTGGCCGATATTTTAATGCAATTGCCAACGGAAGACCTGGATCATTCAGATCGCTTAATGCGGGAAATAATCGACTTGGGTGAGGATGGGATCCTAAAAATTACTGATAAGCTAGTTCCTCTAGGAACTGGGGATGATACCAAGGCCAGGTATGCCATACAGAGTGTGGCTATCTATAGTGGAGGTGATGCATCCAAAATACAGAACGGTGTGGTTGAAAATGCCTTGCTGAATGCATTGGGGTCGGCCTCCAACAATGAGGTAAAGACCTTTTTAATGGATCGACTAATTTATGTTGGAACAGATGTAAGTGTTCCTGTATTAAGCAAGTATCTTTCCAATAACGAACTGTTTAAGCCTGCATTGGCGGCTTTAACTGCCATTGGAACAACTGATGCTTCCATGGCTATTCTAGAGGCTACAGAGGTAGGGGATGCAAATAAGCAAGCGGCTTTTATAGAGGCTTTGGGAGCTTTGCAATTTATTCCTGCAGAAGAAGTTATTAAAGCTAGGGTAAACTCATCCTCAAAAATCGTTCAACAAAGAGCCTTGATGGCATTGGCCGAAATAGGGAGTCCAACTTCTTATGAGGTTTTGGAAAAGGCCGTTGAGAGCTCCAATTACCAATTGGATGATACTAAAAGTATTTTAGCCTTTATCCACTATGGCAAAAAATTGCAGAAGAAAGGCAATAAAGGCTTGAGCAACACTGTGGCCAACGCTTTGCTTAAGAATTGCAGGATGGACGATCAGTTGCATTATCGATCTGCAGGAATACATATACTTAGTGCCAATGAAGGCCCTGCCTTCACCAAGACTTTGTTAAAGGAATCCAAGAACAGTAATAAGAATTATGTTGGTGCCGTACTGGATGCCGCCGGTTCCGACCTTTCGTCCGCTGAGGTCGCACTTTGGGTAAAACAGTATAAGAAGTCATCTTCTGAAATTAAGCCACTTATAATTCGAATGCTTGGCAAAAGCGATGAAACGGTTGTTTTTGATAAGGTTATTTTGAACGCGGTGGAAGACAAGGATGTTTCTGTGCGTGAGGCCGGAATAAAATCTTTGACTTATCAAGACAAGAACAAGGCCTTGCCGGTATTGTTCAACAGTTTAAAATTGGCCACTACCCCTGAGGAGTATAGTGCCGTTGAGGAAACCTTGTTGAGATTGTGCAATGCCAAGGATAGTGAGTTATTAGCTGGCCAGCTCCCCAATGTAAATGAGGCGGGCAAGGAAGTGTTGGTAAATGTCTTGGCGGCCAGGAATGCCACGGACCAATTTGATACACTAGTGGGCTATATCGGTTCAGGAAGTGAAAATGTTACTGCTGCGGTCTACAGGGCGTTGCCGTCTATTTCATCTGACAAGGATTTTAGCAAATTAATAAATTTATTGAACAAGACCGATAAGTCGGACAACATAAAAAATGCACAGCTTGCAATTTTAAATATTCTTGATGAAAGTAATGGAAAATATGCGGATGCTGTGTTCACGGAGTATAAAGTGGCTGCGGATAAGTCAAAATTATTACCGGTATTGGCCTCGTTAAGTAACCAAGAGGCGTTGGAATTGGTATCCCAAAGACTTTCTACAGGTAATGATAGTGAGAAAATGATCGCTTTGAATGCGCTGTCCAGCTGGAAGAACAATGACGCTTTGCCATATCTATTTAAGACGGCCACAACTAGCACTGATGATGCCATAAGAAAAAATGCCTTTGACAACTATCTTGCCAAGGTAAGAGGATCGGATTATCCAGATGATCAGAAGTTGTTGCTGATCAGGAAATTAATGCCAGAGGCCAAAACCCTTGCAGAAAAGGAGCGGGTGCTTTCTGCAACAAGGAATGTAAAAACCTTTCTTTCCTTAATTTTTGTTTCAGAATATTTAAATGACAAGGACCTTTTGACTACAGCTTCAAATGTAGCAATTGCCATTGCCTTGCCAACTCCAGGTAAGCAGGATGGTCTAAGTGGTGAATTGGTCAGGGATATAGTCTCTAGAAGTATCGATAATCTTACTGGTCCTGATAGTCAGTACATTAAAATAGATGTAAAGGAGTTTTTGGATAAAATGCCCACGGATAAGGGCTTTGAATCGATCTTTAATGGTAAGGATTTCACAGGATGGGAAGGATTGGTGCAAAACCCAATTGCACGGTCCAAAATGTCCGCAAGAAAATTGGCGGCCGAACAGGCCAAAGCCAATGAGCAAATGATGAAGGATTGGTATATAGAAAACGGTGTTATCGGTTTTAAAGGGGAAGGATATAATAATATCTGTACCGTTAAGGATTACGGCGATTTTGAAATGCTCGTGGATTGGAAGATTACCAATGGTGGTGACAGCGGTATTTATCTGAGAGGTACACCCCAGGTTCAAATATGGGACATTGCCAGAGTAGATGCTGGTGCACAAGTGGGTTCAGGTGGTTTGTACAATAACCAGAAACATGAGAGCAAACCGTTACAGGTGGCCGATAACCCCATAGATGAATGGAATACCTTTAGAATTAAAATGGTAGGTGAGCGCGTTACGGTACACTTAAATGGAGTCTTGGTAACGGACAATGTGGTTTTGGAAAACTATTGGGATCGCAAGCAGGCTATTTTTGCCAAAGAAGCTATTGAATTACAGGCCCATGGGGAAGACCTTGGCTTTAGGAATATTTATGTAAGGGAAATAGGTTCTGGAGATGACCAGTTGACCGAAGAAGAAAAAAAGGAGGGTTTTAAATCCTTGTTGAACGGAAAGGATCTTGATCATTGGGTAGGAAATAAGACCGATTATGTTATGGAAAATAACGAGCTTTTGGTACGCCCTAAAAGGGGTGGACATGGCAACTTGTTTACAGCTGAGGAATATTCGGATTTCATTTTTCGGTTCGATTTTAAATTAACCCCTGGCGCCAATAACGGTTTGGGTATCCATGCACCATTGGAAGGGGATGCCGCCTATGAGGGTAAGGAATTGCAGATTTTGGACGATACGGCTGAAATTTATGCCAATCTAAAACCTTACCAATACCACGGGTCCGTATACGGAATTATCGCGGCAAAAAGAGGTGCTCTGAACCCGGTAGGAGAATGGAATTCACAAGAGGTAATCGTAAAAGGGAATCACGTTAAAATAACCTTGAATGGTACTGTCATTGTGGATGGGGATTGGAAAGAAGCCTCTAAGAACGGGACAGCAGACCATAAGGAACACCCTGGCTTGGAAAGGAATACAGGCCATATAGGTTTCTTGGGACATGGTGCCGAACTGGCCTTCAGAAATATTAGGATTAAAGACTTGAGCAAGTAATTTAATTGATTATTTATTTATATGCCGGGAGTTTTTGATAGGTTATATCATAAAACTTCCGGTTTTTTTATGACATATATCCAATGCCATTATTTTTAGGTAAGTTGGTTGGTGATAATAGTGAAAATAGCATGAGATCCGCTAGAAGCTCATACGGAAACTAAAGTTGGGGGTAATGCCCAGGGAAACCCTTTCTATAGTTTCAATTTCGTTCTGTTCATTTATCCTGTAATATATGTTCAAGATATTTTCTTTGTTCAATAGGTTCAATACGGAAGCACCTACCGAGGATTTTATACCTTGGCCAATCTTGAAGTTATAGATAAACGAAGCGTCTGCCCTTAGGTAGGCAGGGAGTCTACTGCTATTGGGTTCCTCGTAGTTGATTTGGTTGGGGAAAACATTCAGTAGTATGGCATTATTGCCCTCCTGTGGCTTGGTGTATGGTCTTCCCGTATGATAATTGGCGCCAAGTCCCATTCTAAAACTCTTATAAGTATAGGTACCTGCAAAGGTTATGGTGTGCCTAATGTCCAAATTGTTGGGGAATTGGTTGGGTATTATATTCTCAAAAGTGTAATTATTGGTGTTATAAGCATAACTGAACCATGTGCTATAGGTTGTTGTTTTTTTGTTGATCAAGAATTCTATTCCCGAAACATCGTACTTGCCTATTTCGCCGCTAAATTGATCTTGGTTTTGGAATCCCTGTGTAGCTGTACTTATACCGTCCACTTTTTTATAGAACCCTTCCACACCCACATAAAGCGTATTTTTATCATAGTTTAGCCCAAGCGAAATTTGTTTACTTTTTGTAATGGGCAATAAATCGTTGTCCGAAAGTATCCATCGCCTTTTCTCAATCCCCAGAAAATTTTGTTCCAGATCGATGATTTGATTGGTGGTCTGACTTTTAAATTCTCCTAGTAATTCGGTCTTAAAGCCGTCTGTCAAAGCATAATTTAAGTTTAATCTAGGTTCTAGAATAACCTCGTCAAAAGTTTTAAAGGTCTTTAGGTTTTTGATGTAATTCAGTCTAAGTCCGCCTCTGGCATTGAATTTTTCATTTTTCGAGCTGTAATCCAATTCGGAAAATAGGGAATGGGTCATTATTACCCCTTTTATATTGCTTTTATATGCCGGTTGGGTAACTTTTGTGAAGTTGGTAATGCCTACCTCATTAAGTTGATATCCATTCAACCAATTGAGTTGCCGACCCAAATTGTAATTGGTGTTCAGCTTTATTGCCTTTTCCAGTACCTGGTTACTTTGAAAAAGCTGTTGGGATTGGGATGGGATATTTTGGGAATCCAAATTATAACGGGTGTAATACAGGTTTAAATGTGTGCTCCACCTGGGTGTCCATTTACTTTCCAAGCTCCCGCCGAAGGAAAGATTGGCCTGGTCCAATAAACTGTTGGCAGTGTCATCTTCCGATTTTTCAGTGTATTTAAGGTGGTTGTTGGTATTGATAAAACTTAATCGGGCCTTTTGGTTTTCATTGATGTCGTAAAGCAGTTTGCCCGTAAAATCATAAAAATAAAAATTTTCGTCCCTTACTGTGTTTTCGAGATTGGAGGAGTTGCCATTTTCTTTTACCTCACTGTCCTGAAACACTTTATCAAAATACCGATTATAAGTTGGGGTATTTATAAAATCTGTGGTAGATCGCCTTCCGGAAAACTGAACGGAAACTTTTTCCGAGAGAGGAAGCTGTCCAAAAACATCGCCACTTAATAAATTAAATCCTGCCCCTCCCACGAATGAATCTCTGATTTTGTTTCTGGTATTTATATTTATTACACTGCTCACTCCATCGCCATATTGTACGCTGGTCCCATTTTTTATAATGTTCACATTTTCGATCAAATAGGGATTAAAGGCAGAAATCAACCCAAAAAAATGCCCTGAGTGGTACATTTTTATACCATCCCATAAGACTAAATTTTGATCGTTGGTGCCACCCCTGACATTAATATCGGACACGGTCTCATCTACACTCTTAATTCCGGGCAATGCCTGTATGGTCTGTAGAACATCGGGTTCTATAAGTCCGGGCAAAATTCCGAATTTGTCCGTATTGAGCTCAATGCTGGCATCTGGTTCTTTGGTAATACCAGTGGTAAGAAATTGATATACAACAACTTCTTCCAATTCCTGGTAATTTGGAGACAATAAAATAGTCTTGCAGGGATTGTTGCCAGTCAGTTCTTCCGCGCTTAAATATTTGGTCTTAAAGCCCAGGTGTTTGATCGCGATGTTGCCATTTCTTGGAACTTCCTTTAAGGAGAACTGTCCTTCCAGATCGGTAATCTGGGATATATTGCTGCCTAAAACCTCCACGGTTGCATTCATGATGGTAGTGTTCTCAAAGTTGTCTACGACATTGGCGCAGATATCCACAAACTTGCTTTTGGATATGGCAAAATAGCGGTCATTGAGTTTAGTAATGTCCAATAGGGTCTGTTTGTGGAGCTCTTCCAGTATTTGGGGTAGTGAATCGGTATCCGGAATAGAAAACTGCAACTGCCCCAAGTCCTTATCCACATAGGAGAACTTAATGTTATACTCCCGTTCCAGTTCTTCCAAATAGCTAATTAGATTTGCTTTTTGAGCACTATTTTCTTGTGCCCAATTGGAATAAGGAACTAGTAGAAATACATATAGGGCAATAAGAAATACAATGTATTTATGGTGTTTCAGCATAGAATAGCACTTTATTCCCCTCTAATTTAAACTTGATCTGAGAAGGAGTACTTATACTTTGCAACGCTAATTCCTTGTCGGTATTGCTAAAGGATCCTGTAAATAATTGATTGGCATCAATATTTTCGGTGGCGACCTCAATATTAAATTGTCTTTGAAATTCATCCAAAACAAATTTCAAGGGAATACTCTTAAAGCTACTTTCATTCCTAATCCAGGATGGTTCCTTTGCGTTTGGTATTGCCAAAGCCTGTAATTCTCCATTGATTACCACCAAAGAATTACCGGCGGGAAGTTTAATTTCTTCCTCGTTGTAGACAACACTTACCAAACCTTCATAACAGGCTACTTCAAAATAGCCCTTTCTGTTTTCTACATTAAATTGAGTGCCCAAAACAGTAACGGTTCCGTTCTCTGTAATAACGGTAAAGCGCTTGCCCTTGGCCACTTTAAAAAACGCTTCCCCGTCCAATGCTATATCCCTTTTTTTTGCCCAATTTTTTTTGCTGTATGAAATCTGGGAATCCGCATTTAGTTGAACCTCCGATGCATCCGGGAGCACTATTTCTGCCCTTTCTGCATATTGCGTACTTATTTCTTCGTTCAAGCTGCCATAGTACAAAAAGGAGGCAACGAAAATTGCGGCTATTGCAGCAGCAATTCCCAAGTATTTTTTATAAGGGTTAAGTTTAATTACTTTGCTCTTAGTGGTAGCCTTGTGTTTGTTGAGGTCTTCCCAAGCCTTGGCCATGTCAAAATCAGGCGCTACCAAATTATCGGTGGCTTCCCGTAGTTTTAAATACGAGGCATACTCCTTGGTCTCCTTAAATTTAACCAACTCCTCTTCCGTGAGTTCGTTATTGAGCCATTTTGCCAAATAATTTTCTTGCATGGTTTCTAGCTTTATATAGGTATAACAATTAAAAATGAAAATACCCTACTTTTAAATTAACATTTATATTAAGTATTGAGATGTTAGTATTGAGTATTGGGATTGTAACTATAGAATATAATGAAAATTTTATAACCTTAAACAACATTAAATATAGTTCCCAAACCGCTAACTGTGTCAAGTCTTAATCACAATACAATCCACTAGCACATTACTCAATACTCCGTATTCAATTCTATGCCTTATATCCCTTCAATCTGTTCCCTAAGCGTTTTTAGGGCCAGGTGCATTCTTTTTTCAATGGCCTTTACACTTACACCTTCCATATCCGCTATTTCCGCATATTTTTTTCCATCGATCCTATTTAATAGAAAGGTAGTACGTTGGTTTTCGGGCAAAGCTGCCAAGGCGTGTTCCAATTTTTCTTTATATTCCTGTTCTTCCATTATAAAGTCCGGGGACTCATTTACCACAGCACTGGTCTCCGGGGCGTATTTTAATCTTACTTTTTCCGCTTTTAGAACATTAAGGTATAAATTGTTGGCAATGGTATATATATAGGACTTGGCCTTGTCAGGAGCAACCTTGGAACAGTTTTCCCATAATTTTATAAAGGCTTCCTGCACAACATCATACGCCTTTTCCTCGTTACCAAACTTATAATATATATAGTTGAAGACCGTTTTGGAATAGGTGCTGAAGATTGAGGCGTAAACGTCTTCCTTGCATACATGTTCTTCTTTGATAGCTTTCAAGCCTACTTGTTTTTGATTTTTTCAAAGATATTTTAAAAAAATCAAAAAATTGGGTAGGGTATTTTAAAAGTGAGTTGTTTTAGAGATATACGAACAAATAAAAACCAAATCGTTATGAAAAAGTTTATATCTTATTTAATGTTCTCGAGCCTACTTCTTGTGGCATTAAGTTTCACATCCTGTCAGGAAGAATTTGAAGAATTGCCTGGAGAGGATAACCAGGAAGCCATTTTGGCAAGTTCCAGTACGGCACAATTAATAAAAAGAACTTCCTCCAAAGATGGTTCCTATGATAATATCGTGGATGGAGCCAGTTGTTTTGCCATCAACTTTCCATATGTGGTAAACGTAAATGGCCTAGATGTTAATATAGATGCTGTTGAAGATTTAAAGTTGATTAAGCAACTTTTTAATGAGGTAGAAGTAGATAATGATATTTTGGAAATTATTTTTCCCATACAGATAACCTTGTCGGATTATACGGAAATAACTATAAGCAACAAGGAACAACTTCGTGAAAAGGTCGAGCAATGTATTGAAGGTGGGGATGACGATGATATAGAATGTATAGATTTTGTGTATCCAATAGTGGTATATTCCTTTGATATTAATCTGCAGCAAACCGGTAATGTAACCGTAGAAAATGATATGCAGCTAAGACGCTATTTTGCGGAACGTGATGATGATGACCTAATGAGTTTTGATTTCCCCATTACATTGGAGCTATATAATGATACCACGGTTAGCGTAAGTAATAATGCCGAATTGGCCAATGCTATTGAAACTGCCAAAAGTAAATGTGATGACGATGATGATGACGATGATGACGATGACTTTACACAAGAGCGTTTGGAAGAATATCTTGTTGCCTGTCCTTGGTTGGTAAATGAAGTAATAAGGGCCAATATAGACAACACAGGTCAGTATTTTGACTACGTAATGGATTTTACAGAAGACGGAAACGTGGTAATGAAAGATAGGGTAGGTAACAGTTTAATGGGTACTTGGAGCACCAGAATTGGAGAGAACAGGGTGTTGTTGAAGTTAGAGTTTGAAGCCTTGGCCGATTTTGATCTGGAGTGGTTTGTTTATGATCTGGAAGATGGTAAAATTAAATTGTACGCCGGTGAAGGAGAGAGGATAATAATGAAAAAGGCATGTGGTATCGTAGATAATACACCAGATACCTTGAGGGAAATTTTGAAGGAATGTAGCTGGGTCATAAAAAAAGTGAAGTTGAACAACGAAGATGTTGATAGGTTGTTGGGATACGAATTTAGTTTTCAAGCTGAAGGAGTGGTAACTTTAAGTAACGAGTCCAATATTTCCGAAGGAACATGGGCCATTACTACCAATGCCCAAGGACGTTTGGTAATGTCCATTACCATGGGAGACGAGCCAGGGGTTAGCTTTGAATGGTTGTTGTCCGATCTTAGAGACAAACGCTTAGGATTTAGTATTGAGGATTCCAACTATGAGCTTATTTTGGAAAGGGTTTGTAATAATAATTCCGATGATGGCGATGTAGCGGAGATAAGAAATATTATGATGGGCGGCGAATGGATGATTGCAAAATATATGGAGGGTGATGATGATGAAACCCAAAATTATGCAGCATTTACCTTTGCCTTCCAGGCAGAATTTGCAGTTAATGTTACCACTGGTGAAACCGGACCAACCTACCCTGGACTTTGGAGAATAATCAGGGATAGTGAAGGGGAATTGAAATGTTATCTTAATTTTGGCTTGGCCACAGCTATGCAAGTTTTAATGGACGACTGGAAAATTGTCTCCATTACCAATGATCGTATAGAGTTGAAGATTATTAATGAGAACAGCATAGAGGTTCTGGTCTTCGAAAAGAAATAAAAATTTTGCCCCAATTTTTGGAAAAGGGTGGCTTCTTACGGAAGCTGCCCTTTTTTTTACATTTATATTTTTCATCCCAAGCTTCACACTTACGGCAGTTATTCTTAAATTTGCGCTTTCTTGATAATACAGTAAACTATGTTTGATAATTTAAGTGAAAAGTTGGATAAGGCGTTACATGTTCTAAAAGGACATGGACAAATTACAGAGATCAATGTTGCGGAAACCTTAAAGGAAGTGCGAAGAGCACTTTTGGATGCGGATGTCAACTTTAAAATAGCCAAGGAGTTTACCAATAAGGTTAAGGAAAAGGCAATGGGACAGGATGTGTTGACCTCCCTTCAACCTGGACAGTTAATGGTAAAATTGGTGAAGGACGAGCTTACCGAGCTTATGGGCGGAGATGCAGAGGGCATCAATTTGTCGGGTACGCCTTCCATAATCCTAATGTCCGGTTTACAAGGTTCGGGTAAAACTACCTTTTCAGGAAAATTGGCCAATTATCTTAAAACTAAAAAGGCTAAAAAGCCATTGCTGGTGGCATGTGACGTATATAGGCCTGCGGCAATAGACCAACTTCATGTTGTAGGGGAACAGATCGGGGTTGAGGTTTTTTCGGACCGGGGAAATAATGATCCCGTTGCCATCTCAAAGGCGGGTATTGCCCATGCAAAGGCCAATGGTTTTAATGTAGTTATTATAGATACGGCAGGTCGTTTGGCTGTGGATGAGCAAATGATGAAAGAAATTGCCAATATCCATAAAGCTATTCAGCCTCAGGAAACCCTGTTCGTGGTCGATTCCATGACTGGTCAGGATGCTGTTAATACCGCCAAATCATTTAATGACGTCCTTAATTTTGACGGAGTTATACTTACAAAATTAGATGGGGATACCCGTGGTGGTGCCGCTATTTCCATTAAGTCGGTCGTAAACAAACCCATTAAGTTTATAGGAACCGGGGAAAAGATGGATGCCATAGATGTCTTTTATCCTTCCCGTATGGCCGAGAGAATTCTTGGTATGGGTGATGTGGTTTCTTTGGTGGAAAGGGCGCAGGAACAGTTTGATGAGGAAGAGGCCAGGAAAATCCAGAAGAAGATAGCCAAGAATAAATTTGGTTTCGATGACTTTTTAAGCCAGATCCAGCAGATTAAAAAAATGGGTAGCCTTAAAGACCTTATGGGGATGATTCCAGGAGCAGGAAAGGCTTTAAAGGGATTGGATATAGATGATGATGCCTTTAAGCATATAGAGGCCATAATACATTCCATGACCCCTGATGAACGTTCTACCCCGGCCAAATTAAATGCTAGCCGTAAAAAACGAATAGCCAAGGGCAGTGGTACCAGCATTCAGGAAATAAACCAATTGTTAAAGCAGTTTGATCAAATGAGCAAAATGATGAAGATGATGCAAGGCGGCGGCGGTAAAAAGATGATGCAAATGATGGGGGCCATGAAGGGGATGAAATAATATTATTCAAGGTTCAAGGTTCAAGGTTTCAAGTTCAAGGTTCCTGGTGTAAATAAGATGTCCTAATGGCAAAGGTTGAAAGGTTTGAAGATTTGGAAATATGGCAGTTGGCGCGGGAGATATGCAATAAAGTGCATCAAATTTTTGAAACTACATCTTTAGGCGACAATTATGCTCTTCGAAATCAGATGGATAAAAGTTCTGGTTCAATTATGGATAATATTTCAGAAGGGTTTGAGCGTAATGGTAATCGAGAATTCATTCAATTTTTAAGTATAGCAAAAGCTTCGTGTGGGGAACTACGGTCCCAGCTATATAGAGTATTGGATAGAAATCATATAGATAAGGCTTCTTTCGAGGCTCTATACGAAATGGTTCTTTTAGAAAGTAAAAAAAATAAGTTCCTTTATAAATTACTTGTCCCGGTCAGAATACAAGGGCTCAAAATTCAACAAACAACAACCTTGAACATTAAACTTTAAATGAATGGAAATTTTAGACGGTAAAAAAGTATCGAATCAAATTAAGGAGGAAATAGCCGCAGAGGTGGCTAAAATGAGGGAGCGCGGAGAAAAAGTGCCGCATTTGGCAGCGGTTATCGTTGGGAACGACGGTGCCAGTCTTACCTATGTGGGCAGCAAGGTAAGATCTTGTGAGAAAGTAGGATTCGAGTCTACCTTGGTACAGTTGCCAAGCACTACCTCCGAACAGGAGTTGTTGAACAAGATAGAAGAACTTAACCAAAATGATGATATAGACGGATTTATTGTTCAATTGCCTTTGCCGGAGCAGATCAATACACAACGTGTTCTGTTGGCGGTGGATCCCGATAAGGATGTGGACGGATTTCATCCTACCAATTTTGGAAAAATGGCCTTGGATATGAGTACTTTTATTCCTGCCACACCTTTTGGTATATTGGAGCTTCTGGAAAGGTATAAGGTAGAGACCAAAGGGAAACATACTGTTGTTATAGGTCGTAGCCATATAGTGGGTAGGCCTATGAGCATACTTATGGGAAGAAAAGGTTGGCCTGGAAATTCCACGGTAACCCTTACCCATAGCCATACCAAAAACATTACCCAGATAATTTCACAGGCCGATATAGTTATTTCTGCATTAGGGGTACCCAACTTTTTAAAAGCCGAAATGGTGAAGGATGATGCCGTAATCATCGATGTGGGCATTACCAGAGTGCCGGATGACACCAAGGAAAAGGGTTATTATATCACCGGGGATGTGGATTTTGAAAATGTGAGCAAGAAGGCCTCTTATATTACTCCGGTTCCTGGAGGTGTGGGACCAATGACTATTGCCATGTTGCTAAAAAATACCTTGTTGGCAAGGGAAAGGCATAGAAGCCAAAAATAATATTGAAAGACCGCAGATTAAACAATTTGCGGTTTTTTTATTTTTTCTAAGTTTTGACATGATATATACGGTATAAATTTATGTTTAACTTTAAATACATTTGTGTTCGGTTTTGGGAGGTTTAGGTTGATCGTAAACAGCTTTTTGATTAAAAACCGTATATTACCCTTATCTTATCAGCAGTATGCAAAAAACAAAAAACCTTAGCCTGGAACCCTTTTTTAATCTTTCTATGGATTTATTATGTATAGCCGGTTATGATGGCTATTTCAAAAAAGTAAATCCCGCTGTGGTGAAACTTTTGGGCTACTCGGAAGAGGAATTATTTTCTAAGCCAATTAGAGAATTTATCCATGTGGAAGACAGGGATCTAACGGCCAGATACAGGGAAAATTTGAAGAATAATGTTCCCTTGGTGAATTATGAAAACAGATACGTCTGTAAATCAGGAGAGATTATTTGGTTGCATTGGACCTCCATACCCTTGGAGGATGAGAAGTTAGTGTATGCTATTGCCAAAAATATTACCCACAAAAAGAAACTGGAAAGGGAGCGTATAGAGCATCTAATAAACCTGGTGGATAAAAACCAAGAGTTAAAACAGCTCAATTATACCACATCCCATGATTTAAGGTCTCCGGTAAACAATCTACTTTCCATATTCGGGTTTTTGGATTTTAGTAAAATTGATGATGATGAAATGTTGGAAACCCTGGGCTATATGAAGATGGCTACTGAAGGCCTCAATAAATCCTTAAACAAGTATGTGGACCTTTTAAGCAGGAAGGACAACTTGAACATTGAGTTGGAAGAGGTAGATTTTGAATTAATACTAAAACAGGTCAAGTCATCCATCAGTTCGCTTATAGGTAATGCCAATGTTACCTTTAAGGTCGATTTTTCCGCCTTAAGGGGGGTAAGGCATAATGTAAATTATATGGAAAGCGTTTTTCTGAACCTAATTACAAATTCCATAAAATATGCAATGCCAAATGAGGCGCCTGTTATTTCCATAACATCACGCATTATTGAGGGTAGTAATCAGTTGATATATACAGACAACGGACTTGGTTTTGATATGGACAATGTTGGTGATAAAATCTTTGGTTTAAATCAAAAATTCCACCATAACGGAGACAGTAAAGGGGTTGGACTATATTTGGTGTATAATCATATTACCAGCCTAGGGGGTAAAATTTCCGTAGAGAGTGAAATTAATAAGGGTACTACTTTTACTATTACCTTTAAATCATAAGCCGGAAACCTATTAGTCTGGCTAATGAAGTACTCTAACAGGGATAAGTTGTTGAACAAAAAGACCTATTTAATGCTTTATTGGCATTAAATAGGTCTTTTTAAATTTTCTAAACATTCGGCTCAATTAACATTTGCTCGGTTTGAGCACTGTCTGTTGGGGTAAGGACATCAATTTTTTCCTCATCTTCGTCGTTGGTACAACTACTGATGGTCAGGGTGCAAAATAGGAATGCGGCTAAGTAGATTATTTTTTTCATGAGTTCAGATTTTAGTAGGTTTGTCCAAATTCAATTTAAGGTAATAACGTTTAATTCGCGTTTTTGTTTTATGACTATTTACGTTTCCAAGAAGCTAGAAAAAGATATCCGCTCATTTTGGCGTTTGTAATTTATAAATCGATATCGTTTTATAACAGTTTCTAATTTATTTTGATTAATTTTTAGCTCACAAAATTGGTGGGATTGAATGAAAAAATTTCTTAGGTACTCTTTGTTCATTGTGCTCCTCTTATATTTCTTGGCAACGTTTATTGTATCTCCCATTTTGGACAAGCAGATGAACCTCGTTGAATATAGTGATCCCAGGCAGCTCGGGACCGAAGCAAAAGAATTGTATAATTCACTTGAATTTATTTCGGATTTACATTGCGATGCCTTGCTTTGGGATCGTGACTTGACCAAACAACTGGATTATGCCCATTTGGATTTTCCGCGAATGCAACAGGCCAATATGAGCTTGCAGGCTTTTACCATTGTGACCAAATCTCCCAAAGGGCAGAATTTTAAGCAGAATAGTGCGGACGCCTTCGATAAAATTACGATGCTGAATTTCGTACAGGGCCGACTGCCGGATAAGTGGTTTAGTTTGTATAAGCGGGCCGAGTACCAGGCGAGAGCTTTGCAGGACTACCAAAAGAAGTTTGCCGGTAAATTCTTATTGGTGAAATCGCGCCAAGATTTAAAAAATTTGATAAAATTAAAGAAAACAGACCCGGAGGTAATTGGTGGTTTCTTGGGAATTGAAGGTGCACATTGCTTGGAGGGGAATTTGGACAATGTGCAGAATCTTTATTACGAAGGGGTTAGAATGATGGCCCCCACGCATTTTTTCGATAATGAACTTGGTGGATCTGCTCATGGTATTTCGGGGGCAGGGCTTACCGATTTCGGCAGAAAGGTGATCCATGAGATGAACCGTTTGGGAATCATAATCGATTTGGCACACGTCTCCCCAAAAATGATAGATGAAATTCTTGACCAAACCACCCGCCCAGTCCTGGTTTCGCACACTGGGGTCAAGGGGACCAAGGATAGCCCACGGAACATATCGGATCGACATATAAATAGAATTGCAGCATCGGGTGGACTAATAGGCATTGGGTTTTTTAGGGGAGCCATTAAAGGGGAGATCAAGCACATTGTGGAAGCTATGAAGTATGTCCGGGATTTGGTCGGCATTGAGCATGTGGCGCTGGGCTCCGATTTTGATGGGGCGGCCACGACTCCTATAGATGTCACCGGCCTGCCCTTTATTGTTCAGGAATTAATGAACCAAGGATTTTCGGAAATGGAGATTAGAGCCGTTATGGGTGAGAATGTCAAGCGGTTTTTAATGGAACAATTGCCTTAACATTGGGATAGTTTTATCTAAATCCGGATTATAGGGTGCAATTTTGTCCACTTCAACTTTATCTTTTGAATCTTTTATATATCTTCGATAATTGGGAAAATTATAAATAATATGCACCATGATACAGCCCATATTGGGAAAGTGCAGAAAATAAATTAAGAAATGATAATAGAGCCTAGAACACGCGGATTTATATGCCTTACCTCCCATCCTAAAGGATGTGAACAAAATGTTATTGATCAAATTGAATATATAAAGTCCAAGGGAGCCATTGATGGAGCAAAAAAAGTGCTCGTAATAGGAGCTTCTACTGGATTTGGTTTGGCTTCCAGAATTACCAGTGCCTTTGGTTCAGGAGCTTCAACAATAGGGGTATTTTTTGAAAAACCACCTTCCGAGGGACGACCGGCCTCACCGGGCTGGTACAACAGTGCGGCTTTTGAAAAAGAGGCGCATAAGGCAGGATTGTACGCTAAAAGCATCAACGGGGACGCCTTTTCCAATGAAATTAAAAAACAAACCTTAGACTTGATCAAAGCCGATTTGGGCCAAATAGATATGGTTATTTACAGTTTGGCTTCACCGGTAAGGACGCATCCGAATACTGGGGTAAAATATAAATCGGTATTAAAACCAATAGGAGCCAAATTTCAAAACAAAACGGTAGACTTTCATACCGGGGTTGTATCCGAAGTGTCCATAGAACCCGCTCAAGGGGATGATATAGAGAATACGGTGGCCGTCATGGGAGGTGAAGACTGGAAAATGTGGATCGATGATTTGAAAAATGAAGGATTGCTTTCAGAAGGATTTACTACTATAGCCTATTCTTATATTGGACCTTCACTTACAGAAGCAGTATATAGAAAAGGAACTATTGGTCGTGCCAAAGATGATTTGGAGGCTACTGCTTTTACTATTTCGGATAGTTTAAAATCTTTAAACGGAAAAGCTTATGTTTCGGTAAACAAGGCATTGGTAACCCAGGCAAGCTCTGCCATACCGGTAATTCCACTATATATATCCCTATTGTACAAAGTAATGAAAGCGGAAGGAATACATGAAGGGTGTATAGAGCAAATTCAACGCTTGTTCCAGGATCGTTTGTATTCAGCTAAGACACCTACAGATGATAAAGGGAGAATACGTATAGATGATTGGGAAATGCGCGCCGATGTGCAGGCCAGGGTGGCAGAACTTTGGAAGGAGGCCACTACGGAAACCTTGCCAAAGATTGGTGATCTAAAGGGCTATGAGAAAGATTTCTTCAATCTGTTCGGTTTTATGGTAGAAGGGGTGGACTATGATGAAGAAGTTAACGAAATAGTGGAAATTCCTGGGCTACAATAAATAAAGGCAGTCCATGCCGAATCAAAAATTTATACCGTGCTTGTAAGAAACCTGATAAATATGCGAAACAATCTAATATTGCTATGCGCGCTAGTTTGCCTGGCAAGCGCTAATGCGCAGACCGGAAAGGTATTTGACGCACTCAGCATGAAGAGTGAAATCCTAAAGAGTGAAAGGAAATTTGCGGTATACCTTCCGCCGGATTATGAAACTTCCAATAGGAGTTACCCAGTGTTGTATTTGCTTCATGGCGCTGGTGACGATCAAACGGGTTGGGTGCAATTTGGAGAAGTGTTGCGTATTACGGATAATGCCATTAAAGAGGGTAAAGCTACTCCCATGATTATTGTTATGCCAGATGCCAATACGGGAACTAGGGGTTATTTTAATTCTATAAAAGGGGACTGGCGGTACGAGGATTTCTTTTTTCAGGAATTAATGCCCCATGTAGAGAAGAAGTATCGCATAAAGGGAGAGAAGCGCTATAGGGCCATAGCCGGCCTATCTATGGGTGGTGGTGGAACCTTCATGTATGCCTTGCGCCACCCTGAGCTGTTTTCTTCGGCCTGTCCTTTAAGTGCCTATATAGGAGCCCTAAGTTTGGACGATTTTAAACAAAGACTAAAAAGTAATAATGAGAGCTATGAAGATAGCCTTCTAAGTGCCTATTATGAAAAGCACAATGCTCTATCACTTATAAAGGCTTCATCCTTAGAAGATATGAAGTCGGTTAGATGGTATATAGACTGTGGGGACGATGATTTTCTATATGAAGGAAATAGTCTAGTGCATATTGCCATGAAAAAGAAAGAGGTGCCCCATGAATATAGGGTAAGGGAAGGGCATCATAGTTGGACTTATTGGCGGGAATCCCTGCCCGTGGTATTGGAGTTTATTTCCGATGCCTTCCATCAGTATTGATGTATAAATAAGGTGAGTTAGATTGATTTTAATGGTGAATGAGTTGCTTAATGTAATGTTGTCCGGTCGAGCCTGCCCGTTCCGTTAAGGCGGGCGCAGTCGAGACCTCATAGTAAAGCTGTAATTGTCAATTACCTCTTGACTGCGCCTGTCTGCCACAAGGCAGGCTCGAGGAGACAGAGTATTAGCTTTAATAGATTGGTCTTTAGGTATTTGTATTTAATTTTAAATTAAACTCACATTAATTAGTATCCGGGATTTCTTGGAGCAAGAAAGTAAAGAAGCAAAATGGTTTTGAGAAAATTTGGTAGAACCCAGTGGGATGTCAGTGAAATAGGATACGGAATGTGGGGCATGGGAGGATGGACCGAGTCCGACGACCTTTTGTCTGCCAAGTCATTGGATCTGGCCGTTGAAAATGGCGTTAATTTTTTCGATACCGCATGGGCCTATGGCCATGGCCATAGTGAAAAATTACTAGGTGATCTGTTGCGAAGGTTTCCCAATAATAAGCTTTATACTGCCAGTAAAATTCCGGGGAAAAATTTCAAATGGCCGGCAAAACCGGAGTATAGTTTGGAGGAATCCTATCCTACCTCACATATATTGGAATATACGGATAAGACCCTAAAAAATTTACGCACGGAGCAATTGGATTTAATGCAGTTCCATACTTGGGACGACGGTTGGACCCATCGTGAAGAATGGCAAAGGGCTGTAGAAGATTTAAAAAAGTCAGGGAAGGTAGCGGCCATGGGTATCAGTGTAAACCGCTGGGAACCCGAAAACGGCATCAAAGCTCTTAAAACCGGCGTGTTCGATGCGGTACAGGTGATTTACAATATTTTTGACCAAGCTCCCGAGGATGTCCTTTTTCCATTATGTGAAGAGTTGGATATTGCGGTAATTGCAAGGGTTCCTTTTGACGAAGGTACCTTGACCGGGAATATAACCAAAGAGACCAAGTTTCCAGAAGGGGATTGGAGGGGGACGTATTTTGTGCCCGAGAATTTAATTGCAAGTGCAGAAAGGGCAAACCTGTTGAGACCAGTTGTTCCTGACGGGATGACCATGGCGGAAATGGCTTTGCGCTTTATTACAATGAACAAAACGGTAAGTACTATAATACCTGGAATGCGAAAGGAAAGGAACGTTTTAATGAATACGGCTTTAAGTGATGGCAAAGGCTTAACCATGGGGTTATATAAAGAATTAAAAGGCCATAGATGGGATAGAAAACCAACTTCATGGTCACAGTAATATAAAAAAGATTGAAAATGACAACGAGAAAAGAATTTTTAATGCAGTCAGGAATGTTGGCAGCAGGAGTGGTTTTATTACCATCCTTTACCTTGCATTATAAGAACCCGAAAAAGAATTTAGGGGTTCAATTGTATACCTTTCGCAAGGAGATGCTGGAAGATGCTGTGGGTACCTTAAAGCGTATAGCGGCATTGGGAATTAAACAGATTGAATCGGCACGGAGTACCAAAGGACTTTATTACGGGTTGTCACCAAAGGAAATGAAAAGCGTTTGTGAAGACCTGGGCATGACCCTTAGGAGTGGCCATGTGGCTTTGGACGAACATTGGAAGGAGACAATGGATCAGGCCGCCGAGGCCGGTCAAGAATATCTAATATGTTCCTCCATGCCTACGGAAGGACAAACGGCAGATAACTATAAGGCTGTAGCCGAGGCCTTTAATAAGGCAGGAGAAGAATGTAATAGTAGAAATATCAAATTCGGATACCATAATCACGAATATGAATTTGAATCCGAAAACGGCGAGGTGTTCTATGATATTTTATTGAACAATACGCAAGCAAACCTTGTGCATATGGAACTTGACCTAGGCTGGGTAGTGGTTGCTGGGAAGGATCCTTTGGATTATTTTAGAAAATATGAAGGTAGGTTTCCTTTATGGCATTTGAAGGATATGGACATGGTGAAAAAGGAAAGTACGGAGTTTGGAAAAGGAGGGTTGGATATAGCCCAAATGCTTAAATATAAAAATGAATCCGGACTGAAATATATTTTCATAGAACAAGAGGAGTATTCCAGTACCCCTTTTGAGAGTATGACGCACAATATGAAGTTCATGAAAAAACTATAACGGTTTTTCATGAACTCCAAAGTGAAAAGTAATACAAAGTGTTAGGTGTAGTTATTTGGCAAACAATTGTCCCATATCCTTAAATGCCTTGAATTCCAGGGCATTTCCTGCAGGGTCCAGAAAGAACATAGTGGCCTGTTCGCCAACCTCTCCCTTAAAACGGATATAGGGCTCAATAACAAAGCGTACCCCTTTTTCAATAAGTTCTTCGGAAAAGGATTTAAAGGTGTCCCAAGGGAGCACAACACCGTAATGAGGTACTGGAACATCCTTGCCATCTACTGGGTTAACGTGCAATTCTTCGTCCTTGGCCTTGGGTTTGTAATGGATTACCAATTGGTGACCGAACAGATTAAAGTCTACCCATTGATCACTGCTTCTTCCCTCTTCACAATTTAATATCTTTCCGTAAAAGGTACGGCATTCGGCCAAATTATGGACGGGAATGGCGATATGGAAGGGAGTGATTTCAGGCATAGTTTTAAATTTTTAATTTACGGAACACGGGTTGAAAAACTTTCTAAAAATAAGCATATTTTAAAAAGAAAATAGGTTAGGGTATAAAATAGCGCTAAAAATTTAAGACAATAGAAAGTCCACTATCTGTATGTTGATCTCCTCTTGGTGTAGGGAATGGCCAAGCCCGGTGGTTTTTATTAAGCTACTATTTTTCCAGTTTTGGTGCAGACGTTCGGAAGCATTGAACGGGGTTATTGTATCCCGTTCATCATGTATGATCAGCCCTTTTTGGGCAATGGATTTAGCAAACTTAGGGGTGGAAATTTCGTTTATGCGATAGTTGAAATGCTCATACACGTGCTTGTCCAAAGCCTCTAAAACTTTATTGTTGAACTTGACCAGGTTTTGGTAATGCGCCATTAATTCGGACAGTTCGGCCGGGGCTCCCAAAGTCACTATTTTTTCAATGGAGGTGTTCGGATTTTGATATTGATTGTGAAGTGTGGCAAGTCCCCCCATGGAATGCCCAATAATGTGTTTGGGTCGGTATAGGTCTATGAGCTGCCGAGCACTGTCCGCATAGGTGACCACATTTAATCTATTTCCTTCTGAATATCCATGGCCCGGCGCATCAAAGGCAATGATATTGAATTCCTTTTCCTGTAATTTTTCAATGAGATATCGCCACCTAAAAGCATTGCTTTCCCAACCGTGTATCAAAAGAACGGTTTCCCCAGTTCCAGGCCATTCATAGGTCTGCAGTCCAGTGTTGTTCACTGTAATCCTTTTGCCCAAATACTCTTGTAGATATTCTTGTTGAACTGGTAGTATCCTGCCCTTTCTTGGGGTCGTAAAAGTTTTGAATGCCTTTTTGCCCGCTTCCTTTTCTGAGAAAAGAGCGGTGGAATTAAAGTAGGCACCGTAGGATAGTGCTAAAGTGCGGTATAATAGTTTTCGCATAGAATCGTTGCTGTTATTCCCAGCCCACCATCATGTATTTAATTTTTGCCTTGTCCGGTATCTGAACAGCTTCAATATCGCTGTTGTTGCCATATTGAAGGTTGCTGGGAAGTTCGGTCTTGGCAATGGTGAAATAGGCGTCGGAGTCCTTTAGGAAAATCACCACATTATTGAGGGCGGTTACAATTTTTTTAATACTATGTTTGTCTTTGATGTCTTTAAAGGTGCTATTTAGTCCAACGCCTTTTTCGGTAACATATCTTGGATCGTAAATACGGATAATCTCAATTTTTGGAATACTATCCTTGTTGGGGGTAAGGGTGAGTAAATGCTGGCCTCCCTTTTCATAAATGTTAATCTTTTTTACTGCTGCACCAATTCTGGTGTTTGCGGTATCCTTTACTATGGAATCACTGGCAAATACAGTATCAATTTCATCAATGGTATTGGATTTCATCAATTTGCCTACTTGGTCATTGGCAATTACAAAATCTGTATTGGTGTTACATTGTATAAAGAGTAGCGAGCTTAGTGCTACGGCAAAAATCGATTTTCTTATCATTTTAAAGCGTAAAAGGTATTTTTAAAAATTAATTTTTTTAATCCTGTTTTACAATAGTCCAAAGGATTATCTCATGACTTTCTTTAATACACCCAGAACTCCCCTTATAAAAGTAGCACTTGTCAATACTTTTATTACTGGGTTTTGGCGTGTACTCGCCCTTCTTGTTGTAGATTTGGTGGATCTGCTGCTGGAAGTGGTCTTTTCCTCTTCGGCCAGTTTTTCCGCCCGTTCAATTTTATTGTTAAGCAGTTCATAGGCGCTTTCCCTGTCAATAACTTCGTTGTATTTTCTAACCAGTTTGGATTTGTCTATTACCTCCTTAAGTTCACTATCGGTAAGAATATCCATCCGGCTCATAGGAGCCCTTAGCATAGTGGCCGCTAAGGGTGTTGGTCTTCCCTTTTCATCGAGGGCGCTGATCAAGGCCTCCCCAATGCCCAGGGAAGTTAAAACTTCCTTGGTGTCATAAAATTCTGAAATGGGATAGTTTTCTGCGGTAAGCTTAATGGCTTTCCTGTCTTTTGCCGTAAATGCACGTAAAGCATGTTGCACCTTTAGACCCAATTGGGAAAGAACGGCATCCGGAACATCGGTGGGGTTTTGGGTTACAAAATATACCCCAATTCCTTTGGAACGTATCAATTTGACAATATTCTCAATTTGATTTAATAGTGCTTTTGAGGCCTCGTTAAAAATAAGGTGTGCCTCGTCTATAAACAGGACCAATTCCGGTCTGCCCGTATCCCCCTGTTCTGGAAAGGTATCATAAATTTCTGCCAGCAGGCTCAGCATAAAGGTAGAGAACAATTTAGGACGGTCCTGAATATCGGTTAAGCGAAGAATATTGATATATCCTCTCCCATTTTCATCGATACGCGTAAGGTCTTCTACATCAAAGGATTTTTCTCCAAAAAATAGTTCGGCACCTTGCTGTTCCAGTTCTATGATTTTTCTTAGTATGGTCCCGGTAGAACTGGTAGATATTCGCCCATAGGAATCGGAAAATTCCTTTTTACCTTCCTCTGTGGCGTATTGCAATACTTTTTTAAAATCCTTGAGGTCCAACAAGGGAAGCTTATTGTCATCACAATATTTAAAAACAACCGCTACAATACCTTCCTGTGTAACTGAAAGATCCAAAATTCGGCTCAGGAGAACCGGTCCAAATTCTGAAACCGTGGCCCTCAATTTTACACCGTCCTGTTCGGAGAGCGACAGTATTTCCACAGGAAAAGCTTTGGGCGTAAAGGGCAGGCTACCTATTTTAGCGTGACGTTCATCAATCTTTGCATGCCCGGGACTGGGTTGTGCCAGACCACTAAGATCCCCTTTAAGGTCCATAAGTAATACGGGAATTCCTTTGTCCGAAAGGTTTTCTGCAATTACCTGAAGCGTTTTGGTCTTTCCGGTACCGGTTGCCCCGGCGATGAGACCATGTCTGTTTAGTGTTTTTAATGGGATCTTAACATGTGCATCTGTTATTGTTTCCCCGTTGAGCATTGCGGCTCCCATGGTAATAAAGTCGCCTTTTGTGGTATATCCTTCCTCGATATGTGCAAAGAATTTGTCTTTGATGTCCATTGCGCTAATTTTTGATAAAAATAGGCTAATTTTCATCAAAAGAAAAGTTGTTGGTTTTTAAGTTAGTCTTATACTCAGTTAGTTGGTTTCTACATTTATGTTAGACTATTGTGCTTCTCTCTTGGTCAAATCCCAAGTAATTTCTATAACTACTATTTCGAAAAGCTTATTCTAAATTGGAATTTATCTTTTTATTCCTATTTTACCGGTAACTTAAAAGCTCAATTTAAATTTCAGTTAATGATAGTAGATTTTAGAAGAATCTGTGTTTTTTTATAGTCCTAAGTCTTTTTATTTCAGATTTTCGGGCTCAAACGGATGTTCCAAAATTGAATTTTGTAAATATTAAGGAGGGTATATCCAAAGTAGGGGTTTTTTCCATTTTACAGGATGACTATGGTTTTATTTGAGCCGGCACCAACGGTTCTGGATGGTACTACTATGATGGGATAGATTATTAATCCTACAAACATATTAATAATGATTCCACCTCGAATAGCAGTAGCCAAATCAATTGTTATTATCTGGAAAATAGGAATTGAATTTGGGCGGAACTCGGGTTGTATCAAAACTTAATGATTGCGAAGAGGACAGGTTTAAAGTACCACATATCCAATCCCAAAAAATTAAAAGGGCTTGGCTATATTATTCATTCCCGCGGTAAAGAGGATGTGTCTGGGAAACCTTATTCAGAATGCCACTAATACGCCAATGTTTGAGTTTATTCCGTCAATTCCAGATATTTCATTAGTAGCGGTATTTTTTCAATTTTCTCCCTGGTCAATGGCTTTTGAATATAATTGACTATGTTGGGATAGGTTTTTGATTTTGCCAAATCCGTATTATCCGCAGAGGAGGTCAAGATTATGGTGTTTACCTTGTTTTTTAACCCATATTTGGAAATTTCGTCCATAAACTCCCAGCCGTTCATCACTGGCATGTTAATGTCCAATAGCAGCAAAAAGTTTATATTTCGGTCCTTGTTCCCAAGTATATAGTCCAACACTTCTTTGCCGTTTTTAAACTGTTCAATTTTGGAATTGGTGTATTTTGAAAACAGCTTGTTATGCAAAAAAAGAATTACGGGATCGTCATCTACTTGCAATAATCTGTAGGCCATTATTTTTCTCTTTAATTTGGGTGGCGTTAATAACCTGGGCAATATTTTTTGTCATTATATCCATTTCATTGGCCGAATTTATTATTTCCGTGTTGATATAATGCCTTTCTTCATTACATACGGATTCCTGGTCGTTTAGTAAATTTATGAGCCCCATTAAACGTACCAGAGGAGCCCTAAGCTCGTGCGATTGCATCCAGCCGATCTTTTTCAGGCTCTTATTTTGATTTTCAATAAATTCCAAATATTTCATTTTTTCAGAAATATCTATGGCAATAACCTGCCTGCATTTTTTGCCATTATAGGTAATGGGGCTGCTGTAAAGATGAACCAGCATAATTTCCCCTTTCTTCGTAAAATGCTTAAAGTATCCGTCAAATAGGTTGTGATAATCGTTCCGAGTAATCTTAACCTGATTTTCCAAGGCTTTCAATTCACTTTTGGGCCTAATATCCGCTATGGTCATGGTCAAAAACTCTTTCTTACTAAACCCATATTTTTTTATGGCAGCCGTATTTATATTTTGAAAGGCTAGACTTTCCAAGTCATACACCCAGGAAGGCTGCGGGGAATGCTGAAAAAGATTATAGTATTTTGTTTCAGATTCTTTTAGTTGTTCGGTATATATTTTTTCGTTGGTGATATCTGTAATAACAATGTCTAGATAACAGCTCCCATCCTTATCTTTTATAGGTGTTCCTACACCTTGACACCAAATAATATTTTTCTTTGTGGAAACCACGCGCCACTGGCATTTGAAAAATTCCATTTTCGTAAAGGAATTGATCAGGGAAGATCTAATTATGCCAAGATCGTCCTTGTGTGCCAGATTGCGCAAATAGTCCGCATCCTGTAACAGGGTTTCACATGGAATGTTCCAATGCCTTAAGGCCTCTTTGCTTATATATTCTACTTTAATATTTCGGTCGGAATCTTGTCGCAACCTCAGAATTATTATGGAAACGTTCTTAAGAATGGATTTTAATTGCGAATTTTTCTTCTTCTTGTCCGTGACCTCCTTTAGGGTTCCAATGCCTAAAATAGGATTATTGCTAGTGCTGAATTCACTGGCTAGACCTGATTCTTTGATCCATCTCCAGGATCCATCTTTATGCTTAAACCTATAGGATATTTCAAAGGAATGGTCCATCCCTTTTTTAAATGCCTTCCATGCATTTTGTAGAAGTTCAAAATCACCGGGATAGAACAATTTCCTAAAATGGCCGGAAGCAAATGCTTGGTCTTTGGGATCGTTGTATCCCAAAACGCTAAGAATTAAATCATTATTCTTGAAAATGGGGTCTTCCTCGCTCCATCTCCACCCATAATGTTTGTTCACAAATCCCATATTCATTAACGTTCACCCGTTGGTTTGTACTATTTTATTTATTACTATACAGATGTAATTGCCTCTAATTTACTTATTAATGTTAAAATATGATACAATTAGGGCAATACAATATGCAAACGCCTTATTTTTCAATAACGTATGTTTTCTATGGGCTTTTTGTGCCTCTAATTGGTGCCACTTTTTGCAAAATTCGAGTACCATCCTCCAAATTGGAATGATTATGCTCAATTTATTGAAGTACCGTCAGTGGGTTCGGCATTCGGGCCTTCCTATTTTTTATCCAATAAACTCCGCTGGAACAACTTATAGATCCGGGTGTATTCATCTGTCCAACTACTCGGTTCCACAAAGCTGTGCCGTTCCATGGGGTAGACTGCCATTTCCCAACTGTGTTTCTCCAATTCGATCAAGCGCTGCGAGAGTCGTACCATATCCTGAAAATGTACGTTGTCGTCTATCATGCCATGTAATATCAGCAAGTCGCCCTTTAAGCCTTCGGCAAAATAGATAGGAGAGCTTCTTCTGTAAGCCAAGCTATCCGTAACCGGGGTGTTGAGTATACGGGCCGTATAACCATGGTTGTAAGCGGCCCAATCGCCCACGGATCGTATGGCGGCGCCCGCCTTAAAGGTGTCAGCGGCGTTGAACATTGCCATTAAGGTGATAAATCCACCGTAGGAGCCTCCATAAATACCAATTTTATCCTGATCGATCCCGAGTTCATCAATTAAATATTTGGCTCCATCCACATGGTCGGATAGGTCCTTTCCGCCCATATGCCTGTAAATTCCGGTACGCCAGTCCCTGCCATAACCGGCACTGCCCCTGTAATCTATGTCCAAGACGGTATAGCCATTGTCCACCAAGAGGTTGTGGAACATATATTCCCTAAAATAGGTGCTCCACCATTTATGGGCGTTCTGTAAATAGCCGGCTCCATGCACAAAAATAATGGCCGCCTTATTTTTTACGTCGGAACTGGGCTTGTAAAGGCGGGCGTGTACTGCCTCGCCATCCTCGGCCTTGAAGGTGATTATTTGGGGGTCGCGCCACTGGTACCCATCAAAATCTTTGGTGGTGGAGTAGGTTATGCGTTTCGCCTCTGCCTTGGATTTTCCCCAAATAGGATTGTCCTGTAGGTAAAGTTCCGTAGGCTTGTTGGTGTACGAATGCAAAATGGCCATTTTACGCTCGTCTGGGGACAGGGTTACCTCATTGGATCCGGTCATATGGGTCAGTTGCTGTAGTTGCCCGCCGCCAAGTCGCATACTATAGAACTGTCGGTCTCCAGGATGGTTTTTGTTAGCCGTAAAGTACCAGCGTTTTTTATCCTTTGAGATTCGGGGGTCGTAAATTTCAAATTCGCCCGAAGTCAGAGCCTTTGTTTTTTTGGTAGTTATATCAATGACATAGAGATGTGAATAACCTGTTTTTTCGGATTGGAACCAGATACTTTTTCCATCAGGCATCCAGCCCTTTTCACCACCATCGTATTCTCCGATGCCCGGGCCGGCTATCCAAGCTTCGTCATGTTGATGGTCCAAAAGCGAAACACTGCCGTCTTTGGGATCAAGGAGTACAATCCACCGGTCCTTATAGTCGTTGCTATATATGTCCAGCACCGCATATTTCCCGTCCTCGCTCCAAAGTGGCCCATCAATATAGCCCAGTCTGTTTTTGTTTTCATAAGTCTTATCCGGATAGTCCTTGGTGTATTCAGGTACGTAATCCAACCCCTCCAGACTGTCCAAAACCACTGGATAGGCTTTTTTGTTGGTAATGTCGTAAACGAACAATTGATATTCGTAAGGTTCGTTGCCCACCTTGGATCTTGTATCTTCATCTTCGGTATACCCGGACTCTGTAACATAATGGGGAACAATGGTGCCCTTATTGGTTGGCGATTCTGTAGCTAAGTAAGTAAGGTAATTTCCAATGGGGTTTATCCTTGGATTGTAAATTGACTTGCCATCAGGGTCAATGGGGAGGGGTCCCTTGGTCTCAAAAAGTTTATTGGCTTCCTCTGTTTTGTCTTTTTTGTCCTTACGTTGGCGCAGTACCTCAAATAGCCCTAATTGATCTTCGTACAGCCATTGGTCTTTCTTGCTTTTGTCGTCTACTTTTTTTGCAGACTTAATTTTGGTTAGCTGTACCGTACTCCCGGTGGCTATATCCCAGCTAAAAAGATTGTTGCCCTGCTGGTAGGCCACCTTGCTGCCGTTCTCGGTAAAATGGGGAGCACTTTCGTATTCTTCTGTCCTGGTTATTTGGATTAGGGCTTGAGTCTTTAGGTTTAACAGAAATATATCCCCCCGTTTGGAATATAATTTTAAGGTTCTATCCTGGTTAATAACTCCACTGCTACTAGGAAGGGAGTAGGAGGTCTCAAAATCGGTTTTGATAGTCTTGGCCGATTTTAAATGGTAGGCATAGAGGGAATCGTTTTGGGCTTTTTCTGGATTCCAATCAAAATACAGGGTCTGGCTGTCCAAGGACCATTGCGGATAGGAAGGAAGATGGCCTACAAAGTCATCGCCCTGCATTATTTTTTTTATGGATAAGCTGGATATGTTCCCTTGCTGGGCAAAGCTAATGGAAAGGGACAATAGAAATGCACCGTAGAGAAGCCAATTGTTTTTCATGTTCTATTTTTTATAAGCCTTAAGCGATCTTAGGTTTGGTTTAGCTGTTTACATGTAGTATTGATGTGGTAAATATCCAAAAACTTAATAACTCTCCCAAGATTGAAGGTGAAAGTTATACTGCGGATGCGGCTTTAGTGAAAAACAGTTCTCGGATATGGACAGCTGAGTTGTCCTATGGGCTTTATTGAGCGTGTCTTACTTCAAATTCAGGGCAGTCCAATCGGATGTCCTTATTGAGCAATTCTTTGTTGAGCAAGTTGCAATAATCCTGGTCATTTTTTTTACTGTAGAATTTACAGCCATAGCAGGTTCTTTGTACACTAAGGATCCCATTGGTGTTCAGTTGATAGATGAGCTTGCTCAAGGTGCCAAATAGCGCTTCCAACTCGGAACTCCCAACTGCATTGAGCTGCATCTTGAGGGGATTGGCAAAATCGGAAATTTGACCTATGGTCTCTGTCCCTGCTTCAGAGAGACCAATGGAGTAGCTTCTACTATCGCTGGAAGAATATTCTTTGGTAATAAGTCCTTTTTTGTCCAAGACCCTAATGGCATCACTTATGGTGGGCTTGGTTATATTGAATTCCTTGGCCAGGTGGCTTACATTGCAGAATTCGGTTTTGTGGTAAGCAATGAAAATTAGGATTTGGATTTGGATGGGACTTAAGCCCAACAATTTGGCCTTATCCCAAAGCAGGACTTTGAATGCTTCGGAAATGCGCTCTAGTCCAGCTATAATTTTGCTGGAAACGTCCGTTTCTTGATGGTCTGGGTTAAAAATACTTCTGTCCATATAAAAAGCCTGCCGGGAATTGCCCGACAGGCAAAGTTAGTTATCCTAATTAAATTATTCACAATTTTCCATTTCTAAGATAAAATACCCCATTCTATTTATGGCTTCCGATATGGTGTCGCTGGCCATTTCCATATGGCAGTAGGTACAGGTCTTGGTGGATAGTCCATGGGTTTTGAATGGCTTTGTGGATAGAAATTCACGACCATAATCAAAAATGATATTCTTGTCCTTCAAATTATGGGGTACCAGTATATCGAAATGCATGGTCTTGCCGTCTTCACGGGCCACATAGGTGTCCCAAACCGATATTTTCATGTTGCTAATCATTTAAATTATAATTTATTAGGAATCCTAACCATTTAGGATAAAAAAATTTAACCTTTTACATCTGCCATGGAAGCACCAAAGTTGAGGTGCAGTACATTGCCATTGGGTGTAAGTAGGGCAGGGACCGACTTAACGCCTGCTTTTTCCGCTTCGGGGATACGGGATTTGTTTTGGCCGAAGTGTACTATTTCCACATTATCCCGACCCACTAGTTCTAAAATGTCATGTTCCGCACTAACGCATACGGGACATCCTGCGTGATAAAAAACCGATTTTTTCATTGTTCTTGAATTTAGGTTATTGCACTATTGCTTCACAAATATAGTAAGGATTCCTAACTATTCAAATAAAATCTTGATTTTATTATTGAATATTTTCAAATGGATGAAGGGATCGGTTCTATTTTGTTTTAGATTATCAGGTCTATTGGTTAACGGATAAATCGGACTATACCTGGTTCCATCGCCTATAAATGTTACTTTTTAAGTTTTAGTTCGTAATACCGTGCAGATTCATGTGGATTGTGGCGGTAAGCCCCTATTTCCACAAAACCATTATCGGTATACAGTTTAATGGCCGATTTCATAAAATCTGCAGTGTCCAGTTTTATGGTGTCGTAGTTAAGTTTTCTGGCTTTTTCAATACAATGGTTGAGTAGTAGTTGTCCTATGCCCAAACCCCTGCTGTTGGGTTGTACGAACATACGTTTTATTTCTCCATCGTTCTTATTAAACCTTCGGATTCCGGCTATGCCAACAGCCTCCTCGTTTATATAGGCAATAAATAATCCGCCATCCTCATGATTGTACATTTCGGGCAGGCCCGCCATTTCCTTATCAAAATTTTGAAAAGACAGATCAATGCCCAACCAGGCTACATATTCCAAAATCAATTTTTTGGCATGTGCGAAGTCGGTCGCCGTTTCGGCCATCTTTATTTCAATAGAATTTTTCATTTATTCAGGGTTGTAATTTATATAATATCGCCAATGAAGTTCTAATTAATCCTGCAGGTTCTGTGGAAACTTGTCCGCGACTAGGTTGAGCTGTATGCCATGCTCCAAATAGGCCTTTAGTCCGTCCAAAACCGTGGTAAAGCCACCGGTGTTGTTCATAAGGGTTTTATGCAGCTCTTCCCCTGTTTCCGTAAAACCGTAATTTTTTATGGTTACATAGGTGTTTTTTGGACTTAGTTCCTTGAATTCGTAGTCTACCAATGTTGAAGGGGTTCCCCAGCGAGTGGCAATTAATTTGTTTGGTTTAATATCTATGGTGTGGACTTCGGCCTTGGCCTTGTACATTTCCCATTCCCAGGTAACGGTTTTCCCTTTTTTAAGGGGGCCTGTAGATTTTGTAAACCAAAATTTAGTGGTTATGCTGGGGTCTATAAAGGCCTGAAAAACCTCTTCCAGGGGTTTTCTGATCATCATTTGGGCTTCTACTGTTATGCCGTTCATTTCTTAGGAATTTGGATTGTCTTTAAACCATTTTACGATAGAGGGCATATTTCGTTCAAAACCTCCAGGTACAAAGAAATTTAAGATGCCGGTTTTTTGATCTGTCCTGTTGGCAAAGTCGTGCATGGTTTTGGCAGGAATCCTTAAAAAGGTTCCCTTATCGGCCTCGGTCCATTGATCCCCTATTAAAAAGGAACAGCTTCCCTCCAGAACGTAAAATACTTCGTCATTGTCCTGGTGCTGGTGAGCCCCGGGACCCATGGAATTGGGCTCCAACCACCATTCTGAGACACTGTATTTTTCATCGGTTTCCTGTTCATCCGCCTTAAAAATGGCCGTCATGCTACCGCAGCGGTAAGTTCTGCCTTCTCCGGCTTCTAAAATAATGGGTCTTATATCATTCTCCTTTTTTTTCATTCCCAAAGCTATTTATATTGGGCCGATCAATGTTCGACATTTGATTCTATGCTACTTATTTATTTTTCTGGCAATCGTAGGGTATAATGGCCATTTATTGCCCGTGGCATATTACCTAACTATAAATATACTTATACCGTGATAAACTTCAATTTGTCATTTGAAATTTCACTGGAATATTCAATTCTTAATTGATCGATCTTATCCTGGAAGAACGCATATATTTTTTTGGAATTTTTTTCTGCCAGCTGCTGATCTAAAAAATCATCTTTTAAATACCTGGAGAGGGAGAATAAGGTTCTTGGGAATTCATGGATAATTAGTCTATTGTCGTCCAATTGTGCCCGTAACCAAAAAGGCTCACTGTAGGTGGCTTCACGCACATAGACAATTTCATATTTATTTTCAACCATCTCTGCATATGCGGTCAATGATTTGAGGCTGGTCGGCATTCCTACTTCAACGGTAATTTGATTTGCAGTAAAGGTCCTTATTTTATCGTCCGGAAAAGAAAAATGAATAGGGGTTTTGGTTTTAAGAAGTTTTCCAAAGCGGCCGGTAAAATTCATAAAATAGCCCGTGGCAAGTATTTCGGCCAATGACTTCTTATAGGCTTTTACATTTTCCTTGTAAAACACAACAGCCAGAATCACTGAGGCTAGGAGCCCTATGCCCACGGCAATCCATATATTGGGAAATATGGTAGGCGCTATTCCCTGTATATAGCCGCCATAGGTGCCTACTGTTGGAAAAATGGAATAGAACAGATCTTTTAGGGGAAGGAATTTAAGACTCAATTTCATATAATTTCCTAAATATTTAAGTCAACATTGGGATAAACAACATCCCTTAAATAAAATAGTGAAAATACCCTATAGGCTTTTGTGCATCAGGTATTTAACCGAAGTTAAAATACAATTTTTTTCAATATAAAGAATATATAGGTTTTGAGATATTTATACCATAGGCAATAGCGTGGAATTCTGCAGTTTCAGTTAATTCAATTATGTGCGAAACTGGAGTGCATAAACCATATTGGAGCATATATAATTGTAAAACCCCGAGGAATAGCCTCGGGGTTGGTACTGTAAAAAGGAGTTAACTTCAATCCAAATACTTCCCTATGTTAAACGGGATTACCTTAGTATGTTAATTTGCTAAAGCTCTACTTCGGCCAATTTTTTATGCTTCTTTTTATAGGTCCTACCATACCACAATAAAATTCCGGTAACGGGCAGACTGGCGGTTAGCAGGCTCACCAAAAAGGCAATTATTTTACCGGCTATACCCCCTATGGCCCCAATATGGATATCGTAGTTCATCCGTAGTATTTTGTCCGCTACCTTGGCATCTTCATATTTGCCATATATACCGGGAGTCTCTATTTCCTCCAGGGTATGCTGGTCAAAAAAACGAAAGTCAGAATCATAGTATAATCCAGAGCTATTGGAAACTTCCACGTAAATACTTTCGTCCTCTGATTTGGGGTAATGCAGTTCAAAACTTTCTGCATTGGGCGATGCCGCCCATAGTTTCGGAATTAATAGATCCATGGGTTTTACATCATCGTTTATATTGGCTGTACCAATATTTTCCGGAATAATAAATGCAGCTTCCTTGTCCCCTCCCAAAGATTTATACAATACATACTTCATCCAATTATAGGACATTACCGAGCCTGTAAAGGCCAGGATCAGCGCTAGGGAACAGATGTAAAAACCGATTACAGTGTGAAGATCAAAGTTTTTGCGTTTCCAGCGCGTACTATCCTTCCAGTTGAACCGTAAGCGTTGTTTAAGGTTTTTACGTTTTTTGGGTATCCACAGAAAGATACCGGAAAAGATTATAACCATAAAAATGAGGATTGACGCTCCAACCACTTGTTCCCCAATTTCTTTTGGCAACCATAGGCGCATATGGCCTTTTAAGATAAAGGCAAAAAACCCGGATAAATGATCATCTACCTGTATCACCTCACCAGTATAGGGGTTTAAAAAAACGCTTTGGTAAAATTCTGGTTCGGGGTCGTAAAAAATTACCTCAATGGCATCATCCGCTTTTTTAAACAGGGTACCGTGTACATGGTTATTGGGAAAAACTTCCATAGCGTACATTTTGGCCTCAGTAGGGGTAAGAATAGGCTTGTTTTGGGGGCTTACCTTTTTATAGTCGTCATATAGACTTTCAATCTCATCCCTAAAGGCCCAGCAACAACCGGTAATCGCTACAATAAATACGACGATACCGGTGGTAAGGCCTAAAATTTTATGAAGTTCGAAGATGATTTTTCTGAGGTTCATATGTACGATGTTGAAAATCTATATTTTTTGATTAAAACTTATAGGTGAAATTGGCCAATAGCACCCTAGGTGCCTGTGGGTTTATCGTGGTCCAGCCTTTGTAATATTCTTTGTTAAAGGCATTATTCAGCTTTAGGCCAATGCGATATTTGTTGGCTTGGTAATAAAGTGAGGCATTGGCAATGGTATAGCTGGGTAGGATAAATTCTCCTGTGGAGGCATAGTTTATGGCAAAGCGCTCACTTGCCCCATTAAACCCTAGTCCCATTCCAAAACCGTCCAACATACCCTCCTGCAATTCATAGTTCGCCCAAAAATTATATTGCGTTTCGGGACCGGCCTCCAAGGGTCTGCGATTCAAAATTTCGGTATTGTCAGATTTGGTGGTTTCGCTATCGTTATTGCTAAAGCCGGCCCGTAGGTTCAAACCTTTAACAGGGTTGGCATTGATTTCAATTTCAAAACCTGAACTTTCCACTTCTCCTCCCTGAATTTTGTTAAAGGGCGATGAGGGGTCGGTAATTACACGGTCCTTCACCTTTATGTCGTAGTAGCTAATGGTTGCGTTTAATCTATTATTGAAGAGATTGGTCTTAATCCCAAACTCTAATTGATTGGCCTGTTCCGGGTCAAAGGTTTCCAGAGTCTGCGGTCCCGCATCCGGATCTCCTACCAATTGGGGGGCAACGTTGGTGAAACCGTTTTGGTAATTGGCGAAGATAGAAAGTTGATCCAATAGGGGCTGGTATAGTAATCCAAACTTAGGAGACAAGGTGGTTTGGTCATAATCGTCATCCGTATTGGCCAAATTGCCTTCGTTATCAAAGCGATCTACACGAAGGCCCAGCATTGCCGATAGCTTATTGGTAAGATTTAATACATCCGAAGCATAGAGACTATAAATGTGATATTTGGATTTAATGTTCCCTACGGCCTGTGAGGCCAAAACGGCATCTACTGCTGCCGTGGAGAGGGCATAGGAGTCGGTTTCCACATCAGCGGTAAAAGGATTGTCCCCATTGGAGCCGCCTTCGGGAGTTACATTTCCATAGAATGCATAGCCGGTACTATTGTTGGTTTCCGTAGCATTGAAATAATCCAAACCAATTACCACTCGGTTCCTAAGGGAGGCAATTTTGAAATCACCTATAAAATTTTGCTGGATATCCGTGGTTTGGGTATTGGCATTTTGTTTGTTGATGAACCTTGTAAAGGTATCGTTCCCTAAGATGCCATAGTCGTACAGATAGGAATAGTAGCCCTTGGTAGAAGTGGAACTTTTTGAAAGCAAAGTCTGGGATTGCCAAGTGTCCGATAATTTATAGTCCATTTCTATCCTGTAGTTCTGGGTCGGATTTTCCAGGCTAAGGTCATTGCTGGTAAAGGACAGTTTGTTGTTGTAACCCAGCTCCTCAAGATTTTGGGCTTCCGTTGGGGCACCTCTGTTTAGAAACAAAAAGGTAGGATTGGTCTGTTCCGCCTGTGTAATTTCGCCATAGAAGGAGAAGGATAATTTGTTATTTACCTTGTAGGATAGGGAAGGGGCTACGAAAAAGGATTTTCTAAAGCCGGCATCCTGAAAACTCTGTTCTGTGGAATAAGAGGTATTGAGCCTAAAATATAGGTTTTCATTTTTGTTGAGTGCCGTATTGAAATCGCCGGTAATCTGGTTTAGTCCGTAGGTGCCGGAGGTAAAGGAAAGTTCTCCCCCGCTACCTGCATAGGGTTTTTTGGTTACCACATTTATGAGACCGCCATAGGAGCTAACCGCATTTCCGAACAATGTTGCGGAAGGTCCTTTTAAGACTTCTATCCGTTCAATGTTTGCCGGATTTATGGTACCGTTGGTTAAACCGGGCAAGCCGTTGACCAATTGCGGTTGCACAGAGAATCCGCGCATGGAATAGTATCCGGCCCCATCACCGCCCCTACCTGTGGAGGTCCATAGGTTTTCCACTCCGGCGGCATTTTTAAGGGCATCGTCAAAGTTGGTCACTATTTGCGATTCCAAAAGATCGGTGGTAATTGTATTGTAAACCTGTGTGTTCTCAATGTCCTTTAAGGGGAGTTTGGATACATAGGCCGTTTTCTTTCTTGAAAATTTATTGATGCGCTCCCCTTCAACGATTACTTCGGTGAGTATTTCGTTACCTTCATATAAGATCAAGTCTCCAAGATTAAGTGCTTTTTCCTTGGTAATTGAAAATGGGATGTCCCTGGTTCTAAACCCAAGATAGGAAATGGACAGGGTATGTGCACCTTCGTCAAGATTGGCGATTATAAAGTGACCTTTTTCATCGCTCTGCGTCCCAATTTGGGAATTCTTCATAACGATATTCACCCCAAATAGAGGCGTTTGTGTGTTATCCTTTATGGTTCCGCTAACGGTTGCCTTTTGTGAAAATGCCAAGGAATTTAGGCAAAGGAGAAGTAGTAATGTTAGTTGGTTTTTCATCTATTCTTATTTAGACTAATAATAAATAATTGTTCAGCGACAAAAATATCTTTAAGATTTGAATTGAGCAAATTATTTATATTAAATCTAAATAAGAAAATTTTAAGGGTTGATTTACAAGGGTTTTAGGGCTGTTTTTACATCGTTTGGAAGTACATTTATATTGGTTTGTTGGCTTTATTAGTGAAACTCAATTTTGAGAAGTCAGTAAGACGCACTGAAAATTGTAAGTTGAACTAATCCCGCCTTTTTCGGCGGGATCTAGTTTCAATACCTCGACCCTTAGGTCGATTCCTATTATTGGGTTCAGGGCCTGCCTTTGTCATACAGGCTTGCCCTGAGGTTTAATACCTTTTATTCCTA
>JAVJOW010000010.1:0-141023 GCA_040216555.1 Arenibacter sp.
CTTGCCCTGAGGTTTAATACCTTTTATTCCTATAATTATTATTGATAATGGGTCCATTTTCTTGGTCCATAACCGCCAATAATAGATACTGCCAGGCAGAACCGGATACACTAGTTGAGGGCTCAAATTTTTGGATTGAAGGTAGCCCTGCACTTGTCGTTACCTATAATTTGGATAGGGACAGGTGATGGATAAATGAAATTAATCCAAAAAAAGTATGATATATGTTGTAAACAACAACTAAAGTTGAAAAATTAACAAAAATCTACCCCTGTTAACGTTAACGAATAAAAAAATAATGCTAACTTTCATTGCAAAAGGGGACAAGTTGTCTTTTACATGAATTGTAAAGTTTGATCTCCTACGCCAAAATACCTAGTGGGCAGTTGGTTGCTTAAAGCATTAAACGGTTTTGAATTCAAGGTTGGGACGTTGTATAAAGTCAATAAAATTAATAGTTAACGTAAATATAATTGCAAATGAAATCTACGAGAAGATCATTTATTAAAAGAACGGCCGTGGCAAGTTCTGCCGTTATTGCGGCACCTACCATAATCTCATCCACTGTTTTTGGGGCCAACGACCGTATAAATGCGGCAGTTTTGGGTGTCAATGGCCGTGGAAAAAGCCATATTAAAAGTCTTATGGTACAAAAGAATGTTCAGATTACACACTTGTGCGATCCGGACATGAACCTATTGCGCGAGCGCCAAAAATCCTTTAAGGAGACCTACAATAAAGATGTTGCCCTGGAGCAGGATCTTCGTAGGGTTATGGATAATAAGGATATAGACGTAGTAAGTATTGCATCTCCAAACCATTGGCATGCCCTTTCGGTAATATGGGCCTGCCAGGCAGGGAAGGACGTCTATGTGGAAAAACCGGGATCGCACAACATTTGGGAAGGCCGTAAAATGGTAGAAGCAGCTGCAAAATATGACCGGATTGTACAGCACGGGGTTCAGTTAAGGAGTTCCCCTGCCGTAAACGAAGCCATTAATTTAATGCGCGATGGCTATATAGGAAGGGTTTATATGGCCAGAGGTATTGTTTTTCGTTGGAGAGGCGATATCGGGGACCAAGGTTTCTCGCCCGTTCCAGCAGGAATAGACTATGACCTATGGACAGGACCAGCTCCAAAAAGACCATTTACCAGAAATTTGGTGCACTATAATTGGCACTGGCACTGGGATTATGGCAATGGGGATGTAGGAAACCAAGGTATTCATGAAACCGATCTTTGTATGTGGGGATTGGATGTAGGGCTTCCTACAAAAATTACCTCCATGGGCGGTAAGTACCTTTGGGACGATTGTAAGGAAGTACCGGAAGTGCTAACTTCCGTATACAACTACCCTGAAGAAAGAAAAATTATACAGTTTGAAGTTCGCCCATGGTGTACCAACACCGAAGAAGGCGCCACTGTAGGTAATATTTTCTATGGCGATAAGGGAATATTGGTCGTTGACGGTTATGATAAGTATAAAACCTATTTAGGAAAGGATAGAACTCCAGGTAAATCCGGAGAAGATGGTGGTGAATCAGGATCGGAAATGGACCGTGGTGATGGCGGAACGGACGGACATTTTGCCAACTTTATAGAGGCAGTGCGCAAGCGAGATAAAACTATCTTGAACGGTCCTGTGGAAACGGCCCATCTTTCCTCTGGTTTGGCACATTTGGGTAACATTGCCTATAGATTGGATCGTGTCCTTACCTTCAATCCAAAATCCGAGTCGTTCGTGAACGATGCGGAAGCCGATAGAATGCTTAGAAGAGATTACAGGGAAGGATATGAAGTTCCTGAAAATGTATAATAACGTGAGTTCGATTTATATTTAATTTTTAATGAGTTATAAATGGTGATTTTGTCCTGTCTAGCTTGCCTATAGGTAGACGGGCGCATCCCTATGGTTATCGGGAGAGACCTCAATTAAAAATCGTCACAGTACAATAACCTCTCGACTCCGCCTGCCTTCCGCAGGCAGGCTCGAGGGGACAGTAGAAATTTTTAAATTACTTTAAATCAATGTCTTGTAATTCTTTTTTATGTCGAATTCATGTATAATAGGAGGTAGCTCCAGATAATAACCATTATAACCAAATGGTTCGGTGGAGTAATAGTAATGCCCAGGGTCTCGGATTCTGGGCATTGTTTATTTAAAATGAGTTTCGCAATATTGGGATATGTTAATGGTCTTTATTGTTATTGGTCATTCAACCCCTTGCCCTGAAGAATTTTAGGGATGTATTTTTCAACCCTGGAGGCTCTTGTTGTGGATTGTTTGGCCTGTGAAAAATACAGCAAATACCCTCTTTGTCGCCCGGGGGTTAAGCCTTGGAACGCAGCTTTTAAATCGGGATCATTATCCAAGGCCACTTTAAATTCATCCGGCATCTTAAATTCGGAAGTCTTTTTCATTGGCACTTCCAATCCCGCTTTTTCTACTTCCATGGCCTCAAAAATATAGGCTTTGATGGTAGATTTTAGATCTATGATTTCCTGTAGGCTTGTAAATCTTATTTGACGGGCGGCTTGTACGTTCTCGGTTTGTTGTATTAAAATGTTGTTCGTGTCCTTCAGTAAAACTCCTTTGTGAAAGAGAAGGGCGCAATACTCTTTAAAACCGTGAATTAAAACCACATTTTTGCCTTGAAACGTATAACAGGGGTGCATCCATTTAAATTCTTCCGTAAGGCCACAATCCAAGCAGATTTCCCTAAGTAATTTCATTTCTTGCTGCCATTTTTTGGCCCTATCTAAAAATCTATCAACAACTTTTGGATTCATACTGTATGATTTTGTAGCCTTCCAAAAAACGGAGACTTACGTAAAGATTTTCTATTCTATATCATTGACGGTTTCTCTTTCTTCATAGATACCGGAAACCCCACCAGATATAATAAATTTCATAACTACCGAAGGATTTACATCAATTACCCTTACTTGATTTCTGGGTACTATGAACAATTCCCCCGAAAAATTATAGGAATGAGGGAAATAGACGGCTACTTTTTCCTTTTCATCAAGTATGCTCAAATCCTCTTCGGTCAAGAAGCCTAACTTTTCTAAATTTGATATAGGGTTCACCAATACCATAACCGGTTTATTAAACTTCTTTTCCTTGCCAACAAAGGCTGAAAAAAGGTCGTTCAAAGCTGAAAATATCAGCTTAAGCAAAGGAGCTTTTTCAATAATCCGTTTAAATAGTACTTTAAAGGGTCGGGCAAATATACTTTGGCCGATTATCCCAACTAAAACGAGAAATAAAAAGATTACTGCAAATCCCAATCCTGGAACATCAATTTTAAAAATTTCCTCGAGTTTGTCATCCAATAGATTGTCTATAAAATTGAATATGACATATATAATGTAGGCCGTGATTCCCAAGGGTGCTATATATAACAGGCCTTGGAGAAAGTAATTAACTAGTCTTTTCATCTATTTAAAAATTTTTATTAAACCGAAAATGAGCGTAATAAAAATTTTCAGCATAAATCAACCGCTATGCTTTCGCATAAAAAATTTAATTGTTTTGGTTGGTATGCAAAAAACTAATTTTGTTTATGCTCATTTCATAAAGCAAAAATAAATGAAAATAAGAGTAACCCTTCTCTTTTTGGGAAAACTCTCAGCTTGGGCATCAATATTTTAGGTACATGATGTGGTTGGGATTAAAGTGTGTTTCGGATATTTTAAAATTATACTCCCCCACAATCTTAAATCCTGTTTTGGTGTAAAAGTGTATGGCTTTTGGGTTCTCTTTCCAGACCGCCAACCAAATTCCTTGCTGATGGTTTTGTTTGGATATTTCAATAGTAGCTTTGAACAATCCGGCACCTAGATTTTTCCCATAAAACTCCTTTAAAAGATATAGTCGGTCCAGTTTGGTGATGTTTGGCTCACTAATGTTCTGGTTCGGAGTGCTCAATTCAATTTTTGAAAATCCTGCAATTTTATCATGGAATTGGACAAGCAGGTAGTGAACATTGGTATTCTCAAATTCCTTGGTTATGGCTTCTTTATTATAGTTTTTTGAAATAAAGCTGTCAATATCTTCTTTTGAAGCGCTGTGCCCGTGGGATTCCCAGAAGGCTTGTTTTCCTATTTCGGCAATTATTTGGGAGTGCTCCCTATTTGCCTGTATTATTTTAATCATTGGATTTGATTACTATTTTTTTCGGGTAAGGCAATACTTTAAGTGTCTCGCTTGTCTATCGAATAAGGCAGGTTGGCGCCAGCGGGGAAGTTTGGCAATTTGTGTATTAGAGGCATGCACATCTTTCAAGTTTTATTATTCATTAACTCAGTTAGATTGGTAGTGAAAGGAAAGGCAGAAGCTCTACCTGGTGAATAGTTTGTAAGATTTTTAAAATTCCAACTTACATTTTTAAATTCAAGGTCTGTTACAGGTTCTATTTGAATAATGAGGTAATTATTTTGCGATGGGGAAGGATATCCTTTTCGTATTAAATCTTCTTGCGAGAAAACTTTTGGGCCTCTGCTCACAATCTTCCATAAGTCACCTGTGTGGTTATCGCCCGAAGTATGAAGCAATAGGTATTTTGAACTAACTGTTTCCTTGTCTAGAGGTAAAGAACCGTTACCCGAACCCATTCTGAAATTGTAAAGTTTGTTTTGTTTAATCCATTCGTATTGTTCGGGAGAATTAAAATAGCCGACCAACACAAAAGTATCATCAGGTATTAAGTCTCGATTTGCGTTGTATGGTTCCGGTAAAGGCTCATTGACCGAGTTATTGGATTCGGGTGGATTCTTGTAAATGTCAAAAGTTCTGAATGCGATTTTCTCTCTCTGTGAGCCACGGTTTATAAAGTGTTCAATGATTTCCAGGATAAATGCTTTCAGTTCACCGATACCGCTATCGGTTTTGGATGGCTTTACTGGAAATGCACCTAAGCCCGGAATAATTTCATGAAAACCCTTTTGGTTAATTGATTTGTCTCCGGGATATAAAACATAAGCACCGCCAGTTCTCCTGATAGCATCCTTATATGCGTGCATTTTTAAAAGGTCTGCATTTTTATAAATGCCTTTCCGGTTTTCCGTCTTTTCTTCATCCAGATCATTTTCTGTGTCTTGTTTTAGGAAATCACTAAGGTTAGCAATTTTATATTTAGCATCAAAATGTACATGAACAATTAGTTCTTGCTTTTCAGCTTCTTGTTCTGAAATTCCTAACGGCCAAAAAGACAAAGTGTAGTCTGGTCTTAATGTTGTTGTCCAACTGCCAGAGTCGGGATAGTTTTTTTTTCCGCCGAATGAACGGTTGTAGTTAAAGCGAATATTTAGTTGTCTGTTTCCATTAGTGTATATGCCACGAAGTGCTGTGAATTTTCCCTGCTTTATTTGCAGATTTAAGCCATCAGGTGTTTCTTTTATTAAATCAGAAATATCCTTTGGCTCTATGTCAAATATAGATTGAAATAGGTCGAGTAATTTGAAGAACAACCAATACTCATAAAGGTTGGCAATATCCTTTTTTCCTCCACTGTATATGTCATTACCGCCAGTCCAGATTAATTTAGCAGCAAGGTCAAACATGAGCCATACACGTAACACTTCACGGTAACCCTCCTTTCGTTGTAGAACTGGACTATTGAGCTTTAAAGTTGTTGGTCTTGAAATGTACTTAAAAACAGAGTGATGCAACTGACTTTCCAATTCGCGAATCATTAATTCTGATTCGTTTTTCATTTTTTTATGGTGGAATTCTTTTGCTCTGTTATTCATGTCCGTGCAGAATTTTAGGAAGTTTTCTAGTGCATGTTTAACAAATCGATTTTCAGGGGTGTCCACTGAATCTGTTTTACGAATGGTTGTGATTCTCTCTGGCAATGTTTTAATGCCATAACTTCTCAGGTAATGTGATTCGGGCAATTTTGTTCGCTTTCCTCCTTTTAAAATTTCCTTAATGTTAGTGTTTGAAAATCTTCGGGCATTCCGGATATCTTTTTCTTCCGTTTTTTCCGTCCACTTTGTTACTGGCGTCGTTACAATTCTGTGAACAGCTTCTGCAAATTCATCTGATCCGATAACTGAATTGATAAAGGCAAATTTTTGATATAGTGTTTGACTATCTTTGGTGTAATCAATTTCAAAATGTTGTGAAACCGGTGAGTTGGCCCGCAATAAAAGGTCAGTACATTTTTCGGTTATCAGCTCCAGCATATCTCTGTAGTCATCCCGATAACCGGATTTGATGGATTGCACCTCAAGTTCAACTTTACCGCATTCCTTAGAAGTTTCTTTTTCTAACAGAGGAATAGAAAGTGTACCTACAAAAATATTGGGTGCAATAGTACCCAGATTTGTAGTTCGCTTATGCTGTTGTATGATGTTCTCACCAATATCATCAAGTACGAAATTGGAATCATTAATTTGATAATCATAGAAACATCCTTCAACCAGTTGATATCGAGCCTCATTGTGTTCGGTAGCGCTTCCCTCGGCATCAAACAAAGAATCTGGCCTGCGGGCATCTATCCAGAGGCGTAGACCTTCTTGAAATATGTCAAGATTTATTTCTATGTGCGATACTGATTTCACTTTTTTTATGCTTCTGCAAAACTTGCAAATCCGTTGTCAACAGCCCCATTGTACATGCGCGCAATTTTTTCGAGTGAAAGGGGGTAGAGCACTTCAGACCCTTCGAAATCAAAGTCTGAGTTTTCAAAAACTTCAGTGATGATTTTGGGGTCACCTGAAATGCAGAATGAGCCAAGTGTTTCCAAAACTGGACTTATTTTTCTGCGTGAACCATGCAGCTTGGGTAAAAGCTTCTGCATAATGGCAATGTCAATTTTTTGATTGGTTGTGAGCTTATCGTCCAGTATTGTTAGCTGATGAATCAAACGCAAAATTTCCGTTGCACTTCTGTAACCGAATTCCGCTCCGGTCTTTTTCAGTTCGCCAAAGAACTTTACCAAAGCATCATTGATAGAATCAATATCTGTGGTGTCAAATGATTTATTTGCAGCCATATCTAGAAAACTTTTTGCCATTGCAGCACCTTTTCCGGTTAAAACATCCATGTTGATGTCCTTAATATTGCCCAAGAAGTTTTTCATCTCATCTTGAGTAACCCGAAACTCAATGGTATTGGCTCTATCCAGCACTTTGGGGCTAAACATATTTGTGGTCTCATCAATGTTCACAGTGCCAATGATGAATAGATTGCTAGGAATTTTCAGTTTTGCAGGAACACCATTGTCCACCGTTCCTTCGGAATACAATGGAATTTGGTCCTTCGATTCCATTACACTAAGGAAGTCGGCAAAGTAGCGTTCAACATGGCTCAAATTCATTTCATCCAGAATCAGGAAGTGCGGAAGTTCAGGCTCATTGTTCGCTTGAATAATTAAATCGAGAACACCGCTATCCGGTTTAACATATTCTTCCGGCTTCAGAGCATTAGGATAACCCAACAAAGGTTCACGATTAGTCCAGTCTGCACCTACTGGAATCAAATTGCATTGACTTTCTTGTTGGCAAATCCATTGTACAAATGCTTGGGCCAACTTAGTCTTTCCCGAACCAGAAAGCCCCGTTAGTATTACGAATGGTTTAGCTAAAAGTGAGCCTATAAAACGTGTAATTAATTTATCAGGGTAAATTAGTCCGGAATTTTTGCAAGCTTTTTGTAAGTCTAGTATAGAAAAATGTGTCGAATAGTCTAAATGAGATTGTACAGTGCTTAGTTTCCCTATTTGTGTAGATTTATAATATCCAATTATTTTCTCTAAATCTTTCTCAATAGTAATTTCATTCAAATTTTCTTTTAGATCATAAACCTTAAATATAAATGATGCTCCATATCGGTCTGGTTTTTGATTATAAATTTTTTCAAAATACTCATGAATTGTCTCTTTATTATCAATATTCCACTCCATTTCGGGTTTATCGGTTTCACTAATGCCAAAAGCTAGTATAAGAATATCATAATCCTTATAATAAAGATAAACTGGAAAAATACCTTTACTTGTTGTATTTGGTTCTTTTAAAAAAGAAATCCAAGGAATTCTTGCACGATAACCTTGCCCAAAACTAACTTTAACTTTAGTTCCCAAATATTCTGAGATAAAATGTTTTGTTTTTAAATTTTCTGTTTTTGCCTGAGTTAAGAACTCCTCTAATTGATTGAAAAATCCCATTGATCAAAATTTAATTTTTTAGGTAGATTATATTTGCGTTCACAAGTCTTAAAACTCTTTTATCAGGGTTGTTTAGGAATATTTAATAACGGCAACTGGAATAAAATCCATTTTTTATTAGCTTAGAAAGTAAACTTTAAAATATTCATAAAGTGCGGTAGGTATTTCATTTTTTAAAAGGTATATAATGAATTCTTGTATTACTAATCGCACTTTCCAATCGCCTAATTTAGCAAATAAAAACTGAACCTTCCTGCCTACAGGCCGGAAGAAAATCCGTACTACCACCTATTTTGCCATTGGAGAATATCCTGAACTAGACTTGGGCAATTAGGCATGACCGTTAAGGGTTATGGTTTTCCTTTACCTTAACCAATTCCATCGTTCTGCCCAATCCATTAGAACATTTGTTCTCCATTTTTGAATTGTTTTGCCTCCTTGTAATTTTCCATCATAAAATTCTTTGTCCGATTTGTCAGAATACCAATTATTGCCTAGGACATAGTCGGATTCATGTTTTTTTCCCGGCCAGTGGTTGTCTATAACAATACTGCCTTTCAGAGCATCCAATTCCGGGATCTTGGAGGTGAATTTATAGTGTAATGTCTCCGCCTTTTTTGGGATGTATCTTATAACGTATTCCCCATTTCCAAGATGGTAGCCCGGCCACTTTTGAACCGATTTTCCATAAGGTACTTCCATCCAGAAACAAACGGAGTCTTTTGGAATGTTTGTTTTGGGTCCTTGTAGATGAAATTCAAGAATGGAGCAAAAAGCAACGGTATCCTTTAAGCTTGAGGGTTTGTTGAACACAATCCTAGGACTGTGGTTGATCTTTTCAAAGCTGCCGCCCCAACTTTCCTGCATCGGCTTATCTGGATTACCGTCCAACATATAGAGTAGGGACGGGGTATCGCCCATTTTTATCTCACCATTATAATAGTTTTTAAAATCTTTCCCTAAATGCCCTGCCTCATTAATATAGCGATCATAATAATCGGAACTTTTTACACTATCAGGAACATTGTTGTCGGAAAAAAAGCCGTAATAACTAGAGTTGACCTCAATAAACCATAGGTCGGGGAAGTTCTCCACTATATAGGCATAACTGTTTGCACTCCATTTTTTATTGGGGCCGCCAATCCAATAAACCTTAATTTTGTTCCGGATTTCTGGAGAATCATGCAGGGCTTGGGCCAAATCTTCCAAACCGCCCCATACCAAAACCCAAAGCGGTTGATTGTTTTCTTCTTGTGCACATTTTATAATCCATTCAGACCCTTCAGTAGAGGTCTGGAAACCCCTAAAAGGGGCACCTCCTTTTCTGCCTTGTTTGGTAATAGCGCGTAAATAATGGGGTGCTGCCAAATCCTTGCTGTGTTTTTGAAGTTTTGGAAAATCTTTTTCATACAAATCTATCATACGAAGAATCTCCTCTTTGCTCCCTTGTCCATAGGAAGGGGATGAAACAAGACCTTCAAGCTTTATCAAATCACTATACATCAATAAATGTGTCATGGATTGATTATCATCTGGGTCGGTACCTCCTATATCGGTACTGATCAAGACCCGTGGTTTAATGGGTACAGGGTCTTGGGCTACAACTTGGGTTGCAACAAAACCAAGGCATATCATTAAAATCGTTTTTTTCATTTTTCCCTAAAATTAAATTTGATGGATACTTGCCAATATTGTATAAAAACTACCATAGAAATTATGACTAATATTCCTTTAAAAGTATACCCCCTTTTCAGGGCAGTTATAAAAGTTTAATTTACAATTTTATTTAAAAAGCAGGGATTGGGGCTTGCCGAAATATCTTTTTCTTAATTAGTAGTGCCAGAGCGGGGTATTTTCTATCTTTGCGCCATGGTAAAAGAAGATGTTTTAGCGTTGGTTGATCAAGGCCTTATGCTGCCTTTAATGGAGGAGTTTTACACGATTCAGGGCGAAGGTTTCCATAAGGGGACCGCGGCCTATTTTATTCGTGTGGGCGGTTGTGACGTGGGTTGCCATTGGTGCGACGTGAAGGAAAGTTGGAATGCGGAAACCCACCCTCCAACAGGAATAGACCATATTGTAACCAATGCGGCCAAATATTCCGATACCATAGTCATTACCGGGGGAGAACCTCTTACCTGGGATATGGGACCCCTAACGGAAGCCCTTAAGGCCAAAAACCTAAAGACCCATATAGAAACTTCCGGAGCCTATCCGCTTTCCGGAACCTGGGACTGGATCTGTCTGTCCCCCAAAAAGAATAAGTTGCCCGAAGGCATTATCTATGACAAGGCGCACGAATTAAAGATGATCGTGTACAATAAGCACGACTTTATTTTTGCCGAAGAACAGGCGGCCAAGACCAATAAGGATTGTATTTTGTACCTGCAGCCGGAATGGAGCGTAAGGGACAAGGTGGTTCCTTGGATCGTAGAGTATGTAATGCAAAATCCCAAGTGGAAAGTGTCCCTACAGACCCATAAGTATTTGAATATTCCGTAGACGGAAGTTGAATGTTCAAAGTTGGAAAGTTTAAAGTTAAAGATCTTTGAATGCTGGATACTCATTACTGCTTAATAAACTTATTTCCTAAACTATAAGCTGGCACCCCTTCCGTCTCCTCGCCTGATAGTTGAGGATCCACCTTCCCCTAGCTAGGGGAAGGAGCTTTTTTTGAGCGTGATTGCTAGTTTTGCTGTCTTCTTCGCTCTCGACTACGCCAGCCTTCATGTATGTTGACTGAATCTCCTAAATGACGGCAACGACTTTGAACCTTGAACTTTCCAACTTTGAACTTTAGGTACAGCTTCACTGTTTCCTTCCTCCAGTGGCTTCGACTCCGCTCAGCCACCTAGCTGTTCACTGTAATTTCTTCTATTTTCTTGGTTCTTTTTTCTCACTGCTCACTACTCACTACTCACTAGTGATTAATTAACCATAAGCAGGCACCCCTTCCGTCTCCTCGCCTGATAGTTGAGGATCCACCTTCCCCTAGCTAGGGGAAGGAGCTTTTTTTGAGCGTGATTGCGAGTTTTGCTGCCTACTTTGATTTTTGTCTTCTAGTCTCTAGTCTCTAGTCTCTAGTCTCCAGATTTTTGGTTCTAGGTTCTTTTTTGTCAATTCTCAATACTGTGTACTGAAAACTGTTCACTGATTACTGTTCACTGTCCACTGACTACTGTTTACTGAACTGACCATTGTTTATTGTTCATTGCTAATTGTTCACTGCCCACTGAAGACAGCTCACTGTTTCCTATGCGCCAATACAATAGGGGGCTGGCCGTTGAAGGGATTGTGCATTCTGCCAATGGTCTTGGCGCCCATGCCGGAGGCCCTTATAACGCTCTTGTCCCCATAGCGTTCCCTTATCTTGTCCAAGGCGTTGTACAGGTTTAATATTTCCTCGGTATCATCAAATAGATCTATCTGGTAGTTGCCCTGAACCAAATGACTGAAACGAATACCGATAAGCCTGATCAACAACCTTTTGTTGTACAAGGTATTGAACAGGTCCAAAATCTTGGGGATCAGGATATGGTCCGCACTGGTGTACGGAATCTTTAGTTGTTTGGAATAGGTATTAAAATCGGAATAGCGAATTTTTACCGCAATGCAGGCGGTAAGTTTTTTTCCCCTCCGCAACTGATAGGCCAGATTTTCGGTCATGGCAATAAGGATCCCCCTTAGTTTAATGACATCTATGGTATCCCTCTCAAAAGTACGTTCGGTGGAAATGGATTTACGTTCGGAAAAAGGGATAACAGGGGTATTGTCTATACCATTGGCCCGTTTCCATATTACGCCCCCATTGGCACCCAATACCCGCTGCATCATATCCATGGGCATTTCTTGGATTGTCTTTATTTGCCGTAATCCCAAATTGCGGAGGGTCTGGTAGGTCTTGTCGCCTACCATAGGTATTTTTTTAATGGATAAGGGCGCTAAAAAAGGTTTCTCATGGCCTATATCTATCTTCAGTTCATTGTTGGGCTTGGCCTCATTGGTGGCTACTTTGGATACTACCTTGTTTACCGACAGGCCAAAGGAAATGGGAAGTCCGGTTTCCTTGATAATTTTATGGCGCAGTTCGGTAGAGAATTGGTGACAACCATAAAAACGGTCCATTCCCGTAAGATCTGCATAAAATTCATCTATGCTGGACTTTTCGAAGACCGGTACCTGCTCTTTGATAATATCGGTAACGATATCGGAATGTTTGCTGTAGGTTCCCGCATTCCCTTTTATGATAATGGCTTCCGGACAGAGTTCCTTGGCCATTTTCATAGGCATACCGGAATGCACCCCAAAACCTCTGGTCTCGTAGCTACATGCGGCAACCACCCCTCTGTCGCTAACGCCGCCAACAAGTATGGGCCTATGCTCCAGTTTACTGTCCTGAAGTCGCTCTACGGATACAAAAAAGGTATCCAAATCCAAATGAAGTATTGTTTTGTTCATCGCACACCAAAAAAAGGTATGCTAAATTATGGAATATTTCCAATATTTTGGATAATATCCATAATTTATTTGAAGGCAACTTATCATTGGACCAACATCAAAAACACTGTCAAGGTTATATTGTTCAAGTGGGGGAACTACATAACATTAAAAAAAATAGTGTACAATTGAAAGCTTGCAGCACCTTATGCTTTTGCTATAAGGCAATACTATTCAAAGGTGTACAACAGAATTGAGAACAAGGCTAGGAAAAAGCAAAGGAACACCAAGATCAATAACAATTTCAGTGTCATTGGAACCTCGATCCCATCACTTTTTCCTACCAATAATTCTCTTAAATGCTGCATACCTTTCATCTGATTATTTTTATTGTTTTTTTAATCGGTCAGATGCAATTCGCCAATACATATTTACTCACAATCCTTTTGGTCGCATTCCGATTTTCGCAAATCTTCAATTTCGGTTTTATCCGCAAAAAACCATGGCTCATTTTATACTAATGCGCTTCGCTTTTTATTAGTCCCAAACAAATCCGGTGGTCAGTCTAAAAATGAAAGCGTACAGTACAATGGCAAACATAGCTATACTGAACCATAAGAAAACTTTGAAATAATTTTTAACAATAATGTTTCCCAGGTTTTTGAATCCTTCTAAATAAATTTCTTTTACGAGTAATAATGTTTTCATACTTTTTGTTTAATATTATATGACAAAATTCGACCGGCCTTGTCCCAAACAGAAATTTAGTGGTCAAAAGGAAAAAAAAAAGGTCAAAAAACGAGCGGAATATTTTTACGCGGACAAACGGTAATTTACTAGGGATAAACCGCAGTTGTCCATAATGACCTAACTGTTATTTTACAGGTATTATTGGTTGTTTGTCGAAGAGCAGATCATCTATCCGTACTTGTATATAGAAGGTTTAGCCAAGTTTGGCCTAAAACAAATAGATTGTGAAAGAATGGTTTTGGGCCTGTCCAAAAATCATTGAACAGGCATCTGCCAAAAAATAATTAGGCCGAAAAAACTGTGATTTACCACCTTCCCATGATGAGATGTTCAGAAATAATTATGGGCCGGTCCCTATGGTATTAATCAGCCTTAGTGCTGCGCATTAAACCTTCCTGTGCAACAGAGGCCACCAGAACACCATTTCTGTCAAAAATACTGCCCCTGGAAAAGCCTCTGGAATTGCAGGCACTGGGACTGTCCATGGTATATAAAAGCCATTCGTCTATTTTAAAATTCCGGTGGAACCAAATGGCATGGTCTATACTGGCATAAAAAGTTTTTCCTTTCCTGAGTTCCTCACGATGGGGAAGGGAGGCGGTGGTTAGGATATTGTAGTCGGAGGCGTAGGCCAATAATTGTTGCTGCAGGGGCAGATCGGCTTTTACCTTCTCCGTAGCGCGCATCCACATATGGTTAAATGGGGGGCCATCTTTGGCAAGCAGGGAAGTTAGGCGTTCTACGGGCTTAAACTCGAATACCTTGGGATGGGTAAGCTTGATAAGGTTATAGGAGTCCGGATCTGTTTTTTTCATTTCCTCAATTTGCTCCAAGCTGTTCATCAACTTTTTTGGAGTTATAAGATTGGGCATGGTCATTTGGTGTTCCACACCATCTTCCTGAACCTGAAAAGACGCAGCCATATTAAAAATGGCCTTACCGTTCTGCTTGGCTACCACCCTACGCGTAGTAAAACTACGGCCGTCCCTTAAATAATCTACTTCATAGGTAATGGGAATACTCAGATCTCCCCCCAAAATAAAATATCCGTGCATGGAGTGTGCAATACGATCATCGGCAACCGTTTGGTAGGCGGCGTGCAAAGACTGTCCCAGTACCTGTCCTCCGAAAACCCTGCCCCAAGGGGCCTGATAGTTTTGTCCCACAAAGGTATTGTCATTTATGCGTTCCAAGGTAAGTAATTGTATAAGTTCTTCTAAGTTGCTCATGTGCTGTTATCGATTCAAAATTACGCTAAGTGATCAGCAATAGATTACAAAGGTATGTTACCATGTTTTTTCTTGGGCAGATGTACCACTTTATTTTCTAGCAGCGTAAAGGCTTTTATCAGTTTCCTACGGGTATCCTTGGGGAGGATCACTTCATCTATAAACCCTCTTTCGGCAGCGCTGTACGGATTGGCGAATTTATTGGCGTATTCCTCCTCTTTTTCCTTTAGTTTGGCTTCTGGATCCTCTGCGGAATCGATTTCTTTCCTAAAGATGATCTCACTGGCCCCTTTGGCTCCCATTACCGCAATTTCTGCACTGGGCCAGGCATAATTGAGGTCGGCTCCGATATGTTTGGAGTTCATAACATCATAGGCCCCACCATAGGCCTTCCTGGTAATAACGGTTACTTTGGGAACCGTTGCCTCACTAAGGGCATAGAGCAGTTTGGCACCATTGGTAATTATGCCGTTCCATTCCTGATCGGTGCCCGGCAGGAATCCGGGAACATCTACCAATACCAAAAGCGGAATATTGAAACAATCGCAGCATCTGGTAAATCGGGCCGCTTTTTTGGAACTGTTTACATCCAAAACCCCGGCCAGACTCATGGGCTGATTGGCAACGATCCCGATACTTTTTCCGGCCAGTCTGGCAAAGCCCACAACAATATTTTCCGCATAATACTTATGGACTTCGAAGAATGGGGAATCGTCTATGATTTCATTGATAATATGCCTCATATCATAAGGCTGATTGGCATTTTCTGGAATAATGGTTTCCAACTTTTCCCTGATTTCGGTATTTAGGGAATAGGGGAGTGCCTTGGGCGTATCTTCACAATTCTGCGGTAAATAACCAATAAGTTCCTTTATTTGAGCCAGACATTCCAGATCATTTTCAGCCGTAAAATGGGTGACCCCGGATTTGGTAGCATGGGTCATTGCCCCGCCCAATTCTTCCGAACTCACCGCTTCATTGGTCACGGTTTTAACTACATTGGGACCGGTGACGAACATATAACTGGAATTTTCCACCATCAGGGTAAAGTCGGTCATAGCGGGGGAGTAGACGGCTCCTCCGGCACAGGGTCCCATAATGGCGGATATTTGCGGGATAACCCCGGAGGCCATTACATTCCTGTGAAAGATATCGGCATAGCCGCCAAGCGATCGTACCCCTTCCTGTATCCGAGCCCCGCCGCTATCGTTCAGTCCAATCAGGGGGACTCCTATCTTCATAGCCATATCCATTACCTTACATATCTTTTCGGCATGGGTTTCCGAAAGGGAACCTCCAAATACGGTAAAATCCTGGGCGAAAACACAGACCTGTCTCCCATTGATGGTTCCATATCCGGTGACTACACCATCCCCATAAAAAATCTGCTTGCCCATACCAAAGTCTTTGGTCCTATGGGTTACCAGTGCACCGAGTTCTTCAAACGAACCTGCGTCCAATAGAAAATGAATTCGCTCACGGGCGGTAAGCTTGCCTTTCGAATGTTGGGTTTCAATGCGTTTTTGGCCGCCACCCAATTGAGCCTGGGCAATTTTATCTTCGAGTTTTTTAATTCTATCCTTCATTAAATAATGCTTTATGCCATTTTAGACTATTGGTCCTATTTGGTGCTTATGGGTTGGTTCGTTTCATGGGCCACTTGGAGTTTTCACTATTGGGAACCTTAAGTTTGTCCTGGTGTTCCAAAAAAAGTTTCAATCCCACCATGGCCGCCATTTCGCGCTCCTTTGAATATTGTTGTTGCAACAGTTCCGGAGTGTAGTAATTCTTAACAAAATGGGTGTCGAATTTTCCAGAGGTAAAGGCTTGGTGTTCACAAACAAATTTTCCAAAGGGCAGGGTAGTGGATATTCCCCTTATCTTGTACTGCGATATGGCACCGATCATTAGTTGAATGGCTTCTTCCCTATCCTTACCATAGGTAATCAACTTGGCCAGCATGGGGTCGTAATAAATGGGTATGGTCATGCCTTCCTCAAAACCGTCATCCAACCTTATTCCTTTGCCCTTTGGGCGCTTATAGATTTCCAAAGTGCCTATGCTGGGCAGAAAATTGTCCAATGGATCTTCGGCATAGACCCTAACCTCCAGGGCATGTCCCTTTATACTTAAATCGTGCTGTGAAAATGCCAGCTTTTCATTTCTGGCAATTCTGATCTGTTGTTCCACCAAATCTATACCGGTAATTAACTCTGTTACTGGATGCTCAACCTGCAGGCGGGTATTCATTTCCAGAAAATAGAAGTTTTTATCGCTGTCCAAGAGGAATTCTACCGTTCCTGCCCCTACATAATCACAGGCCTTGGCTACTTTTATGGCAGCTTCTCCCATGGCTGTTCTTATTTTTGGAGTCAATATGGAGGAAGGAGCCTCTTCCACCACCTTTTGATGTCTTCTTTGTATACTGCATTCCCTTTCAAATAGGTGGATAATGTGGCCATAAGTATCGGCCAATACCTGGATTTCTATATGCCGGGGAGATTCAATGTATTTTTCCAGAAATACGGCACCGTCCCCAAAAGCTGCCTTGGCCTCGCTGATGGCACGTTCCATTTGTTCCGGTAATTCCGATGGCTGTTGCACTACCCTCATTCCTTTGCCACCGCCACCTGCGGAGGCTTTAATTAAAATCGGAAACCCTATCTCTGCGGAAATTTTCTGGGCTAGGGAAATATCGGTAATGGACTCTTCAATTCCGGGTACCATGGGAATATTGTAAGTCTTTACTGCCTCTTTGGCTGCTAATTTATTGCCCATAACCTTTATGGCATGGGGTTTAGGGCCTATAAAAGTAATTCCGTTATCGGCTACCAGCTGGGCAAATACGGCATTCTCACTTAAAAAACCGTACCCTGGATGTATCGCTTGGGCCTTGGTTTTTAGGGCTGCTTTCACAATTTTGTCCATGTTCAAATAGGATTCTGAGGAAGGCGAATTGCCCAAGTGGACCGCTTCATCGGCAAATCGTACATGGGGAGCCTCCCTATCGGCATCAGAATAGACCGCTACTGTTTTTATACCTATCTTTCGTGCCGTCCGCATGATGCGCAGCGCTATTTCTCCCCGGTTGGCTACCAATATTTTTTTTATCTCCATATTAAGGCTATTCCATTTCAATGATTAACTGTCCTTTGTCAACAGTATCGTTCACCTTGACATTTATACTTTTTATAACGCCTTCCCCGTGGGAAGTGATGATATTCTCCATTTTCATGGCCGATAACACGATTAATGGTGTCCCCGGTGCTATTTTCTGCCCTTTTGATGCTATGACATCTATTATAAGCCCGGGCATGGGGGCCTTAATATTGTTTATTTTATGAGTTTTGGTAGTCAACAATCCCATTTTTTGGACCATTTGATCATATTCATCTGCCAGGACCATTTTATAACTATTCCCATTTACCTCTATGGTCAAAGATTTATTGGCAAAATCGGTATTCAAGATTTTGATCTTATAGGAATGGTTGTTCCTAAGGGCATGAAATTGATGGTTGCCTATTGGAACAATATCCAAGGAGGCTATATCCGTTGGATTTAAAATGAATTTTTCATTATCGATAACAATATCGTAGTTGGCCATAAAATAAGGGTTCTCAATTGGGCACAGTCTTATTTTGATACGACCATGGACCTGATTAATAATCAAAAAATAAAGGACCTAAAAATTTCAGTTCAATGTAAAATGGCAATAGGCCATTTAACCTGATAGCAAATCTTATTATATCCCTTTTTTGGGCCTTCAATTTTAACATTGAAAGTACATTGAAATGGCCCTTAAAATTATCTGGACCAATAGGATCAACCTTTTCATTGAAGTGCTTTTACTAAGATATGTAAAAGATTTAAAAGGCAAAGAAGTCAGGACTATTTCCTATTAATCGGAAATTATTGGTTTTGAATTATGAATGGTGCATTCTGATGATAATCAATATCTTATTTCTTGTGAATGGATAATTTAATGTAGAAGGGCAATGGGAACTATCTAATTGTTTAAAAAATAAGGATAAAAAGATGTTTTTATCCTTTAATATGATTTTTATCATATTTTTTGTTTCTGTCCCAAGCTAATTTTGTCCCAATAAATTGTTAAAAATCACAAATTATGTATACATCTTTCTAAGCAACAACAATCAATATCAGTATTACGAATAGTTAAAAACGACCTATAAACAACAAATAAAAATAAAGTGATGAAAATAATTTTAAAAAGTAGCGCAGTTCTTTTTTCAGTGTTGATGATGAGCTGTGGAGGTAAGGAAGAAAAGAAAAAAGAAGGCTTTAGTGTAGACAGGGCAAAAACCACAACGGAACAACCTGCACCGGCTCCAGCGGCAACAGATGCGAAACCCTCTGAGACCGTGGATTTGACCAACAAGGGAGTAGGACCTATAACATCATTAACCTTGTCAGCCGAAGTAGATCAGGAAATGGCTAAAAAAGGGGAAGGAATTTACAATCAAATGTGTTTGGCCTGTCATAGGGTAGATAAAAAATTCATAGGGCCGGCCCCAAAAGGTGTTTTGGAAAGACGTAGCCCGGAATGGGTCATGAACATGATCTTAAATCCTGAGGTTATGGTAAAAGAAGATCCATTGGCAAAAGCATTGCTGGCTGAATTCAATGGAGCTCCAATGGCCAATCAAGGTCTTACCGAAGAACAGGCCAGAGCGGTATTGGAATACTTTAGAACCTTATAATAATAAATACATAGCACTATGTTCACTACAACCAATTTAAAATCATGGATTTTATCGTTTCTAATGCTGGGCCTTTTGTTCAGTTGTAAAAACGAGCTAAAGAAGGCAGCGAGTCCAACCCAGGACAATACCGTAACGGAGGAAGTTGAAAAACAAGGCCAGGCCTTTATCACTGATGACGTTTCCACACCTAATGTTCTTCAGATTGCCATAGGTTCGCCTGACCATACCACCTTAGTGGCAGCAGTGCAAGCTGCGGAATTGGAAAACGTGCTGGTGAATGCTGGACCGTTAATGGTATTTGCCCCGACCAATGAGGCTTTTGCCGCACTACCGGAAGGCACTGTGGAAGACCTTTTAAAGCCGGAGAACAAAGATGCTTTGGCCAATATTTTAAAGTACCACGTTACCGCGGGCAATTACAGCAAGGATTTTTTAAGGAATTTTAAAAAATTGGGGCAGGCCAATGATCAGAACGTTACTGTTGAGGTAGTAGGGGATGATGTTTTGGTAGGTGGTGCAAAAATTTTGGCCAGTATACCAGCTGGCAATGGGATTGTACATGTGGTAGACAAGGTCATGTTGCCCCCAACAGAATAATTATAAAACTCAATAATCAATTAAATCAAAAATAATGAAAAAGCATACCTATTTAGTTTTGGGACTCTTGAGCTTTGCTGCGCTATTGACTAGCTGCGGTAACGGCAATCAAGGTAAAGGTTCTTCAGGAGCATTAAATTCAAGCAATGCCGAAAAAGTCTATGTGGCCCCTGGGGAACATGACGAATTTTACGCTTTTATGTCCGGTGGATATAGTGGCAACTTAACAGTTTATGGTCTGCCTTCTGGACGTATGTTCAAGGAAATCCCCGTATTCTCTCAATTCGCGACCTCTGGCTATGGCTATTCAGAGGAGACCAAACCAATGTTGAATACCTCTTTTGGTTTTGTGCCTTGGGATGACTCCCACCACCCCGATATTAGTCAAACCAATGGAGAATTGGACGGAAGATGGATATTCATAAACGGAAATAACACGCCAAGGATTGCAAGGATAAGCCTTACGACCTTTGAAACAGAAGAAATCATAGAGGTACCCAATAGTGCCGGTAACCACAGTTCGTCTTTCATTACCGAAAACACCGAATATGTAGTTGCAGGAACCCGTTTTTCGGTACCCGTTCCCCAAGCCGATATGCCAATTAAGGAATACAAGGGCAATTTTAAAGGAGCCCTGTCCTTTATTAGTGTAGATCCTGAACATGGCCATATGGATATTAAATTCCAAATACTTATGCCTGGGTTTAACTATGATCTATCACATCCTGGACGTGGAAAATCTCATGGTTGGTTCTTCTTCACCACTTATAATACGGAAGAGGCCAACTCACTTTTAGAGGTTAACGCATCTCAAAATGATAAGGATTTTATTGCGGCTATAAACTGGAAAAAAATTGAAGAATACGTAAACAATGGAGGAGGTACCAAAATGCCAACAAATTATGCTCATAACGTATATGATGAGCATACCCATACTGCAACCTCTGTTATGAGAAAAGAAGTACTTACTGTAGATCCTACTAAAGTACCTGGAGCGGTGTTTTTCTTGCCCACTCCAAAATCTCCCCACGGTTGTGATGTAGATCCTTCTGGTGAATATATTATTGGTAACGGAAAGTTATCGGCAGATTTAACAGTACACTCTTTTGATAAAATGATCGCTGCCATTGAGGGTAAAAAGTTTGATGGAGAAGCCTATGGTATTCCTATCCTAAAATTTGAGGATGTACTTGCCGGAACTGTAAAAAGTGGTGGTCTTGGACCATTGCATACCGAGTTTGATGGCGAAGGTAATGCCTATACTACCTTCTTTATCTCTTCGGAGGTGGTGATGTGGAAACTGGGAACTTGGGAAGTTATCGATAGAAAACCTACCTACTATTCCGTGGGCCATTTAATGATACCTGGTGGTAATTCCAGAAAGCCTTTTGGTAAATATGTGGTAGCCATGAACAAGATTACCAAGGATAGATATCTGCCCACAGGTCCAGAATTGGAACATTCTGCCCAATTATATGATATTTCAGGGGGTAAAATGGAACTTATCTATGATTTTCCTACTCATGGGGAGCCTCATTATGCCGCAGGAATCCCTGCTGAGATCCTAGCGCCTAAATCGCAAAAAATCTATAAATTGGCAGAAAACAAACACCCATACGCTACTTTGAGCGCCGCTGATGCCAGGGTTGTCCGTGATGGAAAAGATGTACATATATACATGTCCACCATACGAAGTCATTTTACCCCGGATAATATTGAAGGGGTCAAGGTTGGCGACAAGGTATATTTCCATATAACGAACCAAGAACAGGACTTTGATGTACCACACGGTTTTGCTGTGATAGGTGCCAACACCTCGGAATTGTTGGTAATGCCAGGTCAGACCAAGACAATAATTTGGGAGCCTAAACAAGTTGGGGTATGGCCGTTCTATTGTACCGATTTCTGTTCCGCACTTCACCAAGAGATGCAGGGCTATGTTAGAGTTTCACCAGCAAATTCCAATATAGAACTTTCTTGGTCCTTAGGCGATTAAGATTACTTATTATTGGTTTTTAAGATAAAAAGCGGGTCTGGTTTAAGAAACTGCCCGCTTTTTTAACAAGTTGAAGAAAAGGACAACCATCCAATACATTGTTCAATTTGTAAATAATAAAAGGAGGATAAGAAATGAAAAATGCAAGTATAATAATGATCATTGGCCCATTATTTTTATTAGGATTGTTTGCCTTTCCCTTGTGGAACATTATGCTGGGGGCACCTCAATATCCAGAACCATTGGGCATGAATATTCATATTTCGGGAATAGAAGGGGTCTCTGAATTTGATTTACAGAATATAGACGGATTAAATCACTATATTGGAATGAAAACCATACCAAAATCTGGGGAAATGTGGGAATTTGATATTTTTCCCAAGGTGATTATTGGAATGGTAGTCCTTGGAGTACTAATAGGGCTATTGGGATTTTTTGGAAAGGTGGATTTTAAATGGTTTCTAGGGTGGTTTTTACTGATGTCCGTTTTAGGAGTATTGGGGATGTACGACTTTAATGAGTGGCTTACAGATTATGGTTCCAACTTAGATCCACATGCCATTATTAAAGTAGTCAATGAGGATGGAACGCCTATGACCTATAAGCCACCCTTGTTGGGATATCAAAAAATGTTGAATTTTGATGTAACCTCCCTTCCAAGTATTGGTGCCTATATGATGTTTGTTGGAATGTCACTTACATTGCTAGCATCCTATCTTGGCTGGAAGGGCAAGGGATTAAGGGTAAAACAGCAATCAAAAAAAGCGGTAGCTGCATAAATTTTAGATATGGTAAACTACAGAATAGTTGTGTTTTTGTTTTTATTGATGGCATCTTCTTGCAATGTTGGTCCTCAGCCCATTGCCTATGGAAACGATGGATGTCATTTTTGTAGTATGACCATTGTGGACCGGCAACATGCAGCTGAAATTGTTACGGACAAAGGCAAGGTCTTTAAATTCGATTCAAGTGAATGTATGTTGAATCACCTGAAGGATATAGATAAGAAACAAGTAGCTCTTTTTTTGGTAAACGATTACAATCAACCAGGGGAACTGATCGATGCAACTAAAGCTACCTATATGATCAGCGAGCGTATTCCCAGCCCCATGGGGGAGTTTTTAACAGCCTTTAAGACAGAGCAGGCGGCAGTGGATGCACTATTGACGTTTGAGGGGGACCTATTGACATGGGAACAGTTGAAACTAAGATTTAACTTATAGACATCCATAAAACAGTCCAGGGATTTGCCTTGGAAGGTAATCAAGAACAGGCTTATATTTTTCTTATGCCATTGCGATGCGCTTGGAAATATTTAGCCTAAAATAACAATGACTATGTACACCGTTAACGATGAGATAAAAAATCAGGAATACAAGAAACTTCAGGTAAATAAATTGGTAAAAACAGAAGCCTTGGAAATATTGAACATTAGCTTGGAAAAGGATGCCATTTTCCCGGAACATACCGCCCCTACGGACGCCCAATTGATTGTTTTGGAAGGAAAGATAATCTTTCATATCAATGGTAAATCCTATTTCATAAGTGGTCAACAACACTTTAGTTTTCCCAAAAACGTGCCGCATTGGGTATCCGCCGAAGAAAATTCCAAATTTCTGATCATTAGATGATGGGAAGGATAAGGGCACTTTTCTGCTTTCTATTATTGCTGTTTGGTAATCATTTACGGGCAGGGACCATCACGGTCTGCGGATCCTGTGAGGTGAAAACTATAAAGGGGGGCGTAGCCCTAGCGACCGATTTTGATACACTGTTGATCAAAAAAGGAACCTATAAGGAATTCAATATCCAAGTAACCAAACCCTTGACCATTATTGGGGAAAACTATCCTGTAATTGATGGTGAGGATCAGGGGGAGATCATAACCATAATTTCGGACAATGTTACCATAGACGGCCTGTTCATCATAAATGTTGGCACCAGTTATACGGCAGATTATGCCGCTATCAGGGTGGTGCAGAGCGAAAACTTTTTAATTCAGAATGTGGTGCTGGAAAAGCTATTTTTTGGTATTTATTTGGAGAAGAGCAAAAACGGAAAGGTATATCACAATAAGATAATCGGGGATGCAGTGGACGAATACAATTCGGGGAATGGCATACAGTTATGGTATTCACAGAATATAGTGGTGGAGCGTAATATTGTTCAACACGTAAGGGACGGTATCTACCTGGAGTTCTCGGATAATATCACTATAGAGAACAATATCAGTTCGGACAACCTTCGTTACGGCTTGCACTTTATGTTTTCCAATGATGACATTTATAAGGACAATACCTTTGAAAACAATGGGGCAGGGGTTGCGGTCATGTTTTCCAAAAGGATAAAAATGCTGGGCAATACATTTAGAAAAAATTGGGGTACCACCTCCTTTGGGGTGTTGTTAAAAGAGATAAATGATGCGGAAATTATAGGCAATACCTTTGAGGAGAATACGGTAGGGATCAGCATTGAAGGGTCCAATAGGATAAATTATTCAAAAAATAATTTCATTAAAAATGGATGGGCCATTAAGGTACGTGGTGCCTGTTATACCAATACTTTTATTCATAATAATTTTATGTACAACTCCTTTGATCTGGCCTACAATAGCAATTTAAACGATAATATTTTCGACGAAAACTATTGGAGCGATTATACAGGTTATGATCTGGACAGGAACGGTACTGGCGATATTCCCTACAGGCCGGTAAAATTATTTTCCTATATCGTGAACAGAACCCCCGAAACTATTATATTACTTCGCAGTTTATTTATGGATATTATAGATTTTTCAGAAAAAGTATCCCCTGTTTTTACCCCGGACGAATTAGTTGATGCAAAACCCTTAATGAAAAAAATTAAATGATACACGTTGAAAGCCTGCATAAGAAATTTGGTAAAAATGTGGTATTGGCAGGATTGGAACTCACTATAGACCAAGGCGGTATTTTTGCTATCCTGGGACCTAATGGTTCCGGTAAAACAACTTTGATCAAAACAGTGCTGGGGATGGTAATTCCCAATAAAGGAACTATATCCGTAATGGATTCACTTGTTAGAAATAAATGGAAGTATCGCCAAGACATAAATTACCTTCCGCAAATTGCCAATTTCCCAGGAAACCTCAAGGTCAAGGAATTAATAGCCATGATAAAGGATATTAGGCAAAAACCGAGCGACGAACAAAAATTGATCGGTCTGTTTGGATTGGAGCCTTTTCTGGATAAAAAATTGAGCAACCTTTCCGGGGGAACCAAACAAAAGGTAAATATTGTACTGACCTTTATGTTCGACAGTCCCTTGATTATCTTGGACGAACCCACCAATGGTTTGGATCCCTTATCACTGATCCGTCTCAAGGAGCTTATTTTTGAGGAAAAGGCAAAAGGAAAGACTTTCTTGATCACCTCCCATATTATGCAGTTTGTAGAAGAGGTTTCCGACCAGATCGTATACCTGCTTGAAGGTAAAATTTACTTTAAGGGCAGCATTGCGGAATTAAAGACCAAAACCGGACAAAGCAATTTTGAACATGCCATTGCGGCAATATCAACCCACAACAACCATGATTAAGATATTAAAATATAGTTTTTACGATCTAATGCGTAGCCGTTGGAGTTACGTTTATTTTCTGTTTTATCTGTTGTTGGGCTTTGTACTGTTGTTTTTGAACAATGAGCTCTCCAAGGCGGTTATAACCTTAATGAACGTTATCATTGTTCTGGTACCCCTTATCGGGACCATATTTGGAGTCATGTACTTTTATAATTCCAAGGAATTTACAGAACTCCTTTTGGCACAACCTATTAAAAGGTCATCCATTTTTCTGGGCCAATATTTTGGGGTTGCCGGTTCGTTGACGCTGAGCTTGGTATTGGGCCTGGGTATTCCTTTTGCATTGTATGGACTGTTCCAAAGTAATGCCATTTGGGATTTTTCGCTACTATTGATAACGGGTGCGTTTTTAACGCTGATCTTTACTGCAGTCGCCTTTAATATTGCCCTTTCCAATGAAAATAAGATAAAAGGTTTTGGGTATGCCGTCCTGGCCTGGTTGTTTTTGGCGGTAATTTATGACGGACTCTTTCTAATGTCATTGATTGTTTTTGAGGAGTACCCCTTGGATAACCTTTCCTTGATTGCGACCATGTTTAATCCTATAGACCTATCCAGGACTTTAATTTTGTTAAAACTCGATATTTCGGCTCTTTTAGGGTACACAGGAGCTATTTTTAAGCAGTTTTTTGGGACTAATATGGGACTATTTATGTCAATTTTTATGCTGTTCCTTTGGACAGTTATCCCTGTTTGGCGCTTGGCCTATGTAGCCAAAAGAAAAGATTTTTAATAGTACCTTTAGCTGAATTCCATGATATTGCGTGATAGTTGTCAAAACCCATATTAAAGTATCCCTAGGCTATTTTTTATTGGCTGCCCTACTAGGTGTTTTATTGCGGACCTTTGTAGTTGCCCCAATGCCCATCAATTATCGGTTTATAGTGCATACACATTCCCATATAGCACTTTTGGGCTGGGTGTATATTGCACTTACCACCTTGTTGTACCATCTTTTTTTGGACAAGCAGCTTTTGGAAAAGAGTTATCGTCGGATTTTCTGGTTTACACAGCTCTGTTTGCTAGGGATGTTGTTGTCCTTTCCGTTTCAAGGGTATGCTCTGTTTTCCATAATATTCTCCACTTTATTCCTTTTGGCTTCCTATTGGTTTTCCGTTTTTTTTATAAAGCACGCGCCCCAATCGTTAAAAGGGACCAAGGCCTATATCTGTGTGAAATATGCCCTGTGGTTCATGATAGGCTCTAGTATTGGACCTTGGTCTTTAGGTGCCATTATGACGGTTTTGGGACCTGAATCCATATGGTATAGATTGGCTATCTACTTCTACTTGCACTTTCAGTACAACGGATGGATGATTTTGGCACTTATGGGACTTTTTTTTTATTTGATGGAACACCTTAAAATTAATATTTCCACTAAGACATTTAGGTACTTTTTCCGGACTACGGTCCTAGGTATAATCCTCAGCTTTTTTCTGTCTACCCTCTGGACAGGACCTGAATTGATATATTATATTTTGGGTGGATTGGGCGCTTTTTTACAGCTAATAGGCTACGGTATTCTGATAAACATCTGCCTTGGAAATAGGGTGGTATTCAAGTCGGCCCTGTCCCCATTTCAGTTTAATATTTTAAAGTTGGTAGCCTTCCTATTGCTGGTTAAAATGATTTTGCAATGGCTTACCGCTTGGCCCTACTTTGCAAATTTGGCCGCCACGGTGTTGGATTTTACTATTGGCTATTTACATTGGACCTTTTTGGGAGTCATTAGTGTGGCCATATTTTTCTTTTTGGAATTTTTTGGATTGACAAAACTGACCAGGATGGCCCTTGCAATGTATTTGGGTGGTTTTCTCCTCACTGAAGGCCTTATGTTTTATAGGGGGATGGCCGCATGGTTGGGTTGGCCTCTGTTCGAAGATTATTCAAAACTCCTGGCCGGCGGAAGTTTATTGATACCTATGGCAGTGATATTGGTCCTATGGCCTTATAAAGGCAATCGAATTAAGATGCAAGCTTAATTGTTCCTGGCCCTGTGTTGATAAATGTTCATGTAAAGCATTGTGGACATTTTCTGGGCCCTATTTTTGGCAATCGATGCCACTTCCCCTTCAAAAAGCTCATCAATAGTGGCAAACCATTCGTTCAGCCAAAGTCCAAAATGTTCCGGGGTAATATTATGGTTCATTTTCTTGTCCACCTCTTGGTGAACGGCAATAGGGTTGCCTAAATATTTTCGTTTTAAGAGTAATTGACTCTCCCAAAAATCGGTCAGTAATTCCAAGTGGCTGTCCCAGTCTTTGATTATGCCATTAAAAATGGGCCCCAATATTTGGTGCTCCCTAATCTTGGCATAAAAACTAACCACCAATAGGTTCACATCCTTTCTCTCCTTTATTTCCGATTTTAACAACATAAGTTTAATCTAATAGCTCAGGGAATACTGTAAAGGTAGTCCGCAGAATTTGTATTTTACAATAATTGGCCGCTTACTATAGGCGTTTGCAACCCTTGCTGCTTACACATGCAGACCATTATATCTTTTGCTTACATGTTTCCAGATTATTTTAATCCGAAATCATTTTCCGTTATTATTTTAAAAACCAAATTATGTAACTCCGCATTTACTGGAATTTGACATGCCAATCTACTTTCAGGGGAGGTGTCCTTTAGTCGGCATAAGGTCTGTTTTTCATCACCCAGCACTTTTGAACTTAAAGTACCCTCAAGAATTTTTATATGACATGTTCCGCACCATGCCCTACCTTTACAATCTCCCCATTCCTCCAAATATTTGTCAAAAAGTAGTTCCATGAGGCTGTGGTATTCATTTCGCCTACAAGTAGCAGATTGGGTGTGCCCAAATTCGTCTATATAATTAAAAGTGTAGGGTTCCTGCTTCATTTATTATTAAATAAGAATCCCTACAATGGTCAAGACACTGAAAAGGACGCTCAAAACTAATAGGTTAAACATAGTTTTGGCACTTAATCTGGCCAAAACGGCACTGTTATAGGCCATACAAAAAATAGTTACCAGAAAAAGCAAGGTCAATTTGATTCCGGCAGGCATGTGGTTCATAAGTACTACCATGGCGGCAACAGATCCAATACAACTTTGGCCAATAATGGCGATGGTAGAATACCCTGTTTGTTGCCTTTTAAATTCGCTTAATAATTGATTGTAAAGTCTCATAATCATCATGTTTTAGTGTTATTCCCAAAACCTATCGGCGGAACTTTCAAAAAATTTACTTTCGTTATGATGTTCTAAAATGAATTGTAATTGTTGTTCGGTAGCCACCTTCTGAATTTCATTGAACAGTACCCGTTCTTCAAATCGTATATGTTGTTCCAGTTCTTCCTCTATAAGGTTTAGGTACTTTTTTAATTCGGAAGTGTTACTGAAAAGGCGATCCAATCTCCGGTGTTGTGCAATGGCCTTTTTTATCAAGATGTTGTTGTTTCCGAGTATTGGGAAGAGGTGTTTTTCTTCCTCTTCAAAATGGGGGATCAAATAGGTTTTGTAAAACCAATCGGCGTAGGTCTTTATCCGATCTGTAGATACTCCTTTGGAAAGACCGGTCCTAATTTTCCATGACAACAACAAACCTTGATGGTGTTCCCTGCTCAAGGGTTGTATGGCTTTATGTCTTTTTATAGGTTTAACTTTCATATCAACTTGTTTTTGTATAGTTAAGGCCAATTTTTAAGGTCGTTCAATTATTGATCTATACTCGATTGTTCTGGAGCCAAGTAGGTCAATGAGGCACGGCGGGGGGAGATTCTTGAAATATTATGCCGTACCTAATTGCCTACAAAATTGGGCAGATCTGGGATATAGTTGTAGGTTTTTTTGGTAACCTTTAAGCGCTTAATTCTTTTTCCAAAGCAATGGCTTTTGGAAAGAGAATGTTGTTCTCCAAATGTATATGCCTATGTAGATCTTCTTCAAACTCCTGGAGTAGTGAAAACGTTACTCTATAGGTATTACAGTCATCGGCAGGTGGAGTATAGTTATTGCTCAACGCCTCTATAAGTCTAAATCGGTCCCCCTCGTTCTCATGCTCCATCATCATCATTTGTATGGGATTTTGAATAGTGCCAAAATGTTGTTCTGCCAATGCATTGCCATATTGTTTGCTCTGTATCATTTTGCGTACGGCAGGAAAGACGATGAGTTCCTCTTTTTTCATGTGCATGGCCAGTTCTCCAGCACTTTTATTGAAATGCTCCGTAATTTCATAAAGCTCCGGATGCCGATCTCCATGTACTCTACATAGTTTGGCCAGATATTGATTTAGAATAGGTATTTGTGCCTCAACATATCTATGATGTTTTTTCTCTATATAATCTGCCAATAGATCCAAGGGCCAGGCTTTAAAATCGATATTGCCATCATTGGTCTGATGCTGCACTGTTTCAATTTCTTGTAAAAGTAGATGGGCGTCCAGCTTATTTTTTTCGGCCACTTCTACAATACTCCGGTTGCCCTTACAACAAAAATCTATTTTATGATTTTTGAATACTTGAGCCGTACGGTAGTTTTCTGCTACTATTTCACCAATATTTTTGGTCATTAAGTTTTCCATAGTGATTATTTTTTAAAATTTATAATTGAATCGGTCGCCATAACGGCAACTGCTTTAAAATCCTTTAATACGGTTAGACTATGTTCCAATCCTGCCGGAATCAACATAGTAGACCCTTTTTTCAATACATATTCTGTATCCTTGGTCTTAAGTATTGCCTTACCTTCCTGGACAACAATGACCGCTTCATGTGAACTGCTGTGTTCTGGCATACCCATGTTTGCCAAGGACTTAATTTGCAATATTTTAAGTTTTTCACCCACCTCAAGGTGCGTCAATTGTGGCTTGTTCAATACTTCCATAATGTTCATTTTTATGATTTATTCCCCAATTTTGTTTTTCGGTTTCTGTCCATAAACTTGGAAAGAATTTACGTTGCTGATATTTTGGATGGAGGTATTTTTTCCAATCCGAACCACCAGTGGCTTGCTTGTTTTCCCCTTTTTTATCCAAATAGTGTTCGGCAGTGCTCAAATGGACCATGGGCCAATCCAGGTTGTAAAGCTTGTCGAAGGTGCGAAGTCTGTTTCTAAGTGCATCCGGGACATAGGGCAGTTGGTCCAACTTGTCTTCCAGGGTGTTGCCCATTACTGTTTTGGCTGTTTCCGTCAACGTTGAAAGATATTTTTCCTCAAACAGTTGAAGTGTCAAGGTCTTTTTGCCGGTATTGGGATCTGTTCCGGCGTCTTTCCAATAGATATGTTCAAAACATTCCCTTAAATCTGGATTGTTGGAACTTTCTTTTTTAAATCTATGGCCAATCAAGTTTACCAAGGAGGTACAATGCAGTTCAATAAACCGGAATTGCGCGGATTGAAAACCACTGGCTGGGGTTAATGTTTTGCGAAAGGTATTGTAATCCTCATAGTCCATTCCTACCTTCATGATATCAAAGGAATTGATCAGCATGGAGGTGTAATGTATAAGTCGGTCCACTTTATTAATGAGAAAGGCCGTGGTAGGTATTTTTTCATCTACTATCTGCTTTAATTCATGCAGCATCATCTTCAGGTACAATTCGGTTACCTGATGGTACATTATAAAAATGGACTCATCCTTAAAATTGGTCCGCGGTCTTTGAAGGGAAAGCAGGGTCTCTACTTCTACATAGTCCCAATAGGTAATGGGTTTGGCATAAAGTAGGCCCTCCAGATAGGTGTCGGGATTTTCCCCAAGGGAGTGGTATTTTTCGACTAATTTGTTGGTAATGTTTAACATGGACGGATTGTTATTTATGTGATGTTATTATTGACAACATGGTTCGTTCGTTTTTTATTTAAAGAGTTTAATACCTTTTTATCTTTTATTAGTGAAACTCAATTTTGAGAAGTCAGTAAGACGCACTGAAAATTGTAAGTTGAACTAATCCCGCCTTTTTCGGCGGGATCTAGGTTCAATACCTCGACCCTTGGGTCGATTCCTATTATTGGGTTCAGGGCTTGCCCTGAGGTTTAATACCTTTTATTTAGGATAAATTTTTATCTTTTTAGGTGGGTTAGACCAATATCGAGTCCTGTGGCCAATTCATAAAGGCTGGTGTTTTGAAGCATAATCTTTAGATTGTCCCTGATACCCACAAATTTTTCATGGACAGGACAGGGTTGGCTGGCATCACATTGTTCCAGACCCAGACCACAGCCAACAAATATTTTGTCACCGTCTATGGCATGTACTATATCATGTAATTTAATGGTATCTATTTTAGATTCATCGATCTGGAATCCTCCTGTAGGGCCTTTATGGGAATCGATAATCCCACTCTTAGCCAAGGATTGTAATATTTTTGCGGTAAATGCCACGGGGGAATTTACCTCTTCCGCTATCTCTTTAAGGCTTACACGCTCTTGCCGCATAGATTTTACAGCTATGTATATGGTAGCTTTAATTCCGTACTCGCAGGCCTTTGAAAACATATTGATACTATATTAAATCGTTACAAATATAATGCTTATTCTTATTTCGGACAAATTTATCCTAAATAAATAATTATTCCGTTTTTTTAATAGGGGTCGAGGGGTTTTTAATACTAATGTTCCCCGTAGCCTATATCGTCCATTTTTCCCTTGAATACCCTATATTGAATAAATATATAGGCAATTAGAAGGATTAGGGCGATTATAAACCAATATATACCTACTGAAAGGCCGTATTCGTCTGCTGCAACATTGTAAATGGTCAATGCCGGATTCACCGTATTGGTCGATGGCAACAGCTTTGGAAAAATAGACGCCGCGGTGGAGGCAAAACCTCCAAGGATAAATAGGGAGGAAAAAATAAATCCTGTCCCATCCTTTTTAAAGGTCTTTATTAGAAAAAGTCCGGATAGCCCAATCAGGGTCAAAAGCGGAAAAATCCACAGCCATGGTGATTCAATAAAATTATGAAAGGGCTTTGGAGCTATCACATGCCACACCACAAGAGAGAGGATTACCAAAGCGAGCAGGACGAAATTGAGTCTAAAAATAACGGTTCTTAATTTATTGTTGAGGTCCGAATTGGTCTTGTAGATTATCCAATTGGCGCCATGGATGGTTAGGATGACCACCGCTACCAGCCCCAGTAAAATGGTAAACCAATCTATAATGCCCAAATGTGCTGCCGTTGGACTAAAAGTAGGATTCCATAAGGGGAGAAAAAAATAGTGGGCTTCGTGGGCTGAGATGCCATTTTCCACCATTCCCAAATTTACGCCCCTAACAACATTGCCCATGGCAATTCCAAAGAACAGGGCCAAGAGGAAACTAGCTATTCCGAAGGCCTTGTCCCAGACCGCCTCCCATAATTTGTTATGGATCTGACCTCTGAGTTCTAAACCTATCGCTCTAAAGATCAGTAGCCAAAGAATCATGATCAGCGGCAGATAAAACCCACTGAAGGAAGAGGCATATAAGGTAGGAAAGGCAAAGAAAAGAACGCCTCCCGAAGCGATGAGCCAGACCTCATTGGCATCCCAAAAAGGGCCAATGGCATTGGTAATGGCCTTCTTATCCTGTTCCTTTTTCGCGAAAAATAAATGTACTATTCCCGCTCCAAAATCATAACCATCCAAAACTACATAGATGGCCAACATACTCATTAAAACAACGTACCAGAATAATTCCATATTTAAGCTTCAGCGGTTACAGGTCCTTTATTTATAATTTTACCTACGAGTATCAAAAATAGCATTCCCAACAATAGATATAATCCAATAAATCCTAATAAGGTAAACAAAGTATTTCCAGAGGATACCGTAGGGGAAATTCCTTCGGAAGTCCGCAATAGGTTATATACCAACCAAGGCTGCCTCCCCAATTCCGCGGTATACCAACCAGTGGTATTGGCAATATAAGGAAAGGGCAGGAAGAATAGCAGGGACCACAAAATCCATTTGGTACCGTATAATTTTTTGCGCCATAACTGAAAGGCTCCCACCGCCATTATCCCTATAAATAGGGTGCCCAGTCCTACCATTATGTGATAGGCATAATATAATCCAGGAATATTGGTGGGGTAGTTTTCCGGTTCAAATTCGTTCAATCCTTTTACTTCTGCATCCCATTTTTTGTAGGTTAAAAAACTAAGTATATTGGGGACAGCAATTTTATTGTCCAATTTTTTGTCGACCACATTGGGCTGCCCAATTAGAACAATTTCCGATCCACCATCCTGGGTTTCAAATAATCCTTCCATGGCCGCAAAAGTAACAGGCTGATGTTCCACCACATTTTTAGCGGCCCAATCGCCCGTTGGGAAGGCTACCAATACAGAGGACACTAGTCCAAATATTACCCCGGTCTTAACAAATAGCTTCCCGAAACTACTGTGTTTGTTGTTCAAAATATAGAAGGCGCCTATAGAAGCCATTACAAAAGATGCGGTTACCAAACTGGCCAACTGATTGTGTAAATAGGAGGGCAAGAGCCAAGGGTTGGAGAATAAGGCACCAAAATTAGTCAATACAAATTTGCCATTGCTCAATATTTCATATCCTACAGGATGCTGCATCCAGGAATGTGTGGCTATTATTAAATAACCACTGGCCCAGGAACCTAAAAAAACCAAGAAACCCGTTACAAAGTGTAATTTGTGTCCCAATAATTTCTCGCCGAACAAAAATAGGCCCAAAAAGGAAGATTCCAGAAAAAAGGAGAACATCCCTTCCATGGCCAAGGTCTGCCCAATAATTCCACCGGTCAATTCGGAAAATTTGGCCCAATTGGTCCCAAATTGAAATTCCATTGGTATTCCGGTAACAACCCCCATTGCAAAATTAAGGGCAAAGATCCGCATCCAAAATTTAGCTGCATCATTATAATGATCAATTCGCGTTCTAAGGAATTTCCATTTAAAATAAACGATGATCAGGGAGAGGCCCATGGTAAGTTGTGGAAACAAATAGTGGAAGGTGATAGTAAAGGCAAATTGCATTCTATCGTAAAAGAGCATATCCTCCATGAAAAAAACTTAAGGTTTATTTTGGTTTAAAATTAGATAACAAAAAATTAAATTAGGTAACACTGGTTACATAATTGCTTATTTAAATTGAATAAAAACAAATAGGTCCAATAACTGACAATTGTCATCTTTTTATCTTTACAATTTGCACTATATTTGTGCTGTATTTTAAATATTGCAGTCTTTTGTCATGGAAGCTTGCATCAATTTGAAAATTAATAATGAAACATTTAATCTTATTTGTTGCGATAATTATGCTGATAAAGCCACTTTGGCCCTTAGCTGAATATGCGGTAAATTACGATTATATTGTGGAAAACCTTTGTGAAAATAGGGATACCCCTTCCTTGCATTGTGATGGTAAATGTTACCTTGCCAAACAATTGGCCAAAGAATCGGAGGGAAGCGATAAAAATCCGTTTGAGGGGAAACGGTTCAATTTGGAAATTCAGTATATTTCTTCTTTCGACCCATTACTGGTTCTTGGATCGGTCAATGAATACGATAGTACTGTTCAAAATAATTACAAGGGAATCCAAACTTTGATTTCCGGCCTATACACTACAGATATTGCACAGCCACCTGAACTGGGATAATTCAATTATCGCCAATGGATAGCTAAATTCTTAGTTAAGCCATGGCGTTTTCAAGGAATTGTATTATCTAAATAAATCAAATGAACATTATTAAATGTGCCCATAAGGTATACACAATACTTATGGAAACAAGCAGACCTATATACATTTGGGTGTTGTTGTTGGGGATATTTATTTTTCCCATTAACATTGGTGCACAGGAATTGGTTTTGCCAAAGGATTCGATCATAACGATCAATTTGGACGAAGTTATCCTTATTTCGGCCAGAAAGACTTTGGATTACCATCGTCAGCCCAAACCCCTCTCTACCTTGGACGAGTATCTGGAATCCTCTAAAAAGGTAGATATGGTGAAACGTGGAGCTTATGCCTGGGAACCAACTCTGAACAATATGTTTTCGGAACGGCTTTCGGTAACTATTGATGGAATGAGGATTTTTGGTGCATGCACCGACAAGATGGATCCCGTAACTTCCTATGTGGATGTGTCCAATTTATCACGCGCTCATATAGCTTCGGGCCAGCAGGGCACCGAACACGGAAACACCATTGGTGGGGCCATTAATTTGGAGCTAGACCGGGGTAATTTTAAGGAAATGGGATTGTATGGTGGAGTGGAAACAGGTTTTGAGAGCAACAACCAAATGAGTGTTGTTGGGGCCGAATTTAATTATTCGGATTCCAATTTCTATGTGGATACCGATATTATTTATCGCAAGGCAGAAAATTATGTTGCGGGGGGCGATGAAGAAGTTGAGTTCTCCCAATTTGAAAAATATAATGTTTCGGCCAATGGCGGATATAAACTTGCGGAAGATCAGGCATTGACGGCCAGTCTTATTTATGATGAGGCCAGGGATGTGGGCTATCCTGCATTGACTATGGATGTTTCCTTAGCTAGGGCCATTATTGCATCTGTAGGTTTTGAGCAGGATGCTTTATGGGGTAGTTTAACGAACTGGAAATCCAAGATGTATTTTAATAAGGTAACCCATGTCATGGACGATACCAAACGGCCAGATGTACCCATCCACATGGATATGCCAGGTTGGAGCGATACCTATGGCTTTTACTCCCAAGCAGCATTACAGGCCAAAAAGCATCAATTTTTATTTAAGGTAGATGGGTATTACAACAAATCCTTGGCTGAAATGACAATGTATCCCAATGACCCGAACGAGTTGTCCATGTTTATGCTCACCTGGCCCGATGTACGTACCGCCAACGGTGGGGTCTATGCGGAGGATGAGCTGGATCTAAATGGTAGTTTTCTTAAGTTAGCGACCAGGCTGACAGTTCAGAACCAGAATGTTGCGGACGAATTTGGATTGAATAGTCTAAAGATTTTTTATCCTGAGATGGAGAAATCCAAAACTCGGTTCCTAAAAAGTATTTCAGGGCAATGGCATAAAATGTGGATGCCGTGGCATTTTAATGCGGGACTTTCTTATGGTGATAGGGCCCCTTCCGTGACCGAGGGCTATGGATTTTATTTGTTCAACAGTTTTGATAACCACGACTATATTGGGGATCCCGGACTTGCCAACGAAAAATCCATGGAGGCCAATACCAAAATCTCTTGGGAAAAATCCAAGTTTAAGTTAAGTGCCGAGGCCAATTTTTTCCACATCGCCGATTATATTATTGGGGAAATTGACCCTTCCCTTAGTGTAATGACCATAGGGGCGGAAGGGGTAAAGATCTACAGGAACCTGGATTACGCCAATTTGTTCAACGCTTCCTTGGATATGGAATACGCCATTTTGCCAGAACTGAAATGGTCCGGGTTGATTTCCTATCATCGTGGTGCGGACAACAATGGTGGCAACTTACCTTTTATAAGTCCATTTTCTTACAGATCTGGTTTTCAATTTGATAAGAGGTCATTTTCAGCTGCCCTAAGGATAACCGGAGCAGGAAAACAAGTGAACTATAACCCGGATTTCGGAGAAGATCAAACACAGGCCTATATGATTTGTTCCTTGACCTTTGGCAAGACTTTTAAATTTAACAATGATTCCATGTACGCGAAGTTTGGGGTAGAGAATATTTTTGATGAATACTACTCCACCTATACCGATTGGAAAAACATCCCAAGAATGGGGCGAAACTTTTTTTTAACACTTTCTTATTCCATTAATTAATTAAATTAAACGTAATGAAAACAATAAAACTAATTCTAGTAACTTTTGTAGCCGCTTTAGGATTATCATCCTGTTCCTCTGATGGGGACGACACACCAAAAATTGATGTAAATCCTATGGCCGAATTTAATTTGCTAACAAATATTGAGGCCAACGGCCATAGTTTGGAGCTGTATTCCGAAGGTAAAACAGGTTTTACCACAGGATACAATGAACTTTTTGTACGTATAAAAAATAATGCCGATGACACTTATTTTGCCAATCCTGAAATTACTTGGATGCCCGTAATGCATATGATGAGTATGAACCATTCATGTCCAAAATCCGAACTTGCTGTTTCCAATGATTATAACACAGTGACAAAGGGATACGTCATATTTCAAATGCCTGGAAATGCCGATGAATATTGGGACATAACCTTTACTTATGAGGTAGAGGGGCAGGAATATTCAGTGACAGAAACCATAGATGTTACTGCCCCAAGCGATGGTAAACAAACAGTTTCTGCATTTATGGGAAGTGATGATGTCAGGTATATCTTGGCCATGGTTGAACCAACCGATCCAGAAGTTGCCGTTAACGATATACAGGCCATGCTGTTTAAAATGGAAAGTATGATGAGCTTTCCCGGTGTTGAAAACTATTCCGTAACACTTGATCCTCGTATGCCCGGGATGGGTAACCATAGTTCTCCCAACAACGAAGATTTAACCTATGATGCGGCTACCAAATCTTATAAGGGGAAATTGTCCTTGACCATGACCGGGTATTGGAAACTTAATCTAAAACTGTTGAACAGTTCGGGAGAGGTATTAAAAGGTGAAGATATTACTGAAGAAATTGAAGCAAGTAGTTTGTACTTCGAATTAGAATTTTAAATAGTACTTATGTATGCTATAAAAAAGGCTGCCCAGTGGGCAGCCTTTTTGTATTGTAATATATTGGGCACTTAGTAATGGTAGCGAACAAATGCTTCCATGGCAGCATAATGTGCCAATCCCAATTCATCGTATTTGGTCGCTGTTTCCTTGTTTCTGTCCTCCGCTCGTTGCCAAAATTCCCGTGAATCCGACCCTTGGAAAACCACTCCGTCTTTTTGGGATTGGTGTTTGAAAATTCCATATCGCTTTGCCAAAACCTGACTTGGACTCATTGGTACGGCCATTTCAATATCCTCTATATCCCATTCTTGCCATGCTCCACGGTACAGCCATAACCAACAGTCCTTCATGTAGGATTTGGTCTTAAGTCGCTTTAGGGACTCAAAAATAATGTCCAAACACACCTTATGGGTACCATGTGGATCCGCCAAATCGCCCGCCGCATAGATTTGATGCGGTTTAATTTTTTCGATCAAATCCATGGTTATTTTAATATCTTCCTCTCCCGGAGGATTTTTCTCAATGGTACCGGTTTCATAGAAGGGCAGATCGTTAAAATGTATCTGCTCGTCCGTAAGTCCAACGTAATAACTCGTTGCCCTAGCCTCACTTCTTCGTATAAGACCCTTTATGTTTCTTACTTCCTCAATGTCTATTTCACTGGTCTTTTTGTTCTTAATGAACTCAGTAGCCTTTTTGTATATCTCAACCGATTTTCTATTGTCCAGACCAAAAGAACGGTTGTAATCGATCACGAAATCCGAGAATCGCAGGGCTTCGTCATCGGCTACCGCTATATTTCCGGAAGTCTGATAAGCTACATGCACTTCATGGCCTTGGTTTTGAAGCCGCATGAAAGTGCCTCCCATGCTGATGATATCATCATCTGGGTGCGGACTAAAAATAAGTACGCGTTTTTTGGCAGGATTTGCTCTTTCCGGTCTATTGCTGTCGTCTGCGTTTGGCTTACCTCCTGGCCAGCCGGTAATGGTGTGCTGTAATTTGTTGAAAATCCTAATGTTAATGTCGTAGGCATCCCCAACTTCAGTCAACAAATCACTCATACCGTTTTCAATATAGTCCGCCTCCGTAAGCATAAGAACTGCTTTCTCAAGTCTAAGTGCTAGTCCAACAACGGCTTTCTTGATCATTTTCTCATCCCACTCTACTTTCTCTACTATCCAAGGGGTACTTACCCTGGTAAGTTTTGAAGAAGAACCTTTGTCAAGGATGAAAATACTGTTTGGATGCTCCTGTAGGTAAGATGCCGGTACCTGTTCCGTAATAGGCCCTTCTACTGAAGCTTTAATGATAGAGGATTTGCCTTCTCCCCAAGCCATAAGAACAACTTGCTTGGCCCGCATTATTTGCTTTATACCAAGTGTAATAGCTGTTTTTGGCGTGTTGTACAATCCTTGGAAATCTTTACTGGCCGCTACTCTTGTAATATGGTCCAAGGTAACAAGCCTGGTTTTGGAATTGGGCAGGGATCCGGATTCGTTAAAACCTATGTGCCCGTTGCCACCAATACCCAAGATTTGTAGATCGATGCCACCCAAAGCGTCTATTTTAGCCTCATATTCCTTACAGTAATCGGCAATATCCTTTTTCGCCAAGGTTCCGTCCGGAATATGAAAATTTTCAGGTTCTATATCTACATGGTTAAAGAGCAATTCCTTCATGAATCGCACATAACTTTGTATGGCATCCGGTTCCATTGGATAATATTCGTCCAAATTGAAGGCTATGACATTTTTAAAACTAAGGCCTTCCTCTCTATGCAGGCGAACTAGTTCGGCATACAGCCGTTTTGGAGTGGACCCTGTAGCAAGTCCTAGGACGCACATCTCCTTGGCCTTTTGTTTTTTCTTAATTAATGTCGCAATTTCAGCTGCAGCAGCCTTGGACGCAACCTCTGAAGATTCGAAGATGACCGTGTTGATTTTTTCAAATCGTTTTTCAAAACTGGTAACCTTGTCGATTTTACTTTTAATCATGGAGAGCTAGATTTTTTGTTCATTTTTGGTTGAATCGATAAAAGTAGTACAAAGTATTTAAATGCCTAAAAAAGATAAGGAATTTTAATCAAGTTTAAGAATAAAAAATATTTTGTGATACTTTTTTAATCTTTCCAAAAATGGTCGGTGCAATACTTTTAAAATTAATATCTTGGTAAATTATTTACTTTGAAGACCTAGTGTTTTAAAAAATATTGTCGCACTACCGCCATTAAAGTAATGTTTTATTTATAAAAATAATATTAATGAGTTTGACTTTAGAAAATACATGGAGATGGTACGGGCCCAAAGATCCTGTTTCCTTAATGGATATTAAACAGTCCGGAGCTACAGGAGTGGTTACTGCCCTACATCACATTCCCAATGGGGAAGTTTGGCCGGTGGAGGAAATTAAAAAGAGAAAGGCAGAGATCGAGGCGGTGGGCTTGACCTGGTCTGTTGTAGAAAGCGTTCCCATTCATGAAAGTATTAAGACGCAACAGGGCGATTTTCAGAAGTATGTGGAAAACTATAAGACCACCATCTCCAATTTGGGATCCTTTGGAATAGATACTATTTGTTACAATTTTATGCCCGTTTTGGATTGGACGCGCACCAATCTTGACTATGAACTGGAGGATGGGTCTACGGCGTTGAGGTTTGAAAAGGACGCCTTTGCGGCTTTTGAACTTTTTCTATTAAAACGTCCAGGTGCAGAAAAATCATACACTGAGGAAGAGCAAAAGGCTGCCAAGGAATATTTGGAAAAAACTTCGGAAAAGGGTCAAAAGAAATTGGTGCAGAATATTATAGCAGGACTACCTGGGGCCGAAGAAGGATATAGCTTAAAGGAGTTTAATCAAATTTTGGCAACATATGACCAAATTGGCACGAAGGAACTAAAGCAACATCTGTTCTCTTTTTTGCAGAGCATAATTCCCACTGCCGAAAAAGAAGGGGTGCGTATGTGCATACATCCCGATGATCCACCCTATCCAATTTTGGGATTGCCAAGGGTGGTAAGTACGGAACAGGACATTCTTGATCTTTATAATGCCGTGGATAGTCCCAATAACGGGCTAACCTTTTGTACCGGGTCTTTTGGGGTTAGAGCGGACAATGATTTGGTGGGTATGGTAAAGCGCTTGGGGCATCGAATACATTTCATGCACCTTAGAAGTACAGAGCGGGATGACAAAGGTAATTTTCACGAGGCCGATCATTTGACAGGGGATGTAGATATGTTCGGGGTGTTAAAAGCCTTGGTGGAGGAGCAACAAAAGAGAAGTGCTGTGGGAAGAAAAGATTTGAGAATGCCAATGAGGCCAGATCACGGTCACAAAATGTTGGACGACCTTAGGAAAAAAACAAACCCGGGATATTCTGCCATAGGAAGGCTTAGGGGACTTGCAGAATTAAGGGGACTGGAATTGGGAATAAGAAGATCCCTGTAAAATAAATCAACTTTCCTTGCCAAGGAAAACAGTATTTAGAGTTTAAAAAAAACCTCAGATTTTCACAAAATCTGAGGTTTTACTTTTATAATGCCAAAATAGGCAGTCCAATGATGGTCTTGTTCCTAGCTCCGTATTCTTTTGATAAGGGCCAATGTATCCCTGACCGATTTTTCCAGGCCACTGTAATCCCTGTTTTCTACTACCGTTTTGCTAATTAGGTTGGAACCCATTCCTACACAGGTAACCCCTGCATTGAACCATCCTTTTAAATTGGATTCCTCCAGGGTGACACCGCCTGTTGGCATAACACTGGTCCACGGTTGTGGTCCTTTAATGGCTTTAACAAAGTCTGGTCCGAAATTGGCGCCAGGGAATAATTTTATAATTTCGCAGCCCAATTCTTCAGCTTTGTTTATTTCTGTCAGGGAGCCACATCCTGGACTCCATAATACTTTTCTTCTATTACAGACCATGGCAATATCTTCGCGCAAGGAGGGAGTTACAATGAAATTGGCACCCATTTGCATATAAAGGGAAGCTGCTGCAGCATCGGTTACCGATCCTACACCTACCGCCATTTCCGGCAATTCCTTAATGACGAATTTATTTAGTTCGGCGAAGACTTCATGGGCGAAATCCCCACGTGCCGTAAATTCAATTAATCGCGCACCACCATTGTAGCATGCTTTTAAAATTTTCTTTCCCAATTCCACATCCGGATGATAGAACAAGGGCACGAGTCCCGTTTCTTTCATCAGTGCAGCTACTTCAATTCTCGAAAACTGTGACATAAGGTTTATTTATTTTACCTACTTACTTTTCCAGAGGAATTTCCTCCTGCCAATTGCTCAATTTCTTCAAGGGTGGCCAAGTTGAAATCGCCTGTAATCGTATGCTTGATACAGCAGGCAGCCGCAGCAAAATCGATTGTTTGTTGATTATCTATTTTATCTTGTAAGAGCCCATATATCAAGCCCCCCATAAAGGCATCCCCACTTCCTACCCGGTCAACTACAGGGGTTACCTCCCTGATTTTTGCATAGTGTATTTTTTTTCCGTCATATAAAATTCCGCCTATTTTTTGATGCGAAGCATTCACGGAATAACGCAAGGTTGTAGCCACATAACTTAAGTCCGGTGAGCCTTTGTAAAGTAGGTCGTACAGTTCCGGTAAGGAGTCCATATCCTGATAGTCCGGGTCCTGCGGTTCTTGCCCTGTCATAAAAAAAGCCGTGTCCAAATCCCCTAAAATAACATTGCTGTACTTTAAGAGTTCGGGCATAATATCTTTTGGCTCTTTCCCGTATTTCCATAATTTGGAACGATAATTCAAATCCGATGAAATGGTAACACCCATTTTATGGGCAGCCTTAACCGCCTCTAGGCATACAGCCGCAGCCTTGCTTGAAATTGCTGGGGTAACTCCGCTCCAGTGAAACCAATCTGCATGCTTAAATACTGCTTTCCAATCTATGGAGTTCGGTTCTATTTCTGCAATGGAACTGTTGGCCCTATCATAGACTACCTTGCTTCCCCGTGTTCCCGCGCCTGTTTCCAAAAAATAAATGCCGAGACGGTCTCCTCCAAACTGTATATTATTGGTGCCCACATTGTGCTTTCTAATTTCCTGTAGGGCACATTGGCCTATGTCGTTTTTCGGCAAACACGTAACGAATTCGGCATCAAACCCATAATTGGCTAGGGATACCGCTACGTTAAACTCTCCGCCCCCATAGGTGGCGTTGAAATTGGTGGCCTGTGAAAACCGAAGGTGTCTTTCGGTAGACAGTCTTAGGAGGATCTCCCCGAAAGTGATGACTTTCTTCATACCAAATTTTTTGATTTCTCGATAAATGTACCAAAGTAAAACGAAAACCCGAAATGAAAATACATTTAGACATTTATAACTATTATCTTATTTTTTGTTTAAGGAATAATCTTGAATGTTAAATAAAAGTATAAACAGCGGGTATGTTAAATAAAAATGTATCAATTTGCGGATTTTCAACCAATTTGGAATACAGATTGATAACCATAATATTTCTAGGATATGGCCTTATACAAAAATAGGTGGTCCTAAATCAAACAATATAATAGAACAAATGAAAACATTATTTTTAATTTTTTGCTGCCTATTTATTTTTGAAGGCTGTGCCTCCCAGTCCTCTCCTGAACTTATCAATTCCGAAATGGAGGTCGTTACCTCCGAAACCTTGAGGTATTACCTATATTACCCAGGGAATTATGAGGTAAATCCAGAGGAAAAGTTCCCCCTATTGCTCTTTTTACATGGCGGGGGAGAATCCGGGGGGAATTTAAAATCTGTAAAGCGAAATGGCCCCCCAAAACTTATTTCAGGGGGCAAGAAATTTCCTTTTCTAATCTTGGCCCCACAGAATCCCCAAGAAAAAATGTGGTGGAACACCAGGGCAGTTAATCAACTCTTGGATAGTATTATTGCTACCAATAAAGTGGACGAAAATAGAATATACCTTACCGGCCTCAGTAGGGGAGGTGGTGCAGCCTGGGAAATGGCCGTACAATATCCCGATAAATTTGCAGCCTTGGCCGTGGTTTGTGGTATGACTCCAGTGCCCTATGCTTCCTGGATCAATAAAAATATGCCGATCCGTGTTTATCATGGTGATCAGGATAAGTCGATCCCCATAACTGAATCTATTGAAATGGTTGCCAAATTAAAGGAAATGGGATACCATGTGGATTTTACGATTTACAAGGGTGTAGGTCATAACGCATGGGACAAGGCCTATGAAAACAATGAGCTTTACGATTGGTTTTTAATGCAAAAAAAGCAGGGTCCTGTAGAAAATTAACAATTTTATGGGTACAGAACTTTATTTTATTCTACTGTAATTGAAATGATTTGTTGTATTTTTCAAAACTGAACAATATTCGCATTTATGACACGAAATATGTGCCTTAGGCTTTCTTTTTGTAATCTATTTTTATTGTTGATAATGATCTTATTTTCTTGTTCCGATATAAAAGGTCAGAAAAACGACCATAAATACACCAATGACCTTATTCATGAAACTAGTCCGTATTTGTTACAACATGCCCATAACCCGGTAAATTGGAGACCGTGGAGTACAAGTGCTTTGGAAGAAGCCAAAAAGGAGGACAAGTTGGTATTGGTAAGTGTTGGTTATTCATCCTGTCATTGGTGCCATGTAATGGAAGAGGAGACCTTTGAAGATGAGGAAGTGGCCAAATTGATGAATGAAAACTTTATAAGTATTAAAGTAGATAGGGAGGAGAGACCAGATGTAGATCATGTGTATATGACTGCCTTACAGCTAATTAATGGCAATGGAGGCTGGCCTTTGAACGTGATTACCCTGCCAAATGGAAAACCCATTTATGGGGGTACCTACCATACCAAGGAACAATGGAGCAAAGTTTTGGCCGAAGTTAGCAAGCTTTATAAGAACGACCCCAAAAAAGCCAACGAGTATGCCGATATGGTGGCCCAAGGCATACAGGAAGTAAATATAATACAGCCGGTCTCAGATTTGGGGATGTTGAATCCAGAGGTCCTAAAAAATAGCGTTGAAAAATGGAAGGATAACTGGGACTTAAAATGGGGCGGAAATAAAGGGTCACAGAAATTTATGATTCCCATTAATCTTGATTTTCTGTTGGATTATGCCGTCTTAACGGAGGATAAGGATGCTATGGATTTTGTTAAAACCACTTTGGACAGAATTGCTTGGGGAGGCGTTTATGATCATATAGCCGGCGGATTTTATAGGTATAGTACCGATGCGCAATGGAAGGTGCCGCATTTTGAAAAAATGCTATATGACAATGCGCAATTATTAAGTCTTTATTCCAAGGCCTATAAGTTGTTTAATGAACCTATGTACAAAAAGGTAGTGGAAGAGACTATTGCTTTTTTGGATAGGGAAATGAAAAATCCGGATGGTGGCTATTATGCGGCCATTGATGCCGATAGTGAAGGCGAGGAGGGTAAATATTACGTTTGGAAAGAAGAGGAATTAAAGTCGGTTTTGGGATCTGATTATGACTTATTTGCCAAATATTACAATATAAAGCGTTCCAATATTTGGGAAAACGATTCCTATGTTCTTTTTAGGACCTCAGGTGATGAGGAATTCATTAAGGAAAATGATATAGCTGCAGAAGATTGGGACGGTGTACAGGAAAGATGGCAAAACAAAATTTTAACTGCTAGGAATAAAAGAATTAGGCCAAATACCGATGATAAGATCATTACCTCTTGGAATGCCTTGTTGATCAATGGCTTTGTAGATGCCTATAATGTTTTTAACGAATCTTCTTATTTGGAAAAAGCCGAGGACGTCTTTATTTTTATTAAAAAAAATAGTCTGAATAAAGATCAGTTGATTCATACTTATAAAAAGGGAAGTAAAAAAAGTGATGGTTTTCTAGAGGATTATTCCTTTTTGGCCAATGCCTCTTTAAAATTGTATAGTACCACTATGACAGATTCCTATTTGGACTTTGCCAAAGAAATGAATCAAATAGCAAGGGACAAATTTGCGGATGAAAATTCTGGGATGTACAGTTTTAACTCCGATGACGAATTAATTGCGCAAATAATTAAAACCGATGATGGGGTATTGCCTTCGCCCAATGCGGTTATGGCGGAAAATCTGTTTCTATTGGGACATATAGATTATGATAAGGAAGCTACGTTAAAAGCAAGGTCCATGCTTTCCTCCATGATTTCGGTATTGGAGGAAAACGCCTATAATTATTCCAAATGGAATTCCCTTCTGTTGAAAACGGCATATCCCTTTTATGAAATTGCAGTTGTAGGTAATGATGCCAAGCAATTATTGGCTGAATTACAGCAACAAAATCTGCCCAACACCTTAATTGTTGGTAGTAATAAAGAAAGTGAAATGCCTTTGTTTAAAGGGCGTTATGCGGATGATGGGACTTATATTTATGTTTGCCAGGATCATACCTGTAAGCTTCCGGTAGCTACGGCTAAGGAAGCTTTGGAGCAATTGAAGAATTTTTAGGAATAGGGAACTCTTATTATACGAACGTACTTAAGGTAACTGTTCTGTAGATTGATTTGGACTCCATATTTATTACCAAATGTCCCCACTAATAATAATTTATCATTTATCCATGGTTTTGTGTCAAATTACATGAATTTGAAGGTTGTTTGGATAAAAAATTTTAATTTAATATCGATTTAAACTTATATTGAGCTTCAAAATTAATTCTTTATAGTATGCAGATAAAAGAAACATCAACTATTTATGATGTCATCATAGTTGGATCCGGTGCCGGTGGTGGTATGGCCACAAAAGTGTTGTCCGAGGCGGGACTAAAAGTGGCCGTAGTGGAAGCGGGTCCGTTTTTTGATCCCAAAAATCCAGAACAGATTACACAATTGAAATGGCCGTATGAATCACCACGTAGAGGTGCAAGTACCACAAGGGCGTTTGGGGAATATGATGCTGCATATGGCGGTTGGGAAATTGAAGGAGAACCTTATACCCAAAAAAATGGTTCAAGATTTAATTGGTTTAGGTCACGTATGTTGGGCGGTAGAACAAATCACTGGGGACGTATCTCCTTGCGTTTCAGTCAGCGCGATTTTAAGCACAAGGATATTGATGGGCTTGGGGAAAACTGGCCTATTGGCTATGAAGATGTAAAACCGTACTATGATAAGGTAGACAAGTTAATTGGTGTTTTTGGGTCTAAAGAAGGTATGGAAAACGAACCGGACGGGTTTTTCCTTCCTGCGCCAAAGCCGAGATTGCACGAACTGTATTATATAGATGGAGCCAGGAAATCCAATATTCCCGTCATTCCTTCAAGAATGTCCATGGTCACAAAAAAAATAAATGAGGATCGCGGGGTTTGTTTTTATTGCGGACAATGTAGTAGGTCATGCCAGATATATGCAGATTTCTCATCGGGAAGTTGTTTGATATTCCCTGCTCAGAAGAATGGTGGCCAAATAGACCTTTTTGTGAACGCCATGGTACGCGAGGTAACTACCAATGAGGAAGGAAAGGCTACCGGAGTACTTTATGTCAATAAGGAAGATCGTAAGGAATATGGATTAAAGGGGAAAATTGTAGTACTGGCCGCATCGGCCTGTAGTACCGCAAGAATCCTGTTAAATTCCAAAAGTAAGCAACATCCGGCCGGACTGGGCAACAGTAGCGGTGTGGTAGGGAAGTACCTTCACGATTCCACCGGGGGCGGAATGACCGGATTTGTCCCTGAACTGATGAATAGAAAAACATACAACGAAGATGGTGTAGGAGGGATGCATGTCTATACCCCTTGGTGGTTGGATAATAAGAAGCTCGATTTTGCCAGAGGTTATCATATTGAAATATGGGGAGGAATGGGGATGCCAAGCTACGGTTTTGGATTTAACCCTAATGCCATGAATGAGTTCTTTGGTGAAAAAGTTGGGGGCTACGGCAATGTCCTTAGGGAGGATGTAAAGAAATATTACGGAGCAATGATCGGTTTTGCCGGCCGTGGCGAATCTATAGCTTTGGAAAGTAACTATTGTGAAATTGACCCGGGAAAGGTTGATGAATTTGGTATTCCAGTATTGCGCTTTAACTACCAGTGGTCCGATCACGAACGTCTACAGGCCAAGCATATGCAAGAAACATTTGCAGAAATAATCCACAATATGGGCGGACAGGTCATTGGTAAGCCGGCAGGAAAAGATAGCGATTATGGTTTGCTTAACCCTGGTGAAATTATCCATGAGGTAGGTACCACAAGGATGGGGGACAATCCTAGAACTTCTGTGGTCAATAAATGGGAACAAATGCACGATGTGGACAATGTTTTTATTGTTGATGCGGGACCCTTTGTTTCCCAAGCGGATAAGAACCCTACATGGACCATCTTGGCCTTGGCCTGGAGAACGTCAGATTATATAATTGAGCAATTGAAAAAACAAAATATCTAGTATTATGGATAGAAGAAAAAGTATAAAGTCCATTATTCTTGGAGGTGTAGCAGGCGGATTGGCAATAAATGGATGTAAGCCGGGAACAGAAGGAGAGGCCGGAGCTGCAGAGGCCCTGGTACAGGAAGAAAAGCATTTCGGGAGAACCCCGGAGGAAAAAGAGTTGCTGAAAAAACTTTACGCAGAACAGTTTTTTAATGAACATGAAATGGCCACTTTGGGGGTATTATGCGCTTTAATTTTACCTGCCAACGGAACCAATGGTAGCGCTACCGATGCCGGAGTGCCCGATTTTATTGAATTTATGGCCAAGGATATCCCTGCTTATCAAACTCCGTTGCAAGGCGGTCTAATGTGGTTGGATCACAAGAGCAATAAAGATTATGGGGTGGAATTTAAATCCGCCACCGAGGCGCAGCAAAAGGAGATTTTGGATGCCATTGCCTTTCCGGACAAGGAAAATCCAACGTACGAGCAACAATTCTTTTCCCAGGTTCGCAATTTAACCGTAACAGGATATTATACCTCCAAAGAAGGTATTGAAGATTTGGGGTATAAAGGTAATTCCCCCAACGTTTGGGACGGCGTACCGGAAGATGTATTGGCCAAACATGGGAAATCCTATGATCCCGAATGGATTGCCAAATGTGTGGACCAAAGTAAGCGAAACGATATGGCAGAATGGGATGACGAAGGTAATTTGTTGACCTAGAGGGTATTAAGCTGTTCAAGGAATAAATGTAATTCTATACACCATGAAAAAATTACAACTACTATGTCTATTTTTAATGGCCATAGTTTTTTTTGGAACTACAAATGTTACGGCCCAAGAGGTGGGATTACAATTGTACAGTCTTAGAAATCAGTTTAAGGAAGATATTCCCAGTACCTTAAAATTGATAAACGACTGGGGTATTACCGTTCTGGAAGGTGGGGATAGCTACGGGATGCCCGAGGAGGAGTTTAAGGGGCTGCTTGCCAAAAATAACTTAAAGGTGGTCAGCATTGGTGCCGGGTTCAACGATTTGGCCAATGCGCCGGAGGAGGTTGTAAAAAAGGCAAAAAGTTATGGTGCCAACTATGTGATGTGCGCCTGGATCCCTCACGATGGCAATAATTTTGATATTTCGGATACCCAAAAGGCTGTGGAAGTATTTAACAAGGCCGGAAAGATTTTAAGGGATAATGGATTAAAATTGGCGTATCACGCCCATGGTTTTGAATTTAGGCCCTATAAGGACGGGACCCTATTTGATTATATGGCGCAGAATGCCAAATATTTCGATTTTGAAATGGATGTTTATTGGGTGCATCATGGAGGTGAGGATCCCTTGAAATTGCTTAAAAAGTATCCTTCCAAATTCATTTTATTGCATTTAAAGGATATGGAAAAAGGTACTAAAAAAGATAATACCGGCCATGCCGATGTTGAAACCAATGTGGTTTTGGGAACCGGGGAAGTAGATATAGCCGGTGTTGTTGCCGAAGCTAAGAAGTTGGGCATAAAGTATATGTTTATAGAGGACGAGTGTTCCAGGGTTGTGGAACAGGTACCGAAGAGTTTAAAGTATTTGGAAGGAATAAAATAATCTCGATTCCATTTATTGAAATTGAGTTAAAAAGGACTCCTGTTGGAGGCCTTTTTGTTTAATGGCCATTTGGAAGCAGATGGCTGGGAATAACAATCGATAGTTATGATATTTTTATTCCTTGGGGTGCTAAACAAAGGAATTGGGCTGTAATACTAAATGACACCTACAAGGATTTGTCCCTTCTAATGACATATTATCAATTATTGATGGTTTTATATCAAAATACATGAATTTTCAGGTTGTTTGGATAAAAAATTCTAATTTGATTAGGTTTTAAATATATATTGAAGTTCATAATTAATTCATTCCAAAATGCAGATAAAAGAATCCTCAGAAATTTATGATGTAATAATCGTCGGTTCGGGTGCAGGTGGCGGTATGGCTACAAAGCAGTTGGCCGATGCCGGCCTTAATGTTGCGGTTGTAGAGGCTGGGCCATTTTTTGACCCGGCAGACCCAAAAACAATGAACCAGTTAAAATGGAATTACGAATCGCCTAGAAGGGGAAGGGGTACCACCCGGGCATTTGGGGAATTTGATGCTGCTTACGGCGGTTGGGAGATTGAAGGGGAACCTTATACCCGTGAGCCTGGTACCGAATTCGATTGGTTCCGATCACATATGTTGGGGGGGCGTACCAACCACTGGGGAAGGATTTCCCTGCGTTTTGGGCCAAAAGATTTTAAGGGGAAGACCAGGGACGGGCATGGTGAGGACTGGCCTATAGGTTATGAGGATGTAAAACCTTATTACGACAAGGTCGATAAACTAATTGGGGTATTCGGCACCAATGAAGGCTTGGAAAACGATCCGGATGGTTTTTTTCTTCCTCCTCCAAAACCTAGATTACATGAGGTTTTCTATATAAATGGTGCCAAAAAGGCGGGAATACCTACTATTCCAGGGAGACTTTCCATGCTGACCAAAAGAATTAATACAGAACGTGGTGTTTGTTTTTACTGTGGGCAATGTTCCCGTTCCTGTTCCATTTATGCCGATTTCTCCTCGGGAAGTTGTCTAATATTTCCAGCTCAAAAAAACGGCGGCCGAATAAAATTGTTCGTCAATTGTGTTGTGCGGGAAGTAACCACGAATGAAGAGGGCAAGGCCACAGGCGTGTCATACATCAGTAAGGATGATAGAAAAGAGTACAAATTGAGGGGCAAGGTTGTGGTTTTGGCGGCTTCTGCCTGCAGTTCTGCCCGTATTCTATTGAATTCGAAAAGTAAACAACATCCTAACGGATTGGGAAATAGCAGTGACCTTGTTGGTAAATATTTGCACGATTCTACCGGTGCAAGTAGAGCCGCATTTGTTCCTGCATTGATGAATAGAAAAGTATCCTATAATGAAGACGGGGTGGGTAGTAACCATGTGTATTCTCCTTGGTGGGGGGATAACTCCAAGTTGGATTTCCCAAGGGGGTATCATATTGAAGTAGGCGGCGGTATGAGGATGCCGGGCTATGGTTTTAGTTTTAACCCGAATGAGTTCAATAAGTTTTTTGGGCTTAAAGTAGGGGGTTATGGAGATAGCTTACGGGATGATGTAAAAAAATATTATGGATCTGTATTAGGGGTTGCCGGAAGGGGCGAAGGTATTGCCCGCAAGGATAATTACTGTGAAATAGACCCTACCACAGTGGATCAATTTGGTATTCCAGTATTGAAGTTTAATTACAAATGGTCCGATTTTGAAAAAAACCAGGCCAAACATATGCAGGACACCTTCGAGGAGATTTTCCACAATTTAGGGGCAGAACCTTTAGGCGAAAAGCCGGGTAAGGACCGCGATTATGGGCTGGAAGCTCCCGGGCGTATTATCCATGAAGTAGGAACCACCAGAATGGGCAATGATCCCAAAACATCCGTCACTAATAAATTCAATCAATTGCACGATGTGGACAATGTCTTTATAGTTGATGCAGGACCCTTTACCTCCCAAGCGGACAAGAACTGTACTTGGACCATTTTGGCATTATCTTGGCGCGCCAGTGACTATATTATTGAACAATTAAAACAGCAAAATATCTAGACCATGGATAGAAGAAAGAGTATACAGACAATAATTCTAGGTGCGGGCGCATCTGCTTTGGCTTTTCATGGCTGTAAGACAGATGGACCCGATACAGCAAAGGAAGCCGTAGCCGCGGCCGAAAACACCCATTATTTTGGTCGTACCCCCGAGGAGTTGGAGCTGATTGAAAAGTTGAATGCAGAACAGCTATTTACTGAACATGAGATGGAAACTATAGCAATATTGAGCACGGTGATACTTCCTCCCAGAGAACCTAATGGAGGGCCCATTGAGGCAGAGGTCCCGGAATTTATAGAGTTCATGGGCAAGGACATTCCGGAGTTGCAGCTGACACTTAAAGGGGGGCTTATGTGGTTGGACCATAAGAGCAATACCGATTTTGGAACCGAATTTAAATTGGCCACCTTGGATCAGCAAAAGCAGATATTGGATACCATTTGCTATCATGATATAGAAAAACCATTGGAGGTGCAACCTCTCGAAATACAGTTTTTCTATTTGATGCGCGGATTAACGGTTTGTGGCTATTATTCCTCCAAAGTAGGAGTTGCCGAACTGGGCTATAAGGGAAATACGCCCAGTGTATGGGATGGTGTTCCAGCGGATGTTCTAGAGCAACATGGGGTGGCCTACGATCCCGAATGGGTCGCCAAATGTATCGATCAGAGTACCAGAAACGAAATCGCTACATGGGACGATAAGGGCAACCTTTTAACTTAGGTCCATTAAAATTTGGTAATAATGGGGAAGGATCATTAATTATTTGTAATTCCTATTAGATATATAAAAAGCCCCAGTTTCGGGGCTTTTTTGTTTATTTGTTGCGGCGAAGCTGATGAACAGAGGAGAATGATTAGAATAACCAATGGTAATGTAGTATATGAATAGGAAGCGCACGGTTTTTAAGGGAATGGTACTTTTGGCATTGACCCTTTCGTTTGGTTGTAAGGAAGTTGTTGTGAACAAGAATCCAAAGGAAGATGTTGAAAAGTTAGTTGAGATAAAGGATTCCGTAAAAATTCTAAAAGCGAAGAAAGATGAAGTTCCCAAATCCAATCTTAGATCCTTGGACGGTCTGGCCGATACTCTGTTTGTAAGGTTGGCCGATTATAGTGATGATTTTGTGTACGACCTGCGCTATGCTACAGAAAATAATTTTTTAAAGGCCAAGGTTTACGATTGTGCCGAATGTTATACTAGGGTTAAGACGGCCCGGGCCCTGCTTTTGGCCAATCAAGAGTTGATAGGGAAGGGGTATAAAATAAAATTCTTCGACTGTTATCGCCCTAATGACGTACAATATAAAATGTGGGCCATAGTCCCCAATCCGCAGTACGTAGCCAACCCAGTTAAGGGCTCTATACATAACAAGGGTGGCGCAGTGGATATAACTTTGGTCACCCTGGACGGGAAGGAATTGGATATGGGGACCGATTTTGATTTTTTTGGAAAAAGGGCTTACCATGACAATTTGGACCTACCTAAGAATGTCTTGTATAATAGGCTTTTGTTAAAGGAAACCATGGAGAAATATGGTTTTTGGTCTATTAGAACGGAGTGGTGGCATTACAATTTAGGTACTGCATCCAATGACAAAGTGGCCAATTTTAAATGGGATTGCGATTAAAGGCAATTCAAGGATATATGGATCAATTATGTAACTCCATGTGAAATATGCGGAGAATGGCACTTCAACAGAGAGAAGTATGAGCTCCCGATAGCCACCTGGGGAGAGAGTCGCACATCCTGCCTACGGCCCTCATAACTTATGACAATGAACAACTATTTTTTCGCCCTTGTGATTGGTGGTAAAAAATAAATAGTCTTCCCCACCATCCTTAATTTTAAACTTTTTCCTTATTTCTGCTACACTTATCGGAAAATTTCGAATGGTGATATTGGCTTTTTTTACCTCCAGCTTTTGTAATTCTTTTTTATTGAAGGGAATCGTCTTGACAACTTTAAACCTCCTGCCAGGAAAATCCAATAATTGATTGTGGGTATATAAATGTGAGTGTTCATGTAACTTGAACATGTTGAATTGATTCCCTATGGACTTAAAAACGCCCGATTTTAGGATGGCTGAATTGGGCTCATATAAATATTCCAAGGGATCCGAGTAATTGGAGAGCGCTAATTTTTCATCATCAAGCGAAAAGCTGAACGTCTCCATTTTCGATCCGTTTAGATTTACTGTTTTTACCAATACTTTATTTTCATAACCCCGTTCCAATATCCATAGGATTTCCTTTACTTCATTTTTAAGCGCAACAATATGAATTTCCTTAACGGACTTTAACTCTCTAAGGCCGGCCGACAGGTCCAGTAGAGGGGAGGTTTTTATCATTATTTTTTCCCCCTTGGCCAAAATAGCACCTAGATTATCAGGGACATTCGGAATACAATCCGACAACAGAAAAACCTTGCCCTTGGCATCATGTCTACGGGATGGATCAATAAATACCCAATCGAAATTAGCTTCTGAACTTTTTAGAAATTCTATGCCATCCACGGCATGGGTAAGGATATTGGTCCTGCCCAAAGTCTTAAAATTATGTGCCGCTATTTGGGATAGATCCCTGTTAATTTCACAATGATATACCTGTCCTATATTGTGGCTGAAAAAATAACTGTCCACCCCAAAGCCGCCGGTCATGTCCAGAAGTGCAGCCCCACTTGTAAGCCCAGCTTTGTATTGGGCGGTTGTTTCGGAGGAAGTCTGTTCAATATTTAATTTGTTGGGGTAGTAGATATTGTCAGAGCCAACCCAAGTGGGAAGCTTGTCCATGCACTTGTTCTTGGCTTCAATTTGTTCTGCGATTTCCTTGTTGGTAACACCTTCAAAATTCAATGGCTTTAACAAAAGTGCAATAAGTTGCGTCCTTAAATTTTTGATTATAAAATCCTGAATTTCAGATGTTAGAATATTTTTGTTCAAGGTGGGATTATAAATTTTTGGTAAGGGATTTTACAATTTTATTCTCGTTGAAAAATTCCTTTAAGATTACTTTTATGGCCGTATAGCCAGGTACCGCTATAATCATTCCAGTTACGCCTAGGAGCAAGCCTCCGATAATGATGATCAGGAAAATTTCCAAGGGGTGAGATTTTACACTGCTCGAAAAGATAAAAGGCTGGGAGAAAAAGTTGTCTACTAATTGTCCAATGATGAACCCGATCATTACATAGCCGGTTTTGGGTAAAATAACGCTACTAAAATCGGCCCCCACGTTACTGGTCATGGTTAAAACTGCCATCAATATCCCTCCAATAATGGGGCCTATATAAGGAATAAGGTTTAGTAGGGCACAGAGAAAAGCGATTACTACCGCATTTTCTATCCCAAATATGAAAAGGACAATGGAATAAATGACAAACAGGATGAGGATCTGGAACACTAGGCCAACAAAATATCGGGAAAGCAAATTTTTGATGGTTTCCATGGAATGTTGAAATCTATTTTCTTTGTTACTAGGAATTAGGGTGAGTATGGATTCTTCAAAAAGCTTACTGTCCTTTAAAAAGAAGAAGGCTATGAAGAGTACGGAAAACAGACCTACACTAAAACTCCCCAAAATGCCGATTATGGAGTTCAGAAAATCTGGAAGAATTCCAAAGTTCAGGTTGGAAAACAAATGTGAATCTTTAATGCTTTGTTCCAAATCCTCGGATTTAACCCCAATAAATTGTAGGAGCTGCCGGTACAAGTCCTCCAAATTGGTCTGTAAGGCATCTATGTTGAGAAGGGATAGGTTTTGTCCTTGTTGAATAAGCAATGGCACAAATAGGGCAATGACTCCAGCAACGACCCCAACAAGGAAAACCATAGTTATAATAACTGCTATGGTATTGTTGAATTTTAACTTCTGACGAAAAAATAAAACAATGGGCCGTCCTATTAAACTGGCAACTCCCGCTATAGCTATGTATATAAGAACCGCGCTGATCTTGTAAAGAAAAGCCAGTAGGATTACAATGGCTAGTATAACTCCAAGAGCCCTTAAAATACCTTCTGCAATTGTCTTCGATGTCATGTTTTAACTTTTAAAAACGTAGGAGATTATATTGGCCCCCATCTGTAAAGCCTTTAGACGGACTTCCTGGGGATCGTTATGCACTTCCGGGTCTTCCCATCCGTCCCCAAGATCGCTTTCAAATGTAAAAAGAAGGATAAGGCGGTTTTGCTCAAAGATGCCAAACGCTTGCGGCCGTTTGCCATCATGTTCATGTATCTTTGGCAATCCTTTTGGAAATTGGAACTGTTGCTTAAAAATAGGGTGGTCTGCACCTAATTCCGTGAGTTCCTTGTCCGGAAATACTTTGGCGAGTTCTTTGCGCAGGTAGGGTTCCATTCCATAGTTGTCATCTATATGCAAAAATCCGCCTGCCAATAAATAGGTTCTTAGATTTTCTGCTTCCTCCTCGGTAAAAAAAATGTTTCCATGCCCCGTCATATGTAAAAAGGGATATTGAAAAATATTGGGGCTGCCCACCTCTACTGTTTGCGGCTTGGGGTCAATGGTAGTCCTAAGTTGTTCGTTGCAGAATTTTATTAGGTTAGGAAGTCCTGTAGGGTTGGCGTACCAATCACCTCCACCTCCATATTTTAAAATGGCAATTTCCTGCGCATATAAATTTTCGGCCAAATAAAAATTGAATATTAATAATACTGCAACTAGCTGCTTCATATGCACTCGGATAATTACGATATTCAAATTTAAGAATATTAACGGGTTAAAAAACGAAAAGGGCTATGTATAACATTCTGTGGTTTGTCATAGAAATTTAATTTTTAATAAAAGTTTGCCGTAGCCAGATATGCCCAATTGTGTATTACAAGTTAATTAGGGCAATGGTGGTACAGGCCACAATGGCTGCAGTTTCTGTACGCAACCTGGTGCTTCCCAAAGCAACCGCTCTAAAACCGTTGTCCAAGGCCAATTTTATCTCTTCTGGAGAGAAATCGCCTTCCGGGCCAATTAATACGGTAGTATTTCTTTTGGCAGCTGCACAATGGGATAGTTCCTTTTTTTTATCTTCCTCGCAATGTGCTATGAAAAGTTCCCCATTTTTGGGTTGGGTCATATATTCTTTAAAGGAAATTGCCGGATTTAATTGTGGTAAATAGGATTGTAGGGACTGTTTCATGGCGGCTTGGATAACCTTTTCCATTCTGTCCATTTTAATGACCTTTCTTTCGGAATGATCGCAAATAATGGGAGTAATTTGATGAACTCCAATTTCTGTAGCTTTTTCCAAAAACCACTCAAAGCGGTCGTTAAGTTTTGTTGGAGCCACAGCCATATGGAGTTCATACGGTTTTGGCGGTAAATGAGTTTGGGAAACTATTTTTGCCCTACATTTTTTATGGTCCGGAACAAGTATTTCGGCTTCAAACCAAAGACCTTTGCCATTGGTGATTTGCAAAATATCGCCAGAACTTTTCCGCAATACTTTGGAAATATGTCGACTTTCATCGGGAGGAAAAATAAATTGATCCGTGTTGTTTTCTAATTCGGGATGGTAGAAAAGTTGCATGAGGTAGTAGTGAAGTTTACAGTTCGTTCAATTTTTGTTTGGCATGTTCCAATCCAAGTTCAATATAATTTAATAACCGTTCCTCGGTAGCAATACCCTCTTTGGAAACATAGACGAATTCTTTCATGGGACGTTTTGCAAAATCCATGGGTCTTACGTGTCCGGAACTCAGAACTCCCTCCATTTTATTGGATATGACCCTGACCATAAGATTGTCTTTTATAATGCCTACGGTCATTTTTCCACGATACAAAAAAGCAATTCCACCAAACATTTTCTTTTCTGTTATATTCGATCGGACGGCTTGGGGCTGTATTTCAAAACTGGCCCTAATACGTTGTGCAAATTGTTCGTTGTATGCCATAATATTTTAAAGTTTCAAGATACAAATTCAAACATATGCTCTGCTTAGATTCTGGTTTATCCAAATATTAAGATCAAGTGTTCAGTATGCCTTGAACCTTGAACTTTTTACCTTGTTATTGGATCACATATCTTGCCTTGGCAGTAACACTTGGATCTACAAAGTCCATTTCTTTATATTTTAAATATCCTACAATGCCAATCATGGCGGCATTGTCCGTGCAATATTCAAATTTGGGGATATACGAGGTCCATCCCCATTTTTCCTCTGCCTTCTTAAGGGCCTGTCTAATGCCCGAATTTGCAGAGACTCCACCGCCAATGGCTATTTGTGTAATACCGGTCTGCTTTACGGCCTTCTTCATTTTGTCCATTAGAATATTGATGATGGTATATTGGATGGATGCACATATATCGTTCAAATTTTCAGCGATAAAATTTGGGTTATTTTTTGTTTCCCGCTGAATGAAGTATAAAATGCTGGTCTTTAGGCCGCTAAAACTAAAGTTTAATCCGTCTACCTTGGGCTTGGGAAAGGGAAAAGCCTTGGGGTTTCCCAACTGGGCATATTTGTCTACGAGGGGTCCGCCTGGATAAGGAAGTCCCAATATTTTTGCACTCTTGTCATAGGCTTCCCCTACAGCGTCATCCAAGGACTCGCCTAAAATTTCCATGTCAAAGTAGTCCTTTACCAGTACTATTTGCGTATGTCCTCCACTAATGGTCATTGCCAAAAAGGGGAAGGAAGGCATTTTGTAATTTTCCTCCTCAATAAAATGCGATAAAATATGGGCTTGCATATGGTTTACCTCAATTAATGGAATGCCCAACCCCAAAGATAGGGATTTGGCAAAAGAGGTTCCTACCAATAAAGATCCCATAAGTCCTGGTCCGCGTGTAAAAGCTATGGCGGATAACTGTTTTTTATCGATATTTGCTTTGGCTAATGCTTGGTGCACCACAGGGACAATATTTTGTTGGTGTGCCCTTGAGGCGAGTTCGGGAACAACCCCGCCATACTCCTCATGAATTTTTTGCGTGGCCACAATATTGCTTAGTGTCCTATTGCCGCACAATACCGCGGCAGAAGTGTCATCGCACGAGGATTCAATGGCTAAAATATAAATAGTTTTATTTTCCACTTTGTTTGGAATAAAATTTGAATGTACAAAGGTAAAACATAAAGCCCTATCAAAAAATTAAGAAAAATTCTGGTCAGAGTATTTTTGGTACTCGTTCTTATTTGCGTTTTGGGCAGTGTTATACTTTCCTTGCCATTTGTCCAGACCCGTTTTGCCAAGTATGCCACTACCGAAATCAATAAAGAATTTGGTACCAATATTAATATCGATCGCTTAAGGATTTCCCTAATCTCTTGGGATACTTCACTTAAAGGTGTTTATATTGAGGATTACAAGCAGGATACCCTTTTTTATATAGACAATTTAAGTACCTCTATCCTTAACGTACGGAATTTGGTGAACGGTAAATTGGAATTTGGCGACATAGCCATTGAAAGACTCAATTTTAAACTTAGGACCTACCAGGACGACAAGAGCACCAATCTTGAGGTTTTTATTGATAAGTTGGACGATAAAAAACCCCGTGCCCCAGGTACACCTCCCTTTTATTTTTCTTCCTCCGATGTAGAAATAAGCGATAGTAAATTTAAGCTCATAGATGAAAATAGGGAAACAACGGAGATGTTGAATTTTGTGGATCTAAATATCTCCGCTTCCGATTTTACCATTGTTGGTCCGGATGTTACGTCCAAAATTCAAAAGATGTCCTTTAATAGCAAAAGGGGAGTGGTGGTAAATGAAATGGCAACCGAATTCAAGTATACAAAACAGCAGATGCGTTTTGACTCCCTCAGCATCAAGACCCCTCAATCCCATTTATTGGGCAAGGTAATATTCAATTACGAACGGGAAGATTTTAAGGACTTTTTGAACAAGGTAAAAATTGACGCTGAATTTATAGAATCTACCGTGGCCTTAAATGAAGTGAACTTATTATATAATGAATTTGGAAGTGATATCATTGTTTCATTTTCCACTATTGTTGATGGGGTATTGAACGATTTGAATACCAACGATTTGTTTTTAACGACGGATAATACGGGAATTCGTGGGGATTTTAATTTTAAGAATCTTTTTACGAAAGATGCCGGTTTTGAGCTTGAAGCGAATATGAAGAATGTAACCTCCAGTTACTATGAACTAAGGGCCTTACTGCCGAATATTTTGGATGTGCTACCGTCTTCGATCCAGAAATTGGGCCAGTTTACGGTTCGGGGAGATGCCCTTATCACGGAATCTTCAATAAATACCAAAGCCAACATCAATACCCTTATAGGAAGTAGTTATGTGGATCTTGAACTTACCGATATTGATCATATAGACGAGGCCTCTTACAAGGGTTTTGTGTCTTTGATCGATTTTGATCTTGGAAATTTAATCGAATCTGATAAGGTAGGGATTACGACTCTGGATTTTAATGTGGAAGGCAAGGGGATGGTAATGGAATATTTAAACACCGAGGTAATAGGGCAGGTGTATTCCATAAATTTTAATGGCTACGACTATAAGAATATCAATGTATCGGGTATACTTAAAGAGCAGCTATTTGATGGTTCACTGTTATGTAGTGATGAAAATATTCAATTTAGTTTTAAGGGCTTGGCCGATTTTGCGGAAAACAGGAATAATTTCAATTTTATTGCCTCGGTAGATTATGCCGACCTTAAAAAGATAAACTTTATAAATGATAGTGTATCCATTTTTAAGGGAGATATTAATATGGATATTACTGGTAATTCCTTGGACAACATTGTAGGGGATATAAAATTTACCAAAACAAATTACCAGAACAAGAACGAAACCTACTACTTTGAGGATTTTAAGGTATCGTCTACCTTTGAAAATGACAGCACCCGAATTATCGATATTAATTCACCGGATATTATTACTGGTTACTTGAAGGGTAATTTTAAAGTTAAGGAACTAGGCAGGTTGCTGCAAAATTCCTTGGGAAGTATTTACACCAATTATAGACCTTTCAATATATCGGCAAATCAGAGATTGGCATTTAATTTCAAAATCTACAACAAAATTGTGGATGTGTTTTTTCCGGAGGTAAAGTTTGATCCCAATACCTTTATTAGGGGAAATATCATTGCCGATGAAGGGGATTTTAAATTAACATTTAAATCGCCCAGTATAGTTGCCTACGGTAATGAATTGGATAGCATAGACGTTAAGATTGATAATAAGAACCCCTTATTCAATACCTACGTCTCTATCGGTGATCTGGCAACCCCTTACTATGATGTAAAGGATTTTAATCTGATCAATACGACCTTAAAGGATACCCTGTTTTTTAGAACGGAATTTAAGGGGGGGAGCGAATATAATGATAGTTATAACCTCAATTTCTATCATACCTTCAACAAGGAGAACAAATCTGTTATTGGTCTAAAAACTTCCGATGTTAGTTTTAAAGGAAATAAATGGATACTCAACAAGGATGGAAACAATAAGAATAAGGTAATAATCAACAAAACGCTCGATAGCATTACCATTGAGGAAGTGGTAATGAACAATAATGAACAGGAACAAATTAGGTTACGGGGTCAACTTGCAGATTCCACCTATAAGGATATCGAGCTTCAGTTTAAGATTGTTACCCTTGGAAAGATTACACCGGCTATAGACAGTCTTAAGTTGCATGGGGAGGTGAACGGTACCTTGAACGTTCTGCAGAAGGACAATGTTTACCTGCCTTCCTCCAATTTGAATATTAAAAATTTTGGAATCAACAATATTACCTTGGGAGATTTGGCCATTGGTATAGTAGGCAATAGGGATTTGACCGATTTTGTAGTGAACACTTCCTTGGTGGACAAGGGGTCTGAGAAGCTTAGTGTGGTCGGGAATATCTCCAATAGGGAGGAGATTCCGCAGGCAAATCTCATAGTAGACTTCAATAATTTTAATTTAGAGCCTTTTAGTCCCTTGGGAGAGGGCGTTATTACCAATATTCGGGGCTTGTTACAGGGCAGTGCCATTTTAAAGGGGCCCATAAATAATCCCAATTGGAGCGGTGTACTGTCTTTAAATGAAGCCGGTATTGCCATTCCTTATTTAAATGTGGATTATAGTTTTGCTCCGTACTCCAGGGTAAAGTTATCGGACCAGACCTTTCATTTTCAGAAGATCAAACTTACCGATGTGGCCATGAATACCAAGGCAACCTTGGATGGCACCATAACCCATAGATTATTTAAGGATTGGAGCTTGGACTTGGATGTAGATACCAATAATGACCGTTTTTTAATACTGAATACACCGTTCAAGGAAGAGGTATTGTACTATGGAGCTGGGTATTTAAATGGTACGGGAAGAATTTTCGGACCAACCAATGCCCTTACCATTAATGTTGATGGGGAAACGGCAAGGGGTACTTCCTTAAAAATTCCAATTAGTGATGTTGTTAGCGTTGGGGATTTTTCATTCATCAATTTTGTGGGAAAGAAAGTGGAGGATACGGAAAAGGGACAACGGGTTTTAAAGGAGGTAGAAGGGCTGGAGTTGGCCTTTAACCTAGATGTAACTCCTGATGCGGAAGTTGAAATTGTTGTAGATACCAAAACAGGTAGTTCCTTAAGGGGGACAGGTGCGGGAATTTTGTTTATTGAAATCAATACCAACGGTAAATTTAATATGTATGGGGATTTCGTGGTAGTAACGGGGCAGTTTCGCTATAAGTTCGGCGGTATTGTGGATAAGACCTTTAAAGTAAAACCGGGAGGTAATATTACTTGGGAAAGGGAACCCTTGGCTGCGCAATTAAATATGGAGGCCGTATATGCCTTAAATGCTAATCCTGCTCCACTCTTGGATAATCCTGGCTATACAAGACGTATACCCACCGATGTAGTGGTAAGGCTCACCGGGGAGTTGGAAAGTCCCGTTATAGATTGGAGGATAGAATTTCCAGGTACCAATTCCATAGTTAAATCCGAATTGGAATACAGATTGCAGGATCCCACTATTGCAGAAAAAAATGCCCTTTTTCTATTGGCACAAGGCTCTTTCGTAAATGAACAAACCGGAATAAATCAACAGGCTGTTACAGGGAATCTGCTTCAATCTGCCTCGGGAATACTCAATTCCCTATTGGCGGGCGACAACGACAAACTAAATTTTGGATTGTCTTATGAACAAGGTATTCTGGATAGAACCACGGATATACAGACAGAGAATAGATTAGGGGTAACCTTGTCTACCCAGATCAGTGAAAGGGTCCTACTTAACGGAAGGGTTGGGGTTCCGGTAGGCGGAGTATCGGAAACCGTGGTTGCCGGAGACGTGGAAGTTCAGATTTTATTGAACGAAGAAGGGACCCTTAGTGCCAAAATATTCAATCGGGAAAATGAAATCCAGCAATTTCTGGCAGATCGTCAGGGATATACCCAGGGTGTTGGACTTTCCTATCAAGTAGACTTCGACAGTTTCAAAGAACTATTACGTAAAATTTTAGGGAGAAATTGAGGACATTTTTGAGCCTTTTTAGTTGTTTTTGGCAATTTTTAATTAATCACTTTTCATGAAGAATTGATTATGAATTTAACAATTTCCAAGAAATTATTCAACGAAAACGTTGGAGTGCTCCATTGTTGTCAAATTAAAGCCAAAGTCGGGTAATTATTGAAATAAGTTTGCTAGTTTTGTTTTTTTAAAATTTTTATGGCTTCAGCAATAAAAAAGATTGGTGTTTTTACATCAGGAGGAGACTCGCCGGGAATGAACGCTGCTATAAGGGCAGTAGTACGTACATGTGCCTATTTGAAGGTTGAATGCGTTGGTATCTATAGAGGATATGAAGGCATGATGGAAGGTGATTTTAAGGTTATGGATGCCCGTAGCGTGAACAACATAATAAATAAGGGGGGTACCATACTTAAATCTGCCCGTTGTTTGCCTTTTAGAACCAAGGAAGGCCGTCAAGTGGCTTACGATCAATTAAAAAAAGCAGGTATAGATGCATTTGTGGTTATCGGGGGAGATGGCAGCTTTACAGGTGCTTTGACCTTTAATAAGGAATTTGATTTTCCAGTAATCGGAATCCCTGGTACTATAGATAACGATATATTTGGTACTACCTATACCCTAGGATTTGACACGGCATTGAATACCGCGGTTGAATGTATCGATAAAATTAGGGATACGGCCAGTTCGCACAATAGACTGTTCTTTGTTGAGGTAATGGGACGGGATGTTGGCCATATCGCCTTAAACGCAGGAGTTGGTGCGGGAGCGGAAGAGATTTTGATTCCTGAGGAAAACCTTGGACTTGAAAGATTGTTGGAATCTTTGAAACGCAGTAAGCAATCCGGAAAGTCATCCAGTATTGTAGTGGTAGCGGAAGGCGATAAAACTGGTAAAAACGTTTTCGAGCTAAAGGAATACGTAGAAGAACATCTTCCCATTTATGATGTACGTGTATCCGTTTTGGGACATATGCAAAGAGGTGGGGCACCATCTTGTTTTGACCGTGTTTTGGCAAGTAGAATGGGTGTTAAGGCAGTAGAAGCATTATTGGAAGGGAAAACTAACTTAATGGTGGGGATACAGGATAATACAATTACCCTGACACCAATCAGTAAGGCAATAAAAGGACATACAAAAATTGATAAGGAACTTATGAGAGTTTCCGATATCATGACAACATAATTTTAAACATTAAAAACAATAGAAATGTCAAACTTGAAAATAGGGATTAACGGTTTCGGTAGAATAGGGAGATTGGTCTTCAGGGCTACTGTAGAAAGGGATAATGTGGATGTGGTTGCTATTAACGATTTGCTGGATGTAGAACATCTTGCTTATTTGTTGGAATATGATTCGGTTCATGGAAAATTCAATGGTACCGTTGCAGTAAAGGATGGTAATTTGGTAGTAAACGGTAAAACGGTTAGGATTACCGCTGAAAGAGATCCAAAGAATTTGAAGTGGGATGAGGTTGGTGCCGATATCGTGGCCGAATGTACCGGTATTTTTACTACTTTGGAAACTGCGCAATATCATATAGATGGTGGTGCCAAAAAAGTAGTTATATCAGCTCCATCCAGCAATGCGCCTATGTTTGTAATGGGTGTTAACCATAAGGAAGTTAAAGCATCCGATAAGATTGTATCCAATGCTTCTTGTACTACCAACTGTTTGGCTCCAATGGCAAAAGTATTGAACGATAGTTTTGGTATAGAAGAGGCTTTAATGACCACCGTTCACGCTACAACAGCTACGCAAATGACAGTTGATGGTCCTTCCAGAAAAGATTGGAGAGGTGGTAGAAGTGCTTTGTTGAACATCATTCCTGCTTCAACAGGGGCTGCCAAGGCGGTAACCAAGGTTATTCCATCATTGCTTGGGAAATTGACGGGTATGGCTTTTAGAGTGCCAACTGCCGATGTTTCTGTAGTGGATTTAACGGTGCGTTTGGAGAAAGAAACTTCTTATGAGGAAATCAAAAAGGCATTTAAAAAGGCTTCTGAAGGAGAATTGAAAGGAATTTTGGGATATACAGATGAAGCTGTTGTTTCCCAAGATTTTATCGGGGATCCAAGAACCAGTATTTTTGATGCTGAAGCTGGAATTGAATTGAATTCAAAATTCTTCAAAGTAGTTTCTTGGTATGATAACGAGTCTGGATATTCTAATAAATTGGTTGACTTAGCGCAATACATCCATAAATTATAGTCTTATTGGGTAATAATTAAAAGAATCCTGAGATTAAGCAATTTTTTGCTTATTTTCAGGATTCTTTATTAATAATCTTGTTATATGATATTGATTGTAGATAGTGGTGCAACAAAATCGGATTGGATTGCCATGGATGAGAAGGGCAACCAGTTGTTCATGACCCAAACCTTGGGATTAAGTCCAGAGGTATTGACGCGTCCTGTTATCGAAGACCGTTTGGCCAATAATTTTGAACTTTCCAAGAATAGGGAGGATGTTACCCACTTGTATTTTTATGGTGCCGGTTGTGGTACCGATAGGATGAAGAAATTCTTAACGGAGATTTTTAATGATTTTTTTCCCAATGCCGAGGCAGAAGTGAAGGAAGATACCTATGCGGCCATATTTGCTACCACAAAAATAGGGCAACATGGAATTGTTTGTATTTTAGGTACGGGTTCCAATTGCAGCTATTATGACGGTGAGAAATTGCATCAAAAGGTTACTTCATTGGGATATATTCCTATGGATGATGGTAGCGGTAACTTTTTTGGAAGGAAATTGATAAGGGATTATTACTTTAATAAGATCCCAATGGATTTGGCAACCAAGTTTGCGAAGGAATACAATTTGGATGCAGATGTAATCAAGGAGAATCTTTACAAACAGCCCAATCCAAATACGTATTTGGCCACTTTCGCCAGATTTATTGTAGAAAACAAAAACCACCCTTATTGCAGAGGGGTAATAGATAAGGGCTTCCAGCAGTTTGTGAACAACTACATTATGCAGTTTGAATTGGCCACAAAGGTGCCAGTAAGTTTTGTAGGCAGTATAGCCTATTACCTGCGGGAAGAACTTGCCACTGTCGTAGAAAGAAACGATCTGATCCTAGGTGTTATAAGACAAAGACCCATTGAAGGTCTGGTTGAATTTCACAAAAGCTCTATTTAATAGCGATCATAGATATTTCAACATTTACAAATTTGGGAAGATTGGCAACTTCTACAGTTTCCCTGGCTGGAGCAGTATCCGCATCAAAATAGGCGCCATAGACTTCATTTATTTTTGAAAACTGGTGCATATCCTTTACGAAAATCGATGATTTAACAACGTTTTCAAAAGTCATTCCTGCCTCGGTAAGAATGGCTTTTAAGTTTTGCATGGACTGTTCGGTTTCCTTTTTAATATCCCCTGACACCAAATCCCCAGTTTTTGGGTCTATAGGAATTTGCCCTGAGATATACAGAGTGTTTCCTGCTAATACTGCCTGGTTGTAAGGCCCTATTGGGGCAGGCGCGTTTGTGGTGGTAATAATTTTTTTCATTTGTTTATTATAGGTTTTCGTGTAAGAGTTATCTGCCTCCATTGGATTGTAGATCAAGAAGGCATTCAGGACCGAAACTAGGGATTGCCCCATTTTTTGCCGTTAACATTTTGGCCATCCCCCATCCAAATTGGAGCTCTGCCCGCATTAGGCAATTCTGTTCGGTACAATGGCTTTTGGCATCGGGGTCCTCATGATCGTTTACCGATTTAACAACGTTCTCTCCAGTGCCAAGATTCACTAACCCAAATAGATGTCCCGCCTCGTGGTTTAAAGTAGCAGTTTCCACGGTGGAAGTACTGATCAATGAACTCTTGGAGGCCAAATTTCTTATGGTAGCTTCATAAATGACCATAGAGGTATTGCGGTAAACAGCTCCAAGGGTTACCAGATCCTCATCGGGATTGTCATCACTGGCAGTGGCATCGGTAAAATAAATATACAGTCCCAAGGTCTCACCATTATTGTATACAGTTCTATTTTCTTTTTCCAAATCGGCTATCTCGCCTATTGTAAGGCTATCTTTTTTAGGGGAGGCCAATTCCTTATATATGATGCTGATATCGTCCTTATAAATTCTCTGATTTAAGAGGGCCGTAAAATTTGATACAGCCGATTCTGTAGGAGCATAACCGCTTACATAAGCTATTTCGATAAGCATATTCTTAAACTTGGCGTCCGAAAGAATATCGTTATCAGAATCTCCAGGCCCTTTTAGGTTGGCCGTTTTATCAACCTTAAGGGTGGAACTTTCATTGCTGTCCTTAGAACAAGCAAGGAATAGGGTAAAGGTCAATAAAAACATTAAGGATAATTTTTTCATTATTGTCAGTTTTTATTAAAGGACTGTCGCTATTAGGATAACGACAAATATCGCACCGTATTACCCCATAACGGTAAGTTTGGCTAAATAGTCGTAATGTTTTCCTTTGCTTACAAGCTCACAAGTTAAGTTATTTGCATTTGCTGCACGTTGCAAAGTGTTATAATCCAAATATAACCAATCCAAGGCTTCGCTTTTCTCACCATGATATTCCATTTCAAAGGTGACTTCCCCGTAGTAATTTTGATCATTGGGAATCCAATATCCCCCATCCTCATCTTCATCGAACATATAAATGATATCGCTGGAATCCAAAAGTATCTGACCCTTAGGTTTTAAGAGCGACTTTAAATGTGAAAAGAACTGGTCTAAGTTTTTTAATTTCCCCACTATCCCAATGCCGTTCATCAACATTAAGAGGGTATCGTATTTTTGAAGATTAAAATCCTGAATATCTTGTAATACGGTATGCTCAATGCCCCTTAGTTTGCAGGTTTCAACGGCTCCGGGAGATTGGTCCAGAGCTGTAACGGCAAGGCCCTTTTTTTGTAAATACAGGCTGTGGCTGCCTGCTCCACAGCCTATATCCAAGATATTACCGTAGCAAAGCTTTAAAGCTTTTTGTTCTAAGGGGGGCATTTTCTTAAAGTCCCGAAATAGGTATGGAATGGGTATTATATCCTCCTCATCCAATGACGAATAGGTCTTGATATCTTCAGAATAATTACCGGATTGGTAATCTAAAAGCGCCTTGCCCAGAATGTCCTTAGCCATTAAATTTGTTATTTACATGCAAATGTGGGACTTTTAACCAACTTTTAAAAGTTTATTCCATAATGGATGAGGTAATTAAGCAACTTCCTAAGCTGGCTCAGGAAAAACATAATGAGAATAAGAAATTCTTTGGTAAACTACGGAAAAAACCCCCAAAGGATTTGGACTATATCATGCAGGACCTGCACGAGGCGGAGTTTAGGAGAACCGATTGTTTAAACTGTGCCAATTGTTGCAAGACCACGGGTCCCCTTTTTACAAATGCGGATATAGAGCGTATTGCCAAACATTTCCGTATGAAACCCCAAAAATTTATTGATCAATTTTTGAGGTTGGACGATGAGAATGATTATGTGCTACAAAGTGTTCCCTGTACCTTTTTAGGGGCAGATAATTACTGTTCCATTTATGAGGTAAGGCCTAAGGCTTGCCGTGAATTTCCACATACCAATAGGAAAAAATTTCAGCAAATAAGTAATCTTACCTTAAAGAATGTGGCAATTTGTCCGGCGGCTTATAATATAGTGGAAGAAATGAAAAAAATAATTAAGCTAAAGTAGCCTAATTCCTAAATATACCCCGATTGTTAACTGGTAGCTCCGAATTACTTTTTTGAAGGGTAATTATTTAAATACAACTATTTTGTAAATTTAGACTATGGAAGCCATTTACAATTATTTTGAAACTATCCCTCCTGCACACCGAAGTATCATTTTGGTTTCAGGAATTGCCTTTTTTTGGATATTGGAGTATGTTATTCCCTTGTTTCAGTTAAAATATAGCAAGTTAAGACATGCGGGTATCAATATTTTTTTCACCCTAACCACCATCCTGGTAAATTTTCCATTGGCCTTTTTGTTGTTAAAGACCAGTGATTGGACCATAGCCAATAATTTTGGGATCCTGCAGTGGTTGCCGGTCATGCCCTTATGGCTAAAGGTATTGTTGGGGGTAATGATGCTGGACTTTCTTAGTGCATGGTTGGCCCATTGGGTAGAACACAAAGTAAAGGTGCTTTGGGGCTTTCATCTAGTTCATCATACAGATCATGAGGTAGATACTACAACTGCTAACCGGCACCATCCAGGAGAAAGTGTAGTGCGATTTATTTTTACTTGTTTAGGAACTTTTGTGGTAGGGGCACCTGTGGCTATCATTATGATATATCAGGCTCTTTCGGTTATATTGTCGCAATTTAACCATGCCAATATTTCACTACCCAAAAAGGTGGATGATGTGTTGAGTTGGGTTATTGTTTCTCCCGATATGCACAAAGTACACCATCACTATAAATTACCCTATACGGACAGTAATTATGGCAATATATTTTCAATTTGGGATAGACTTCTCGGAACCTTTATGAAATTGCCCAAAAGTGAAATTATCTATGGCGTGGATACCTATCCCAGTGCAAAGGAAAATTCTGACATAGGGGCTTTATTGAAAATTCCGTTTAAACCGTATAAATCCCCGAAAAAAATGGATGTAAAATCTACAGGTCAATTGTAAATTAGATACTTGGCCCTTATTTTCTGGAATTGATCAATATCTTCCTGCCAGGTTTTCTTTATTTCTTCTTGGGAAAGTCCGGCTTCAATCTGCTTTTGTAATTCTTTAGTGCCGGCATGCCTAGTAAAGCCACTTGTGTTAAAAAAGAGGCTCTTGTCCGTGGTGTTTTTGTAAGCGTCCAATATATAATCCAAATTCACCGTATTTGTTTTAGGGGTCTGGGAGAGATCCTTTCCAAAACAAATTTTGCCATTCTCTTTTGGGTCCTTAGAGCCAAAATTGGGCAAAGGGGTATATTTGAAATTGTATTTGGTACTGTCCAAATAGGAGGCGCCGTAACGTTGAAACTGAAACTCTGTTCCACGACCTGCATTTACATTGGTCCCTTCAAACAAACCCAAACTGGGGTAGAGGTAGATAGAAGTGTTATTGGGAAGGTTGGGGGAAGGTCTAATGGGCAATATGTAATCTTTCTGGTGATTGTAATTTTCCATCGGGATTATGGTCAGGTCGGCTACAACTTTATTTTCCAGCCAGCCTTCTTTGTTGATCATATTCGCATATTCCCCAATGGTCATCCCGTAAACCAAGGGAATGTTGGTCATTCCCAAAAAACCCCTGTGTTCGGTTTCCATGGTAGGACCATCTACGTAATGTCCGTTCGGATTGGGTCTATCCAATACAATTACTGGAATATTGTTTTCTGCACAAGCCTCCATGACCAATTGCATGGTAGCAATATAGGTATAGAAACGTACCCCTACATCCTGAATATCGAACAGTATAACATCAATATGCTGCAATTGTTCTTTGGATGGCTTACGGTTTTTCCCGTATAGGGAAATTATGGGAAGTCCAGTTTTTTCGTCCTTTCCATCGCTTACCTTTTCCCCGGCATCGGCTTCTCCCCGAAACCCGTGTTCTGGAGCAAATACTTGTTTAATATTGATGTCCTTGGCCAAAAGGGAATCCACAATATGGGTATAGGACAAGGGGTGGGTATTCTTAAAGATGACACTGGTCTGATTGGCTACAATTCCAACTCTTTTTCCTTTGAGCAAAGGCAGGTAAGCTTGCGTTCTGTTGGCTGCTATGATTATGGGGAGATCGGTTGCAAGGGTATCCCGTGCTACTACGGAATTTAGTTCTTTATTATGCGTTTTGGTGTGGTTTCCACAAGCAGAAAGTGTAAAAAACAATAATAAAACTGTATTTTTGAAAATGGAAAAAACTGCCATAAATTGAATTTAGAATTTTTTATTGCCAAACGCCTTGTTACAGGTAAAGAGCATAAAATTAGTATATCTGCACCAATAATAAAAATAGCTATTGCGGCAATTGCATTGGGTGTGATAATGATGTTGGTGGCAATTTCTACCGGGGTTGGTCTAAAACATAAAATACGGGAAAAGATCGCAGCCTTTAACGGCCACATCCAAATATATAACTACGACAACAACACCTCCGATGTTTCCATGGTTCCTGTTTCCCTTGATCAGGAATTTTATCCGGAATTTAAATCTGTCAGCGGCATACACCATATTCAGGGAGTAGCCACCAAGGCCGGGATAATAAGAACCGAAGAGACTTTTGAAGGTATTCTGGCAAAAGGTGTTGGGGCAGATTATAATTGGGATGTATTTAAAGAGTTTTTAGTGGATGGCGCCCTGCCCAATTTTGAAGGGGAAATCAATAGTGAAACATTGATATCCCAGGTGTTGTCCAATCGTTTAAATTTAAAAACCGGTGACTCTTTCGTTGCCATATTCTTTAAGGAAGATGATGCATCCAAGATGCCCAATCAAAGAAAATTTACAATAACGGGTATTTACGACAGTGGTTTTGAAGAGTTGGATGGTTCCTATATTTTTATTGATCTGCGCCACATTCAACATATGAATAAATGGGCCGATAACGAGGTAGGAAACTTTGAAATTTTTGTTGATGATTTTGATGAAATGGACAATAAGGCTAAAGAAATTTATGGAAAAACCTTATCCAATTTGGATACACAGACCATAAAGGACAAGTATTATAGGATTTTTGAATGGCTGGGGCTATTCGATTTTAATATAGCATTGATCATTGGTATAATGATTATCGTAGGAGGCATCAATATGATAACCGCCCTGCTCGTTTTAATATTGGAGAGGACGCAAATGATTGGAATCTTAAAGGCCTTGGGGTCGTCCAATTGGAGTATACGCAAGATATTTTTATATAATGCCACTTATTTGATAGGTGTTGGACTACTGTTGGGCAATATCATGGGATTGGGCATTATAGGATTGCAGTACAAATTTAGGATGTTCAAATTTCCCAACCCCAAGGAGTATTATATAGATTATATTCCTGTACACCTTGATGTGATGACGGTAGTATTGCTCAATATGGGGGTTTTAATTTTATGTCTGTTGATGTTACTTTTGCCTTCCTATATAATAACTAAAATTTCTCCGGTAAAGGCCATACAGTTCGAATAGCATGTTGTAATTTTTTTAAGTCTTGAATCAATAACAAAGTAATAACTTTCCTCTTTAAAAGTAAAAGTAGATGGTGAAGCTAAAACTACATAATCAAATAGTGAAAATAGATGAAGGGGAACTGGTAGGCTACTTAGCGGACGGCCACGAGTATATTCACCAAAAAGGTAGCCCAGGATGGCGAAACTCGGATACCGAAATGTTTCCAATAATAGGACCCACCAATGAGGCAAATTTTAGGGTCACAACCCCCAAAGGTACAGCTGTTCAGGATCAACATGGCCTATTGAGGGAAATGGCATACCAACTTGTTTCCGAAACCAATACCAAAGCCATCTTTAGGAAGCAATATGTTTCCAGTACCCCAATAAAGAACTCTAAATATCCCTCTAAATCCACGGAGGAATATTTGTCATGGCCATATAATTTTGAATTTACAAAGTCCTACGAGATTTTGGAAAACGGATTAAAAATTCAATTCACAATTACAGGAGAGGAAGGAATGCCCTTTATGTTGGGATATCATCCTGCATTTAAGCTATATTCGGAAAATGTCTCCATAAGAACGGCTCATCGTAACATTGCCCTACAGGAGGTACTGGATGTGGGCAGTAGGGCCTTAGCGGTTATGGACTGTAATTTCCTTACCTTAGTGGATGTTGGAGAGCTTAGTATAAAAACCGAAGGCTTTGGGAATTTTATGTTGTGGACAGAGGTTCCCAATATGCTGTGTATAGAACCTATTACCTTTTATCCCTATGCGGTAAGCCAGGAGAAATTACACAATGGATTTCATACGGTAAATATGTCTGAAAATATTTTTTCGGTAATAATACAACCTAACATTTGATACGATAAGAATGACAGAAGCATTACAATTACATTATGGTTATCTTTTTGAACCAGAGTTGTTAGAGGAAATTAGGACGGTGGGCAGCTATAAAAAAGTTGATCAAGGTCAAACTTTAATGGAAATCGGTGACAATATAAAGTCCATGCCCTTGTTACTAAGTGGGGCTATTAAGGTTTTAAGGGAAGATGATGACGGCAATGAACTGTTGTTGTATTTTGTAGAAAAAGGGGATACTTGCGCCATGACTTTTTCTTGTTGTATGGGGAACAAAACAAGTGGCATTAGGGCCGTGGCCGAAACGGATACCGAATTATTGATGATCCCGGTGAGTTACCTGGAGACATGGATGGGAAAATACAAATCATGGCAGAGGTTTATCTTGGACAGTTATAATGCCCGTATGATGGAGCTTATGGAGACCATAGATACACTTGCTTTTCTACGAATGGATGAGCGGTTATTGAAGCACTTGCAGGATAAGGCCAAAGTAACCCACGATGATGTATTATATGCTACCCATCAAGAGATCGCCTACGACCTTCACACTTCACGAGTGGTGGTGTCCCGGCTATTGAAAAAAATGGAGAATGATGGTAAGATAGAACTTTATCGAAATCAGATAAAGGTGCTGGATCTATAATTTTTAATGTTAAGACTTGTTATTGAGAAGTTTAAGTGTTAAACTTGTCTTGGTAAAAGTAAAGATGTATGAGGATTGGTTTTTGCAGGTATACCCTTGTCCTGTCCGTAATTTTAACGGGTTGTGGCAATTCTACCAAGAAAGGGGAAATAGATATGTCCCGGCCCAAGGAGATTGCCACAGTTGCGGCTCTACCTCAGATTATAAAAACACCGATAGGAAATCCCAATTCCAAGGAGAAGGAACTTTTAGGGAAACTTCTTTTCTATGACCCTATTCTTTCAGGTGGTAAAGATATTGCATGTGCCAGTTGTCATCATCCCGCTACCGGATATGCGGAGTTCTTGGATCTATCTATTGGTGCAAATGGTCATGGGTTGGGAAGTAAAAGGGCGTTTAAGGAGCCCAACGCAATTCCCCTTATGAAACGCAATTCCCCCACCATTTTAAACACGGCATATAACGGAATACACGGGAAGGACGATTATGATCCGGAAAATGCTCCCATGTTTTGGGACGACCGTGTAAAAAGTTTGGAAAAACAGGCTTTGGAACCCATCAAGACCTTGGAAGAAATGAAAGGTGTCCACATTGCCAAATCCCAAATTTTAGCTGAAGTGGCAGCAAGACTTCAATCCATTCCTGAATACAAAAATCTTTTTGCAGAAGCTTTTGGTATGGATGCACCAATAGACAGTATTCATATTGGCATGGCCATTGCCTCTTTTGAAAGAACTTTAGTGGCCAATAATTCCCGTTTTGATCAATATATGGCGGGAGATGTAAACGCCATATCCCATTCGGAAAAGGAAGGCTTGGAACTTTTTAAATCGGTAGGTTGCATCAATTGCCATAACGGGCCTATGTTTTCCGACTATAAATTGCACGTTCTAGGAGTGCCGGAAAACAAGAAGGTTTCAGAACCCGACAGTGGATTCCAGGAAAGTTTTGCATTTAGGACCGCTTCTCTTAGGAATTTGCGTTTTACTGCGCCCTATATGCATAATGGTGCCTTTCAAAATTTAAAACAGGTACTGGAATTCTATGAGGATATTTCTTTTGGAAAAACACGAAATCCCTCGGTATCCAAGGAAATGTTCGATCCCCTTGTCAGGGAGCTGCAACTAAGTGTTAAGGATATGTCCTTGATCATTTCTTTTTTGAATACCCTTAATGATGACAATTTTGACAAGGAAATCCCCGAAAAGGTCCCTAGTGGATTGCCTGTAGGCGGAAATATTCAATAGTTGGTTGTTCCAGGATAATTAATTGTATTTACAATCCTCGGGGTCAGATTTAATAAAGTACTTACGATAATTGGAGGCTTTGGGGTCCATACAACCCTTTAGGTTTTTTAATTCCACTTTTCTAAAGTCTATGGGCTGTCCTTCTGCCTGTAAAGCTATAAAACCTTCCTTTAATAATTTACCGTCGATTTTGACAGCGGGATCATATCGGTTGGCAACACCGCCCCCTATTTGTGGTTTGGTGTATTTCAATACCTCGTCTCCATTTACTATATGAGTCACAAGGGAATCTCCCAAAACAATTGCCTCGGCACGTACCCATTGTTCTCCGAAATAGGTCTTGGAAGTAGAATTTATACAGTGTCTTGGATCAATTTTACCTTCGTATACCACATCTGTTCCCGGGGAGCACATGTTTCCGGTGGGTCGCGATTTTCCTTCTTCCAATCCTGCCAAAAATTGCATTTCCACAGAAATGGGCCAATCCTGCTCCCTGGGCATGGTCCTGGGATCTTGGGAATGGAACATTACCCCACTATTTTTTATGGTATAACTTGGGGCTCCCGGGTGCAATTCTCCTACAAAACGATATTCTATCACTAGATGATAATAGGAATATGGGGTGTTATAATACAGGTGGCCATAACGTTCATTAAAATCGCCCTCATATTTATCATAGCGCACTTTTATGATACTGTCTTCTACCCTAAAGGTATCGCCATAATTGTCCCCAACTTCATAATGGTGAATCTTGGTGGTCCAATCATTTATATCCTTTTTATTGAACATGGAAATCCATCCGTCGTTTTTTTCTTCTGAAACAGATTTTACCGTGCTGCACTGGCAAAGAAGTAAAGCAGCTGTTAAACAACTTATGAATAAGAAGATTTTATGCATATTCCAAGAATTTATATGAATTGAGAGCACAAGATAAAATATTTAATGTTAGTTAGTACCAACTTCAATTGAAGTAATACGTGTAAAGGCTAAAATTCTGTAACCTTCGTTACATAGGAATAAGGTATTTAATACTAAATTTGGTGAATGAGGAGATTTTTACCTTTTTTGGATTGGCTTCCAAAATATAACAAAAACCTTTTTGGAAAAGATTTGGTGGCGGGCATAACCGTGGGTATAATTTTAATTCCCCAAGGTATGGCCTACGCTATGATTGCCGGACTACCACCGGTTTATGGTTTATATGCCTCATTGTTCCCCATTACGGTATATGCCTTTTTGGGTACGTCCAGGCAAATTGCTGTAGGTCCCGTGGCCATGGATTCGCTATTGGTGGCTGCTGGATTGGGAACCTTGGCCATAACAGGAGTGCAAAACTATATTTTAATGGCATTGTTCCTGTCCTTTATGATAGGGGCATTTCAGTTGGCCTTTGGTTTTTTGCGTATGGGCTTTCTGGTAAACTTTATGTCAAGGCCTGTAATTAGTGGATTTACCTCTGCTGCTGCCGTTATCATAATTTTTAGTCAATTAAAGCACTTACTGGGAGCGGATATCATTAATAGCAATAAATTTCACGAGCTGGTTATTAATGCTTTTCAGCATTTATCGGAAACCAATATTTATGATTTCTCTATTGGGATAATAGGAATTCTGATCATTGTTTCCTTTAAAAAATGGTTTGATAGATTTCCGGCCATATTGTTGGTTGTTGTGCTAAGTACACTTATAGTTTACTTTTTTGATTTGGAAGCCTTTGATGTGCAGGTAGTTGGTGAAGTACCGGCAGGCCTTCCATCTTTTAATATTCATAGTTTTAACATGGAAAAGGTTAGGGAAATATGGCCTATCGCTCTTACCGTGGCATTGGTTGGATATTTGGAGGCTATTTCCATTGGCAGGGCATTTGAAGAAAAAAATAAAGTGGAAACCATAGACCCCAACCAAGAGTTGATAGCATTGGGGGCTTCAAATATGATAGGTTCATTTTTTCAGTCCTATTCGGTTACGGCAAGTTTTTCCCGTTCCGCTATAAATTACGAGGCCGGTGCCAAGTCTACTGTGGCTTCGTTGATAAGTGTTGTTATGGTAGCTCTGACACTATTATTTCTTACCCCATTATTCTATAATTTGCCAAAGGCGGCACTGGCTTCCATTATTATGGTTTCCGTTTTTGGATTAATAGATCTTTCCTATCCCAAAAAATTATGGTACCAAAGTAGGGATGAGTTTATAGTTCTTTTGATAACTTTTTTAATTACCCTTGGCGTTGGAATTGTAGAAGGTATTTTAATAGGGGTGTTGTTATCCCTGCTCCTTATGGTGTATAGGACCTCCAAACCTCATTTCGCAGTGTTGGGAAGTATTAAGGGGTCCGATTATTATAAAAATATTAGTCGTTTTGGTGATGAGGCCGAGGTTCGTCCTGACCTTTTGATCGTCAGGTTCGATTCCCAACTTTATTTTGGGAATTCGGGCTATTTTAAAAGTGAACTTTTCAAATTCATCAATGTCAAAGGCCGTTCTTTGAAGGCCGTGATTTTAAATGCTGAAGCCATTAATTATATAGATGCTAGCGCATCTACCATGTTGATCAACGTTATTGAAGAAATCCACAACCGCAACATCGAGTTTTATATCGCAGGCGCTACGGGACCTATTAGGGACATAATATTCAAGAGCGGAATTATCAACTGTCTACATAAAGAGTATCTTTTTGTAAAGATAAAGGAAGCCGTAGCCTACCATGATGATCCCAATACCATTCCCTTGCTCAGGGAGAGGGTAGCACATCAAAATCAAAGTAACTAATGTTGCATTTGGGGAGGTCTATATTATTTACCTTTGTAAATAATGGTGATTTTCTATAAAAAAAAGTTTTGATTAAATTTTAATCATCCCGCAAAAAAAATAAGAGTAAGCAATGAGCCATAATAATCTTGGATACCAAAAGTAATATAAAAAGGTAAATTAATCCCAATTGTTCTTGGGAGGGCTTATTAAAAACCAATAATTTTATACAGATGAAAATAGAACAGATTTATACAGGATGTTTGGCGCAGGGTGCGTACTATATAGAAAGTAAAGGTGAAGTGGCCATTATTGACCCCTTACGTGAGGTTGAACCTTATATAAAACGGGCCAAAGACGATAATGCCTCCATAAAATATATTTTTGAAACACATTTTCATGCAGATTTTGTGAGCGGGCACATTACCCTGTCCAAAGAAACAGGTGCCCCTATAGTGTATGGTCCCACAGCCAATCCTTCTTTTGACGCCATAATAGCTGAAGATGGTCAGGAATTTATGCTTGGGGATATCACTATCAAGGCCTTGCATACCCCAGGGCATACCATGGAAAGTACCACCTATTTATTAAGGAATGAAAAGGGTAAGGATTATGCCATATTTTCTGGGGATACCTTGTTTTTAGGTGATGTAGGTCGACCAGATTTGGCGCAGAAGGCGGCCAATATGACCCAAGAGGATTTGGCCGGTTTATTGTTCAATAGTCTCAGAAACAAAATTATGCCTTTGGCAGATGATGTGGTGGTTTATCCCGCACATGGTGCTGGTTCTGCCTGTGGAAAGAACATGATGAAGGAAACCGTGGATACCTTGGGCAATCAAAAGAAAATGAATTATGCCCTACGTGCCAATATGACCAAGGAGGAATTTGTGAAGGAGGTTACAGAAGGATTATTACCACCTCCAAAATATTTTCCGCTCAATGTAAAGATGAACAAAGAGGGATATGAGGATATTGGGGAAGTATTGGAAAGGGGTACTACCGCGTTGTCCCCCGATGCATTTGAGGAGGCTGCCAATGCCACGGACGCGGTTATTTTGGATGTGAGACATCAGGACGAATTTGTAAAGGGATTTGTTCCGCGATCTATCTTTATAGGATTGGATGGGAGTTTTGCCCCTTGGGTAGGGGCCCTAATTGCTGATACCAAGCAGTCTATCTTACTGGTGGCTCCCGAAGGTAGGGAGGAAGAAACCATCATAAGACTGTCCAGGGTTGGCTTTGATGCCACTATTGGCTATTTAAAGGGAAGTTTCAAGGCATGGAAAAATTCAGGAAAGGAATATGATACCATTACTTCCATTGCTGCCAAAGACTTGAAAGAAACTCTCGATAATAAAGAAGTTCCTGTTTTTGATGTTAGGAAAGAATCGGAATACCTTTCCGAGCATATGGAGAATGCAAACAACACTCCTTTGGATTTTTTAAATGACCATATGGCAGAATTTCCTAAGGAGGATACCTTTTATGTACATTGTGCGGGAGGATACAGGTCGGTTATAGCGGCATCCATTTTAAAAAGTAGGGGCATCCATAACCTAGTGGATATAGGAGGTGGCTTTGATCAGATAAAAGATTCTGGCTATAAGGTAACCGACTATGTTTGTCCTACTACGCTTTAAAAGTGATATTTATCATATTTTAAAGTTCTGTTTGTATATATTTTAGCCTACTGAATCTAAAATTAGTACCTATGATTTTACAATACTTGCCATTAGTAAATTGGAGTAATGGAATAGTAATGATTGCTGTTTTTGGCGCTGTTTGTGTTGGTCTGGTTACCGCCGTATTGATGTTGATGAACAGTGGTAAGAAAAAATAGGCTGGGTATTTCAAAAGTGTGAAATACCCAACTATGTTTCTTCAAAAGGAAAGAGTGGTGAAAGAAATGGCCTTGTTCGGGTTTTTTCTTAAATACCAAGACAGAATCCGTTTGGTATCCATATTTTCTTTTTGGAGTTCCAAAAAATTTTCCAAGGCGTCAATACTATCTATCTGCTCGTGCCGTGGTATGAAACCATAACCCTTGTATTTGTTGTTGACCACCAATACAAAGGCTTCTTCCTTTGTGTGTCTGCCCTTTTCCTTGATTACTAAATTCTGGTTTTTGTCCATCAATTCATCAATGGCCATTTTTACTTTGGTATTATAGTCCATAGGCGATTCCGTTCCCCTACAAATTCCGGTGCAGTTGGTGATACTATAATGGGAGCAGCTGCTAATATTTTCCTGTAGATGACAGAATTTAGGACATAAACCGTAGTTCTTGCATAGTTCCTCCAAGAACAACCTGCAATCCGTAATGGTGTTAAAAGTGGAAATTGGGTTGGGTGTCAATTTTAATTTGTTGTACGCCAAGTGTTGTATTCCGTTTCTATCTTCATAGGAAAATATGGCGTACTCCGTTGGGGTGCGTTTCTGACTTTGATTGTACAATGGGAAATGTTGTTTTATAGCTGCCGATTCCATTAAAAGAGCAATTAGCTCGTTCCCGGATAATTCAAAATCAATGTCGTGCGTGGCCTTGCACATTAAAATTTCTTTATTGGCCTTGTCATAAAAATGCCCCAGCACCCGTTTTTTGATATCAACGGCTTTGCCTACATATATTATTGTTCCCTTTGCATCTTTAAAATAATAAATACCGGGGGAATTGGGCAGTCTTTCAAAAATTTCCTTGGGCAGCAATGGAGGTAAGGTGGCTTCCTGTGAGCGTGCATTAAGAAAGGATTTAAATACCTTTTCCGCACCATCGGACCTGAGTAGTTTTTTAAATAAAATCACCGTGGCCTGGGCGTCCCCTTTGGCTCTGTGGCGGTCCGTTAAGGGAATATTCAAAGAGGTGCATAATTTTCCCAAACTATAGGAGTTTAAGCCAGGGATAAGTTTTCTGGACAATCGAACCGTACATAATTTCTTGCGGGAAAAATTAATTCCGATATTCTGAAATTCATTTTTGATGACATTGTAGTCAAAGTTTACGCTATGGGCCACAAATACAGTGTCCTGCGTTATTTCCAATACCTTTGAAGCTATTTCTTCCCAAATCGGGGCATTGCGCACCAGATTGTTGTCGATTCCCGTCAATCCCGCAATAAAGTAGGGAATTTCACATTCAGGGTTTACCAGGGAAGTATATTCATCAATGATTTCATAACCGTCGAATTTGAAAATGGAGATTTCAGTAATCTTATTTCCTTTTATCCCGTTTCCGGTAGTTTCTATATCAATGATGGTGTACATGTAATAAGGTGCTGGACGTAACAGAACCTTAAAGTTATAGGAAATTGATTAAAATATGGGCCCCAACGGGTTAAATTTATTAGTGAAACTCAATTTTGAGAAGCCAGTAAGACGCACTGAAAATTGTAAGTTGAACTAATCCCGCCTTTTTCGGCGGGATCTAGGTTCAATAACTCGACCCTTGGGTCGATTCCTATTATTGGGTTCAGGGCCTGCCTTTGTCGGCAGACAGGCTTGCCCTGAGGTTTAATACCTTTTATTCAACGGAGTGCTTAGTCCAAATCCTTGATTACCTCTGTTAAGGCTTTATAAATGACTGGTCCTGTTTCTGGCCCCAAGGAATTTTCTTCCCCATAGGTGTCACCTTCGCCATTATAGAGGTACGGTTTTCCAGTATCCCATTCACTTTTTGGTATGATGTATCCAATTTCATCATTGGAAAGGCCCAAATAAAACTTGTACTTGTCGGAAATCAATTCTTGGAGTGGCGGTATCTCCATGGGCTGTATGTCAAACTCACGCCCTTCGGGAGCTTCTATGCCACCATAAACAATTTCGGGGTATATTTCCCCGGGGATACTTAAAAATAGGGCAGGGCCTATTCTAATGGCGCCCACTTCTGTGCGGGATTTAAAATATTCCGGCATGCCCATTTTGATCAGGCCAATACCACTGGCAATCTTAAAGGTAGTATTGTCCAATGGTGCGAAAATAGTCTTCGCCCTCAGCGAAATATTGGAACTCGACAAAGTATCCCCTTTTTGTTTTAAGGCTGCCAAGGACATTATGGCAATTTGGTCGCCCAAAGCTTTGGTTTTTTCAAAAGTAGGTTCAAAATATTCTTCCCCAGTAAAGGGGTCTGGAATGCCCAAGGAGGGGTGTGGAGCCATTAGTCCGCCAATGGCACCCGAAAAATAAATGGCCACTCCGCCAAGTCCTTTTTCTACCTGTACCTCTCCATTGTATACGCCATTTTCCATGGCTTCCCGTATATAATGTGGAAAATCCGAACTGATCAATAAATTTTGCGACCAGAGTGTTTCTGGATGGTTGGCCCAATTGATAAGCGTTCCCATAGTAGAATCGTCTTCGGCATCCAGGACCTGCATTAAATGTATTCCAGTGGCCTTAACAATCGGTTTTCGGGTGTCTTTGATTAGTTTGTCATCTTCCCCTGAAAGGTCTTCGGCAAAAACCAATTTAGCCGGCCGTAAATTGTTGGCTGCCTCTGTAATAGCGGCAACGGTTTGAGATTTGACATATTCCATCATGTCTGGATTTACTCCGGAATTGAAGATATTTTCACCCCAGATGCCCACAAGGTCATTGCTTTCGTGGGTATGTGTAGAGGATAATAAGGTGTAATCTACTCCCAGCTCGGCGGGTATTTGTTTTCTGATGTCGATTACATCGCCGTGTAAAAAACCAATGGCGTCCATGGAAATCATGGCTATCCTGGTATTTCCATCATCGATCACCATTACCCGGGACCACACATCATCATGTACCCCCTGGGCAGGTTTGGCATTGCTCATCCCCGCTATCCAATACGCATCAAATTTTCCATTGTTATTGTTGTCGTTATAGGTGTCGCCTTCATCCTTGCTGTATTTGTTGTTTCCATTGGCATCGTTCCAAGTGTCCACAATGGTAGGGGTAATGGGTTTTTTGGAAAATCCAGCTTTTATGGGCTGCGGAGATTTGTTTTCAATTTTAAGATCGATGGAATAGTCCGGATGGCGGTCGCGCCAGTTGTACATCACTACCGATGCCCCAACGATTATCAGTAGCAGTATACCTATCCCAAGAATTTTTAAGGCCTTTTTTAAAGTTTTCATTATTTATGTTTTATAGCTTGGTATGCGTTAATTCATTGGCCAATTTAAAATTGAGTTCCATGAGATAATCGCCCATACTTGGCCCGTACCATCCCATTAGCCGAGCTTCATAGGTATCAAAATAATAATATTTTTGTGGTACGATATAGCCTAGATATTGGCCGTTAAAACTACTGAGAACGGAATTGTATCCTTGAAGTTCCAAGGCATTTTTTAGATCCAGACCGTATTCCCCACTTAACTCATACGGCAGGGCAAGCCAGATGAGATTGTTTAGTTTAAGGCCCTGTACCTGGATAGGGTTCATTTTGGGCATCAGTTTGCTTCCAAGATATGGGGACAGGCGTAAGCGGTCCGATATGTAGAGGAACTGCAGCTTTGGAATTTCTATTTCCGAAGATATCGCCGTTAAGACCATATTTGCCTGATATTCCATTTTGTCCAAGGCGGATCGGGCCGAATCGGCAAGGGTTTCCCCGATGTATTTGGCTTTTTCAAATTTCTCACCAATACCTTTATTACTGTGGCTTCCGACCGTACCTGCAAAGAATAGGGCCAAGTCAATTCCATTTTCTTCCAAATGTCGTTGGAAATATCCAGGATAATCCCCGGTATATTGTTCGTTATCGGTACCAATAACCGTGGCATGTGCGGAAAAAGCGCCGATAGTAGCTTTTTTGCCGTTTTCCTGAATAAAGGATAAAAGATCTAATTTGTCATTAAGACGCCCGGATTCACCTATGATCCTATTGCGCACCAAATTGGGAACCTTAACATAGCCTGAAGAAAATTGGGCAGGTTGTTTGTCTTCCAAGGCTTGTAAAATGAGGGCGGAAAATTTCTGACCTAGCCATTCTACTACCTCGGGTTGATATTCCCCACCAAAACTTTTGCCCACATAACCGGGCATACAATTGCCAATGCTGGAATGGGTATGGGTAGCCCCAAAAAAGAGCTGATTTCGGGATATTTTTCCTTTTAGGTTGTCTGAAACCTTTTTAACAACGTCTTCCGGTATTGCCACTAGATCGGCATTGATCAAAACAACGGTTTCATTATCGACTTCAACGGCGATTGCTTTGGCAAAAATGGAATCGTGAACACCGGTCGCAATTTTACCGCTACCATATCCGGCCATTTTTATATTGTTGAATTCACCTTTGGTGGGGTCCGGAGTACCACTTATTATTTTTGGGGTGATATTGATCCTTGCGAATCCAGCAAGCATCGGACCCTTGGCCTCGGTTTTATTTTTTATGGACTCCTCTATATTTTCAATAGTATTGCTATAATACTCCGTTTCAAAATATGGCGTAGTATCAATAGTGCTGGTCGCAAAAAAGAATAGAATAACAAAGAGTACTATTAGCACCCCAAAAATTTTAAGCAATACCCGTAACCATTTTCCCATTGTTGTTTTTAATTAAGTTTTTGCGGATCCAAAACGATGTACTTCACTGTTTTTCTGTTCCATGTATATACAATATGTACTTTCCCATCAGGAGCCTGTATCATGGTAGGATAGGAATATTCTTCCCCTTCCTTATCCGTATTTTCCCTTAAGGGTTCCAGGTCCAAAACACGTTTCCAATTTGTGCCGTCATTGGACAGGGCCAGGCTCAATGGCACCCGATCTCCCCAATTTTTCCCGGTAGGGTTGTAAACCAACAATTGGCGCCCATCTTTTAGGCTAACGCCATCAATGCCAGAATTGGGATTGGGTAAGGCAGTGGCGGTCATTTTGCTCCAAGTACTGCCGTAATCGGAAGACCAATTTTGTGTAACAACTTCGTTTTCAGTTCTACTCAAGAGCTGTAATTTGCCATTTCCATAATTTAGGACCACGGGTTGAATGGCGCCAAATTCCTTTCCATCATTAAGAGGCTGGGTTTTGGACCAAGTCTTTCCGTTATCAGTACTAAGTTCTAGATGTATTTTCCATCCGTCAGTGTCGTCTTCCGTGCTGGATGGAGAGAGTATTTCACCACTTGCCAATTGTATGGGCTGGTTTTTAATGGGTCCCAGAATACCTTCTGGTAGATGTATTGGCTTGGACCAAGTTTTTCCATCATCATTAGAGGTCATATACAGCCCCCACCATTCGGTAGGACTTGGACCTACCTTGTAAAATAAAAATAGCGGTTGGTCTTTGGGTTTAAATAATACCGGGTTCCAACAAGGGTATCTAGTACCATCTTCCTGCACACCGTTCACTACTTCTATAGGGGTAGACCATGAACCACTAGTATTTCGGGAAACCCAAATGCCAACATCATCATTTTTTTCTTCGGTACCACCAAACCAAGAGGCTATTACGGTCCCATTGCTTACTTCTAAAGTGGAGGCATGGCATTCAGGGGTAAGTGCATCTTCCAATTCATAAATAAATTCTTGTTCCACAATGGCAGGATGGTCCAATGGAACCACTTCCGGTAATTTTTCCATTTTTCCTTTACACGATACTACTAACAAGGTACACAATAAAAATAAAAGTCTCATAAGGTAGATTTAGATGATTGTTGATTACTTAAAAGGTGTGGCTCTTTGGCCATTATAAAAGTTAGTTGACCGCCATTGGCAATTTCTTCGTGCTTTATCCAAGTGCGGCCCAAGGGCTTGCTGTTCAGCAGTATTTTTTTTACATAGATGTTATTGGGATCGTAGTTTTCCGTACCAATGTTCAATTGATGTTCGCCCATTTGTAGAACAGCATTCTTAAATAATGGTGCGCCCAGTTGATAAATGTCCGTTCCGGCAATAGGATAAAACCCAAGGGAGCTAAAAATGTACCAGGCCGACAAGGTGCCCGCATCATCATTGCCGTCTATGCCCACATAGGAATTATCGTATTTATTGTCCAGTATCCAACGGATCCATTTTTGGGTCAAATCGGGCCGTTCCACGGAATTGAAAAGATAGGCTGCATGGATATCCGGTTCATTGCCATGCCAGTAGTAGGAGCCTGGGGTCCAGGTTGCTTTTTTTGGATCGGCTTTGGCAAAAAAGTTGTTCAGTTCACTCACAAAATAATCCTTGTTCTTAAAAAGAGATACCAAGCCGTCTGTGTCATAGGGCACCGCCCACCGCCATTGTAGGGCACTTCCTTCGGTATAATCCTTGGTATACTCATGGTCCCAATCGGTATAGGTGAGTTGCAAGGGCTTAAATTTTTCCACAAATCTTCCATCCTTATATCTAGGTTGAAAATACTGGGTATCTGGATTCCATACATTCTTATAAAATTTGGAATGTCTTTCAAAAAGGATTTGGTCTTCAGGCAGTTGTAATTCTTTGGCCAAAAGGCTTATGGAATGGTCGGCCCAGGCATATTCCAGGGTTTTGCTTACGGCTTCATCCCCAAATTCTGTTGGGCAATAGCCATAGGTAAGGTATCCTTCAATCTCTTCCCGGCCAGCAGCGGAACTATCTTTGGGAATGGGCTCCAGGGCCACTTGTCTCATTTTTTTATAGGCAAGGTCCACATCAAAATTGCGTATACCCTTTAAGTAGGATTCTGCAATGACCATATCGGCAGGGGAACCCAGCATGGAATTACTATACCCGTACCCCGAGGGCCAACGAGGTAAGCTACCCCCTTGTTTTGCCATTTCCACCAAGGAGACCAACATATCCCTTTGCTCGTCCTTTGCTATTAGATTGAATAGTGGATGTACGGTGCGGAAAGTATCCCATAAGGAAAGATCCGTGTAGTAGTTGAAATCGGTAGCTTGGTGGATTTTTTTGTCGAAGCCCATGAATTCCCCATTAACATCATTAAAGATGGTCGGCATTTGAAAACTCCTATATAAAGCACTGTAAAAGACTTTTTTATCTTCCAAGGAGCCACCATCGATTTTAATTAATGACAGTTTGCTTTCCCATTTGTCCTTGGCCATTTGAAGTATATCGACAAAATTACGATGGCCTACTTCGGTCTCCAGGTTTAAACGGGCATTTTCAATACTTATATGTGAAATACCAACTTTGGTATTTATATTTTCTTGGGTGAATCCGAGATAAATTTTTAGACTGTCACTTTTTTTACTAAGGCCTTTTTTGTCCAATGATTGTCCATCCCAGATGCCATAGTCGGAAAATGGTTGGTCAAATTTTGCCACGAAGTATACCTGTATTCCACCGAATCGACTTGCAAAGCTGCCAAATGTCCTAACCGAACCTTCAATTTCATAGTTCTTGGGGAGTATGTGGACAAACCCTTCCTTTGCTGGACGGTTTCCAGTGGTATTGGTAATATGGATAATCAAATTTTTGTTGCCTTCGTTGGGAAAGGTATATCGGTGAAGGCCGCTACGTTCTGTGGCCGTAAGTTCGGCAACAATGTCCTCTTTTTCTAATGCTACACGATAATACCCAGGAAATGCGATTTCATCGTTATGAGAAAATTTATGAGCATAATCCAATTGGAAATCAATTTTGTCACTGGGTGTAGTTGTGGGTGTAAATAGAAAATGCCCTCCGTCGGTTGCACCTGTCCCGGCCAATCGGGTATGACTAAAGCCTAATATTTTGTTGTCCCCATAGTAATACCCGGAAGTGCTAAAATTTTTGGTGTTATTGTAGAAAGACATGGTTTCGGGACTTAGGCGGACCATACCAAAGGGAAGGGTGGCGCCCGGAAAGTTAAATCCACAAACCCAATACGGAAAGCCTCCCGTTCCTATAAAGGTGTTAACAAATTTCCCTAATTCTCCTGGGCTTACGTTTTCTGTTTGATTCTTTGGAGTTGCCTTTACAATACTATTGTATTTAAAGCTAGCTATAAAAATAGCAAGAAGCACTAGGCCTATGACCATTCCAATGGCATAGGCAGTGATTTTCGCTAGTCTTTTGAGCAACTTCATTGGGATTCCTAATATTTTAGTTTAATGGGATGTGCTTTTCAAAAAATCGATCCATATGGTATTGGCAATAAGCATTCACTTTTACCGAGGCATCCATAGTATGTGGCCACCCTTTTAGTTTGTGGTAATACGAAATGGCACCGGCCTTTTGTAGCGTAGCATGCAATATATCAGATTGTTCATAGGGAACCAACTCGTCCAAAGTACCTTGAAATGTAAGGGTTGGGGGCACGTTGTTGGAGATTAAAAACAAGGGGGAGGCTTTTTTATACATTTCTGGAGCCTCTTCATAGGATTTACCTATCAGATATTGAACCGAGGATGCTTTGATGGCCGTTTCATCGGTAAGGTTGGAAGGGCCGTAAAAATTTACAATAGCCTGTACATTTGCAGATACCCCGTTTGTATCCACATCATCCGGCGTATTGGAATAGGCGTTCATCATGGCTAAATGGCCACCTGCGGATCCGCCGACCATGGCAACTTTAGTGGCATCTATATGATAATTGGCAGCATTAAGTTTAAGCCATCTTACAGCGTCTTCCACATCATGGAGCTGGGCAGGATATTTTGCGACATCTGTTAATCTATATTGAATAGTAGCTGTAACATAGCCTTTTTTCGCGAAACTGGCTAGATACAACAAGTAATCGTGTTTGTTTCCTTTTTTCCATGCACCACCATGAATGAAAATTATTAGAGGCGCATCTTTTTTTATATCCTTGGAATGGTAAATGTCCAATTTAAGCTGGATAGAGTCCACGGTTTTGTAGACAACATCTTTGTATTCCTTTATGTCCTCTGGAATGGGGAAGTCGGTTTCTATTATTTTTAAGGCCCCGGTTGCATAGGCAATCTTTAAAGTAGTATTGTTGGAGTATCCCTTTGGGGGGACAGACACATCATATGGTTTGGCCTTACAGCCCAGCAATAAGGTTAATGCAATTATGGGAATGAAAATATTTCTAATCATAGTTTTAAATGTTTTTCCAAGAATATATCTGTATGATATTGGATATAGGAGAACACCTTTGCAGAAAGGTCCATAGCATGTGGCCAACCCTTTAATTCGTGATAGTAACTGGGAACCCTATAAGTTTGCAATGTTTCATGAAGTTTTTTGGACTGGCCATAAGGGACCAGTTCATCCAAAGTGCCATGAAAGGAAATTGTTGGTGGGGAGTCTTTATTTACATATAAAATGGGTGAAGCCTGTTTGTACATTTCCGGGGCTTCCTCATATGTCTTTCCAAATAATCGATGTACCCTTTTTTCCTTTTTTGCAATTTCGGTTGTTAAATCCGAAGGCCCATAAATATTTATTACGGCCTGCACATTGGTAGGTATACCATTGCTGTCCACTGTATTGGAAGAATGGGTATAGGCGTACTGCATGGCCAAATGTGCCCCTGCAGAACCACCAGCGATGGCGACCTTATTTACATTGATGTTGTAATCCTTTGCATGGAATTTTAACCATTTTACGGCGTCCTCAACATCCAAGATTTGCGCAGGGTACTTGGCCGCGCCGCTTAATCTGTATTGTATGGTCGCTGTTATATACCCCTTCTGTGCATAGCTGATCAAATAGTGTAACACATTGCTTTTCTTTCCTTTTTCCCAAGCCCCACCATGTATAAAAATGATAAGGGGAGCATCTTTTTTTAAGGCTTTAGGTTCATAGATGTCCAGCTTTAATGAAGTGCTATCTATGGTTTTATAAACCAGATTCTTGTGTTCTTGGATACTTTCCGGTATTGCTACCTTGGTTATAGTGGGCTCAATGGCACCTAGCGCATATGCTATTTTGAGACTGATGTTATTTGCAAAGCCTTTGGGCGGCAGGGAAGGATCGTATTGATCGGGCTTGCAGCCAACCACCAATAGAAACATCCAAATGACAAATACTATTCTCATGACCATAATTTATTATCCTTAAGGTTCAGATTTTTTATTATTGATGAAAAATTCTTTAAGTTTTATTGTTTTGTTATTTACTAAGGGGCTTGCCCAAAATCCGATACTAAAAATAAAACCAAGTGTGATATACAAAAAGAACATGCCACCTTTTAGTCCAACCAAATCACCTAAAGCCCCAATTATAAGGGGGACAATGGCCCCACCTACAATTCCGGAACACAATATACCCGACAGGGCTCCATGGTTTTCCTTAACAGAGTTCAACGCTAGGGAAAAAATAACGGACCACATTATAGAGGCAAAAAAACCTACCAGGGGGAACGCTAAAACCGCTATATGGGCAGGGCCAAAAAGTGCAGCTGACAAACTTAGAATGGCAGCTCCAGAAAATATTTTAAGTACCAATTTGCTATCCATAAATTTTAGTAGTAGTAATCCTAAGATACAGCCAACCGTCAGTAATCCCCAAAACAAGGATATGGCATTGGCTCCCTCTATTCTGGGGTCCATGCTATGATATTCCGATAAAAATTGTGACATCCAATTGGCGACACCCTGTTCTGTGCCAACATAGGCGAACAAGCCCATAAAGAATAGGATTACTTTTTTGTTTTTTAACAAACCTTTGTTTGTGGACCAGTTGCCCGCTTTTTCCTCATTATTTCTTTCAACCTTAGGTAATTTTATGGAATAAATGAGGATGATCATAATCAGCGAGATGATCGCGAATATCCAGTAAAGTGAAACCCAAGGCAAATTTCCGGGTACTATATTGTGAAAAATGTTGATGATAAAATTGGTATTGTCAGGACCAGGGTAGTTTTCCAAGTTAAGCACGAGATAGGTGAAAAGGAACGGGCTAATAAAAGAGGCCATTCCAAATGCCAATTGGCCCATAACGGAATTAAAGGCAAAATGTTCCTCACCCCCTGCCACCCTTAATAAAGGATTTATGGCCACTTGCAACATGGCCATTCCCGAACCAATTAAAAACAGGGATATTAAGGCCATGGAAAAATTGGGAAAAATGGAAAATAAAACGGCTCCCAAAAAAGATACCATAAATGCGGCCAGGATTACCTGTTTTTCTCCGTAACGCTCAACAGCAATGCCCGAGGGTATGGAAAATATCCCATAAGCAACAAAAAAGGCGAATGGCAACAGGGCGGCCATGGTTAAGCTAACCTTGAAATCCGAGATGATATCGGGGATCAAGGGGCCTAGAATATTGGTAAGAAAGGAAATGACAAAAAAGATGAATAAAATAAGGGCAACAATAAACTGATTTTTTCCCATCTTATGTTTGTCAGGTTTAATTGGAAGTGTCTTTTTCCAGGCTTAATTCATCTTTTACCCCAAGTGGTTTCCTGATAAAAATAATTACCGTTGCCGTAATGAACATTAACAGGCCATAAATGGCGGGCACAATAGAGTATTCAGCATTGTTCAAGGCAATGGTAGCCAATGTTATGGCCAAGGTTCCATTTTGGATTCCCGTTTCAATGGAAATGCTTATGGCCTGTGGTCTTGTTAGTTTAAAAAGTACTGCCATTAAAAATCCTATGGTCATGGTACTCACATTGAGCAGTATGGCCGGTAGCCCTGCCTCACTTAAGTAGCTCATAAAAACATCCTTGACGCTAATGGTCACCCCAATGATTACCAATACAAATATAATGGCAGAAGCTATTTTCACAGGTTTCTCCATCTTGTTCGCAAAGGCTTCAAATTTATTTTTTATTAGCATGCCAATTCCTACGGGTATGATAACTATTACCAACAATTGTTTTATCATGGTTATGGCATCGACCGAAATGGCCATACTTTCATTGGAAAATTCTTCCATTGCAAATTGCACAATGAATGGGATGGTTAAAATGGAAATTATACTGGATACGGCTGTTAAGGAGACGGACAAGGCCAAATCGCCTTTGGCCAAATAAGTAAGCATGTTGGAGGTTGGTCCTCCAGGGCAGGCTGCCAATAACATAATGCCAATAGCGGTGGTGGGCGACAAATTTAGGGAAATGGCAATGAAATATCCTATGATTGGTAACAACAACATCTGGCAGATAAGCCCTATGATCATGGCCTTTGGATAACTAACAACCCTCTTAAAATCGGAAAGGGTCAATGATAGGCCCATCCCGAACATAATAATGATCAATGAAATGGCAAGGATAATTCCAGAGGTAGAATTCATGACAAATAGGTTTTAAAATAAATCCTTATTATTTTCCCAAAAACTGGGAGATACACAAATAAAACTTTTTAAAAATTATTTTCCTTATTAAATTTTATTGGATTTGCATTATAATTTACCAAAAAATCATATATCTGTTAATTTTTATGTTAAAAGAGTTAGGATATTTTAGATTTTTGGTTTGATTTTGTTTCATATTAAAAAGAAAAGACCGACAAGGTCTGTTTGCCTTTGCCGGTCTTAAAATTGGCCTGTTCCCAAGCAAATATTTCCTATTCTCCCATATCGGTGGATATCCTAATATGAGTGTTTATTTCATGGCGTTGAAGCGGGTCATGATTTCTTTCCAATTGGTAAAAATTATTCCCTCCTCTTTAAAGTAATTGATAAGATCGGGATCGGCAAAAATTTGTGATTCCCAAACCCTTTGTTGCCATGATCCCGTAATGCCCCTTAGGTTATCGGTTTCTACAGAAGGGTGAAAAATGATTTCAGTAAGTCCAGGTTGAAGGGATTTTATCAATGACTTGAAACTTTCCACTTTTTCTTCATAGGAATCCGCCTTTGGTGCACTGCTAAAAAAGTCCAATTTGGGCAAAGTGTATTCTTCCGACATTTTAACTACCGAATCATCCATGGGATAACCTTGTGACCTAAATTCCGCCAATACTGCTGGTACCGATATATCAATAATATTTGCTGGAATACCGTATTCCTGGGCCACTTTCATGTAGACCTTTACATAACTGGGGTCACCGAACAGGGTGCCCATGTGGGTATCTATGTGGTCTGGTCTATAGCCCCAGGCAATAGATTGTTCAATTTGAGCCCGTATTTCTTTTTCCACTTCCTCGGCCGAAGCATGTTGTACTACTTCCGGAACGCTCCTCCATAGTTTGTCTTCCGGATCCAATAGTCCAGGGACTTCCGCATCTGGGGTAATTGGGCCCCAACGATGCTTTTTCCATTCACTGGTAAGTGTAAGGTGCAGACCAACATCCATAGCAGGGTTTTCCTTGGCCCAATTGATGAATTCTTCGGCGTTGGGACAGGGTATCATCACGGCGGCGGATTGTATTTCCCCCTTGGTCAATTGATCCTTGGCAGCAATGTTCGCCTCTGGACACATCCCAATGTCATCTGCGTGCAGCATAATTACCTTTTTTCCGGCAGGCCATCCTAATTTTTCGGCCCAAGTTGTTGCTACTGCCGATGATTTTTGTTCCGTGGTGTCTGAATTGATGGCTTCATCAGTATTTTTTTTCTTTTCCCCGCATCCACTTAAGAAGAGAGACATGGAAAAGCTTAGTGATAAGGCAAATAGATATGAATTTTTCATTTTTTTTTGATGTTTTAATTTATAAATATTTTTTAAACCAATTGAGCCCGTCTCCGAAAATGATATCCAATGGGGCATCCCTATGTTTTGCATCGTACCATATAATATCTTTGGGCTCTTGTGCCGCTTTAATAAGAAGGGTGCTCATTAGGGGAGGTACTATTTCATCGTTTTTTGCATTTAACATGAGGAACGGACGGGGGGCAATCTGCTTTACAAAGTTTAAGGGCTCAATAATGCTTACAAAATCTTTTGCCTCCTTGGTCAGGGCCTCTTTTTCGTACAATAAATTCAATTGTCCGCCCGCTAAGGCAACTATCGGAACTTTTATGCGATTCTCGATTCCGCAAAAAATAGTGCCTGTAATACCGCCCAAACTTATGCCGTAGTATCCGATCCTTTTGGCGTCCAATTCTTCCCGCGTTTCAATAAAGTCGACCGCACGTCTTAGGTCGAATACGGTCTGACTAATAATGTCCCTGCTCCAGTATTTGTATTTTCCGGTAAGGCTAAAATCATAAACGTCCCCCTTTCGTTCCCCGTGCTCGCTAAAATCGATCCTTAGCACCGCATAGCCATTTTTAAGAAAAAGGTCGTTGCCATAGGATACATAATCCACGTTCTTGTTGTCTCCAAGGCCGTGCATTAAAATGACCACGGGTAGGGGAGAGGTCCTATTTTTGGGCAGGCTCAACAGGCCGGTCACCTTTTTTTGATGTACGCTATTGTAAGTTACATGATATAACTTAAAATCTGTAGTGTCTTTTAACAGGTTCAGGGAATCCTTAAGCAGTATATCTTTATCATAAGCGTAATATTCGTTTACCGGAAAAGCTTCGCTTGTGTCACTGGCGTAAAGGATTGTAAATGCCAACAATAACAGAAAGGTTATTAATCCCAAAAACCAATATAGACGTTTTTTACTATAGGATTTCATCGTCGTCCGCTACATACATTCTAGTACTCTTGGTGTATTTACCTCCATTGGGGTCTGCATATTCCAGATCGATATAGAAAGCCTTATAACCACTTTTTGGAAATTTTACTTGTTGAAAAATATGGTCATGATCTTTGGAGTCCAATTTTTCGAAGGTCCATTTTTCATCCCTAAAGTCCCTATCCGTTGAATCGGCAGACCATATATAGGCATTTTCAAGCTCATCGGAAGTGGTTTTGACCGTTAGGGTCGCCGAGGTTGTGTCAGTACTTAAATCATAGGACAGGGAAGCTTGGGGAGTTTTGTTCAGGGATTTGCCCCAGAATGCACTTAGAGCCCTTACAGCCTGTTCACCACCGCCCAGATCATGACCGGCATTGGGTACATAATGAATATAATTTTCACCAGGAATATCATCGATATAATTTTTAATGGCGTCCACAGGCCAGTATTCATCATTGGTGCCGATAAATATTAATTTGGGCATGGTTAAATTGGCCCGGTAGGAATAAGGGTCTACCATTTGGGTCAACGCCTTACCATCCTCACTTCCTACGGTTTGCGGAATTTCCAATTGTATGTAATCATTGATCTGTATGCTGTATTCGTTCCAAGCCGTAATTTGATAATCGAGGCTTACGGGCATATTTAAAACGTCTATTACCATTGGCGCTATGGTCTCGACCCTCTTGTCGTTTGCTCCGGTCAACCAAGTGGTCCAACCTCTTTTTGAAGCTCCTGTTACCGTAAATCGGGTAACCTCTTTTTGAAGATTTTTACTGGCGAAATCCTGAACGGCATCCATAGCTCTGACAGCGCTTTTTACCATTGGAAATAATAAGGGCCATGTTGGGTCTTTGTCATTTTTATAGTTGTGAAGAGTAAAGGAAATAAGTTCATCTTCTGTAAGGCCATCATATAGGGGTTGGTTGGGAACCTGTCTAACAATAGCCACTATGGCTTTGTTCTTTTCGGCTACCTGGGCAAAGCTGATGGACTTTTTATCTTCTTCATTATTTGACCAATTGGGTATCCCTTCTTTTATGCTTCCTCCGGTAATCAATAGTAGGGCCCCGTCATGGGCAACTTCTTTGGGGACCAATACGGTGAGTTCATGGGTCCAAACGTGTTCCCTCCATTTTTGGGAGGTCAGCATAAGCTCATAAGCGGTTACATCCCCTATGGCATAATTATCTTTCACTTCCCATTTATACGTTTTATCTTCATTGTTTAAATAGCTTTGCAATGCGTTGGAAGGAGTTACTTTAGTTGCGACCGGGGCAACATTTTCCGCCAGTTTTTTTGGACTGTCCTTACAGGAAAATATACATAATAAGGACATCGATAAAAAAATAGAAACCAACTTATTCATTTGGAACTTGTGTTAAAAGGTTAAGAATTGTTTTATTTATTAGGTTTTGGACTGTTTTGGATTAGGGTCAATAGATCATTGATAAGGATTTCTCCTGTTTCTTCCCCTAGACTAGTGCGACTTACATACATATATCTTTTAAAACTGTTAAAATCCTCTTTGGTCAAAATATACCCAAAGGCATCGTTGGTCAATCCAAAAAGAAAAGGATGTTCCGTGGGCATATTTCTTTTTAAGTAGTAACCTATATTGGGTAGGGCTTCACCTGGTATGGTCAGGATCTGGGCCGATCCAATATTTAGTAGGTTAAGGGTTGTAGTGACATATTGGTCAGAGTCGCCCATTTTTAAGGGTGAATTGTTTAAAATGTACCGCATCATTTCCGAATCTATTGGGAATTCGGCCTTGGTGGAAGCACAATAGAGGTCTGGATCCTCTTGGATTTTGGCCTCAGATAAAATCCTCAAGGCCTCGTCTGCCAGAAGATTCCCTATTCGCTTGCATTCTTCCCAATCGTTTGCTTCCTTATTATCGTCCTGTCTATTGTCTGCCGTTACCATTCCTCCCTGGGCACCGTTCATAAACAGGGCCATTCCGCCTGCCTTGGCTTCAATTCTGTCGTATAGGGGTCCTATAAGGTCCGGACTCAATATTCTCTGATCGCTGCCTATTACCTCTGGATGAATGGCATAGTTAACCAAAGTTACTATGGGTAGGTCCTTGTTTTTGCCTTTAGTACCTAGGGCCTGTATTACACCACATCTTGGGTCGTACAAATCAGGGGCGTAATAATTGTAGGCTATTTTGCCGTGGGCTTCGCCAACGGCAATTTTTAATTTGGCGGGTTCCAAATTTGCAGAAGCCTCATTCACCGCATCCGCAATTTGGGTTACACACCAGTCAAGATACTGTAAATCGGCTGCATAATTACCTTTTTCGTCAGGGAAAGCATACGCGTCGGGAGCACTATGGGTATGTGTGGCACCGATTAATATGTTGTTGAACGGAATGTTCTTGATCAATTTTCTTGCTCTATTGCCCAACGCTGCCGGCCATCCTAGATTGTCGATATTAACGATGGCTATTTTTTCTGTTCCCTTTTCCAGTACCATGGCCCTAACAAAAAGTTCCCCTTTTTTTTCAATTGTGGGTTTAGGGGTGCCAACACCCCCAGAAACGGAAATTAAAGGGTTAGGGGTAATTATTCGTTTGGCCGCACCCACCTTTAATTGTTGGGAATGAATATTATAAGAAACTAAAAGGATAAAGATTTGTATCGCCAATCTAGACTTACAAAAATTGTCAGAAATATTTTTCATAAATCTTCACATTTAAATGTTAAAAATGCTCCTATTATGCATGCATAAAACTTAATAAGAATATTGACTTATTTTACAAAAATATATTTAATTTCTTAAATCGTGGGGTAATATTTAATGCATATTTAATAATATATCTGAATTGTTTTGAAAAATTTAAATATATTTTTGGTAATAGTGTAATCAAAAGGTTCTAATATTAACATATCGTTAACTATAGGTTATCAAGTTGGGAACAAGATTTTGGCAATTGTTAATTTTCGATTTTTGGCTGCAAAAAAAACTAACTAAAAACTTTTATTTATGACTAAAAGAAATCTAATACTGTTGTATGGAGTTGTATTTTCGATGGTGCTATCCCTGTCCTCTTGTAGTTCGGATGATAGTAGCAGTTCTGAAGATATTCCTCTTTCCGCTGATATTTTTCAGAGCACAGTTGGAAAAAAAGTGGCCTTCCAAGGGTTGACCAATAACGCCACTTCATGGGCGTGGGATTTTGGGGATGGAACTACAAGCAGTGAGAAAAACCCGGTACATGTTTATTCCGATGGGGGGTACTACACCGCCAAGTTAACGGCAACATCCTCGGATGGAAGTTCTATTAGTAAGGAAGTTAAACTAGCCATTGATCTAACACCCTATATTTTACTTACGGGTGGACCAACGGCTACCAATGGTAAAACATGGAGGCTTTCCAGTGGACATTCCGATAAGGATTATTTTGCATATGCGGATGCTGCACTATCACCATTTGATGGGGCGCCAAATCCACTGCCTGCCGGTATTTTTGGGGTTGGTCTTGGATTGGGTGAAGTGTATCAAGATGAATTTACCTTTTACTTTGATGGAGGCTATAGCCATGATGTTAAAGCCGATGGGGCTTCTTTTAGTGGGCTGGTTTATCAATTGCTTACCACAGGTGGTGCCAATATCGTAAATCCGAGCAGTGATCAAAGTTTTGGTTTGTGCACAGCGAGCTATACCCCAGAATCGGATGCAACATTTACTTATGTTGAAAATGAGAATCTTACAATATCCTCTGTATTTGGTCCGGGAGGCTCCTTGACTTATACCGGGGTGAGTACATTGGATTTTTCTGGTACGGAATTTATTGGTTTTATGGATTTCCAGCGCAAGGTAATGATACAGGAAATTAAGGATAATTCAATGAGATTGGTCATGTTTATGGCTGCAGAACCTAGTGCTCCAGGGATAAACACCAATGGACTTGTTCTCACTTTTGAAGTTGTGAATTAATCATTTCGGTGGCAATCATTTAAAATAAATAACTAACTACAAAACAATTCTATGAACACATTTATAAAAAATAAAATTCGGATGTTTGGGCAAATGTCCATGGTGTTGCTAGTTTTCTGCACCACTTCGATTATGGCCCAATCTGCTCAACATACGGTATCGGGTAGCGTTACATCTTCCGAAGATGGTATGCCATTGCCGGGAGTTAGTATCGTTCTAAAAGGGACTTCACAAGGAGTTTCCTCAGATTTTGATGGCAACTATAGTATAAATGTTCCCAATGGCAACGGTACACTTGTTTATTCCTACTTGGGTTTTGAACCACAGGAAATAGCAGTGAATGGAAAAACCACCATTAATATTGCTTTGGCTCCCAGTGCAGAGGCATTGGATGAGGTAGTGGTAACCGCTTTGGGTATAAAAAGGGAAGATAAGTCCTTGGGTTACTCGGTAGAAAATGTTGCCGGAGAGGAGCTGACAAGGGTTGCCCAGGAAAATGTTTTAAATTCCCTATCGGGAAAAGTAGCGGGTGTAACTTTAAACTCTACAGGAGGTACAGGTTCTTCAGTGAGCATGGTAATTCGTGGCGCAATTTCTCTTAGTTCTGACAACCAACCATTATTTGTTATAGATGGGGTTCCGGTAACCAATTCCTTGAACAACATAGGAGGTTTTGGTAGTGACAACCGAGTGGATTATGGTAATGCGATATCGGATTTGGATCCTAATAGTATAGAGGATGTAAGTATCCTTAAAGGTCCCAGTGCAGCGGCCTTATATGGTTCACGAGCAGGTAACGGGGTGGTACTTATAACCACTAAAAAGGCCAAGGACAATGAAAAAATGAAAGTATCCTTTACGACCAATACGGTGTTTGATGTTCCCTATAGATTCCTGGAACAACAAACCAGGTTTGCATCAGGTTTGTTCTCATTTTCACCAGAGTCCCAAGGAGGTAGTAACTTGTTACCAGATGTTCAATTATCTGGAGGTAACGGTGGTCCGGAATTGGATCGAGGCTATTTTGCGGTACAGTGGAATGCACCCTTGGATGCCAATGGGGTGCCCATTCCAACAGAATTGAAATCCTATCCTAATAATGTGAAGAATTTTGTGCAAACCGGAATTACTACTACAAATAGTTTAGAGATTACCAATAGCACAGCATTCATGAATTATAGAATGGGTGTGACCAATATGCAAAATACGGGTCTTGTTCCCAATTCCGATGTCAATAGGAATAGCTTTTCCTTGTCGGCTTCTTCAAGCCTGAACGACAAGTTTATTTTGAGCACCAATGTAAACGTGGTGCATAGCTATGCAGATAATAGACCAGCCTCCAATAGAGGTGCCAACCCTTTACAATGGGCGTACTCTACCCCGGCCAATATAAATTTAGGCCTTCTTAGGGATTATGATCTTCCGGGAACAGATGTATTGACCCTGGCCCCAGGGTACAATAACCCTTATTTCTTGGCCTATGGGGTAAATAACAGTTATTCCCGTTACAGGGTCTATGGGAACATGGTGTTGGATTGGAATATTTCGCCATCCTTTAAATTGCGCAGTAGTTATAACCTGAATAGTTATAATCAGACCCAAGAAACCAAAATGTCTCCTGGATATGACAAGGAATCCAACAATGGAACCTATGGTATTTCCAAGACTGATGGAGTGGAGACCAATGTGGATCTCTTAGCCACTTTTACAAAGGATTTGGGGGATTTTGATTTTAGTATATCTGGAGGTGGAAACCTGATGTACCAAAAGAATACAGGGTTGAATAATTCGGCCGCATCACGTGTTGGACTAGTGGTGCCGGACCTTTTTACAGTTTCCAATATTGCACCGACCTCTTTAAATTATTCCAGTTTTAGCAGTGAAAGAGGAATTAACAGTGTCTACGCACTTGGTAACTTTGGTTTTATGGACATGTTGTATTTGGATGTAACGGCTAGGAACGACTGGTCCAGTACCCTGCCGGTAGATAATCGCTCTTATTTTTATCCTTCAGCTTCCCTTAGCTTTTTGTTGAGCGAGGTCGTGGATATTCCTAAGGTAGATCTTTTTAAACTAAGGGGTGGATGGGCCAGAGTTGGTAACGATACCAGTCCATATCAATTAGGCGCGTATTACAGTAATGCCGGTCAATGGGAGAATGCGGTATTATATACGGCTCCTGGAAGTTTAAGTACACCCACCTTAGAACCTGAAGAGGCTACCTCCAAGGAATTGGGGCTTGACTTGACCATGTTTAATAACAGGTTTCGATTAGAGGGTACTTATTACACAGTTGAAAATAGGAACCAAATCGTTCCGAGTATCCCTATCCCTGGATCCTCAGGGTACAGTAGTGTAAGTATAAATGCCGGAGTCTTGGAGAGTAAAGGATATGAATTGTCTTTGGGCATCACACCAGTAAGAACTGAAAATTGGAATTGGGACCTAAATCTAAATTACACCACCAATGAATCCAAGGTAGTTGCCTTGGCACCAGGGGTGGATTATATTGAATTGTGGAGTGAAAACAAGAGTGTTTCCAGAGCTTATATAGCAGATCCTACTACGGGCGAAGACGGACTTGTAGGGAATCTATATTCCCCTAGGATAAAAAGGGTAACCGATCCCAATTCGCCTTATTTTGGTTATCCACTTATTGGACAGGCGGAAGATTCAGAATGGTTGCCCGAAGAGGAACGTGTAAAGGTTGGGAACTATAACCCTGATTTTGTCATGGGACTCCAATCCAGCCTTACATTTAAAAACATTACTTTGAATATGACCTTCGATTGGCGTTCGGGAGGACAATACATGTCACAAACTTCTAGGTATATGGTAGAGGACGGCTATGGACAGCAATTGTTGGATAATTTGGTGAATCCAGGAATTGCGGATGCTGGACCCGAATTGAAACAGTGGGTATTGGATAGGGCCGATGAATTGATTTATGGAGAAAATTTCTTGTCCGTTGGCGGTACACCTGGTAATGGCGGATTTCCCGAGACCTTTAGTGGAAACGTGGTTTATGACGGTGTTTTTAGTCCAGGGGTAAGAGGAACCCATGATGAAAATGGTAACTTTATCTTGGAAAGTGAAAACCTTGGGGATGTGGGAACAACTTTTCTTCCCTTTTCCGTTGCCAATCCGTGGGATTTTGGTACACCACATATGTTCGATGCCGATTATATAAAACTAAGGGAGATATCCTTAAGTTATAGTCTGCCCAATAAAGTGTTGGAAAGGACAGGCTTGGACAATATTAGTGTGTCCGTTTACAGCAGGAATATCATGTTGTGGACCAAGGATTCTTCCTTTGGCGTGGATCCGGAAAGGGCATTCCAAGCAGAATCTGGAACAGATAAAAGGGGAACTCAGTTTAAACAGGGTATAGAGCGTTACAATGTAGATCCCTGGGTAATCCCGGTAGGTTTTAAAATTGGTATAACATTTTAATAAAAAAAGACTAAGATCATGATGTATCATATAAAAAGTAAAATGGCCATATTGGTTTTGGGACTCATTGTATTGGTTTCCTGCCACGGTCTAGAGGATTTAAATGAAAACCCAAACCAAATTGGGTCGGACAATGTAGACCCTAACCTATTGGTAGGAACGGTGATTTCGGGAACCGCCAAGAATGTAGTCGGATTGGGATTTGGTGAAATGGCCGGGGTAATGCAACATACCCAAAAGGATGGTTGGAGCAGTGGGCACAATGCCTATGATTGGAGCAATGATTCCCACAGCTGGAGCGGGTATTACCGACTATTGACCAATAACAAAACCTTGATTGAAAAGGCAGAGGCCGATAATTTGGAATTCCATATCGGTGTTGGTTTGGTCATGAAAGCCTATTTATTTGGAATGATAACGGACCTGTGGGGGGATGCCCCCTATTCGCAAGCATTAAGGGGCGACGAAGGAGCCGAGTTTTTTGATGCTGTTTTTGACGATCAAAAAGATATTTACTTGGGAATATTCACTGATTTGTCACGGGCCAATACACTATTGTCCAAAAACCAGGGCGAATATTTTAGCATTCAGCAAAATCAGGATGTACTTTATGGAGGTACTGTTTCCAGATGGAGAAAATTTGCCAATTCCCTGGCTTTGCGTTATTATATGAGATTGTCTGCAAAGGAACCCGGTTTAGCGGAAGAGGGAATACGCAGAATTTCTTCTAATCCAGGGCAGTATCCACTAATATTGGATGCGTCGGACGACGCCAATGTAGACTATGTTGGTACCAGTACGAACGATTCATGGCCTACCAACACCAAATTTGATGTTGATCCTCAAGGTGCCTATTTTAGAATAAAAATGGCCGCTACCTTAGTGGAGGCATTACAGGCGCTGGACGATCCCAGATTGGGGGTTTGGGCCAATAAAATTGAAATACCTTTGGTTTTGGCTGCAGGTGAGCCAGATGACACGGACGAGATCCGCAACGGGGAACGATATGTGGGCCAGAAATTGGTAGATGATCACTTGGAAATTGTAGGAGCACCGGTAAATTTCGATAAGGAATTTGTTGGTCTTCCCACAGCCATCCCCTTAGGGCCAGCCTATAACTTGAAGAAAGAATTCAACCAGGGATCTTACAATCCACATGTTTCCCAACTAAACGATATTTACAAGGAAGTTAGTGGGCCATTGCTTAAATCCCGCTTGATCTCGGCAGCAGAGGTACATTTTATTCTATCAGAGGCAGCCTTGAAAGGTTGGGCTTCTGGTGGAGCGGAAGCCCATTATAACGAAGGGGTGAAACAGTCCCTGAAAGCCTGGGGCTTGGAAGATGCCTATTCCAGTTATATAGCTGGAGCTGTTTATGGAGGGCTGGAAGATATTATGGAACAAAAATGGATAGCAAGCTGGACCTCCGCCACCCAGTCCTGGTTCGATTATAGAAGAACAGGCCTTCCCGATTTACAGGCTGGTCCTGCGGCCAAACGCCCGGCCCTACCATTGCGTTTCTATTACCATATAGACGAGATAGACAATAATACGCAAAATGCCGAGGCCGCCATTCAAAAATTGGAAACTACTTCATTCAAAGGTGATGATGTTAGTAACAATAGCGCTTGGTCCAAAATGTGGTTGTTGCAAGGAACGGGAAAACCCTACTAAATAATTTATTTTAATTAATTAACACCTATTTTATAGGAGGCATTCCGTAAGGGCTGCCTCTTTTAATTCACCCAGATATGTATTTTAATAGGTATAGGCACATTGCATTCCTTTATTAACCGTTGACGTTGTATACAATGACAATGATTTGCTTCCCCTTTCATTAGGAATGGATCCTTATGGGAAACAGGTGTCGCAGGGTTTAAAAACATTTATTGATATATTTTTTCTAATGTCGGAATAATGGTTCCGAAGTTTAAATTTTAAAATCATGCATAGAGTATTATTCTTATCCTTCTTTTTTATTGGCCTAATTGGTATGGCACAAGTAAAGGAGAAAATTGCCTTTGGCCCTTATATTCAGCAAATGGGAGTCAAAGATGCCACCATATGTTGGTCTACCTTGGAAAGTTCGCCCACCATTACGGATAAGGAAGGAAATGTAAAGACCATTGCGGAATACAAACACCACAAAATTCATCTTGGAGACCTGGAACCCAATACAGAATATCAATATGATGTACTCAACGATGGTTCGGATGAAGGAAAGGGTACACTGACTACTTATCCCGATGAAATAATCCCTTTTAATTTTGCGGTTACCGGTGACTCCCGTAACCGGCACGATGTGCATGCCAAAATAGTGGCCAAAATCATGGAGACCAATCCAAGGTTTATCATCAATTCAGGGGATTTGGTGGCCAACGGACGGTCTATCAGCGATTGGGAAGCCTTTTTTGGGGTGAACAAGGAGCTTATGAGAAATACGCCCTACTATCCTGTTTTGGGCAACCATGAAAAGGATTCGCCCTATTACTATGATCTCTTCGATCTGCCCAATAATGAAAAATACTACTATTTCACCGTTGGAGATGCCCTATTTATTGTTTTGGACAGTGAGGGCAAGCAAATTTCCGAACCCGATTTTATCTCGGAAAAGAATAGTGACGCCTTCTGGCAAAGTGCCTTCTCCGAGTATTTTAATACCCAGAAAAAATGGTTAGAAAATGTTTTGGAATTAAATAAGGAAGCAGGATTTGTGTTCGTTTTTCAACACAAACCCTTGTACAGTGCCATGAAAAATAGAAAGGCTGAAGCAGAACAGACCCGTAAGTTTTGGGGCGACATTTTTGAAAGACATAAGGTGCAGGTCTTTTTGAACGGGCATGATCACCATTATCACCGTGCCACTAAAAATGGAGTCCATTATATAACTTCTGCCGGAGCAGGAGCACCCTTGTACGATATTGAGCTCACCTTGCCGGAAACAAAAAAATCCAGCAAAATAGAACATTTTGTCAATGTTCAGATCAATAAGAAGAATGCCTATTTGTATGTGACTGACATAAACGGCGATGAAATTGAAACTGTTGAAATAAAAAGAAGAAAATAAACCTTGGTAAAATTATAAACAGATGAAAACTAATAAAATAGGGATTCAAGTTTTAGTAGTGGCCATGTCCCTCGCCACTGCTTGGGCCATTCGGGGGCAATTTGGACATGAACAGGGTGCTGCCTGGGCAGGGGCAATAGGAGGCCTGGCCCTGGTGCTCGTTTCCGGCAGAAAGGATTGGTATAACAAAATGATATTGGTGGCGCTGGCATCGGCTATAGGTTGGGGAGCTGGAGGAATGATTAGCTATGGCATGGTAGTAGGCTATGGTTTCGCCGATAATTTCGTCAATGCCTATTACGGATTGGGGATGCTTTTCGTTATCGGTGGTTTATTCGGTTTATTGGGCGGTGGCTTAGTAGGTTTGACCCTGGATTCAACCAAGGAAAATAGGGTAAGATGGGGGGCGTTGTTTACGGAAATGACAGTTGGTGGAATTATGAGTTATTATTTTCTTATAGAGCAGATCGGTTTTAAAATGACACCACCTAGATCAGAAGCCTGGGCCCTGTGTTTTGGGGCCGGATTGGCCATGTTGTGGTATATGGCCAGGGAAAAGAGAAACTCTGCCATTAGGGTAGCTTTTTACGCTATGTTGGGCGGAGGTATTGGCTTTGGTTTTGGTAATTTTTTACATGTTCTTGGAAATACATGGGAAATTCCCTTTAATATGTGGAATGTAATGGAATACAGCATCGGTATTTGTGGTGGATCGGGTATGGCCTATGGGGTGTTTAGTTCCAAGTGGCCCAAGGAAATCCCAAGGGCCACAAAATGGGAAAATTGGTCTGCCCTATTTATTGTGGTGCTTTTTATTCCATTGATCGTTTACAGGGAGTCCTTGACCTATTCCCATATTGCCAGACGTTTAAAGGATTTGCCCAATATAGAATCCATTGCCTCTACGAGTACCGTAATGGTCCTTTTGGTGTTATTGGCAATGGTGATATCCATCTTTTGGAGATTTAAAAAAGAGCAATTTTCGCAAAAAGATGTTTCGATTACATTTTTCACCATGCTTATAACTTACACCTTTATGAGCTATGCCGTAACGGGTATTTTTGGGGGAGAAATGCACCTTAACCATCATCTATATGTATTGAACATAATATTGATCTTCGCTTTGCTACGATTCAATAATTTACAGTTCAACTATACGGAAATGGATAAGGTAGATCTTAAAAAATGGTTCTTTTATTTATTGATCGTACTTGGAGTTCTGGCAATTCTGGCATTGATAGCCATAAACGTGCACGGAGACTTGGGAGACAGGAATAGATTTCCTGTGAATTAAATTGAGGATTGATTTTAATGGAGGAAGGAGTACAAAGAAAATACCTGAAGTCTGTTGGGACTATTTTGATTATTTCTATGGGCTATGCAGTCTTAAGATATAATGTGGTGGGAACTGTTGCATGGAAAGATTTACCAATATTTATTCTTAATAAGGGCGTGTCATTGGCCGCAATAGTATTGCTTACTTTTAGTTTTACAATTAGGCCACTTCTAAATTTGGGATTTCCAGCTTTATATTTTGGGTTGGAGAGCAGAAAAATCTTTGGAATATCAGGTCTGTTGTTGACCATATTTCATGTGCTCCTTAGTTTTTTGATTTTTAATCCTCAATACTATCCCAAATTTTTTGATAGCGATAACAGCTTGTCTGTCATAGGTAATTTTAGTCTGCTTGCCGGCATGGCCAGTTTCATGATACTGGGACTTTATCACTGGTGCTTTAGAAATCGCTTTAAAAATAAAGAAATGCTTATAGATATTATTACATCAAAGGAATTCCTATTAGGGCTGTTATTCCTGTTGGGAGTACATCTTGTTTTTATGGGATATTCTACTTGGACCAATCCTTCAAAATGGCAGGGAGGTCTGCCTCCAATAAGTTTAATTTCTTTTGTCGTAGTACTTTTTGGTTTCGTCATAAATGGATTTGCACGCACTTCAGTTGGAAAAGTATAGGCCGTATGCACTGGGTAAACAATATACAACTAAGGGGCATCAGCCAAATGCAACACGTGGTAGCTTTCTTACTAAAGACAAAGTGTTGGAGGGTTGAAAAATTTAACAATGTGCACCTGGGGATCAATGCTTCTTTTTACTACCTTAGATTTATACTATTTGTACAACCGTTGTAATATAACTCAATGTAAGATTTATGTTATGAATACGTGAAATTACATGGTTTGAGGACATTATATTTGCAATGTGCTTAAACGTTTTACTACATTAGTATCCGTGAAATTAATTTAACCAACTAATTAAACTTTAGATGAAAAAACTAGAACACTTGGTATTTTCCTTCTATTTGCAAAAATGGAGGGAATTATGTTTTTTGCCAAAATTTGAAATTAAGCACTTTTTGCTGTTTTGCACCCTTCTTTTTGGTTTGGGTGCCAATGAAGTAAGGGCCAATGCATCAATTTCTTTTGATGCCATAGTGCAAGATCCCATAACGGTGAGGGGAAATATCACCGATTCCCAGGGAATGCCACTTTCAGGGGCCTCCGTACAGGAGAAAAATACCAGTAATGGTGCTGTTGCCGATTTTGATGGTAATTACACTATAGAAGTTAGTTCCAGTAATGCCATATTGGTGTTTTCATATTTAGGAATGCAGACTGTGGAAAGAACAGTTGGTCAGAATACCTTGATCAATGTACAACTGGAAGAGGATGCCAATTTCCTTGATGAGGTAGTCGTTGTTGGTTATGGTACAACAGCAAAAAAGGATGTTACCGGTGCCATTTCCTCTATAAAAGGGGACGACTTTAAGAACCTGCCCATATCTGGAATAGATAAGGCCCTTCAAGGAAGGATGGCTGGAGTCCAGGTAGTGCCCAATGGAGGAGCCCCTGGAGGCTCGGTCGCCATTAGAATTCGTGGAACGGGTACGGTAAACAACTCGGAGCCTTTGTATGTGGTGGACGGTATACCCACAGGTAATATTGATGGGGTAAATCCGAACGACATTGAATCCATACAAGTTTTAAAGGATGCTTCAGCCTCAGCTATTTATGGTACCAGGGCTGCCAACGGGGTAGTTATAGTGACTACCAGAAAAGGAAAATCCGGCAAGTTGAATATGAGCATTGATGCCTACACCGGTTTCTCCAATGTGGGCAAAACTTTGGATGTTTTGGATGCATCTACCTTGGCTGAAATAAAGAGGGAGCGTTATGCCAATGATGGCATTCCGGTAAACCCTATCTGGCAGGATCCTCAGTATCAGACACAACTTACGGACTGGCAGGATGCCCTTTTTGTAACGGGCAAAACACAGAATGTTGATCTTAACATTAGTGGAGGTAACGATAATTCAACTTATCTGTTTGGTTTGGGGTATTACAATGAAGAAGGTATCATTGAGAAATCTGCAGCAGACCGTGTCAGTTTAAGAATTAATTCCGATCATAAAGTCAAGAAGTGGTTAAAAATTGGACAAACAATGTCCTTATCCTCTAGGACAAGCAACGGGTTTAATACCACTTCCGCCCAAAACGGACTAATATGGAGTGCCATACGTTTTAATCCAGGGCTCCCAATAAAGGATAGTGATGGCAACTATAGCTCCAATCAGATCAGTAGTGAATTTGGAGATATTAACAACCCTTTGTTCGAGGTAGATATTCTGGATGCAGATAGTAGGGAAACGCGACTATTGGCAAACATAACCCCCGAAATAGCTATAACGGAAGATTTGAAGTTCAAAGCTAATTTTGGTGTTGATGCCTCCGTCTTGGATCAAAGAAGTTTCAGACCACAAGTGCTAAATCAAATTAGAACTTCCAATGTAAATAATGCAAACCGTAATTACGCCGAGCAGTTTTCGTTTTTAATGGAATATTTTCTAAGCTACGACAAGATCTTTGGAGACCATAGAATAGGTGCTGTTGGTGGATACACTCAGCAATCATTTGATTACCAAGGGTTCAATGCAAGTGCAAGAAATTTGCCGGATGAAGACCCTAGTCAACGTCTACTTAGTACGGGCGAGATGAACGGTATGGGTGAATACAAGGCCCATGACGGATTGGAGTCAATCTTCGGAAGAGTCAATTATTCCTATATGGATAAATATCTGCTGACCGCAACAGTAAGGTCGGATGAATCCTCAAAATTTGCCGAAGGAAATAGAACAGGTGTTTTTCCTGCTTTTTCACTGGGCTGGAGGGTTTCGGAAGAGTCCTTTTTTGATGTCCCATTCATGAATAATTTAAAAGTTACCGGTGGTTGGGGAGAACTTGGTAACCAGAATATTGATAGATTGCAATACTTGGCAAGAATAAGCCGTGGACAGAGATACTCTTTAGGCTTGGACGGAAGTGTGGATTTGATTGGAGCCAATCAATCCAGTTTTGCCAATACCGATATTTCTTGGGAAACGGTGAGAATGACCAATATTGGCGTCGATATGGGCTTCTTGGATAACAAATTAACGTCAAACTTTAATTACTTTATTAAGGATACGGACGATATGTTGCTTAGACCACCAGTTATTGGATCTCAAGGAAGTAATCCTTCGCCATTCCTGAACATTGGTAAAGTAAGGAACAAAGGTTTGGAAGTGGAACTGAACTGGCAGGACTCTAAGGGCGACTTTGGATATAGCGTAGGGGCCAACGCTTCCTTTGTTAAAAATGAGGTTGTGAAATTGGTGAGCGGTACTTTTTTAGGATCTAGACTTTATGGAAGACCTAACCAAGAGATTACCCGTACCTATGAAGGGAATCCTATAGGTACCTTTTACGGGTGGCGTGCCGATGGTCTTTTTCAAACTCAGGCAGATATCGATGCCCACGCGGATCAACCGGGAGCAGTACCAGGAGATGTTCGTTTTATCGACATCAATAACGATAACGTAATTGATGATAAGGATAGGGAGATTATAGGTAGTCCACATCCAAAAATGACTTATGGTATCAATGCCAGTGCAAATTACAAGGGTTTTGATTTAACCATGTTCTTTTTAGGGGTTGCGGGTGTTGAAATCTACAACGCAGACAGAATGCAGGGCTTGGATGCCAGTTATCCTTTCAACTTATACTCGGACATTACAGGGCGTTGGACAGGTCCAGGCACTAGTAATGATATTCCAAGAGTATCTACCTTACGTACCAACTTAAACCATAGGACATCTGATTTGTTTATTGAAAAAGGAGATTTTTTAAGGTTGAAAAATCTTACTGTAGGCTATACAATACCATCGGATATTACCGATAAAATTGGGTTGTCCCGATTAAGGTTCTATGTAACTGGACAGAACGTCTTTACCATAACTGGGTACTCAGGCTTTGATCCTGAATTGGGATTAACCGATGGAAATTTGCAGCAGAATGTGGATTTTGCTCAATTCCCGCAAGCAAGAACGTATTTGTTAGGTGCTAATATTGGTTTTTAATATATTGGTATAGATTCAATTTAATAAATAGAAAACTTAAAAATCATGATAAACAATTTAAAAAACAGATACATACTGCCAATAGCTTGCCTATCGTTGCTGGTTGCCAGCTGTGACAAGAATATACTGGATACTACGGCCTATGGCGAGTCTACTTCGGCCACTTTTTGGCGCAATGGGGAAGATGCCGTGGCAGCTGCAAATGCCATGTATACGCCACTGAGGGAGGAAGACTTCTATGGTCATAGTGAAAATGTATTCGATAACTGTGCCGATGATATTTTTAGGGCAGGAGATCACGGTTATGAAGAAGCCATGGAGAATTTTACTATGGACGCCAGTAACAATGGCGTTCGTGCAGGTTGGAAAATTAAATACGAAATGATCAATAGGGCCAATGCCGTTCTTATTAATGTTCCTGGAATTGAGGATATGGACGAGGCCTTAAAAAATAGGGTGTTGGGAGAAGCACACTTTATAAGGGCCTTGGGATACTGGAGGTTTTCAGTGATTTATGGTGGAGTTCCATTAATCCTTGAACAGAATATAATAGATAGCGATTTCAACATTCCAAAAGCTACTCTTGCCGAAGTACAAGCGCAGATAGAAGCGGATCTTATTGCCGCGGTGGGCCTATTGCCTGCAACACACACCAGCGAAAATTTGGGCAGACCCAATAAAGGTTCTGCCAATGGTTTGTTGGCCAAGCTATATCTTTATCAAGAAAATTTTGACGGCACCATTGCCGCTGGAACTGAGGTTATAAATGGCCCTTATCCTTTGGCGGATAACTTTAGGGATAATTTTACCCCGGCTACAGAGAATAACCCTGAGATGCTTTTTGCGGCACAGGGATCCGATTGGTCAGATAATCCTCAGTATTTTGTAACTCCTAGACCATGGGGCGGATGGGATTTTCACGATCCGGTCCAGAGCGTAGTCGATGAGTTTGAAGATGGCGATCCACGCTTGGGGTATTCTATTTTAAGACCAGGGGATATGGTTCAAAGGGGGCCTGAATTATCAGAATTTACGGCAGATTTAACCCAAACAGGTTTTAGTTTGTACAAATACACCAATTTTAATGACGACGGCAGTTTAAGCAACCAGGCCAACGTGCCCATCCTTAGGTCTGCAGATGTTTATTTATTGGTAGCGGAAGCCAAGATTAGAAAAAGTGGCCCTGGAGCAGGAGATGATGAAATCAATGCTGTTCGCGATCGGGTTGGACTACCTTTTGTCTCCAATGCTGGAATGCCAGAATTGATTCACGAGAGAAGGGTAGAATTAGTGGGAGAAAACCAGCGTCATCAGGATCTTATGAGATGGGATAAGGCAGGAATTGTAGATATAGTGGAGATTTATGGAGAAGATAGGGGTCAATTTGATCCTGCAAGAGTCTTTGTCAGGCCTAAAAATTATTACTTCCCAATTCCTCAGAACGAAATTGACCTTAGTAATGGGGTTTTAATCCAAAATCCCGGTTATTAATTGGGTTAGTTAATAAATATAGAATTTAGATGGTGCTGGTAGTAAGTGATTAGCGAAAACCTGAAACATCTAATTAAAATTTTCTTAGTACTGACAGATTTTCTTGAAAGGGCATTTAACTTTTCTAAGATTATCTGTCAGTATTTTTTAATGGGGGAAAGGTCTAATAAGGTGGAAATAGGAATCCAAATCTATTTTCGGATTTTTGTGTTGATTTTTGATTCTTGGATATAATTCTTAACCTTAGGTCTAATTTAAGTAAATTGTAATTTTTTACCGGTTGAAGCCTAGATTCTCCAAAGGGAAATTCCTATGGTAATGACAATTTTTGAAATAATACTTGTAGATAATGAACAAGACCAGTATCATTTTAGGTTTTAGCTTTTTATTCCTCAGCTGTGGAGAAAAGAAAGAGAAACCGGAGACTAATAATGGAGGCAAAGAAGTTGAAGCTCTTTTTACACTAATGAGTCCCAATGAAACCAAATTGAATTTTATAAATGTCATTAACGAAAGCCCAACGGTAAATGGGGTACTTTATGAATATCTTTATAATGGTGGTGGTGTGGCCGTAGGGGATTTAAACAATGATGAACTTCCTGATATTTACTTTATTTCCAATCTTTACTCCAACAAACTGTTTATTAATAAAGGTAATCTGTCTTTTGAGGAAACCACATTGGTATCAAAAGTGAAGGGTGTAAACGGTTTTCCGACCGGTGTTACCATGGTGGATATAAATGCAGATGGTCTATTGGATATCTATGTCTGTAAATCCGGTGATTATAATAACTTGGATCAAAGGAGGAACGAGCTCTATGTAAATAAGGGAAACAATAAGGATGGAATACCGGTATTTGAGGAGGAAGCCTCGAAGTATGGATTGGATCTTCCCCATTACTCTACCCAGGCTGCATTTTTGGATTATGATAAGGACGGGGATTTGGACATGTTCCTAATAAATCATGGTATTGAACCCGCCGATGTTGAACCCAATATAAGCACTCTGTTGAATAAAAAGTCGGACTACAGTAGTGAACGATTATTTAGGAACGACAATGGAAAGTTTGTAGATGTCTCAGAAGACAGTGGGATAATAAATAATTCCATAGGTTTTGGTTTGGGTATTGCCGTAGGGGATTTGAACAATGACCAATGGCCCGATATATTAGTGGGCCACGATTATTCGGAAAAGGACCATCTTTATTTAAACCAAAAAAATGGCACTTTTAAGGAGGTAATACTTCAAGCTACCAACCATATTTCGAATTTTTCCATGGGCAACGATATTGGTGATATAAATAATGATGGTTTGCTCGATTTTATATCGGTGGACATGGTGTCCAATAATAACTATGACCTTAAGACAAGTATGAGCGGAATGAGCATAAAGAGGTTTCAGGATATTGTGGACCAGGGCCTACACCATCAGTATATGTTCAATACTTTACAGTTAAACAATGGGAATTTTAAGGAAAATGATATTCCTGCATTTTCTGAAATTGGCAAGTATGCTGGAATATCCAACACTAATTGGAGTTGGGCTCCTCTTTTATTTGATATGGACAACGATGGTTGGCAAGATGTTTTTGTTTCCAACGGGATATTACGGTCGTTTAGAAATAACGATTTTGTAATTTATAAGCGCAAAAGGGTAGAACGGTTGTATAAGGATTTGGAAATTTACAAGAATAGGGATTCTCTCATTAAGACCTATTATGACGATATTTTGGCTAGAATGCCAGAAAAGAAGGAGGTAAACTTACTATATCTCAACAATAAGGATTTTACATTTTCCCTAATGAATGAAGCTTGGCAATTAAATACTCCCAGCTGTACCAATGGTGCTGTTTATGCGGATCTGGATAACGATGGTGATATGGATATCATAGGAAATAATATTAATGATCCTGCCTTTGTTTATAGGAATAATGCCCGGGAGTTGGCATCCAAAAACAATTATCTAAAGATAAAATTAAAAGGACCGGAAAGCAATACCCTTGGAATTGGTGCCAGGATAACCGTTGAAACCAACGAAGAAAAGCAGACCAAAGAGCAGTATTTGTCAAGGGGATTTCAATCTTCGGTTAGCGAAATTTTACATTTTGGAGTGGGGTCATCGGAAAAAATAAAAAGTTTGAAAATTCTGTGGCCCGATGGTAAAATCCATTCGATTAGTGAGGTAAGTGCCAATCAGCAATTGAATTTGAATTATGCGGACGCTTCTATTCCCACCAGTCGGATAAATGAAATTTCCAATCCTATTTTTAATGATGTAACCAATATTGTAAAGGCCAATTACAAGCATGTAGAGAATAAATTTGACGATTTTGAGAGAGAAAGTTTATTGCCGCATAAATTTTCGGAAAACGGACCATCATTGGCTGTTGGAGATGTTAATAGTGATGACTTGGACGATTTTTATGTAGGAGGTGCAAAGGGTAAAATGGGAGAATTGTTTCTTCAACAACAAAACGGAAGCTTTAAATCCATGCAACAGGAGCTTTGGGCTAAGGATAAAAACCATGAGGATATTTCCTCGGTGTTTTTTGATGCCGATGGGGACGGGGATCTTGATTTATATGTAGTATCGGGAGGTAATGAAGAAATGGAACAGCATGAATATTATCGGGATCGCCTCTACGAAAATTTAGGAAATGGCCAGTTTGCTAAAAAGGAGAATGCGTTGCCCAATGATCTTATAAGTGGTTCTTGTGTTAAAACCGCGGATTTTGACAATGACGGGGATATTGATCTATTTATTGGAGGTAAATTGATTCCGGGCAAATACCCACTTCCTGCCAGTAGTTATCTCTTAAGAAATGAGAGTAGTAACGGAAATTTGAAGTTTGTGAACGTAACCGAGGAACTAGCTCCTTTTATGGATCAATTGGGGATGGTTTCTGATGCAGAATGGTTGGATCTGGACAATGATAAGAGTCTAGACCTAATAATTGTCGGGGAATGGATGCCCATAAAGATTATTAAAAATTCTGGAAGCAAGTTTGTGGATGTTACCGGCCAATCTGGATTGGAAAATAATACCGGCTGGTGGTTTAGTGTTGCTTCGGCCGACTTTGATAAAGATGGCGATAGGGATTTTATTGTTGGAAATTTAGGTCTAAACTATAAATATAAGGCTTCGCCAGAAGCACCTTTTGAAGTTTATGCCAGTGATTTTGATAAAAATGGCAGCTTGGATATAGTACTTAGTTATCAAGAAAAGGGCGTTGCGTATCCGTTGAGGGGTAGGGAATGTACCTCTAATCAAATGCCCTTTATTAAAGAAAAATTTCCCAGTTACCATGATTTTGGAATGGCAGATCTATCTACCGTATATGGAGCAGAAGAATTAAGGAAGGCCACGCATTATAAAGCCACGACTTTTGAAACGACCTATGTTGAGAATTTGGGGAATTTCAAGTTCAAAACGCATAGTCTGAAAGGATTGTCACAGTTTTCCTCTGTAAATAGTATTTTGATCGAGGACTTTGATAAGGATGGTAATTTGGATGCCCTATTATCGGGCAATTTGTATCAATCAGAAGTGGAAACCCCAAGGAATGATGCAGGTTACGGAGTCTTTCTAAAAGGCAATGGACAGGGACAGTTTTCAACAGTTTATCCAAATGAAAGCGGTTTATTGGTAAGGGGGGATGTGAAAAACGCCGGAATTATAAATTCCAATAGTGGAATTGGCAAACGTGTTGTTTTTGCAAAAAATGGAGAGGAATTACAATTCATAGGGTATTAGAGCAGTAGAAGAAAAAAGAACGGATTTTTTTCAATTTGTTAAATTATCGGAAACGTAACCTTGGACTTAGGTGGTTGGCGGTTTCAATGGAAATTGCACTTATGGCAATAATTTATTGAAGAGGCCAATGTTTAGGTGAAACACTTATCACCTAAACGTTTTTCTATAATCCGAGGGAGTTTTGCCCATAATATGCTTAAAGTAGTGGTTAAAATTGGCCAGATTGTTGTAGCCACTTTCAAAACATATCTGTGTTATCTGCTTATCGGTTTCCGCCAGCAATTTGGCAGCTATACCTACCCTAACGCTTTTTACATATTCCATAAAGGTCAGATCTGTCTTCTTTTTGAAATATCTACAAAAGGAACTGGGCGCCATATTCAATACAGCAGCGGCTTCTTCCAATTTAACGCCTTCCTGTATGTTTTGAAAAACATACTCGTATACCTTATTTATTTTATCCAGATTCTTGGAAAAAACCGCCGAATTATTATTGGGATTGGATAGGTTTTCACGTTCATCTACCTGTAATAGAAAATTAAATATTTTAAGCATTTCAATATAATACTCCAAACCCTCCAACTGCGTCATTCGTTCCAGGCTTTGCCTAATGTGGCTATCATTGTCCAGTTTAAAACGGAGCCCAGTGCTCGACTGCTTTAAAAGATCTACCACCTGTTCCAGCTCCGGCATCCTAAAAAAGTCCGAGTTGATAATATCTTCCGAAAAGTGGGTAACAATGCAAAAAGGGTCATTTCCCTTTTCAAAATCCAAGGCTTCCCAGCAGTGGGGCAAATTAGGCCCGAGGAGAACAAGATCGCCTTTTTCAAATCCAGAGATATTGTCGCCAACAATTCTTCTGCCCGATCCCGAAGTAATAAAGTTTAATTCAAAATTCCTGTGGGAATGTATTCTGGCATTTGATGCCAAGGGTAATTTTCTTGATATAAATGAATGTTTGTTGGGTACAAATATTTTTTCAAAAATAAATTCCATGGCTTGGTATATTGACAATATTGGACTAATATAATTAAATTATTCAGAATTAAGGTTAAAATTTAATGCAATTAAAACAATATTGTAGTGGCAGGGGTTTTTTAATTGAGTTTATTTTGTTAGAGCAGCAAATCGAGTTTTATATAATTAATTAGCAGTAGGTCCGATTATCGGATTTACAGATTTGTTGATCAAATATAAATTCATAAACAACCTAAAAGACCAACCATTATGAAATTAATAATTACAACTATTTTTCCATCGGTAGGTATTGCCATTATTTAATCTAATCCTTTAAATATACAATCATGAAATTGGCTATAAAAGGAATAATACCACCCATGGTTACCCCTTTGCTCGAGAATAAGGAGTTAGACCTTGTGGGATTGGAAAATTTATTGAACCATTTAATAAATGGCGGTGTCCACGGCATTTTTATTTTGGGCACCACAGGGGAAGGCCCTAGTCTTAGTTATGCGGTTAGGAAACAACTTATATCCGAAACCTGCAGGATCGTTAATAAAAAAGTTCCTGTATTGGTCGGGATTACCGATACCTCTTTTGATGGGACACTGGAAATAGCAAACCATGCCAAAAAAGTTGGCGCGGACGCTCTAGTAGTGGCACCTCCTTATTATTTCCCAATTGCCCAAGAAGAAATGGGGGATTATCTGGAAAGTTTGGCGCCCATGCTACCATTGCCATTTATGTTATATAACATGCCAAGTTGTACAAAACTGCATATGTCCATAGAGGTTGTTAAGAGGGCAAAGGAATTAGGAGCTATAGGTATCAAGGATAGTTCGGGAGATCTTTCTTATCTGTATATGCTGATAGAAGAGTTTAAGAGCGACCCTTCTTTTTCCATAATTGCAGGAACCGAGCTGTTTTTACCAGAGACCATAATGAACGGCGGTCATGGTTCCGTTGCCGGGGGAGCCAATTTTTTCCCAAGACTATTTGTAGATTTGTACGAGGCCGCAATGGATAAAAATTTAGAAAAAATAAAATTATTGCGGGAAAAGGTGATCATGGTCCATCAGACCATTTATGAGGTAGGGGAATATTCTTCAAGACATATAAAGGGTACCAAATCCGCCTTAATGGCCATGGGTATTTGTCAAGATCATAATGCGGAACCTTTGGATCGATTCACAGAGGAACAGCGAAATAAGGTTAAAAAGTATGTAGCTCAATTTAATTATAAGAATGCTTATAATGCAGTGCATTAAAAAGTCTATTCACAAGCTCTTTTTGTGCCTTCTTGATTCAGTGTTCTCCTTTTAAATTAAAGAGGTTTGTATGGAAGTCCTCTAGTAATGATCATATTACAATGTTGAAAAAGTCTTTTGTTGCAATTCCGATTTTAGTTATCGCTTTTTTGGCACTTTTTTTTCATTTGGATATTCATATTATAGATGCCTTAACCCTCAAGACCGTTCCCGAATACGATATTCATATCCCAATATTGAGAATTATTTTTGAACCAATATTGGGGTTGTTGCTATATTTGAACCGGGCTATTTATCCGCTACAGGAATTGCCGATTACCTTGTTATGGATATTGGTATTTTATATAAGTCTAAGTCTAATCAAGATTTTTAAAGTTGCTGCAGTTCCTTACAGAAGGCAAACAGCATTGCGGTTTTTGGGAAACATACCTTTGCTGATCGGTATTTGTTTTTCAGTTTTTATAGTTATTCTTTTTCTTCGTTTGCCCAATAATACCATTGTAAACAATACTTCGGATGAGATACTGGTAACTAGTCACGCCCATACCGAGTATAGTCATGATGGGTTGATATCCCAAGAAAAAATGTGGGAATGGCATAAAAGAAATGGGTTCGATGCCTTTTTTATAACAGATCATGCCAATCATAAAAAAACATTGGACTTCTCAACCCAACAAAGAAATAACCAATTTCCCATAGAGCCTTTAATCATGGTCGGTCAAGAACATTCGGGTTCCAATCATATGAGTTTATTGGGATTGAATGGAAAATTTGAAACCAAGGACAAACCGGATTCCCTAATTGTAAATTTGGTACATAAGTATGGAGGGGCCGTTATAATTAATCATTGGTTTGATGGGAAGGGAAATGATAAGGAGTTTTATAAAGACCTTGGTGCTGATGGTTTTGAAATTGAAAATGTGGGCAAGGAACTGTATTATGACCGAACCATATTTAATGATCTTAAAAGATTCTGTGAAGAGAATAAGCTTCTAATGATTGGCGGACTTGATTTTCATGGTTACGGCAGGGCCTGCGGTATATGGAATGCTTTCCAAATTCCGAATTGGCATCAAATGGATTCGGTTCAAAAGGAAAAATCCATTTTGGAAATAATAAGAAGTAGGGATCAAAATAGGGTAAAGGTACTTATGTATCAGGACCGGCCCTTTTATAGCGGACAAAATTTGCTGTTCCGGCCCTTTGTTACTTTAGTGAATTATTTTAGAACATTGAATTTTTGGCAAGTACTATCTTGGGCTTTATGGTTGGTTTTATTCCAATTGCTTTGGAATTATAGAAGGAAGCATTTTATACCGATGCATAAAAGAATAGCCTTGGTGGGAATGCTAAGTTCCCTGTTTTTAATTTTCTTGGGTCTATATTATATGGTTCGGGGCAATGCCGTTAAGGGCTATAGTAAAGTGTTTGCCGAATACAGTTCCTTGCTGCTTACTATAGGTTCTATTTTTATGGTCTATTCGCTTGTGACCATCTATTTTAGATTCTTTAAAAAAATGAAGAAAATAAATTGAAAAAAAAGGCATTAAGGATTGGTATTTGGGTTTTGGCGACTTTAGCTGTCATCTCATATTTTTATTGGATTCTCCCTGTGTGGGGAATGCCGTTCAATAGTCAGCGGCATGGAAATCCGCCTTTAACCCCTCCCTGGGCATTGGAATGTTGGCTTTGGGAAGATGATGTCAATACTTCAGATTATGTGGACGAATTGTTGGCAGGGTATAAGGATAATGATATTCCGGTTAGAACCATTATTTTGGATAGTCCCTGGTCTTTGCGCTATAATGATTTTGAAATTGATACAAGTCTTTATAAAAAGCCGGACCAATGGTTTAAAAATCTTCAGGACAATGATTATAGAGTAATACTTTGGATGACCTCCATGGTTGATAGTTATAATAAGGATACATACATTAAGGATTCCAAGGATTGGCATCGGGAAGCAATGGATAATGGCTTCTTGGTTAAATCCAACAACCCAAATAAATGGTGGAAAGGTGAGGGTGGTTTTATAGATTATACCAATGCCAAGGCTATGGATTGGTGGCGGGGGTTACAACAGAATGTTTTTGATCTGGGTATAGATGGATGGAAGTTGGATGGCACGGCAACCCTTTTTTGGAACCAACTAGGTCCAATACCCATATTTTATAAGCGGACATCCAAAGGAATTATGACCACTAGGACCTATATGGACCATTATTACAGGGACGAATACGCACATGGGCTTACCCAAAATCCAGAGTTCGTTACACTTTCCCGATCCATAGACCGTGGCTTTCATCCTGAAGGTTTTTCGCCCATAGATGCTTCCCCTGTAAATTGGGTAGGCGATCAGGAACACAAATGGGTTACGGATGAAATGATATTGGAAGAGGGGGATGAAAAAGTGGATATTGCCCTGAAAGGTATTCAAGGTTTTGAGTCGGCTATTAAGAGTATTCTAAAAAGCGCCAAGCTGGGATATAATATTGTAGGATCTGATGTGGCTGGATTTTCCGGGAAAACGATACCTCCAAGACTGTATATGCGTTGGACGCAATTCTCTACTTTTTGCGGTCTGTTCATGAACGGCGGCCATGGGGAAAGGCGACTTTGGAAGAGAACAGGGGAGGAGCTGGAGGTAATACGAAAGTTTTCCTGGTTGCATACGGAATTGGTGCCCTATATGTACCACTATGTGGTAACTGCCCATAATGGAGGACGAAGGTTGCAGACCCCTCTAAAACAAGGGAAATATCACTATATGTTCGGGGATGACTTTCTGGTGGCGCCAATATATATGGATTCCAAAAAGAGGGCTATTACCTTGCCCAAGGGTCAATGGAGATATTTATTTGATGATATCGAACCCGTTGATGGAGAGGTAGATATTGTGCGGGAATTTCCAATGGACGAATTTCCCGTATATATAAAGGAAGGGGCCATTATTCCTATGGATATTAAACGCTCCTATACCGGATTGGGAAATGAAGATTCAGAGGGTTTTACTACCATCTTAGTGTATCCCAAGAATGAAAATAGTTTTGTTTATTATCACACGGATACCGAGGGGAAAACTACAATTTCTTATGAAAGTAAAGTAGGTTCCTTGAAACTTTCACTGGAAGGTACAAAATTCTCCCATATTTTAAGGATCCATTCCAATAGTAGGCCTCAATCGGTTACACTGGACGGAAAGCTATTGGAACAGGAGGGTTTTTGGAATTACAACGACCAAGACCATAAACTTTTGGTCAAGAATGGCATTGGGTACGGGAAAGGGGTATATGAAATAAAATATTGATCCTCCCTTTCATAGATTTCATACCTGAGTAAACCCTATCGGTGCAGGTTCTTGGATCTAAGATAGCTCAAAAGTTCTTCCGGTAAATCGGTTTGAATAACGTTGACGTACTTACGGGACAATAGGGCGTCAAAACCTGAATTCTTTTCTTGGGCTTCCATGCTATCATACTTGCCCAAAGCATTGATCCATACCCTGTATCCAGATTTTATGAGTCGGTGCATGGTTCCATCTCTATAATAGCTCTCATCAATATGAACAATGGAAATATCCTCTAATTTTCTTATGCCTCTAATATCCTTTCTGGAATAAGCCCTGGGCATTATTTTAATGTCCTTGTTCAATTTTTGGTACTGTTTGGTTTCGGGAAAATCATACAGGAAAAATAATATCTGGTCTTCCATTCCGTATTTTTCTATCAAGTCGAAAGTTTGTCTTACGGCCGCCTCTCCTTCCAGCTTAAAATCCACATCCAATAGCATCTTGCCCTTGGTCAATTGTAGTACCTCTTCAAAAGTAGGAATCTGTTCATTGGTAATGTCATCTCCGAACTTCAGTTTGAACCCTTTGAGTTCGGCAAGGGTAAAATCATCCACTTTACCTGTACCATTGGTTGTTCTGTCAATAGTTTTGTCGTGCATAATTACCAGTTCGCCATCCTTACTTTTTCTAATATCGATTTCCACGATATCTACTCCTATACGGATGCTTTCGCTTATGGCGGCCAAGGAATTTTCAGGGTAGTTGGGATTGGTAGCTCTATGGGCTGCAACAAGGATCTGTTCCGGATGGTTGTGGTAATCATTAAGAATACTGTCCAGTTTGGTATCTTGGGCTAAGGAGCTTAGGCTTAAGAAAAAAAGAAGGGTAAAAATGATTTTGTTCCAAGTTAGTTGAAGACTGCTGTTCATTATCACTTATTCATTTGGGGTTGTGTTGTAATTCCCGTAATTATTTTGGTGCAATATAATAAGACTTTTTGTTTACACGTTTAAGCAAATGTTAATATCTTATTTATAGCCACCTTTTTGTTGCATTAATCCATTGCGTATAGCGTATCCCCCAGTCTCCAAATTCATAATGGCCTAGGCCACTAAAGGAAATATAGGGTTTAACGAACCGGTTAAACAATAGCTAATTGGTGATGGAACGTGAATTTGCCGACCCTACCCCAATAATGCTGTCGTAGATATCGCCAAAATTCCTGTAATAGACCAAGATGAGGTAGTTGTTTTCCGTAAAATGAAAATTTCCCGAAATGGTGTTCATGTCGATATCACCTTCCTTGTTTTTCATTACATACTTGTAGTTGTAAAATCCTTGTTTCATTTTTATAACCGCCTCCATATTGCCTGTAGCGTCATTATAGGCCATTTTATTTTCCTCATCCAGGGCGTAATTATTGTATTTTCCAAATACATATACATCGTTCAAGCCAATCTTTTCTGTGTAGGGCAGTGTAAAATGTATATAGCTGTATTCGGCTTCCCTGGAGCTGTCATCTCCCTGCAAGGTTCTGACCACAAAATCGCCATTAATATCCGGGTAGTAGGTATAGGGCCGGTCATACCTATAATAATCCATAAATAAGTAATGGTTGTAAAGGTCTGTAAGCTCTATCCTGGAAATGGAAGAACTTGGAGCCCTAAGGTCTTTGGTGTCAAAATTAAAATATTCATTTCCGCCAAAAAAACTGGTTTCCTTATCATATTTATACACCAGTTCGTTCCCTAAAATAAATTGTGGGCTTATGTTGGTAATGGTAGTAGGCCAAAGGTGGTTTTGTATTATCGCAACTTTTACTTCCTTATTGGGGTTTACCAATTTCACTTGATTGGCGTTAATGGTAAACTGAACAACCTGTTTTTCATTTAAATATTTGAAATCCCTGGAACGTTTTACTACGCCGCCCACGGTAACCTTATCTTCATATACTATAAATCTTCTGGAAAATTGAAGCTCATTATAACTGTTGTAAATTTCCAAAACGTAATTGCCGCTAACTTTTAATCGGGTATTGTCATTGGGTATCGTAAGCTTGTAGTTGGAATAAGATTGCAGGGTCGAGTAACTGTTTTCGTAATCTACTATCCGTTCGTTGTCCATTCCGTTTAAATATTGCGATTTTAAAAGTGAAGACGGGGTCCAGTCATAATCGCAGTGCACTAACTTGTAATAATAGTCCTGTTCGTTGGCCAAAAGGTCATCAAATTCCAAAAAAATGGGATTTCCTAGGCTTACGACCGGAAACTGGTCATCGGTGTCACCTTTAAAGACAATAGTTTTGATATTAGGAGGAGGGTTAATTTCCATTTGCACCTGGGCAAAAGCAAAATGGCAGGAAATGTACAGTATAAGCGCAAAAAAATTCAATCTCATTTGGTAATATTTTCACGTAAAGGTAAGCAAAAAGCAAGCCTAAATGGATAAGCGTAGTTTAATCTCTAAATTTATAAGTAATAATTATGAAAACTTTTTATTAAGTATTAAATTTGCTCGAAATTTTGATAACCTAAGGTCTACTAAATATGTCTAAAGACATCCGAATTAAAAAAGGCTTGAACATTAATCTTATTGGTGATGCGGAAAAGACTACTTCCAAAGCTGTTTTAAGTAATGTTTATGCGATTAATCTTCAGGATTTTCACGGAATTACACCTAAATTATTAGTTAAGCAAGGCGCTGAAGTAAAGGCGGGTGAACCACTTTTTTATAATAAAAATGTGGAAGACATGCTTTTTGTTTCTCCGGTAAGCGGAGAATTGATCGAGGTAGTGAGAGGTGCTAGAAGAAAAATTTTAACCTTGAAAATTTTGGCTGACAAAAGCCAAGAATTTGTGTCTCACACACCCTTATCCCCTAAAAGCGCCAAAGCTGAGGAGATTAAAGCGTTGCTATTAAAATCTGGGTGTTGGCCTTTCATTAAGCAAAGACCTTATGATATTATTGCGAACCCAAGTGTAACCCCAAAATCCATATTCATCTCTGCTTATGTTACTAGTCCTATGGCGGCCGATTTGGATTATGCATTAAAGGGAAAAGAAAAAGAAATTCAGGCAGCAATCACTGTTCTAGGGAAATTAACTCCCGGAAAGGTACATGTATCTGTGGGTAAAGGCGGGCAGTCTATTTTTTCCAAGATGGAAGGTGCGGAAATACATAATGTTTCCGGTCCCCATCCAGCTGGTTTGGTAGGTACCCAGATCAATAAAATAGACCCGATCAATAAAGGAGAAGTGGTTTGGACAATTGCTCCTCAAGACCTGGTTATTATAGGGGAGCTCTTGCTAACGGGAAGGTATAATTCAGAAAGGGTTGTGGCCCTGGTCGGTTCAAGCGTTAAGTCCCCTAAATATTACACTACTAAAATAGGTTCTGAAATAGCTACCTTTTTGTATGCCAGTGGGGTGAATACAGAAAATTTTAGGGTGATCAATGGGGATGTACTTACAGGGTCCAAATCAAAACCGGACGGATATTTGGGATATTATAACAATACCGTAAGTGTTATTCCTGAAGGTGATGATTATGAATTTTTTGGATGGAACAAGCCGGTTTTCAATAAAATATCTTCCACTAGGGCCTTGACCTTCTCATGGTTGCAGCCCAATAAGAAATACGATTTGGATACCAATACCAATGGCGAGCACAGGGCATTTGTGGTTACGGGTTTGTATGAAGAGGTTTTTCCAATGGACATCTACCCTTTACAGCTTCTAAAAGCATGTATGGTGAAGGACTTGGATGAAATGGAGCAGTTGGGCCTTTACGAAGTTGCTCCCGAAGATTTTTCACTTACAGAATTTATTTGCATCTCTAAACAACCCCATCAACAGATCATCAGGGAAGGGTTGGATTTATTATATAAAGAAATAGGATAAAAAGATGAGCTTAAAAAATAATTTACATAACCTAAAGGAGAAGTACAAAGGCAAGAAAATGGCTCCTGCATTCAATGCAATCCATACTTTTTTGTATGCTCCCAACGAAACAACACATTCTGGTTCCCATGTACGTGCAGTGGATGATTTAAAGCGTACGATGAACACGGTAATCATGGCCTTGGTCCCCGTACTTATTTTTGGTATTTTCAATGCTGGTTATCAACACTATGCTGCTGTTGATGCAGCCAACGGTGTTATTAGGCAAGCTTCCCTTTTTGGGAACTTCCTAACTTGGGAGAATTTCATTATGGGAGCATGGACTGTGTTGCCTTTGGTAATCGTATCATATGCGGTCGGACTTGCAGTTGAATTCTTGTTTGCGGTAATTAAGGGACATGAGGTAGAAGAAGGATATTTGGTGACGGGGATGTTGGTTCCTTTGATAGTACCGATTGATACTCCCTTATGGATGTTGGCCGTAGCCGTTGTCTTTGGAGTTGTTATCGGGAAGGAAGTATTTGGTGGTACCGGTATGAACATTTTGAACCCTGCACTTACTATTAGGGCATTTTTATTCTTTGCCTATCCTACCTGGATGAGTGGGGATAAAGTTTGGGTGCATCAGGCCGTTGACTTGGCCGGTGGTCCGGACGCCATTTCCGGAGAAACCATTTTAGGTTATTTGGCCCAAGGTCGTGCTGCGGAAATGAGCTATTCCGTTTCAGATATGTTTTTTGGGTTCATTCCAGGTTCGGTCGGTGAAACATCCACCTTGCTAATATTGTTGGGAGGTCTTTTCTTGATCTTTAGTAAGATCGCCAGCTGGAGAATCATGGTGAGTGCCGTAATAGGTGCCTTGGTCATGGGGCTTCTCTTCAATGGTGTGGTCGATGCGGGCTGGATAACCGAGACAAGCAAGTTTTATGGATTAATGAGTTTTGCCTTCTGGCAACACTTAATCGTAGGTGGTTTGGCCTTTGGTATTGTGTACATGGCAACCGATCCGGTTACCGGTGCCCAGACCAATAAGGGCAAATGGTATTATGGATTCTTTATAGGATTTATTTCAGTATTGATAAGGGTTTTCAACCCTGCTTATCCAGAAGGCGTATTCTTGGCTATTTTGTTGATGAACGTTTTTGCTCCAACAATTGATCACTATGTGGTTAGGGGGAATATTAATAAAAGATTGAAGCGTGCCAAGAACGCTACTATTTTACCTAGGGACGGTGAAGGAAAAGCACAGGAATTAAAAGCAGAAACAGTATAATCATGGCAGTTAATACAGATAAAAATAGTTACACCGTTATTTTTGCCGCCGTTATGGTGGTCATAGTAGGGTCTCTTTTGGCATTTTTTGCGTCTTCACTCAGTGAAAAGATCCAGGAGAACGAAAGACTGGAAAAACAACAGAATATCCTTTATGCCATGGGCGTAAACGAAAATGTGGATGAGGGAAGTGTAAATTTTGTTTCCACCGATAAGGTTGCAGGTGAATTTGAAAAATATATCACGGAGCAATTGGTAATTGAGGGGGATAAGATTACCAAGGACGACAATGCCTACCTGATAGACCTTAAAAAACAGGAAACTGAGGCCAAAGCTGGTAAAACAAGGAAATTACCATTGTTCATTGGTGAAAAGGACGGCTCAAAGTATTATATCATTCCTATGAGGGGCAAAGGTCTTTGGGATGCTATATGGGGATTTGTAGCCTTGGATAATAATTTGGTAGTAAAAGGCGTGTACTTCGACCATAAAGGGGAGACCCCAGGTTTAGGGGCCAATATTAAGCAACGTTACTTTATGGACGACTTTACCGGAGAATCCATTTTAAACGGTACGGAATATGCCGGTATAGCCGTTGCCAAGGGAAATAACGATCCTACCAACGAAATTAAAGATGATAATGAGGTGGATGCATTGGCGGGAGCAACCATTACCGGTAACGGTCTGTCTGCAATGATCAAAGAAAGCGTAAACCTATATAAGTCCTACTTGGAATCAATACGAGCTAAAAATTAAAACATGGCACTACTTTCAAAAAAAGATACGAGTCTAATATTAGACCCTTTGGCAGATAACAACCCTATTACCATTCAGGTATTGGGAATTTGTTCAGCATTGGCAATTACAGCAGAACTAAAGGCATCCATAGTAATGGCCCTATCGGTGATGTTCGTATTGGGTATGGGAAATGTTGTTATTTCCTTAATGCGGAACATTATACCTTCCAAGATTAGAATTATTGTACAATTGGTGGTTGTAGCCGCCTTGGTTATTATGGTGGATCAGGTGCTTAAGGCCTTTGCATATGAATTGAGCAAAACGCTTTCTGTGTTCGTTGGCCTTATTATAACCAACTGTATCATTATGGGACGTTTTGAGGCTTTTGCTTTGGCAAACGGACCATGGAGGTCTTTCCTAGATGGTATCGGGAACTCGGCCGGATATGGTTTAATATTGATCATAATTGGATTTTTTAGGGAGCTATTGGGTTCAGGTACATTGCTCGGGTTTAAGGTCTTGGGCGATCCTATAGAGAAAACGGGTCTTTATGCCATAGGTTATGAGAATAACGGATTTATGTTGTTGTCCCCCATGGCCTTGATCGTTGTTGGTCTCATTATCTGGGTACAACGTTCTCGAAACAAAGCTTTAATAGAAGAAAACTAGTAGTCATCATAAGAATAGAATGTTATGTTAGAACATGTAGAATTATTTTTTAAATCCATATTTATAGATAATATGGTATTTGCCACGTTCTTAGGAATGTGTTCTTATCTTGCCGTTTCTAAAAAAGTGACTACTGCAGTTGGTCTTGGAGCAGCTGTGATCTTTGTATTGGCAGTAACGGTGCCCCTAAACTGGTTATTGGATCAGTATCTTTTAAGGGATGGGGCCTTAGCTTGGTTAGGACCTGAGTATGCGGATTATAACCTAAGCTTTTTATCTTTTATCCTCTTTATTGCAACCATAGCCACTATGGTTCAATTGGTAGAGATTGTTGTGGAAAAATTTTCTCCAGCGCTCTATAACTCCTTGGGTATATTTTTACCACTTATTGCGGTAAACTGTGCAATCTTGGGAGGTTCGTTATTTATGCAGTCTAGGGACATCCAAACTCTTGGATTGGCCTTTAATTATGGACTTAGTTCCGGAATAGGTTGGTTCTTGGCTATCTTGGCCATTGCAGCCATACGTGAGAAAATTAGATACTCCAATGTTCCACCACCACTTAGAGGTCTAGGAATAACCTTTATAATCACTGGACTTATGGCTATTGGTTTTATGAGTTTTGGCGGTATGTTAACTGGCGGTGATGAGGCTCCCAAGGAAGTGGAGCAAAATACTGCACAACAGTTAGAGGAAGATAAAATAATTAAGGAGACCAAAGAAAATACGGTTTCTTATAACAACGCTATAATAAACGAGTAAAAATGATCTTAGCTACAAGTACAATTGGAACAATACTGATAACGGTAGTTGCTTTTTTAATACTATTGTTATTATTGGTGGCATTATTACTGTTTACCAAAGAAAAATTATCTCCTTCAGGGCCTGTAACCATTACCATTAATGGGGAAAAGAAAATTGAAGTAAGTTCAGGGGGGTCTTTATTGTCCACTTTGGGAAACCAGAAAATATTTCTTCCTTCTGCGTGCGGAGGTGGAGGAACCTGTATTCAGTGCGAATGTCATGTTCTTTCCGGTGGTGGAGAAGCACTTCCTACAGAAACGCCACATTTTTCCAAAAAGGAATTGAACCATGGCGCTCGTTTGGCCTGCCAAGTGAAGGTGAAACAGGATATGGAAATTACCATTCCTGAAGAAGTTTTTGGAATTAAGAAATGGCATGGAACCGTGGTACGTAATTATAACGTGGCTTCATTTATTAAGGAATTTGTAGTTGAAATTCCTGAAGATATGGGGTATAAGGCCGGTGGATATATTCAGATCGAGATTCCTCCATGTGAGGTGAAATTCTCTGAAATGGATATCACTGCGCATCCTGAGGAGCACGAAACCCCTGATAAGTTTCAGGCAGAGTGGGATAAGTTTAATTTATGGCCTTTGGTCATGAAAAACCCGGAAACAGTGGAAAGAGCCTATTCTATGGCTTCCTATCCGGCTGAAGGAAGGGAGATTATGTTGAACGTTCGTATTGCCACTCCACCCTGGGATAGGGCAAAAAATGGATGGATGGATGTTAATCCTGGGATTGCATCTTCCTATATCTTCAATTTGAAAAAAGGAGATCCTGTTGTAATTTCCGGACCTTACGGCGAGTTCTTTATCAACGAATCCGATTCTGAGATGTTGTATGTTGGTGGTGGTGCAGGAATGGCTCCAATGCGTTCACATCTCTATCACTTGTTCAACACTTTGAAGACCAAAAGAAAAGTTACCTATTGGTATGGAGGTAGGTCTAAGCGTGAATTGTTTTATTTGGAACATTTTTACAGACTTGAAAAGGAATTTCCAAACTTTAAATTCTATTTGGCTCTATCTGAACCCTTACCAGAGGATAACTGGAAAGTGAAGGAGAATATTGATGCACCAGGTGACGGTTTCGTTGGGTTTATACACAATTGTGTAATAGAAAATTATTTGAACCATCACGAATCGCCGGAAGATATAGAACTATACTTCTGTGGACCGCCGTTGATGAACAAGGCAGTTCAAAAAATGGGAGAAGATTTCGGTATCCCTGATGAGCACATTAGATTTGATGATTTTGGAGGTTAAATCATAACCTTCTGGATTTCCAAGACCTTGATGGTCTAATTATAGACCTGTCAGGTTTTCAAAACCTGACAGGTCTTTTTTTTGTAAACAATGTTATGGGATTGACAGGATTAATTTTTGGCTTAGGAATATAAAGTTTAGATGATGAGTACACCTTTAACGGAACAGGAATTGCACAATTTGGCCATGAATATTGTTGGGAAACAATTGGAAGCCGAGGGATTCGAGTTTATGGGGGTTAATAGTAAACCCAAAAGGAACCCTCAATTTGTCTGTCTCAAGGATAAGAAATTATTTTTTATTGTGGTACGCAGTGTTCTGCATCCTCAGGATCCAAGGGAATACGATATGCCACTAATGCAGAAAATTAAAGATCATGCCCTTGCCCAAAACGGGGAGGCCTATTATGCCGGTGTTGGTCTGTACAATGCAGAGGATAGGAATCTACCGGTTTATCTTAATGAAGCTTATATATTGGAGTATGATGGACTTATTAAAATATAGTAGCATCCGTTTAGGATTATTCTTTTTAATCCTGGTTTTCACGGGATGTAGGACCAAAGAGTCCAAATTGGTAAAGAATATAAGTTCTGGATCAGCCTTGGGAACTACCTACCACATTACATATTTGGCAGGGAAGGAATTGAATTTTGAAAAGGATATTGATTCCCTTTTCCAAGTTTTAAATCAATCGATGTCCACCTATATTCCTAACTCCGATATCTCAAGAATAAATGCAGGGGATTCCACTATTGTGGTCGACGATATGTTTAGGGAGGTTTTTGAACTTTCCGGAAAGGTTTATGAAGCCACAAATGGTTATTTTGATCCTACCGTTGGCGTTTTGGTTAACGCCTGGGGTTTCGGACCGGGAACAGCGTTGAAAATGGATAGTATAAAGGTAGATAGCCTCTTGGATTACGTGGGGTTTAACAAAGTGGCCATTAATTCGGAAAATATAATCAAAAAGGCAGATCCGGCCATATATTTCGATTTTAATGCGATAGCCAAGGGATATGCGGTAGACCGCCTGGCGGTTTTGCTGAGGAATAAAGGCATTACCGATTTCTTAATTGAAGTAGGGGGGGAGTTGGTGGCCCAAGGGGAAAACAGGATCAAGGAGAAAAGATGGGTAGTGGCCATTGATGATCCTATGATGGAGGAAAGCAGAACTTACAAGAGAACCTTGTATATGAAAGATGTTGCCATGGCATCCTCAGGAAATTATAGAAAATTTAAAATTGATCCCGAAACGGGTGCCAAATATGTCCATACCATAGATCCCAAAACTGGTTATACCAAGAGTTCAAATATCTTGGCGGCAAGTGTACTGGCGAGCAATTGTGCCACTGCAGATGCATTTGCCACCTCTTTTATGGCCATGGATTTGGAGAAAACAAAGACAATATTGGCCAAACACAAAGAATTGGAAGGCTATATAATCTATTTGGATCCAGAAGGGAATGTTTTGGAATATATGACCAACGGATTCAAGGAGAATATTCTGGAGTAATTATTTGGATACCAGGGGAATAATCTCTCCTTTTGCCAAGCGATAATTGTCCACTTCGGTATCGGATAGCTCTTTGGTGTAATCTACTTCCTCTACCTTAAAGCCTATAGATCTTAGCTTGGTAAAATAATCCCGTCCATAAATACGGACATGGTCGTACTGTCCAAATATTTTTGCCCTTTCCTTTTTGTCCGTAATACTATTATCCTCGTAGGTATCGGCCCTGTTGAGGTCTTGTGGAATTTGAAAAACGCCCCATCCTCCAGGTTTTAGTACCCTGTACAATTCTTGCATTGCCTTGGTGTCATCCGGAATGTGTTCCAGAACATGGTTACAAAATATAACGTCAAAGGAATTTTCGTTGAAGGGCAGGTTGCATATATCAGCTTTTACATCCGCCAGGGGCGAATTAAGATCGGTGGTAATATAGTCTAGGTTTTCTTGGTTTCTAAACTTTTTGTAAAAGGCCTGTTCGGGAGCAAAATGTAATACTTTGAGATTATCCGTAAAAAAATTGGTCTCATTTTTTAAATAAAGCCACAATAATCGGTGCCGTTCCAAGGATAGGGTAGAGGGCGATAACACATTTTCCCTAGGATGTTCGTAGCCGTAGGGCAGAAAGCTTTTGAATTTTTTTCCATCTATGGGGTCGGTGAAACGATCGCCCCGCATGCTAAGTGCCATAAAGGGACGCACCCAATAACTTAGTTTAATAAGAATTGGTCTGGGGATGGTATTTAAGATGTATTTAAATAATTTTTTCAAAGTGCTTTACTGGATTGACCTTAGAAATAAAGGAAATTCACCAAGAGTTCTCAAGACGTAATTTTTAATGGCTTTAAAAATAAATGGTGCGGTTGCAAACGTTAATCTAGAAAATTGGAAAAGCTATTAAATCTTAAAACAGTAGACAAGTAAGCAAAACCACCTTAATGTCATAGTACCAATGCCTTTTGACGAAACTCCAATTCCTCGTCACTTTGTATCCCCAATGCCTCATAAATATAGGCAAAGGTGGATAATATTTCGGGCTTACCATCTATGATGGCAACATCATGCTCAAAATGTGCGCTAGGTTTATTATCTGCCGTTAGAATGGTCCAACCATCCTTCAATTGTTTTATTCTTCTGGTTCCTAGATTAATCATGGGCTCTATGGCCACTACCATACCTTCCACAAATTTCTTTCCCCTTCCACGTTTGCCATAGTTGGGCATTTCTGGGTCTTCGTGCATTTCCCTTCCCAATCCATGACCCACCAATTCCCTTACCACGCCATAACCCCGGCTTTCGGTATATTGCTGAATGGCATAACCTACATCTCCTACACGATTTCCAACCTTAAATTCGCGAATCCCAACATATAAGGATTCTTTGGTGACCTGTAACAGTTTTTTTGTTTCGGCATCAACTTCCCCCACCTCAAAGGTGTAGGCATGATCCCCATGAAATCCGTTTTTAAAGGCTCCACAATCTATAGAGATAATATCACCTTCAACCAAGGGAGTGTTGTTGGGAATTCCATGTACCACTTGGGCATTGGGACTCATGCACAAGGAATTGGGAAAATCGTACAATCCCAAGAAGCCAGGAACTGCGCCGTGATCCCTTATGAATGTTTCGGCCATGCCGTCCAACTGTAAGGTGGTAACCCCAGGCTTTACTTCACTGGCCAACATTCCCAAGGTTTTGCTCACGATCAATGCACTTTCGCGCATTAATTCTATCTCTTCTAAAGTCTTGATCTTAATCATAGAATGCAAAGGTAAAACAATACTTTTAAAACTGCACGTTTGCAGGTATTTGCAAATTCATGGAAAGGTAAAACAGCTATACCAAGGATTTTCTTGTCATCAAGGCTGGTTGCGGAACACCCATAAGCTTTAGAATGGTTGGTGCTATGTCACCTAAAACTCCATCTCTTATACTCTTCAAATCCTTATCTACCAAAATCAAGGGTACTGGATTGGTAGTATGTGCCGTATTAGGGCTACCGTCCGGATTTATCATGGTCTCGCAATTTCCGTGGTCGGCAATGACCAAAGTAGTATATCCATTTTCCAGAGCGACGTTAATAACGGACTCCGCACAACTATCCACAGTCTCACAGGCCTTTATTGCAGCTTGCATATCCCCGGTATGGCCAACCATATCCGGGTTGGCAAAATTGAGACACACAAAATCTACTTCTCCTTTTTTTAATTCGGGAATTATGGCATCCCTTATCTCGTAGGCGCTCATCTCCGGCTTTAAATCATAGGTAGCTACCTTGGGTGACGGACATAGAATTCGCTCTTCCCCCTCAAAAGGAATTTCCCTGCCACCGTTGAAGAAGAAGGTAACATGTGGATATTTTTCGGTCTCCGCAATCCTAATCTGTTTTTTATGGGCTTTGGCCAAGGTTTCTCCCAAGGTTTCGCTAATATTATCCTTATCATAAACCACCTTCACTCCCTTATAGGAATCATCGTAGTTGGTCATGGTTACATAATAGAGGTCCAATTTGTGCATGTTGAGCTCGTGCATGTCTTCCTGACTTAGCACTTGGGTAAGCTCCCTACCACGGTCTGTCCTAAAATTGAAAAAAATAACCACATCACCATTTTTAATTAGGGATAAAGGGGCTCCCTTATCATCGGTTACCAATAAAGGTTTTAGGAATTCATCCGTTATACCGGATTCGTAGCTGGCCAATATGGCTTCTTCAGCATTGTTTGTTTTTTGGCCCTCACCATTCACCAATAGGTCATAGGCCAATTTTACCCTTTCCCATCTTTTATCCCTGTCCATGGCATAATACCGGCCAATAATACTGGCCAGCTTTGCATTCTTATCAGAACAATAATTATTTAATGCTTCTACATATCCTATTCCACTTTTAGGGTCTACGTCCCTACCATCGGTAAAGGCATGGATATACGTGTTTTTAAGGCCATAACTTTCACTGGCATCAATAAGTCCTCTTAGGTGCGAGGTGTGGCTATGCACGCCCCCATCACTTAACAATCCTAAAAAATGGACCGGTTTGTTATTATTTTTGGCATAAAGCAGTGCATCTTTTAACACCTGCTCGTCTTTTAAGGTATCCTGATCAATAGCCAGGTTTATTTTTGCCAAATCCTGGTATACAATTCGGCCGGCCCCAAGGTTCATATGGCCTACCTCACTATTGCCCATTTGTCCTTCCGGTAAACCTACATTCATTCCATCGGTCAATAGATTGGAATTGGCGTATTTGGTGTAAAGAGAGTCTATAAAAGGTGTGTTGGCATTTTCTATGGCGGAGACCTTGGGGTCTGGGGACTTGCCCCATCCATCCAAGATCATCAAAATTACTTTCTTGTTCATGTTATGTTTGTTGTTGGTGTCAAAAATAAAACTATTGTATATGGATTGCTAGAATTTGGGGCAGCTTTTTCGAAAATTTTAAATCCCTAGAAGGATTTTTTTCAGATGAAAGGGTAAAAGATGGATTTTTGTTAAAATTTTGTTATTTAAGAGGGAAAAGTGAAACAAATTTAACGGAATAGAGTCTGTTAGGGTAATCAATAATCACTAATTAATCTTATTCATCATGAGAAAAACAATTTTAACAGTCGCCATGGCATTATTGTTTATGGTTACAGGCGTTCGTGCCGAGAGTAGTAATAACATTTACAATCAAAATGAATCGGTATTAATGGTTAAGCCAGGAGATTTAAGCTCATTCTGCAAGGCTATTGTAGAAGGGGATTTGGAAACCGTTAAGCGACTAATTGAGTTAGGGGAAGATGTTAATCAAAAATCTTTGGGAAAAACACCAGCCATTTTTGCTGCACGTTACAACAAAGTTGAAATTTTGGAGCTCCTTATTGCCAATGGTGCGGATCTTAAAATTAGGTGCGACAAAGGTTACAACGCAAAAAAACATGCAGAACTATCCAATGCCACTGAGGCCCTGGAAATTATCAACGCTAGTTTACAGAAGAAGTAGATGTTGCGCTTGCTTTAATAAAAAAACCTATCGAAAATTTTCGATAGGTTTTTTTATTGCTTCAATTTGCTTTTATAGTGTTCAGGTAAAAGAGCAAATCCAATTGTCTAGAATTCAAATCCAGTAAAGGCCCTAAATAATAATGCATAAAGTGCCATGGATAACATTGCCACACAGAAAACCGAGTAGATCTTTAAAAATACTACCACATATTCTGGTTTACAATTTTCGAATGCCGCTAAATAAATGTTCTTAAAATGTAATAAAGTTCCCATATAGTCTCATTTAAATGATTGTAAATCAAAGCTATAAGGGTTAAATTTGTGCGGGTAATAAGATTTGGTTCTAGTGCAATATACTAATAATACCTTTAAATACTAATCTAGAAAAAGAAAAATGGCTATTGTTGGCCCTTAAATCGGTCAATGGCTTCTTTTATCCGTTCAATGCGATTTTCGGGGTCTGGATGTGTACTTTGAAATTCTGGTACCCTATTGGGCCCGCCTGCGGCCTTTAATATTTCCATCACCTTGATCATTTCATAGGGATCGTAACCGGATTGTATCATAAAAAGCACTCCTAACTCATCGCTTTCCAATTCATCGTCGCGACCATTGGTCAATAAGGTATTTTGGCCAATGCTATTGACAATTCCACCAGCATCTGCACCCACTGAAGCTCCCATGCTTATCGTCTGCCAAAAGTTGCTGTCCGCAATCCTCTCCGCGGAGTGTCTTCCAATTACATGCCCAATCTCATGTCCCAATACTCCTGCCAGTTGCGCTTCGTTCAATTGTGAGAAGAGGGCATAGGTTACAAATACCGGCCCACCGGGCAGTGCAAAGGCGTTGATGGTTTGCTCATCTGCCAATAAATGAAAGTCATATTTATATGGTGTTTCCCTAGCAATGCTGTTATTCACCAATTTATTGCCCAACTGATCAACAAAAGACTGTAATCGTTCATCAGGATATAGGCCGCCATATTGCTGGGCCACTTCAGGAGCACTTTGCAGGCCAATGGCCACTTCTTGCTCCGTACTCATATTAATATTCTGTACCCTACCAGTATAAGGGTTTTCCTCCTTGTTATTGCAGCGCTGTACAAAAGCAAAGGCCACAATTGCCAAACCTATGAATATCCTAATTTTCCAACTACCTCTTCGCATCTGTATTTTTATGGCATAGTGATGAAATTATAGAAGGTCCGGATTTATATCTAAAATATTGTTCTGAATATAGCTTTTTAGAAATCCTGAAGTGAAATTTTCCTTCCCTATGATGTCTTCCTCCAATAGAAGTTTAAAAATATTCTTTCTTCTAAAGGTCTTTAGCATGGGGATGGAAATAGGAGCATAGCTATAATGCCATGGTTCATATTTAAATCCCTTTCTTTTGGGATTGTCGGTATATACCAAATAGAAACCATATTTGTTGGCATTGTTGTCCATCCATTTTTTTAAAAGGGCGAAAGGGCCACCTTCTTCAAATTTTTCTGGTACCAAAACATCTCCTGTGGTTTTTGGATAGCCGTCAATGATGTCTATATCGGTTCCCCAATGATGTCTGCTGGTGCCAGGGATAGTAGAATATTCTATAATTTTTTCAATGGCACCCAATTTGGTCATCCCCTTTTCCTCGGTATACTGTAGATATTTACGTTCCCAAATACCTTCCTGACGATAAAAATTACGATAGCTGGATACAATTTTTAGATCCATGCCCTCACTATAGGCTGCCCTTTTCATCTCTACAAAGGCGTCATGGGCTTCCTTTCTTAGGTTTATATCCTTGCCAAAAAGTTCAATATCCACTTTGCCCATTAATTCGGCTACGGAATATTCTGTTTCCTGGGATAGAGTAAGGCCCGGAACCAGTGAAAGGGCCAGACCGGTATAGCTACTTTTTTTTATAAAAGATCTTCTTTGCATAGGGTACTAATTATTTAATTATAGGCAATCCAATATATCCAATTACCCCAAAAATACTGCCACGTTTTAAATTATATAGGTATTTATCCATATAATCTTGGATATATGAATAAAATATAAACCATAAAGTTACTTAAATTCTATAAGATTAGGTTCCGACCAGAGAGGAATTACTATTACGGGTAGGGGGTGGAAGGTGGTAAGTTTCGTCTGGCAAGTATTAAATGCTGTTGTATGAACCACAGTAAAAGTAAGTAGTTAATAAAGGGATGGAAGTGTATGATTTAAATTAGTTCTGTGAATTTTGGGAAAGGTACAAATAGCCTTGATGTTTTATTTTAATATCGTTTAGGGTTATAATGTAAAAATACACTCCAGAGGACAGACCTATATCTCCCTTGACCAGCATATTTCTGTTGGAGATACCTTCAAATTCATCCCTATAGTTTTCTTTGTAGTATACCAATACACCGTATCTATTAAAGATTTGAAGTAGATTATTGGGAGATTCCTCAATGCCATCAATTACAAGATAATCGTTAGTGCCATCGCCGTTGGGCGTTAAAAAATAATTGCCCAAATCGATAGTGGTTAGGCTTTCATTTAGATCAAGGGCCCCACCGATTGTGATTATATCGTAATCTTTTGGAACAAAGGTATCCGAACTTAATGTTCCAAAGGAAAATTCCCCTTCCAATGCAGAATTCCCTAGGTTGACCCATTGCTGTTGATTTTTACTCCAGCCTACTACTATTAGGTCACTAATATACTCCCCAAGATTACCAATATTGCTCCTTTCATCCCAGCTGAGAGTAACTGTGCTAGGTGAGTCCCCCTCCAAACGCCAAAATTCCTGGTTACTTACGGCGGCCACATTAAAGTCCTTGGCGCCCGTATTGAAATTTTCATTGAAACTGGATTGGTTATCCGGGGCTACAAAGAAGTAGGCACATTTGGCCAGTACATTAACGTTCTCCGAAGTAATGGTCAAAGGCCTCAAACGGTCATCATCCCCAACGGGAAAGGTAAAGGTATTCTTATTTGCAATAGCCCCATAACCATCAATTTTGGTATTGTTTCCCTCTCCGACATAAAACGAATCATCGGAAAAGTTTAGGAAAACATTGGAGCGATTCCTAGGGGTAAAGACGTTGCCCTGTATGAAGTTGAAATTATTCAATATCCCTACGCTTGTTTCCAGATAAAGTCCGTCATTTACAGCTACCTCGGAATCATAAAAAACAGGGGTAAAGGCACCGGAAATAGTCAAGGGGTCGTTATCGCTATAAAAACCTACCAAACCTAAATTTTCATCAAAGGTACCATCGTTAATGACATCCATATGGAAACCAACCATGGCCGTTTCATGGATCTGAATATTGCCATAATTATGTACTGCATCCTGGCCAATAATGACATGCAAAGTAAAAAACAATACTATTAAGGCCTTGATTCTCATCTACCTATTTTATTTTATTGATTGTAAAACTGGAAGTTCCGGTTCCAGAAAGGTGAACGTCACCGCTATCCCCTTCTCGCTGTACAATAATTGTAACATCGTCATTGGCACTTAATTGTAATATTTCGTTTAGGGCAATAGTGGGCATGAACTCATCTCTATATCTAAAATAACCAGTTGCTCCTATAGCGCCCACAGCAGATCCGTTAACATGAATTCTAAAAGTTAGGCTAACCTTATCATCCTCTGTCCATAGCATTATATTAGCTCTAATATCATATCTTCCCGCCTCCTTGACCCTTAAGGTATTCCCGGAGACTTGATATAAATTGTTGCTATCGTCCTTATAATTTTCATTGCCAAAAATTGGAACGGAGGTATTATCGTTATTTAAATTAGTAGAAGTGTTAGTGTTTGTCCATCGGCCACCTCTATTTATTTTTAAATAGGCTCCCCCGTCTGTTCCCGCTGTAATTATATTATTGGCATCTGTAGAGACTACTGTACCGGAGGAAGCGCTGGATCCGGATGCGGAAATTGAATTCCATGTGCTGCCATTGCTCTGCACCCAAAGTGTACTTTGGGCACTAATTTGGTTGGATGTAACTCCGGATTCATTAAGGTAATTGCTAATAGTTCTGGAACTATTGGTGGTATTTTTCAGCACATAGATTCTGCCAGTTGCTCCATTCGCAGCTGGGAGGGTAATGGAAATATTAGAATTTATTACTAAGGTATGATGGCTTTCATCCAAGGTTAGATTGCTTCCTGCCGTTGTAATCGCAGTAGATAAAGAACCATTTATTTGTAAGGTTGAATTGGCTAACGACCCCGTATTGATTCCTACCCTAGGAAGTGCATTTTGGGAATCGCTACTTCCCTGTATGCGCATGAGCTCCTTAAGAAGGCCGTCCCTATAATCATATCTTTTAAAGATAAAGGGTTCTGAACCATCATCACCTATGATAAACTCTACCTGTCCATTATTGGATGTTCCAGTAGACCCTATTTCAAAAAAATCGGTTCCGGCGGCACTACCTTTAAGTCTAAAATTACCATCGGTGTTGGTAAAGAACATCGGCTTGTAAAATGAGGCCGCATCGGCTTGAAATTGAAGGGCCGAGACACCGTTGGCGCCTCCAACGTAGGTTAAATATTGATTTTGGTCCGTGTAATCCGGGTAAGCCTGTACTAGGCCTAGGGTTTGGCGTCTACCAAATTTCAAGATACTTATATTGTTAGATCTAATGTCCATGGCCACATCGTTTTTAGTTCCTAAAAATGATGCTCCAGCTACAGCCGTATTCCCATCCAATAACCAATTGTCATTTGACGGGGTTATCCAATTGGTCCCATTATAAAAGTATACTTTTTTATCTGTAGAATTGTAGAGCATGGACCCGGTAATAGAACCAGTTATTGCGTTCATTTCCGTAGTTGTTGCCGGATAAAGCCCCAATAAAAGTCCGGGGTCTATTTGGGCATGGGCCACAAATTGAGTTGTAAAAAGTATAATAAAGAGTAAATTAAGGGCCGCCTTGTTAAGTTGGAGCTTTCCTTTCTTAGTTTCTTTTCCTCTAACTTTATATTTGCTGTTGTTGAACATTATATCCGTTTGTTTGCTTTTTATTATATGAATAGACTGGAGAATTTATTAAAGTGATGTTTTGGTTCCATATTATTTTAAAAATCCAAAATCATAAACATAAATTCAGAATTAAACCTTACCCGGTCTGATGCTCCATTGTCATTATCTCCAATGATTACCTCAAAACTGGAGGATGTTTGATTAATATATCCTATTCCAGGGTTATCGTTACCCGCTCCATTTCTATCAGGCTGCGTAAGCTGTATAATATAGTTAGCGCTTGAAACCATACCTGAGGGCAGGTTTATTCTGTAATGACCGTTTCCGGATAATTTGGTTACCGTTATTCCGGTGGTAGCTTTTACAATTCCACCTGCTGCGGATATTTTTCCTATTGCTTTTATCATATTATCTCCTTGAGGTCCTGTATCACCTGTCGCACCCGTTGGACCGGTAGCACCTGTGGCTCCATTAGTTCCGTTAGTACCTGCAGCACCAGTTGGACCAGTTGCACCGGTTTCACCTTTATCTCCTTTAGGTCCGATTGCACCATCAATACCATCCGATCCTGCGGGACCTGCTGATCCTGTTGCACCAGTATCACCCTTAGCTCCGGTTGAGCCAGTAGCACCAGTATCACCTTTAGTGCCAGTGTCGCCTTTAGCTCC
>JAVJOW010000011.1:0-17771 GCA_040216555.1 Arenibacter sp.
GCCAACTTGGCATTGGTCACGGCATCATCACCTAATTTTATTGTAGTCACCGCTCCATCGGCCAGTTTCGCTGTTACTATGGAAAGGTCCTCCACCTTGAATGGATCCAAGGTAGTACCTGCTCCAGTAATCGTTACCTGATCGGCAATAGCGGCAAAGCTCGACTTGTCGATCCACTCCACCGTTCCAACGGCATCCGTAACCAATACTTTGTCGTTGCCTCCACTTAATATGTATTCTGTCTGAACCGCATCATCGGCCAACTTGGCATTGGTCACGGCATCATCACCTAATTTTATTGTAGTCACCGCTCCATCGGCCAGTTACGCTGTTACTATGGAAACATCCTCTACTTTAAAAGGATCCAAGGTAGTACCTGCTCCGGTAATCGTTACCTGATCGGCAATGGCAGCAAAGCTGGACTTGTCCACCCAGGCCACTGTACCGACTGCATCGGTAACCAAAACCTTATCGTTACCTCCTGAAGAAATATCCTCTGTAAGGATGGTCCCGTTCAATATATTTTCTGTCTGAACTGCGTCATCGGCCAATTTAGCATTGGTCACGGCATCAGCTCCAAGTTTCGCTGTTACTATGGAAAGGTCCTCCACCTTGAATGGATCCAAGGTAGTACCTGCTCCGGTAATCGTTACCTGATCGGCAATGGCAGCAAAGCTGGACTTGTCCACCCAGGCCACTGTTCCTACTGCATCGGTAACCAAAACCTTATCGTTACCTCCTGAGGAAATATCCTCTGTAAGGATGGTCCCGTTCAATATATTTTCTGTCTGAACCGCATCATCGGCTAATTTTGCATTGGTCACGGCATCATCACCCAATTTTCTGGTAGTCACCGCACCATCGGCCAGTTTTGCTGTTACTATGGATAGGTCCTCCACCTTGAATGGATCCAGGGTAGTACCTGCTCCGGTTATCGTTACCTGATCGGCAATGGCAGCAAAGCTCGACTTGTCAACCCAAACTACTGTTCCTACTGCATCGGTAACCAATACCTTATCGTTTCCTCCACTTAATATATTTTCTGTCTGCACCGCATTATCCGCCAATTTAGCATTGGTAATTGCATCATCCCCAATTTCCAATGTAACATCGCCCAACAAGGCATTTATATCCCCAGTCACGTCAATCGTGGTGGATGAAATATTACCATCACCAGTAAGGTTGCTAAGATCGGCATTAAAAGTACCCCCATTCTCTAGGGTAAGTGTCAATTGGTTGTTAACTGGGTTAAAGCTAAAAACTTGAAGTTGTTGGCTATCCGTAGAAGTTAACTCCCATGTATCACCATCCCAAAAGTAAATTGTTCCTGTATTTGTATTGACATATATATCCCCCACATCGGCACCAGTGGGTGCTGTTGTTCCAGGCGCGGTTACGAGTGTACCGCTCAACACCTCACAATTACACTGGTCTTCCAAATTTACTGTTGTTTGCGCCATAGCAAATCCAGAAATTAGAAATATGATTAATAAAATCCCCTTCTTCATGGTATATACTTTACTTAAGTTGGTCTTTGTTCAATTGGTATTTATAAATTCAAGATTTAATAAAATCTTTAAATCTTACTGAATAATCTAAACACTGGGTAAATCCTAAATATTGGAAAAGAGATAACAACGTTTCCCTTTGTGGAGTTTTAAGCCAAGCTGTAAAAATGTAATTATTCGAAGTTTCCATAAGTAGGTTATTATATTCGCTATAATGATATTTATTAAAGTCTTGTTTATATGTTTCCTATAAACAGAACTATAACACCATACAAAATTAGCCGTATACATGGCCGTGAGAAATAAATGTTGTGTAACGTTACATTTGTACTGTCTATACATGGATAATTGAGGTTTTGAATTATCTTAAGGCCCATTTTCATATGATTTCACTCGTCGATTATCCCAATAATACCAACACTTGCCGAAATTCAACTGTAGGAAAAATCCGTAGACTAGGAGGTATTAAATTGGAAGAAATTCACCTATTCTTTAAAACCTTGGGTGAAATAATTTGAAGAATTTCCTTGGAGATATAATCTTTGAAAGGTTGAAAAACGCCAAATCTTAAAAGTTTATTGAAACATATGGAAAGTAGAACATGAACAATGTCCTCAAATAAAAAAAAACTGATTTACAGCACTTTAACTGCTCTTTTTTATAATGACACTTTTAAAAATATTAATCCTAAATCCATGTCATTGGATTTAGATAATCCTATTTACAAATAAGTAATTCTGCATATATGTTCTTTCTGGGAAATCGCCAAAAAGTATCTCAGCTTCTTTAATGGAATGTCTTCTTACAGACCAATTAGTTTTAACGAATGCCATTAATCGAATTCCAAGCTGTACAACGACACTATTCCTATTATTCGTCAATAGAAGGTCCCAATATAATAGCTGTTGTAATACAATCAAAAAATCAAATTGGCTTAACCCTATAGGTGATTCTTCTGTTGGTGATAAGGGTGTAACCTTTAACTATACTTTTAGCCGAAAACTCCGAGGTGGAATTGGCAACAGTTGCCGTGGATGTTAAAAAATTCCCTATTACTACACCGGGAGGCAATGGAATAGTAAACTTGAACCTATTGGTATTGTCGGTATTTCCATCCAAGTCCGTATAAGGCGAAGTCCCAGATTCAGCATCAGCACCACTGCCCTCCACTACTGTAGCCAAATAGGTCTGCCCTTCTCCATAATCGGTGGACTTGCCCAATTGATTGTCCCCTGCAGTGGCACTTCCTTGGTTTATATCGGTTAAGAATAATTCTATGATTGCCCCTGGTCTTGCCCATCCTTCTAATACCAAATTAGTACCAGCGGCATAGGCGGCCGAAATAATGGGGAAGTTAATTAACCCATTGGGACCATTATCCCCATCCGCATTATCATTAAGAGTTACCCCATCCCCATTCTTATTGGATGCATCCAAATCTATACCCAGCGAAGCTGCCCTTTGGCCATTATTATAAATGGAATTTTGGGAAATCAATACTCCAGATGCATTATTGGCAACCACAATGCCTTCTCCATGATTGCTGTGAATAATGTTTCTAAGAATAGTGGCATTGGATGCCTTTAAACGAATACCGGAATCGTCAAAAATACCACCGCTACAGGCGTTGTTGTTTAATCCATTATTGGCAATGGTATTTTCGCTAATCATAAGACCTGGGTCATAGTTCTCTCCTTCAATACCTATTCCTGATGCCTCATTGATCAAATTGTACCTAATTAGCACTCCACTCCCATTCTCTAATAGTATATTATCTGTACAGCTATCATTTGCCCCATTTCTAAAAAAATGGTTGTATTCCACAACCGTAGCGGTACCACCATCCACCTTTAGGGCAGCCAAATTGGATCCGCTCAGAAAATTCCGGGAAATAGTGGATGCACCATTTTTAGTCTCCACGGCGTACTCCAAATTTCCGGATTTTGCACCAAGGGCATTAACCCCTAGTAAATTTTCATAAAGATAAGCTGTGCCCGCATTTACTTGAATAGCCGATTTGTCATTGTTGTAAACAGCAAGGTTCCTTAAGGTAACTCCAACTCCTTCCAATCTAAATAGTTCCTTAGAATCCCCATGTACTTGGATTTCTGGTAAATTGTAAATTGGCAGTACCGATGCCGAGATACCCACAGTAGAACCCCCATTACCTATGGACCCTGAATTGGTATCCCCTGAATAAGCAGTTTGCGTCCTGCCATCAATTACAGTATTGGTTCCTGTTATTACTGAAAGTTGATTTGCGTCGGTAATGGTAATATTAAAATACCCGCTGACAAAATTGGCATCTACCGATCTGCCTAATGGATCCGATGTTGTAGGAATCATAAAAATAGACGTCTCCTCCCCTGCCGGTGGATTAAAAATGGGATTGGCCTCTATATCCAAACCAATTTCATTTAGATTATTGGAATTGACAATAAACTGTTCCAAAGAGCCCTGTCCAAATTCATTGGTATTTACAATAGTATTAAAATTGAACCCGAAATCTATACCCACAACCCCGTCACCCGCCACAGAGACCGTAGAAACACTCTGGGCATTATTTATTACTCCCAAGGCCACATCCTGCTGTGCAGCTGGATTGGTTCCTCCTACCTCATCAGTTACTTCGATCAAGGAGGAAGGACCTCGATATTTCCTAAAAGTTTGTATGGGATAACAGGTAGAACAGTTGAGTCCGCCCCTATTGGATTTAACAGTTGAATTGACTGCTTTGATACGATACGCCCCGTCTGCCATTCCCCCAAAAGAATAATATCCATTAATATCCGTTGTTTTTCTCTGGATAAAGGTTCCCGCAGCATTAAAAAGTTCCATTATAGCACCGGACACTCCCAATCCACCCGAAGTTATTCTATTCCGACCCGGCCCACCTGGATAATTAACATCTTCGAACACGGTCCCAGCAATTAAATTGGAGGGTACCTTGAGTACTACTGCAGCAGAAATCACAAAATCCTGCCCTACGTTCACATTTGCGGTCACCTGACTATCCGACGGTAGGATATAGGACGATATATCATAGGTATCCAAATCCACACCATGGGAATTGGAAGAATTATAAATTGGTAAAACCGTGTTATCGTAAATTGTGGAATTGTACGCATTGTTACCAGTTTGACCCCCGTCCCCGGAAAGAATATACGTTGTTCCGGATTGATTGGTTACTGAAAGCCGCTCCGGATTTGTGGAACCGGAACTAGATCCATCCAAATTAGGATCGCCCTCCCAGGACAAAAATGTGGCTTTGGCCCCAGAACCTGCAATGGCATAGAAAGAATCCAACGTAAAGGAAGTACCCGAATTACTCAATCCATCGAAGCCTTGATATAAGTTAATGTTTACAGCTGGCAATGAGGGATCTTCATAAAACACGATAAGGGTCCAACCCCCAAGCACAGTGGCTGTTGAACAGTAGTTGCCGGTATTGTCTATATTGAGATCGCTAAAATCGTAGGTATTGGTCGATGGATTGGGGATACCCTTTACAATGTTGGTCACGTCGCTTACGTAACCGTAAAAATTCCTATTCGTCAAAGTGGTCTGGTACAAATAATTGGCAGAAACGTTTTGGCCCTCAAAGGTTACATCCGGATCGCGTACGCTATTGGAATGTGCCCAATACAAATAAGCCCTTTGCACTGTGGCTGTAGCCGGAATAGGAGAGATTAAGGTATTGGATGAGGAGTTGGTAATAAGACAAGCGTTACCACTATTGCTTTGCGTTCTTAAAGTTCCCCCTGTAGTAGAATAATCGTAGTAGCCATCGAACTCTTGAAAAAGTGTTAAAGGATCATTGGCCAGGATCTGGGTATTGATAGTACCTGTTCCGGTATCCGAATAATTAATAGTACCATAGGATGCTGTTGCCCCAGTAAATCGAATTGTAAAATCTTCTGCAGTTTCCGGGATTCCATCATTAATTATAGGTACCGAAATGGTCTGTACATTGCCCAACTGACCGTTAAAAGTCAAGGTACCGGAAGTTGCCGCATAATCGCTTCCAGCCAATGCTGAACCGTTCACTGTTTCAAAATTAACAGTAAACGGCACATGAATAAAGGTGAACAAAAAAGTGTATCCGTGGCGTACCCGTGTCTGTGTTACCGTAAAAACAGCGTTGCCAACAGTTTCATCGACAGAAATATCATTAATTACTATTTTTGGCCCTTCAACGACACATTTTACCGCAGCTTGCCAACCAGTTCCTGTGGTACTCCCATTGGAGGTAAACCTAAAGGTTAAGCAGCCTCCGGCACCATATGGAGAATCAATGGAAGTAGGAATATTATTGTTGTCGTAGACCCCAATTGGTGTACCCGTTGCCGTAGTACCACTATAAACATAAAGTATATCGCCTACGGCAACGTCAAAACTAGTAAAATCCACACTAATATAATTGTTGGGGGTATCGGGACAAATGGTATGGACCCTATTCTCATTATTGCCGTAATTGCCTCCAACACTTCCCGAATCAAAGAAAATGGCATTACAGGTATTGGTAGTGGCTCCATTTGTAATTACCAAGGCATCATTATCCAAAATGGTTCCCGTACCTATATCGGTAATATCCACGGTGGAGAGGGATTTACCTGTAAAACTAACCGTAAATATTTCCGAATCCTCTACTACGGTATCATCCAAGATATTTATTACTATGGTCCTTGTAACCCCCGAGGTGCCTGTAAAATTTAAAGTTCCCGTTTTGGCCGTATAATCATTTCCAGAAGTGGCCGTACCGTTATTTGTAGTATAGTTTATCGTAAACGCAGCGGAATTGGAACCGGTATGGGTTACCGTAAAAGTAGCGGTCCCCACATTTTCATTGACCGATACATCGTTAATGGTCATAATGGGGCCAAAGGTGGCAGTGAACTGTACATTATCTATATAGAAGTAGTCACTACCGTCCCAATCCCCGCTACCTGTAATAAAACGAATGGAGGAAGATGAGGATATTTGGCTGGCCGTCAATGCATATGAAATAGTACCTGTACCATTGCTATTTAAGGTTGAAACCGTCTGCCAAGAGGAACCATTCCACAACTGCACCAATAAGGTTTCCCCTCCCCTGCTAGAACCATCATAATCAAAACTAAGCGTAACGGCACTTGCGCCTGTCAAATTAAGATTTCTCTGAATGGTCTCATTCGATAATCTCCTAAATCGCAATGTGTTACTATTGATCCTAATATTTCCACCACTGGAACTGTTATCATCATTGCTTTCCGTCCAATTGGAAGAAAAATTGTTGGTCCCATTATTGTTGGAATAGGAAACGCTATTAAAATTATCCAAATAAGTTTGCTGCCCAAACATTTGGGCAAAGCAGAAGAACACCATAAAAAGAATAGGTATTCTTTTCAGTAGGCAAATCCTTGTTATCATTAAGTAGACGCGACCCTAAGAGATCAACGGTCCAAATGTATTCCAAGAAAAGATACAAGTTTTGGAAATGTTGTGTACCTAAAGAAAATAAATGCCAAAGATTAAAATTACGACGTCTTCCAAATTAAAAGTAGCCTTTTTTCCTTTTTTAAGAGCTTTAATTTAAAAATACAGTCTTGCGAATCTATACAATAATTAGTTCTTTTTAACTCGATAAGTTATTCTCCTATTGGTAATTACGGTATAACCTTTTATAATACTCTGAGGTGAAAATTCGGAGGTTGAATTGGAGATAGTTGCGGTGGCAGTTAAAAAATCCCCCTTAACCACTCCAGAAGGAAGCGGGATAGTAAACTTAAACCTATTGGTACTGTCTGCATTCCCGTCCAAATCTGTATAAGAAGATGTCCCGGATCGGGTATCCGAACCACTGCCTTCTACGACCGTTGCCAAATAAATCTGGCCCTCACCGTAATCCGTAGTCATTCCCAATTGGTTATCCCCTGCAGTGGCACTTCCTTGGTTTATATCGGTCAAAAACAATTCTATAATTGCCCCTGGCCGTGCCCAACCTTCAACTATTAAATTGGTGCCGGTTGCATAGGCCGCTTCAATAATGGGAAAATTCAGCAAGTTATTTGGGCCATTATCCCCATCGCCGGAATCGTTTAGGGTTACACCATCACCATTCTCTTTGGAAGCATCCAAATCAATACCTAGGGATGGTGACCTTTGGCCATTATTATATATGGAATTTTGAGAAATCAAGATACCTGAAACATCTTCGGCCACCACGATTCCCTCTCCCTGATTGCCGTGAATTACATTCCTATAAACAGTAGCATCTGCTGCCTTTAAACGAATACCGGAATCATCGAATACTCCCCCACCGCAGGCATTGTTATTTACACCATTATTGGTAATGGTATTTTCAGTGATCATCAATCCTGCAGCATAGCCCTCTCCTTCAATCCCTATTCCTGCAGCTTCGTTGATCAAATTATATCGAATTGTAATCCCGTTGCCATTCTCGATTAAAATGTTATCGGAACAGGTATCGTGGGCCCCATTACTGTAAAAATGGTTGTACTCCATAACCGTGGCTGTTCCTCCATCCAAATGAACTGCGGCCAAATCCGAACCACTTAGATAGTTTCCCGAAATGGTAGTAGCACCATTCTTTATTTCCACCGCATATTCAAGATTTCCAGATTTCGCCCCCTGCGCATTGACCCCGAGTAGATTCCCATACATAAAAGCAGTACCGGAATTTACCTGAATTGCCGATTTATCGTTGGAATAAACTGCCAAATTGCGAAGGGTAGCACTATTTCCTTCCAGCCTAAATAATTCCTTGGAATCCCCACGGACTTGAATTTCCGGCAAATTATAATTAGGAAGTATGGATGCCGAAACACCTACACTTGTCCCTCCGGCCCCTATAGTACCTAAATTGGTATCCCCGGAATAGGCAGTTTGGGTCCTTCCATCAATAATAGTGTTGGTACCCGTTATTATTGATAACTGGTAGGCATCAGTAATGTTAATATCAAAATATCCGCTGGCAAAATTGGCATCAGCAGTTCTCCCCAATGCATCCGATGTTGGAGGTATCATAAAAATTGAGGTATCCTCGCCAAGAACCGGATCAAAAATGGCATTGGCCTCTATATCCAAGCCCGTTTCATTTAAATTATTTGAATTTACTATAAATTGTTCCAAGGAACCTTGTCCAAATTCATTGGTATTAACTATGGTATTAAAGTTGAATCCAAAATCTATGCCCACAACACCATCACCGGAAACAGAGACTGTTGATACACTCTGTGCATTATTTATTACACCTAAAGCAACATCCTGCTGGGCACTGGGATTTGCACCTCCTACCTCATCGGTTACCTCTATCAAAGAGACAGGGCCTCGATATTTCCTAAAAGTTTGTACTGGATAACAGGTAGAACAGTTGAGTCCGCCCCTGTTGGAACGGACCGTTGAATTAACGGCTTTTATCCTATAATCCCCGTCGGCCATACCTCCGAAGGAATAATACCCATTAATATCAGTAGTTTTTCTTTGAACAAAGTTATCTGAGGAATCGAAAAGTTCAACAATGGCTCCCGAAACTCCCAAACCTCCCGACGAGATACGGTCCCTACCAGGGCCTCCAGGATAATTCACATCTTCAAAAACCCGACCTGCAATTAAATTGGACGGTACCTTAAGCACTACTGCAGCCGAAATCACAAAATCCTGACCCACATCCACATTAGCGGTAACCTGAGTGTCCGATGGTTGTATATATGTCGATATATCATAGGTATCCAAATCTACACCATATGAATTTGCGGTATTGTAAACCGGGCTTACCGTATTGTCATAAATGGTGGAGTTGTAGGCATTGTTCCCCGGCTGACCTCCATCTCCAGTAAGAACATAGGTGGTACCGGATTGGTTGGTTATGGAAAGTTCTTCCGGGTTACTGGAACCGGAACTGGAACCGTCCAAGTTTGGATCCCCTTCCCAGGATAAAAAAGAAGCTTTGGCCCCAGAACCTGCTATGGCATAAAAAGAATCCAAGGTAAACGAGGTCCCTGAATTACTTAGACCGTCAAAACCCTGGTACAGATTAATATTGACCGCTGGTAGGGAGGGATCTTCATAAAACACTATTAGAGTCCATCCGCCCAATACCGTTGCCGTTGAACAATAATTTCCGGTATTATCTATATCCAGATCACTAAAATCGTAAGTATTGGTCGACGGATTGGCAATCCCTTGTACAATGGTGGTTACATCGCTTACATAGCCATAAAAATTCCTATTGGTCAATGTGGTCTGGTATAAGTAATTGGCCGAAACATTTTGCCCTTCAAAAGTTACGTCCGGATCCCTGACCGTATTGGAATGAGCCCAGTACAAATAGGCCCTCTCCACAGTAGCTGTTGCCGGAATGGGAGCAACCAAGGTATTGGACGAAGAAGTTGTTATAGCACAGGCATTTCCACTATTGCTCTGGGTTCTCAAGGTACCACCAGTGGTGGAATAGTCATAGTACCCATCAAACTCCTGAAAGAGGGTCAAAGGGTCATTGGCCAAAATCTGGGTATTTATGGTCCCTGTTCCAGTGTCCGAGTAATTTATAGTGCCATATTGGGCCGTAGCCCCTGTAAACCTAATAGAAAACTCTTCCGCGTTCTCTGGAATCCCATCATTGGCAATGGGTACGGAAATGGTCTGTACATTCCCCAACTGACCGTTAAAGGTTAAGGTCCCTGAGGTAGATGTATAATCGCTCCCGGCCAGGGCCGAACCATCTACGGTTTCAAAATCCACTGTAAACGGAACATGTATAAAGCTGAATAAAAAATTATAACCGTGCCGTGCCCTTGTTTGGGTCACCGTAAAGACGGCATTTCCAACATCCTCATCAAAAGAAATATCAGTTATGACTATTTTAGGTCCTTCTGGATAACAATTTACCGAAGCCTGCCAACCTTCACCATTATTAGATCCATTGGAGGTAAACCTAAAAGTTAAACAACCAGAACTATGTGTAGAATCTATAATGTCCGGAATATTATTGTTATCATATTGCCCTATAAGGGTTCCCCCGGTAGTTGTACCTTCATATATATATAAAACATCGCCACTGGGTACGTCAAAACCAATAAAATCCAAGCTTATATAATTATTGGCCGTGTCAGGACATATGGTATAGACTATATTTTCATTATTGCTGTAATTACCTACCCCACCGGGATCCAAAAAAGTATCACTACAAGTGTTTTCCGTTGTTCCATTGGTCATTATGATGGCATCATCATCAATTATGGTTCCTGAGGCGGTATCTGAAATATCCACCGTACCATCTGAAGTTCCCGTAAACTGTATAGTAAAAGTTTCGTTGTTTTCAAAGTTAGCATCATCCAATATTGGCACCGTAAAGGTTTCTGTATCACCGGAAGTACCATTAAAGGAAAGTGTCCCAGAAGAAGAAGTATAATCCGAACCAGCTAAGGCAGAACCATCGGAAGTTGCATAATTCACCGTAAAAGACCCTCCGGCATTGGCACCGGAATGGGTTGCGATGAAAGTAGCTGTTCCTGCTCCTTCGTTAACGCTGACATCGTCTATAGTTATTGCCGGTGCTATGGAATAAACAATTGTTAGTACCGGTGCCCGTGAAGAACTGCCATCATGCGATTCGGCAGTCCTTCCACCAGTACCAGTTATTACAAAAACCATGGCATTTCCGCTACTCCATCCCCCACGGTCTACAATTTCTTGTACAATAGAACTAAGGTTAGGGGTCTGTTGGTTGGGGCCGGACTGACCTACAGTATTCCAAGCTGGAATATTGTTCCAAGCTACAGAAGCTGTGGTCAAAGTTCTATTAGAGATATTATTAGTATTTTCTACAAAATTACCTGGGTTATTTGCATCTTCCCCCCTTATAACAAGGGATGTTGAACCAGAATCGGTTTCGTCTGTAGTAAATTGTATATTAGCACTAACTATCGTTACTCCTTGTGGAACGTTAATATTCCGGAATCTGACACCTACCAACTGGTCGTTACCGCCGTCTCTTATAAGTTCCAAATCCGAGCTTCCCCTATCCACGTTTCCATTGGATACCCTTTCTTCAGCATCATCCCGGTCATTTGAAACCTGGGAAGTAACTGTTATTTGTCCAAAGCTACTGGGTACCGATAAAAATAGAAAGGCTAATAAAAAAAAGACATGGATACTTTTGAAATGCAAAGACGGGAATAGTTCCTTTAAAAATCTTATAGGTAGGACTTGATCCATTTTAATTATCTTTTGGATAAATGAAATGGCGTTTGAGCCTGCATATATATACGCAGATATTTTTGAGCTGGCTTTATGTTGGTTTTTAAGCTTGATAATATTGGTTTTTTTATTACTTTTTTAGTGTTTCAAGTTTTTCAACTTTAGTAAAACAAGTAAAATCAAGCCTAAAAATATACCAGCAGGTGCCGGATACCTAAATTTTGTTGTGTAAAGCACTTATACTACGGTGTAAGCCGATTATTATGCTGTTTCGATTAAATGAAAATCCCGGAATATCCGTATTTATTTCTATACCGTTAATGATAACTTCCCTAAAATCAAGGTTCTAAAAATTTGAATACAGAAAAAGAGATTGTAGTAAAGTCTAATGAATTCCTTTACAAATCCACCCTATATGTAATTCTCCTATTGGTAATAACAGTTCCAACCTTAACCGTCAACAATGCGGAAGAAGAAATCGTTGTTGGGCAACTCGATCCCGACTTTGAAGCAACAACACGATACCTATAACCATTTTTATCAGCACCGGCCGTCTTAACGGTCAAGGCTGTAGACTGGGTTCCTGCGTACTCTGTGCCGTTTAAAATGTTGTTGAAGACTGTTCCCCCATCCGTACTCACCTGCCATTGATAGGTATCTGCATTGGTTGCAGTTACCGTAAAAATGGCATTACCTCCGGTAAAAATAACTTGATCTGGTCCTATAGCAGCCGTTGAAGGGGTGTCTTGGGTAACCGTTATTGCCGTCCTTGCTCCACTGCGGCAATTGGTCGACGTATTTCTTGCCTCGGCATAAAAAGTACCAGGGCCACTGGGAGTATAAGTTGTATTGCCCAACAATAACAATGTTCCTCCACTAGGAGCATCGTACCAGTCCACTGTCTCGCCAAACCCTACGGATGCCGATATACTCGGTACGGCATCACCGGTACAATAAGCCTCATTACCCCCACTGGTAGGAGCACTTACCACTGGACACGCACAATTAGGTGCGGTCACTGGTAGTTCATTTGTACAGCCATTGGCATCGGTTACCGTTACCACAATGTTGGTTCCGGATGGAACATCTGTGATGGTCCAAGTATTTCCCGAGGTATTCGTCACAGTACCAGCCGTACTGGTTACCGTTCCCGTACTAACTGTTACGCCCAATCTGTAAGTAGTAGGCGAAAATAGTCTAAAAACACAAGTAGGAGAAGTGCTCACAGAAATTGTTGGCCTTGGAAGAATAGTTAGTTCTACAGCCGTTCTAAAAAGACTTCTTCTATTGGAATCCGAATTATCCACGCTCTCTCCATAATAGGTAACGTTTCCCACCGTATTTAGGGTTGGGGAAACTGAAGAACCACCACTGCTAGCAGTATACCATACCACATGGGCCCCGGAGGGCGGGGTTGCAGAAGCGGTTAGGGTCTGTATTGGGTTTTGTTCGCATTCAGTAATGTCCCCATTACTGGTGGGAGGAGGAAGTGCTGATTCTATGTCATCAAAAGAATAATCGGCACCTCCATTTCCATTACAGTTAGAAAACTTTTCAGTACCTATATAAATATTCTGGGAGGCATTACAATTCTTGTCGGTAGTTATCTGTCCTCCATTATTATAGATCTGTGCGCCAGTAGGTAAATGTAAATCGGCATTCTTTACCCATGTTAGAATACCGTCACTTTGAACGGAAACTACCATTATATTGACATCGAAATCCCCATTATTTGGTAGCGAAAGAGTGTCATCACCACCAGATTGATCACCAATTATTAATTTATCTATGGTATAAGAATTTATATCAACATTTAGAGTAACCGTATTACCACTACCAATGGTTACCGTTCCTACGTTACTGTTTTGCCCGGGATAAGAAGTAGCGTTGACCCAAGCAATACCATTGTAGATCTGCCAGGTACTGGAACTGCCCCAATTGCCGGTTGCCTTTGACCTATAATCTCCAGTAACCTGAGCTAAAACAGGGATACTTAAGATTGCAAATAACACTACTAAAACTCTTTGCTTTAATTTCTGGTTCAAAAATTTGGATCCAAATGACATCTATTATTTCCAATTACGACTGGCAAATACCAAAAACAAATATTGCTGCCAATTCTAAATTTAACATTACCGAAACCATAGATTCCAGAGTCAAGTGGTGAAAATATCAAAAAATCAAAGAACATTGAATAATATGTTGTGAAGCACCATTAAACTGTGGTAAATACGCTGTTCAAGGAGAATTGCAGACACGTGGGTATCATTAAGGTTAAATACAATTATTAAACAGCTACCTAAGAGAAATACTTGAAAGAACGAACATTAAAAATAAATGCATAACCCCCCACAAAAAAAAAGCAGCTGTTTTCACAGCTGCTATAAAAATCTTTTTAAGGTAGGAATTATTCCAAGATCAAGAATTCTGATCTTCGGTTTAACTGATGTTCCGCTTTGGAGCATTTTATACCATTCACACATCTGTTCACCAATCTCGTTTCCCCAAAGCCTTCCCCTTGTAATCTATCACTTGCTATTCCTTTTGAAACCATATAAGCTACGGTAGATTCCGCTCTTTTTTGTGATAACCATAAATTATAGGCATCTACCCCTTGACTGTCCGTATGGGAGGTAACCTTAAGCTTTAAACTAGGATACTTTTCCATGGCAGCAATTACCTTTTGAATTTCAATTTCAGCGTCCGGCCTAACATTATACCTGTCAAAATCAAAATAAATGGTACTTAGCTGTAATAATTTGGCCAAATCGTCCCCATAACCAGCGGTTACGGTATCCCTTTCCAAGTAAAAATCAACTATCAATGGTTTACTATCCGATATATTAAGATATTCTTCGGATGGTACATATCCTTGCATTGTAGCCCTAACAAAATTGCCTTTATTACAATCTATTGCAATACTATAGTTGCCATTTGAATCCGTAATTACCGATGCCAATTCCTCATTGTTTTCATCAATAACCTTTACCGTTGCCCCTACCAAGACCTCATTGGATATTTTATCCCTAACGGTACCCGTAATAGGTTTGATACAATCGAATTCTAATTTTTTTGTCTCTACGAAACTATATATATCGTCCTCGCCCATTCCATTCTCCCGGTTTGAAGCAAAATAACCGTTTCTAGTTTCTTCATTTATAATGAAGGTAAAATCATCCAGCTCACTGTTCACTGGCTTGCCTACATTTAAAACGGTCCCGATATATTGACTGTTAGAAATTTTTGTGGCAAATATATCCAAGCCTCCCAATCCTGGATGACCATCGGAGGAAAAATAAAGTACATTTTCACTGGTAACGTAAGGGAAGGTTTCCCTAGCCTCCGTATTGATAATATTTCCCAAATTTACAGGAGTCCCATAAGTACCATCACTATTAATGGCTACTTTAAAAATATCCGACTCCCCATAGGTACCGGGCATATCGGATGCAAAATATAATATTTTTTCGTCCGGACTAAGTGTAGGGTGCGCTATGGAATAGGATTCACTATTAAAAGGAAGTTCCTCAATTTGGGTCCAAATACCGTTTTCTTTGACCGCCTTAAAGATTTTTAGACGTACCACTCCCTTTTCATCTTTTACCGTTTTACCATCAAATAGATTATTTCTGGTAAAATAAAGGGTGTTGCCATCCATGGTAAAAACCGAAGTGGATTCATGAAATCTGGTATTTATATCGTCCCCAAATTTAACCACTTTGTTTTGAGAAACACTGTCAGCATTTACCTTGTATAAATCCAAGAAATCTTTGGAATTCCAAGTATGCCTATATCGTGCCAAATTACCGGTATCCCTATCCGAAGAAAATATTAGTCCTTCTCCATAAAAGGAAGGGGCAAAATCCGAATATCTGGAATTGAAAGCAAATTTACCAATATCATATCTCCCAGAATTTTTTTCTATTTCCGCCAAATAGTCCCTTTCTGCCATATAAAGATTGGCCCTAACGTCTGCTGAGGTTATTTGGGAAAACTCCGCCATTACATCCTTGGACAGATCATATTCCCCTAACGACCTCAAAGTCTGGGCATATCTAAAATAGTACTCAGGTCCAATTCCCTCTTTGTATTCACTTAGGAGTCTTTTGTAAATTTCTGATGCCTCCTTGTATTCAGCATTAAAATAATAAGAATTTCCCAGTTTCATTAATAAATCCGCGGAAGTATATCCCTTGTCCAATACACGTTTATAGATATCAATGGCCGGACTGAAGGAATAGTCACTATATTTTTCATCTGCCTTATTTATCAATCTATCCTGGGCAATGAGAACGTTACCAAGGACAGAAAATAATACTGTCAGCAAAAAAATTCTTTTTATCATTTTATTTTTTTTAAAAGAAACGCGGAGATACCATTCTTCGGAACGATTTAACCAGTTCAAATCTTAAAAACACTTCAAAGGACCCGTCATTAAATTGTGTGCCTCCCAACTCGGTAGTTTCCCTATCATAAGCCAGACCAATCATAAATTGATCGCTCAACTGAAAGCCCAGAAGACCGCTCAATGCCGCATCCCATCTATAGGCTGCACCAAAACTAAACTTGTCATTGAACAAGAAACTGGCGGATAAATCTATTTGTAAGGGTGCTCCGCCCACTACCTTGGTCAAAACAGCAGGTTTGAACTTAAAATTATTATTAAGATCAAAGACGTAACCAGTAATTAAATAAAAATTCATTCTTTCCTTGGACAGGAACTGCACTGAATTAGCATCTCGTTGGGAATTATCAAAATATTCGGTTTCCACCATATTTGGGGCGGAAAGTCCGGCATAAAACTTATCTGTATGATAATATACACCTACTCCAAAATTTGGGGAAAATTTATTGTCGATGTTCTCCCCTTGTATATTTTCAGAATCAAAATTGTTCAATCCATTAAAATCCAGACTCAACATATTCCCCCCTACTTTTAATCCAAAGGATAATTTGGCATCCAAAGAAACATCAACGGTATAGGACAATACGGCATCGAACTGGGTTTCCTGAACCACACCATCCCCAATATTGTCATTGATTACGGAAATACCGTAACCCAATCTGCTATTCCTTATTGGCGAATGCAGGTTCAAAGTCTGTGTTTTTGGTGCTCCTTCCAGGCCAACCCACTGGGACCGGTAAAGCGCCGCTGCACTTAATTGCCCCCTAGAACCCGCATAGGCCGGGTTTACACTCATGGTATTGTACATATACTGGGTATACTGGGCATCTTGCTGGGCGTAAAGACCTGCAAAAAGGGAAAACAACATTAAAACGGTAACGAGGAGACTCTTTTTATATATCATCTACTATAAAATATTTTATTTACTCACATAAATATAACCACTATCTGTAATATTCTGCTGTTTATTTTCATATTGAAAAATATAATAATAAACTCCTGCGGGCAAATAATTGTTTCCAGTCACAGTAGATCTTGCCTTGGACCTACCGTCAAATACATTATTTTGATTATTATACCCTTTTCCTTCATAAACAGAAACACCCCATCTATTGAAGATTTTCAAGGTATTGTTATTGGCGTTTCTAACCCCTCTAATAAATAGGAAATCGTTTTTACCATCCGAATTAGGAGTCACGAGTTGATTTACTTCAATTTTTTCATCCTCATCCCCTTCTTCTATAGTCACCGTTACCGTGCCAGTATCGCAATTGTCCGTATTGGCCGCTTCACAGATAGTATATTCTATAGTGTAGGTGCCATCGGCAGTACCGGGGGCCACACTAACACTGCCATCCTCGTTTATGGCAAGTTCGTCCGTTGGTGTAGAAGTAAGCACTACCTCCGTGGCGGCTACCAACTCCCCGTTGATGGTGTCGTTGCCGAGAACATTGCTGTCAGGTATTACTCCACTTACATTGGTATCCACGCTATAACTGTCGTCTACAGCATCGATCACATTGTCCATATCAGGACCTACCTGAACAGTGACAGTACCCGTATCGCAATTGTCCGTATTGGCCGCTTCACAGATGGTATAGTCTATAGTGTAGGTGCCATCGGCAGTACCGGGGGCCACGCTAACACTGCCATCCTCG
>JAVJOW010000012.1:0-116421 GCA_040216555.1 Arenibacter sp.
CACAGTCTGTGCGGTTCCGTCTTCGATTCCCACGGTCAAAGTTGTTCCCGCCAATCCGAGGCTTTCGATGTTCTGGTCGTCAGACCCCCCTGTTGCAGCTAGTTCGTCTATAGCAGCCTGGGTATTAGTTGCTGTGAGCAGGGAAGCTGTGTTGTCGTAAGTGACTTCCGTAGCAGTCTGATCGTCCGTTCCGAGCAGTGAGACAAGGTCCACAGTTTGTGCTGTTCCATCCTCTATCCCTACTGTCAGAGTAGTCCCTGCCAATCCGAGGCTTTCGATGTTCTGGTCGTCAGAGGCCGGGTTAGCAGCAAGCTCATCAATTGCAGCCTGGGTATTTGTTGCTGTGAGCAGTGAAGCTGTGTTGTCGTAGGATACTTCTACGGCGGTCTGGTCATCGGTATTGATATCCGTCAGGGGTACCCCTAGGGTGCCTCCATTATCAGTAATTTCAAGATTTCCAGCATTAACCTCAAATGTGAAATTTAATTCATCTGTCGGAACCCCGCCACCAGCAGCAACCACGCTATCATCCACATATTTTTTTGTGGCTGCGTCTTGGTTTAATGTTGGATCTAATAGATCTGTGATTTGATTGTTACCTGCACTGTTATCAATTAATAGAACGCTCGTCAAGTCTTGATTACCTCCAACCGCACCAATTGCAGCATCTATACCCGCTAAATGGGCTTCAACATTGGCGGCACCTGCCGTATAATTAGCTGGCGTTGCTGCTACTGGTACAGCCGCGGCGTTTTGTGCATCCGTATTATCCAAAAAAGCTGTAAGGTTTATAGGTGTACCTCCGTTTCCTAATGTAAGAAGATTACCTGCTTCCAGAGTTAATTGTTGATTGTCTGTATTATCCAAGAAGGCTGTCAAATCGATTGGCGTAGCGTCATTTTCTAATGTAAGAAGATTACCTGCTTCCAGTGTCAGTTGCTGATTATCCGTATCCGTGCCCCCATTGTCATCAACCCAAGTGTAAACACCAGATCCGTCAGTGGAAAGTATCTGTCCTGGGTTGCCGCCCGCTGGAAGTTCTATTTCGTTCGAAGGATCAGGGTCTAAATCATTATATAATGCTCCCCCATCTGTCCCCGCAGTTATAGAATTTGGTGTATCACCACTTACAATAATCTGTGCAGAACCGCCAACTTGGGCATCTACATACGCCTTGTTAACGCCATCTAAAGCTAGTGTAGGTGTGGCCACATTGATTAGTTTGTTGTTTCCGATATCCACGTCGGCTGCCGCAGCTCCAAACCCACTTAACGGAATGTTGGCTTTGTCCAATTTGGCATTGGTAACATTCCCATTTAAAATATCACTAGTCCTTACTTCACCATCCAGAATAATGGCAGATGTAACAGAACTGTTAGAGAGTTCTGGAGTACCTACAGCTCCATTTACTATTTTTGCCGAAGTTATAACGTTATCGGCAATGGTTACCAGACCGGTAGCGGTAATTGTAGCGTCTCCACCCATGGGAACTCCCGTGGCCACATTACCCGCACTGCCCACAAAAATGTTATTTTCTGCTAAAGTACTGGCTGCTCCTGCCAATTGGTCCACATAGGTCTTTACCGCATTTTGGGTGGGGTAGAGGGTGGTGGAGTTACCAAGTGCGGTATCATCCGATTTGTTGGACAGATCTTCCTTGGTTGCAATGGCGTTGGCATTGGCCAGAATGTCGCCCAATACAGTGCTCCCAACTTTTATGGGGTCTGCCAATGTGCCCGCCCCGGTAATGGTGGACTGGTCTGCCTGGGTAGCACCGAGCTCGTTTTTGTTGAGCCATACCACATTGCCGGCAGCATCGGTCGTCAATAACTGATCAAAGGCCCCGGGTTCTATGTCTTCAGGTTTTATAGTACCGTCTATTATTTCCAAGGTGCCCACGGCAGCTTCCTGTATTTCATCTTTACCTACGGTATTGTCCTGTAGTTCGGAGGAGCCGACAGAATTGGGTGCCAGTTGCCGTTCCCCAATGGTGGCCGTTGCAATATCGGCACCAAAAACGGTTTCGTTTACTATGTTCATTCCGGTGATCTGCCCCACCTTTAGGTCGTAGTTATTGCCTCCGGTGGAAGTTATTACAACAGTGCCGTCGTCCGAGGTAAAGGTAATGGAGCCTGCCACGGCATCGCAGATGTCCTTCCACTCCGTTCCCGTATAATAATGGATACATTCTACGTCCGTATTATAGACCAATGCCCCTGCCGAAGGTACAATGGCGTTCATTTGTGCGGTGTTTACGCGGGTAATGACCAATACCCTGGAACTACTTTCCAGTTCCAGTACAGAACTAGGGTCTATATTTTGCGGGTTGTCCCCGATCTTTATCTGGGCCTGCACGGCCATTCCCAATAGCAGGCAAAAAAAGAAGTGGATATATTTCATTTTCAATTTTTTTAGTATTCTCCTATTGTTTTTTTTGTTCAAGGTTCAAGGTTCAAGGTTCAAGGTTTTTTGCACCAAAAGCTGATGTATTTATACCTAAATCCATACTTTCAAAAAAGGGGCGCCTCTACTTTTAAAATAGGGGCTATCAAAAGTAAAATTATCGTAAGATATTCACCCTTTTTTCGGGTAAAATACGTTACTACTAGGTGAACTGAAATGTATCTCCGCTAAAAGGGAATATTCTTACTTTCGTAAGGTTTTTTTTCAGCTTCAAAGATACGCGCTGTACCCTTGCCCTTAAGAATTTTATGGTCACCGCTCACTAAAATATAGTTGCCTTCCCGGAGGCCTATTACGGGGGTAGTATTAAAAATATGAAATTCACGGATCCTGGTCTCCCTCGTTTCCCCTTTATGTTGGCTATTGGGGTCCGGATCCATATAATGGGGATTGAGATTAAAATTTACCACGCCCAAGGTATCAAAACTGGAGGGGTACACTATAGGCATATCATTGGTGGTCTTCATACTTGGGCCGGCAATGTTACTGCCTGCACTGCTTCCAAGATATGGGGTGTCGGTTTCTATTTTTTCCTTCAAAGGGTTAATAAGCTGCAATTGGTGCAATTGCTGTACCAGGAGAAATGTATTCCCACCACCCGTAAAAATGGCTTCCGCTTGGGCAATGCCTTCCAGTGGATCCGTAAAAGTATGGAGTCCTACCACTTTTTTATTTATTTTGGAAAATGCGGTAGCTGCCAAGGCAGTATAATCCTCATGGGAAATACCGCCTGGCCTGGCGTAAGGGATAAAGGTAATGGTGGAACGGCCTTCAAAAAAGGACTCTAATTCTTCCAAGAGATATTCCAGATACCCTTGTCCAAATAGGGTGGAGGTACTGGCCAATAATATTTTTTTCATCTTTTTAAAATTTTTCGTGAGACCCACATTTCAAAAGCGTTCAGCGCACTGAAATGTGATGGTCGAACGAATCCCGCTTTTTCTGGCGGGATCCATTTTTTGACGCCCTATTCCATAGGCCGGGCCTACCTGTTCGTCAGACAGGGTTTCCTATCCTCCTGTGTCGTTACGGACGGGTTTACCTCTCCTTTGGAGAGCCTGCCTTTGCCGGTAGGCCGGGTCGGAACTGTCTTTTTAGGCAGTTCCGGGTGAGGGGAATGCAAATTAACAAAAGTTTAAAGGTCTTTATCTTTTATATGAACCCAACTTGCTTTTTCTTTATACCCTATTGTGATAAAAGCTGCACTTAAGTTTATTTCTTTAAGAAAAATAGGATATTTGACGCTTAATTTATCTAATTTTAAATAAAAAAATGCAAAATAGAATACTCTTCCTACTTTTCTTCTTATGTGTCGCAATTTCTTATTCACAGGGTGATGATCGTCAATATTTAAGGGGTCAGGTACTGTATAGAAATGTGAACGTTCCCAATGAGAATGTCATTAATGTTACTACCGAAATGGCCACGATTACCAATGACAAAGGGGAGTTCGGGATTATGGTGAAAGCAGGCGACCAATTGGTGTTTACGGCCATTAATTACCAATTGATGGTGGTGGATATTACTAGTGAAATGCTGGAAAAGAACCGGTTGGTAGTAGAAGTTACCGAAAAGGTGACAGAATTGGACGAGGTAGTGGTAACACCTGAAAATCAGGAAAAATTTCTTCAGGCCCAAAACAAGGAGTTCCTGAACAGGGATTACGAATATGAAACGGACCGTTTAACCGAGGTAGAGAATATTGCCATTTCCAATGCCGACAAGGGAATGAAAGACGGACTTAATTTCGTTAATATCTTTAAAGCGCTTATGTTGGCGACCAAGGGGAGCGATAATGATGTTGAGCGGGAACCTTTAAAGGTAAGTGAGGTACTGAGGCAGGTATATGATGATGAATTTTTTGTGCTGGACCTTAAACTGCCACAAGATAAAATAGACGATTTTTTACTGTATTGCGATAGTCAATTACCAGAAAGGTCATTGTTGCAAAAACGCAACGAATTTCAGCTGATAGATTTTTTGGTTACCCATAGCAAGACCTATCTGGAGCAAATGCAAGCGGAGAAGTAAGGAGAGGGTAGTTGGCAGTTGGCAGTGAACAGTTTTCAGTATGCGGCTGGAAGTAGAAAGTACTATCGTCAGTTCGAGTGAAATGCCGGTAGGCATTTTGTATCGAGAACCATTGCTGCGAAGTTGATAGTGGCAGGTGGCTTCGACTACGCTTGGCCACCGGATGAAGTAGCTAAGGAGTATTGAGCAATGAGACTTGATAGAAGTATATAAATGCCTTAGGGATATAGTTAAAATCTAGTGTCCAACGTCCAAAATAAATTCGATACCGGCTTGGGTAGAGCAATAATCTTCAATAATCTAGAACGTAGTGCGTAATATCCCAATACATTTGGTTTTCATCCTATTTGGTGTATTTGCCCAAGATCTGATGGCACAGGAATTTTCCAAGACCTTGGAAGGAAAAGTGTATAGTGAGGACGGGGATGTGGCGGCGACCCATGTACTCAATACCACCACAAAAAAAGCCGCTATTACCGATATCAACGGATTTTTTTCAATTGTTGTTAGTCTAAATGACACCTTGGTTTTTTCTGCCGTACAATATAAACGCAAGGAAATTGTAGTAAATGCCAGTATCTTGGAGAGTAAATTTTTATCGGTTCCCTTGGAGGAATCCAATATTGCTTTGGATGAGGTTATTGTTATGCCCTATAACCTAACGGGGGAGTTGGGCAGGGATATGAACAATATGGATGTGGGGCCTGTAATTTCTGCCACCAGTTTGGGGCTGCCCAATGCCCATGTAAAACCCTTGATGCAGAGTGAAAGATTGCTCAGGGAAGCCTCTATGGGCCCCTTGTCTATTGGTATGCTTACGAGTATTCCGTTCAATCCGTTGATCAATGCCATAACCGGGCGCACCAAAATGTTGAAGAAACGCGTGGCACGGGATATGAAGTACAACAAATCCCAACAGATACGCACCCAATTTGCCGATAGTCTTTTTGTGTTGCAACTTAAAATCCCCTTGGAAAAAATAGACGATTTTTTGTATTACTGTGAGGTTGATGCCAATTTCAATGCTGTTGTGGATAGTCAGGATCTGTTCGCCATTTGGGAGTTTATAAAACAAAAAAGTGTCATTTACAGGAAGAATAATGAGATGGAGTGAGCAATTTCAGTAAACAGTAAACAGTAAACAGTAAACAGTGAACAGTGGGCAGTGATCAGTGAACAGTGGGCAGTGAACAGTGGGCAGTTTCAGTGAACAGTGAACAGTTGGCAGGAACAATAAACAATAAACAGTGTTTAGTTGGAATTGGAAGGTAATATCACCCTCGCTGGCGCGAGCGTCACGCTCGTGCCCAAACAAGTCATTTCAAAAGGAAGTGAGAAACCGAAGGTTCACGAATATCTGTAAAATAGAAACGTCATGAGCTAAATCACATAAGTGGCTATAACCAAATATGTGCGACTTCTCAATCGCCCCGAAAAAAAAGGCTCATGTCGAAGTGACTGCTGTGTCTGTTCGAGCGTCAGTTCGAGTGAAATGCCAGGAGGCATTTTGTATCGAGAACGCTTGATGGAGAGTGGGTAGTTTCAGTGAACAGTGAACAGTGGGCAGTTTAAAGTTCAATGTTCAAGGTTGAAAGTATGTCCATGCCTATATAGCATTGACCGTTTAAGGTTGAAAGCTCAAAGCCTAGTATCTAAATTCTAGCTCCAGCATCTATTATCTCAATTCTAAAATCTAATATCTCAATACTAACATCTAAAATATAACATCTACTATCTCAATTCTAAATTTTCCTATTAATAGTCACACAAATGGCACAGTCATTGCTTATTTTTGACGGAGAAAGAAAATCATGCAATCAATAAAGAAGGCCCTTTTAATACTAGTGCTGCCACTGTTGGCATTCACGGTGGTCCATAAATTTTATATCAGTGTAACCAGTGTAGAATACTCCGATAAGGACAGGGCACTGCAGATTACGACCAGGATATTTATAGACGATTTTGAAAAGGTGTTACAGGAGCGGTATGGCATTAAGGGCAATTTGGCCTCTAAAGAAGAGTCCGACATGGCCGATGCGTATATTGAAAAATATTTGAGGACAAAACTTATTGTTGAAATCAACGATACGCCTGTGCAATTTGATTTCTTGGGCAAGGAATATGACAACGATATTATGATATGCTATCTGGAAGTTCCGAAAATAGATTTGGGTACTGCGACCAGCATCGCCGTTGAAAATGAAGTACTGATGGATATTTTTGAGGAACAGAAGAATGTGGTCCATTTTAAACTCGGGAACCAAAAAAAGAGTTTTGTACTTATTCGTGAGAATAATAAAGGAATGTTAAACTTAAAGTAATTCAAAACAATTGATTATATAATTGTTAAATTTCTCCGCTAAAAAAATCAATTTCAAATATGAGTAGAATGAAACATGTTTTTGCTTCGCTATTATTCCTTTGTGCGGCCGTAAGCCTTGCCCAGGAAGAAGTAAAGATTGAACGGGAGCCCGGGCATCTTAATCAGAGTAAATTTAAGCAGCTTTATGAAGAGTTTGCTACCCCGAATACCTACAGGTCGGCCTCTGGGGCTCCAGGTCCGGATTATTATCAGCAGCAGGCAGATTATAAAATGGATATTGAGCTCGATGATAAAAATGCCAAGATTTACGGTTCAGAGACCATAACCTACACCAACAATTCTCCTGATGACCTTTCCTTTTTGTGGTTGCAACTGGATCAGAATGTACGTTCCAAAACTTCTAAATCACCCTTGCGCGATGATGAGGGCGTACCAGTGGCAGAGCCAGTGGCCAGTTTCGCCAATAAATATATGACAGCGCCTTTTGATGGTGGATTCAATATAGAATATGTTAGGGATGCCAACGGAAAGGCCTTGCCCTACACTATAAATCAGACCATGATGCGGATAGATCTTCCCGAAGTCTTAAAAAGTAAGGGGCAGGTTTCTTTTTCCATAAAATGGTGGTACAATATTCCAGATCATACTGTAAATAGGGCGCGTTCGGGATATGAATACTTTCCAAAGGATGGCAACAAGGCTTATGTAATTGCACAATTCTTTCCTAGAATGGCCGTCTATAGCGATATAGAAGGCTGGCAGAACCATCAATTCTGGGGCAGTGGGGAATTTGCCCTTCCTTTTGGTAATTACGAGGTAAACATTACCGTTCCGGCCGATCATATCTTGGATGGTACCGGAGTGCTTCAGAATATGAAGGAAGTATATTCCAAAGAAATGATTAGTCGATATGAAAAGGCCAAAAAATCCTATGACAAACCTGTAATTATTGTGAGTCAGGCCGAAGCCGAAGCCGCAGAAAAAGGATTTTCGGACAAGAAGAAAACTTGGAAGCTAAAAGCTGAAAATGTAAGGGATTTTGGTTTTGCTACCTCCCGTAAATTTATTTATGATATGCAGGCAGTGAAAATAGGCAATAAGGATGTTATGGCCATTTCCATGTATCCAAAAGAAGGCAATCCGTTATGGGAGGAATATTCTACCAAGACGGTGGCCCATACCTTGCGCTCCTATTCCGATCATACTTTTGATTATCCCTATCCCAAAGCAATATCGGTTCACGCCAAGAATCAGGGAATGGAATACCCTATGATCTGCTGGAACTACGGGAGGCCCAATGAAGACGGTACCTACTCCGATAGGGTGAAATACGGGATGATTTCCGTAATTATCCATGAAGTGGGACACAACTTTTTCCCAATGATCGTTAATTCCGATGAACGTCAGTGGGGTTGGATGGATGAAGGTTTGGATACCTTTATGCAATATATGGCCGAGCAGGAATTTGGTGTAGCCTATCCCGAAGCCATTGCTCCAAATAGCAAATACCCATCAGGGAGAGGGGAGCCTTCCAAGATAATACCCTATATGTCCGGCGATCAAAGTACCATAGCACCCATTATGTCCAATCCTGAGAATGTATATCAATTGGGTAACAATGCCTATGCAAAACCTGCTACCGCTTTAAATATTTTGAGGGAAACCGTAATGGGAAGAGAGCTCTTTGACCATGCCTTTAAGACCTATGCGCAACGATGGATGTTTAAACATCCGTCCCCGGAAGATTTCTTTAGAACTATGGAAGATGCTTCGGCCGTTGATTTGGATTGGTATTGGAGAAGTTGGTTTTATACAACCGATTATGTGGATATTGGGGTAAAGGGAGTGAAAAAATATTATGTTTCCGACAAGCCTTCCAAACAAATGAGGGAAATAATGGTGGCAAGGAATATTAAGGAAGCCGATCTGCCTCCCTTAGTTTATTTGGAGGAAGAAGAATCGGAAGATGCCGATGCCAAGCTTAAAGGAAAAGCACCATCAGAAAATTCCAAAACTCTAAAAGAGTTTATGATGGACAATATGTCGGTAGCCGAGAGAAATGCCATTAAGGAACCCAAATATTTCTATGAGATTACTTTTAATAAGCCAGGAGGTATTCCTATGCCCTTGATCGTAGAATATACCTATGCCGATGGTTCCAAGGAAAATGTTACCTATCCACCGGAAATATGGAGAAAAAATGACCAGGAAGTAAAAAGGGTCGTTGCTTCTGGTAAGGAGTTGATAGGAATTGTGGTGGATCCAAAAGCTGAAACTGCCGATATAGATACTACCAATAATTCATGGCCTACCACAGAGGTTAAATCCGACTTTGAAATCTTTAAAGAGAATATAAGAGGGAAATAATTTTTTTGATCTTATTCAATACCAATATCATATTTAAAACTGTTTCCTGAATATAATTAAGCCCCGAAACCGGATTGCATAAGGGCAAAACGGGTATCGGGGTTTTCTTTTTGAGCGATATTCCTTGGCGGGCCTATCCAAAACTAGTGCTTTTTTGCCTGGGAATTAGAGGGTATGTGGCTTATTATGAATGTTTTAAATATAGTTTAACCCATATTTTATAAGGTTCTGGGAACCCAAAAAAAGTTAACCATATTTTTTATGCAGCTGTCAAACTTCTCATTATATTTGTGTTATGTTAAGTACGATAATTCTATTTATTAGCGGAGGAGAAATCTTTTTTATCATGTTTATCGTGGTAATGGTTTTTGGCGCCGACAAAATTCCTGGCATAGCCAAGGGATTGGGAAAGGGCATGAGACAACTGAAGGATGCAACTGAGGATATAAAGAAAGAGATACAAAAAAGTGCAGAGCAACAGGGTATAGATACCAGCTTTGCAGACGACATCAAAAACGAAATCAACAAAGTTAAGCAGAACGTTGATGAGGTAACCGGCGTTGTAAAAAGAAAGTAATATGCTGGACCAACTGTTACAGTGGGACCGCGATGCTTTTATTTATCTTAACAGTTTGGGCATCGAAAATCTAGATGTCTTTTGGTCTTACGTAACCGATTTTGCTACTTGGATTCCCTTATTTATTTTGTTCGTAGTTCTTGTTTTTAGGGCATACCCTAAAAAGGAAGCCTTTTGGGTTTTGGGAACGGTTTTGGTTACTTTGGCCGTTGTGGCAATGTTCACGGGAGTGGTCAAGGAATGGGTAGCCCGGCTGAGGCCAAATAATACAGAAGAAATCAATACCTTGATCCGGATTCTTAAAAGTCCGGACGGATATAGTTTTTTTTCGGGTCATTCTTCCAGTTCCTTTAGTATTACTACCAGTATTTACTTATTTCTTAGGCATAAATGGAAGTGGTCCTGGCTCTTCTATATTTGGCCCTTATTATTTGCTTTAAGTCGCATTTATGTTGGAGTACATTATCCGTTGGACCTTATCGTAGGTGCCTTGGTGGGAATTCTCTTCGCTATTTTTTTCTACAGATGGTACCAAAAATTGGAGCTGGCAAGTTAGGGGAAAAAGGTCCCCTCCCTGGCCCTTCCCCTAAGGGGAGGGAATGTAATTCGTAAATCGAATTGAACGTGCTGCTCTAAGTAGCATTTCCCCTTCTTCCTTGTGCTGCATTTTTGTAGTTTCTAAACTAATCCCCCCTCCTTGGGAGAGCCTGTCCCGCTTTTTGAGCGGGAGGGTTAGGGGGAGGACTTTCTATATTGGCCCATACTTATTAAACTTTCAAAGTTGAATTATGCCCCATGTTTCGGTGATGTTAGGAGGGCAAAGTAAAGTGTTTGGACCCCTCCCTGGCCCTCCCCCAAGGGGAGGGGATGTTATTAGTTGTACCTTAAGATTTGTGGGTTACAAAATTATTCCACCTCTTTGCTTGTGCTGTTCTTTTGTCGTTTCGAACTTATTTTCCCCCTCCTTGGGAGAGCCTGTCCCGCTTTTTGAGCGGGAGGGTTAGGGGGAGGAGTTTCTATATTGGCCCATACTTATTATATTTCAAAGTTTAATTATGCCCCATGTTTTTGTAATGATAGTTAGGGCAAAGTAAAGTGCTGGGACCCCTCCCTAGCCCTCCCCCAAGGGGAGGGGATGTTATTAGTTGTACCTTAAGATTTGTGGGTTACAAAATTATTCCACCTCCTTGCTTGTGCTGCTCTTTTGTTGTTTCGAACTTATTTCCCCCTCCTTGGGAGAGCCTGTCCCGCTTTTTGAGCGGGAGGGTTAGGGGAGGTGGCAACTATTATAGCACCCTGCTTAAGGTGAGTCCGTCCCTAATGGGTAACAATACCGTTTCTACCCTAGGATCGTCCATTAGCTTTTTATTGTAATCGATCAAAACTTGGGTAGCCTTGTCCTTGGGGTCCAAAGGCTCCACAACCTTCCCGGACCACAGCACATTATCCGATAGAATTACGCTACCGGGCCGACATTTTTTTAAGGCGGCCTCATAGTAATGGTCGTAACTTACCTTTTCGGCATCAATAAAAACCATGTCAAAAACTGCATCCAGCTGCGGTATTATATCCAGGGCATCGCCTGTATGCTGAACTATTTGAGGTCCATAACCACTTTCGTCAAAATAGCGTCTTTGCATGGCATGGAGTTCTTCATTGATATCAATAGTGTGCAATGCGCCCTCCTTTTGCAGGCCTTCGGCAAGGCAAATGGCTGAGTAGCCGGTATAGGTGCCTATTTCCAAAATATTTTTGGGTGAGATTATTTTGGATAAAAGACTCAATACCCTACCTTGAAAATGCCCGGTAATCATCCTAGGTTGAATGACCTTTAAATGGGTCTCCCGCGTGAGCCTTTGGAGTAATTCCGGTTCCGATTGCGAATGGTCGGCAATATATTGTTCCAAGATGGAAGATAAAAAATGCATGAGTATTACTTTGTATATTTAAGCCTTCAAATATAATGATCATGCAACAATTTACCGTAAGAATGGCCACTTTGGAGGATTTAAATATTCTGCTGTCTTTTGAACAGGAAATTATACGGGCAGAAAGACCTTTTGATGAAACCCTGGATAAGGATCCGATCAGTTATTATGATCTTAGGCAACTAATATTGTCAGAAGAGGCCGCAGTAATGGTGGCGGAGCTGGATTCAAAGATAATAGGTTCCGGTTACGCGTTAATACGGGATGCAAAACCCTATTTGGACCATAAAAAATATAGTTATCTTGGGTTTATGTATACCGATAGGAGTCAACGTGGTAAGGGTGTTAATAAGGCAATTGTGGATGCTTTGATGCATTGGTCAAAGTCCAAAGGTATCCATGAAGTTAGGCTTACGGTCTACAATGACAATGCACCTGCCATTAGAGCCTATGAGAAAGTGGGCTTTAAAAAGCATATTGTAGAAATGAGGGTACATGTTGACTGATCAAATTATAGATGCGCCATTTACCACTTCGGGCCGTAAATTGTATTTTTACATAAAATTTAGGATATGGAATTTAAAAATTCGTTAGTGTTTGCCCAACAGTTGGATGCGGTTGATCCTCTTAGGAAATACCGTGACGAATTCCATTTTCCCAGGGTAAAGGGCAAGGATGTTATTTATTTTACAGGAAATTCCCTTGGATTGCAGCCAAAACGCTCCCAAAAGTATGTTGACGATATAATGAAGGATTGGAAGGACTTGGCCGTGGAAGGTCATTTCCATGCCGAAAAACCTTGGTGGGATTATCATGAGCGGTTGGCGGCGCCCTTAGCAAAAGTAGTGGGTGCTAAGACCCCGGAAGTATCCGTAATGAATACCTTGACCGTTAACCTTCACATGCTAATGGTCTCTTTTTATAGGCCAACCCAAAAAAGATTTAAGATTATTTGCGAGGAAAAAGCATTTCCTTCAGATCAATATATGTTGAACAGTCAGGTAAAATTTCATGGTTTTGATCCCAAGACTGCCATTGTGGAAGTGAAGAAAAGACCTGGCGAAAATTTTTGGCATACCCAGGATGTTATTGCTGAAATTAATGAAGTAGGGGATGCGCTGGCCTTAGTACTTATTGGCGGCGTTAACTATTACAATGGTCAGGTCTTTAATATGGAGGCCATAACCAAGGCGGCCAAGGTACAAGGCGCATTCGTAGGATGGGATTTGGCGCATGGGGTAGGTAATGTGGAATTAAAACTGCATGATTGGGGAGTTGATTTTGCAGCTTGGTGCAGTTATAAATATATGAACAGTGGTCCGGGAAATGCTTCCGGGATTTTTGTACACGAGAAATATCTGAATAATAACGAGATTCCTAGATTTGAAGGTTGGTGGGGAACAAAGAAAGAGACCAGGTTCTTAATGAAACCAGAGTTCGAACCTATGGAAAATGCGGATGCCTGGCAGGTGAGCAATCCTCCGGTACTGTCCTTGGCTCCTTACCTGGCCTCTTTGGAAATGTTCGATGAGGTGGGTATGGAAACCCTGATTACAAAAAGAAAGCTCATTGTGGCCTATTTGGAGTTTATTCTCCAGGAGATAGATAAGGAGACCGCTGGATCTTTTGAAATTATTACCCCAAAGGACAGGGGCTGTCAACTTTCTGTATTTTTACACGGGCAGGGGAAGGGTTTGTTCAATTATCTAATGGAAAATGGGGTTATTACGGATTGGCGCGAACCCAACGTAATTCGTCTGGCACCTGCCCCTTTTTATTGCTCCTTTGCGGATATGTACAGTTTTGGCCAAATTCTTAAAGCAGGAATCCTGGCCAAGAGCTAGCTTTACCTTTCGCAATCCCTAAATATTTTTCTTTTTAATTGTTAAATTTTCGTCCTCAAACCTAAGCGCAATAATTGCCAAATCCTTTATGAAGTCACTTCGTCTTATTCTTTCCAACCCTAGATATTTTGCACCTTCGTGGGTATTTGCCAGTATTAATATTTTGTTTGGAACCTGGGCTATTTATATCCCTTCGGTCAAGGAAAAATTGGACATCAATAAGGCCGATTTGGGGATCGCTCTATTTTTCCTGTCTCTGGGCGTATTTATTGTCTTCCCCGTAGCTGCCAAAATCATTAATAGGCTTGGGGTAGGTAAGGCTACGTGGTATGGAATAATTTTCAGTAGTGTAGCAGCTTTGTTCCCTTTGTTGGCACCCAATTATTATTCTTTAATGGGGGCGCTGTTTTTATTGGGGGCCGGTAATGGCTTTACCGATATTGCCATGAATACCTTGGTTACCGAAATTGAAAAGGAAGACCAGCAAAATTTCATGTCGGCCTCCCATGGTTTTTTTAGCTTGGGTGGTGTTATTGCCGGTCTGGGCAGCTTTCTGATATTCACGATCAATAATCCGGCATTGCATATGCTATTTGCCGTTATTTTGGTGTTGATAATAAATTTTATTTTCCATAAGCACTACAGGCATATTGTGGCGTTCCCGGTTGAAAAAGAGCCTTTTAGTCTAAAACTGTTTAAACCGCTCTTGGTACTTGGCATTATTTCTTTTGTGGTAATGGGGGGCGAAGGGGCTATCGTGGATTGGAGTGGGCTATTTCTGCAGGAAATAAGTAAGGCCCCGGAAACCTTGATAGGCACCGGTTTTTTGGCATTTTCCGTAATGATGACCTTGGGAAGGTTCTTGGGAGATAGTATTAGTGCCGCTATAGGCCCCATTAAAATAGTAGCCTTGGGAGCATCTATTGCTATTGTAGGTTTTGTTTTTGTTCTTACCACCTATACCTACATGGCCATTGTAGGATTTGCATTGATCGGACTTGGCTTTTCGGTAATTGTTCCAGAGCTCTTTAGAATAGGAGGAACGGTCAAAGGGGTAGATTCTTCCCAAGGGGTGTCCTTTATAGCTGGTACGGGCTATTCCGGTTTCTTAATCGGTCCGGTAGTGCTGGGGTTTGTAGCCGAAAGTTTTTCCCTCAAGTACACCTTTATAATTCTAATGCTCTGCACAATGCTAGTGCTTGCCGCAACTTTAGGGCTACATAGGAGAAGGAAATAATTAGCCGACCAAATCTTATGGGTTTTTTGAAGTGACTTTAATATTGGTAAAGTACAACTTAAAACTGCTGTCTTCATTCTGGTGCATCTCGGCAATTTTTAAGCCGTTGATATCCGCATAATTTTCCCAGGTCGTGATTAAGGAAGGCTCTGGCTGGTTTGATTTTCTAAACACCCATTCCTTTATCATATAATCGTTGCCAAAATAAAAGTCATAGGCATCCCCTGGAGTGTAGCCACCTTCGTTTCCATAAACAATGGTCAGTTTCTGCATTGGATTTTTACTGATAGGGGCGGGCACATCACTTTTATGGTCGTAGGTGATGTTGTTTTTGTCCCAGGCCAGATTAAACGGAGCCATTAACCAATATTTGTCATTAATAAATCCACCGTTCAATTTGGTGGCCGTACTGTCCATCGAATTGCGGTTGTAGGAAATGGTATCTCCTTTGTTGATGGAGGTAATGTCGTTGGTTATAGTGTTCCACACCCAGCTACGCTCAGAATGGCTGTCGGCACGATCCACATTGAACGTAAAGGCAATTTCCTTTACATTTCGAAAATGATTGAAGCCATGTGCATTGGCTACCTTGTCCAAAATGGAAAGTTCCATTTTTGGAGCGGCCACTTCTGTTTTTTTATCCGTTTTACAAGCGGTTATGATAAGCGTGAAGCAAAAAACGGCTAGTACTGATTTTTTCATGTTTGGTTTTTATCAAAGATAATAGGTTTTTGGCAAAATCCTTATGGTTGTACAAATACATTATGGGTACAATTTAAAATAAGGGAGTTTGTGGTTTTGTTTTGCCAATTATGTCCGGGTTCTTCCATTAGTGGTTCTGGGATTCTTTGGAATAATTATTTTAGAATATACAGGCTCTTGTTCTGTGCCAATTAAATGGAATAAGGGATCAAATAATTTAGCTGCCATAATTCCCAATAAATTCATTATTTTTGAAACTTAATAAGAAATCAAAAAATGAGTTCAAAAAAAGGAAAGATACAAGAGGCAATAGACGAAAAATTGCTGGACGAAAGAAAAGTATTTCTATGGGGAATGGTAGATGATGATACGGCTAAGCATGTAATCGATCGTTTGTTGTATTTGGATATGCAAAACAACAAGGAAATTCAATTGTACATCAATAGTCCTGGAGGTTACGTTACTTCTGGTTTTGCCATGTACGATACCATTAAATCATTAAAGAGTCCGGTATCTACCATATGCTCCGGTTTGGCGGCATCCATGGGGTCCATTTTATTATCCGTAGGGGAGAAGGGAAGACGTTTTATTCAGCCCCATGCCCAAGTGATGATACATCAGCCCAGTGGTGGTGCCAGGGGACAGGCCTCGAATATAGAGATTCAGGCCAAGGAAATTATCAAGACCCGTGAACTTAGTGCCAAAATATTGGCGGAAAACTGTGGTCAGGATTTTGAAAAGGTGATGAAGGATTTTGATAGGGACTATTGGATGAACGCGGAGGAGTCCATAACCTATGGTATTGTAGACGGAATTCTGGAATAATCCGGTCGCAGATTGTTTATTATAGTTAATAATTCACATCTTACATAAAAGAAAAAGTCCTTCACAATCTTAATGTGAAGGACTTTTTTATATATGGACGCCTAAGCGGTATGTGTTTTATATACGAGTTAAACCTAGTGTTTGGATGTTCTGAATAGAAAATTATTTAAAAAAGTGGCATTTTTTATCAAATTTTATCAAAGGTTGAATTATGTGCCTGTATGCAGGCATTATGTGATGTTATTGCCTCTATATTATACAAGTTACTTTATTTTATTACATTTATTACTTTAACATTTACTTTTCCCTATATAAATCAGTATGACACAAACTCCTAAAAACATTGCTATTATCGGTTCAGGACTGGTAGGATCCCTATTGGCAATTTACCTTCGGAAGTTAGGACACCAGATAACGGTTTACGATCGTAGACCGGATATTCGAAATGTTGAGTTTTCCGGAAGATCCATCAACTTGGCGATGAGCAACAGGGGTTGGACGGCGTTGCGCGAGGTGGGAATTGAGGATGAAGTAAAGAAAATTGCCATTCCTTTGGACAAACGCGCCATCCATGTAGCCGGGAAACCGGAGTATTGCCAAAAATACGGTAAGGAAGGCGAGGCCATCTGGTCTATTTCCAGGGGCATATTGAACCGTAAAATGATAGACCTGGCCGAAGAGGCAGGGGTCGTTTTTCGTTTTGAGGAAAAGGTGTGGGATGTTAACCTTCCCGAAGGGAAAATATATACCGGTGCAACGGAGAAAGGAAAGTGGAAGGAATATCTTTACGATATCGTTTTTGGCTGTGACGGTGCTTTTTCCCGAGTTAGGCACAAAATGCAACGTAGAAGTAGGTTTAATTACGTTCAGGAGTTTATAGATGTTGGCTACAAGGAGCTAACTATACCGGCCAACGAGGATGGTACCCATAAATTGGACAAGCATTCCTTTCATATTTGGCCAAGGGGGAAGTTCATGTTTATAGCCATGCCCAACATGGATGGCAGTTTTACCTGTACCCTGTTCCTGCCCTTTGAAGGGGAGGTTTCCTTTGAGAAGATAAACACCAAGGAAGAGGCCAAACGCTTCTTTAACACCTATTTTCCAGATGTTGCCCCGGTTATTGAAGACCTGACTACAGATTTTTTCAATAACCCTACCAGCGCTTTGGTGACCATTAAGTGTTTTCCTTGGACCTACTGGGACAAAGTGGCATTGGTAGGCGATTCCGCCCATGCCATTGTGCCATTTTATGGACAAGGAATGAATGCTGGCTTTGAGGATATTTATGCCCTGAATAAGATTATTTCCAAATATGGGAACGATTGGGAACAAATTTTTAGTACCTATCAAACAGAACGTAAGCCCAATGCCGATGCCATTGCGGAGCTTAGTTACCGTAATTTTGTAGAAATGAGCAGTATGACTGCCGACCCCAATTTTATATTGCAGAAAAAGATTGAAAAACGTTTTGCCAAAAAATACCCAGACAAATGGATCCCTGCCTATTCGAGGGTTACGTTTTCCAATAAGCCCTATGTAGAAGCTTTGTCCAATGGGGATGCCCAAGAAGAAATAATGAAGCAAATAATGCAAATTCCCAATATAGATGAGATTTGGGACAGTGAGGAGGTAGACCAAAAGATCCTAAGTCTATTGAGCGGAAAGGAAAAGTACGAAGTATGAGAAAAAATAAAAGCCATCAAAAAAAGATGGCTTTTATTTTATATGGGTCGCTCTTTCTATAATTTAGAAAAAAGCTTTTGCATTTTTTCTTGTTCCTCTTCTGCCAAAATTGGGTCTACCAAAATTCTTCCACTGTGTTCGTCGCTAATGATTTTTTTGCGTGAAGCAATCTCAACCTGAACTTGCGGTGGTATGGTAAAGAAAGAACCTCCTGAAGCACCTCTTTCAATTGGAACTACTGCCAAACCGTTTTTTACATTATTTCGGATTCTATTATATGCTTTTACCAAGCGCTCCTCAATTTGTGATTGGTACTCTTCCGATTTTTTCAAAAGCGCTTTTTCTTCCTTTTCCGTTTCGGCCAAAATAGCATTCAATTCACTTTTCTTGTGCTTAAGGTGCAATTCCCTTTCGGTCAATCGCTCTTTGGTACCGGCAATAACCTCTTTTTTCTGCTCTATTTGGGCTTTGAATTCTTTAATATTCTTATCGGCCAGTTGAATTTCAAGTTCCTGAAATTCTACTTCTTTGGTCAATGAATTAAATTCCCTGCTATTGCGGACGTTCTTTTGTTGTTCCGCATATTTTTTGATCAAGACTTTGGCTTCATCAATAAGATTTTTCTTGGCGCCTATCTCGTAGTTAATAGTTTCAACATCGGTTTTAAGCTTATCCATTCTTGTTTTAAGGCCAAGTACCTCGTCTTCCAAATCTTCTACTTCTAGAGGAAGTTCTCCTCTAACATTTCTTATCTCATCAACTCTAGAATCAATTAATTGCAAATCATATAGTGCTCTTAACTTTTCTTCTACTGTTGTTTCTGTCTTTGTTGCCATATTTAAAAATACTTGATGGGATTTGTTTTGCTCTCCGATAAAGAGACTGCAAAATTAGGAATTTTTTTCGTAAGATAATCAACTAAGAGATTTTTTGTAAACTGCTCTGTTTCATAGTGCCCAATATCTGCCAAAAGTATTTTGTTTTCCGCCTCATAGAATTGATGGTATTTTAAATCCGATGTTACGAAAACATCAGCATTAGCGGCTATTGCAGCCGATATGGCAAAGGAGCCGCTTCCTCCCAAAACTGCGACTTTCTTTATTTTTTTTCCTAGAAAATCTGAGTGTCTTATGCAGGAAACGTGCATTTTTTCCTTCAAAAATTCAAAAAACTCCTCTTCTCCCATCGATTTTTCCAGAATTCCTACCATGCCCATGCCAATATTTTGGTTTTTATTTTCTAAAGTTTGTAGCTCGTAGGCAACCTCTTCATAAGGATGGTTGTTAAAAAGGGCTTTTAAAATTTTTTGTTCATTGGCCCTGCCATAGGTTATGCTTATCTGGGATTCGTCCTCGTAATGTGTTTCCCCAATTTTCCCTAAATGTGGATTGGCTCCCTCATTGGCCTGGTAGCTCCCGCTACCATCCACCGTAAAGCTACAATTGCTATAATTGCCAATATTCCCTGCTCCAGCATGAAACAGAGCTGTTTTAAGGGCATCGGCATTCTCTTTGGGAACATAGGTGGTCAATTTTCTAATGGTGCCCGTCTGCGGGATTAGAATGCTTGTGTTTTGCAGGCCCAATACTTCGCATATTTTGGCATTGACCCCTTTATTGCTGTTGTCTAGGGCAGTGTGCATACTGTATATGGCTATATCGTTCTTAATGGCCTTTATTACTACCCTTTGTACGTAGTTGGAGCCTGTTATTTTCTTTAGCCCTCCAAAAATAATGGGGTGGAAACTAATTATTAGATTACATTTTTTTGCTATGGCCTCATCCACTACATTTTCCAAAGTATCCAGTGTTACAAGGATACCGCTTACCTTATTATTTGCATTCCCTACCAAGAGCCCGACATTGTCAAAATCTTCAGCATAATTCAATGGCGCCAACTCTTCTAAGGTATCAATAATGTGTTTTATGATCATTTTTAAAATTTATGGTCTTCCAAAGATAAAATATTATATTTTCGTTCTAATGCAGCTACTAAGAAAATTAGGCTTTCCCATTTCACTGATATACGCACTGGTGGTATATCTGCGTAATTATCTCTATGACGTAGGGCTATTGACTTCCAAAGCTTATAAGACCAAGACCATCTGTGTCGGGAATCTTAGTGTAGGAGGTACCGGTAAAACCCCAATGATAGAGTTTTTGGTTGCCAATGTTAAAACGCAAGGTAATATAGCAGTATTAAGTAGGGGATATGGTCGAAAATCCAAAGGCTATTTGTTGGCCAAACCTGGTATAGGGGTAGAGGATTTAGGGGACGAACCCTTTCAGATCCATAAAAAATTTCCCAATGCCCATGTTGCCGTAGATGCGGACAGGCAGCACGGTATTTCCATATTGGAGGAAACCATAGGGCCCGACATTATTTTGTTGGATGATGCTTTTCAACATAGAAAAGTAAGATGTGACCAATATGTGCTTTTAACTTCCCATTCCAATTTATATGTAGATGATTGGTATTTGCCCAGCGGGAATTTAAGGGATAGCAAACGGGAAGCGAAGAGGGCCAATATTATTGTTGTTACCAAGTGCCCATCAAATTTGAGCGTGGCCGAACAGCAAAGAATTAAGAATAAATTGAATCCTGGCCCCGGTCAGCAAGTGATTTTTAGTTATTTGGACTATGAGACAACATTAAAAGGCAACTCAAGGGAGATCGACTTGGATGAACTTAAAAATAAAAAAGTGACCTTAGTGACCGGGATAGCCAATCCAAATCAGTTGGTAAGCTTCCTAGGCGCTCAAGGCATTGTATTTGAACATTTGGCCTACCCTGACCACCATTTTTTTACCGAGAAGGAAATTGCCTTGTTCAATAACAGAGAGCTAATCCTTACGACCGAAAAAGACTATGTAAGGTTGGAGGGCAAGGGTGAAAATTTTTATTATATAGGGGTAAGTCACAAATTCATGAATGGGGGCAAAGAGGTACTGTTGAATTTGCTGGGTGAAAGCCTTACTGCTCCTTAGGCTTCAATTTTTTTTTTCACATCAAAGATGTTCTCTCCTATTTTAGAATAGAATACCTCCGGTTTAAAAGGTTTCGTAACTACATCGTTACAACCGGCGGCATAAAAACTTTCCAAACTGTCATCCAGGGAAATCGCCGTAAGGGCTATAATTGGTACCAATCTATTGAACTTTCTTATTTCTATAGTAGCTTCTTCACCACTAATTCCGGGCATGTGGATATCCATAAGGATACAGTCGTAATCCGTTTTTCTGACCATGGCCACGGCTTCCAGTCCGTTGTTGGCAATATCACAGGTTATTTCCTTCTTGTTCAGCATTTTTTTTGTAATCACCTGGTTGATTTTGTTATCCTCCACAATCAATATGTGCAGTCCTGTAAAATCGTATTCCACCTCGGTAATTTCGAACGGGATATCATCAATAAGATCATCCTTGCTTTTTAGGTCCAATTCAAAGAAAAAGGAACTCCCTTTGCCTATTTCGCTCTTAAGTCCAATTGTACTGCCAAATAGGCCCAATAAGCTTTTTACAATGGTCAATCCCAGGCCGGTACCACCATATTCCCTATTAATTTGGATAGAGCCTTGTTCAAAGCTGTCAAAAATATTAAGTTGTCTTTCCTTATCAATACCAATACCATTATCCTTTACCTCAAAATAAATGGTCAGATTCTCCTCCACTTTTTTGGCAAGCTTGGCTATAACTGTAACTTGCCCTCCCTTGGTGAATTTTATTCCATTACCTATAAGGTTTATAAAAATTTGGGAAAGTTTAAGTGGATCTCCCAATAGGTGGGACGGTATATTCTCATCAAATTCCAGTTCAATTTTTGTTTTGTTGGCCTTGGCACTTTGGTGCAAGGAATTTATCACTTCTGAAAGCACCTTTTTAAGATTGAAGTCTATTTGCAGGGCTTCCAGTTTATCAGCGTCAATTTTGTTGATCTGAAGAATGTCATTAATGAAATTCAATAGGTAATCACCAGAAAACTTCAATGATTTTAAATGTTCTTTCTGATTTTCGCTAGGGTTCTCTTCCAGCAATAAATGTGTTAGCCCGGTGACCGCATAAAGTGGTGTCCGCAATTCGTGGCTTACTGTGGAAAGGAAATTGGTTTTGGCCTCCATTGCCATTACCGCGGCATCCCTTGCAGCCTGTAATTCATTGTTCTTGGTATGTAGAAGATCGTTTGTCTTTAACTTGATCTGGTTGTTGCGGTAAAGTGAAATGGCCAGTATGGATATTACTATTAAAAAGGCAGCGGTTAAAATTGCCGTTATTTCCGTTCTATTCTTGGATTGGTTAAGTTCTTCTATCTTGGCTTCCTGCCGGCCAATTTCATCCTTCATAAATTTGGTTTGGATGTTATCTGCCGTTTTGGTTTCCGCTAAACTTTTCTCTAGGGTAAATATAGAGTCTTTGATGTTCACTATATTTCTGTTGTAGGACAGGGCAGATTCAAAAAGCCCAAGTTTTTCATTGGTCTCTGTAAGTAGCCTATTGGCCTCCAATACTTCTAAATAAAAATTGTTCGCCTTTGCCAGTTTTAAGGCACTCTGCGCATTTTTAATGCTCTCCTCGTAATTTTCTGTTTTGTTGTTGATCTCCGCCAATTTTATATGTGCCTTGGCGGCCAGGTAGTCCTTCTCGTAAATGTCCGTATTTACGGCCAGGGCATTGAAATTTTTAGTGGCGCTTTCGTATTTTTCCAGGTTTAAGAAAATAATTCCCTCTACAAAAAGAATATTGTTCAGTAAATTTCTGTCGTTGTTGATCTGTTTTGCCTCGTTCAACATGGAGATGGCCAAGAAATTTTTACCATCCCTATAGGCAATAATGGCATCTATATATTTATGTGTGGCTTCTCCATAGGGATAGGAAATATCCTTTAAAAGGGATTTTGATCTGTCCGCATAATATTCGGCGCTATCATCCTTTTGTAGGCGTAAATATAAAATGGCGAATTTGTGATAGGTATCTATCAGGGCCTTTTGGTCATTGTTCTTAAAGGCAATTTCCATTGCAGTATTCAGCTCTTCAAGGGCGGGTTCCATTTTGTTCCTATTGCCCAGTTCCCTGGCTTTGTCAAAATGATATTCTATATCATTCCCGGCAGCAGTGTTTTCCTGGGTAAAGGAATGGCTATAACAAAAAAACAAGAGGACCGTTAGGAGCCACAGTTTTCTGTTCAAAGTTATATGTAAGAATCTAGGTCTCAAACGTATTGTTTACTTGTAATATAATTAATTAGATCTACAATTCTGCTGCTGTATCCGGTTTCGTTATCATACCATCCAATGATTTTCACCATTTTACCGATTACAGAAGTCATCAGAGAATCAAACGTACAAGAGTAATAAGTATTGTTTATATCAATAGAAACTATCGGGTCTTTTGTGTAATATAGAATGTTTTTAAGTTCTTTTTGCGAAATTTTGAAAAAAGCATCATTAATTTCCTCTATAGAGGTTTGCCTTTTTACGTTAAAAGTGATGTCGGTCAAAGAGCAATTGGGTACAGGAACTCTTATGCCACATCCACCGATAACATCGGATAGCTCTGGAAATATTCTGGTCAAGGCCTTGGCCGCCCCTGTTGTGGTCGGGACAATTGATTGTGCGGCCGCCCTGGCCCTTCTTAGGTCCTTATGGGGCTGGTCGTGCAGACTTTGATCCGTGGTGTAAGAATGTATAGTGGTTATGTAGGCTTGCTCTATACCGCAAAGATCCTGAATTACCTTGATCATTGGTGCGGCATTGTTCGTTGTACAGGAGGCATTGGAAATAATGTCATCTGTTTGGACAAGGGTTTCGTGGTTTATTCCAAATACCACCATCTTTATGTCATCTTCGGTAGGGGGTACGCTAAGGATAACCTTTTTTGCCCCGTTTTTTAGGTGGTACTCCAAGATGGCCCTGTCCTTGAACTTCCCGGTGGCCTCAACAACAATATCAACTTTGTGATCGGACCAAGGAATATCTTTGGGAGAATTGTAATTTAATAGCGCAACCTTATTATTGTCCACGATGATGTTTTCGCCGCTGTGGGATACTTCTTTTTGAAATACCCCATGGATACTATCGTATTTTAATAAATGGGATAACGTAGGTGCATCTGCCAAATCGTTAATGGCTACCACTCTTAAATGGGCTTGCTCGCTAAGAAGTCTATAAAGGGTGCGGCCAATTCTACCAAAGCCGTTTATACCAATATTAATTTGTTTCATAAATATGGTCAAGCCAATTTCTCCGCATAATTACGGATTGATATTCTAGATAAGGGGTGTAAGGGGTACTTACATTATATGTTTGTGTGCCTTGTACGATGAACGGACCAAAGCCCCGCTTTCTACATGCCTAAAGCCTAATTTTAGACCTATTTCTTCATATTTCTTGAACTGTTCAGGTAAAATAAACTCCTTTACCGGTAAATGTTTTTTGGAAGGTTGCAGATATTGGCCTATAGTGACCACATCTACATTGGCCGCCCTAAGGTCTTCCATGGTTTGGATTACCTCTTCCTCCATTTCGCCCAGGCCCAACATTATTCCCGACTTGGTGCGGTTGGCGCCGTTTTCCTTTAAATAGGAAAGGACACCAAGACTTCTTTCGTATTTTGCCTGTATGCGGACCTCCCTTGTTAATCGTTTTACAGTTTCCATATTGTGGGATATTACTTCAGGCCCAACAGCAAGGATTCGATCTAAATGGGTGTGGATACCTTGAAAATCCGGAATCAATGTCTCTAGGGTTGTTGTGGGGTTCATTCTTCGTATGGCCTTCACTGTTTCTGCCCATATTATAGAACCCATATCTTTTAGGTCATCGCGATCCACCGAAGTAATTACAGCATGCTTAATGTCCATTATTTTAATGGATCTTGCTACTTTTTCAGGCTCTGCCCAATCTACATCTTCAGGTCGACCCGTTTTTACACCACAAAATCCACAGGAACGTGTGCAAACATTTCCTAAAATCATAAAAGTGGCAGTACCCTCTCCCCAACATTCGCCCATATTTGGACAACTGCCCGAAGTACATATGGTGTGTAGGTTGTACTTATCCACCAATCCCCTTAACTGGGTGTATTTTTTACCCGTAGGAAGTTTTACCCTTAACCATTTGGGCTTGCCTTTTGGAGGGATGACACTGTCTAAAGTTTCGATACTCATACTACGATTTTGTGCAAATATACGAAATGGGATATAGTTAAAATACCAAATGACGGCAAAGTATGGGAATGTAACATTCAATCCGGTGCTAGAGTGAATTTAGTGGGTTCGATATAGTGGCTAAGGAAGGGAGCACAAGATATTGTACTTGTTGCACGGGACAATAGATTGGGGGTTGAAGTCTGCTTGAAAAAGGAACGATATATTTGTTTGGAGGTGAAGATTATTTCTTTACAGCATCCAATGTCTAGTATCTAATGCCTAGCGTTTAATATCTTACATACAATACCCCTTGTCTAGTATCTAGTATCTAAAATCTAGCGTCCGGTATCAAACATCCAACGTCCTAGTTCTTTTGTACAATGGAACTTTGCCTCTACTAAACTGGGTAGAACCATCAGTCCTAATTACTATTTTTAATAATTTCAGCAAGTAACCTTTTTGCCCTTAGTAGTTTAACTTTTACATTATTAACGGGTTCCCCAAGTTTTTCGGCAATTTCAGCATAAGGCAGCTCCTGAAAATATCTCAGGTTTATTACTTCTTGGTAATGTGGTTTGAGCCTTTTTATATACTCCAACAAAGCGGCTAAATTTTGTTCGGTAATTAGACTGTCCTCTGGGGAAGGTGCATCATCCAAAACCTTCTTAATGGCTTCGCTGCTACTTACTTGGTTTCCTTGAAGAACGTTTCTTTTACTTTTACGGATGAGATCGATATGCAAATTTTTGGAAATTGCTATCAGCCATGTCTTAAATTCATAGTCCTCATTAAAGGTATGAATCTTATCAAAAGCCTTTGAAAATGTTTGGATGGTAATGTCTTCGGCATCGTTCTCATTTCTGGTCCTGATCAATTGAAAACCGTAGACGTCGTTCCAAAAGCTATTTAATAATGCACTGAAGGCTATTTGATTGCCTAATTTGGCTTTTTCAATAAGATTGGGAAGAGGTTCTTCGGTTTTGTCCAAGATGAGAAAATGTAAAAGGTGATAATAGGCAGATTTCTATTGTGTAACGGAATCCTTTCTGCAGTCCTGCTCCGTTGGGAGTTTTCCGCAGTAGCCACATGCTTCTCCGTCTTTATTTAAAAACGGACTCTGACTGGCGCATGTTCCTGCAAATTTACCATCCTTTTTAGACCATATTTTTATTGCAATACCTGCAAAAGCAAGTGCTAGTAGACCTATTGTTAAAAGTAATAATTTCATATCCCTGCATTATTTAATGCAAAGATATGAAATTTATAACCTTCCCAATAAGGATTGGGATTACTTTAAGTGCTTAAATTTAATAGGAGATGTTGGCCACTATATTCTCTATGGTAGGCTTTGAATTACCTCCTGTTGGTTCAATGGTGATATATCCAACGGCATTTTCGCCATAGGGCAGAGCCATTAGTTTTTCACTATTGCCGGCCTCCTGTATTACTCCTAGGTTGAGCATTTGTCCGTTGACCTCTGCCCACATTTGGTAGCATTGGTTTTCCGGTAAGTTAGGTAATTTGCTTACATTGATATAAGAAAGCTTTTTTACAGGATTAACATAGGCTACCGCCTTAAGTTCCTTGGCTTTATTATTGCCTTTAACAGTAAGTCGCTTTGTTCTGGGATTGTTAAGGACAATAAATTGATTTCTAACATCCTCCAACTGTAGACGCATATTCTCTTCCAAGTTCTGGATCTTGTTGTTGACAATAACATTTTCCTCTTGCAAACTTTGGTTTTGGTTCCAAAAGAAATAGGATGCTCCTGCAAAGAGCAGGGCAGCAAAACTGGCTGCAATGGCATACCTAAAGAATTTTGTTCGTCCGGAATTTTCTTTTCTGATCCTAGTTTGAATTCTTTCCTTGAGGCCTTCCGGAGTTTTAATGGCATGTAACTTGGCAAATATTTCAAGGTTTTCCTGAAGCTCAATATAGGTGTTCCTAACTTCTGGATACATGGCAATATATCTTTCTACCTGAAATGCTTCCTCTTGGGAAGTTGTGCCCAATAGATATTTCTCTAGTAGGTCTGTTTCTAAAAATATTCTAATCTTTTCTTTCATGGCTTTATTATTTGTAGCACAATTTGGTCGGCTATGCTGTAACGTCAGCTTAATTGTTGGGTCCTAGTCTTATCAAGGTTGTGCTTTAATTCATAAATAAACTTAGTACAAAGGCAAGAACCATCGTTGAACCATATATTTTCTTTAATTCCCTAAGACCAATCTTTAATCTAGATTTAATGGTGCCTAGTGGTATGTCCAATTCTTCGCTTGCCTCCTGTTGGGTCATTCCTTGAAAAAATAAGGCGTCCAATACAATTTGATATTTTGAATCTATCTTATCCAAATTATCCTGAACGTCCATCAAGTCAGGGATTATACCTTCAGTTCCTAGTTTATATACGTCCGAAACGTCCATTTGGATTTCCTTATCGGATTTGTTGTTAGCACTTCTTAATTTATCTATGGCCGTATTGCGTGTAATCCTAAATAGCCAAGTGAACAATTTGGCTTTTGTGGGGTCGTAGGAATCCGATTTCTTCCAAATTTTGATAAAGCTTTCCTGTACAACATCCTGTGCCAATTCCTCATCTCGCACTACCTTGTAGGCTACCCCGTATAAGGTATCCCCGTAGTGTTCATAAAGGAGGGAAATGGCCTTGTCATTTCGCTCTTGAAGAAGCTCAACAATATGATTTTCCAGTAATATGCTCATATAAATAGTGTGTTCTCAAAAAAAGTTGCTTGGCAATCATCCAAATCCTTAATTCTCCTCGTATATACACAAACGCTAAATTATAAAATTGATTGTTATACTTAGCGTTTTAATTGGATAAATGGACAGCTGGTAACTGTGCATTTAATTTTTGGTTAGTTTGGTTTGGTATAGCCCCTGGCATCTTGTGTCAGGGGCTATTTTATGATATTGACTTCCGGGCTGATCATAATTCCGAACATTTGCGACACACTGTCTATAATATTTTCTGCCAGTTCAATGATTTCCGCACCTGAGGCATCACCGTAATTGACCAACACCAGGGCCTGGTTTTTGTGTACTCCGGCATCTCCAAACCGCTTTCCCTTATAGCCACATTGCTCTATCAGCCAACCTGCAGGAATCTTGAATTCATTTTCGGAAACCTTATAAAAGGGCGCAGTCGGGTTCAACTTGGTGAAGTTGTCAAATTGCTGCTTATCTACTACCGGGTTTTTAAAGAAACTTCCACTATTGCCCAATTCCTTCGGGTCTGGCAACTTGCTTTTTCTAATGGAAATTACCGCATTGGACACATCCTTAATGCTGGGATTGCCAATGCCGTTATTCTGCAATTCGGAAATAATGGCACCATAGTCTACATGGAGTTTGTGATTTCTTTTGGTCAATTTAAAACTTACCGAAGTGATGATATATTTTCCAAGCCCTTCATTTTTGAAATAGGAATCGCGATAGCCAAACTGGCACGCTTCCTTGGTAAAGGTTTTTAGTTCCCGGGAGGCAATTTCCATAGCTTCACAACTTACAAAAGTGTCCTTAAGTTCAACGCCATAGGCGCCTATGTTCTGAATTGGAGCGGTACCCGTATTTCCTGGAATGAGGGATAGGTTCTCCAATCCGCCATAATCGTGGTCCAAGGTCCATAATACCATATTGTGCCAATTCTCACCGGCACTGACCTTTATTATAGCTTCATCTTTATTTTCCGAAACTAGCTCAATTCCCTTTAGGTTGATATGCAGTACCAGGTTTTCCAAATCTTTTGTAATGAGCATATTGCTGCCGCCCCCAAGAATAAATAAAGTTGGATATCCCTGAAGTGACAGTGCTTTTTTTAGGTCAGCGATCGAATTTATTTCGCAAAAGAATTTGGCCTTGGCATCAATTCCAAAAGTATTGTACTTTTTAAGGGATATGTCTTCTTGTATATCCATTAATGTGCATATACCTTTAAGGCCTCCTTTAAAATATGAACCGCTCTTTTTAGTTCTTCCTTTTCCAATACATAGGCAATTCTGATCTGCTTTGTTCCCAAGCCGTCAGTTGCGTAGAATCCTGCTGCAGGAGCTACCATTACGGTCTCGCCGTTTAAATTGAAATCCTCCAGTAACCACTGGGCAAAGGTGTCAGCGTTGTCAATAGGCAGTTCTGCAATACAATAAAATGCGCCCTGCGGCTGGCCTACGACAACACCCTCAAGTTTGTTTAATTCTGAGATAAGTATGTTTCTGCGCCCCTCGTATTCCTTTTTTACATCATCAAAGTAAGACTGTGGGGTTTCCAGGGCAGCTTCACTTGCAATCTGCGCATAGGTGGGTGGGGAAAGTCGGGCTTGGGCAAATTTTAGGGCGGTCTGCATCACTTCCTTGTTTTTGGAGACCAAATACCCAATTCGCGCTCCGCACATGCTGTATCTTTTGGAAACCGAGTCTATTATAATGGCATGTTCTTCCAAGCCTTTTTCCTGAAGAATGGAACAATGCTCCCTACCGTCATAGATAAATTCCCGATATACTTCATCGGCCACTAGGAACAGGTTGTGTTTTTTTACAATAGTGGCAAGTTTTTTAATTTCTTCCCTTGTATATAAATATCCTGTTGGGTTCCCTGGATTGCAAATAAGGATGGCCTTTGTCCTGGGGGTGATTAATTTTTCAAATTCATCAATAGGCGGCAGTGCAAAATTATTTTCAATACTGGAAACAACAGGTACTACCTTTATTCCGCTGGCATTGGCAAATCCGTTGTAATTGGCATAAAAAGGCTCTGGGATAATAATTTCGTCCTCATTATCCGCTATACTTCCCAATGCAAAGGACAATGCTTCCGAACCACCCGTAGTAACTATAATATTGTCTGCATCCACATGAATGTCATTCTTTGCATAATATCCGGCAATCTTTTCCCTATAAGTTTCGGAACCTTCTGTTCTGCTGTAGGCCAATACCTCCAAAGTATTGTTCCTAACGGCATCCAAGGCAACTTTAGGGGTTTTTATGTCGGGCTGTCCAATATTTAGATGGATGATTTTGATTCCTCTTTTAATAGCAGCTTCAGCAAAAGGTACTAATTTCCTTATTGGAGATTCCGGCATTGTTTTGCCTCTCCTTGAAATTGATGGCATATAGGTTTTAATTTTAAGCAAAAATGAGAAATCAATACGGACAAAACAATAAAACCGCCTTATTTGATTCCATATTAATATGTTAAATGATTCTGTTGTAAAGGGTTTTGTGTGTAAATTAGAGTATTAGGTAACTTAAAAATGGAAATAGGATGGCTTTCATAAGACATATGGCTTTCCTTATTTGTTGCTGTCCCGTTTTGTTGATATCTCAAAATTTCGAATTGCCGGCTGGAGAAAAGTTTCAAAAGGTAAAGTTTGAATTGGTGAACAATCTCATTATAATACCAATAGAGGTAAACGGGGCGGAACTTTCATTTATTTTGGATTCAGGGGTAAATAAACCTATTCTATTTAATTTATCGGATAAGGATTCCATTCAAATAAACAATGTATCGGAAATTGTCATTAAGGGCCTTGGTGAAGGCGAGCCAATTGATGCCCTGAGTTCCGATACCAATATTTTTAAAATAGGAAAGGCCTTTAATAAAGACCAATTGCTTTATGTGGTCATGGACAAGGAGCTGAACCTTTCTCCCAGGCTGGGTTTGCCGGTCCATGGAATCATTGGCTATGACCTCTTTAGGGATTTTGTTGTTGAGATAAATTATTCATCAAAATATTTAAAGCTTCATGACCCTGACCTGTACATATCCAAAAAAAGCTCCAAGGTCCGAACCATACCATTGCGCATTGTTCAGAACAAAGCTTATGTTAAGGGTCATGTGTTTATCGAAGATAAGCGCGGTATTCCTGTAGAACTTTTAATAGATTCAGGTAGTTCCGATGCCGTATGGCTTTTTGAAGATCTGGAAAAGGGATTGGGGGTGCCCAAGAAGAATTATTTGGATTTTCTGGGCCAAGGGCTTAGTGGAAGCATTTATGGGAAAAGGACTAAAATAGACGGAATCAACTTGGGTGGCTTTCAATTAAGGGATGCCAAAACTGCATTTCCCGATTTACAGTATTTTAATTCCATCACCTCTTTCGGGAATAGAAACGGCAGTTTGGGCGGTGAGGTCCTAAAAAGATTTACCCTGGTATTCAACTATGGCAATCGCACCCTGAGTTTGCGTAAAAATGCACTTTTTAATCGCCCATTTGACTTTAATTTGAGTGGGATTGATATCCAACATAACGGGATGCGCTATATTTCCGAAAGTTTAGCCGATGCAGGAGGGGTGGTATTGGCGGATAGCGGTAAATCGTTCGGGGACGTGCAAATACTCTTCGAGAACATGACCAGGCTAAGTATGGTCCCAGAAATTATAGTGTCCGGTATACGTGCAGGAAGCCCTGGGCATAAAGCGGGTTTACAGGAAGGGGATGTAATTCTGGCGGTAAACGGGAAAAAGGTGCACCATTACAAGCTTCAGCAAATCCTGCACATGCTCAATGAAAAAGATGGAAAAAGAGTGAAGGTTCTAGTAGAGCGTTATCAAAAGGATATACTTATTAGCTATGTCCTTAAGGATGTATTCAAATAGATGATGTTAAAGGCCAAGGCAGGCCCTGGTCTTTTTAAGCAATCTCTCCCAAGGTGCAGGTATGTAAACCAAGAAACCACCAATGCAAAAAGCTTGTTAAATACCCAATTCGGTAATTAACAAGCTTTTGTGAATATGAGTGGTGTTTATTTGCCTTCCGCTGGCAATACCTTTCCTTTTATTTTTAACACCTTCGTTGGGGTGTCAGCATTGGAAATTACGGTTATCGCTTTTGCGATAGGTCCAACTCTGTTGGTGTCATATTTTACTTGAATTTCGCCAGTTTTACCTGGTAAAATAGGTGCATCCGGTTTTTTAGGGATTGTACATCCACAGCTAGAGCTTACTTTGCTGATAACAAGTGGTGCATTCCCAGTATTGGTAAATTCAAATACTCTTACGCCATCACTGCCTTTAGCGATTTCACCATAATCAACGGTTTCCGTTTTGAAGTTAATTTTCGCTACATTTTCTTGAGCGGTTAGGCCAAAACCTAAGAGACCAACAAATAGAATTAGTACTATTTTTTTCATTATTTTTAGTTTTTGGTGAATTTCAAAAGTAAATGTTTTTAATGAACCTCCAAAATTCTTTTGTTATGTAATAACGTTAGTTATTTTTGTTTCGTATTTCTAAATGGACAAAAACCTTAGAATTACTTCAAGTTTAACCTTAATATTGCACTCATTTAGTAATCGCCCGTATAGGGTAAGCAAAAACTGTTCCAAATAATGGAAATTCCTTCAAAATATGAGCCTCACAGGGTAGAGGGCCAATGGTACGACTATTGGACCAAACATAATTATTTTCATTCCACACCAGATAATAGGGAGCCTTATACCATAGTTATTCCACCACCTAATGTAACTGGTGTATTACATATGGGGCATATGTTGAACAATACCATACAGGATGTTTTGATCCGTAGGGCCCGTTTAATGGGAAAAAATGCCTGTTGGGTTCCTGGAACAGATCACGCTTCCATAGCTACGGAGGCCAAAGTAGTTGCCAAGCTAAAGGAACAGGGAATAGATAAAAAGGATATCACCCGTGAGGAATTTTTGAAGCACGCGTGGGATTGGACCCATGAATATGGAGGGGTAATATTGGAACAGTTAAAGAAATTGGGCTGTTCCTGCGATTGGGAGCGCACCAAGTTTACTATGGATGACAATATGTCTGCCTCTGTTATCAAGGTCTTTGTGGATCTCTATAATAAAGGGCTCATATACAGGGGTTATCGAATGGTAAATTGGGACCCCGAGGCAAAAACTACCTTGTCCGATGAAGAAGTAATCTACGAGGAAAGACAGGGTTTGTTGTACTATTTGGCCTATAAAATAGAGGGTTCGGATGAAACCGTAACCATTGCCACTACCAGACCCGAGACTATTTTAGGGGATACTGCTATCTGTATTAACCCCAATGATGATCGTTATGCCCATTTAAGGGGTAAAAATGCCATTGTACCTATATGCAATAGGGTAATCCCGATAATTGAGGATGAATATGTTGATGTTGAATTTGGAACGGGCTGCCTAAAAGTGACTCCGGCACATGATATTAATGATAAGGCTCTAGGAGAGAAACACAATCTGGAGACTATAGATATCTTTAATGAAGATGCCAGTTTAAATAGTTTTGGACTACATTATGAAGGTAAGGACCGTTTTGAAGTCAGGAAGGCCATTTCAAAAGAATTGGAGGAAAAAGGGTATTTGGTAAAGACAGAACAGCACATTAATAAAATTGGTACTTCGGAGAGAACCAAGGCGGTTATTGAGCCAAGATTGTCCGATCAGTGGTTTTTAAGTATGGAAGATTTGGCCAAACCTGCTATAAAGGCGGTTTTGGAAGACGAAGATATTAAGTTGTTTCCCAAAAAATTCGAAAATACCTATCGTCATTGGATGGAAAACATACGCGATTGGAATATATCACGACAATTGTGGTGGGGACAACAAATCCCGGCCTTTTATTTTGGGGATGGGCAGGACGATTTTGTGGTGGCAGAAACCAAGGAAGAAGCGTTGGATATGGCCAGAAAAAAATCCGGAAAATCCCATTTAACATTGGAAGACCTAAAACAGGATGCAGATGCCCTGGATACTTGGTTCTCCTCTTGGATCTGGCCAATAAGTGTCTTTAATGGAATTTTAGAGCCGAACAATAGGGAGATAGAGTACTACTATCCTACCAATGATCTGGTGACCGGGCCGGATATCTTGTTCTTCTGGGTGGCCAGAATGATTATTTCAGGCTATGAATACCGCAATGAAAGACCTTTTGAGAACGTATATCTTACAGGATTGGTGCGGGATAAGCAAAGACGCAAAATGTCCAAGTCGCTCGGAAATTCTCCGGATGCGCTGCAACTTATTGAGGATTACGGGGCCGACGGAGTTCGTGTTGGACTTTTATTGAGTTCCGCTGCAGGTAACGATCTTATGTTCGATGAGGCCTTGTGTCAACAGGGGAAAAACTTTGCCAATAAGATTTGGAACGGTTTCCGCTTGGTGAAAGGTTGGGAAGTGGCAGATCTGCCACAACCAGAGGCTTCCAAGTTGGGTATTGAATGGTATTCTTCAAAATTCAACAAAACCCTTGAAGAGATAGAGGATCATTTTAGTAAATATCGCATCTCGGATGCATTGATGGCGATTTATAAATTGGTTTGGGACGACTATAGTTCTTGGTTGTTGGAAATCATTAAACCAGCTTATCAGCAGCCTATAGATAGAATTACCTTTGATGCCGTAATCCATATTTTTGAGGAGAACTTAAAACTACTGCATCCTTTTATGCCCTTTCTTACGGAGGAGGTTTGGCAGCACATTGCCGAACGTACCCCGGAACAGGCATTGGTCATTTCAAAATGGCCAAGCGCACAGCCTATAACCGAGGAACTAATTGAAGGTTTTAGTTTTGCCGCGGATGTAATTGCAGGAATACGTACCATTAGAAAGGAAAAGAATATCCCTATGAAAGATGCCCTTCAATTGGCGGTTTTAAACGATGGGGGTATTTCCAAAGTTTGGGACGTGGTTATTGCCAAGCTCACTAATTTGGCGGCCATTGATTATGTTGACAGTGCAGTGGATGGGGCTTTGACGTTTAGGGTAAAGTCCAACGAATATTTTGTTCCTATGGTAGGGGCCATTGATATTGGTGCCGAAATTAAAAAGTTGGAAGAGGAATTGGAATATATTAAAGGCTTTTTGGTATCGGTGCAAAAGAAACTGTCCAATGAGCGTTTTGTAGCCAACGCACCTGCCCAGGTAATTGATTTGGAACGTCAGAAGGAGGCGGATGCCATTGCTAAAATTGATACCCTGGAGAAGAGTCTGGCCAGTTTAAAATAACGGCAAGCCCTTGTGTTCATTCTGTTTCTGGGTAAAGAGAAATGCCCCAAGTTTTAATGAAACTAGCTTAAATTATGTCCAAAAAGAAAATAAACACGGGTATTCTTTCATTCGGAATGTCGGGCGCCTTGTTTCATGCCCCATTTTTGAATGAGCATCTTGGATTCCAGTTGACGGCAGTTGTGGAGCGGACTAAAAAAATAGCCGTTAAGAGTTATCCCAATATAAAAAGTTACGACACCGTTGATCAGCTTATTGCCGATAAGGGCATTGATCTGGTAGTGGTAAATACGCCCAATTATACGCATTTCGAATTTGCATTAAAGGCGCTCCGGGCAAAGAAGCATGTTTTGGTGGAGAAGCCTTTTTGTGTTAGCAGTGCTGAGGCCAAGAAACTTTTTGCCGAAGCAAAAAAGCAGGATCGCTATATCCTGCCTTATCAAAATAGAAGGTATGATAGTGATTTTCTGGCGGTAAAAAAGGTGTTGGGGTCCGGTAAGTTGGGAGCTATGGTGGAGGCCCATATGCGTTACGATAGATATCGTTATCACATAGGCCCTAAAATAGCCAAGGAAACCCCTGTGCCCGGTAGCGGTCTCATGTATGACCTGGCACCCCATTTATTGGACGCGGCCATAGCACTTTTTGGATATCCTTTGGAATGGAAAAAGTACACTGGGCAATTTAGGCCCAAAACCCAGGTGGACGATTATGTACATATACATTTGGTGTATCCAAAGGGAGTACAGGTGTTTTTGACTATGAGTATGTTGGTGGTGCAGCCGCAAGCTGCTTTTGTTCTTAATGGTACCAAGGGGACCTTTGTGAAACAGCGAACGGACATTCAGGAGCAGCAACTGTTAGCGGGAATGAATCCCGGAAACGCTTTGTTTGGAATAGAGGATGCCAATAAATATGGAGTACTCACTACTATTTCCGAGAATGGTGAAAGGAATACTGAAGAAATAGAATCGGTTAAATCCTCTTATATCAATTTATTCGAAGATGTTTATAAATCCATTGTTGAAGGAATCCCATATCCAATAACGGAAAAAGACATCATAAAGCAAATAGAGATTTTGGAAGGATAGGTTGTGGTAGCCGCCTTTTGATTGTTGATATTTTTTTGCCAACCTTCCAATTTTCTGTCAAAATCCTGAAGGTCATCCCTATGATTTTTGGAGGCCTAAATTATTCCCGTCTTATTTAGTTGTATATTTAGTTAGTAAAAATAAGTGTGCTGTTTTAAAATTTAGGTAGCTAAGTCATTAAAAATGCTCCATAAAAAAAGCTGGGAATGTCTAAATTACCGGAAGATCATAAATTTTTGGACCTATCTGACTATGGGAGGCCAATGGCTAAAGTTATTGCGAACAGATTAAAGGAAACGGCAGTTACGCCAGTTCAGGTTACGTTTGGATTTCTTTGTTCAGGTGTTATAGCGATAGCATGCATGTATTACGGCTACTATTGGTATGCAGCCTTTTTTTTTATTCTAAAATCGATCTTGGATGCTGCTGATGGTGAGTTGGCAAGGATCAAGGATACGCCCTCCTATACTGGGAGGTATTTTGATTCCCTGTCGGATTTTGTATTGAATATCCTTACCTTTTTAGTGCTCTGGCGTATAACCAATGTGGATTTTGGTTTTACGGTGTTGGCATTCCTGGGACTTCAACTTCAGGGTACCCTGTATAACTATTATTACGTAATCTTGAGAAATAAGTTTCAAGGCGATGTAACAAGCCGAATATTTGAATCCGGGACTCCGGTGGCAATGGTTGGGGAGCATCAGCGTAATGTGAATGTGCTTTTTTGGTGGTATAGGGTGCTTTATGGCAGTTTTGACCAAATTATTTATAAGTTGGATGGTGAGGCTGCCAATGGTAGACATTTGCCCAATTGGCTTATGACGGCCGTATCTACCTTTGGTCTTGGGTTTCAGCTATTGATAATAAGTGTGATGCTGGTTCTGGGGTGGGCAGACTATATAATTCCTTTTTTTATGATCTACTCATTGTTCATTTTTTTGTTTATCGCTATTAGAAAATCTTTGTAGGGCAGCCTACAGTCCATCTTTTTACTTAGAGTTCAAAGTAGTTGAATTGGGAATCCTGACATTGGATTGATGGTTTTGTCGAAAAAGTGTGTGCTTACACATTTTTATTGATTCATATGTAAAATATCATGTAATATTTCCGAAATATGATGTCTATGTCCCGATAATTTTTATATTTGTGTGCCTACACACTTTTTTAATTCATTAAAAGTCATTTAATTATATAAGTTGATTTTCGATGGCAAAAAATAAAAAGACTACCATTCAAGATTTGGCTAACTATGCCAATGTTTCCATAGGAACCATTGACAGGGTTTTGCACAATAGGGGAAAGGTGTCTCTGGCCAAAAGGAAAAAAGTGGAAGAGGCCATAGAGAAATTGGATTTTAATCCCAATCTCCTGGCAAGGACATTGGCTTTGGGAAGACAGTTCACGGTTTGTAGCCTGTTTCCTGAAGCGACCAGTTCCCAAAGTTATTGGGCGTTACCGAAAATAGGAGTGGACCAGGGAGTGGAGGTTTATAGGGATTTTGGTATGGAACTCCATACTTATGAGTACAGTTTGTTCGACGAATCCAGTTTTGTTAAACTTGCCGATGCCATTCTTGGGAAGAATCCAAGCGGGGTAATCTTGGCACCGCTGTTTGAAAAGGAAAGTCTAGAATTTATAGCGAAGTTGGAAGAAAGGGATATTCCTTATGTCTTTATAGATGCCAACATTAAAAGCAAGGAAAATCTAAGTTACATTGGACCTGATCTAAAAGGTAGCGGCTATATCGCAGGGAAATTGTTGAATTCGGTCTTGGGGCCTGCAGATGACATTCTTATTGTAAACATGGTAAAGGGATTTGAGAATAGTGCCCACACAGCTGTGGTAGAAAATGGTTTTAGGGATTATTTTAAGGCACATGAATCAATGGCGAATAGAAATATAAATTCTATTACGATACCCTCTACCGCTGAGACCGAGGTAAATAGGGAACTGACTACCTATTATATCAAAAACCCCGGAACCAAAGGGGTGTTTGTCACTAATTCAAGAGCACATATAATTTCCAAGTATCACGCCATGCATGAGCTGGACATAAGAGTGGTAGGGTTTGATATTGTTCCGGGAAATGTGGTCGAACTGAAAAATGGAAATATAGATTATATCATTTCCCAAAGACCGGTATTTCAAGGGGTAACCGCGGTAAAGACGCTGTTCGATTTTTTTGTATACAAAAAGTCGCCCTCCGCCATTCAGTATGTCCCTTTGGATATCATTATTAAGGAGAACGTAGATTATTATATTAATTTTCAATAAAGGTCTTGCGCAATTGCTATGAATTGGCAATGGTCTATTGACTTTCTTTAAACTAGAAACAAATATTATGGGAGTAAGAGTACTTGGAAGTTTAGTGTTATTGGCTTTTTTTGGTTCCTGTGGAAATGGCAAGTCCAAAAAGAGCGATGTAAGTCCTACACAGGAAATGGAAAAGCCTGGTATTAGGGTAGAAAATAAAGTATCTGAACAAAAAGTGGATGTCTACTTCGGGGACGAATTATTTACTTCCTACATCTACCCCGATAATATTATGAAGCCCTGTTTATGGCCTATAGTGACTTCGGAAGGTACGGAGATTACGCGTAAATATCCATTGAAGACAGTAGCCGGAGAGCGTGCGGATCACCCGCACCATATAGGAATGTGGATGAATTATGGCGATGTTAATGGTATTGATTATTGGGGACATTCGGAGGCTACTCCTGAAGATCGCAAGCCATTTAGTGGCGTTATCAGGCATCAAGAGGTTGCCGAGGCCGAGGCCGATGATACCCAAGGAACGATAAAGGTCCGAACCAATTGGGAAGCTCAGGGACGTACACAGATAAAGGAAGATATTGAACTTCATTTTATGGATAAGGGGAAGGTTAGGATTATAGATTGGATAAGCACCTTAACGGCCCAAGAGGATATTTTGTTCAAGGATACCAAAGAGGGAATGTTTGCCATTAGGGTTAGTCGCGAACTGGAATTACCATCCGATGCCCCTTTAACATTAACCGATGCACATGGAAATCCTGAGACCATTAAGGTAATAAATAATGACCTGGTTTCTGGAGATTACTTGAGCAGTGAAGGCATTAAGGGTGAAGATGTTTGGGGAACCCGGGCCAGGTGGATGAAACTCTTTGGAAAGTATAAGGATGAGAATGTAGCCGTGGTGATTCTGGACCATAAAAAGAATCCAGGATATCCAGCCTATTGGCACGCTAGGGGCTATGGTCTTTTTGCCGTAAACCCATTGGGTCAAAATGTGTTTTCGGATGGAAAGGAAACTATGGACTTGCGTTTGAAGAAAGGGGAGTCGGTTCGTTTTGCATTCCGGACACTGGTGTGCTCTGGAGAAATTTCCGATGAAGAGATCAATGCTCTGGGGCAAGAGTTTTCGGGCCTTTATTAGCCCAATTTTAAAGACAAACAAGATAAACGAAGTTATTAACGATCTAACCTGGATAGCATGAAATCAAATTCAAGTTCAAGAAGAAGTTTTATTAAAAAAACCGCGGCCAGTTCGGCCTTTATAGCTACCGCTGGAATCCTCCCCCAATTGAGTGCCAAAAGTTATGCCCGCATTTTAGGTGCCAACGATCGCATCAATGTATCTGTAATGGGGGTCAATAGTAGGGGAAATGCCTTGGCCCAAAATTTTGCAAGTCAAAAGAATGCTGAGGTTATCCATGTCTGTGATGTGGACAGTAGAGCCATCCTAAAATGTTTGGATTCTGTAAAAGGTAGACAGGACAGGAAGCCAAAAACTTTTACGGATTTTCGAAAATCCTTGGAAAGCAAGGATGTGGACGCCATGGTGATTGCCGCACCAGATCATTGGCATGCCCCTGCATCGCTCTTGGCCATGGAAGCGGGAAAACATGTATATGTGGAAAAACCATGTAGCCACAACCCCAATGAAGGGGAAATTTTGGTACAGGCTGCACAAAAATATGGCAAGGTAATACAGATGGGGAACCAGCGTCGCTCATGGCCCAATGTGGTTGAAGGGATAAAAGCTTTGCAGGCCGGGACCATAGGAAGGGTATATTTTGGTAAAGGATGGTATACCAATAACCGACAGTCCATAGGGATAGGGAAGGAAGTTGAGGTGCCTAACTGGCTGGATTGGGACCTTTGGCAAGGTCCCGCGCCTAGAATGAAGTATAAAGACAATATTGTACATTACAATTGGCATTGGCTATGGCATTGGGGTACTGGGGAGGCCTTAAATAATGGTACCCATATGATAGATTTATTACGCTGGGGCATGCAGGTGGACTATCCAGTTAAGGTTAGCTCAAACGGCGGCAGGTACAGATATCAGGACGATTGGGAGACGCCGGATACACAGGTGATCAATTTGGATTTTACTGAAGGGTTGTCCATGTCCTGGGAAGGCAGGAGCTGTAATGGTAAACCTATAGAAGGGAGCTCGGTTGGCGTTATGTTCTACGGGGAAAATGGCAGTATGCTTATCCCTGGGGGCAATAGCTATAGCATTTTCGATTTGGAGGGTGAATTAGTTAAAGAAGTTAAAAATACACAGGAAATAGATCCCAGGAATAATTCCAACCCGGCAGAACTCTTGGATGCCTTGCACATACAAAATATGTTCGATGCCATCCAGAAAGGGGCCAGCCTCAATGCTGATATAGACTCTGGTCATAAAAGTACCTTGTTGGTCCAATTGGGGAATATTGCCCAGCGCACGGGGAGGTCTTTGAATATAGATCCTAATAATGGTCACATTTTGCAGGATAGCGATGCCCAAAAATTATGGAGCCGTGCTTATGAAAACGGTTGGGAAATGAAATTGTAATAAAAATATATGGCAAATAGAAGATCATTTTTAGAGAAAATAGGAAAAGGGGCAGCATTTTCAACCTTGGCCCTGACCTTACCGTCACCTTTGTTTTCCCAACTAAAATTCGGAAAATCACCGGTAGCGAAAAACAAGATTATCGGTATTATTGGTGCAGAGAATTCACATACCAGAGGTTTTGGTAAAATGTTCAATTTGGATAAAAAATTTCCTGGCTGGGAGGTTAAATATGTATGGGGTGAAAAGGAGGAATTTGCCCAACAGGCCAAGACCGAAGGAGGCATTCCAAATATTGTAAAAGATCCATTGGAAATGACAGGAAAGATCGATGCATTGATTGTTGATCATCGGCATGGCGATCTTCACTTGGATGCAGCGCTTCCGTTTGTAAAGGCCGGGATACCCACCTTTATAGATAAACCATTTTGCTATAGCAGTCAGGCTGCAAAAATATTCCTTGAAATGGCGAGAGCGGTTGGTACTCCGGTAACATCCTACAGTTCAATAGCCCATAGCTATGCCACGGAAGATATGAAGAGGCAATTAGCAGAAATGAAGGACATAAATCAAGTAACTTGTTATGGCAAGGCGGATATCAATTCCATATATGGAGGTTTTTTCTTTTATGGAGTACATATGGTAGAGCCTCTGATCTATCTTTTTGATGAAAAAATTGTTTCGGCTAGATTCAGCAAGAACGACAAGGAGAACTTGAACAGTACTGCTAGTTTAATATTTGAAAATGGAAGGATGGCCACATTGATCATTACCACCAAAAAGTATGGCTGGCAGACCTTTGTGGAGACAGAGGAAGGAGTGGTTGAATTGAAGTCCCGAGTAGAAACCGTTGATCCTGATAAAAATTATGTGGATATGGTAAACATGTTCAACACAGGAAAGGAACCGCGCAGTCACGAAAGTATTGTTCATGGTATTGCTGTGTTGGAGGCTGTCCAAAAATCAATAATTTCAGGTAATTGGGAAACCGTTTTATCATAATGAGGAGAAGTAAAAAGAAAACCCAACACAATTTCTGGATAATGGCCTTAACCATGGGATTAGTATTTATGGGTTGCAGAAACAAAGTGGAAAAGAAGCAAGAACCAATGAAGGTTTCAGAACAATTGCACAATAGCCTAACCGATTTGGAGAAGGGGCAGGGTTGGGAACTGCTTTTTGATGGAGAGTCGTTTAAGGGTTGGCGCGGTTTAGGTAGAAAGGATGTTCAAACCGAACTATGGAAAATTGAAGACGGTACCATACGAAAACTTAATAGTGGAGAAGTGCCTTCCATGCCTGACGGACAGCCCATGGAAGGGGGAGATTTAATGACGGTGGAAACCTTCGACAATTATGAATTGTATTTTGAATGGAAAATATTAAAAGCGGGCAACACGGGACTAAAGTACAATGTTTCCGAGGAAATGTCGCAAAAGTTTGGTTCCCAATATTCGGCACTGGGATTTGAATACCAATTGTTGGATGATTCGGATACCCTCTATGCAGGCAAACTAAAGCCATCCCAATACACTGGGAGTCTTTATGATATGATTGCTGCCAACAATGCGGATGTCAGGCCGGCTGGGATGTTCAACTCGAGTCGAATTGTCATCAATGATAAGAGCGTAGAGCATTGGCTTAACGGGAAAAAGGTAGTTGCCTATGAATTTGGTTCTCCGCATTTGGATTCGCTTTTTCAAAAAAGCAAATTTGTGGACTATCCGGGTTTTTTGGAAAAAAGAAAGGGACATATCGTTCTTCAAAACCATAAGGACGATGCCTGGTTTAGGAATATTAAGATTCGCAAAATTAAATCTGGAAGTTAGTTCCCGATAATATTGATAAGGGTCCAAGAATTATAAATTCAACAAATTGTTATGATATTTAAATATACATCAGTTTTAGCACTATTCTTTTTTTACAACATGGGAATATCACAATCTATTGATACAAGCGGAATGGAGGGCATTTTGTACTCCGATGAAGAATGGGTCTCCATATCGACCACAAACGGAAAAATTTCGGGAATAAACCGATTGGCCAAAAAGAACAAGGTTTCCAAAATGTACGTAGCACCTGGTTTGATAGATGTTCAGATCAACGGTTATATGGGAGTGGATTTTTCCGGTCCCGATCTTACGGTGGAAGGGGTAAGGAAAGCTACAAAAGCCTTGTGGAAGGCAGGGGTAACTACTTTCTTTCCGACTATCATTACCAGCGATTTCAATAGAATGAAAACGAACTTTGCAATTTTGGCCGAGGCACAAAAAGATCCAGAAATAGGAAAATCCATTCCCGGATTCCATTTGGAAGGGCCTTATATTTCACCTCTACCCGGCTTTCGAGGCGCACATTTGGAGAAATATATTAAAGATCCGGACTGGGAGGAATTTCAGGAGTTGCAGAGTGCAGCCAACAATGGTATAAAATTAATTACCGTAGCCCCCGAATTGGACGGGGCAATACCCTTTATCCGTAATTGCGTTGCCAATGGAATTATAGTGGCACTAGGACATCACAATGGCAGTGCAGAAGATATAGAACGAGCAATAGATGCCGGTGCAAAAATGGCCACCCACTTGGGGAATGGTTGTGCCAACGAAATCAATAGGCATCATAACCCTATCTGGCCACAATTGGCCGACGATCGTATCACTCCCAGTTTAATTGCTGACGGATTTCATTTGACCAAGGAAGAGGTACGAAGTTTTTATAAGGTAAAAGGCCCAAATAAAACTATTTTGGTCTCCGATGCCCTGGACCTGGCAGGTCTTCCCCCAGGAGAGTATACCCGTGGAGAGCGTACCTTATTGCTGACCCCCAATGTGGTAAAATTACCCAAGGAAAATGTTCTTGCCGGGGCAGCTTCACCCATTAGTGCCTGTGTAGGCGTGATTATGGATTTTACACAATGTACTCTTAATGATGCCATACAAATGGCAAGCACCAATCCTGCAAAGATGTTTTCTCTCAATGAACTTGGTGAAATAGGACAAGGAAAACGGGCCGACCTGATTGTCTTTAATTTGGAGGATAATCAGGTGGTAATTCATAAAACATTTGTGGCCGGACAGTTGGTATATTCCAATGATTAGCTAAATGTGGATTTCTATATTTTAGAATGTTAAGGTACTTGGTTGAAAATTAAATCTATAAAAGCAGGAGATGGGCAATAAATCAATAATCAAAAAAATACTATTGGGACTTAGCGCTGTAGGTCCAGGGTTATTTCTTATTGGTTACAACATAGGAACAGGTAGTGTTACCACAATGGCCAAGACCGGTGCTGAATTTGGCATGGGCCTTTTTTGGGCAGTAGTTCTTTCCTGTATTTTCACCTACATATTAATGGTTGCCTATGGGAAAGTTACCTTGGTGACGGGTAGGACTGCGCTGTTTAATTTTAAACAGGAATTTAAATGGGGCTGGATACTTTCGCTCTATATCATTTTGGTATTGATCATAGGGGAATTATTGGCTCTCATGGGTGTAATGGGTATAGTCGCCGATTTGGTACAGGAAGGGGTACGTTTGGCGTATGATGGAGTAGTAATCCACAGGGCATGGATCATCTTGTTTTTTGCGGTGATACTTGTCTTTTTTTTATGGTTCGGACGTTATAAGGCTTTCGAAAAAGTGTTGACCGTTCTGGTGATTCTGATGGGACTTTCCTTTATGGTTGTTTTTTTTATGGTCCGTCCGGATATTTCGGATATACTTTCGGGGATGGTTCCCAGTATTCCTGACACTCCAGGTGCACTTGGGCTCATTGCAGCAATTACGGGCACCACATGCTCAGCTGCTGTTTTTGTGATGAGAAGTACCGTGGTGGCTGAAAAGGGATGGGGCATCAATGATCTAAAAAAAGAAAAGACAGATGCCTTTGTGTCTGCTTTCATGATGCTTTTCTTGAGTGGTATTATCATGGCCGTTGCTGCAGGAACCCTGCACATTTCCGGGATGAAGCTTGATGATACGGTAGAAATGATTTCCTTATTTGAGCCTTTGGGTGGTAAATTGGCCGCTTTTGTACTGATTATAGGCATTACAGGGGCCGGGCTCTCCACTATTTTTCCAATTGTGCTTATAGCCCCTTGGTTACTGGCAGATTATAGGGGCACACCAAGAAACATTCATTCCAAGTCTTCGAGAGTTCTGATACTTGGCGCGATGGTATTTGCTTTTGGAACTGTCTTTTTGGAGGAAAGACCTCCAGCACTTATGGTATTCTCCCAAGCTTTTCAGGCTTGTATCCTTCCAGCAGTGGCGGTGCCAATGTTTATATTGATCAACAAACAGAAATTAATGGGAAGCAACAAGGCCAGTGTTAAGCTTAATATTGGTCTAGTAGCGGTAATCCTATTTTCACTTCTAACCACATGGTTTGCAATAACAGAATTTTTATAAAATTAAATAATGGAAAAGTCGTTTCAAATTGAAAATTTGTCAATAAAAATTTATGGACAGACAAAGGAAATGGGAGCAGCGGCAGCTGATTATGTTACCAGTAAATTGAATGATGCAATTGTAGAAAAGGGTGAGGCCAATCTAATTTTGGCTACGGGTGCATCACAGTTTTCATTTTTGGAAGCGATGCAGACCAAGGAAATTGATTGGGGTAAAATAACCGTATTTCACTTGGATGAATACAAAGGCATATCCGAATCCCATCCAGCGAGTTTTAGAAAGTATCTCAAAGAGCGAATTTTGAATAGGGTAGCACCTAAAAAGATATACTTCCTAAATGGCGATGCAGCAAATTTACAATTGGAAATCAATAATTATGAAGAGGCATTGAAAGCGCACCCAATTGACATTGCTTGCATAGGAATTGGAGAAAATGGACATATAGCCTTCAATGATCCGGCAGTTGCCGATTTTAATGACCCCAAATTGGTGAAGGTGGTGGAGTTGGATGAGGCCTGTAGAAATCAACAGCTTGGTGAGGGCTGGTTTCCAAGCTTTGCCGATGTACCTAAGGAAGCCGTTACGCTGACCATTACAGCTATAATGAATTGCAAGGCCATTAGTTGTGTGGTGCCCGACCAAAGGAAGGCCCAGGCTGTTTATAATAGCCTGTACGGGGATATCGGTACCAGCTGCCCGGCTTCCATACTCAGGACCCATCCGGAAACCGTCCTGTTTTTGGATAGAGCATCGGCATCCATGATCAAGTAATTGGCCATGGATGGCTAATCTATGTCAGGGCAGGTATAGGGGGCGAACTAGGATGTGCCTGGTTCACTTTAGGCTAAGGGCCTCATTATCGAAGGAAATACCCTCCCATCCACTGATCATAAAATTGCGTATGTTTTGGTGGTCCGTACCCTTTGGATTTTCAAGGACATCTTTTCGGTAATAGGAACCAAAGCAAGCCAAGGTTTCCTCCTTGCTCAATTTGTGATGTTGTGCAAAAGAAAATACTTTACAGGAACCTGAATTTTGGCCGGCTTCATTGATCAACTCCCCATTGGTAAATCTTGAAGGCGAAAAATTATAATAGGAGTCAATAATACCTATGGTGTCTCCAAAGCTTATCTCTTCTGGAGTTTTTCTAAGTTTATCTAGAAATTCGTAAACCGTCATTGTTCGATGGGATTTTAGTTCAGCACGTAAATTTAGATTATCCAAACAAGAATTAAGAAGGATATCTGAAGTTAATTATTGCATCATTTCTCAAATTGATTAGGTCTATATTTTTTATCTTTAAGGAAAAGAAATAAAATCCAATCCAGTTGTTTGATAATTTTGGTAGGGTTTCATTTTCAATAATTAATCAGTACTAAAAATATATACCTATGAAACAACTAATTTTAGGGATGTTGCTATTATCAGTTTTTCCTTTTATGGCGCAGGAAATTAAAAAAGAACTTCCTCCCAATGAAATTCAGATTAAAACTGCTGTTCTGCCCGCTCCTGATGAAAAAAAGGATGGAGCTATGGTTTATGGCTATAATAGCTCGGGAGAATTGGTAGTTTTGAGAAAGGGAACCAATAATTTGGTCTGCATAGGTGATAACCCAAGTAAGGACGGGATCAATGTGGCATGTTATTCCAAAAAACTTGAACCTTTCATGGCCCGTGGCAGGGAACTGTCAGCTCAAGATCTTTCTGGGGAAGAGCGCGAAAAGATCCGTGCCAGGGAAGTGGCATCGGGAAAATTAAAAATGCCAAAGGAACCTAGCATGATGTATGTGTATTATGGGAAGTCGGAGGATTATGACATGGCCACCGGAGAGTTGCAGAACGGTAAATATAGATACGTTATTTATACACCTTTTGCAACCACCGAATCTACGGGATTGCCCGATAAGCCCCATGCCCCCGGAATGCCTTGGTTGATGGATCCCGGTACACATAGGGCCCATATCATGGTGGGGCCATTTAATTGATTCCAAGGAGATCTTGCTGCACCCCATATTGATATTAATTGAGGAGGGAATAGTATAACATTATTTGCGATAAGGAAATAGTGTTTAAAAATTTACATGTCTCAATGTTTGCGGTCTGCCCTTATTGTGGTGCTAAATAGTTCTGTTTGTTCAATCTAATTTAAACCTTACATTTGCACGTTTTTAATTTTCAGAAAATATTTGGGAAATGGGCGGCAATAATCTAGTGGACAGACAGGAGAATGTAGGGGAGACCATAAGTCAGGAAGAGATAGATCAGTGTATTTTTCTACTTAATAAACTGGTAGGTAACGGGTATAAGATTTTTGAACTTCCTGAGGATAAAAGAGTGGCCTTGCTAAAGGCGGCGGGCCAGTTGTCCAGACCCGCCAGGAATGAATTTAAACAGCGTAAAAAGGACGCCGCCAAGGTTGCCAAACGTAAGATGATAGAGCGCGATAAGCACGCGCGCAAGGAAACAGGTATAAGAAGCGCTAGGGAAGCGGCCGTATTTGTTGCTCCCAAATTGTTGGCTGCTCCCGTCAGGGAAACTTTGGAGGAGCTGGAATTGGAATCGCCAAGGAATTGCTACGTCTGTAAAACGGTATATACCAAGCTACATCATTTTTATGATGCCATGTGCCCTGAATGTGGCGACTTTAACTACGCAAAACGTTTTCAGACGGCCGATCTTAGTGGGCAGGTAGCCATAGTAACGGGGTCCAGGTTAAAAATAGGATATCATATTACCCTAATATTGCTGAGGGCCGGGGCAACAGTAGTGGCCACTACGAGGTTTCCTGTAGATTCAGCACTGCGCTTCTCCAAAGAAGAGGATTTTAATGAATGGGGGCATAGACTAAAAATACATGGCCTGGATTTAAGACATATCCCGAGTGTAGAAATCTTTTGCAATTTTATAGAACAACAATACGACCGATTGGATATTCTTATCAATAATGCCGCTCAAACGGTAAGAAGACCAGCGGGCTTTTACCAACACCTTATGGGAAATGAAGCCCTAGCCTTTGGTGATTTGCCCCCAAGGGTTCAGGAAGTATTGTCCGATCATGATTTTTGTTTGCAGGAACTAAATAGCCTTACCAAAGGCACGGCGAGCACCCAAAATAATGCATTGCCCGTTAATTGGCATGCGCCTGAACCAGGTATTGGTATAAGGGCGTCTGCGAAACTTTCCCAGATTCCCTACAGTTTTGATAGTTCCCTTTCTGCCAAGGAAGTTTTCCCCGAAGGGGAACTGGATGCCGATCTGCAACAAGTTGATCTAAGGAAAACCAATAGCTGGCGACTTAAATTGGGAGAGATAGAGACCCCGGAAATGATAGAGGTACAATTGGTGAATGCCATTGCCCCCTTTGTGCTCTGTAACCGACTGTCAAAACTTATGCGGCAGGAAAATACAGGTAAAAAACATATTATAAACGTATCGGCCATGGAAGGGAAGTTTCATAGATTTTACAAGGAGGATCGTCATCCCCACACCAATATGGCCAAGGCAGCGTTAAATATGATGACACATACCTCTGCCTTGGACTTTGCTAAAGATGGCGTTTATATGAACGCTGTGGATACCGGTTGGGTAACCGACGAGGATCCCATAGAGTTGTCCAAAAAGAAGGAAGAAATTCATGATTTTCAACCTCCTTTGGACATTGTTGATGGTGCTGCAAGGGTATTGGACCCGTTGATCGATGGTATTAACTCGGGCAAACATTGGTGCGGTAAGTTCCTTAAAGATTACAGACCAATAGATTGGTAGGCGCTATTTAATTAAAGGTGTCCTTAATCGAAGGGTCTATATCCATAGCCTTGTGTTTTGGAAAGCGGTAGGATATTCCAAAATTTATTAAATAATCTGCGAAAGCTGCATCACCATTTCTAGGAGTTCCAGTGCTTATTTCTGTTTGCCTATCCGTAACACTTTGAGGTCTATCGCGCCTTAGAGCAAATGGGACGTTAAGATTTATGGTAAAATTCTGGTGCATATATGCTATTCCCGGTTCTAAAGAGAGGACATTACCTGGCCTACGAAAGCCTTCATTTCCGCCAATAAGGTCTTTTACTGGCACGGCATCGAAACGGGCGCCCAGGGAAGCAGATATTACACTGGACAAACTATAACTTAAGCCCGTACGTATCGAATATTGGTCCGGTACGGCCATTATGGCTTCATTTTCCAAGATGGGGCTCAATGTTTCCCTAAAGGTTCTGATCCCATTGGTTTCTCTTGGATTCAAGAGATAAAAACCACCGCCGTAGGCAAATAGTCCGGCCGCCACTTTTTGGTAAAATTGAAAATCAATGGTAAGTCCAAAACCACCATCACCAGGTTGAATGGATTGGTCAACAGGTCGTACTTCGGGACTCCCCTCTGGACCAACATTATAAAATACATCGGTTGCATTGTAATTGCCAGTGGGCAGCTTTATACCTAGGCCAAGGGCAATATTTCCTTCGCTATTTTCAATGGGGTCCAATAACCAATAACCTATCCCAGCCCTTATATCGGCAAGACCTCGGGAAAAAGTACTGTTTCTTTCTTCCCTGCCGTGCTCATAAAGGGAAGATCTGGCATTTATTACCGTGGGGATGGTAATACTGGTATAGAGGCGGTCGGAGATACCGTAGGTAAGGAAAAAGTCCCATGCATGGGAATGATTTATTACCTCGGTATTATTGGCAACCCTGTCGGCTTCTTCCTCCGTACCCCTAAAATGCCGAAATGATTTGAAATATCTATAATTCATGCCAATCTGAAGGTCGCCCTTCCCCAAAAGATTATTTTCCAGGCTATTGCCGACACAAGAGGAGAAGTGCCTTATGGCTACACAGCCCTGTGCATTTAAAGTAGATGGTTTAAATGAAAGGGCGAATAGTATGCACCCCAATAATATTTTCATTTGTAGTGTTTTCATATTTGGAATTGAGATTAGGTTAGTACTCGGCATTCCCATTTAGCCTTATGGATAATGCCAGTTATTTTTTTAATAAATATTTTTTGTTGATTAGAATAGCAATGCGTTGGCCCTATGCAATTTCCTCAAACCCATTAGGTGTTTATCGTTGGGTAAGATTTTCATACGAACGTGGATATATAAGCAGTAATGCACTTATTATTACAATATTCTTAATTATGTATTGGCCTACCAGGGTAAGGGAAAATGGGGCATGGGAAAAGGAAATTTCAGGAAAAAATACCACTGGAATAAACGTGAGGACCAAATGCGCTAGGGCCGCAATAATAACTTTTTTAAGTTGAATTTTAAATATTAAGCATAAACCAATGGCAACTTCAATAATGGCCAGCAACAGAATTCCCGTGCGCTCGGGAATGAAATTAAAGGTCAATAATGAAATGGTTTGTTTTGCCAACATATCAGCCGGACTCAATCCAGGGAAGAATTTAAGGAAGCCAAACCATAGGTAAATTATGCCAATGCTTATACAGAGCATTCTGCCATTTTGGGTTAATCGCATCATTTATTAAAGTTTTGTTGGTATCGATTTTGATTACTAAATAATTGATCAATATACCTTAAGCAGGATAAGGCAGTACATAATGATCCAATTATTGGTTGACCGTTTTTCCGTCCATGGCATCTTCACCAATAAGTTCTAAGTATTTCTTATAATGGTACCTAGCTACTTGTCTGCCCAATTCCAATCCTGCAACATTATCGGCCTGGATATGATATCCTCCCATAACTCTTGATATCCCGGCCATTTCGGCTGTTTCTGTAAATGTTGGAAATTTTATAATAACAGGATCTTCCAGGTTATTGGGCTCTGTGAGCGCACCTGGTACCAACTCTACTTCCACTCCAAAATGATCGTCCCCGGTAAATAAGCGCAAGGCTTCTGCACATCCTCCGCTTATGGTGCTATGGCCAGAAACGTAACTGGGAAAGGGTGGACAAAGAAAGGCGTCTGGCGAATATGGCCTCCAATCCTTTCCTTTCATTTCAACCATTCCTTTATCTGGGCCGCCCCATGCTTTAATTACCTTGTCTTGATAGTAATCGTGGACCAAGGCATAGGGACGCGTGTAGTCATAATACATTTTGGAATCCCAACAGGAGATAAAGGCATCCATGGCCACGGATTCTACCAAGAAATACATCTTTACATCTTGGTCCAAGTTATTGTTGTCCCGTGCAGATACGTCTTGTGCAAATTTTAACCAATGTCCTGCCTGTTGTACGGATTTGGGTCCATCTCGCATGAACTCCACCAAGGCCTTATTTTTTGGGGTTAAGTTGGCTTGAAGGTCAATTACCTCTTGAACTTCTTTTTCCAGTTGTTCGGAGCCTACCATAGGAGGTGGTCCAGGTCTAAACTGATCCGCAGTCTCCAATAATAAAGGTTTTACCTCCTGCCAATAGGGGGTTAGGCACCCTGGATTGTATTTATTGCCTTCCTCATCAATGAAATACTTTGGCTGCCATCTGTTGAGGTCAATATTTTTGTCAATATCATTTACAGGAGCATAATTGGTGTAATCATAGTAGGGTTGGCCATTAGAACCTTCAACTTCCCCGTACTGGTTGGAACCATCATTTTTGCGTGCATTGATAATCATTTCAGCAGCTAGGTTGCCAACTCCCTCCGGAGTACTAACATCCTTGGATTGATTATCAGGGTCAAGGCCCAAAGCGATCATTTTCTCCTTAAACATTGTACTGTCGGAATAATAGTATTCCTTTAAGGCTCGGTAGGCCGCGTAGCTCACAGCTATTTCCTTGTTCTTTAGAGTTCTCTCCTTTTGTGGTAAGCGCTCAACATTTTTAAGATACACGGTTTGCGCCTTGTCGTCGTAGCGGGACCAGGCGTCGAACATTGCCGTAAATATCAATCCCAGATATCTTGAGGTTATCGTTGGCCTGGGCTTAAAGCGATCGGTGTCGTTGGCGGTGCCTTCCAGGGCCATATAGGCCCATTGGTAGGCCACGTTGTCTTTTCCCCGTGGTTCATCGGCCATGGCCATCAGATTATCCGCCATATTTTTGGATTGTTTGGATTGCTCCTTACAGCCCATCAATCCAAAAAATAAAATGCAAAGTATGGGTAGGAAAAGTCTCTTAAAGTTCATGTTAGTTGATTTTGTTGCTAACAATAGTAGAATTTTAGATGGCTGGAAAATTATTTTTTATACGAAATGACTATATTGCTTGATGAAAATGGTAATTTATTGGATAAGATCATGAAGTGTTTAATTGTTGATGATGATCCGTTGATTTGTGATTTACTTGAGCACTTTTGTAGTAAGATCAATGAAATTAAAGGTGTAACTACAACGGTATCCGGTTTTGAATCTATTAATCTTATTAATAGTTCATCTTTTGACCTGATTTTTTTGGACTACAATTTGCCGGACATTACGGGCAGGGATATTTTGGACCTTAATCCCAACTCCGCCGTTATTATGGTTACCTCCAATAAAGATTTTGCCTTGGATTCCTATAACTATCCCAAAATTGTTGATTTTTTGGTAAAACCCCTCGACTTTCCTAGATTTTATAAAGGTTTTTTAAAGGCAAAAGAATTCATTTCCACCAGTAAAAAAGTACAGGAAAAGGACTCTAGATTGTTTATAAAAGAAGGTGGAAAACTGGTAAAAATAAAATTGAAAGAGGTTGCCTATTTTAAATCAGAGGCCAATTATATATCCATTGTTTTTAAAAACAAAAAGACATTGACCCTAATGGCCCTCAAAGACCTTGAACCTAAACTTCCGGATTTTTTTCAACGTGTACATCGCTCTTACATCATTAATCTTAATATGATAGACGTAATACATACCGGTGCCGTGGAAATAAATAGAGACCATGTTCCCGTAAGTCAGCGCTATGCCCCAGAATTGCTCAGGAAGATCCAACTTTTAAATTAAGGTGTCTTTCTGCTCTAATGCAGCACAAATAATAGGTAAAAACGTTATTTATTTTGTTGAGATGATCAGTATTTATGTCTGATATTTTGTCCGGGAGTACCGCTTTAAGATCGGTCAAATCATGATTATTAATATGGGCTATTAATTTATGGATTATAGCTTCCCATTTTACTTGATCCTTGCTTTGGCCAATTTTGTTTATTCCCTTAAGATAGTTTTCAAATTCCTTCTCCAGTATTTTAAGAACTTTGTTTATTTTAGGGATGTCATGGTCATAGTTATTATAGATATTTGAAAAATCCGGTGCCTTAAATTCATTGCTGCCTAAAATTTTAAATACCGTATCTTTTAATTGGTCTATATGGAAGGGCTTTTGAAAATATTCGCTATACGGAGTATTGGTCTCCGTAGCGTCCAAGGCTGAAATAATAATAAGTGGACAGATTATTTTTTCGGCTTTGATCCAATGCTCCAAACTGGAGTTTATTTTTACATTTTCCAGCATTAAATCACTTATAATCAAATCAGGTGTATCCGAAATTATACTTTTCAAAGCTTCGTCAATGGACTTGGTCTGGTGCAAGGTAATGTTGTCAAAATTTAGAATATGCTTTATAAGCTCCATGGTGGATGCATCGTCCTCTATATGCAGGATTTTATAGTTACCACTTAGTTTAGGAAGGGGTATTATTGAGGAGGGAACAGGTTTTGCCAATTTTGGGGTCGATGATGATATGGTGGGGATGCTGATCAAAAATTCGGAGCCTTTGCCTTTTTCTGATGAAGCCAATAAAGTACCCCCAAATAGTGTTGTTAACTGTTTAACAATGGAAAGACCTAGTCCGTAGCTGCCATACCTTCCGGACAAATCGTTTTTTTCCATGAAAAAACGGTCGTTTATCCTATTCAGGTTCTTGGGAAGTACTCCTACACCGGTATCATTCACCTTTATATCCAATGTTTGATTTTCCGATCCGTTGATAGAGGCGGAGAGGCTTATGATGCCCTTTTTGGTATATTTTATAGCATTTACCACGAGATTTGTAACTATCTGTGTTAATCTTAAGGCATCGGTCTGAAATAGTGAAGTTTCAAGCTTCTCGTCTATACTTAAATTGAAAGTAAGTCCTTTTTGAACGGCTTCGTACAAATAGGTGGAGTGGATATCCCTTAAAAGCTCCGCAATATTGGTAGGTTCCAACTGAATTTGAAGCTTGCCTTCAACTAATTTTTGGTGGTCCAGAACGTCGTATACTAGGCCGGCTAGGCTATTTGAACTTCTTTCCAGTGCATTGATGATGGGTAATTGTGGCTCCGAAGCATTTTTGTACAACAATTTTGTAAGGCCTAAAATGGCGTTCAAGGGGGTGCGCATTTCGTGACTCATATTCTGTAAAAATTCATCCCGTTGTTTTCTTGCTACCTGTTCTTTTTCCAGAGCGGTGTTCAATTCCAGGACATTTTGATCAATTTTGACCTTCATTTTGGTAAAAGTATTGGCCAAGATCCCTATTTCGTCCTTTCTGTTGGTAGGTAGAGCATGATCATCTGGAATGCCTTGGTCATAGTTACTGATCGCTTTGGTGATTTTAGTAATTTTTTTTGAAAATAAATTGGTAAAGAACCATGACAGGAGAATTGAAAATAAGCATACCCAAAGCAATGTTTGAATACTATCCGAACGTACACTAAGGGCATTTTTCAGTAATATATTTTGATCCATATTGGAAATCAGAAATATTTTTCGTTTTCCATCAAAATAGGGCAATCCTTTAAAATAACTTAGATAACTACTGTGATTCTGACCTGTAAGCTGGTGAAAACCATTTTGTGGAGGGTTCTGGGAACTGTATGGAACATTGAAATCGGAATAAAAATTCTGAAACTTTCGGGTCTGTTGGCCAAACTGCCGGGACCTGTCATGCGAATATAAATACTGTCCCTTTGCATCTATTAGATAGAACTGACTGTCATTGCCTGCAATTTGATCTAGACTGACATAAAGAGAGCTTAAGTCTATATTAATTATCAAGATGCCAACTTTTTTGTTTTCATTATCAAAAATAGGGCTGGCAACACGTAGGGTAGGGGTGTAAGGGGTACTGATTACACCGTATTCCTCATTTAAACTGATATTGGAAAAATAGTGTTCCCCTTTATTAATTTGAACTGCTTCTTTAAAATATTCCCGGTCCCCTTTTTGCTGTAGATCGGTCAACTTTAGTACCCGGTCCTCCAATTTGTCGAAACGAATAATCTCCTTACCGTTCTCATCCGCTTCCAGTAATCTGATCTGAAAATAAGTTTCTTTGTTTTCCAGTATAATTCGGAAGAGCTGGTCGATATCGTTGGTGGTTTTTTCGGAGGGCTGGAGTATATGCTGTTGTAAGGTTGGGCTCAAAGCTATTACCGCAATGTCATTGGTCACCTCATTAAGTAAGGCATAAAAGGACTGCTCCGCCAATTCGGTGGCGTGCATAATACGTTCTTTTGAATGGGCCGTAATTACTTGTGAAGCTTTTCTAAATACCAAATAACCTGATAAAAGTATAGAGAAAACAATTAGGCCAGTGAAGAAAAGCGCAAATCGAGTAACTATGGAATGTCTTAAATTCATGTATAGGCGAATATAAGGTATATAGAACTAATTTATACTTTATTTAAATTGAAAACAAAGCCTTTGTCGCATTGCCAAGGAGGTTTTTAAAAGTAGGATATAGTTGCTTTGTACTTAGGTGATTTTTTTCTTCTTGGAGAACTATATTAAAAGAGCTTGGTTCTTGTTTTAAAAATAAGAGGCAATAAAAAAATAACGATTTTCACTATATTTGTGAGAGACTTCAGAATTTACATTGCTTTATGGAGACCTACGCAACGGCGCTTTTATATGCCATTCCGTTTTTTGTAATCCTTTTAACAATCGAAATAACCTATGGCTATTTTGTAAAAAAACAAATGCATAAGGTTATGGATACCGTTTCCAGCATAAGTTCTGGGTTGACCAATATCATCAAGGATACCTTGGGACTGGCAGTTGTCATAGTTTCCTATCCTTTTTTGTTGGAGCATTTGGCCATAACCGAAATTAAGGCCACTGGGTTGGTATGGACCATTGCTTTTGTTGTTCTGGACTTTGCGGGTTATTGGAACCATAGGTTAAGCCACAAAATAAATATTTTTTGGAATCAGCATGTAATTCACCATAGCAGTGAAGAGTTTAATCTTGCCTGTGCCCTTAGGCAACCCATCAGCAACCTAGTGGGTTATTTTTCCCTGTTCCTTATCCCAGCGGCTGTTTTGGGGGTGCCCCAAATGGTTATAGCCATTTTGGCTCCCATACATTTGTTCGCACAGTTCTGGTACCATACCAGACATATCGGTAAAATGGGTTGGTTGGAATATGTCTTGGTTACCCCTTCGCAACATAGGGTGCACCATGCCATTAACCCGGAATACATAGATAAGAACCTAGGACAGATTTTGTGCGTTTGGGATCGATGGTTTGGCACATTTCAGGAGGAGCTGGATGAGGTTCCTCCCCAATTTGGTGTATTGAAACCTGCTGGGACCTGGAACCCTATAGTTATCAATTTTCAGCATTTGTGGAGGATAATGCAAGATGCATGGCGAACCAGGAGTTTACGAGACAAATTGCGCATTTGGTTCATGCCTACGGGCTGGAGGCCGGATGATGTTAAGGGAACGTATCCCATTGCCATTATAGAGGATGTGTACAATTTTAAAAGATATGCATCCAACGCCACCAAGGGGCTGAAGCTATATGCCATTTTTCAAATGCTAATTAGTTTGGGTCTAATGATGTTTATGTTCTATAACTACACTGAAATTGGTTTTGAGGGACTACTTATATTTAGCGGCTATATTTTTATCGGAATCTATGGGTATACCACGCTGATGGATCGGAAAAAATATGCTGTTGGGATTGAATTTATCAGGGGGTTGGCCGGAATTTTATGGATTGTTTATTTTGGCGATTGGTTTGGCATAAATGCTTACCTTCCCATGGCCAATATGTGGATAGGCGCTTATTTTCTGATCACGATTTTTGCGGCTATATATTTTAGCTATTTTGAAAATAAGGAAACCGAATTGGGAATAGCTGCTTAAGGCCTTTGGGCAATTTAAAATATAGAGAATCCGTATTTTTAGGACAAGCAAGGTTCGGATTTTATCCGTTTCTTGTTTGGTCTCCCAATTCAAATTATGTAGGTAAACTTTAAAAAGTAACTGCTAGAAAATATGCAATTTATTTTTTGGTATTCTTGACTTCTTTGTCCACCAATGCTATATAGCGTTCCATAGCTTCTTCAATACTTACATTTTTTGCTTGAATCAGGGCATTGGCCTTAAAAGCATTTATTAAGGGTGTTCTGCTTCCCGGATGGCTAAAATTGCGGTTGGCAATTTTAAAATAGGCATAAAGCTTTAATAAGAGATCGGCAGGCAACGGGTCTGTATAGTCATTAACGAAATCGACCGCTGCTATAAAATCTTTATTTAGTTTATCAGTCTTCATTTTCTTTTTTAACCCTTGTAGTTGCAATACATGTTTTTGCCCCGGTCACCTTTTGGTGCAATTTAACAGTAATTGCACTATTCAAAGGTAAGAACAAATCTACTCTAGAGCCAAATTTAATAAATCCTGCATCCTCCCCTTGTTGAACGCTTTCACCCACTTCGGCGTAATTGACAATACGACGTGCCAGGGCACCGGCAATTTGGCGGTAGAGGATATCACCAAACTTGGGAGTATTTATAACAACAGTGGTTCTTTCATTCTCTTCGCTTGATTTGGGATGCCAGGCCACAAGATATTTTCCGGCATGGTATTTCGAGAATTTAACAAGTCCACTTGCTGGGTATCTTGTTACGTGCACATTTATTGGAGACATAAAAATGGATACTTGGATCCGCTTAGCCTTAAAATATTCCGTTTCCTCCACTTCTTCAATGACAACCACTTTACCATCTACAGGTGCCAATATTTCATCAAAATTTTTGGAAACGTTCCTTTTGGGATTTCTAAAAAATTGTAGAATTAAAACAAGGATAAGCAGGGAAATTATTTGAAGTCCAAATTTCAACCAAGTTATATCTATAAAATAATTGGCCAGTACAATAATGGAACAAACTATAATAAAGGTTGTTATGATAATTTTTTGTCCTTCTTTATGAAACATGTGAAAAAATAATTAAAGTTAAATATGCGAAAGGCGCGGCAAAAACCAAACTGTCCAATCGGTCCAGCATGCCGCCATGTCCCGGTAAGATAGCCCCGCTATCCTTGACCCCAGCGGCCCTTTTAAATTTAGATTCTATAAGGTCGCCCAAACTTCCTGTAAGTACTATCACAGTTGCCAAGATCAACCATTGACCCAATGAAATCTTGGTCTCATATTTCGATAAAAAATATGACGCAGCCAAGGCAAAAACAAAACCTCCAATTGCTCCCTCTATTGTTTTTTTTGGGGAGATTGATGGGAACAATTTATTGCGGCCAATACTTTTTCCGACCAAATAGGCAAAAGTATCGTTTACCCAAATAAGGATAAATACCCCCATGATCAGAAATTTTGCAAATTCATTGTCCTTATATGGTATCATTGTAAGGAAAATACACCCTCCCCCAATATAAAATAGGCCTATAATAAACTTTTGCAAATTGTTGAACAGTTTTTCTTTCCCCGAAAAAAGGTAGTACAACAATATAAAATTAATCGATATTGTAATGAACATCAAAATATTGACAAGAATCTTATCATCGATAAGATAAATAAATGCCCACCAGAGTGCCAAATAGGCTATAAAAATATGGTAACCTGGAAGTTTTATCATTCGTTTGTACTCGTAAAGACATGCGAGGCCAAAGGTCATAAATAAAAAATCAAAGGCATCGGAGCTCAGAAATACAGCAGAAAGTAGCAGTATTACATAGACCGCACCTGTAAGTAAGCGCCTTAAAATTTCTCTCATGTTATAAGTCTTCCAGAAGTAAAAGATAAAGATTTTTAGAACTACTTCCGTAAGTTAAGAAATCGTCTGAATTTTCAGCCGTGGGTTGGAAATGTTTAATGGTGGTAATATTGGCAGGAATTACATTTTTATACTTCTTTTTAATTGTCTTTAATCCCTCTCCAATAGATTCGACCATTTGGCTGGTAGTGGCAAAAACGATAACATTTGAAGGTAATTCGTGAAGTTTTCTTTCTTTCAATTGGTTGGAGCACACCAAAATGGAACCATTTTGGGCAATTAAATGCTCGCAAGTGGTGAAAAATATTTCACTATTATTGGGGAGGTTGGTGAAATTAATTTCCTGTTTGGAAAATTTTTCCTCCAATCTTTTGTCCATCGAAAAAAAGGTTTGGTCCTGCCATTTATTTTCAATGATAATGTTGTCCAAATTGCTGAACACCTCATTAATGGAATCACAATAAAGGAATTTGCCTCCGTTATGTTTAAAATTAATGGTAAACTTTTCGTCAACAGGAATGTTTAAGTCGGGCATATGTTGCCCTCTCGTTTCCACAGTTTCCTTGGAAACCTTTCTTTTTCCTCCCCCGAAAAGTTTATCGAATAATCCCATTAATATCTAAAACGCTTCTTTGGCACCTATGGTTTAGGTGCATCGAATTATTTAGTGATTTATTTTTTTGTCTCCGATTTTGGAATATCCTTGTTTGCTTTTTCCTCCTTTTTAGCAGCTACATTGGCTTTTTCTTCTTTTTCAGCAGCTACATTGGCTTTCTCCTCTTTTTCTGCTGCTTCTTCGGCTTCCATCCTCTTGTCTCTTTCAAAAAGGCGTTTACCGAAAATCTTTTCCAAATCGTCCTTAAATATAACTTCTTTTTCCAATAATCGCTCTGCCAATTCGGTAAGTTTATCTTTGTTTTTGGATAATAATTCAACCGCTCTTACATACTGCTCCTCAATAAGCTTGGAAATCTCTTTGTCTATGGTCAATGCAGTCTGCTCGCTATAGGGTTTGGAGAAACCGTATTCATTTTGACCGGATGAATCGTAATAGGTTAAATTTCCTATCTCATCATTTAAACCGTAAATGGTTACCATGGCCCTAGCTTGCTTGGTTACCTTTTCCAAATCGCTAAGTGCACCTGTAGATATCTGGTTAAAGATTACTTTTTCAGCAGCTCTACCTCCCAAGGTAGCGCACATTTCATCTTTCATTTGATCTGGGCGAACGATTAAGCGTTCTTCAGGCAAATACCATGCTGCACCCAGAGATTGACCTCTAGGTACTATAGTTACTTTTACAAGTGGTGCGGCGTGTTCCAACATCCAACTTACCGTTGCGTGTCCTGCTTCGTGATAGGCAATGGTTTTCTTTTCACCAGGGGTGATTATTTTATTCTTTTTCTCTAAACCGCCAACAATCCTATCCACGGCATCCAAAAAGTCTTGTTTGGTTACCGCTTTCTTTTCTTTACGGGCTGCGATCAATGCCGCTTCGTTACAAACATTGGCAATATCGGCACCTGAAAAACCAGGAGTTTGTTTGGCTAGAAAATCCAAATCCAATGTTTCGGCCGTTTTTATGGGTCTTAAGTGAACTTCGAAAATTTCCTTACGCTCCCTAATATCCGGAAGATCAACATATATCTGTCTGTCAAATCGACCAGCTCTCATTAATGCCTTGTCCAATACATCTGCACGGTTCGTAGCCGCCAATACTATAACATTGGTGTTGGTACCAAAACCATCCATCTCCGTTAATAATTGGTTCAAGGTGTTTTCCCTCTCGTCATTGGAGCCTGTGAAATTATTCTTGCCTCTGGCCCTACCAATGGCATCGATCTCATCGATAAAAATAATGGCTGGCGATTTGTCTTTGGCTTGTTTGAACAAGTCTCTTACCCTAGAGGCTCCTACCCCTACGAACATTTCAACAAAATCTGAACCAGAAAGAGAAAAGAAAGGAACTTTCGCTTCCCCTGCAACTGCTTTGGCCAATAAGGTCTTACCGGTTCCTGGAGGTCCTACCAATAGAGCACCTTTGGGAATTTTACCCCCTAACGAGGTGTATTTATCCGGATTTCTCAAGAACTCTACTATTTCCTCTACCTCTTCCTTGGCACCTTCCAATCCGGCAACATCTTTAAATGAAGTTCTTGTATCTGTTTTTTCGTCGAATAATTTGGCTTTGGACTTTCCAATATTGAAAATCTGGCCTCCAGCACCACCACCGGCTCCACCAGACATACGGCGCATTAAATAGATCCAAATACCTATGATCAGCACAAATGGCAATAAGGTTAAAAGGAGTTCGGTAAGTACATTCGATTCTTGGTCGTATGTAAGTTCCGTGTCTAAATTGTTTTCCTTTTTAATTTCATTGATCTCATTTTCAAAGTTCTGCTGATCCCCATAGTTTACTACATACTGAGGCGTAGCTGTGGCCGTCAAAGAAAAAGGCTGATCGGATACATCCTTGTGAACCTCCTTTTTTAATGCCTCTTCGGTAAGGAATATTTTTGCTTGTCTAGTATTGGTAATGACCAATATTTTTCTGATATCCCCATTTCTTAGATACTCCTGAAGCTCGGAGGTACTTGCTTTTTTGGTATTCGCAAAGTTTCCGCTACCGAAAAATTGAAAACCAATTAGTAATATCGCTATTACGCCATATATCCACCAAGTATTGAATTTGGGTTTTTTGGGACTAGTATTATTTTCTTTTGCCATTATTTTTTTTTACTGATTGAAGCTACTTTCAACTGATGTTACTTTGGCATCTCCCCAAAGTCCTTCTATATCATAATATTGTCTCACTTGTTTTTGAAATACATGTACTACTACGTTTACGTAGTCCATTAAAACCCATTCGGCATTATCAGAACCTTCTACATGCCAAGGTTTGTCTTGAATTGCTTTACTAACGGTTTTTTGGATGGAGCCTACAATGGCGTTTACATGTGTGTTGGAAGTACCATTACAAATAATAAAGTAGTCACAAACAGTATTCTCTATATCTCTAAGATCAAGTAAATTTATATCATGTCCTTTAACCTCTTCTATTCCACTTAAAATTAAGGCAATTAACTCATCTGCGCTACTTTTCCTTTTCTGCATTCAAAAATTTTAAATTTTTACAAAGTTATTATTTTTTTGTTTTTTTAACTATTGTTTTTAACAATACATTATATAATAATCATAAGATTGTAAATGCAATTAATCAAACTTAGTGCCACGGACTCCACAAATGCCTATTTAAAGGATCTGATGTTCAACAATATTCTAGGGGATTTTACGGTGGTAATGGCCCATTCACAATTGAAAGGTCGTGGGCAAATGGGAACAAATTGGCTTTCTGATCCTGGTAAAAACCTGACTTTTAGTGTTTTAGTAAAATCTTTGGATAGTCCGGTCTCCGAGCAGTTTCTTTTGAATATTTATGTTTCACTGGCAATTTATGACACTTTAACCCAACTTAATGTACCTGATTTAAAGATTAAATGGCCTAACGACATTATGTCAGGACATTCCAAAATTTGTGGAATTCTCATCGAAAATATTTTATCCGGACATCATATTCAGGCATCTATTATAGGAATCGGTTTAAATGTAAATCAATTAACCTTCAATAATCTGCCCAATGTGTCCTCATTAAAACTCCTTCTTGGAAAAACATTGGACCTGGATGAACTTCTCATAAGTATTGTAGAAAACCTAAAAAAACTGCTAGGGAATCAAAGCAAAGGGGGTCATAATCGTCTTTTTGAGCTTTATGAGTCAAGACTTTTTAGAAAAGACAAGCCTTCCACCTTTAAAAATCAGGACGATGAGATGTTTATGGGATTTATAAAGGGTGTTTCCAGTACAGGAAAATTAAAGATTCTAATGGAGGACAATATAATGAAGGAATTCAATCTAAAAGAGGTGCAGTTGCTGTATTGAGCATTGTTCCCAAAATGAATTCTGAAAATTATATTTTGGAAAGATTCTCGGACAGTGTGCCTATAAAATTATTGATAGGCGATTTTATCATCATGGCCATCATTGCATTGAATTCCCCTTCAAAACTAAGGGTTACTTCACTCTCATGCTCATTTATTGATGCAATATCTGCGGTCAGGGTAAAGGGTAATTTGTCACTTGCTGCCCCCAAAATTAATTGCGAATGAGGTGTTTCCTGTTTTTTTTGCAATACAATTTCAGGCATTCCTTTAAGTGCAAACAAAAATCTATTTTCTTTAATAAGCTCGAATTTACTAATGTTTTCGGGCATTAAAGTCTCAAAATTCTTCACATCGTTCAGAAAATCAAAAACTTCCTTACTGCTTTTATTAACCTTTTTCTTGGGAGTTTCTAAGTACATAATTTAAGATTGCCAGGTAGAGGGGTTGCTTTTCCACTCTAGTAAAGTTTTTAATTGATTCTCTTTTATATAATTGGTATCCGAGGCTTGTTGAATTAAATAATCGTAATTGCTCAGGGTATGTAAATCCAAGCCGTATTTCTTAAAGTTTTCATTGGCTACATCAAATCCATATGTAAAAATGGCCAGCATTCCCTTTACATTTGCACCATTGCTTTTTAATGCATCCACAGCATTTAGGCTACTTTTTCCAGTACTGATTAGGTCTTCAATAACAACTACGCTCTGATTGGCCTCCAAACGTCCTTCTATTTGGTTTTGACGCCCGTGGGATTTGGCTTCCGGCCGTACATAAATAAATGGTAGTCCCAAATACTCGGCTACCAGCATGCCTATACCAATGGCCCCTGTGGCAACTCCGGCTATTACATCCGGCTTGCCATAAAGGGTTTCTACTTGCTTTCCCATTTGTTCCCGGACATAATTCCTAATACTAGGGTACGAGAGGATTATCCTATTGTCGCAATAAATTGGAGATTTCCAACCTGAAGCCCATGTAAAAGGATTTTCAGGTTTCAACTTAATTGCATTAATTTGCAGCAGAAGCTCTGCAGTTTTTTTGGCGGTGTCTTTGTCTAAAACCATGACGCAAATGTATAAAGTTTTTGTTAATGAGTCACCTCTGATTTTAACAAATAAATTATCAGATACGGCAAATAATAAATATTTTTTGTTGAACGGGTCTGCTATTAATGAGGCAATAGACTCTCTGGCAAGCAAAAAACTTAATGAAGCTTTTATTTATCACCCCAATAATGAGGAGATTTTAAAGAAATTTTCTAAAAAAATACCTTTGGTCGTGGCTGCTGGTGGGGTGGTAACCAACAAGGAAGGGAAAGTGTTATTTATTTACCGTAATGATAAGTGGGACCTTCCAAAAGGGAAATTGGATAAGGGGGAGAGCATTGAAGAATGTGCATTGCGAGAAGTGGAAGAGGAGACAGGGGTAAAGGGTTTGAAAATTGAGAATTTTCTAAGGACCACCTATCACCTTTTTAAGAGGAACGGGGCCTATAAATTGAAGGAAGTACATTGGTTTGCCATGAAGACCAATTATAAAGGAATTTTGGTGGGCGAAGCCTCTGAGGGAATAGAAAAAGTAAAATGGAAAGGTCCTGATAAAATCAAAAAAGCATTGGAAAATTCTTATGCCAACATTAGAATTCTGTTTGAAGATTAAAGGATTATTCCTTTAGCATTCGATAAATGGGATATTGCAAATGTTCCGGTTCATAGTATATGGACCGTTTGTATATCCAATCAAGTTGCGCATACCAGTCGCTGGCAAAAGTACTGTCAATTTCCTTTTTTAGATTAAATTGGGTTTTCATTTCTTGGTTTCCTTGTAGGATTTCCAAGGCAATATCTTCGAAAACATAAGGAGAAAAACCTTCCTTTTGTTGTAAAATAGCATCAAAGAAATTCCAGTTGAAAAAAGAGTCCGTGGCCTCTGGTTCCAGGGTCTCTAATAAATATCGCAAGCCTTTCTGATTGGTTGGGACCAAGATGTCCCCGGCCGTAAAATTAACTTTTTGCTTGCTGCGCAGCACTGTGGTATTGTAATGCGGGTAGTGCCCCTCATATGAATTTTCAGTAGTATTATAGCTATCAATTTTGTATGACTCAACATCTATTGAGGTATCCTGCTTTAAGGTCTTAAAGCTTATTTGGTTTACAGTTAATAGTTCTATTATTTTGTCCCATCCTTTCTTTATTATATATGCCTTGGGAATTTCCACCTCATGGGTCGGATAATAAAAGTTTTGGTACTCAACTTCTTTTACAAAAGGTCTGTTTTTATCATATTTGAGCCTGGGGAAGCCTGTTATTTCGCTGTTAAATTCATCGGCTTCATAACCCTTGAATTCCAAGATAGTACTTTTGGTAGTATCGATGGCCCATTGCAAGGGGTAGTTTTGTTTCTCTAGATATACTTCAAAAGCATTCTCCCTTAAATTTTTAATTTTCTTGTAATCCTTCTCCGATATTTCCAAGATTTTTGTCATTAAGGTATAGACACCCTCTACCCTTTGTTTGTATGGTTTAAGCATGTGTGATTCAACCATTAGGCCCAAGGTGTTCCAAAGAGTGGTATAGCCTGTAGAATATCTGGGATAGTCCATAAATTGGGAAAAACCCTTTTCGGGTACTTGGTTAAAAACATTTACATAGGGCGTAATGCCCCAATCTGCCTCCTTAAGCAAGTTTTCAAGGGTGGGAACCATCTCTTCTTGAAGGTAGTTGCCCAATTCACCTCCCAATTTATTATGTTGGGTAAATAGGTGGGTAAGTGTGTATTGATAGTCCGCCCCATTGCTTACATGATTATCAATAAAGATATCCGGTTTTATCAGGTGAAAAATTTTCGCAAAGGTGTGGGCGTTTTTGGTATCGACTTTTATAAAATCTCGATTAAGGTCATAATTTTTTGCATTACCCCTAAAACCATAGGATTTAGGGCCATTTTGATTTACCCGGGATGTAGAATTTCTATTTAAAGCGCCACCAACATTGTAGACCGGAATGGTAACCACGACTGTATTCTCCAGGGCTTCCATATTTTTTAATGCCAAATCCCTGAATAACAACATTGTCGCATCTATGCCATCGCTTTCTCCTGGATGTATGCCATTATTTATAAATAAGATACTCTTGTCCCGTCCTATTTTTTGAAAATTAAAATCGGCATCCGGGTTGTAAGTTACCACATGAAGGGGGTTGCCGCTATCGGTATTGCCAATAATCTGTATATTTATTTCGGGAAACTCCTTGGCGAGTTGAATATAGAAGTCTATGATTTGTAGATAAGTTGCGGTTTCCTCTCCGTTACTGCGCTCAAAAACAGTTTTAATGTTTTCAATTTTTCTTTCTTTTTTGGTCTCGCAGGAAATAAGACAAAGCAGTAAAAATAGTCTTACCAGAAGTTTCATGCTACGTTATAATTTGTTTAAAGCTAAAAAAAAAAGACTTTGAAGTTCAATTTGAAAATTAGGTAATTGATGGATAATGTTCTTTAGCAAAAGAGGTCCAAAATTATCTTCAAGTATTCAAAGTTAGCTAAAACTTGGATATTAAATGGCAATGGCTGCGGTAATTTTTTCTATGTCGGTCCTTCTAATGGGTTTACTATTGTAAATGATGGTGTGGTGTGTCAAAGACATGAAATTTTCGGCCTTGTCCATGTCAAATTGGTCAATGGAGGAGGTAACAATATTTATATTGACCTTTTTATTTATGGGTAATCTTATGAACTCTTCCAAAAATTCCCAGCCATCCATTATTGGCATATTGATATCCAAAAAGATTAAATCGGGTAGTTCGGATTTTTCGATTATCATTTTCTTTATACGATCAATGGCCATTTGACCATTTTTGAATTCAAAAATCTCATTGCAGGTAGCAACAGAAGTTAATATTTTTTTAATTCCGTAGATCGTTATGGTGTCATCATCGACAATGAAAATTGAATTAATTTTTGTCATTAAAATATAAATTAAAAGTGCTTCCAATACCTACTTGGCTCGTGGCACTTATTTTACCGTGCATGGCTTCAATTTGATTTTTGGCAATGTACAGACCCAGGCCTTTTGCGTCCGAATTGCCATGGAAGGTTTTGTACATTCCAAATAACTTGGACCCGTATTTTTTTAAATCCAACCCAACGCCGTTATCTTCAATACTTATTACCGTATAATTTTGAACATAATTAACGCTTAACTTTATTATGGGGTCAACATCTGGTTTTTTATATTTAAGGGCATTGGTAATAATATTTGTCAATATGTTTTTCAAGTAGGATGGTACTACGTTTATGTTAACATCATCTGATACTTCGCTGATTACAGTGGCTTTGGCTTTGTTTAGCTGATTATTAACTTGTTTAAGTACTGTGCTTAACTTTTTGTTGAAGTTTACTTCTTTCTTAATTATGTTGGACTCGGTGTTAATGGCGACAATATCATTTAAATTATGAAGAGTTTCCATGAGGTGTTTGGAGGAGTCCGTAAGCATCTCCATAATTTTATGTCTTTCTTTTTCATCTTCTTCGTGGCCCAAGAAATCCAATAGCATGGCAAAATTGGCAGAATGGGACCTTAAATTGTGCGAAACAATATGGGCAAAATTAATTAGCTTTTTATTTTGGGAGGAGGTTACGGATATTAGGTTTTTTAGTTCTTTTTGTTTTTGTTTTTGTTCCGAAATATCCATGCTGATTCCTACAAGTCCTGTAACTTCGCCATTTTCTCCTATTAATGGAATTTTAGAAGTTAGAAAGGTTATAGTGGAACCATCAGGGGTGTTGCGTGTTAATTCCTTGTTCAACATAGGAATTTGGGAAATCATGACTTCAATGTCCTCTTCCCTGAATTTTTGGGCCGTTGCCCTGTCGTACAGATCAAAATCATCCTTACCTATAATATCACTCTCATTTTCGATTCCTAGAAATTGCAGTTCAGATTTATTTGCCAACAATTTTTTGGATTGGGTATCCTTAATATAAATCTGTAATGGCAGGTTGTTTATCAGTGTCTTTAATAAATGCTCATTGTCTTTCGTCTTTTGTTCTTTCTGTACAAAATCCGTAATATCTTGGACAATTCCTATGAGTCCCACGTATTCGCCATTTTTGTACAATGGCTTTCCGGAAACGTTTACCCACTTTTCATTGCCCTTGGCGGTAATGATCTGCAATTTTTCGTTCCAAGGCGTTTTTTTCTGATTGGCGGAAAAAATTGCCATGGAAATAGTGTTCCTGCTATAACCGGTCTTATAAAAATTTACAGAGTTGTCTATGTTGATTTCAAAATCTTCATCGACTTCGAAAATACGTCTTATCATTTTACAGCATGTAAACCTATCTTTTGATTTTTGGTATTCCCAATTACCTATTTTACCATGCTCCCCGGTTTCCTTTTGTAGGAATTCCAGTTTCTCGATTCTTAATTCGTTTTTAATTCTTTCCGTAACATCTTCAGTTTGTACAATTGCCCCAATAATGTTTTCCTGTTCATCATACCAAGGTATATTTGTCCATTCGAACCACTTTTCTTTGGTGCTATTATCCTGATAGGCCTCTATTTCCGACTCTGGAAATTTCCCATCAAAACATGCCAACAAATTGTTGGACCATTTCGTGCTAGCATTACCGAAAAGTTCATATATGGATTTTCCAATATAGTCCTTGCCTTGGAAACCCATATCTTCGGCCCATTTATCCGAGGCGAGTACAACCTTAAATTCCTTATTGATAAAGGCAGTTGGTTTTGGCAACTGTTTTATCAGGAATTGGTTTGTTACGATGGGGGTATTCATAATCATCTGTCGCATTTTCCTACAATAGTAGTCCGATTATTTAATACAGCGAATAGATTGTTGTGAATTTGACAAAATTAGTGGTGTAACGTTAATATGAAGGAATTTCAGGTCATTTTTGGTTGTTTTCAACGCTGTGGAAACCAGAAAAATGTAGTCTTCTGACAGAGGGAATTATATGGCTATGCCATATTTTTACTTGGTTTACCCTAGGGTAAGGAAAGGGGTTTATTTTATTTTGTTCTGACCGAATCAGGTACCAAGCCGGAGTAGTCACCTCCGTTCCTAATGACATCCCTAACAATGGAGGAACTAATGTAAGATTTGCCCGAAGAAGTCAGCAGGAATACTGTTTCTATTTCGGAAAGCTTGCGATTGGTATGGGCTATGGCCTTTTCAAATTCGAAATCCCCTGGGTTTCTAAGGCCTCTTAGTATAAAGCCTGCATTAACTTTTTTGCAAAAGTCAACCGTTAGCCCCTGATAGGTTAGAACGGATATTTGTGGTTCATCCTTAAATGCATCGGAAATAAATCTTTTACGCTCTTCGAGAGTGAACATGTATTTTTTATCGGTATTTACACCGATAGCAATGATTAGTTCATCAAAAAGGGTTATTCCCCTTTTTATAATATCGTAATGCCCTAAGGTCAATGGATCAAAAGAACCCGGAAAAATGGCACGTCTTTTTTTCATTATTGCAAAATTAAAGTTGTCAATTTCCGGTAGCTTAAAATAAGGCCGGAAATACATGGTTAACTAAAATACCCATTCTATGGTAACCGGGTATGGTTTTAAAATTACTTAATTTCTCCCAAAGCTTCCCAAATGGCACTTTCAAAGAGTTGAGAAAGGGAAATGCCTGCTATTTTCGCCTGCTGTGGCAATATGCTTTCTGTGGTAAGGCCAGGCGTGGTATTCATTTCCAACATAAAAGGCTCCTCGTTTACAAAAATGAATTCACTTCTTGAAAACCCTTTCATTTTCAGGACTTCATAGGCTTTTTGTGCTATTTGCACCACCTTTTTCTCTTGTTCCTTGGTTATTCTTGCCGGTGTTATTTCTTGGGATTTGCCTTCGTATTTGGCTTCATAGTCAAAAAAATCGTTTTCCGATACAATTTCAGTGATCGGCAACACTTTGGTCTCCCCTTTGTATTTGATAACCCCGACCGAAACCTCGGTTCCGTTTAAAAAGGATTCTATAAGTATTTCATTATCCTCTTTAAAGGCATTTTCAATGGCCTTGTTTAATTCTTCCTTTTTGTAGACCTTGGAAATGCCAAAACTACTACCGGCCTTATTGGCCTTTACAAAACAGGGCAATCCTACCTTTGCTATTATTCCATCTTCGTCAATAGGGTCGCCCAAATTAATGTAATATGAAGGTGCCGATTTAATGCCATATGGCTTCAAAACACTTAGTAGGTCACGTTTGTTGAACGTCAAAGAGGCTTGGTAGTAATCACAGGCTGTTTGCGGAATTCCGATCAGTTCAAAATAGGCCTGCATTAGGCCATCCTCCCCTGGTGAACCGTGAATTGCATTAAATACGCAATCGAATTTTATAATTTCGGAGGCTAGATTAACGGTAAAATCATGTCTGTTTACAGGGTATTCCTTTTGTTCACCGTCTACATAGACCCATTTGTCCTTAAAAATATGTATTCTATAGGCGTTGAATTTTTCCTTGTCCAAATAATCGTATACCACACCTCCACTAATTAAGGAAATCTTATACTCGCTGGAGAAGCCGCCCATTATAATCGCAATATTTTTTTTCATTCGATAGAAATAATTTTTAAAATTGGTAATACCAAGTCATAGAGAGTTATTGTCTGCAAGTGAGCTCTAAAATAGCTATAATTAATCAGGCTTATTTTAAAGCTATATGACTGCTAAGATCAATATTCAAATAACATGCAGTCAAAGTAAAGAAAAAGCGTCCGGTTTTCTATCTTTGTGGCACAAGAAAATATACTATGCGAAATTTTTTTAATTTTTTAACGAGTAAATCTTTATTGATTCAGTTGGGGTTGGCATTGGTGGTTTCTGTTTTGTTGGTAGTCGGGGCTATGCAGTATTTAAAGGCTACTACCAATCACGGTAAGTTTGTGGAGGTTCCCGATCTATCCAAATTATCGGTAACGGAAATGAGATCGCTAATTGATGAATCAAAGCTGAGATATGAGGTATTGGATTCGGCCAACTATAATCCAACCTATCCTAGATTTTCCATTATAGACCAAACTCCCCGCGCCGGTAGCAAGGTTAAGGAGAACAGGAAAATTTACATTACCGTTAATCCATCCGGATATAAAAAAGTCACCATTCCCAATATTATCCAGGTAACACAAAGAAATGCAAGCTCTATGCTCAAGGCCGTTGGTTTGGAAGTGGAAAGGGTTACCTATGTGGACGAATTGGGAAAGGATATGGTCTATAATATTAAGTATAAAGGAAAATATATTGTCCCAGGTGACAAGTTGCCAAAAACCTCAAAAATAGAGTTGATATGCGGCAACGGTAATATTACCGCAAGAGCAGAAGTAAAGGCAGAGTCCGAATAATTATGGAAGTGCAGGATGAGTTTGAATTAAATGAGGAGGAACTTTTTGAGCATCATAGTTTTAAGGCTTCCAAAGGTCAGGATCCATTAAGGATTGATAAGTTTTTAATGAATTTCATTGAAAACGCAACACGAAATAAAATCCAGCAGGCCGCAAGGGATGGAAATGTCTGGGTAAACGGGGCAACGGTAAAACAAAATTACAAGGTAAAGGCAGGTGACCATATCCGGGTCATGTTTGCACATCCACCTCATGAAAATTTACTTACCCCAGAAAACATACCTTTAGATATTGTCTATGAGGACGATGTTCTTTTGATCGTGAATAAACCAGCTGGGATGGTGGTCCATCCCGGGCATGGAAATTATTCAGGTACCTTGATCAATGCCCTGATCTATCATTTCGACAATTTGCCAAAGAACAGTGATGAACGTCCCGGACTGGTGCATAGAATAGATAAGGATACCTCGGGCCTCTTGGTCGTGGCAAAAACGGAAGCTGCAATGACGCATCTGGCCAAACAGTTTTTTGAAAAATCCAGTGAACGCGAATATATTGCATTGGTCTGGGGGAATGTGGAAGAGGATGAAGGAACAATAGAGGGACATATTGGCCGCAATCCTAAAAACAGATTGCAGATGCATGTTTTTCCAGAAGGAGAGCAGGGCAAAGAAGCGGTTACCCACTACAAGGTTCTGGAACGCTTTGGATATGTAACCCTACTTTCCTGTACCCTGGAAACGGGAAGAACTCATCAGATCAGGGTGCATCTAAGGCATATTGGCCACACCCTGTTCAATGATGAGCGGTATGGAGGGGAAAGAGTTTTAAAGGGGACCACTTTTACAAAATACAAGCAATTTGTGGATAACGCCTTTAAAATTCTACCTAGACAGGCACTACATGCAAAGACCTTGGGGTTTGTACATCCCGTTTCCGGTAAATTTATGAGGTTCGACTCCGAAATTCCAGAAGATATGGCCAATTGTATTGAAAAATGGCGGCAATACGCTAAGCATAGTCAAGCGGAATAGGTTTCCTTTATACCATTATTGATAACAAGATTTTAAAGGCTTAGGTAATTTAATGTTCAGCCATTATTTTTGGTCTAATTCTTAAAAAGATCCGAACAAGTATGAAAATAGTAATATCACCTGCAAAATCTTTGGATTTTGAAAGTAAATTGCCTTCCAAAGAATTTTCGCAACCCTATTTTTTAAAGGAGGCCGAACAGCTTAACAAGGTTTTGGCCAAGAAAAAGCCAAAGGCCTTATCAGAGTTAATGGGTATTTCGGCCAATCTTGCAGAACTGAATTGGGAAAGGAACCAGGAGTTTACGGTTCCCTTTACAGAAACAAATGCCAGGCCTGCGATCTATACTTTTAACGGGGATGTTTACCAAGGACTGGACGCCTATACCCTTGCAACGGATAAATTGGAAAGCCTTCAGGAGAAACTAAGGATATTATCGGGTTTATACGGTGTTTTAAAACCTTTGGATCTAATGCAGCCCTATCGCTTGGAAATGGGTACACAATTAAAGATAGGACGAAAAAAGAATTTATACGAGTTTTGGAAAAAGAAGATTACGGACTACCTAAATTCGGAATTGCAGGATAAGGAACTTTTTCTTAACCTGGCCAGTAATGAATATTTTAGTGCAGTAGACGAAAAACATCTTAAAGTACCCGTAATTACTCCAATATTCAAAGATTGGAAGAATGATAACTTAAAGATAATTAGTTTTTTCGCCAAAAAAGCTAGGGGAACCATGGTGCGTTATATTTTGGACACCAATGCCAAAACCTTGGAGGATGTTAAGGGGTTTGACAGGGATGGCTATCTGTACAGTAAGGAACATACCCTAAAGGAAAATCAACCAGTGTTTATCCGATAGAATATTTCCGGAAAAAATGCGTTATTTTCAAATAAGTACTATTACTTAATTGAGATTGATATGAAACGATTCGCCTTATTATTTTTGATTGCTACTGTGATTATTGCTTGTGCGGATAGGGATGACAATTTGGAAGGCGTGAACATCAGGATTAAAAATGAAAGCAGTGTTACTTTTGATAACGTGCAGGTGGGTGGCGATGAAATGATCCATGAAAATATTGGACCTGAAGAATATTCCGGCTATCTGGAATATGAAACGGCTTATTCTTATGCCTATATAAATATTATGGTAGTTGAGGAAAACTACGTTCTTCAGCCTATAGATTTTGTAGGCGAAACACCATTGGAAAATGGATTTTACACCTATGTCTTAAGTATCTCCGAAGAGGGGGATGTTGTCTTGAATTTTGTTGTGGATTAGCCCTTAATAAAATTTTGCCTTATTTTTTCTTGCCCGGACTTATTTTTTCTTCTACAGTGGGTCTTTTTTTTATTTTGCGTTTACGCCTTGTTCCGTAGGTACCGTTAATGATTTTTCCTCTTTTCGATTTTTTATCGCCTTTTCCCATTTTATCTATATTTTGTCTTTTTTAAAGTTAAAATATTAATACCTTATAAGCAAGTTTCAAACCGAAACACTTTTGCCCTAAAATTTGGATTTGTAACAAATTTTCCAAAAGATATACTTTTAACATATTGGCGACCTAGCCCTAATATGCTAAGTTTGTAGAATTATAAAATTATGTTAAATTGAGTAATTCTAAAAACGCAATAGGTTGAAAATAAAAAAGGTTTTAGTGGCAAATAGGGGCGAGATTGCCATTCGCATTTTTAGGGCATGTGTAGAAATAGGAATTAAGACGGTAGGGGTATATACATACGAAGATCGCTATTCCCTGCACCGTTATAAGGCGGATGAAAGTTATCAGATAGGGGAGGACAATGAGCCTCTAAAGCCCTATTTGGATATGGACGCGCTTATCAAGGTTGCTAAGGATAATAATGTAGACGCCATACACCCAGGATATGGTTTCCTGTCCGAAAATGCCAAATTTGCCCAAAAATGCGAAGACAACGGTATTATTTTCGTTGGCCCAAAGGTATCGGTCCTAAAGGCTTTGGGGGATAAGATAACTGCCAAGGATGTTGCTGTAGCCAATAATATACCTATCATAAGAAGTAGTGATAAGGATTTGACCGATATAGATATCGCCCTTTCCGAAGCTAAGGAAATAGGTTATCCCCTAATGCTAAAAGCGGCTTCAGGTGGTGGCGGGCGTGGAATGAGGGTAATCCGTACCGAGGATGAGCTTAAAAAAGGATTTCCTGAGGCAAGGAGGGAATCACTTAACGCATTTGGTGACGATACTGTTTTCCTGGAAAAATTTGTTGAAAACCCCAAACATATAGAAATTCAGATCGTTGCGGATACCCATGGTAATATAGTGCACTTGTTTGAGCGTGATTGTTCCGTGCAACGGCGCTACCAGAAGGTGATAGAGTTTGCGCCTTCCATTGGACTACCACAGGAAACAAAGGATAGCCTATACAAGTATGCCATCGACATTTGCCGGGCCGTAGACTATAACAATATTGGAACGGTAGAATTTTTGGTAGATGATGACGGTAGTATTTATTTTATAGAAGTAAATCCTAGGATACAGGTAGAGCATACAGTGACCGAAATGATCACTAATATTGATCTGGTCAAGGCCCAACTGTTTATAGCTGGGGGGTATAAGCTTTCAGATAAACAAATTAAGATACAGGATCAGGCCTCTGTCGTAGTTACGGGCTATGCTCTGCAATGTAGGATAACTACCGAGGATCCAGGAAACGATTTCAAGCCTGATTATGGCGTGGTTACCACTTATAGAAGTGCCTCGGGATTGGGGATTAGGCTGGATGCCGGTAGTATTTATCAGGGGGTGGCCATATCGCCATTTTTCGATTCCATGCTGGTCAAGGTATCTGCTATTAGTAGAACTTTGGACGGATCGTGTAGAAAAATGCGCAGGGCATTGGCAGAATTCCGCATCCGTGGAGTTAAGACCAATATGGCCTTCCTTGACAACATCCTTAAGCATCCTACATTTAGGGAAGGCAAGGTAACTGTAAATTTTATCAAGAACGAACCGGAACTCTTCAAGTTTGTGGAACCGAGGAACCGTGCCAATAAATTGGTCGAGTTTCTGGGGGAAACCATTGTAAACGGGAATCCCGATGTAAAGAAGTTGGATAAGGATCATATTTTTTCCAAACCAAAAGTCCCTTCTTTCGCTAAGTTTGAAGGTTATCCAAAAGGTACAAAGGACCTACTAACGGAATTGGGTCCCGAACAATTTGCTCAGTGGCTTAAGAATGAAAAAAAGGTTCATTTTACAGATACCACCATGCGCGACGCCCATCAAAGTTTGTTGGCCACTCGTATGCGAACAATAGATATGTTGAAAGTAGCCGAAGGTTATGCCAAGAACCACCCTGAAATTTTTAGTATGGAAGTCTGGGGAGGGGCCACCTTTGATGTCTGCCTTCGATTTTTACAGGAAAACCCTTGGGAGCGCTTGGAGCTATTGCGCAAGGCTATGCCCAATGTTCTATTACAGATGCTGATAAGGGGCTCCAACGCAGTTGGTTATACCGCCTATCCAGATAATTTGATAGAACGGTTTGTAGAGGAATCCTATAAGTCCGGAGTAGATGTATTTCGAATATTTGATTCGCTCAACTGGATGAAATCCCTTGCTCCTTGTATTGAATATGTACGCACCAAAACAGGTGGGCTGGCCGAAGGCTCCATTTGTTATACTGGGGACATTTTGGATCCAGCGAAAACAAAGTACGACTTAAAATATTATGTGCAACTGGCCAAGGACATTGAAAATGCGGGCGCACATATTTTGGGAGTTAAGGATATGGCAGGTTTGTTAAAACCTTATGCTGCTTATGAACTGATTTCTGCCTTAAAATCGGAAATCAATATTCCTATACATTTACATACCCATGATACCTCTTCTACCCAATCGGCCATGTATCTCAAGGCTATTGAGGCCGGAGTGGATGTGGTGGATGTTGCCTTGGGCGGATTGTCCGGGCTTACTTCCCAACCCAATTTTAATTCGGTGGTGGAGATGTTGCGTTTTAACGAGCGCCAGAATATTTTGAATACCGAAAAATTGGCTGAATATTCCAATTATTGGGAAACGGTCCGTAATTACTATTATACTTTTGAGTCCGGATTAAAGTCGGGTACTGGAGAGGTGTATAGCCATGAGATACCTGGCGGACAGTATTCCAACCTAAAAGGGCAGGCCATAGCTTTGGGATTGGAGGATAAATTTCCCGAGGTTACCAAGATGTATGGTGAAGTAAATAAACTGTTCGGAGATATTGTAAAAGTAACCCCTAGTTCTAAGGTTGTAGGGGACATGGCACAATATATGATCAGTAACGGACTCACGTCAGAAGATGTTCTTGAAAGAGGGGACAGCATTTCGTTTCCCCAATCTGTAATAGGATTCTTTAAAGGGGATTTAGGCCAACCCGTTGGTGGTTTTCCAGCTAAACTACAGAAAATTGTTCTGAAGGATGAAAAAGCTTTTACCGATAGACCCAATGCACATTTGGAACCAATCGATTTTGATAAGGAATTTAATGCCTTCAAAAGAGAGTTCAGTTCAGGAATGGGACGCGAGCTACTTATAACCGATTTCCTTTCCTATAAATTATATCCAAAGGTTTTCACGGACGCTTATAACCACCATGTAAAATATGGAAATGTGGTTAATATCCCGACCAAGAATTTCTTTTATGGGATGGAAATTGGGGAAGAGATCATTGTGGAGTTGGACAGGGGTAAAAACATACTTGTTTCCCTTATGCTCAAGGGCGATCCGGATGAAGCAGGTAACGTAAGCATATACTTTAAGGTAAACGGACAATTGCGAAACGTAATCATAAAGGATAAATCCGTTAAGGTAGACAAGGTTGAAAATGTTAAGGCGGATACTTCCAATCCAAAGGAGATAGGTGCCCCATTGCAAGGATTGTTGTCCAGTGTTTTGGTGAAGAAAAACCAAGAAGTGAAAAAGAACCAGCCCTTATTTGTTATAGAAGCCATGAAAATGGAAACAACCGTTACCGCCACGGAAGAGGGTATTGTAGATAGGGTACAACTAAATGGTGGTTCCCTTGTAAATTCCGAGGATTTGGTTGTGGTATTAAAATAAATAGCACAGCATAATAAATATTGAAGTTGCAGGGAATCCTAAATAGTTGGGCTTATCCCTGCAACTTTTTATTTTGGGCGCTTACCTTTGTAAGCACTAAGCACTTTAAATTAATGAAATCTTGCCATATGTTCTTGCATACCCATCCATATGAACCCTTTTTATTTCATGATGCCACCAAGCTTATCGTCGGCACCCTGCCACCGCCCAGATTTACCATTGGGGATTTAAAGGAGGGGGATGTAAATTTTTGTTACGGTAGTCGGGATGGACAACTGTGGCCCATTTTGGATCGAATTTTTGGACTTAATTTAGATTTTGAAACTACAGAAAAAGCCATCAGGCAACGCATGGATTTTCTAATGGAGCGAAAAATAGGGATATGTGATATTGTACAAAGTGCAGAACGTTCCAAAATCGATGCTTCGGATCTGGGGATGGAAAACATTGTATTGAGGGATATGTTGGGTTATATTGAACAGTATCTTCACGTAGATACCTTACTGTTTACCGGGGGAAATAGTAAAAATGGTCCCGAGTATTTTTTCAGAAAATATCTCAAGGAACATGGAATAAGCTTGGAACCCGTTTCCAAAGAGGTACCCCGTGTACATCAATTCGTTGTTCCATTTGCCGATTTGGAAACTTCGTCCAAAACGCTTGAAAAGTCAGTGGTCAACAAAGAGAGAATTATTAAAACAGTGTCCCTGACCGCACCTTCCGGAGCCGCTAACAGGGCAGTTGGAAGCTTGGATAAGTACAAAAAGATGAAAGACAAAAACCCTGAATTCAATACGATCGATTTCAGGGTTTTACAGTATAAAGAATTCTTCTAAAAGTATTCCACCAAGTTCTGTCCCGTGGAATTACTAAGCCTATATTAATGCTTGTTTTGTTGATCCTTTATAGTGTCTTTTTCAATGTCAAATTTATTGGTGTCAACATTGGTATTCCCAGTAGGATTGGTGGGATTAGATTGTTCCACTTTTCTTTTAAACTTTCTCTTATCATTTATTATTCCCATTATTATTAAGTTTTAAGGTTCATACCCAACTTAATAAAACTATCCTTGAAATACCGTTAATGCCTTATTAAACCTTTGTTAGGGAATGTTAAGGCTCAAAGTTTAATTTTTAAAGTAAGCATTGGATTCGCTTTTGCCGCAACCAAGTTATCTCCGGATAAATTAGTAGGCTTGTAGTCGAATGTAATGGACATGGCGGTCTTCTTATTTTTGCCGGCACTGATAAAATAGGGAATGCTGGCCCCATTGGCTACGACTCCTGCCAACATTATATAACCGCCTATGTCCGCGCCACTGTTGGATCCACCATAATAATTGTTGCCAAATAAGGTTCCCCCACCAACGATCATGGCCGTTCCACCCGCAAGTAATATCCAAGCGGTAGTTTTTTGTTTTTTGCTTTTCTGTAAAAAATAATCTTTGGAGAATTCTTTGGTCTGTCCCACCAAAACGGAGCTGACAAGTAGTAATGCAAGAAGTAAGCGAATTGTTTTCATGACATTTTTGTTAATGACAATTTAGAAATTCATCTAATTCAGGGGGCAACTACTTTTTTAAGGTATTCAAGGAGCAGATAATTAATGGTTTGCTATATTAAAGGTAGACGTATAATTTGGATATTCAGTCTATCGGGTAGTTAAATAAAGAGAGGGGTCAAGAAAGTAATTAATGTAAGGTTGTGTCTGGCTGTCCAAAGTGTAATTCCTCCGCAGGCAGTGGGCATTAGGTCTATGGGTCAACACTGGATTTTCAGTGTTTGATTACCTTTTTCTGAGGATTTATACCCTGTTGCTGTTGCGTTCAGTCGGTGTGTCATTCCTGCGTAGGCAGGAATCTAATTAAACCATTCTTATTTTTGCCGATTAATTTTCCCGTTTAATGGATTGTGAGATTTTTGTGGATGATGTATTCTTATTAATTTTTGGTTTTAATAGTCTGTCATTCCTGCGCAGGCAGGAATCCCGAAACGCGGTATAATTACAGTAGAAACTTACTTTTTAAGGACTTTAATGACCAATAACCTTAATAGCAGAACAAACGGAAATCCGTGTAAAAGAACATCGAACCAGTCCATGGGTTTCATTCCGTTGGCACCGCCCATTATCCATTTTACCTTACCTAGGATATGGGGTTCCGGGAAATAAGGTGCCAGCCCAAGGGTTAGGCACAAAAGCAATACTATTTTCCAATTATTTAAAATTTCCATAGTCTATTCTCGAATTCCCTTTACGAAATCCACAATTTTAGGTACACCGTTTTGTGTCAGAAATTTAATAAATGCCGATCCAATGATGGCTCCCTTTGCCTGTTTGGTAGCTTGTTGGAAGGTTTCCGAATTGCTTATGCCAAAGCCTACCACCTGAGGATTCTTCAATTTCATATCCGCAATACGCTCAAAGTAGGTTTCTTGGTTATTGCCAAATCCATCCTGGGAACCGGTAACACTTGCGGAACTTACCATATAGATAAATCCGTCCGAAGCGGCATCGATTTGGCGTATGCGGGCATCACTGGTTTGCGGCGTAATCAAGAAAACGTTTACAAGTCCATATTGTTTAAATATGGTCTCGTAATCTTCTTGGTATACGTCTAGGGGCAGATCGGGTAAAATAAGTCCGTCTATACCTGTTTCCTGACATTTTTTACAGAATTCCTCAACACCATATTGTAATACTGGATTAAAATATCCCATGAGGATCAAAGGAATGGAAACCGATTCGCGAATATCTTTTAATTGTTGGAATAGCAACGAGGTGGTCATTCCGTTCTTAAGCGCTTGTGCAGAACTCGCTTGGATGGTGGGACCATCCGCAAGTGGGTCACTGAAAGGCAGGCCTATTTCTATCATGTCCACACCATTTTTTTCAAGATCTTGAATAATTTTTACCGTATCGTTTAAGGATGGGTAGCCCGCGGTAAAATAAATGGACAATACTTTTTTATCTTCCTGTAATTTTTGATGTATTCTGTTCATTCTAATATTATTTTTTGCATTCCCGCTAGGGCGGAAATGTATAGGTAGCTTAAGCTTACAGCTTAAAATATTTTATATAGGTGTCCAAATCCTTATCGCCTCTTCCTGAGAGATTAAAGACTACCACATCTTCTGGTCGGAATTTTCTGGTTTCTAGAATGGCAAATGCATGAGAGGACTCAATGGCTGGAATAATCCCTTCCAATTTGGATAATTCCATCCCGGCCTGCATAGCTTCATCGTCCGTAACAGCAATAAATTCTGCCCGGCCTGTTTTGTATAGATGCGCGTGCATAGGGCCAACCCCTGGATAATCAAGACCCGCGGAAATGGAATAGGGTTCCGTAATCTGCCCATCGGCAGTTTGCATCAATAGAGTTTTACAGCCATGGATAATTCCCATTTTTCCTAGTACCGAGGTTGCAGCACTTTCGCCGCTATCCACGCCCAGTCCTGCCGCCTCCACGGCTATGATGCCCACTTCCTTTTCGTGTAAAAAATGATAGAAGGTGCCAGCAGCATTACTGCCGCCACCTATACAAGCTACAACGTAATCTGGATTTTCCCTGCCTTCTTTTTCTTTTAATTGCCATTTTATTTCTTCGGAAATAATAGCCTGAAATCTTGTTACCATATCAGGGTAGGGATGGGGTCCAATAGCAGATCCAATAATATAATGGGTGTCCACAGGATTATTGATCCAATCCCTTATGGCTTCGTTGGTAGCATCCTTTAAGGTTCTGCTCCCGGAGAGTGCCGGCCTTACCTCTGCTCCGAGCATTTTCATGCGGGCAACATTAGGAGCTTGTCTGGCAATATCTATCTCGCCCATGTACACAATGCACTCCATTCCCATAAGGGCACATACCGTGGCAGTGGCTACCCCATGTTGACCGGCACCCGTTTCGGCAATGATCCTGGTCTTGCCAAGGCGTTTGGCCATTAAGATCTGACCAATGGTATTATTGACCTTATGAGCGCCGGTATGATTAAGATCTTCACGCTTTAAATATACCTTGGTGTTGTACTTCTCGGATAAACGTTTGGCAAAATATAGGGGTGATGGCCTGCCTACATAATCCTTCAATAAATGATCGAATTCCTTTTTAAAGGATGGTTCCGCCATTATTTTTAGATACTGCTGCCTAAGGTTTTCAACATTGGGATAGAGCATTTCAGGTATAAAAGCTCCTCCAAATTCTCCGTAATATCCCTTTTCGTCTACGTTGTAATTCATGGTTCTAAAATCTAGTATTTAGTACAGAGTATAAAGTATTGAGTTTGGTATTGTAGCTACTCAATGCTCAATACTTCTTTAAATTTCTTCAGTTTATTAATATCCTTTAATCCCGGTTGCAATTCAAATTTACTATTGACATCAATGGCGTGGCAATATTTTGATTCGGGCCTTTGTTGAAATTCCCTTATTTTTTCAATCTCATTTAATCCAATGCCACCACTTAAAAAATAGGGTTTGGAGGAGGGATAGTTTTTTAGTACTTCCCAACTAAAGGTGAATCCATTGCCCCCAGGTAATTTGCCCTTGGTGTCAAAAAGAAAAAAGTCACATACATTTTCATAGGGAGCCAAAATACTAAAATCAAAATCATCTTTTATAGAGAAAACTTTGATGATTTTTAGGTTGGTTTCCTCTGAAGCCTTCGAACGATCATTTATTAATTTTTTTAGGTCGCTGCAGAATTCCGGACTTTCTTTTCCATGTAACTGCACTGCCACTAAACCATATGTGTTTACTTTTGCCACAATTTCTTCAAGGGAAGCATCCACAAAAACACCTACTTTTTTAATGGAAGCTGGTAATTCAGGCACACTTCCTTCAAAAAACCTTTTGGAGGGCTCCCAAAAAATAAAACCAAGATAATCCGGATCAAGGTCGGCCACTTCCAAGGTATTCAATTTCATTCCGCACACTTTCAGTTTCATGCTTCTTGGTTATTTAATCGATTTAATAAATTGCAGTGCGCTTAGTCCGGGATCATCGGTTTTCATAAAATTCTCACCAATGAGGAACCCTTGATAGCCATAAGGTTTTAATTCTTGAATGGCTTCTGTAGAACTTATACCGCTCTCTGAAACCTTCACAAAATCGTCCGGAATTAATTTGGATAAAGTTTTACTGGTATCCAGGCTTACTTCAAAAGTTTTTAAATTTCTATTGTTCACTCCCAACATGTCCAAACTGGGCATAATGGATTTATGTAATTCATCTTCATTGTGGACTTCCAACAGTACATCCAACTGCAATTGTTTTGCAAATTGGGATAAAGCCTTAATTTCGTCCCTGGTCAATATGGCAGCAATCAACAATATCACATCTGCGCCATGGGCCTTGGCCTCCAATAATTGGTATTCGTCAATGATAAATTCCTTACGAAGCAACGGCATTTGCACGGCTGCCCTGGCCAACAATAGGTCGTCCAAAGATCCTCCAAAATATTTCCCATCCGTTAGGACCGACATGCCGCAGGCGCCAGCTTTTTCATAACCTACAGCTACATCGGCAACACTGTTGTTTTGATTGATAACCGACTTGGACGGAGACCTTCGTTTGTGTTCCGCGATTATTCCACTATTACTATTTCTAAGGGCATTGGCCAAGGAAACGGTGGGTCTGTGAAATAATACGGCGGCTTCCAACTGGGACACCGGGATAATGGATTTTTTTAAATCCACTTCCTTTCGTTTATCCAAAACTATTTTGTCCAGTATATTCATAATTCTCTAAAGTTGGCTTATGTATAGTCGTTTATATCTATTGACTTAAGGCCTGTAATTTTTTTAACGCCGCAAGCCCTCTTCCGCTCAGTAGGGATTCCTTAGCTTCTTCAAAGCCTTCCCTTGGACTAATCCCTTTAACTGTTGCTATTGCAATTCCAGCATTGGCACAGACCACATTATTTTGTGGGGTAGTACCTTTTCCTTGTAAAACATTAAGAAAAACCTGTGCAGATTCCGCTATGCTATCTCCGCCTACTATATCCGATGCTGAGATGGCTTCAACTCCAAAATCCGATGGTTTCAACATCCCCTCGGATTTGTTGGTAATGGTTTTGGTGTTTCCTGTCAATGAAATTTCGTCGTAACCATCCAAGGCGTGTAATACCGTGAAGTTTTTATCGGTCTTTTGGTATAGATAACCGTACATTCTTGCCAATTCCAAATTAAAAACTCCGACCATTTGGTTTTTGGGAAAGGCCGGGTTCACCATTGGGCCCAGCATATTAAAGAAAGTTTTTACGCCCAATTCCCTACGTATAGGGGCCACATTTTTCATGGCTGGATGAAATAACGGGGCATGAAGCACACAAATTCCTGCCTCGTCTATACATTTTTCAAGAAATCCTGCCTCATTACTGAATTTAATGCCCAAGAATTCCATGACATTGCTACTGCCACACTTTGAGGATACGCCATAGTTGCCGTGTTTGGTTACCTTAACATCGGCCCCCGCCGTAACAAAACTGGCCAAAGTAGAGATGTTAAAGGTATCCTTGCCGTCACCACCAGTACCACATAGATCTATGGGGTTGTATTGTGATAGGTCTACCGCCAAACAAAGCTCCAACAGGGCGTCCCTAAAGCCTTCCAATTCTTCTATGGTAACGCTACGCATCATATATACCGTTAAAAAGGCGGCAATCTGACTTGTGTTGTAATCTCCTTTGGCAATGTTGACCAAAACCTGTTTTGCATCCTCTTTTGGAAGTACGTCGTTATTGATCAGTATGTTTAAAATATCTTTCATAAGTCTCTCTCTCAAAACCTCTTACAGTGCAAGGGTTTTTTGGTTATAATTATTCTTTGTCTATAAGCTCTTTATTATTACTCCCCTTATGAGCGGTTAGAGGAGGACACCCAGTTCTCCAAAATTTTCTTGCCATGAGGAGTCAATACCGATTCCGGATGAAACTGTACTGCACTTACGTCAAATACTTTGTGACGCAAGGACATAACCTGTCCATTTTTATCAAAGGAGGTGGCTTCCAAGACTGCTGGAAGTGCAGGGTCAACTACCCAAGAGTGATAACGGCCAACCTCAATTTCCTTTGGTAATCCATCGAACAAAATATCTTCCTTTACAATATCTATTTTGGTAGCTATACCGTGGTAGACCTGGTCTATATTGACCAAAGACCCTCCAAACACTTCAGCTATAGCCTGCTGCCCTAAGCATACACCAAAAATACTTTTTGAAGGCGCGTACATGGCTATAATTTCTTTGAGAAGACCTGCTTCGTCAGGGATGCCCGGGCCTGGTGAAAGAACAATCTTGTCATAAGCTTCTATTTCTTCCAAACTTATTTGATCATTTCTTTTGACGGTTACGGTGCAATCCAGATCCTCCAAATAATGGACAAGGTTGTAGGTAAAACTATCGTAATTATCTATTACCAAAATGGACTTTCCTTGTCCTTTGCCATTAGATTTGGTGTTTGTTTTCTTATCTGTAGTCTCTTTCATACTCTTGATGTTCTCTTTTGAACATTTATATTGTTCTATCCACATGCCCCGATAACAAAAGACGAGGCAAATTAATTGGTGTTATTATATAGTTTCCGCTATTTCAAGGGCTTTGGTCAGGGCTCCCAATTTGTTGTAAGTTTCCTGAAGTTCGTTTTCGGGATTAGAAGCGGCCACCAAACCGGCTCCTGCCTGGTAATGCAATTGATGATTTTTACTTAAAAAGGTTCTGATCATAATGGCATGGTTAAAGTTTCCGTTGAAATCCATAAACCCTATGGCCCCACCGTAATAGCCCCTACTGGTTTTTTCGTACTTCTCAATAAGTTGCATGGCCATGTGTTTGGGGGCCCCGCTTAATGTTCCGGCAGGAAAGGTATCGGCAACAACTTTCATAGTTGGGATGTCTTTTTTCTTTAATCCGGTTACTTTGGAGACCAAATGTATTACGTGTGAAAAGAATTGTACTTCCCTGTAATTTTCCACTCTTACCATGGTACCGTTGCGACTTAAGTCGTTTCTTGCAAGGTCGACCAACATAACGTGTTCACTGTTCTCCTTGTCATCTATTTTTAATTTTTTGGCCAATTCCGCATCCTGTTCATCATTCCCTGTTCTTTTGAAGGTTCCAGCAATGGGGTGAATTTCCGCCTTACCATCCTTTACTATCAATTGGGCTTCGGGAGAACTTCCAAAAATTTTGAAATCGCCATAATCAAAATAAAACAAATACGGAGAAGGATTTATGGATCGCAGCGCCCTATACACGTTAAATTCGTCGCCCTTAAATTCTTGAGAGAACCTTCTGGACAATACCAATTGAAAAACATCGCCTCTGTTACAATGTTTTTTTGCCAGTTCTACATGCTCTTTATATTCCTCGTCCTTTAGATTGGATATTGGATTTCCCTCTTTGGAAAAATTGTAGGACGCAAAGTTTTTGGCACTGAGAATTTGTTCTATTTCCCCAATATTATTTTCGGTTTCGTAGCAATGTGCAAATATATAGGCTTCGTTTTTAAAATGGTTTATGGCCACTATATTTTGATAAACCGCATAATAGATGTCAGGAATGGAGATACTGTTATTTTTTTTGGAAATGTCTATATCTTCAAAATACCGCACTGCATCATAGGCCATATATCCGAACAAACCATTGTTTATAAACTTAAAGTCGTTGTTCTGAGATTCAAATCTTTGGCTAAAATCGTTTAAAATGCTTGGGATGTCCGTTTGTTCGTCAATGTTTATTTCCTCGATGGAACCGTCTGGGAATTGTTTGGTGACCGTCTCGTTTTCTACTTTTATGGAGGCGATGGGGTTGCAGCATATATAGGAGAAACTATTGTCGTTGGCATGGTAGTCACTACTTTCCAAAAGTATGCTATTGGGGAAACGATCTCTAATTTTTAAATAAACACTTACAGGGGTGATGGTGTCCGCAAGTATTTTTTTGTGATGTGATACTAACTGGTATTTCATGATAATTCTTTTAATTGCTACTCTCTGCCAATTGGTTCTTTGATTTCTATGATAAACGAAAAAAAGGCTTGTCGTGATGACAAGCCTTTTATATAGTTATACTACAATGATGCTTTGCTCACGTTGTTTTTCGTAAGTTGCTCCACCACCAAGTATTTGATACCATGTTCTTCATTGCAGGCCAAATATAAGAAGGAATTTCAAATTTACAAACCTGTGTTACGTAAAAAATAAAAAACCCCACAATTGTGAGGTTTTAAACAGCGTTATTCGGAAACGTTTAGAATACCAGATCCACCACTAGATCAAATTCGTCATATATGGTTTTATCCCCTAAATTGTCGAAGAAACTACCTGATCCGTACTTAACGTCGTATAGGGAGCGGTCTACCTTCATAGAGGCCGTTGCCTTGTTTCCATAGATAGAGATGTCAAAAGTTACTGGGTTGGTTTTCCCCTTCACAGTAAGGTCTCCTGTTACTTCATAGGAGTTTTTCCCTGTGGCCTTTACGCTGGTAAATACTAATTTGGAAGTGGGATGTGCCTCAACTCCAAAGAAATCATCGGATTTTAAATGACCTTCCAACTTGCCTTTGTATTCACCCTGTAGGTCGTTTGAAACCAAGGTAGGCATATCTACAACAAATTCTCCTCCAGTTAGTTTATCGCCGTCAAAAATTAAGGAACCTTCTTTTAGGGCAATTGTTCCATGATGTGACCCTGTAACTTTGTATCCTTTCCAGGTAACTGTACTTTCCGATGTTTTAACCTGTTTTACTTCGTTGTCCACTGGCGTGGATGCCATGGCGGTTAAACCTGTGAATACGGCCAATACTACACTTAATGCGCTTTTTTTCATAATTTCAATTTTAAGATAATGTTTGTTAATGTTCCTGTTTATATATAAGTAATTAAATTTTCCTTCGTTTTACGAACTTTTTTATAATGTTGTGTTTTATCTTCCTGGGACCTATAGCCTATAGCCACAAGGACGGCCGCGTTAAGCCCTTTTTTGGATAGTCCGAGCATTTCGTTGAATTGGGCACTATCAAAACCTTCCATGGGGCAGGTATCTATTTTTAAATCGGCAGCTGCTGACAGTAAATTCCCCAATGCTATATAGGTTTGTCTAGCAGTCCAAGTAGCCTTGGCCGATTCGGATAACGGCATTAATTTGGACTTCATAAAATCGGAGTACCCTTCAAGATCATTGGACGGAATACCACGTGTTTCACTTACATTGTCTAAATAATCATCTACCAATTCTTCCCCGAAAGTGGTCTGGTTGGCCAACACTATTAGGTGGGAAGCTTCTGTTATTTGGGATTGTCCCCAGGCTGCTGGTTGTAATTTACTTCTCAATGCAGCATCTTCTACAACCAGAATTTCATAAGGTTGCAATCCGTAGGAGGAGGCACTTAAGGAAGTGGCTTCCAATAAATTTTCTAAATCTTTCTTTGATACCTTTTTGGAAGCGTCAAATTTTTTGGTGGCATATCGCCAATTCAAATTTTCTATATATGAATTCATGTTTTGAATTTAATGATTGTTAATACTCGTTTTTAGGTTTATTAAAATTTATCCAATAGGCCATTTAAGGCGGTTAAATCTTCCATCGAAAAGTTTTTTAATAACTCATCCTCGGCCTCTTTCAGTGCGATATCCATTAAGGAAAGGGCGCTTTCGCCTTCAGGAGTAATATTTATTTCGACTTTTCTTCTATTGCTCGGACACACCATTCGGTCTACGTAACCCTTTAATATCAATTTGTCTACCAACCTAGTGGTATTGCTCATCTTGGTGACCATTCTTTCGTTTAAGGTGGAAAGATTGGCCGGTTTCCCTTTTTGCCCCCTTAGTATTCTGAGCACATTAAACTGTTGCAGGGACACTCCATGGGGTTTTAGGGCTGCGGTCATGATTTCATTGATCTTGCTCTCTACGAGACTCAAATGTATCATCGTCCTGCTTCCTACGGGAATTTGCTTTTCAGTTTTAATAATTTTTTCTACATTCATGTCGTTACAACAATTGTATATACAAATGTATGAAATAAATCAAATGCTGCAATAGTACTGATGATAAAAATTTGTTAAATATGCAAATGTTACCGAAGACGTAAAATTTGGGTTGGAGTATTTGAATACGCCAGGTACGTATTTATTTGTGCCTCAATTGTTGGAGGATTTTTTATAAAAGCATTATTTTTGAAAATTAAATAATAAAACAAATGGCAGATTTATCACAGGAAGAGTGGAGTGAACAATTGGAAAGCGACGAGAATGCCTTCTTATTGGATGTGAGGACTCCAGATGAGGTAGAAGAAGGTTATATACCCAATGCTACCAATATAGATATATACCTGGGGCAAGAGTTTGTAGCGGAATTGGAAAAGCTGGACAAGACAAAGAACTATTACGTCTACTGTAGGTCTGGCCAACGTAGTGGTCAGGCATGTGCCATCATGAACAAGTTGGGCTTTGAAAATGCTTATAATTTACTGGGCGGGTTTATGAACTGGGAAGGTGAAGTAGCCGAATAAAATATTTGAGGTCTGGCCTTGGCAGGATTAAGGTATATATGGCTTCTTGGCAGAACGTATCTTACTTTCATGTAACCTTGTGGAGTATCGGTTTTTTCTTTACATTGGAAGATGCGGGAAGATCTTTTGCATTTTATTTGGAAGTATAAAAAACTTCAATTGGGGAATTTAAAAAGCTCCAAAGATGAAGCTATACAAATATTGGATGTAGGAACCCATAATCTTTTGTCCGGCCCCGACTTCTTTAATGCCAAGATTCAAATAGATGAACAGTTGTGGGCCGGTACGGTAGAGATGCATATTAAATCTTCCGATTGGTACGCCCACAATCACGAAGTAGATCCCAATTACCAAAATGTTATACTTCATGTGGTTTGGGAGGACGATTGTGAGGTCTTCAGAAGCGATAATACGGTTATTCCCACTTTGGTACTTAGGGACTATATTTCATCCAGTCTTTTACAGGAGTATCAAAAATTGTTCTACCACAAAGAGCGCTCATTTATAAATTGTGAAAATGAGATTGCCGACACTTCTAATTTTGTTTTACAGAATTGGTTGGAGGTTCTCTATTTTGAGCGTTTGGAGAGGAAAACCGATTTGGTGGCCCAACTGTTAAAAGCTTCCAACAATGATTGGGAGCGCGTGTTTTTTGTAATGCTTTCCAAGAATTTTGGACTTAAAATAAATGGTGAGCCCTTTTTTGAAATAGCCAATCGACTTCCTTTCCCAGTGGTGCGCAAAATACAGGACAATGCATTTCAAATGGAAAGTTTGCTTTATGGCTTTGCAGGATTCTTGGATGAAGATAATATTGGCGATATTTACTTTGATAGCTTAAAAAAGGAATTTGCTTTTTTAAAGGCCAAGTTTCATTTCCTGGAACCGCCACATCAAAAACCGGAGTTTTTTAAACTGCGTCCATCAAATTTTCCTACCATCAGACTGTCCCAATTAGCCAATTTGTATGTGTTGCACCAAAACCTTTTTAGTAAGGTTATCAATGCCAAAAGTGTTGAGGAAATTTATTTGGTTTTTAAAGTATCGGCCAGCGAATATTGGAACGACCATTATACTTTTGGAAAAGTCTCCAAGAAATATGTCAAGATACTAACCAAAAAATTTGTGGATTTATTGATTGTAAATACAATTCTTCCCATAAAATTTAACTTTGCAAAACATATGGGAAGGGATGTGCCAGAAGAGATAATAAATATTATATCGGGTATAACATCAGAAAGCAATACGGTTATTGCTAAGTTTAAGTCTCTTAAATTACAATTTCCTTCAGCCAAAGAAAGTCAGGCCGTAATACAACTGTACAATGAATACTGTACAAAAAATAAATGTTTGCAATGTGCTGTGGGCCATCAATTATTGAATAGAAAACCTTAATTTTAAGGCATGAACATTTTCTATACGGTACTTTATTACTTTCAGAAAAGAGGATTTGAGGTTTGTAGACGAATAGCCGAGCGTTTGGGAATACGTACCAGAGTAGTTCGTACATCCTTTATATATCTTACTTTCGTTACCTTGGGCTTTGGATTTGCCCTTTATTTGTTTATGGCCTTTTGGCTAAGGATAAAGGACTTGCTTTATACCAAAAGAACCTCTGTTTTTGATCTTTAAGTATGTTAAGACTTTTTCGTTCCCGAATGTATTTGGCATTGGCTTTATTGGTCATGGTCTTGTTGTTCGGAGTATTAGGATATAGGTTCCTATCAGACTATACTTGGATAGATGCCTTTTATATGACCATTATTACGGTAACCACCGTTGGTTTTTCTGAGGTACGTCCGTTGGATACCGAGGCCAAAATATTTACAGTTGTTTTAATTGTTACAAGTGTATTTATATTTGCATTCGCAATTTCGGTAATAACCGAATATATCCTGAGTCGTAATTCGCTTCAACTTCTAAAGAAAAAAAAGGTGAAAAATAAAATCAGTAGTTTAAGCAGTCATGTAATTATTTGTGGTTTTGGCCGAAATGGAAATCAGGCAGCGGAAAGATTAAAGGCTTATAACCGGCCCTATGTAGTCATTGAAAAAAATAGGGAAGTCATAGAAAAGTTTGAAGAAGAGATCCTCTTTGTTGAAGGTGATGCCAATGAAGATGATACTCTGATAGAAGCCGGAATAGATAGAGCGCAATACCTTATTACCGCTATGCCCGATGATGCTGCCAACCTATTTGTAGTACTCTCTGCCAGACAATTGAACAAAAACCTGTTTATTATCAGTAGGGCCTCCCAAATAACTTCCCAAAAGAAATTAAGACTAGCGGGGGCGGACAAGGTAATTATGCCCGATAAGATAGGAGGGGATCATATGGCCTCCTTGGTGGTCATACCAGACCTTATAACCTTTATGGACAAACTTTCAACCGAAGGAGAGAATACTACCAATTTGGAAGAGGTAACCATAGAAAGTTTTATGACAAAGGTAGATAATCATTCCTTGCGCGATCTGGATTTGAGAAGGAAGACAGGCTGCACTATAATTGGATATATTGAGCCAAATGGCAATTATATAATTAATCCCGAGGCCGATTTGAAATTACAACCGCAGGGAAAGGTAATAGTATTGGGAAGACCAGAGCAAATAAAAAAATTAAATGAGATGTTCCATATAGATTGAGTATATAAACAATTATATTTGATTCCAAGCATTATTTTTAGGATATTGCCGGGATATTAGAAGCTAAACCAACAAAATTAAACTTTTCAAGCTACTTATGAAGAATTATATATCTTCCATTTTTTTACTGTTTTCGTTTGTAATATTTTCCCAAGATCTTGTTGTAAAGGGGTCTGTTTACAATCCTTCGAACAACATCAATGATGGTGTTGTAAAGTTAGAGGTTGACGGAGGTACACCACCCTATCAGTATAAATGGAGTAATCAAAACACCCCATTGACCGCCAATCAGGCCACTAACCTTGTAGAAGGCCTTCCCTATACTGTTACTATTACCGATGCAAAAGGCTTGCAGGTTACCAAGGAGTACAAAGTACCTACCGAGGCAATTACCGAATTTTTTAATGGAGTTATGACACCTGCCGTAAGTGCTTTGGGATCCGTTCTTTTTTGGGATCCTTTTGCGGCCATTGGTATTTATGATCCCGTAGTGTATGCGGATGTGAAACGTATTGGAATTCCAGGCTGGTCTCCGGAAACAAAGGATAAGTTTATGTTAAAGGAGTGGTTGAAGCCCGAAGGACAAAAAGTAAAAAAAGGGGATGATATTGCAATTATTTCAAAAAGTAATGGCACCGCCGAAACAATAACATCGCCTGTCAACGGCCAATTAAAATATTTGGCCAAGGAAGGTGAGGTAATATATAATTCAGAGAACTCGGAACACGTAATTGAGCAAGGAGCCCATTTTTTGGCAGAGGTTAAATATGATGAGCCGGTTATTATAACCCATCCCAATGGAGATCCTCAGCAAAAGGCAATACCATTTATTGTCATTTGGTTGGTAATCGGAGCTATTTTCTTTACGTTGAGAATGGGCTTTATCAATTTTAGGGGATTTAGACATTCCATTGATTTGGCGAAAGGTAAATATGACGATCCCGATGCCCCGGGACAAGTTACCCATTTTCAAGCCCTGGCGACAGCCGTTTCCGGTACGGTCGGACTTGGAAATATTGCAGGGGTAGGGGTGGCCGTTTCCTTGGGAGGTGCCGGTGCAACATTTTGGATGATTGTTTGTGGTCTATTGGGAATGTCTTCCAAATTTGTGGAGTGTACATTAGGGGTCAAATACCGTAATATACTTCCTGATGGCCGTGTTTTTGGAGGTCCAATGAACTATCTGCGCTATGGTCTGGAGAAAAGAAATTTAAAAGGTTTGGGAAAGGTACTTGCCGGTCTCTTTGCCGTTTTGGCAGTAGGGGCTTCTTTTGGAGGTGGAAATATGTTTCAGGCCAATCAATCTTTTGAACAGCTTTCCGGGCAGTTCCCTGCCTTACAGGGCAATGGATTTTGGTTTGGAATAATTACGGCAATTCTCGTTGGTGTGGTAATAATTGGTGGAATCAATAGTATAGCCAATGTAACAGGGAGGGTAGTACCAATTATGGCTTCTATTTATATTCTGGCGGCCTTAACGGTAATCATCATGAATATTGAAAATATTGGCCCTGCATTTGCGGCTATAGTAGATGGGGCATTTAGCCCAAGTGCCCTTAAAGGTGGTGTTATAGGAGTTTTGATCGTTGGTTTTCAGCGGGCGGCCTTCTCCAATGAAGCCGGAGTTGGTTCTGCTGCGATAGCACATAGCACGGCGAAGACAAATCATCCGCCTTCCGAAGGTTTCGTGGCCCTTATGGAGCCCTTTATTGATACGGTGGTGGTATGTACTTTGACCGCCTTGGTTTTAATATTTACAGGCATGCACGAAGTAGAGGGAATGGCGGGTGCCCAATTAACTTCGGATGCCTTTGGAAGTGTGCTTTCATGGTTTCCATATGTTTTGGCCTTGGCAGTGTTCCTATTTGCATTTTCAACCATGATTTCCTGGTCCTACTATGGGATGAGGGCTTGGACCTATCTTTTTGGGAAAAGTAAAAAAGTAGAATTTGTATATAAGATGTTATTCCTAGTTTTTGTGGTAGTAGGTGCATCGGTGAGTTTGGGAGCGGTTTTGGATTTTTCGGATATGATGATTTTGGCTATGTCCTTCCCCAATATTATTGGACTTTATCTAATGTCCGGTGAGGTGAAAAGAGATCTAGATGACTATTTGGTAAAACTTAAGGCCAATTTGCTTTACAAAAAAAAGGGAAAGGCATAATTAAAGACTTAGGACAATAAATATAAATCCCACCTAATTTCCTTATATGGAATTAGGTGGGATTTTCTTTTGGATACAATCGAAGGAATACGTTCATATTCTACATTATCACCTATTAAGAAACTAAAGAGGAAAAGTTTTGCTATAGTTAGACTAATGATGTTCGGCCTAACATTTAAGTTTATTACATTTTTACTATATTTAGATTAAAACTAACCTAGATTTGGGAAGAGTTACATTTGGAATTTAGCCGCTTTTAAAGCGAAGCTTTTGGTGCAGGGAGTTAATCTTCCATGGAGCATTATATGAATAATGGAAAAGTGCTTTTAAGACATAAAGTTTGAGCCGTGAACAGAAAATCGTTTAAATCCCACTTTAAGTTCAATAAACAGGAGCGAAGTGGGATTTTCTTTTTATTGCTTCTCATTGCTATTTTCCAGACAGTATATTTTGTTGTTAAATCCTATCCTATATCGGAAAAGGCCGATTCCCTAACGGTCGATGAGGAATACCAAGCCAAAATGGAGGAACTGAGAGGTCGTAACTCAAAGAAGGACTCGATCTTGGTCTATCCATTTAATCCCAATTATATTACAGATTACAAGGGTTATATTTTGGGGATGTCTACTGAGGAAATAGATAGATTACATGTTTTTAGGTCTGAGAACCAATTTGTTAATTCCGCCAAGGAATTTCAAGAGGTAACATTGATTTCGGATTCCCTGTTGGAAAATTTGCGTCCATATTTTAAGTTTCCCGCATGGACTCGTCAGGGAATTGTGGAGTCGGTAGTTGACGGTGGGGCCCGTTCACCAAAGAGTTTGAAATCCGTATCAGGGCCGGACACCTCTAAAAGTGTCCAGATCAAGGACCTTAATAGTGCTACTGTAGATGAATTGAAGTCTGTTAATGGAATAGGGGATAAATTGTCCCGGCGTATTGTAAAATTCAGGGACCTCTTGGGAGGTTTTTTGGTAGAGGAGCAATTAGGTCACGTTTATGGTCTTGAGCCGGAGGTGGTTGCAAGAGTGCTGAACTACTATAGGATTTTGGAAAGTCCGACTATACCAAAAATCAATATTAACCAAGCATCTTCAAGGGATATATCAAAACTGGTTTACATAAAATATGAAGTGGCGGCGCGTATTGTAGCTCTCAGGGAAGCGAAGGGTGGTATAGCTTCATTTGATGAATTAATAGAAATCGAAGATTTCCCTTCGGAAAAATTAGATATAATTAAGTTATATTTGCAATTATAAAAAAAATTGCTAATAATGGTTATCGATACCCCTTCTACAATGAGTTTTGATTACTCTGAAACTCAACAAATGGTGGCTGCCTCTGCCAAGGAATTTGCTGAACAATATATTAGGCCCTATGTAATGGAATGGGATGAGGCCCAAACCTTTCCTGTTGAGGTTTTTAAGAAAGCTGGGGAAATGGGATTTATGGGGGTATTGGTTCCTGTAGAATTAGGTGGTTCAGGCTTGGGATATCATGAATATGTGGCTATAATTGAGGAGATTTCCAAGGTAGATCCTTCCATCGGATTATCGGTGGCAGCACATAATTCATTGTGCACCAACCACATCCTTAGTTTTGGGAATGAGGTGCAAAAGAAAAAATGGATTCCAAAATTGGCTACCGCCGAATGGATCGGAGCTTGGGGCCTTACGGAGCACAATACCGGGTCCGATGCCGGAGGTATGAGTACCACAGCGGTCAAGGAGGGTGACTCCTGGGTTTTGAATGGAGCCAAGAATTTTATTACCCATGGTAAGAGTGGGGATATTGCCGTGGTGGTGGTAAGAACTGGGGAGAAAGGGGATAGTCATGGTATGACTGCCTTTGTAGTGGAAAAGGGAACACCAGGCTATAGCAGTGGAAAGAAAGAAAACAAACTGGGAATGAGGGCAAGTGAAACGGCAGAATTGGTATTTGATAATTGTAAAATTCCGGACTCAAATAGATTAGGGGGAGTAGGGGAAGGATTTGTGCAGTCCATGAAGATTTTGGACGGTGGGAGAATATCCATAGGAGCGTTGTCCTTGGGAATTTCCAAAGGGGCTTATGAAGCTGCCTTGAAATATTCAAAGGAAAGGGTGCAGTTTGGAAAACCGATTAGCCATTTTCAAGGTATTTCCTTTAAACTAGCCGACATGGCCACCGAAATTGAGGCTTCGGAATTGCTTTTGCACAAGGCGGCTTTCCTTAAAAATGAAGGACGGAATGTTACCAAATTGGGGGCTATGGCCAAAATGTATGCTTCTGAAGTATGTGTAAAAGTAGCCAATGAGGCAGTGCAGATACACGGCGGATATGGGTTTACCAAGGATTTTCCAGTAGAAAAATTCTATAGGGACTCCAAGTTGTGCACTATTGGGGAAGGTACAACCGAGATACAGAAAGTGGTCATTGCCAGAAAAATTTTAAAATAATTATTTGTAATTCATTTTTAAGGTATATATTTGCAGCCTTAATCACAAAAGAGAGGAGGTTATTGCCCATGTTAATAATACCAATAAAAGAAGGAGAAAACATCGATAGAGCTTTAAAGCGTTTCAAGCGTAAGTTCGACAAGACAGGTACAATGCGACAGTTGAGAAAACGTCAGCAGTTTACAAAGCCATCTGTAGAGAACAGAGCGAAGATTCAGAAAGCTCAATATATTCAAGGTCTAAGGGATAAGGAGGAAATCTAAATCCACTTGAATTAATAATAGTCTAAAAAGTTCCACTTATTGTGGGACTTTTTTTTTGTGTCCTACTCTTATCCGGGGTTATCTTTTGTAACTTTGGGATATGTCCATAGAATCATTTATCGCATATTTATCGTTGGAGAAGAACTATTCTCCTCATACCACAAAAGCGTATCAGAACGATATAGTTGAATTTAAAAATTTTTGTAGGCAGGAGTATAGCCTTGAGGATATTGCCCAGGTATCTTATAACCTGATTAGGAGTTGGATAGTTTCCCTAGTGGAATCAGGAGTCTCCAACAGGTCCGTGAATCGTAAAATGGCATCCTTAAAGGCTTATTATAAGTTTCTTTTGGGAGTTGGAATTCTGACCATTAACCCCTTATCAAAACATAAAGCGCTCAAAACTTCAAAGAAAATAGAGATACCATTTTCAGAAATGGAGATGGAGGATGTTCTTTCCCAGATTCCTTTCGAGAATAATTTTGAAGGTAAGCGAGACAAGTTGATTATCGAATTGCTTTATACTACCGGCATAAGACGTGCGGAACTGATTGGCCTAAAGGTAAAAGATGTGGATTTTCAGGCTATGACAATAAAGGTGCTGGGGAAGCGCAATAAGGAAAGGATCATTCCTCTTTTGGAGGCTACCAAGGAATTGTTTTTGGAATATAATATTGAACGGAGTGCCTTAAAAGTAATAGAGGATGACGCATATATTTTTCTCTCGGGTAAAGGCAATAAAATGTACGAAACGCTTGTTTATAGAATTATAAATAAGTATTTTAGTTTAGTGTCGGCCAAGGTAAAAAAGAGTCCGCATATTTTAAGACATACCTTTGCCACGCATTTGCTGAATAAGGGTGCTGATTTAAATTCTGTAAAGGAATTATTGGGGCATTCCAGTTTGGCATCAACCCAGGTTTATACCCATAATAGTATTGCGGAATTGAAGAAGGTACATTTCTCCGCTCATCCTAGAAGTAAGAAATAGTACGGTCTTAATCTATTTTAATGTTTAACTCTTTTAAAACTTCATTCTATGAAAGTAAATGCACAATCGGTGAATTTCACTGCAGACGGAAAGCTTATTGACTTTATTCAGGCAAGATTGAATAAAATGGAACTGTTTTATGACAAGGTAATTAGTTCTGATGTATATCTTAAGGTTGAAAACACAAGTGCCAAGGAGAATAAAATTGTGGAAATCAAGGTGTTGGTTCCTAAAGATAAGTTTGTGGTAAAAAAACAATGTAAGTCCTTTGAAGAAGCAGTGGACACAGCATGTAGTTCCTTGGAAAGGAAGTTGGTTAAGCGAAAAGAAAAAATAAGATTAAATGCGTAAAAAAATTATCAAAAAATGTTTTGATTAAATAAATAAATATCTACATTTGCAGTCCGTTAGAAATAGCGGACTTTTTTTTGACGAAAAAAGTAACAAAAGCCGATGTAGCTCAGCTGGCTAGAGCAGCTGATTTGTAATCAGCAGGTCGTGGGTTCGAGTCCCTCTATCGGCTCTAAAAAAAACAGAAATAGTATTATTTTTGTTTGAAATTTTGAAAGAGTTTGAAAAGCGTGCGGGGAGAGAAGTTTGTCCCGAGCGCCAGCCCGAAAGAGTTGTTCTGGCGGGTTGTGGAGGGAAGTCCTTCTATCGACTCATAAAAAAGAAAATTTATATTTTCTTAGGTTCTTTAAAATATGGTTTGGGGAGATACTCAAGCGGCCAACGAGGGCAGACTGTAAATCTGCTGACTACGTCTTCGCAGGTTCGAATCCTGCTCTCCCCACAAAAGGCTTTAAATGGTCTTTGTATGAAAATACAGAAAGTTTTTTTTGAAATAATGAAATTAATTTTTAGGTTTGCCTAAAAATTATAAAAGCGGGAGTAGCTCAGTTGGTAGAGCGTCAGCCTTCCAAGCTGAATGTCGCCGGTTCGAACCCGGTCTCCCGCTCTAAATTTTAAAAGCAAAAGCTCCTTCGATGGGGCTTTGCGCAATTAAAATTAAATGGACAAGATTATGTTATCCTGTCCTGAGCGACGCCGAGGGTAAACTTCGTCAACGCTCTTAAACTTTGGGTATAGGGTTATAGTTTTAGATTGGGCCTGGCCCAATTGTTAAAATTAAAGATGCCGGTGTAGCTCAGGGGTAGAGCGTTTCCTTGGTAAGGAAGAGGTCATGAGTTCAAATCTCATCATTGGCTCAATTAAGGCATTATTTGTACACTAATATAAACTAAGAATTAAAATTAACAAACATGGCAAAGGCAACATTTGATCGTTCCAAACCGCATTTAAATATAGGTACTATTGGACACGTTGATCACGGTAAAACTACATTGACTGCTGCGATTACTACGGTATTGGCAAACGCAGGACTTTCTGAAATGAGAAGTTTCGATTCTATCGATAACGCTCCTGAAGAAAAGGAAAGAGGTATTACAATTAATACTTCACACGTAGAATATTCTACCGCGAACCGTCACTATGCTCACGTGGATTGTCCAGGTCACGCGGATTATGTAAAGAACATGGTTACTGGTGCTGCCCAAATGGACGGTGCTATATTGGTTGTTGCTGCTACTGATGGTCCAATGCCACAAACTCGCGAGCATATCCTTTTAGGTCGTCAGGTTGGTATTCCAAGAATCGTTGTTTTCTTGAACAAAGTTGACATGGTTGATGATGAGGAGCTTTTGGAATTGGTTGAAATGGAGGTAAGGGAATTGCTTTCTTTCTACGAGTATGATGGTGACAATGGTCCTGTTATTTCTGGATCGGCTTTAGGTGCACTTAACGGTGAGCAAAAATGGGTTGATACTGTAATGGAATTGATGGACGCTGTTGATAGCTGGATCGAATTGCCGACAAGGGATGTTGATAAGCCTTTCTTGATGCCTGTTGAAGATGTATTTACTATTACGGGTCGTGGAACTGTTGCTACAGGTCGTATCGAGACTGGAGTTGCAAATACAGGAGATCCTGTTGAGATCATCGGTATGGGTGCTGAGAAATTGAACTCTACCATTACTGGGGTTGAAATGTTCCGTAAAATATTGGACAGAGGTGAAGCTGGAGATAACGTTGGTATCCTTTTGAGAGGTATTGAAAAATCTCAAATAAAAAGAGGAATGGTAATCTGTAAGCCAGGTTCTGTTAAGCCACACGCCAAATTTGAAGCTGAAGTTTATATCCTTAAAAAAGAAGAAGGTGGACGTCACACTCCATTCCATAATAACTACCGTCCTCAGTTCTATGTAAGAACTACAGATGTTACCGGTACTATCAATCTTCCAAGTGGAGTTGAGATGGTTATGCCTGGAGATAACCTTACTATTATTGTTGACTTGTTGTCTCCAATTGCACTTAGCGAAGGTTTGCGTTTTGCTATCCGTGAAGGTGGTAGAACAGTTGGTGCAGGTCAGGTTACCAAGATATTAGATTAATATTTTAGTATAGTATTGTTTACATTGAGGGTGTCTTGCTAAAGCGGGATACCTTTCAATGTAAATATAAACAGGTGTAGCTCATCCCGATGGTTATCGGGAGGTAGAGCAACAAATACGGGTGTAGCTCAGTTGGTAGAGCACTGGTCTCCAAAACCAGGTGTCGGGAGTTCGAGCCTCTCCGCCCGTGCAAAATACAATGGGTTCTTTTCTGATTGGGATGATGTCGTCAGTATTTTTTTAAGGCCTTGTTTTATAGTTAAGAAAATAAATATTTCGCAGCATGATTACATATATAAGAGAATCTATAGACGAACTTAGGAATAACGTTACTTTACCAACAAGGGCGGAGTCTTCCAACTTGATGGTGATCGTGGCGGTGTTTTCTATAATTTTTGCGCTTGCGACTTGGGGTGTTGATAGTTTGTTTAGTAAATTGATACAACTGTATTTCAATAACATAATCAATTAAGAAGCACTGTATGTCAGAAGTATTGGATAAGAAATGGTATGTTGTAAGAGCTGTAAGTGGTCAGGAAAACAAAATTAAGGGCTATATAGAGGCGGAAGTGGCTAGGCTAGGTTTTGAAGACTATTTGGAAGAAGTTCTTGTTCCTACTGAAAAAGTGGTGCAAATAAGGAACGGAAAAAAGATAAACAAGGAACGTGTTTATTTTCCAGGTTATATTATGATCAAAGCCAACCTTGGAGGTGAAATGATTCATATTATCCGTTCAATTACCAATGTTATTGGATTTCTGGGTGAGACCAAAGGCGGGGATCCTGTTCCTTTGAGAAAATCCGAAGTGAATAGAATGCTTGGAAAAGTGGATGAATTGGCTGTTAAGACCGATAGTGTTGCCATACCATTTGTGTTTGGTGAAACTGTAAAGGTGATCGATGGTCCTTTCAATGGTTTTAACGGAACCGTAGAAAAAATTAATGAAGAAAAGCGCAAGCTGGAAGTAATGGTGAAAATTTTTGGAAGAAAAACACCATTGGAGCTCAGCTATATGCAAGTAGAAAAAGTTTAATAAGAACTGTTACATAGATAAAAGAAGTGTTGCTTCCAAATTAACACTCTTTAAATTTAATTTTAAACAATGGCAAAAGAAGTAAGTAAAGTAGTTAAACTACAAGTTAGGGGAGGTGCAGCGAATCCATCGCCACCGGTTGGACCCGCTTTAGGTGCTGCCGGGGTCAACATAATGGAGTTCTGCAAGCAATTCAATGCTCGTACGCAGGACAAGCCAGGCAAAGTATTGCCAGTTGCGATCACGGTTTATAAAGACAAGTCGTTCGACTTCGTTGTAAAGACACCGCCGGCGGCAGTTCAATTAATGGAAGCGGCTAAGATTAAAAAAGGATCTGGCGAGCCTAACAGAAACAAGGTTGCAAGTGTGTCTTGGGACCAGATCAAGTTGATCGCTGAAGACAAAATGGTAGATCTTAATGCCTTTACGGTAGAATCAGCAATGAGTATGGTTGCAGGTACAGCAAGATCTATGGGTTTAAAAGTCGCAGGCAATAGACCTTTTTAAAATCTTAAAAGCAATTTAGAATGGCAAAATTAACAAAGAAGCAAAAAGAAGCCCACGGCAAAATAGATAAGAACAAACTCTATTCTGTTGAAGAGGCATCTGCTTTAGTAAAAGAAATAACCAATACAAAATTCGATGCATCTGTTGAATTGGCGGTACGTTTGGGCGTTGATCCAAGAAAAGCCAATCAAATGGTTCGTGGTGTTGTTACACTTCCCCACGGTACCGGTAAAGATGTTAAGGTTTTGGCTTTGGTAACACCGGACAAAGAAGCAGAGGCTAAAGAAGCTGGTGCTGATTTCGTAGGATTGGATGAATATTTGGATAAAATTAAAAACGGTTGGACCGATGTTGATGTAATCATCACAATGCCAAGTGTTATGGGTAAGCTTGGTCCTTTAGGTAGGGTCTTGGGGCCAAGAGGTCTTATGCCAAACCCAAAAACAGGTACGGTTACTATGGATGTTGCCAAAGCAGTAGCTGAGGTAAAAGCCGGTAAGATCGATTTTAAAGTGGATAAAACAGGAATTGTGCACGCTGCAATAGGGAAAGTTTCTTTCTCAGCTGATAAGATTGCGGATAATGCCAACGAACTGTTGGATACATTGGTAAAATTAAAACCATCTGCAGCCAAGGGAGTATATGTAAAAACTATATATATGTCCAGTACCATGAGTCCTAGTGTTGCATTGGATCCAAAAGCAGTTTAACTGGTAGTTAAAAATTTTTATTATGACAAGAGAAGAGAAATTAAATGTTATACAAGATTTAACTGCGCAGTTAGGGGATAGCTCCACTATATATTTGGCCGATATTTCCGGATTAAATGCTGAAACTACTTCAGCTTTAAGACGGGCATGTTACAAGGCCGATATAAAACTTGCTGTAGTTAAGAATACCTTGCTTGCAAAAGCAATGGAGGCTTCGGATAAAGATTTCGGTGAACTTCCATCAATATTAAAGGGGAATACCTCTTTGATGTTTTCGGAAACCGGAAATGCACCTGCAAAGTTGATCAAGACTTTTCGAAAAAAGTCTAACAAGCCTTTGTTAAAGGGAGCATATATTGCCGAGGCAATTTATGTTGGTGATGATCAATTGGATGCTCTAGAAAGCATTAAGTCTAAAGAAGAGATGGTTGGAGAAATTATTGGATTGTTACAATCCCCGGCCAAAAATGTTATTTCTGGACTTAAATCTGGCGGTGGTAAACTGGCTGGAATCCTTAAGACATTATCAGAAAGATAATACGTACGCACTAAAAACAATTATATTTTAAAATTTTATTAAACGATAGAAAAATGGCAGATTTAAAAGATTTCGCAGAACAATTGGTTAACCTTACAGTAAAGGAAGTAAATGAGTTGGCTAATATATTAAAAGATGAATACGGTATAGAGCCTGCAGCTGCTGCAGTTGCTGTTGCTGCTGGTGGCGGTGCTGCCGAAGGTGGTGAGGCTGCTGAAGCTCAAACTGAATTCGACGTTATATTGAAAGCAGCTGGTGCTTCTAAATTAGCAGTAGTTAAATTGGTTAAGGAATTAACTGGTTTAGGATTGAAAGATGCTAAAGACATAGTTGATAGCGCACCAAAAGCTGTTAAGGAAGGTGTTTCTAAAGACGAAGCTGAAGGAATTAAAAAATCTTTGGAAGAAGCAGGAGCGGAAGTTGAGCTTAAATAATAGCAACGACAACCATTAATATTTTGGTTTAGGTCTTTCCGCTTTTTGTGGCTAGACCTAAGCCTTTTTATACATACCGTGTATAGTGGCATACACTACCCAATTATAGTATTCACGATCAAAATTTTGTCCATAGATGTTCACAAATCAGACTGAAAGAATAAGTTTCGCATCCGCTAAGAACACTCCGAATTATCCGGATTTCTTGGACATTCAGATTAAATCATTTCAAGATTTTTTCCAACTTGAAACTAAATCTGACGAAAGGGGCAATGAGGGGTTGTACAACACCTTCATGGAAAACTTTCCAATTACAGACACAAGGAACCAGTTCGTATTAGAATTTTTAGATTATTTCATTGATCCACCGAGATATTCCATTCAAGAATGTATAGAGCGTGGACTTACTTATAGTGTTCCATTAAAAGCAAGATTAAAATTATATTGTACGGATCCCGAGCATGAGGATTTCGAGACCATTGTACAAGACGTGTACTTAGGAACCATTCCTTACATGACCCCTAGCGGTACCTTTGTTATCAATGGCGCTGAACGTGTTGTTGTTTCCCAATTACACCGTTCTCCTGGGGTTTTCTTTGGTCAATCTTTCCATGCTAACGGAACTAAATTGTATTCTGCCAGGGTTATTCCTTTTAAAGGTTCCTGGATAGAATTTGCAACAGATATCAATGGTGTTATGTACGCCTATATTGATAGAAAGAAAAAATTACCGGTTACCACCTTGTTCAGAGCCATTGGTTTTGAAAGGGATAAGGATATTTTGGAGATATTCGACCTTTCGGAAGAGGTTAAAGTTTCCAATGCCGGCTTGAAAAAAGTATTGGGCCGTAAATTAGCGGCTAGAGTATTGAATACATGGCATGAGGATTTTGTGGATGAGGATACTGGCGAAGTGGTATCTATTGAGAGAAATGAGATTATCCTTGACCGTGATACTATTTTGGAAAAAGATCACATAAATGAGATATTGGAAGCCGATGTGAAGACTATTCTTTTGCACAAAGAGAATAACGCACAAAGCGATTATGCCATAATCCATAACACCCTTCAAAAGGATCCAACAAACTCTGAAAAAGAGGCTGTTGAGCATATTTATCGTCAATTGCGTAATGCTGAACCACCCGATGAGGAAACAGCACGTGGTATTATAGATAAATTGTTTTTCTCCGATCAACGTTATAACCTTGGTGAGGTAGGACGTTATAGAATGAACAAAAAATTGGGATTGGATATCGGAATGGACAAGCAGGTCTTGACCAAGGAAGATATCATTACCATTATAAAATATTTGATCGAGTTGATCAACTCAAAAGCTGAGATCGATGATATTGATCACCTTTCCAACCGTAGGGTAAGGACTGTAGGTGAACAATTGTCCCAGCAATTTGGTGTTGGTCTGGCACGTATGGCCAGAACTATTCGTGAGCGTATGAACGTACGTGATAATGAGGTGTTTACCCCGATCGATTTGATCAATGCCAAGACCTTGTCTTCGGTAATCAACTCTTTCTTTGGTACCAACCAGTTATCACAGTTTATGGATCAAACCAATCCATTGGCCGAGATTACCCATAAAAGAAGATTGTCGGCATTAGGGCCAGGTGGACTTTCAAGGGAAAGAGCAGGGTTTGAGGTACGTGACGTTCACTATACACACTACGGTAGACTTTGTCCTATTGAAACTCCTGAAGGACCAAACATTGGATTGATATCTTCACTTTCGGTATTTGCCAAGGTGAACCCAATGGGCTTCTTGGAAACACCATATCGCAAGGTGGATAACGGTACAGTAAACATTAATGACTTTACTTACCTAAGTGCAGAAGAGGAAGAAGGAATGAAAATTGCCCAGGCAAACATTCCTATGGATGAAAAAGGAACAATTACTGCAGAGAAGGTAATTGCAAGGGAGGAAGGAGATTTCCCAGTAGTGGATCCTTCTGAAATCCAGTATACCGATGTTGCTCCTAACCAAATAGCGTCTATTTCGGCATCTTTGATTCCATTTTTGGAACATGATGATGCCAACAGGGCCTTGATGGGATCTAACATGATGCGTCAGGCAGTTCCATTGTTAAAGCCGGAATCACCTATCGTAGGTACAGGTTTGGAGCGTCAAGTAGCATCAGATTCGAGGGTATTGATCAATGCAGAAGGTGATGGAGTTATAGAATATGTTGATTCACAAAAAATTACTATTAAGTACGATCGTACCGAAGAACAAAGATTGGTAAGCTTCGAAGAGGATTCCAAAACTTATGAATTGGTGAAGTTTAGAAAAACCAACCAAGGAACAAGTATTAACCTTAAACCAATTGTTAAAAAGGGTTATAAGGTTAAAAAAGGACAAGTTCTTTGTGAAGGTTATGCAACAGAAAGTGGCGAATTGGCCTTGGGAAGAAACTTGGTAGTGGCATTTATGCCATGGAAAGGTTATAACTTTGAAGATGCGATCGTAATCTCTGAAAAAGTAGTACGTGAGGATATCTTTACGTCTATCCATGTTGATGAGTACGCTTTGGAGGTAAGGGATACCAAATTGGGAGCTGAAGAGTTGACCAATGATATTCCTAATGTCTCTGAAGAAGCTACCAAGGATTTGGATGAATACGGAATGATCCGTATTGGAGCGGAAGTTAAGCCTGGAGATATTTTAATAGGTAAGATTACTCCAAAAGGAGAGTCGGATCCCACACCGGAGGAAAAATTACTAAGAGCCATCTTTGGGGACAAAGCAGGTGATGTAAAAGATGCATCCTTAAAAGCATCACCTTCACTTAGAGGGGTTGTTATAGACAAGAAATTATTTTCTAGATCGGTTAAAGATAAGCGTAAGCGTTCAGAAGATAAGGAAGACCTTGCTAAATTGGAGTTGGAATACGAAGTGAAATTTGAACAGTTGAAAGATGTATTGGTTGAAAAACTATTTACATTGGTGAATGGCAAAACTTCGCAAGGGGTATTGAACGACCTTGGTGAGGAAGTACTTCCAAAAGGGAAGAAGTATACCATGAAGATGTTGAACGCGGTTGATGATTTCGCCCATTTGGTTGGTGGAAGTTGGACTACGGACAAGGAAAGCAATACCATGGTAACGGATCTTTTGCATAACTATAAGATAAAGTTGAACGATCTTCAAGGTAACCTTAGAAGGGACAAGTTCACTATTTCTGTAGGAGACGAATTGCCAGCTGGTATTATGAAATTAGCCAAAGTTTATATCGCCAAAAAGCGTAAACTTAAGGTTGGTGATAAAATGGCGGGTCGTCACGGAAATAAAGGTATCGTTTCCAGAATTGTTCGTCATGAGGATATGCCGTTCTTGGAAGACGGAACACCAGTGGACATCGTATTGAATCCGTTAGGGGTACCTTCGCGTATGAACATCGGGCAGATATATGAAACTGTTTTGGGATGGGCCGGTTTAAAATTAGGGAAGAAATATGCAACCCCAATTTTTGATGGTGCTACATTAGATCAAATCAATGCCTATACCGATGAAGCTGGAATTCCAAGATTTGGACATACTTATCTTTACGATGGTGGTACGGGTCAGCGTTTTGATCAACCAGCGACAGTTGGGGTTATCTATATGTTGAAACTAGGACATATGGTAGATGATAAGATGCATGCCCGTTCAATTGGACCATACTCACTTATTACGCAGCAGCCATTGGGTGGTAAAGCACAATTTGGTGGACAGCGTTTTGGAGAGATGGAAGTTTGGGCGCTTGAAGCATATGGTGCCTCTGCTACACTTCGTGAAATATTGACCGTTAAATCGGATGACGTTATAGGTCGGGCCAAGACATACGAGGCGATCGTAAAAGGAGAGACCATGCCAGAACCTGGTTTGCCAGAATCTTTCAACGTATTAATGCACGAACTTAAGGGATTAGGTTTGGATATTAGATTGGAAGAATAACAAGGATTGGTTTTGAACACTATTCCTAATAACAAGAATTAAATTAGTATCAGAATATAGTTATGGCTAGACTAAAAGATAATAATACCATTAAAAGGTTCGATAAAATTTCAATCGGTTTGGCATCTCCAGAAGCTATTTTGGCAGAGTCAAGAGGTGAGGTTTTAAAACCTGAAACTATTAACTATAGAACGCACAAGCCTGAGCGGGACGGTCTATTCTGTGAGCGTATTTTTGGTCCTGTAAAGGATTACGAATGTGCCTGTGGAAAATATAAAAGAATTCGTTATCGCGGTATAGTTTGTGATCGTTGTGGGGTAGAGGTAACAGAGAAAAAGGTGCGTAGAGATAGGGTAGGACACATTAATTTGGTAGTTCCTGTTGCCCATATCTGGTATTTTCGTTCCCTGCCCAATAAGATTGGTTACCTATTAGGTTTGCCTTCCAAGAAATTGGATATGATTATTTACTACGAGCGTTATGTAGTAATTCAGCCAGGTATTGCCAAGGGGCCCGACGGTGAGGAAATCCAAAAAATGGATTTCTTGAGCGAAGAGGAGTATTTGAATATATTGGAATCCATTCCACAAGAGAATCAGTACTTGGAAGATTCTGACCCAAACAAGTTTATCGCTAAAATGGGTGCGGAATGTCTTATTGATCTTTTGGCGAGAATAGACTTGAGCCAATTGTCTTATGAATTAAGACATAAGGCCAATACCGAAACTTCCAAACAACGTAAGACCGAGGCCCTGAAAAGACTTCAAGTAGTTGAAGCCTTAAGGGAATCCCAAGAAAATAGGGAGAACAGGCCAGATTGGATGATCATGAAGGTAATTCCTGTTATTCCACCGGAATTGCGTCCTTTGGTGCCATTGGATGGGGGTCGTTTTGCAACTTCGGATTTGAACGATCTTTACAGAAGGGTTATTATAAGAAACAACCGTCTTAAGAGATTGGTGGAAATTAAGGCTCCAGAGGTAATTCTTAGAAATGAGAAGCGTATGCTTCAGGAGGCAGTAGATTCTTTATTTGACAACACACGTAAGGCATCTGCAGTTAAAACTGAATCCAACAGACCGTTGAAGTCACTTTCCGATTCATTGAAAGGTAAGCAAGGTCGATTCCGTCAGAACCTTTTAGGTAAACGTGTAGATTATTCCGCTCGTTCGGTAATCGTCGTTGGACCTGAAATGAGGTTGTTCGAATGTGGTTTGCCTAAAGATATGGCCGCCGAACTATACAAACCATTTGTAATCCGTAAATTGATTGAAAGGGGTATTGTAAAAACGGTGAAATCCGCCAAGAAGATCATAGATAAAAAAGAACCTGTAGTTTGGGATATTCTTGAAAATGTTTTGAAAGGACATCCTGTAATGTTGAACCGTGCTCCTACATTGCACAGATTGGGTATTCAAGCCTTTCAGCCAAAACTTATTGAAGGCAAGGCTATACGCTTGCATCCATTGGTATGTACTGCTTTTAACGCGGATTTTGACGGTGATCAAATGGCAGTTCATTTACCATTGGGACCCGAAGCAATTTTAGAATGCCAATTGTTAATGTTGGCTTCACATAATATTTTGAACCCTGCAAACGGTTCGCCTATTACGGTACCATCACAGGATATGGTTTTGGGTCTATATTATATGACCAAAGAAAGAAAATCTACGCCAGAGGTAGCTGTAAAAGGTGAAGGATTAACATTCTACTCTTATGAAGAGGTGGTTATCGCCTTTAATGAAGGGAGATTGGATCTTAACGCCGGTATTAAGGTACGTGCCAAAGATTTTAATGAGGCTGGTGAATTGGTTAATCAGATCATTCCAACAACAGTTGGTAGGGTGTTGTTTAACATGGTAGTCCCAGAACAGGCAGGATACATTAATGATGTATTGAACAAAAAATCGCTTAGGGATATTATTGGTAATATATTAAGTGTTACCGATGTTCCAACAACGGCCGATTTCTTGGATAAAATAAAAACTATGGGTTATGAATTCGCTTTTAAAGGTGGATTGTCCTTTAGTTTGGGAGATATTATAATTCCGCCAGAGAAGCATGAAATGATTGCTGATGCCAATACACAGGTAGATGGTATTATGGCCAACTATAACATGGGTCTTATAACCAATAACGAACGTTACAATCAGGTAATTGACGTTTGGACATCGACCAATGCTATGTTGACAGAATTGGCAATGAAGCGTATTCGTGAGGATCAGCAAGGATTTAACTCGGTATATATGATGTTGGATTCTGGTGCAAGGGGCTCCAAGGAGCAGATTCGCCAGTTGACCGGTATGCGTGGATTAATGGCTAAACCAAAGAAATCAACTGCTGGAGGTGGGGAAATTATTGAAAACCCCATTTTGTCCAACTTTAAAGAGGGTCTATCCATTCTTGAATACTTTATATCTACTCACGGTGCCCGTAAGGGTCTTGCGGATACGGCGTTAAAAACGGCGGATGCGGGTTATCTAACACGTCGTTTGGTGGATGTTTCACAAGATGTAATTATCAATATTGAGGATTGTGAAACACTAAGAGGGGTTCAAGTTGAGGCTCTTAAGAAAAATGAAGAGATTGTTGAAACTTTAGGGGAGCGTATCCTTGGAAGGGTTTCCTTACATGATGTTTATAATCCTATTTCTGAAGAATTGCTTTTAAGGGCAGGTCAGGAAATTATGGAAGCCGATGTTAAGAATATAGAGGCATCCCCAGTTGAAAAAGTAGAGGTGCGTTCGGCCTTGACATGTGAGGCCCAAAAAGGTATCTGTGGTAAATGTTATGGAAGAAACCTGTCTACCAATAAAATGGTACAGAGAGGTGAAGCTGTTGGTGTAGTAGCTGCACAGTCTATCGGTGAACCAGGAACACAGTTGACATTACGTACTTTCCACGTGGGAGGTATTGCAGGTAACATCTCCGAAGAAAATAAATTGGAGGCCAGATTTGGTGGAGTTGCGGAAATTGAAGATTTAAGGACAGTTACTAGTCAAGACGGAGAAGGTAAAAAATCTGAAATTGTAATTTCTAGGACATCAGAGATTAAGGTTGTCGATGCCAAGTCCGGGATAACCCTAAGTACCAATAACATACCTTACGGTTCACAATTGTTCATTAAGAATGGTGAAAAAATCGAGAAAGGTCAAGTTATTTGTTCTTGGGATCCATACAACGGAGTTATTGTTTCAGAATTCCCTGGACAGATCGCATACGAGAATATAGAACAAGGTGTCACTTATCAAGTAGAGATTGATGAACAAACAGGATTCCAAGAGAAAGTAATTTCGGAATCTAGGAACAAGAAATTGATTCCTACCCTATTGATCAAGAACAATAAGGATGAAGTGTTGCGTTCTTACAACCTTCCGGTTGGATCGCACATTATGGTAGATGATGGAGATAAGATCAATGAAGGTAAAATTTTGGTCAAGATACCGCGTAAATCAGCCAAGGCTGGGGATATTACGGGTGGTCTTCCAAGAGTTACCGAATTGTTCGAAGCTCGTAACCCATCTAACCCTGCTGTTGTTTCCGAGATTGATGGTGTTGTTTCCTTTGGTAAGATAAAGAGAGGTAACCGTGAGATAATCATCGAATCCAAATTGGGAGAGGTTAAGAAATACTTGGTGAAATTGTCGAATCAAATTCTTGTTCAAGAAAATGATTACGTACGTGCCGGGATGCCATTGTCCGATGGGTCGATCACTCCTGAGGATATCTTGGCAATCAAAGGACCTTCAGCTGTACAACAATACTTGGTGAACGAAGTTCAGGAAGTATATCGTTTGCAAGGGGTGAAGATCAATGATAAGCACTTTGAGGTAGTAGTGCGTCAAATGATGCGTAAAGTGCGTATAGAGGATCCGGGAGATACTATCTTCTTAGAAAATCAATTGGTTCACAAGGATGATTTCATCCAAGAGAACGATGAGATTTTTGGACAGAAAGTAGTAGAAGATGCCGGTGATTCCGAAAACTTAAAACCAGGTCAGATTGTAAGTGCCCGTGAATTAAGGGATGAAAACTCGATTCTTAAACGTAATGATAAGAATTTGGTTACTGCAAGGGATGCTGTAGCAGCAACTGCTACACCGATCCTTCAAGGAATTACACGTGCTTCCTTACAGACGAAATCATTTATCTCGGCAGCTTCTTTCCAAGAAACGACCAAAGTACTTAACGAGGCTGCTGTAAGTGGTAAGATAGATACTCTGGAAGGATTGAAAGAAAACGTAATTGTTGGACATAAAATACCAGCAGGTACGGGAATGAGGGATTATGAAAATATCATTGTAGGTTCCAAAGAGGAGTACGATGAAATCATGGCCCGAAAAGAGGAATTGAAATTCTAAATAATTAGAACCTCGGTGTAATTCACCGAGGTTTTTTTTTGGACAATCGACAAATAAATTGTTCATTGTTCACTTCAGTTTAGTTAAATAGTAATAGATAATCATTTTTTATAATGAGTGATAAAGATCAAAACCAAAAACAGATCAATATAGAATTGGATGAGAAAACAGCTGAGGGTATATATTCCAACTTGGCTATAATCAATCATTCTGTGTCCGAGTTTGTAGTAGATTTTATAAGTATGATGCCCGGCGCTCCGAAAGCAAAAGTTAAAAGTAGAATTGTGCTAACCCCGCAACATGCCAAGAAATTCTTAAAGGCACTAGGTGATAATGTTAGTCGCTTTGAAAAGGCCCATGGAACCATAAAGGATTACGAGCAGCCCCCAATCCCATTGAATTTTGGACCTACGGGTGAAGCTTAAAAACTAAAAAACCTTCTGTATTTACAGAAGGTTTTTTAGTTTTATGGGAATCGAGTTTTTATTTAGTCGAATTCGGAAGTAAAATGAAGTTTTACATTGGGATATTTTTGCTGTGTCATTTGTAGTGAAAATTGGGAATCAGCAAGAAAAACTAGTTGTTTTCTTTTGTCCTTGGCCAAAAACTTTTGCTTTACGCGCTTAAATTCCTTGAACTCCTCGCTGTTCTTGTCTTTTGGATCTACCCAGCAGGCTTTGTAAACCGGGAAATTTTCATAAGTACATTTTGCACCATATTCATGCTCCAAACGGTATTGTATTACTTCAAACTGTAGGGCTCCCACAGTCCCTATAACTTTTCTGTTGTTCATTTCCAGGGTGAACAACTGTGCAACCCCTTCATCCATCAATTGATCAATCCCCTTGTTAAGCTGTTTGGCTTTCATGGGATCGGCATTGTTGATATATCTAAAATGTTCCGGAGAAAAACTTGGTATGCCTTTGTAATGCAATATTTCACCCTCCGTTAAGGTGTCTCCAATTTTGAAATTACCAGTATCATGCAATCCAACGATATCCCCTGGATAGGAAATATCCACAATTTCTTTTTTCTCGGCGAAAAATGCATTGGGACTGGAGAATTTTAAATTTTTGTTTTGACGTACGTGCAAATAGGGTTTGTTTCTTTCAAAGGTACCGGAAACTATTTTTATGAATGCGAGACGATCCCTATGCTTGGGGTCCATATTGGCGTGTATCTTAAATACAAAACCCGTTAATTCCTTTTCATTGGCTTGGACCAAGCGCTCTTCGGCCATTTTGGCCCTTGGCGAGGGAGCAATATCTATAAAGCAGTCCAACAGTTCCCGCACCCCAAAATTATTCAGGGCAGAACCAAAAAATACTGGCTGCTGTGTTCCCTTAAGATAGCTTTCCTTGTCAAATGGTGGGTATACTCCGTGCACCAAATCTAAATTGTCCCTAAGTTCCGTGGCTGCTTTTGTGCCGATGATTTTTTCAAGCTGTGGGTTGTTTATATCGTCGAAAGCAATAGTATCTTCAATATTCTTTTTACTGTCCCCGCTAAAAAGATTAATGTTTTTTTCGTAAATATTATAGATTCCCTTAAAATCATAGCCCATGCCAATAGGGAAACTTAAAGGAGTTACTGAAAGGCCCAATTTTTGTTCTACTTCGTCCAATAAATCAAAGGCATCCTTCCCTTCCCGGTCCAATTTGTTGATGAATACGATCATCGGGATGCTGCGCATTCTACAAACTTCTACCAATTTCTCAGTTTGCTCCTCCACACCTTTTGCAACATCTACAACAACAATTACGCTATCAACAGCAGTAAGTGTTCTAAAGGTATCTTCTGCAAAATCCTTGTGCCCAGGGGTATCCAGGATATTTATTTTTTTGTCTTTGTATAGAAAGGCAAGAACAGAGGTAGCTACCGAAATACCTCTTTGTTTTTCAATTTCCATAAAGTCACTGGTAGCAGTTTTCTTTATCTTATTGTTTTTGACGGCTCCCGCTTCCTGAATGGCGCCTCCGAAAAGCAGTAGTTTTTCTGTTAGTGTAGTTTTTCCCGCATCGGGATGCGATATGATACCGAAAGTCCTTCTTCTTTCAATTTGTTCCCTAAAACTCATTGATTATTTGATTTCGGCAAAAATAAGTCAAATTAATTTTTTTCAACCAGCAAATGCCGTAAATACGGTAAAGAAATATTAATTGGCGGATATTCCGGATTTGAAAGGGATCATTATTTTATTTCCTAGGTTCCATTCATTTTATGTGGATTTTTATTTTGTGGACTATTTTGGGATTTGTTGAAGTCCGTAGTCTTTGTCCTATACTTTTTGTCGTCGGTAAATTATTTTTTAGGGTTGATTTTAAGGAGATTCAAAATTCGTTCAAACCTTTTTGGTTATCAAGCAGGAAGACTTTAGATATTTCGGATAAAATTATCTGATGCTTGTGGTTATTTTATAATCTTCTATTTACTTTTTTATAAAGAAAAAGATTACAATAAAATAGTGGTTAATGCACGATTTTTACTTAGTAAAGAGAATATATTCAAGCTCGATTTTGTAAATAATTAACACTTTGTCGAGTAATACGGTTATTGGCAGATTTTATATAATTTATGGCTCGAAAACCTTATGAGTATTGATTTTTTAGATATATCTTGCATGTAATTTTGGAGTTGGCCCCAACTTCTTACATTTATTTTTTACCTATATGCCATGGTGATCAGTTGATATAAAACTATCATTTATGGAGAATATTACTTTTGTGAAATATAGGCGCACTTTAGCCCGTTATTTTTCACTTATCGCTGTTGTTTTTGTTTTTGGAAGTTCATCCTCCTATGGAAATACCTATGTGTATAATTTTAAATCCAATCACGGGGAAAAAATAACACATGAAGTTAATGTTAACGATAAATCAAATTTAAAGGAGAATTCTTCAAGTACATTTTGGGATCTATTTTCTATAGGTAATCTTGATTTATATAGAAGTGCAATGGATTATTCAGCAGTATTTACTTCAAGCGCTGCTGATCAGATTGGTGCTATTCCCTTAACGTTATTAGATTCATCCTCGGCTACATCAATAGATTCTGATGGGGACGGAGTGACCAATGATAAAGAAAATGAGGACGGTACGGATCCGAACAATTCCTGCGATTTTGTTTTGGCGCACCAGAATTGTGCACCTACCACGGCTTGGAAGAATGCGGATTGTGATGGCGATGGTGTTACGAATATAAAAGAAAAGACCGATGGTACAGATCCTTTGGATTCCTGTGATTTTGTTGTAGGGCACCAAAACTGTAGCCCTTCAACTGCATGGAAGAATGCGGATTGTGATGGTGACGGGGTGACGAACATAAAAGAAAAGGCAGATGGTACAGATCTCTTGGACCCCTGCGATTTTATCTTGGCACATCAAAACTGTAGTCCTTCCAATGAATGGAAGAATGCAGACTGTGACGGAGATGGCGTTACGAATGAAAAGGAAAAAGAGGACGGTACAGATCCTTTGAATCCTTGTGATTTTATTTTGGCGCACCAAAACTGTAGCCCGTCCACCGATTGGAAGAATGCGGACTGTGACGGCGATGGTGTTACCAATGAAAAGGAAAAGGAGGACGGTACAGATCCTTTGGACTCTTGTGATTTTGTTTTGGCGCACCAAAACTGTGCTCCATCAACAGAATGGAAAAATGCCGATTGTGACGGGGATGGGGTAACCAACGAGGATGAGAAAACGGATGGCACGGATCCCTTGGATCCTTGCGATTATAATCCTGAACATATTACCTTGACCCAGAGCGGCGACTATTTGGAAGCTGATTGTGACGGGGATGGAGTGACCAACGAGGATGAGAAGGAAGACAGTACAGATCCGTTGGATTCCTGCGATTTTGTATTGGCCCACCAGACTGTAGCTCCTTCCAGCACATGGAACGACGAGGACTGTGACGGGGATGGGGTAACCAATGAGGACGAGAAAACAGACGGGACCGATCCACTGGATCCATGCGATTATAATCCAGAAAGCGTCACGTTAACCCCTACAGTTGAATGGGAGGTTCTAGATTGTGACAATGACGGAAATCCAAATGGAACTGATCCGGATCCTCTTGTGGCAACGGCGAGGGATGACTCCGGTTCTACCCCTGCACTGACAGAAGTGGCGATCAATATTTTGGAGAATGATGATTACTTGCCTAATAATGACTCTAACAATTTGGGTATTACGGCTTTATCCATGATTGGAGGCAGCGCCTTAGGGACTGTTTCTTTTGATGAGGAAACTGGCTTCATGAGCTACACTCCTGTCGAATCCGAATCCAACACAACCGTTACTATAATTTATCAGGTATGTAACGTTATTCCTGATCCCAGTGTTTGTGCATCGGCCACGGTAACTATTGAGGTAGGTCCTGATATGGACAATGTAATCGATGCTGTAGACGACAGTTATAGCGTGGATACCAATGTAAGTGGAGTAATACCAGACAGCAATGTTCTCGGCAACGACACCATCAACGGGGAGTTGGTAGCCGCCACGGACGTAGTGCTTACTTCTACGCCAACGGACGAACTTACTATAAACGAGGATGGCAGTGTTAGCGTGGCCCCCGGTACTGCCGATGGCACCTACACTATAGACTATACCATCTGTGAAGCGGCCAATACGGACAATTGCGATACGGGTACTGTCACTGTTCAGGTAGGTCCTGATATGGACAATGT